>MKWI01000019.1 GCA_001899715.1 Sphingobium sp. 66-54
CAAAGCCTCCCGCTCAACGCAGGAGCCTTGAATCAATGTCACCGCTTGCGCGCAACCTTATCGAGTATAGAGCCTAGCGCGGATTGCCAGACAGACCCGCTCGCCCTGAGCTTGTCGAAGCTTATCCCGAGAGTCTGCCGCAGGCGGGCAGCCGAAAAATGCCGCCATTCTTACCCGTTCTAGCGCAGCTCGATCACCTCGCAGGCGAGGGGAGGGGCTTCGCTACCGACGAATTGCTCGGGCCAGTGAGTGAAGGCGCGCACCGTGCCTTCCCGCCGCCAGTGGGTTACGCGGTCGGGGTCGACCGTTGCATAGACCCATTGCGGCTCTCCCAACTTGCCGATGGCGAGCACGCCGTCATCGGGAGAGTCGCCATCGGGCGGCGCGAACAAGGCAGCGGCGCCGTAATTGGCGTCGAGCACCGGCGACCACGGCGCCATGCCGACCATCGGCACCTGCGCGACGAAGCATTGGTTCTCCAGCGCGCGGGCCTGCGCGCCGATGCGCACCCGCCAATAGCCCTGCATCGTATCCGTGCAGGAGGGAGACAGGATGAGCGCCGCGCCCGCCTCAGCCTGTGCGCGGGCGATGAGCGGGAACTCGATATCGTAGCAGATCGAGATGCCGATGCGGCCCAGCGCGGTCTCGAACAGACGGATCGTGTCGCCGCCGTCGATGTTCCAGTCCTCGCGCTCGAAACGCGTCATGACGATCTTGTCCTGATGACCGCAGAGCCCCGCCGGAGTGAACAGCCGCGCCCGGTTGACCACCCGCCCGTCCGGCAACGCATAGGGCATGGTGCCGGCGAGAATATGCACGTCCTGCGCCATTGCCAGCGCGCGGTGATGCGCGTCAATCCGCTCGACGAGGCCCTCCACGAACCGCAGCGTGCCTTGCAGATCGCCCATGCTCGCCGGATCGAGCGAGGCCAGCTCCATGCCGGCATATTCCGGGAAGACGAGCAGCCGCGCCCCAGCCTGCGCCGCTTGCTCCACCCAGCGGGTCATCCGCTCTTGCCACGCGGTGAAGCTCGCTACCGGCTCGATCGGATATTGCGCGAGGGCGAGGGTGAAAGCGCTCATAGCGTGCGATGCCAGAATTGCATGGGATGACTCGTCTCCATGACCTGGTCGATATCCTTCCAGTCGTAATGCGCGATCAGCCCCTCGGCGGGCGCATAGCCGCGTTTGCGCCAGAACGGTGCCAGATCGCGCGCATCGGCTGGGCGCAGGGCATGGTCGGCCGGGCGAATGACGCCACAGAAGTAGGCTACGCCGGCTCCGGCCGCATGTGCGGCTGCCTCGCGGGCGTCGAAGAAGGCATGGCCGAGGCCGTGGCCGCGATAGGCCGGCAACAGCACGGATTCGCCGAAGTAGAACAGGGTTGTAATGTCATGCCCCTGCGCCTCGAACGGCGCCCGGAACGCCGCTTCCTGCCCAGCCATGGGGGAAGCCGTGGCCGCGCCGACGATCGCCCCGCCATCGCGCGCGACGATCAGGCTCGCACCGGTCTGGTCCATGAAGCTGGCGAGATAGCGCTGCTCATAAGCCAGCGAGCCATCATAGAGATAGGGCCATTCCCGGAACACCGCGATCCGCAGGTGGGCGAGATCGTCCAGTGCCGCCTCCAGATCGGCGCGGCGGTGGAGGGTCTCGATGGTGATGGTGCTCATGCCGGTGTTTCGCCGCTGACCTGCGCGATCCAGTTCGCAAGGTTGTAATAGACGGACACGCGCATGATGAGACCGTCTGCCAGCGTGAAGAAGGCGCCGGCAGGCAGTGCATAGGGCTGGCCATGGGCTGGCGGCAGCCCTTCCTCCGCCACGAGATAGGTGCCGTGGACGGTGAACTCGGCGGCGGCGCAGGTGCCATCCTCATTGGCCATGATGACGATATCGTCGAGCCGCTCCCGATAGGCTTGCGCCATGCGCGCGAGGAAGGCGCGGAAGGCATCCTTGCCGGTTTCGCGCTTTCCCTGGTTGACGTCGTGCGCAATATCGTCGGAAAGGCAGGCCAGCATGGCAGCGTCGTCGCCGGCATTGAATGCGGCATAATAGCGTTCGATGAGGGTGATGGCCTGCTGCCGGGCTGTCATGGGAGATCCTTTGCCGGTGTGAGTCGGCGTTCCCCTACCGCGCGGTGCGCAATCCGCTAAGACCAAAATCGGACAATGACAGGAGTGAAGCTATGCGCGTCGGCACCGTCAAGGAGACCAAGACGCACGAATATCGGGTCGGCCTGACGCCGGAGAGCGTGCAAGACCTGACATCGCAGGGGCATGAGGTGCTGGTCGAGAGCGGGGCAGGCGACGGCATCGGCGCTACCGACACGGATTATCAGGTGGCCGGTGCGCAGGTGCTCGGCACGGCCGCCGAGGTGTTCGCCGCCGCCGAGATGATCGTGAAGGTCAAGGAGCCATCGAAGGCCGAGCGGGCGATGCTGCGCGAGGGGCAGATCCTCTATGCCTATCTCCACCTTGCAGCCGATGCGGAGTTGACGCGCGATCTGGTGCGCTCCGGCGCGGTCTGCATCGCTTATGAAACGGTGACGGATGCCGGCGGTGGCCTGCCGCTACTTAAGCCCATGAGCCAGGTGGCGGGCCGCATGGCGATCCAGGCGGGCGCGACGGCGCTCCAGAAGGAGCATGGCGGGCGGGGCGTGCTGCTTGGCGGCGTGCCGGGCGTGCTACCGGCCAAGGTCGTGGTGATCGGTGGCGGCATGGTCGGTGCCAATGCAGCGCAGATGGCGGCCGGGCTGGGCGCTGACGTGACCATTCTCGAACGCAATGCCGAGGTTCTGGAAAAGCTGGGCCTGCATTTCGAAGGTCGCGCCAAGACCCGCTATTCGAGCAAGGCCAATCTGGCGGACAGCATCTCTCAGGCGGATCTGGTGATCGGCGCTGTGCTCATCCCCGGCGCCGCCGCGCCCAAGCTGGTCTCGCGCGCGATGCTGGGGACAATGAAGAAGGGCGCGGTGCTGGTCGACGTCGCGATAGATCAGGGCGGTTGCTTCGAGACGAGCCGGCCGACCACCCATGCCGACCCGACCTATATCGTCGACGGGATCGTCCATTATTGCGTGGCCAATATGCCGGGCGCGGTGGCGCGCACCTCCACTTACGCACTCAACAATGTGACGCTGCCGCTGGCGAGCGCCATCGCGGATCTGGGTTGGCAGGAGGCGATGCGCCGCAATCCGCATCTGCTTGCAGGGCTCAATGTGTGGAAGGGCCATGTCACCTGTCCGCCGGTGGCGAGCCAGCATGGTTATGAATTGCTGCCGGCCGAGACCGTGCTGGCCTAGGGCTGCTCGAAGGAAAGGCGAAGTGCTCCTGCGAAGGCAGGAGCCCAGGGCTCACCGCACTTCCTTTCCTGGGCTCTGGCCTTCGCAGGAGCACGTCGAGTCTGGACGAAGCGGGGTGTTAATCGGTGCGCGAACCCGGCCCTTATTCGCCGTAAGTCCGCTTGAGTTCCACACCGTCGATCATCAGTCCGCCGACAATCATCACCGCACTACAGCAGGCGAGGAACAGGAGCTTGCCGCCGAAGCCGGGATATTGCTCCAGATAGTGAACGCCGCGCGTCGCGGCGCCCAGACCGAGGGCATAGATTGCCAGAAAGGCCTCGAACTTGGTTCTGATCGTGAAGAGGCGTTTGATCTTTTTCATGGCCGCATAGCCAAAACACCACAGCGGCCGGCCGGTTTCAAATAAAATGATGGTTAATGGGTTAATTTTGCGGAAACCATTCCACCGCCTTACAGCAGATGGCGGAACTCCTGCACGACGTCGCGATAGACAGGCCGCTTGAAGGGCACGATCAGGTCCACCAGACTATCCGCCTCCACCCAGCGCCACGCTGCGAATTCCTGGTGGGGCGTGGCGATGTTGATATCCGCGTCGCGTCCGTGGAACCGCAGGAGGAACCAGCGCTGCGCCTGCCCGCGATATTTGCCGCCCCAGAGCTTGCCGACCAGCGCCTCCGGCAGATCGTAGAGGTGCTCGTGGGCGGAGCGGGCGATCACGTCCACCAGATCGGCGGTGACACCGGTTTCCTCGCCCAGTTCCCGGATCAGCGCGACTTCGGGCGTCTCGCCCTGGTCGATCCCGCCCTGGGGCATTTGCCAGGCATCGCCTTCCTTCGAATCGATCCGCTTGCCGACGAACACCTGACCATTTTGGTTCGCCAGCATGATGCCCACGCAGGGGCGATAGGGCAGCTCAGCCGTCTCTCGCATTGATTTGTCTCGTCCGTCCTTCATGCAGAGCCCACGCGCGCCGCGCTTGCGCCGATAAGGCGGCGCAAAAAAGGCAACGCTCGGGTGCTGCGCAACTTTTCTACTTTGATCGGCGTGACGGGAAGGATTAGGTGCGGGGTTATCCGCAATCCATCAGAGTTCATCATGGCATCCGCCGCACCCACATCGACCGCACCGCTTGCCACCCACGAAGCCGCGCCAGAGGCCGTTGTCGTCCGTTTCGCCGGGGACAGCGGCGACGGCATGCAGTTGACCGGCGGGCAGTTCACCCTGTCCACCGCACTGGCCGGTAACGATCTTGCGACATTCCCAGATTTCCCCGCTGAAATCCGGGCGCCGCAGGGCACGCTGTTCGGCGTCTCCGCGTTCCAGATCAATTTCGGTTCGTCGGACATTACCACTGCGGGCGATGCGCCGGACATCCTCATCGCGATGAATCCCGCCGCGCTCAAGACGAACGTCAACGATCTCAAGGCCGGCGGTCTCATCATCGCGGATACCGGCGAGTTCGGCGAGCGCAATCTGGTCAAGGCCAAATATGAGAGCAACCCGCTGGAGGATGGCTCTCTCGCCCGCTGGCAGGTGCTGGCGTTCGATATTTCAGCGCTGACGCTGGAGAGCGTCAAGCCGTTCGGCCTGGGCAACAAGGAAGCGCTGCGCTGCAAGAACATGTGGACGCTGGGGCTGGCGCTCTGGCTGTTCGACCGCGAGCGTCAGCCGATCATCGACTGGCTCAAGGGCAAGTTCGCCAAGGCGCCGGAACTTGCCGAGGCAAATATCGCCGCGCTCAACGCCGGCCATGCCTATGGCGAAACGGCGGAACTGGCGGTGCCGGTGAAGCAGCTCCACATGGCGCCGGCGCCGGTGGCCGAGGGGCTTTACCGGACCGTGACGGGTGCCGAGGCGATCTCGCTGGGCCTCGTAGCGGGTGCACAGCTTGCCGAGTTGCCGATGTTCTTCGGCGGCTATCCGATCACCCCGGCCAGCGCGATCCTGCACCATCTCTCGCGCCTCAAGGAATATGGCGTCACCACCTTCCAGGCGGAGGACGAGATCGCGGCCATCGCAAGCGCGATCGGCGCCAGCTATGCTGGTTCGCTCGGCGTCACCTCCTCGTCCGGCCCCGGCATCGCGCTCAAGGGCGAGGCGATGGGGCTGGCGATCATGACCGAGCTGCCGCTGGTCATCGTCAACTCGCAACGCGGCGGCCCGTCGACCGGCCTGCCGACCAAGACGGAGCAGTCCGATCTCTATCAGGCCGTCTATGGCCGCAACGGTGATGCGCCGATGCCGGTGATTGCCGCGCGCTCGCCAACCGATGCGTTCGACTGCGCGATCGAGGCGTGCCGTATCGCCATTCAGTATATGACGCCGGTGATGCTGCTGACCGACGGCTACATTGCCAACGCCGCCGAACCTTGGCGCGTGCCGGACATGGCGGGCTATGCGAAATTCCCCGCCAGTTTCCAAACGCAGGTGCCGGAGGGTGGCCTCAAGCCCTATGCCCGCAACGAAAAGCTGGCGCGCCCATGGATCAAGCCGGGCACACCGGGTCTGATGCACCGCATCGGCGGTATCGAGAAGGAAGTGGGCACCGGCCATATCAACTACGCGCCGGCCAACCATCAAGCGATGACGGAACTACGCCGCGACAAGATCCTCGGCATCTCGCACGAACTGCATCAGGACGTTGCGCTGGGCGAGACGCATGGCAAGCTGGCCGTGGTGGGCTGGGGGTCGACCTTTGGACCCATTCACCAGGCCGTCCGCCGCGCGCGCCGCAAGGGACTGGACGTGGCGCATATCCATATCCGCCATATCTGGCCGTTACCGGAAAATCTCGGAGACCTTCTCGATAATTACGAGCAGATCCTCATACCGGAGATGAATACCGGCCAGCTCAAGACGGTGCTGCGCGACCAGTATCTCGTCGATGCCAAGTCTCTCAACAAGATCTCGGGCCAGCCCTTCCGCATCGCGGAGATCGAGGCGGCCATCGAAGGGATGCTCGCATGACCGACATTGCCACCCTCGCCAAGCCGCGCGTCGAGACCACGCTCAAGGATTGGGAGACCGATCAGGAGGTGCGCTGGTGCCCCGGCTGCGGTGACTATGCGATCCTCAAGGCGGTACAGCGCACCCTGCCGATGGTCGGCGCGGACCCGGCGACCACCGTGTTCGTCTCCGGCATTGGCTGCTCCTCGCGCTTCCCTTATTATGTCGAGAGTTATGGCTTCCACACCATCCACGGTCGCGCGCCGGCGGTGGCGACTGGCGTGAAGCTCGCCAATCCCGATCTGGACGTGTGGATCATCACCGGCGACGGCGATGGGCTGTCGATCGGCGGCAACCACACCATGCACGTGCTGCGCCGCAATCTCGATTGCCAGATCCTGCTGTTCAACAACGAGATTTACGGGCTGACCAAGGGCCAATATTCGCCGACGAGCCGCGCGGGGACGCGCAGCCCCTCGACGCCGTTCGGCTCGGTCGACTATCCGGCCCGGCCGGCTGCGTTCGCGCTTGGCTCTGGCGCGCACTTCATCGCGCGGGCCTATGATATCTCGAAGCAACTGCCGGACGTGCTGACCGCCGCCTACAACCACAAGGGTGCGGCGTTCGTGGAGATTTTCCAGAACTGCATCGTCTACAACAAGGACGTGTTCGCCGACTTCACCGAGAAGAAGAATGCGGACGAGGGCCAGCTCTGGGTCGAGCACGGCAAGCCGATGCTGTTCGCCAAGGGTACCAAGGGCATCGCGCTCGACCGCGAGGCGCTGGCACTCAAGGTAGTCGATGTCGTCGATGGCGATTGGCGGGCGGCGGACGTGATCGTCCACGATGTCGCCAACCGCTCGGTGGCACATATGCTGGTCGAGATGCCGTTCGGGCCGTTCCCGATGGCGCTCGGTGTCATCTATGACGATCCCGCTACCAGCTTCGAGCAGGCTGTGGTGGAGCAGAACGAGCAAGGCGCTCGCGGCAAGACCCCGGATCTCCAGAAACTGGTCAGCCAGGGCCAGACATGGACCGTGAAGGCGGACGCGGATGCGGCGAAGGGGCCGGCGCTGTAGGGACGTGGGCATGCTCCCGCCATGAATGAGTGGCCGGTTCCGCGTGCTCAAACCCGCCCTCGCCAAACGAGGGGAAAGTAAGGAGCTGCGCCTCCGACTATCGTCACCCCGGACTTGATCCGGGGTTCCCGCTTCCTTCTCCACCGATGATGGAACGCGGCGCAGGTGGTTTTAAGGTCCGCCTTCTACCCCTATTCTGCGCTCAAGCGCTGAATCGGCCCGTGTTCGGAAAGCGGGACCCCGGAGTCCGGGGTGACGGAATCGACTGTGGCTGCTCCACAATCTGGACCGGACCGCCCGGACGCTGCCCGCCGTCCGGCAAAGCTGCGGACTATATTGACCTGCGCCTGAAAGCTGCCCCAAGGCAGGCGTATGGATAATCTCACCCACAGTCTGGCCGGCTGGGCGCTTGGCCAGACCGGCCTCAAGACAAAGACGCGCAAGGGCCTCGCCGCGTTGATCCTCGGCGCGAATATGCCGGATCTCGACGTGTTCTTCGGCTGGGTGAGCTGGGCGCCGCTCTCCACCCACCGCGGGTTCACCCATAGCCTTGTCGGCGGGTCGGTGCTGATGCCGCCCTTGCTCGCCGGCTTGCTCTGGCTGCTCGACCGCTGGCAGCTTTCGCGCGGGCGAACATTCCGTAGCGGGCTGCCGATGCATGCCGGATGGCTGTTGGCGCTTGCCTATCTGGGAGCGTTCACCCATCCACTGCTCGATTTGCAGACAACCTATGCGGTTCAGCTCCTGTCCCCGTTCGAGACCTTGTGGTTCCATACCGAGACGCTGTTCATCATTGATATCTGGATCTGGATGGGACTGGGGTTCGCGATATGGCTTTCCCGAAAGAGGGAGAAAACCGGCGGTCAATGGCGTCGGCCGGCCATTGCCGGCCTTATCGGGCTTTGCGCCTATGTCTCTGCAAACGGGGCGATCTCCCTCTTGTCCCGTTCTGCCCTCATCGCAACGCCGCCCTACCCACAACCGGATATTCTGTTCGCTGGCGAGCAGCCGGCACTATTCTGGAAACGCACGCTGATCTGGCGGCAGGATGGGATGATTGGCCGGGCCAGCTATGATCCGCTGCGCAGCCTGACAGCGGTGTTCAACCCTCAGCCGCCGGTGCCGGACAATATGAGCGACCCATTGGTGCGTCGGGCGATGACCGCCAATCGCGATATTGTCCGCTTCATGCGCTGGTCGACCATGCCGATGGCGCATATCGAGCGCGGGCGCTGCACCGCGACGGTGCTGTTCAGCGATGCCCGCTTCGGGGAGCCCCGGCCGGGCGATCGGTTCCTGCGGCAGGTCACGCTGCCGGTGGCAGGGGAGGGCTGCGGCGCTGCCGGTGGAATGGATCGAGAATAACCGGGCGGCGCGTTAGCACACCGTGGGTCAAGACGACTGTCGCTGGACGCCTGGACGATATCCGTCTGCCTCCGAGCCAAGCGGAGACGGGTTCGGCATGAGGTCCCGTTGAAACCGCCTTGTCGAGCCGGAACCTGCCAACAGCGGCTCCGGCCGTATCGTCCAGGGTGGTGCCCCACGTCTTGCTCGCCCCACTTCCTCCCGAGAGGCCATTGTGCTCGGCGCGGGAAGCTCCCATTATGCAGACATGACCGTCCACAGTCCGCCAGCGGGGCGCCAGCGTGCCTTCTTGCGCAAGTCCGGTGCGCGCATGCGGCGCGGGCTGTGGCGACTGGTGCCCGAGCGCATCTTCCGACCGCTGATCGACCGGATCGACGAGCGGCTGTTAACCGGATCGCTGGAACTGCATCTGCCGGACGGCTCGATCCGGCTGCTCGGCGCCAACGAACCGGGCTTTTCCGCCATCGTCCATCTGGAGAGCTGGCGCGCTCTCGCCCGGCTCGCCCTCAGCGGCTCGACCGGCTGGTATCGCGCTTGGGCTGCGGGCGACTGGTCCAGCCCCGATCCGGTCGCGTTGTTTGCGCTGTTCGCCGCCAATGCCCGCTCGCTGGGGAACAGCGCCCGCTCGTCCGGTCTGCCGCGCCTCATCGGCAAGCTTAAGCTGCACGGGAGGCGCAACAGCCGACGCGGGGCGCGGCGCAACATCGCCGAGCATTACGACCTCGGCAATGATTTCTACACGACCTGGCTGGACCCGAGCCTGACTTATTCCAGCGCCCGCCCGGCTTACCCCAACGAGTCGCTCGAACAGGCACAGATACGCAAGATCGACGCTCTGCTGGATCGGCTCGACCTGAAGCCGGGCGACCGGCTGCTGGAGATCGGCTGCGGCTGGGGAAGCCTTGCGCAGCAGGCGCTGGAGCGTGAGCGCATCGGCTATCTCGGTCTCACCCTTTCGCATGAGCAGCGCGACCATGTGCTCGCCCGGCCCGCGATCCACGCGGCGGGAGGTGGAGCAAGCGTGCTGCTCCAGGACTATCGCGACGTGCAAGGCACGTTCGACGCCATCGCCAGTGTCGAGATGGTCGAGGCGGTCGGCCAGCATTATTGGCCCGCTTATCTGGAGAGCGTCGCGCGGCTGCTGCGGCCGGGCGGCAAGGCGGCGATCCAGTTCATCAGCATCGACGATGAGATTTTCCCGGCTTACGCGGCGCGGGCCGACTTCATCCAGCGCTATATCTTTCCCGGTGGCTTCCTGCTCTCCGAGCGGCGCTTCCGCGAGATTGCCGAGCGCGCCGGGCTGGAATGGCGCGACCAGCAGCGCTTCGGTCTCGATTATGCCTGGACGCTGCGCAAATGGCGCGAGCAGTTCGATGCGGCGGTGGAGAATGGGCATCTGCCAGCACGATTCGACCAGCATTTCGTCGATCTGTGGCGCTATTATCTCATGTATTGCGAGGGCGGCTTCGCGGGGCGCGGCATTGACGTCTCGCAGGTGACTCTCGTGAAATCGGCGTGAAACCGGGCGTCAGGTCGGCGGTATAGCCGCGTCGATCTCCCGCTTTATCCGCTCGATCTGCTCCGTCATGGCCGGCAGGCGCGGCGCTTCCTCATCGAGAATGGCAAGGAATGCCTCCCGCTTCCAGGCCCTTGGGCGGGTGGGATCGGACAAGGCATCGCGCGGCATGGTGGAGAGCAATATGTCGATCAGCCGATCAGCACCATGCAGGCGGCCCCAGAGATAGTCGTTCTCCCGATAGGCGCGGCTGAAGAAGGCGCCGAAGCTGTT
Source organism: Sphingobium sp. 66-54 (assembly GCA_001899715.1). Taxonomy (GTDB): domain Bacteria; phylum Pseudomonadota; class Alphaproteobacteria; order Sphingomonadales; family Sphingomonadaceae; genus Sphingobium. The sequence goes on from MKWI01000019.1 coordinate 10,485, forward strand.
GAACTCGATCCCGCGCAACGTCGCCGCCGCGCCGCCCGAGCGGATAGCCACGGCATCGTCGGGCGAGATGCGATCGACCTTGATCGGGTCATATTCGTCCAACCCTTCGCCCTGAAGCAGCGTCAGCGTCGCGACATCGTAGAAGGGAAAGCCCAGATAGGTCTTGAGCAAGGCGCGGCGTTCGTCCGGCTCGATGAGCATGACGGCGGCGGCAAAACGCGCGTCGACCATATCGTCGAGTGTCCGCAGGTCGCGCAGCCGCGTGATGGTTTCGAGCATGCCGGTCAAGTCGTTGAGTGCCCGGCGGGCCTGCTCGCGGGCCGTGGCATTGAACCAGCCGGCCTGCTGCCGCTCCGAATAGAGCGTGATCGCCTCATAGAGCATTTCCAGCATGGTCTCGCGGCCGGCGCGGCGGGGTTCGTCATCCTCGTCCGCGCGCGCGGCGGCGGAGAGGCGCCGGGTGAGGAAGCGCAGGCGGCGGACACGGAAGGCGATGTCGTGGCTACGGTAGAAGGCGATCAGTTCCTCGCTGGCGCCATCGGCGGTGCCGTGGCCGACGCGATCTACGCCATTGGCGTGCAGGTGGGTGCGTAGAGCCCGCAGCAGTTTCTCCTTGGCCATGGGTGAAGTCTCGCCGGCGAGCGCGGCGATTAGCGTCGCTAAGTCTTCGACGATGCCGGAATATTTGAGATAGCCATAAGCCGGATAGGCATAGCCGGCGGCCTGCGCGGCTTTCTGCTGCATCCGACCCCGCCAGTGGGCAAGACGGCGCGCGGTGGGGCGGATCAGGAAGGGCGTGCGGCCGAGCGTGCGGTCGACCGTCCGCTCGATGTCCGGCCGCAGCGCTTCGAAGATATGCTGCATGCGGCGGATGCGCGTCGAGCGCTCGGTAATCAACTCCAGATTGTCACGGATCGGCTGCTCGCGCGGAATCTCGCTGACCGCGCCGAAGATGGTGCGGAAGAAGCCAGGGACCAGCCCCTCGCCGGTGATCCGGTGGCGCAGTGGCGAGGTGAGGCGGAAGCCTCCTACGCTGGGAGACGGCTCGATATAGACAAAGCGGCGGTCGACCGGGCGGCGCGCGGGCCGGTCGCGCAGCGCGTCGATTGCCTGAGCGAAGGGCGCATTGGCCAGCACCGATCCGTCGATGAGCACCGCGTCCTCCGCGTTGCCGGCCTCGCTATGCTGGGGCAGCACTCTGCGCAGGAAGGTATCACGCCCCGCCCACGGCCGCTTGCGCTCGGCAAGCACCGCGTCCAGCTCGCGCACGGTGAAGGGCGGGAAGGCGCCGGGGAAGCTGGCGGTTGCGCGCGCCGCGAAAACCAGTTCGCTCGGATCGGCAAGCTGACGCGGGCGGATGCCGCGCGCATGGAAGCTGATCGTCAGGCGATGCTCTGTCTCGGTGATCTCGGGCGGGCTGTTGAGGCGCAGCACCTCCTCATGGCCGGTGAAATCGGTGGCGGTCACGTAGAGATCGAGCGGGTGATTGTCCGGCAGCAGCGGCTCGCCCGGTTCGCCCCCGGCCATGGCGTCGAACGCGTCGAGAATCAGCCGGGAGAAGCCCTTGCCGCCGAAGGGTGGGGCGAACCAGCGGGCGCGCACGAAGTTGGAAAGCTTGCGGCGGACCTCCTCGCGCATCTCCGGCGCCACCGTGCGGTCGACCGTATCGCCGCGCCGGCGCAGCAGCAGCCAGAGGAACGGCGCCGCCCAGAATTTGGTGAAGCGCGAGAGCGGGCGCGCGTCCGGGTCGAGCAATATGTCGGCATCGGCGCAGCGCAACCACAGGTCGGTCAGCGGGTCGAGCGACTGGCCGGTCTCGATGGCGTGGGCAAGGAACACGCCGTTGATGCCACCCGCGCTGGCGCCCGCGATGATATCCGGCAGCACACGCAGCTTGAGGTTGGCCTCAGCCCGGCAGGCGGCGAGGATCTTGCCGTAGACCGTATCGTCGGGGCCGGCCGGCTGCTCCCCATCGTGGCGGCAGAAGTCCCGGCTTGCGCGTGCAAGGCGCCATATTTCCTTGGTGACGCCGTGCATATAGACGGCGAGGCTCACGCCACCGTAGCAAACGAGCGCAAGCCTCAGTTCCTTCTCCCGCATCGCCTACAGATAGGCGGGGCGCGGGGCGCTTGTCGACCCGTCAGACGGGCAGAGTGAATTCGGCCCAGATCGGCAGGTGATCGGAGGCGCGGCGGGCGAGCGGCGTCATATGCACGCCGCAGTCCGCCAGCGTCAGCTCGCCGCGCCACATGATGCGGTCGAGCGAGGCGACCGGGCGGCGCGCGTGGAAGCTGCGGCCGCATGGCGCGATCTCGAAATGCCGGCCGAAGTCCGAGAGGCAACCGCGCCCGCTGCTCCATTCGTTGAGGTCGCCCATCAGGATCGTCCCGATCGCCGGATCATGTTCATGGCGATGCTCGACCTGACTGACCAGGGCGGCGGCCTGACGGCGGCGCCACAGGCCGGAAAGGTCGAGGTGCATGCCGACGATGCGCAGCCGCTGGCCCCGCACGTCCAGGCTGGCGGTGATCGCGCCGCGCGGCTCCAGGCAAGGGAGGTGAACGACATCGCCCGCCGCCTCGTCAAGATGATCGCGGCGGACGAGCAGGGCGTTGCCGTGCCAGCCCATGCTCTCCGCGCGGGTGGGGATGGGGACGGCGCGATAGTCCGAATGCGTCTCCAGCAGCCGGTCGGGCAGCACGGCGTGGCGCGGGCCGAAGCGGCGGTCCGCTTCCTGCAAGGCGATGACGTCGGCATCCAGTTCGTTGAGCACGTCGATGATGCGTTCCGGCGCACGGCGCCGATCGGTGCCGATGGCCTTGCGGATATTGTAGGAGGCGACCTTGACCATTGGCTCCCTGATTGCCGTTTCCCTCGCCTGCGCGCAAGAAAATCGCGCTGGCGTTCGTGGTTCGTTCTGATATGGGGAGCGGCATGGCCAAGGTCAAACGCCGTTTTGTCTGCCAGAGTTGTGGATCGGTCGCCTCGCGTTGGCAGGGGCAGTGCGACGATTGCGGCGAATGGAACACTCTGATCGAGGAAGCGCCGCCAACGGCCTTCTCGGTCAAGCATGATCTACAGGATGGCGGCCGGCCGATCGAGTTGGTCGGGCTGGACAGCGACGGCGCGCTGCCCGCGCGGCTCGGCACCGGGCTGGCGGAGTTCGACCGGGCGCTGGGCGGCGGGCTGGTCGCGGGATCGGCCACGCTGATCGGCGGCGATCCGGGGATCGGCAAGTCGACCCTGCTGTTGCAGGCGGCGGCGCGGCTGGCGCGCGCGGGCCGGCAGGTGGTCTATGTAAGCGGCGAGGAGGCGGCCGATCAGGTGCGGTTGCGCGCCCGCCGGCTCGGCCTTGGCGATGCGCCGGTGCAGCTCGCCAGCGCCACCTCGGTGCGGGACATATTGACGACGCTGGGGCAGGCGGCAGGGACGGACCTGCTGGTGATCGACTCGATCCAGACGATGCACAGCGACATGATCGAAGGCGCGCCCGGCACGGTGAGCCAGGTGCGGGCGTCGGCGCAGGAGTTGATCCGCTTCGCCAAGAAAGGCGGGGCGGCGCTGATCCTCGTCGGCCATGTCACCAAAGACGGTTCCATCGCCGGGCCGCGCGTGCTGGAACATATGGTCGATACGGTGCTGAGCTTCGAGGGTGAGCGCAGCCACCAGTATCGCATCCTGCGCGCAATCAAGAACCGCTTTGGCGGCACCGACGAGATCGGCGTGTTCGCCATGGCGGAAGAAGGCTTGCAGGAGGTCGGCAACCCTTCTGCCCTGTTCCTCACCGACCGCGACGAGCGCGTGCCGGGCGCGGCGGTATTCCCGGCACTGGAAGGGACGCGGCCGGTGCTGGTCGAGATCCAGGCGCTCACCGTGCGGCTGGCCAGCGGTGCCACGCCCCGGCGCGCGGTAGTCGGTTGGGATAGCGGCCGGCTCGCCATGATTCTCGCGGTGTTGGAGGCGCGCTGCGGGCTCAGTTTCGCGAGCTGCGAGGTCTATCTCAACGTAGCGGGCGGCTATCGCTTGCAAGACCCCGCGGCCGATCTGGCGGTCGCTGGCGCGCTCATCTCCGCGTTGTCCGAGCGGCCGGTACCCAAGGACGCGGTGCTGCTCGGCGAGATCGCGCTCTCCGGCGAGATCCGGCCGGTCGCCCATGCCGGGCTGCGGCTGCGTGAGGCGGCCAAGCTGGGCTTCCAGCGCGCCCTGCTTCCTGCCTCCAGCGCGAAGCTGGCGAACGGGCTGGCGACCTCCGGCTTCACCCGGTTGAGCGAGCTTGTTGACCATATGCTCGGGCGCGATTAGCCAGCCGCTATGACCGCGCTCGATATCGCCGTTCTCCTGCTTATCGGCGGCCTCGCCATTCGCGGTTTCATCGCCGGGTTCGTCACCGAATCGCTGGGGCTGGCGGCGCTGGTCGGCGGCATCGTCGCCGTGCGGCTGTTCCATGCGCCCGTCACCGCGCTGTTCACCGGCTGGGTCGGCTCGGAATATGGCGCGGCGCTGATCGCCTTCGTGCTCGTCTTTGGGGTCGTTTTCGTCCTTGGGAAGATGCTGGCCAAGGCCATCGGCGGGAAGACCAAAAGCTCGATGCTGGGCATGGTCGACCGGCTGCTGGGGCTGGGGTTCGGCGCTATCAAGGGCCTGCTGGTGGCGACGATCTGCTACGTGCTGTTCACCATCGGCTATGACGCCCTATATGGCGTGGAGAGCAACCGACCGGACTGGATGCGCCTCTCGCGCTCCTATCCGCTGCTCAGCGCGAGCGGATCGGCAATGAGCGAATGGATCGCGGAGAACAGCCGCCAGGGCGGATTGCTGGGTAATGTGATGCCGGACGAGAAGGAAGATACCGGCGATGGCGAGTGAGGCGAAGACGGGAAGCGGAACGCTCTACAGCATCGACGTGCTGCGCGTGGCGGCAAGCGTAGCCGATTTCCCTCCGCTCGCCGCCGCCGATGCCATCGAGGAGCGTCGCTCGCCGACTTGCGGCAGCCGCATGACCGTCTCGCTCCGGCTTGATGATGAGGGGCGGATCGCCGCGATCGGTCTCGATGCCAAGGCGTGCGCGCTGGGGCAGGCGGCCGCCGCCATATTGGCGAATGGTGCAGCCGGTGCCGACCGGGCCGCCATCGAGCAGGCGAGCGAAGCATGGCGCGCCTATCTCGCCAGCGAGAGCGAGACCCTGCCCGACTGGCCGGGGCTGGCGTTGCTGGCCGCCGGGCGCGATTATCCCGCGCGCCATCCCTCCATGCGTCTGGCGTTCGAGGCGGCAGCGGCCGCCCTCGCACATGTGCTAGCGGATCGTTCCGCGCATGGCTGACCCGGCGGCGGCTGTCTCCGCAACGGAGCTGCTGCTGAGCGAGGGCGTCATCATGCTGGGCGTTGCCCTGGTCCTCGTCGTTCTGTTCCGCCGGCTGGGGCTGGGCGCGACGCTCGGCTATCTTATTGCCGGCGCGCTGATCGGTCCGCACGGCTTTGCCCTCGTCGGCGGCGGCGAGAGCAAGATGCACATCGCCGAGATCGGCATCGTCCTGCTGCTGTTCCTCGTCGGGCTGGAACTCAACCCGACGCGGCTGTGGCGGCTGCGGCACGATATCTTCGGCCTCGGTGTGTTGCAGGTGGCGCTGTGCGGCGTCGCGCTGGCGGCGGTCATCTATCTGATGACCGGCTTCACGCTCGGCGCGGCCATCGCGCTGGGCCTGCCGCTCGCGCTCTCCTCCACCGCGCAGGTGCTGCCCGGCCTCAAGGAGAGCGGACGGATCAACTCACCTTTTGGTGAGAAGGCCTTCGCCATCCTGTTGTTGCAAGACCTCGCCATCGTGCCGCTCATCACCATCATCGCCGCGCTCTCGCGCGCACCGGCCGATCCCCACGCGCCGCCGGGCTGGATGCTCGGCCTCTACACGGTCGGCGCTATTATCGGGCTGGTACTGGCCGGGCGGTTCATCCTGCAACCGCTGCTGCGGCTGATCGGGCGGCTGGGCGAACGCGAACTGTTCGTCGCCATCGGCCTGTTCGCGGTGCTGGCCTCGGCCGCGCTGATGCAGGCGCTCAACCTGTCCACCGCGCTCGGCGCCTTCATCGCCGGCGTGATGCTGGCGGATTCGCCGTATCGGCACGAGATCGAATCGGACGTGGAGCCGTTCCGCACCATCCTGCTCGGTCTGTTCTTCGTGGCGGTCGGCATGGTGCTGGACCTTGGCGTCATCGCGCGTCAGCCTTTCTTCATCATCGGCATGGCGTTGGCGCTGGTGGCGGTGAAGGTGCTGCTCATCACGCCCATCGCGATGCTGTTCGGCGTGCCGCGCTGGCAGGCTCTCGGCCTCGGCCTGCTGCTCAGTCAGGGCGGTGAACTCGCCTTCGTGCTGTTTGATCAGGCGCGCGGCGCCCTGCTTATCGCACCCGAGGCAGCCAGCATGTTCAGCGCGGTGGTAACGCTGTCGATGATGTCCACGCCATTCCTGCTGATGATCGCGCGCCGGCTCGAATTTTCCGACGAGGAAGGCGATGGGGATGGACTGGACGGCCCGGAAAAGGCGCCGCGCGGCACCGCCATCGTCATCGGCTACGGCCGGTTCGGCCAGACGGTCGCGCAGATGCTGATGGGGCAGGGTTGCGGCGTGACGCTGATCGACCGCAAGCCGGCACAGATCGAGCTGTCCAGCCAGCTCGATATCAAAGTCTATTATGGTGACGGTACTCGCCTCGACCTGCTGCGCCGCGCCGGCGCGGAGGAGGCGACGCTGCTGATCTTCTGCCATGACGACCGTCATTTCGGCCCCGGCACTCTCGCACCAATCCTGGAAGCCTTCCCGCAGGCTGCCGTGCTGGTGCGGACGTTCGACCGGAGCCACCTGATCGCCGTGCATGATCTGCCGCTGGCCGGCACGGTGCGCGAAGTGTTCGAGTCGGCCGTGGCGATGGGCCGGGCAGCGCTCACCCGCCTGGGGCTCGACGAGACTCAGGTAAACGAGATCGAACGGCAGTATCGCGCCAATGACCGCAAGCGGCTCGACGTGCAGATCGCCTCGGGGCTGATGGCCGCCAAGGAATTGCTGTTCCGCCCCGGACGGACGATGGTACTGCCGGAAAAGCAGGTGTTGGGAGACGACGCATGATCGCATCCATCGCGGCCGTGAGCGCGGCCATCGCCATCGGATTCTCGGCCTTCGGCGCCCATGGCGCAGCCAATGCGCAGGCGGCCGAATGGCTGCGGACCGGCGGCCTCTATCAGCTCATCCACGCCGTGGCGGTGGTGGCACTGGCGCTGACTCCCGGCAGCGGCGAAGGCACGATGAACGGCCCCAACGCGATCCTGCTCGCCGGCAGCGCGCTGTTTGCCGCGACGCTTTATGCCATGGCGTTCGGCGCGCCGCGCTGGCTGGGTGCGATTACCCCGATTGGCGGCCTGTTGATGATTCTCGGCTGGCTCTGGCTCGCCTGGCGCCTCGCCGGCAGCCGGCTGGGCTAAGCCGTGTTCAGCCGCGAACTTCGTCGAGGAACGCGGCAACGTCGGCCAGGTCCACATCCTTGGCAAGATAGGTCTGTCCAATCCCGCGCGCGAGCAGGAAGGGGAGGGTGCCGCCGCTCATCTTCTTGTCGTGCAGCATATGGTCGACAAGCCGCGCGCCGGGCGCATCCACCCCGGCATCACGGAGCGAGGCGGGCAGGCCGGCAGCGCGCAGATGGGCAACGACCCGTCCCGCGTCCTGTCCCGAACATTCGCCGCGCCGCAGCGAATAGCTAAAGGCCAGCGCCATGCCAGCCGCGACGCCCTCGCCGTGCAGCAGCCGGTCGGAAAAGCCGGTCTCCGCCTCCAGCGCGTGGCCGAAGGTGTGGCCGAGATTGAGCAGCGCGCGCCTGCCGCTGGTCTCGCGCTCGTCCTGCGCGACGATGGCGGCCTTGGCGGCGACGCTCCGCGCGATGGCATAAGCGCGTGCATCCGGGTCTCCGGCGAGCAGGGCAGGGCCGTTCGCTTCGCACCATTCGAAGAAAGCGACATCATCGATCAGGCCGTATTTGACCACCTCGGCATAACCCGCGCGCACCTCGCGCGCGCCGAGCGTGTCCAGCGTCTCCGGGTCGATCAGCACCAGCGATGGCTGGTGGAAGGCACCCAGAAGGTTCTTGCCCGCGCGACTGTTGATCGCCGTCTTGCCGCCCACCGAGCTGTCGACCTGCGCGAGCAGGGTGGTCGGGATCTGGATGAAAGCGCAGCCGCGTTTGACGATGGCAGCCGCGAAGCCGACCAGATCGCCGATCACGCCGCCGCCCAGCGCGATGACATGATCGCGCCGCTCGATGCCGTGGGCGATCATCCGGTCGGTCAGTGCCTCCAGATGCGGCCAGCTTTTGGTTGCCTCGCCGGCCGGCAGGGTGACAAGTTCGGCCGCCAACCCGGCACGGCGTAGCGCGGTATCCAGCCGGGGCCATTGCGCCGCCGCGACATGCTCGTCAGTCACGACCAGAAACGGCCGGCCGGATGCGTAGGGCACCAGCGCCTCGCCCGCCCGATCGAGCAAGCCGCTCTCGATGCGGACATCATAGCTGCGTGCGCCGAGCGAGACGGGAACGATTGTCATTGGCCGATCGCCTTCAGGATCTTTTCCACGGTTGCGTCATGCGGCGAATCCGAACTCATGATGCGGATCGGCGCCTGTGCGTAGAAAGGCGCACGCGCGCTGGCGAGCCCCATCAGCACCTCGCGCGGGTCGCGATCCTTGAGCAGCGGACGGCCATCGCGGCGGGAGACGCGCTCGACGAGAATGTCGATGTTCGCATCCAGCCAGATCGCGGTCGCCTTCTCCAGGATGAGCCGGCGCGTATCGTCATTGACGAAAGCGCCGCCGCCGGTAGCCACGACCTTGGGCGTGCCGTCGATCAGCCGCGCGATAACGCGCCGCTCGCCGTCGCGGAACTGCGCCTCGCCGTAGGTATCGAAGATTTCCTGGATGCTCATGCCGGCGGCGCGCTCGATCTCGTCATCGGCGTCGACGAAGGGCAGGCTGAGCCGCGCGGCCAGCCGCCGGCCGATGGTCGACTTGCCGACGCCCATCAGCCCGACGAGGACCAGCGAGGTGCGCGCGGCCTCTTGCGCATATTTATCGTTTCGCCCCATGACCTGCGCGGCTATACAGCCGCCGACGCCCGAGGCAACGGCGAACGTCCGCCCTCGCATCCCTGAAAGACGGTAAGGCCCGAAAAGATCATCATGAAAATTAGCCGCAACGATCCTCTCCGCCGCCGCAGGCACCCCCTGTCGCTGATCGTCTGGATCGTCCCGCTGCTCATCGTCCTGCTGCTGGTGCTCTCCTGGTGGAAGGGCGGCGAGCAGCCGGTGACGCAGATCGAAACGCCGGTGCCCGCCGACCAGCTCGGCAAATAGGCCGAGCGGTGCAGGTCCCTCGGACATATTGGCTGGCCGGGCTGAGCGCGCTGGCGCTCGCCATCCCCGTGCTGGCGCAAGGCGGGCCGGAATCGCTGCTGCCCGAAGGATTCGGCGAGCCGGCGCCCGCGCCGAGCGCGCCCCGATCCCAGCCGACGCCGACACCAAGTCCCCCGGCTACGCCAGCACCGGCGGCTCCCGGCCCGACGCCTACAACTGCCGCCGCACTGAACGAGGCCGCAGCGGCGTTGCCAGGCGGCGCATCGAACGCGGCGGAGGGCGATGAGATCGCCGAGAAATATGACCTCCCGCCCTCCGCCCGCCGCTCGCTGGACCTGATCGGCCCGCTGACGCCCGACCTGGGCGGGCTGGACGCCGGCGCATTCGGCCGCGACCATGGCAAGGACCTCGCCGCGATCATGCGGGTGACGCGCGCCCCCTTCCTCTCGCGCTGGGCGAGCATCCTGCTGCGCCGTGCCCTCATCTCGCAGACCGAAACGCCGCGCGATATCGGTGGTGCGGACTGGACGGCGGATCGGGCCTGGCTGCTGCTGCGCATGGGCGAGGCGGACAATGCCCGGCTGCTGGTCCAGAGTGTCGATTCGGACCAGTATACGCGGCGCCTCTACGCGGTCGCGATGCAAGCCCATCTGGCAGCGGCTGATCCGGCCGGCCTGTGTCCGCTGCTGCCGCGTGCGCGGGATTTCACCGATGAGCCGGGCTGGTTCATGGCGCAGGCGATCTGCGCCTCCTTCTCCGCCGATCAGGGCACGGCCAGCGCATTGCTCAACCAGGCGCAGCGGCGCGGCATTGCGCGGGGCATCGACTACCGCCTCGCCGAAAAGACGGTGGGAGCGGGACCAAATAGCCGCCGCTCGGTCAAGATCGAGTGGGACGGCGTCACCAACCTCACGAGCTGGCGGTTTGGCCTCGCCAGCGCGACCAACGTACCGATTCCCGCAGCGCTTTACACCACGGTCGGCCCGCAGGTGCGCGCATGGGAGGCGCGGGCGCCGCTGCTCACGCGCACACAGCGCTCGCCGGGCGTTGCCGTTGCCACGCGGCTCGGCGTCTTTTCCGGCATTGCCTCGCGCGATTTCTACGCGGAATTGGCCGACGAGGAGGATGCCGACGATGCTGTGACCGCGCGCGGCGAGCTGTTGCGCACGGCCTATACGGGCGCCTCGGCCGCCGAGCGGATCGGCGCCATGCGGCAATGGTGGACGGGTGCGTCCGCCGATGGCTGGTGGGCCGGGCCGGGCGACGTCCATTACGGCAACCTGCCGGCGCTGGCCCGCGCCGCAGCGGTCCTACCGGCGACGGAGGCGGCCGGCGCGGATACGCCCTGGCTGATCGCGGCGATGCTCTCGGGCGGCTATGACAATCAGGCAGCGCGCTGGAGCGCGGTCGTGAACCGGCTCGACGGCGCGGCGCGGGAACGAAGCTGGGCGCTGCTGGCGACTGGCCTGCCGAGCCCGCAAATCGGTCTCACTGGCGATCGGATCGGGAGCTTCGTCTCGCAGGACGAGAGCGAGGGCAAGCAACTTGGCCGCAGCCTGGTCGCCGCGCTTGCCGGTCTCGGCCGCCTGCCTGCAAGCGACCGGGCGCAGCTTCTGCGCGATAATGGCATCGAGACAGCGCCACGCACCCGCTGGCAGCGCGCCTTGATGGCGGCGGCACAGCGGCGCGAGGCGGGCACGGTGGCGCTGCTCGCGGCGGTCGGCATGCAGGGCTCCAACTGGCGCGCGTTGCCGCCGCAGCATCTCTATTTCATCGTTGCGGCGCTCGATCGGGCCGGCCTCAACCCCTATGCCCGCATGGTCGCGGCCGAGGCGATGGCCCGGATCGGATGAGCGGCGGGGGCGCAGAAGCGGCGCCCGTCAGCGCGCGCGACGCGACCATGATCGACCGTTATCTCGCCATGCTCGCAGCCGAGCGCGGCGCTACCCGCAACACGCTGCTCGCCTATCGCAACGACCTGACGGACGCCGCGCGTCACCTGCGCGCTCTCACGGATGCCACGCAAGTCTCGCTTGGGGAGCTTGGCGGGCTCTGGGCGGAGCTGTCGCCCGCCAGCCTTGCCCGCAAGGCATCCGCGCTGCGCGGGTTCTTCGCCTTTCTGGAAGCCGAATCGATCCGGCCCGACAATCCGTCCGATGCGTTGCCGCGCCCCAGCCTACGCCGGCCCTTGCCCAAGGTGCTGAGCCACCGCGATGTCGACGCGATCTTCGCCGTGATCGACGCCCGTCTCGCCCGTACGCCGGTCAATCCGCTCGATCTGCGGCTCTCCGCTCTGATCGAGCTGCTTTACGGCTCGGGCCTGCGCGCGAGCGAGCTCGTCTCGCTGCCGGCTCGTGCGCTCGCCACCGACCGACCGTTCCTCATACTGCGCGGCAAGGGCGGACGCGAGCGATTGGTGCCGATCTCGGACCGGGCGCGCGCCGCCGTGGCCGCGTGGCGCCCGCATGTGCCGACGGAAGGCCCGTGGTTGTTCCCCTCCGGCAAAGCGCATCTGAGCCGCGTCCGCCTGTTCCAGATCGTGCGCGCGCTGGCAGCGGAGGCGGGGATCGACCCGCTACGGGTGAGCCCGCATGTGCTGCGCCACGCCTTCGCAACGCATCTGCTGGAGGGCGGCGCGGACCTCCGCGCGTTGCAGGCGATGCTCGGCCATGCCGACATCGCGACGACGCAGATCTACACCCATGTCGACGCGGAACGGCTCGTCGCGCTGGTCAACGCGCGTCATCCGCTCGTTGACCTCGCGCCGCGCGCGTCCTAACGCGCGGCGATGGTCAGTTATCTCGATTTTGAGAAGCCGGTCGCGGCGTTGCAGGCGCGGATCGACGAATTGCGCGAGACCGCCGATGACGGCGCGCTGGATATCGACGCGGAAATCGGGCGGCTCCAGCAGCGTTCGACGACGATGCTCGCCGATCTCTATGCCAAGTTGACGCCGTGGCAGAAGACGCAGGTCGCCCGCCATGCCGAGCGGCCGCATTTCCGCGATTTCGTCGCCGGCATGTGCAGCGAGTTCCTGCCGCTGGCAGGCGACCGCGCTTTTGGCGACGACAAGGCGATCCAGGGCGGCTTTGCGACCATCGGCGGGCGCAAGGTGATGCTGATCGGTCACGAGAAGGGGCACGACACCGCCTCGCGTGTCCGCCACAATTTCGGCATGGGCATGCCCGAGGGCTATCGCAAGGCGACGCGGCTCATGGAATTGGCCGACCGTTTCGGTCTGCCGGTGGTGACGCTGGTCGATACCTCCGGCGCCTTTCCCGGTGTGCAGGCGGAGGAGCGCGGGCAGGCGGAAGCCATCGCGCGCGCGACCGAAGCCTGTCTGGCGCTCGGCGTACCGATGGTCGCGGCTATCGTGGGCGAGGGCGGCTCGGGCGGCGCGGTGGCGCTGGCGGCGGCCAACCGTGTCCTGATGTTCGAGCATGCCATCTACTCGGTCATCTCGCCCGAGGGCTGCGCCTCGATCCTGTGGCGCACGGCGGACAAGGCGGCCGACGCCGCACAGGCCATGCAGGTGACGGCGCAGCAGCTTGCCACGCTTGGCGTGATCGACCGTATCGTGCCGGAGCCGGTCGGCGGCGCCCACCGCGCCGGCGATGTGGCGATCCAGGCGCTGGAACAGGCGATCCTGGAGGAATTGGGCACGCTCGATGGGCTCGCGCCAGACCAGCTCCGCCACCAGCGCGCCGAGAAGTTTCTGGCGCTCGGCTGACGGCCGGGAACGCGCGGGCTCCGGTTTGCATTTCGCAAACGGCGGATTATTCTGCGCGGGCACGCTAGGAAAAGGGAGCGCCATGGCACGCGGCTATGTGAGATTTTGCCTTGGCGCGGCGGCGCTCGCCGGTGGCCTGACGCTGGCGGCGACCGGCACAGCCCAGCAGCGCCAGATCCAGACCGTCAACGCGATGAGCCAGGCCGAGCGCGCGGAAGGCGCCAAGGCCCACCCGGAGCTTCTGGCGGAATTCGGCGGTCTCTACGATGGCCCACAAGCAGCCTATGTGACCAGCGTCGGCCGGCGGATCGCCGTACAGTCCAGCCTGTCGAGCCAGCAGAACGACTTCACCATCAGCCTGCTCAACTCGTCGGTGAACAACGCCTTCGCCATTCCCGGCGGCTATGTCTACGTCACCCGCCAGCTCATGGCGCTGATGAACGACGAGGCGGAGTTGGCCGGCGTGCTCGGGCACGAGATTGGCCATGTCGCCGCCCAGCACGGCAAGAAGCGGCAGAGCGCGGCGCAGCGCAACAGCATCCTCGGTGTGCTGGGGCAGGTGCTGGTCGGCGTGGTCGCCGGCGACTCGGGGCTGGGGCAGGTGCTCCAGCGCGGCATCGGCACCGGCGCGCAGCTTCTCACCCTCAAATTCTCCCGCACGCAGGAATATGAGGCGGACGATCTCGGCATCCGTTACCTTGCCAAGGCGGGCTATGACCCCAGGGCGCTTTCCTCCATGCTTGCCTCACTGGCCGCGCAGACCACGCTGGACAGCCGGACGCAGGGCCAGAGCAGCGGGATCCCCGAATGGGCGAGCACCCACCCCGATCCCGCCTCCCGCGTCAAGCGCGCGCTGACCAACGCACAGGCGACCGGATCGCGCAGCACCGTGCGCAATGCGGAGGTCTTCCTCTCCAATCTGGACGGCGTGCTCTACGGCGACGACCCCAAGGAAGGCATCGTCTCCGGCCAGCAGTTCCTGCATCCCGCCTTCAAGCTCAAATTCACCGCGCCCAACGGCTATGCCATCCAGAACGGCACCAGCGCGGTCTCCATCGTCGGGCAGACCGGGCAGGCGCAGTTCAGCGGGACAGCCTATAACGGCGACCTCACCGCCTATGTACAGGGCATCTTCACCCAACTGGCGGGGCAGGGGCAGCGGCCCTCCATCGAGGTTCGCCGCAGCAGCATCAACGGCCTGCCGGCGGCGTGGGGCGCGGCAAGCATGAGCAATTCGCAGGGCAAGCGGCTGGACGTGACGGTGGTCGCCTACCAGTTCGGCCCATCGACCGCCTATCACTTCATCGTGGTGAACCCGGCGGGGCAGGGGCTGGGCGCACTCGGCAGCCTGGTCAATTCGGTGAGCCGGATGAGCGACACTGAGGCAAGCGGTGTCCGGACCCGGCGAGTGCGGCTGGTGACGGTCAGGAACGGCGACACCGCCAACAGCCTCGCGGGGCGCATGGCCTATACCGACTACCAACTCGATCGCTTTCTGGTGCTCAACGGTCTGGCCGCCAATACGCCGCTCAAGGCCGGCAGCCGGGTCAAGATCATCACCTACTGAGGCGAATTTTCCCGCACAATGAAAAAGGCGGCGACACCTGGGTGCCGCCGCCTCGCTTTGTCCGAGGAGTCGTCGAACAAAAATATCTATTACTGGCTGTTCGTCAGGCCGTTGTTGACCTTGTTGAACGTATTGCTGAGGTTGCTGCCAAGCTGACCCATGGCAACAATCGCGGCAACCGCGATGAGGGCCGCGATCAGACCGTATTCGATCGCCGTGGCACCCTTGTTGTTCTTGAAAAACTTGCGAATGAACGTCATCATGAACCTCCTCAAATACTCAATTCATCATCTGCCCCGCAGCATGCATTCATCTGCATGCACTACGCTGTTTAGAGAGAAAATGATTTAAAAATCGCTAATCCGATTCTGGTTGTGAAGAATGGATGCTTAATGATTGGTAACTTCATTCGCGACATGGTTCCACATACCGGTCGTTTTACTGGCAACCTCCGTCAACACACTCACCATGGCGAGCACGATCAGCGAGATGATGAGGCCATATTCCACGGCGGTCGCGCCATGCTCGGCAGCCAATAGCTTGCGGAAGAAGGCGCGCACCGAAATTCCCCTGCGACGATACGGGTCGGCCGGTTATGTAAGGTCCAATCCGTTAATAATTGATAGAGATGCCCGCCCGACATGATGTCCACTTCCACTATTCCACCCCTCCTCGTCGTGGCGGCCGCGCTGATCGACACGCAATCGCGGATTTTCGTCCAGCAGCGGCCGATGGAAAAGAATATGGGCGGCCTGTGGGAATTCCCCGGCGGCAAGGTCGAGCCGGGCGAGACGCCGGAACATGCGCTCATCCGCGAATTGAACGAGGAACTGGGGATCGAGACGGAAACCGCCTGCCTGGCCCCCGCTACCTTCGCGACCGGCCAGATCGGCGAGCGGCCGCTGCTGCTGCTGCTCTATGTGTGCCGCAAATGGCGCGGCATGGTCTCGCCGACCGAGGCGAGTGACAGCCGCTGGTTGCGCAGCCACGAACTGTTCGCGCTGGAGATGCCGCCGGCCGACCAGCCGCTCGTCGCGATGCTGGATGCGCTGCTCTGACCGACCGCCCGCTCTAAATCCGTGACTTCAGCGCATCGGCTAGCGACACCCTTGCACTGCCCCGCCGCGCCGGCTTGGGCTGGCTGGCGCTGGGGCGCCACCCGCTGCCATGGAGTATCTCGAACCGCTCGGCGATGCGCCCATCAGGGTCGGCACCGAGCGCAAACTGCTCGGCCGCGCGCGCCAGCCCGGCGCGAGTGAGGGGCGGGGGAGGCGAGGTGAGGCACTGGGCCGCGCCCATCCCGCGCAAATCGGCCAATAGCCCGAATAGCGAATCGTAACGCACGTCGAGCGGCTGATGGTCGGCAACCGGCATAGCGAAGCCCGCGCGCGTCAGCAGGTCGCCCAGCGCCCGTACATCGACTTGCGGATGGACGCGCTGCGCCGGTCGATCACCGTCCGCCGCGAGCAGGGCTGCGCGCAGCCGAGGCAACGACCCGGCACCGATGAAGCTCAGCAGCAACAGACCGTCCGGTTCCAGGATGCGGTTAAGGCCGAGCAGCGCCCCCGGCAGATCGTTGATCGCATCCAGCGTGCCGCAGCATAGCGCAAGATCGAACGCGCCATCCTCATACGATAACTGGTCCTCGCGGATCGGTGCGCCGCCGCAGCGCGCCGCCCAGACCGGGCCGGGGTCGGCGCACGTCACCGTGCAGCCGAGCGCTGTCAGCGCGTCCCCAAGCCGTTGGTCCGGGCAGCCGATCACCAGCGCGCGATGGAAGACCCGACTTACGTCGCCAAGGCGTTCCAGCATGTCGTCGGCCATGGCGGCATAGAGGAAGTCGTGCGCCGGGAATGTCGCCGCCGCGCGGTCCCGCCGGCGGGCGCGCAGTTGCTCGTTGAAGATGTGGGGAACGCTCATGGGCGGGCTTGTGCGCCGTCCGGCCGCGTGGAACAAGATGCGCGATGCCTGCCGCTGTCTTTTTTGAACGCGCCTTCCAACCGCTGCTCGATTATGCCCTGCCGCCGCGCTGCGCCGCCTGCGGCACCATCGTCGCGCAGCCTGGCACCTTCTGCGCCGATTGTTGGAGCACCATCGCCTTCCTCGGCGAGCCGATGTGCGCCTGCTGCGGCGTCGACCTGCCCACCGTCATCGGACCAGACGGCCTCTGTGGAGCCTGCCTCGCCACGCCGCCGCCCTATGACCGGGCCCGCGCGGTCCTCCGTTACGGCGATGTCGGGCGGGCGGTGGCCCATCGCCTCAAATATGGCCGCCGCCTGAGCCTCGCCGGCGTGATGGCCGCGCATATGGCGCGTCTGATCCCCGAGGAAGAGCGCGCACAGGCGCTGCTCGTGCCGGTGCCACTGCACCGCTGGCGCATCTGGTCGCGCGGTTTCAACCAGGCCGCGCTCATCGCCCGCCATCTGGGCAAGCGAACGGGCGTTGCCGTAGAGGTCGACCTGCTGCGCCGCACTCGTCACACGCCGCCGCTCCATTCTCTCGATGCACGCGAGCGGATGCGGACCGTCAGCGGCGCCTTCGCACTGGCACGGGACGCGCAGGCGCGGCTACGGGGGCGCGCCGCGATCCTCATCGACGATATCTGGACGACCGGCGCCACCGCGACCGCCTGCGCCCGGCTGCTCCGCCGGGGCGGTGCCGCCCGAGTGGAAATCCTCTGCTGGGCCCGCGTGCCGCGCCCCGGCGATTGACTTTTTTCGCCCGCTTCCCAACATCGCATAAACAGGACGAAACGGGACGTATGCTGCCATGCCTCAGGTCGAGATTTATACGCGCGCCTTCTGCGGCTATTGCGCGCGGGCACGGGCGTTGCTGCACGACAAGGGCGTGGCGTTCGAGGAATATGATGGCACCATGGGCGGCCCCGTTCGCGCCGAGATGATCCAGCGCGCCAACGGCCGATCCACGTTCCCGCAGATTTTCATCGGCGGCGCCCATATCGGCGGCTGCGACGACCTCATGGCGCTCGAAGCCGCCGGCAAGCTCGACGCGCTGCTGGAGGCATGACCGGGCAGGCGATGAAGATCGCTCTTCTCCAGATGAACGCGGGCATCGACCCGGCGGCCAATGCACGCGCGCTCGTCGATGCGGTGCGCGCGGCGGCAGCGGGCGGCGCGGATATGCTGTTCACGCCGGAAATGTCCGGCTGCCTCGATCGTGATCGGGAGCGCTCCGGCGCCGTTATCGTCACCGAGGCGGACGACCCGGTGCTTGCGGCGTTGCGTGCGGCGGCACGGGAAGCGGGCCTGTGGGTCCATCTCGGCTCATTGGCGCTTAGCGATCCGGCGAGCGGCAAGCGGCGCAACCGCGGCTTCCTGATCGACGCGCAGGGCAAGATCCGCGCGCGCTACGACAAGATCCACCTGTTCGACGTGGATCTGCCTGGCGGCGAAAGCTGGCGGGAATCGAACAGCTATGTGGGCGGCAATCGCGCGGTGATGGCGCGCACGCCCTGGGGCAATCTCGGCCTCACCATCTGCTACGATCTGCGCTTCCCCGATCTGTATCGCGCCTTGAGCAATGCCGGCACGGACATCATCTCGGTGCCCGCCGCCTTCACCGTGCCGAGCGGAGAGGCGCACTGGCATGTGCTGCTGCGCGCACGCGCTATCGAGTCCTCCGCTTTCATCGTCGCAACCGCGCAGGTCGGCTTGCACGAGGACGGCCGGCGGACCTATGGCCATAGCCTGGTGGTCGATCCGTGGGGGACGATACTGCTCGACGCGGGCACGCAGCCGGGCCTGTACTGGGCTGATCTGCCGCTGGACCGCATTGCCGAGGTGCGCGGGCGCATCCCCTCTCTTGCGCACAGACGTGCGATAGAAGATGTTGTTATCTCATGATTTCATTCGATCTCAAATGTGATGGCGGCCATGTGTTCGAGATCTGGTTCCGGTCCAGCGCGGACTATGAGAGCCAGCGCGCCGGCCGGCAGATCGCCTGCCCTTATTGCGGCGGGCAGGATGTCTCCAAGGCCGTGATGGCCCCTGCGGTCGGCGCCAAGGGAAACCGGCGGTCGGAGGTGCTGCCGGTCGACACGCCGTCCCCATCGCACGCGGTTGCGACAATACCCGATGCGCAATCTATCCATCGAATCAAAGCATTGATAAACGAACTTGCTGAAGCGCAGACACGGGCGCTGGCGGATTCGCAATGGGTCGGCGCCGCCTTTACCGAGCGTGCACGCGCCATGCATTATGGCGAGGCCGAGCAGGCCGCAATCCACGGGACGGCCAGTCTTGAAGAAGCGCGCGCGATGGCGGAGGAAGGGCTGGCCGTGGCGCCGCTGCTTGTCCCCATCGCTCCGCCCGATCAGACTAACTGACCGCCAGTCTCACGGTGCGGCGCGATTGACAGGCCATTGCACGTAGCATAGCCAAACTGCCGCCTTGCGGCCGCCGCAAGGCACGCGCCCGTTGCTCAGCCGGATAGAGCATCAGATTCCTAAGCGTGGATCTTCCGCTGATTTTCTGTTTAAAATCAACTGCAAGTCTATCTGATGTGCCCGGCGGTGTGCCCAGCTATGCGCGTTTCCGCTTTTTCTTTGGCGTGAGCAGCGCTGAAACGCGGTCGAAAGCGGTTGTCTGGCCGATAGGTTTCACGTGCGCGTAGCGCATCGTGACGCTGACACTGCTATGAGCGAGGGCCTCGCAGATATCGGCCAGATCGGCACCGTTCTGGCGCGCCCAGCTACCAAAGGTATGGCGCAGATCGTGGAAGCGAAAGTCCACCATTTTCGCATCCTTTAGGGCGGCGGCCCAGCGCCGGCGAAAATTGGTGGTGTCAAAGACAGGCCCGGTGCGCCCATCGGCGGGCGTGCGAGCCAGCGCGGCTCGCAGCGGGGCGCCAAAGCGTGCGATGATAGGCTTGCGCCCTTTACTGCGCGGTATGGTGATGGTGCCGCCGGCAAGGTCGACCTGATGCCATTTCATCGCAAGGATGTTGCCGCGCCGCAGGCCCGTGGTGACGGCAGTGAGGATGATCGGCCGCAGCGATGCATGGGCGGCGGTCATCAGGCGCTCAAACTCTTCGGCGGCGGCGAAGCGCACGCGGTGCTCCGGCTCCGGGACGCGCAGGCGCTTGAAGGCGAGGGCGGGAAAGGGCTGACCGTGCACGTCGCGCATGTGGTTGAGCGCGGCCTGGAGATAGGCGAGATCGCGATTGACTGTCTGCGCGGCCACAGGCCGGCCGGGCCTGTCATCGAGCGGGATATTCCCGCCGCGCCTCCGAGCCCGAAAATCCAGTATCATCGCGTTGGTGATGTCCATCACCAAAGTGTCGGCCCCGAACACTTCGGTCATACGTTCTAGCTGGCGAAATATCTGGTCGCCGCTTTCAGTGTGTTTCGCGTGGTCGTTCCAATAGGCCCCGAAGCAATCGCGGACGCGCCAGCCTTCGCGCGGTGGGCCGGACTTGCTTAGTCGGAGATATATCTCGGCTTCGGCGATGCGGGCCGCGCGTTCTTCCGTCGCGCCCGTGCTTCCTCGAAATCGACGAGTCCCGATGGTGATTGAATACCACCAGTAGGGTGACTTTGCGCGGCGATAGAGTGGCATTGACGGCGGCTTTCGATAAGGCGGCGAAGGTCCGCCAGATCATAGAGCGGCTTTCGACCGATCCGAACATACGGCAGCTCACCGTCAGCGCGCAACTTGCGCAGGAAGCGGGGGCTACAGCGGAGCGTTCGCGCCGCTTCGCTTTCAGTCAGAAGTTTGACCGGCTCGCTCATGTCTCAATGTCGCGCGGCGGGATCCAGTAGATCGGAGCGAAGGGCTGGCCGCGATCGTCAACGTGGGGTCGCCGGCGCTTGTCCCACAGCACCCACATGTAATCGATCTTGCCGCGCGCATATGCCTTGTCGCCGAGCGCCTCGATCTGGTCGCCGGGCGGCATCGAGGGGCGCTCGCACAGGATCCACACGCCCGCCGGCGTCAGCTCGCTGAACAGGCGATAGCGGCCTTGGCTGGCGAGCCATTTGAGCGGGAGAAGCGTGGCGACCTGATGGGTTGCAATCTCCAGTGCCCGGCGGGCGAAGCGTTCTGCAAGACCAAAGGCCATTTGCCCATTCTGGTAAGAGAAGGGTGGATTGCAGATGATCGACAAATCCCCGCCGCCTTCGAGCAAGCATCGCTGATTGCCAAGGAAATCATGCGCGCCGAGGAAGTGCGGCGCGCCGCGATCGAACATATCCATGCCGAATGCGGCGATGCCCCGGCCGCGTAACGCGCGGACGATGTTGCCTTGGCCGCAGCAGGGATCGAGCACCGTGACATCGTGGTCTATCGGCGCGGAATCGAGCAGCCGTTCGGTCACCCATTCCTGCTCGACATACCAATCCCAGGGATGGCGTTTGACCTTCTTGCCAGCGCGACGGCGGCGCGATTGCGAAACGCCGGTGGAGAGTTCGCCGCTCATAGCCCGACCCCTTCCGGCGTGGGCCAGTTCCACAAGCCTTGCTTTCCGCGCATGGGGATCGGTTCCGGCCATCGCTCGATGTCGAGCATCGGCCAGCCCCAGTTGGCATGGTCATCCCGGTCGCTGTCGTTGGCACGCGGCACGCCGAATTGCTCGGCGACGGCTGTGCCGATCACCGGCTCGCCCACTACGGCGGTGCCGATGCCGGCGGCCATCGGGAGTTCACCCTCAAGCGCGCGATTGAGCACCGGGATCGCGCGTTCCGGAATGAGGCAAGTCTCTGCGGCGGCCCGCGCAATATCGTCCGATCTGTCCCGTAAGGCCAAGACCACCAGAAGATCATTGACTTCATCCCGGTCGATCCTCCGCGCGGCTGCGTGGATCACGATGCGCTGGCCAATCAGCGAGCGAGGAACGCGCCACCCGCGAAATTCGTAGGGCTTCGCGCCTGCAACGATGAGCGACGCCCACGGCTGCCAGATGGTGAGCGTCTTCATGCCGCCAACCTTTCCATATCCGTGAGAAGCTGCTCGCCCCACTGTTTGGCCATCGCGGCTGCGAGGCCGGGAAAGGTTTCGCTGCGCCGGCGTGCACGATCCGGACCGGGCGGTTCGCGATGCACGCGGCTCCATGCTTTATGTTCGGCTGTCCCCGGCCGAGGCGGCGTGAGCCTGTTGGTTGGGTGCAGATCGGGCAGGCCGATCAATTCCAACCCTGTCGCCTTGAAATATGGATCGCCGAACCACCATGGCTGGACGAACTGGGTCCGGCCGCGCCGCGTCATCTCGATCGCATAGCGATGCATGACCGGGTTTTCGATCGCGCGGCGCTGGATCTGGCGGGCGTCGCGAAGTGTGCGATAGAAGTCTGCGGCCTCGCCCAGTTCGGCCCAGCGCTGGGGATCTGGCCCATTTACCTTCTTCCCGCCGATATAGAGCCATTTCACGCCGGAGTTGCAGAGGATCGTGCAGGGCGGGTGCATCACGGCGAGTAAGTCCCAGCCACCATCGAGATGGTTGCGAACATCATCGCGGATATGGCGGTTACTTCCATCGTCTGCCGGTTCGGTGTCACATGACCATGCGTCAAAGCCGCGCGCGATAAACGCCCGCCGAACAACGCCGCTACGTTCGCAGCGCCGGGGTTCGCCGGCGGTGAGCAGGTCCCAATCCTGCTCGGCCTCATCCATCGAGGCGCAGGCGCGGCCGTGCATGCCGCACAGGATGCATTCGGCGCGGAAAGCGAGCGAGCCTGTTTTCTGGTCCTTTTCGATCATGAACGCGGGCAGATGGTCGCAGGGGCGGTCACTCATGGCCGATCTCCTTAACTTCGAGGATAAGGGCGCCGTGGAAGGCCGTTGCTCGTTTGCCTTTCGACCGGAGCGCTTTTTGGCCGAGCCGCTTGAGCAATTCGTCGATGTCGAGAGAGACGCCGATCAGGCACGGCACGCCGACATTTATGATCTCATGGGGTCCAATCTGGCGCGGGACCATGATATCCGCACGGAAGCCGTCTCGGAGTGTCCGCCCCATCACTTCTCTCCATAGCCCATGGCGGCGAGCGCCTTGGCCACCAGGTGCCAGACATGCAGATCGAGGCGGCGGTGTCCGGTGACGCTGCCGGTGCGCTGTGGCCGGCCCTTGTCGAGCTGCGCGGCCGATCGGCCATGGAGCGTGCGGCACGAATAATTGCCGACGCGCTCGGTGCCGCCCTCGTTGCAGATGTGCATGCGGGCCAGTTCGGATTTCTCGCCAGTGACGGCGGACCATAGTTCTACGCGGATGACGATCATAGTTGGTGACCTTCTTGCGGATGAGGGGATGTCGGGCGGGACTAGAACGGTATGCCGTCGCCATCTGCCGGCGAGGGGCTCGGCGCCGGAAGTGCGGTCGCTGGCAGGTTAGCGGCGACGCTAGGAGGAAGGCCGTAGATGCTGGTGGGCGCCCTCTTGAACGCGGTGAACGCGCTGCAAGGTGTGAGCTGGTAAATGGACTGTCCGCCGATCATAACCGGAGCGAGCAGCTCGCCCTGGAAGATCGGTTCGATCTGGGCGAACTTGGTGCCGAACCGCTCGACCTCGGACAGACGGCCCACCAGTGTGCGGTGTCCCATGACTTCGACGATGGCATAATCGCCCTCGGGAAGCGCTTCCTCGACGGTAGCGTTGAGCGCAGGCAGATCCAGATCAGTGAAGGCGATGACCTGCGCGGCCCGGATGCGCTCGACCTCCTGGATGGCGTTCAGCGAGCTGTTCGTAAGGTGCAGAGCGCCGTCGATCAGATGATCGTGCTCGGGCTCCCAATCGTCGACGATCGATTCACAGCCAAAAGCGGCGGCAATGAGATGTTTATTGCTGGTCTTCCCACAGGCCATGGGTCCGTGGACGATGACGGTATTTGCCATTTCAGCTTCCTTTGCTTGTTGTTGAAGGGGGCGGGGCGGGGCTTTCACGCGGCCCATCCGTCGCTCTGGCCGGTGGTTTCGGCGTAGGCGCCGCGTGGGGCATCCTCGATCGGTACGAAGCGCTCGCGATGGCGGGCATAGGATTCGCGGAAGGTTTGCCGTTCGGCCTCGGTCAGATCGGCGGGGCGATAGCGCTTGTGGTCGAGTTCCTCGGGCCACCATCGGCGGGCCTGCACCCAATAGAAAAAATGGGCAGCCTCGAAGCGTTCAAGCTGGTGGCGGAGAGCGATGGCCGGGCGCTCGCCATCCGCGATGGCCTGCGGATAATAGCGCCGGCGCAGCGTGATTTCGCGCCGTAGCTCCGCCACGATCTCCGCCCAGGTGAAGCGCGCCAGGCGCTCATCGGCTTTCGATCGCAGCTCCTGCCAATAGCGCATGTCCGGCGAGGCAAGATGCGTGTCCGCATTGATATCGGCATGGACGGCAGCCAGCACGTCGATGCGCCATTCGGCCTGCGCCGTGCTCATCTTGCCGTTGCCGACGCGGCGCGGGTAGCTATCCCGCCGCAGGTGCAGTTCGCGGGCCAGTTCCTCGACAATCGCGCGGAGCGGGATGGTGAGCGGATCGGCGCTATCGACCGACATGATGGGGTGGAAGGGCGCGCTCATTGCACCGTCTCCTGGGCGAGCACGGTGCGGCGGCCGGTGTGATCGGGCGCGGAGACGACGCCTTCGCGCTCCATGCGCTCGATCAGGCGGGCAGCGCTGTTGTAGCCGATGGCCAATTGGCGCTGGAGCCAGCTGGTGGATGCCTTGCCATGCTCTCGGACGAGCAGCGCGGCCTCGGTATAATCCGGCTCGGGCTCCGCCGCCTCGCAGTTGGCGAAACGCTGTTCGGGGTCTTCCCGGCCGGCGCCGTCGACGCCCATGCCAAGGGCGTCCTGGTATGTTTCCAGCAAGCTCTCGAATTCGCGGAGCGAGTGCCCGTCCATGCGCCGCCGCTTGACGATCTCGCGCATCACCTTGGCGTCATAGCCGGTGGCTTTGGCCTCGGCGTAGACATCCTTGATATCGTCGGAAATGCCGCGCTTTTCTTCTTCGAGACGCTCGACACGCTCGATGAGCAGGCGCAGCCGATCGGCGGCGGAATCGCCGGTGGCGCGGGCTGCCGGCGTACTCTTTCTCGCGCAATCCGGGCAGACGAGGAAGGTGGCGTTGGTGAGGGTGGATGCGTGGTTCTCCCAGCCCTCGGGCAGCGCATCGGGCGAGCCGTGGGCGGTGCGATCGCAGCGGGCGCAGACGAGGCTCATTGGCTCTCTCCCGCGTCGGGCATGTAGCGCTCCCCACAAAAGGGGCAGAATGTGTGTGCGAATATTTTGGGCTTACCGCTCCGGCTTTCTCTCCGGCCGTTGTCGCGGCGCTGGAGGTTTGTGCAGGTTTCGGCGGTCAGCGTGCCGCCCCGATACATGATGGCGATTTCAAGCTTGTGGTCAGGCAGCTTTGCTTCGATCTCCGTGATGCAGTTGCAGCTCATGGCCGATCTCCCAGCGTTCCGGGGTTGCGGGCGAGGGCGGCGTAGCGGCGCAACTCATCGGCGAGAGCATCGGCCTGATCGGGCTCGATCAGGAAGGTGAGCGGCTGATGCTGGGTGGTGACGCGCAGCGGGTTGAGCGCGACCAGCCATCTGAGGCCATCCCGTGCGGCATGGACGCTGATCGGCGGTTCGATGGGTTGACCGGCCTCTAGCCCGCCCTTCGGCTTGGTGGGTGGCAAATGGCCAAATGGTGCGGCGGCAACGCAATCTGGGCACCGGAGCGCACCGTCCTTGAAATACTTCCAGCCCAGTGGAATCGCGCGGGCGTGCTGGCCGATATGTTCTCGCCCGCATCGCGTGCAGACGAATGTGCAGGCGTCGATTATGGCCTTGCTCATAGCTGGATCACTCCGTTGTAAACGAGGGTTAGGGCGGCGCCGATCATGGCGACGAAGGCCAGCACGCCGGCGGTTTCGGCAAGGCCGGGAATTTCGTGGCGGTGGCGGCAGAACAGGCAGGCGCATCGCCCGCGCGCATGGTCACGCATGGTCGCTTCTCCGGTTGGTTGTGGGGGTTTTCGGCCGCTCGAAAATCCAGCAATGCTGGGACTGGCCGCTGATCGTATTGACGCTGTCCGCGCGGATGAACCGGCGGGATTTCGAGCCTTTCAGGTGACGTTTGAGGTCCTGCTCGTGGGGCGGGACGAGGTTGCGGGCGCGGCACCGTTCCTCGAAATGCGGCAGCGAAACGGCGATCAGTTCGTCATCCTTGCGGTGGCGGTTGATCCTGTGCTCGGGGGGCGTGTTCTCGTCCTCGCGACCTTCGATGTAATCGAACAGTTCCCAGAAGCGCGCCACCACGGGATGATCGGCGGATAGCGCCGAGCGGCGCTCGACGGCCATGGCGTAGATGCGTTCGATGGTTGTGGCCCGCGCGTCGTCGGGGACGGGCACGATGGCGCGCAGCGCATCGAGGCCGGCGGCGAGCTGGGCGTGGTTCTTGACGATGCGGACGTTACGGATCTGCCCGCGCCGGTCCATCTCCGCCTCATGCTCGGCATAAGCGGCGCGGAACGCCTTGAGATAATCCGCCTCGCGCCGGACCATGTGGACCATGAAGCCGGAGACATCCTCGATCGGCCAGTGCTCCAGCTTGGCGGCGGCGATCTTGGTTTGCGTGGTGAAGCCGGCCTTGTCGAAATGGAGCTGCATGATACGCTCCAGCACGGCCGGGCTGGCGTCTACCGGGTTGTTCTGCTCGATGACGATGGCGCCACGGAAAGGCGGCTCATAGGTCTCGTTGCCGCCGTTGCGCACGCCGCGCGAGCGCACCGAGCGGCCGTTATAGGCGGTTTTCAGTTCTTCCCATTCGAACCGGCGGCTGTGGCTGGCCTTGTCGTCGTCGCGGTCGCCCTCCAGCAACACCACGGGAAGGTTGCCGACCTTGCCGAGATTGCGCGCGATGGCGGCGCTGGTGGCCTTTTGCGGGTCAAAGCCCTCATAATCGCCGCGACCCGCCGTTTTCCACAGGAACTCGAACAGCGTCGATTTGCCGGTGCCGGGCAGGCCGGTAGCCTCCAGAAAGGGGAGGCTCTTGTGCAGCGCGCGGATCTGCTCCGCGAAGAAGCTCATCACCCAGAAGCTGGTGGCGATCAGCCCGTTGGTGCCGAACGCCGTCCAGACGACAGGCAGCCATTCGGTATCGAGCCGATCGGGATCATAGTCGATCGACAGCATCCGCTCGCTGGTGCGCAGCTTGAGCGACATCTTGCCGAAATCGAAATAATCTTCGTCGTTGATGCGCTGGACGCGGCCTTGCCGCACGGCGATTTCGCCGAACACCCACGCCTCATGGTCCCGGCTGTAGCCGGTGAAATCGAGCGTCTCCACTTCGCGGATACCCCTTTTGCCTTTTTGAAGATCAATGATTTTTTCGAGCTGGCGGGTGCTGCCCACCCACTGCGCGCCGGGCGCCACGCCGAGCAGGCGCTTCTTGAACTCCGGCCCGGCCGCCATCGCCGCCGTGGAGAAAGCCGCCTTGGCCGGCCGGCGGCCGGAGGGCGTATCGACCCGGAGATAATAATGGCTCTCGTCCGTGGCCGCGTCGGTCTGAAAATAGAGGATACGGAAGGCGCAGCTCGCGATTTCGTCGATATCGGCGCAGGCGCGCGCGGCGGCCTTTTCCGTCACGCCCTCGGCCGTCATCACCTCGGCGATGCGGGCCCGGTTGAAGCTGGCCCACCAGGTGCGGCTGTCGTGGACGAACGAGAAGCTGCCCCACTTCTTGCGATCGAAGATCAGACACGCCTTTTCAGTGGCGTTGGGCGCGATCATCACCTCGCCGTGCCAGAGATATTCTTCCAGATCGGCGGGGGTCAGCCGCCCGCGCTGATGCAGGTCGTTCCAATCTACCTTGTCGCCTTCGCCTTCCGGCAGCGGCGTGGCGGCAGTGGCGAGCCATCCCTCGTCCCGCGCGCGCTTGACGAACTCGATGCTCTTTTCCCGCCCGGCCTTGCCGACATCGAAGGCGAAGATGAGCAGCGGCCCGGCGCCGATCTCCAGCTCCGCCATGGTGCGGCGCAGCTCGGCCAGCGCGATCTCGGGATAATTGTAGCAGGACATGGCGGAGGCGGAGACCTCGCCATTGCTGGTGAGGGCGAAGGAATCGAAGATGCCCTCCGCGATCCAGATGCGCGGCGCGCGTGCCAGCGCCTCCATGGTGACGGCCGGCGCCGTCCACCACTGGCCGCCATATTCCTTGCCCCACGCAAACCGCGCCTTCCGGTCGAACCGGCCGGGCTGGTCGATCAGCCGTTCCCACCAGCTCCCGCCGGGCAGCGGAAAGCGCACCGTGGCGCTGGCCTGGCCCGTCTCCCGATCGACATAATTTTCTTGGCTGTAGCTGCCGCGCAGCCCGCGCAGATCGAAGCCGCGCGCGTGGGAGAGGTAGGCGTCGGCGGCTGCGTTGGGGTTGGCCTCATCCGCCTGATAGCGTTTCGACCAATTGTCGAAAATATCGGAATAGCGCTCTTTAACATGCTGTTCCCAACCGCATTTATTCGCCCGGTCGCAGCGCAGCACCCAGGGCGATTCCGCATTGGTGAACAGCTCTTTGCTGCCGCATTGCGGGCATTTGCCTTTGCGCAGCCAGCCACCGCTCGCCACGAATTTGAATTCGGCGAGGCGCTCCAGCACTTCTTTTCGAATATCGTCGCGCATGGGGGTGGGCTGGTCTCGCAGGCAAGGGGAGAGCGTCTCCGGCGAGAGGGCTCGCCGGCGGGTGATGGGTCGCGGATGGATGGGGAGGGGCTAGGCCGGTGGATCGTCGCCGCCATCCCGACACAGGTCGAGCAGCGACATCTGGCCATATTCATGGCCGGGGGGCTTGGTCTCCTCGATGTGCGGCAGGCGAAATTCAGGTGAGATGCCAGACGGCGAAATGACCGCGACGATGGAGAGCATCGACTTCCACGTCATCGAGCAGGCGATGTTGCCGCAGTAATAATAAAGCTGGCGGACCGTGGGCGTGAGTTCTTCGGACGTGCGCACGAAGGAGCGCGATCCGCAGACCGGGCATTTCATCATGGGCATGCGCCCCCGGTCGCGAAATGCGCGCGATGCCGTCATGGGGGCCCAAACGGTGCTGTGGTCAAACTGAACGGCGCTGTTCATCCTGCCCCCCAAGATAATCCGAACCGCCCAGGCGCGCGGCCATGGCGGTGAGCGATGCCACGCCCTCCTCGATTTCGAGTAGCGCGCGGGTGAGCAGGCGCCGGTCGCCGTGCCGCTCGATCGCGGCCATGGCGGCGGCAATCGCCTCGCCCGTCTCGCGCGCGGCATCGCCGGCGGCGGCGATCATCTCGCCCAGCGACGCGCGGTTTTCGTCACCGCCCATTTCGAGCTGGAGCGCGTAGCATTCGAGCAGCGGCGCCCCCGCGCCCCCGGCGCGCTGATAGGCCGCATCGAGCCGCCGCGCATCGCGCATGCTGATCTCGCGCTCGATATCGGGGTCGGAGAGCTTGCGCACCGCGCTCTCGCTCTTGCCGAGGATCTGCGCGCAGCCATCCATGCCGATCTGCCCGGCGATGCGCATCAGCGCGCGTTCAAAGGTGAGGGGCTGCCGCTCCTTCGTCACGCGCGGCTTCTCCAGTCGCTGCCCATGAAGATGGTGCCCGGCGGCGGGGGGACGTTGCCGCCGGGCACTGCCGCTGCGCTGGCGGACGGGGGCACTGTGGGAGGTGTGCCGTCCCCCGGCGCGGCGGCGAGGCGCGCAAGAAGATCGCGGGTGTGGCAGGCGAGCGCATCGGCATCGTCCCAGCCATCGCCGTTCAGATAGGCGCAGTTCTCATCATCGCTATCGACACGGGTGTGCCAGTCGGCCCAGCCCTGCAAAACGTGGCGAACTTCCCGTTCCAGTTTGGCTTTCTTGCCGGTCATGACGGCACCTTCATGCATGGCACGATGCCGGCGCAGTCGCTGCGGCACACCGGGCAATCGCAGGGCTCACGCTCGGCCCGCCGTTCGCGCGGGGCGGGCGTATGGAACATGCGGTGCCCGCGCGGGGTGCGCTGGGCAGGACCGGGGCGGCCGGTGACGCGGAGCGGGATCATGCGGCGGGCCTTTCGATGGAGAGAGCAGGGCCGGGCAAACAGGCGTCGGCGCCGATCTGGCGCAGCATGCGCGCCGCCGTCTTGCCGCAGCGTCTGGCCGGCATGGTGACGATCATCATGGGCCGGTGCGCCCGCCCGGCGGCGATCGCCGCGCGGGCGGAGGCGGTGAGCGCAATCGGCTGATCCGCCGCGCTCTGGCGCAGATTGCCGAGATTGCGCTGGGTGGAGATCGCCTTGCGAATGTCCACGCCGCGCGCGGGCACCGCCTCGCGCAGCGCCGGCATCGCGATCGACCCGCCAGCATCGAACGCGGCATTGAGGATGAGCAACTCCAGCGGGTGCTGGTCGGTGGGATGCGTCATGCCACCGCGCTCCCGTCCAAAACGGGCTGCCGATTGGACTGGCGCCCGAAGCTGCGCGCCGACATGATCGGCGCGCAGTCCGTGGGAGGCTCGGGATCGGTGGGAAACGTGGAATGGTCGATGGGGTAAATGTCGGGGCGAAGCAGGTGGCGGGAGACGCCCGTGGCTGCCTCGACCTTGAGGACTTGCTCGGCGGGCAGCCGCTTGGAACTCTGTATCCACTTCCACACGGCGGTGCCGGAAACCTCGCAGATGCGTGCCAGCGCGGCGTTGCTGCCGGCGGCGTCGCGCGCTGCGAGCAGGGCTTGGTAGGGTGTCATTGCGTCAACCATGGTGGCGATATTGACAACCAAAGTTACTACAGTCAACCACCAAAGTTGATACTGTCGCGCATCAACCAAAGTTGCGACAATAAGCCATGATCCGGGGAGACAGGATTCGTGAGCGATTAAACGCGCTTGACCGCTCGCAGGGCTGGCTTGCGCGTGAGATAGAGGTGTCGCCCCAGGCGATCAGCAAGATGGTGTCTGGCAAGGTTGGCGATTCGCCGAAGCTCTATCAGATCGCCCGCGCGCTGGAGACGAGCGTAGAATTTCTCATCGGCGAGAGCGACGACGCATCACCCCAACGAGTGGCCGAGGGGCGCGGTGGCTATCGTGCCGAACCGCTCGCGAAGACCGGCCGGGTTCAATATGTGTCCATGGCAGTGGCGATGCCTAATGAAAATGCCCTTGCTGATATGATGGAAAGCCTGCTGGCGCTCGTGCCTGAAAATGCAACGCGGGTTGAAGCCGCGCGAATTCTCGCTCAGCGGCTGCCAGCTGGCTTTGCAGCGATCGGACCTGTTCAGCCCGCTGCGGGCACGGAGACAATGACTGCATCCGCAAAGTCTGCTCGATCTCCCGCCACAGGTCGTTCCTCGCGGCAACGATCGTAGCGCATCGCACGCTGCACCGTTCGCAGTTCAATTCGCAACCAGGTGTCAGCCTCATAGCCTGCGCACTCACTTCTTCCCCTCCCTTGTTCTCTATACGTTCCATCTTTGGCTAATGCGGGAGGAGTAGGAAAGTCGTAAACGCGCTGGCAATTCGCGGGGGGAAATGGCAGCGGTCTGGCGTGAGTAGGGGAGGGGTGCACGATGAAGTTTGGCGATTGGCCGTGTCCACAGTGCCGCAAGCCATCGAGCCTGCTGGCGACGCGTTGCCCGCACTGTACGGTTGTCTGGACCAAGGATGAGCGTCGTGGCCGCATCAAGGAATTCTGGCTAGCCGTTGTCTGCTTGATCGTGATCGTGGTTGCTTTGGCATTCTGGCTGTCCTAAATAATCGTATATACAATTAGCTCTTGCGGTCTCCTAGCTAATTGTATATACAATCGGCATGGATATCGAGTTCGATCCCGCGAAAGACGCTCTCAACATCGACAAGCATGGCGTTTCGCTCGCCCGCTTCGTGGATATGGACGTGGCGTCGATCGTCGAGGATGATCGGTTCGATGAACCCCGCCTGCGCATCTACGGGCAGCTTGACGGCATCTGGCACTGCGCCGCCGTCACGATCCGGGCCACGGCATATCGTGTCATCAGCCTGCGCAGGGCACACGCAAAGGAGATCAGGCGCCATGTCTGACAAGCCGGTCAAGTTCGACCATGACAATCCCGAGTGGACCAAGGAGGATTTTGCGCGCGCGAAACCGCTTTCGGCCTATCCCGATCTGGCGGCAGCCATGAAGAAAGCGCGCGGTGCGCAGAAGGCGCCGACGAAGAAGGCCGTCTCGATCCGGCTCGATGCCGATCTGGTGGATCGCCTGCGCGCGTCCGGCCGGGGCTGGCAGGGGCGGGTGAATGAGCTGCTGCGCCGGGCGCTGGATTAGCGCGCCGCCTCCAGCTCCAGCTCTGTCAACAGGCCGCCTTGCGCGTCCATCTTGTGCGTGGCGGCCTCGACCAGCCATGAGCGGCCGTTGATCTCGTCCTTATAGCCGGTGAGCGTCACCGGAATTTCCGGGAAGATATCCGGCCGTCCGAGCGCCAGCGTGATGCGAGCCTTGGCGACCCGGCGCTGGATGCGGCTCGCTTCGGCCGCCGCTGCCTGTTGTGCGTCCGCCTCGCTCGCATAGACCTTGCGCAGCCGCTTGGGTTTGCCTTCGCCGCCGCCGTCATGCGTCACGGTCTTGCGGGTGCCGCTCGCCTTGTCATGCCAGCTCGCTGTGACGCCGCCATATTTCTCCCGCTCGACCCGCTCATAGTCGATGCGGGGCGCGTCCCGCCGGTCGATCTCGATCGTCGGCAGCGCCGTGCCGCTGGCGGTGCGCCCGCTGCCGACCGGGGCGAAGATCAGCGTGCCGCCCTTGACTGTGGCGACGGCGTCGAACCGCCGGCCGAGCGCCGCGAGCAGCGCCGCATCGCTTTTGGCGCCGGAGCCGAGCGCGGGAATCGTCTTGCCGCCCAGCGCGTCGTCCACCTTGGCGGTGAGGCCGTTGGCGCCGGCGATGGTGTCCACGATCTCCTTCACCGTCTTGCCGACGAAGCTGCGCTCGCGCCGCACGCGGAAGGCATCGGTGAAGTCGGCGGAGCGCGCGCGGATGGTGATGATGTCCGGCGGGCCGGAGAACTTGGCTTCATCCACCTTGAAGCTGCCCTTGTCGATCAGGCCGGTGGGCAGGTTGCTGCCATCCCTCCATCCCATGCTGACCTTGAGCATGGCGCCGGCCGGCGGGATGGCCAGCGCGCCATCCTTGTCGTGCAGCACGATATCGAGCTGATCCGCCGCTTCCGATCGTTTCTCGCTGATCGCGAGCGAGATCAGGCGCGGGTCCATGGTGGCGGTCAGGTCGCGGCCATCCATCGTCACCTGCCAGCCCGCGCGCGGATGGCGATAGCCGCTCAATCCACGCGCTCCAGCTCAAGGCTGAAATCGGCCTTGCGGGCGAAGCCGTCGACCAGAAACAGTTCGCTGGTCAGCTCCAGCGAGAGGATGACGCACTGCCCCAGCACTTCGCCCCGGCCCGAGAGCAATGGGTAGCTCTCGCCGGTATCCGCCATCTCGCGGATCCGCGCGATGCTGGAGTAGCTGCCGGCAACGCCGGGATAGAGCGCGCCGGTCAGGCTGATCGTTTCATCGCCCGGCCCGACATATTGCGCCGCCGGCCGCGCGCCGAACCGCTCGGACTTGGCATGGCGCCAGTTCCACGCCTGGCGGAGCTGCTGGTAGGGCAGGGTGCCGATCTCGAAGAGGAATGTGTCAAGGGACATCATCATCGGCTCAATCCTCATCCGCGAAGGCACTGCGCCGCCGCGCACCCGCGTGCTCGTCAAGACCGCGCAGGATGCGCTCGACCTCGGCGGCGATATCCTGCGCGCTCTGCCCCGGCGCGGCGTTGATGGTGATAGCGATCGGGCCGAACGATCGCGCGGCCCCGGTCGATGCCGCCGCCGGCGCGGCGGCGCGCGTCAGCGGCTCCAGGCGCGGCGCGGCAATGACGCGATCGGCCATCGTCTGCGCCGCCGCCGCCGGTGCGCCCTGCGCCTGCGCGATGCCCAGCGCCAGCCCCCCGGCGATATGGTGGCCCATCCCCATGAACACGCGGCTCGGGCTGTGGATGCCGAGCACATTTTTGAACCACCCGACCACCTTGCCGGCAATTCCGGTGATGAGACTGCGGATCGCCTCGACCCGCGCGCTAATGCCGTTCCACAGGCCCTGCATCATCATTGCCCCTGCCCGTGCGAACTCGACATGCAGGCCGATGAACCATTGGACGCCGCTCGACATCCATGCCTTGAAGCCGGCCCATTTGCCCTGCACCCACGCGATTCCCGCGCCGAAGGCGGCCTTGATCGTGTCCCAGTTGCGATAGACGAGATAGGCGGCGGTGCCGACCGCGATGCCGATGCCGACGATCAGAGCCACCAGCGGATTGGCAAGCATCATCGCCCCGGCCGTCACCACGCCACGGCCAAGGAACAGGGCCGCCGTGCGCATCAGGCCGAAGGCGGTGGCCACGGCGGGGCCGCTGCGCATGATGAGGCCGAACAGGCTGGCGAATGGCCCCAGCGCGGAGCCAAGCAGGAACTGGAGCGCGCCCAGCCCGATGCGCAACGCGCCGAAGCCCGCGACCAGCCCCACCAGCGTGCCGGAGAGGCGCGGATTGGCCGCGCTCCATGCCACGAAACGATCGCTCAATTTGACTGCCGCTTCCGTGATGCGGACGAACGGCGGCAGCAGCACCGGCCCGAGCGTGATGGCGAGGCGCTGGAGATTGCCCACCAGCGTGCGCGCCTGCACCGCCGCGTCTTCGCTGCGCCGGGCAAAGGCTGCGTCGATCGCGCCCTTGCTGCCCAGTGCCTCCGCGCGGATCCGGCGATACTCCTCCATATTCTGGATGAGGGGGCGCAAGGCCTGCTGCGCCTGCATGTCGCCAAAGAGAAAGCTGATGCGCGAGAGGTCGCCACCCAGCGTCTTCTTCGTGATCTCGGCAATGGCTTCGAGCGGGGTCTTGCCCTTCGCGTAAGCCTGCTTGAGCGCTGTCGGCAGATCGGTTCCCATCTTCTTGAATTTCTGGATGGTTTCCTTGGTGTTGATCTTGGCCAACAGGTTTTGTAGGTTAGTCGCGGCGCTGGCGGAATCGCCCGTGCCTTGCCGCGCGATCTGGGCGGCGGCCGCCAGATCGGCCACCGCCGCCACGCCGCTCTGGCCAAGGGCCTGCGCCTGCGCGGTGAGCGTCGGGAAATATTGGGCCATGTCGCGGATCTCGAAGGCACCGGCATTGCCGGCCGCCGCCATGATCTCCAGCGCGCGGGCGTTCTGCGCGATCGGCACCTTGAGGTTCTGGAAGTTGGCGAAGCTCGCCTGCGCCAGATCGGCGATTTCGGCGCGATAGGCCGTGGCGACCTTGCCGATCGGCGCGATCATGCGGGTGGCTTCCTGCGGGGACATGCCAAAGCCCGCGAGCACGTCCACGCCGGCGCGCATATTCTCGGGCAATTGCTTCGCCGCGCGCGCCGCCGCGATGATGTTCGCCTGCAGGCCCGCCGTGGCCTTGCGGGAGAGGTCCGCCTTGAGCGCGATATCCGTCATGCCGCTCTGGAAATCGGCCGCGCCCTTGCCGGCGATCAGCAGCGGCGCGAGGATGGCCGCGCCGGCAAACATATTCTGCTGGCCCGCTGCCTTGAGCGATTCCCCGCGCGCCTTCACCGCATCGACCTGCGACTGGATCTTGAGCAGGCGCACCTGCTTCTCCATCTCGCTGTTGGTGCGGGCGATCTGCGTCTTGAGCGCCGCCTCCCGGTCGAGCAGCGCGGAAACGTTGCCGCTCGACCGTCCCAGCTCCGCCTGCACGCCGCGCAGCTCGCGGTCGAGATCGCGGGCCTCGCGCTTCATGCCGGCGAGCCGCTGGCTGCCGGACTGGGCGAGGCCCACGATACCCTTGAGCGAGCCGGAGAGCCGGTCCACCGTGGCGAAGCTCACTACCAGGCGCAGCATGTTGCTCATCGCGTCACCTGCCTTTTGCCGGCACGTTCATGCGGTTCCACGCGCGCACCGCCGCGTTGCGCCAGTAGAGCAGGGCGGTCATGTCCAGCGCGGCGATTTCGGCCAGCGGCCAGTGGAAAATGGCGGCGATCTCGGCCATCAGGTCCCCAACAAGGTCTGGACCTGATCCCGCATCGCCGATGTCATAAAAAAATCGAAGATAGCGCTCCCAAACGCGGCCAGATCCTCGATCTCCAGCGCCTCTACCTCATGGGCCACCAGCGGCGGCTCTGAAATGCGCGGGATGAGCGCGATCAGCGCGTTGACATCGGCCCGCGCGCAGTCCTGCAGGTTGAGGCCGCGCAGCTCGCCAGCCACCGGCTTGCGCACGGTCACTTCGCCGATGAGCGTGTCGCCTCGGCGGACCGGATTTTCCAATGTGACCAAGGTGCGCTTGGGGCCGGTATCGGCCACGGGGGGGGGCTGATCTGTCATGCGGATGGTGTCCTGCGCGGATGCTCATGTCCCCGCCCCGGCGCGTCCGCGTTTGCACGCCGGGGCGAAGCTGGTTGTCAGATGCCGAGGATGGCGCGCGATTGCGCCAGGCGGTCGACCCCGTTCACGCGGCAGATCATGTTCGGCACGTCGATGTAGATCTTCTCCCGGCCGTCGATGGTCATCTGGTAGAAGCTGCACAGCGTCGTCACGGTCCGTTCGCCCAGCTCGCCGGGCTTCTGGGTGCCGTCCTCAATCGACGAGTGGCGTCCCCGCACGGTGATTTCCACGGCCTTCATCTGGCCGGTTCCGTCATCCTGGTGGGCGCCCACCCAACGGATCATTTCGCTGTCGATGGTGGCGCCGCCGAAGCCGTCATAGACGCGCTCCATCAAGCCGCCCGGCTTCCACTCGAACGTGATGGGATCGTCCGCCATGCCGAGGTCGATGGCCAGCGTGCCGTCCAGCCCGCCGCCGCGATAATTCTCCATTTTGCGGGCGAGCGGCGGCACGGTGACCTCCGGTATCTCGCCGACGCATGTCACGCCGTTGAGAAACATGTTCATATTTTTGAGGACGGAGGGGAGGCCCATGGGTCGATCCTTTCAGGAGTGAGGGGAGCGCGCGCCGATCATCCGAGCTGGTCGGCAATCGTGGCGTAAAAGCGGTCCGTGATGCGCTGGTTGAGCAGGATCGCCTCGGCCGGCGCGCAGGGCGTATACTCATAGTCGATGGTGATGCTGCCGCCCGCCAGTGCCTCGGGCGGGTTGGCGGCGGCATCGAACCAGCAATGGGCGCCGACGATGCGCCCCTGCGATTGCAGCGCCCGGAATCGCGCATTGACGGTAGCGACGATATCCTTGACCAGCCCGGCGCTGATTGGCTTGTCGATCGCCCAGAGCAGCCCGTTGGCAATCTCGTCCTGCAGCACCTGCCCCGTGCGCACTGCGCTTTCGAAGGCAAAGAGCGGCTCGGCGGACATCGTCCGGTTGCCCCAGAAGCGGAAGCCGTTGGCGCGGATCAGCGTGGTGATATTGGCATCGTTGAGCAGGCTGGCGGTGGAGGCGCCACCGAGTAGATCGAAATCCACCGGGGTCTCGATGCCGGTCACGCCATTAATGGCCACGTTGGAGAGGGTCTTGTGCCAGCCCGTTTCGCTGTCGATCCGCGCCCGCAGGCCGAGCGCGCGCGCGGCGGCGCTGCCGGTGAAATCGCTGAACTCCGGCCAGAGCAGCATCAGCTCGCGCGCGCTGAAATCATCGGCGGCCGTGATCGCCTCCGCAGCGGTGGCACCGGCGGCGGCGCAGTAGGCGAAGCCGCGCAGCTTCTGCGCCACGGTGATGAGGTCGTTGATGACCGGCGCCGTGTCGAGGCCCGGCGCACCAAGGATGCGCGGACGCACGCCGAGCGTGCTCTCCGCCATCCGCAGCGTCTGCACGCCGGCCTGCACCGCCGCCTCTGTCGCTTCCTCATCTTCGCCCGGCTCGACGCGCGTGACAACGACGATCGGACTGCTCTGGTCGGCAATCGCATCGAGCGCGTTGGCCAGCGTGCCGTCCGACGCATCCGTTCCGGCCTTGGCCAGCGCCCCGGCCACGTCCGTCACCAGCACGGGTTTGCCGGCCGGGAACGCCACGGCGTCCGCATCCGTCGAGAGCGCGACCAGGCCGATCACGGCGGTGGAGACGGCGGCGATGGCGCGCGCGCCGCTATTGATCTCATTGACCTTGATGCCGTGGATGATGGGCATGACTTACGTCCTTTGCTGACGGGCGCCCGCGAGCGCGATGGTGAGGTTGATGGGCTGGCGACCAGGCAGGTCTGTGCGCGTGCCCTCGATAATGAGCGAAAGGCCGCCGTCCGCGCTGCCGCTGCCCACGGCCACGCGGTCCAGCTTCACGCGGGGTTCCCATCGCGCGATGGCGCCGGCGCTGGCGGCCGAGATGAGCTGGCGTGTGGCGGCATTGAGGGGCGCGTCGACCAGCTCGAACAACCGCGATCCATAAGCCCGGCGCATGACGCGCGAGCCGATCGGCGTCGTGAGAATGTCGGCGATCGACTGCGCGATATGCGCCTCGCCCTCGATGCGCTTGCCGGTGGCCCGCTCCATGCCGCTCATACCGGCGCCCCCGACTGGCCGCTGCCGGGCTGCACCTGCCCGTGCTTGTGGCCCTTGAGGCTTTTGCCGCCACCGACCACGTCCGTGTCGGCGGTGAAGGTGCCGGTCATGGTGCCGTCGCCATTCACCGCGATGTTGCCAGTGATGGTCACATCGCCGGTGATGGTCACGCCTTCCGGCGCGGTGATGGTCGCCTTGCCGCCCGCCAGCGTGATCGCCAGCTCATGGCCCTCGGGGTCATAGTCGATGGTGGTGCCGTCCGGCATCAGCAGCCGTGCGCGGCCGTCATCGGCCGGGGCGGGGAAGGCGGTGGAGTAGAGGCCGCGCAGGACGCAGCCGTGGGCAATATCGCCCTCCGCGCAGAGCAGCAGCACCTGCTCGCCCTCGCTCGGTGGCACCCAGCAGCGGAAGCCGCCGGCCAGCTCCAGCCATGGCACGGGAGGCGATGTGACATCGCCGAGCGTCACGGTCACGCGCGCGGCGGCGAGGTCCACCGTCTCGACCGTGCCGAGGCGGATCAGATCGCCGATGAGGCCGGAGAGTTCATCCTGTTGCGCCATGCGGTCCGTCATCCGCGACCGGACATGGGCGCGCTACAGCGCGGCATTGTGAGAGCGCCTATCACAAGACTGCCTATGCGATGGCGCCGGCGGCGATCTTGGCGAGCACGCCGCTGGCGACCTCCGCCACCCGGCTCTTGGTGGCCGCCGCATCGTAGCTGCCGTCCGCCTTGAGCACTGCGTTCACCGCGCGCGCGTGGCGGACGGATTGATGCGTAAAAGTGACGGACACGCTTCGCGTCGACTTATCGTAGCTACCGATCGTGAATTTCATGGGACGATTCCTTCGGTTGGAGGGACAGGCCAGACGGCGGCGGACGCATCGCCACCGCAGGTTTCGGGCAGGGCGCGCAGCGCGGTGCGGTAATCGGCCCACGCCGCGCGCTCGGCTTCGCCGATCGGGAAATCGGCGATCTGGGTGCGGTCGCTCGCGGCGAGCAGCCGGTTGCGGCGCCGACGCAGCAGCATCATGGCGATGGCGGGCGGCGGGGCCGGTGGGGCGACGGCAACGGGGCGGCCATCGGCATC
This sequence comes from Sphingobium sp. 66-54, assembly GCA_001899715.1. Classification (GTDB taxonomy): domain Bacteria; phylum Pseudomonadota; class Alphaproteobacteria; order Sphingomonadales; family Sphingomonadaceae; genus Sphingobium. The sequence continues at coordinate 49,679 of MKWI01000019.1, forward strand.
CGGCACGATGGTCCGCCCCTCGCTTTGCAACGCCATCAACTCGGCGTGGCGCGCGTCGGAGACGGCCAGCGCATCCGGCGGGATCGCGGCATTGAGATCGACATGGTAGAAGGCCCGCGTCGACGGGCTATAGCGAAAGCCGGTCATTTACCCTTCGCCTCCCAGCTATAGGTGCACATGAAATCGGCGCCGTTGATGATCGTGAAGCCGGCCGTGGTAACGCTGCCGGTGAGCATCCCGCCATATTCCTCGGCGGTGGTGATATTAATCATCTGCGCCGAGCACTGGACGTGAGGGGCGGCGTCGAATGAGAAGGGAAACGCGACATAGACGGACTGGTTGGCGGCGATCGTGACCTGTGACCAGCAGCGCTTGTAGCCATCCGCATAGACGCGGCGGCCGGTCGTGGCGCCTATGAAGTCGGTTACGCGATCGTAGGCGCTGCCGTGATAGCCATCCAGCAGATCGGCATCGAAGCCCGACCCCGAGCCGTCCACGGTGAGGAGCTTGGTCTTGACATCCGCCGCCGTGTAGGCCGCGCTGTCGAGCGGTGTGTAGCCGAGGCGGGCGGGGATGTTCGCGTAATAGCTGCCGTGCTGGCCATCGAGCATGTCCGCATCGAGACCCGAGCCCGACCCGTCATTGGCGGAATCCCAGACCTGGTTGCCTTGCCGCCAAATGCTTCCCGACCAATCCGCTCGCCCGTCCGCCCAATATTTCCAATAACCATATTGCGCCGTTTCGTTGGCGTTTAAGACCTGAAAATAGGCGAGGCCGGTGCCTGGATTTGCCGCCAGCCTAATCCCTCCGGTTGTGCCGTCCGCCGGCGTGCGCGCCAGCACAATGCCGAAACGCACGTCCTGCCCGTCAGTCCACCCCTTCCCATCGAGCAGATCGGCATCGAGGCCCGAGCCGGACCCGTCCACGGTGAGGAGCTTGGTCTTGATGTCCGCTGCCGTATAGCTGGCGGCATTAAGCGGCGTGAAGCCGAGGCGGGCGGGGATGTTCGCGTAGTAGCTGCCGTGCTGGCCATCGAGCAGGTCCGCATCGAGGCCCGAGCCCGACCCGTCATTACTCGCGCGCCACACGTCCGCGAGTATGCCGCCGAACCACGCGAGCACGCTGGTCTTGAGCTTTCTGGGTGTGACGATCCGCGCGTCATCCTCGCCGGCGTCGCTCTCCGCCTGGGTGGCGATCTCCGCCACGCCTTTGACCGTCTCCGTGGCGGGAGGATTGATGAAATCGGTATCGCCGAACGTGATGGCAGCAGCGTCGATTTCGGTAAAGGCGATGTCATTGGCGAGCAGAAAGATCGTGGCCGCTGTCTTTTCCACGATCGGTTCGGCCTGCCCGTAGAGCGCGAACAGCGTGCCGTCCTGCAGATAGAGGCCGAACGCGCGAACCGTATAGGCATCCGCGCTCGCATCCTGCGCGACCATGTGGATGGTATCGTCCGCCACCACCGCGCCGCCGACCTGGTCGATCCGCTTGAACTCGCCGGCGAGCGCGGTCAGCGCCGGGTCGGCGGCCACGGCGGTCGCGGTGAGGCCGAGCTGGGCGATCGTCACCGGCGCCGTGCCGGTGTTCTGCGCGTTGACGATGGCGGCGCGGCCGGCGTTGGTGACGGTGAGTTGCAGGGGCATGGGATCCTCTCAAGCCGCCATGTCGAGGCGGACATAGGCGCAGGGCCGCGCGGCGCCGACGATGCCGATGGCGCCGGACGCGGCGAGCGCGAGCGTGAATTCGAAAGGGCGCGAGAGCGGCTTGGCTTGCGCCACCTGCCGCGTTACATCCTCGACATAGCCGGCGCTCGGCGCGCCGCCGTCGACCGTGGCCAGCGCCAGCATCAGGGCGAAGGTGCCGGGCTCGCCGGGCGGATCGGCCTCCCACCATTCGCGGATGACGATGCTGCCGCCGAACGCGGCCACCGCCTCGCGCACCGCCGCCACCGTGCCTTTGCGCCGGTGGACCGCGATCGAGCGGGCCACCACTTGCCGGCGCACCGCCTCCGGCCAGTCGGGGTCCCAATCGTCGACGGAGAGGGCGAAAGCGAGCCAGGGCAGCAGCGCGGCCGGGCAGCTCTCCGGCCGCATGAGGTCGCGGAGCGGCACCGGCAACGGGGCGGCGGTCGCGGCCTGCTCAAGCGCCTGCTCTAGCGGCGAAGCATTAGGTGGCAGCAGGGTCATTCGGCCACGCCGCCGGCCGCGAGCGTGATGCCGGTGCAGTGCGGCGCCTTGCTGGCGCTGATGACGATATCGGCGGCCGGGGCGGTCAACTCGACATTCTGCACGCCGGCGACGTGCAGCGCCGCGAAGATCGCGGAGCGCGTCACGTCCATGCCGTTGCGCTGAAGGCTGGCAGCAAGCGCCTGCGCGCGCGCCAGCGCCTCGGCCATGACCACCGACGCGTCCGGGCCGGGATAAGTGGTGATCTCCGCCTCGATCGCATAGGCCACGATCTCGGTTGAGAGCACGGTCAGCCGATCGGCGATCGGCCGCACGCGCTCATCGGACAGCGCGGCCTCGACCGCGTCGAGCAGGGCGGGCGATGCGGTGCCGTCGCCAACGCGAGACAGCACATAGACGACAACTTCCGCCGGCGCGGGCGAGACGACCGAGGCGTCCAGCACATCGCTATGCGCCGCGAGCGCGTGCGCGATATAGGCACCGGCCGGCCCCGCGACCGAGAAGCCCTCGGGCGCCAGCACGATCCGCCGGCGGAAATCGTCATCGCTTTCCATGATCGCCGGCGTGCCGTCTTCGCCGGCCGGCACCAGCTCAAGCCGCGCGACGCCGACCAGCGCGCCGAGATGATCGAGATCCGCGCCCAGCGCATAAGCGACCATGCCCGCGCGCGCCGCATCGTTGACCCGCTGGAGATCGAGCATGCGGAAATAGGCGCACACCTGCAGGATGCGCACCGCCGGATCGCTCTCGATACTGTCGTCGAAATCCGGGATGAACTGCCGCAGCCGCGCCAGCATCTGGCCATAGATGGCCTCATAGCTCAACGGCTCCACCACCGCCGGCGCCGGCAGGCGCGAGAGGTCGATGGCCGAGAAGGTCGCGGTGTCCGTCATGCCCCGAGCAAAGCCGCTCGGGCGCGGCGGCGCATCCGGCAACATTTGTGATAGGCGCTCTCACAATGCGAGCCGCTGGAAAGCGGCCCGCGCCGGCGGACGATGGCCCCGATCAAGCATCCGTTCGGGGAGTGTCCGGCTCATGGCAGTCGTCTACATCACGCGCTACAGCATCAACGCTCGCAACTGGGCTCGCCTCACCAGCGGGCAGGCCATTGCGGTGCTCGGCGGCCAGATCGGCGATACCGTCACGGTCGAACCGGGCGCCGAGCCGACCGAGCCGGATCCGGCCGCGCGCGACAGCCTTTACCGGATCCGCGTCGACGGCGGGGCGTGCCGCATGCGCATCGGCAAGGAGGCGCTGGCGGACGCGCAGAGCGAACCGTTGTTCGACGGCGATGATGAGCTGCGCTTCCTGCTGCCGGGCGAGCGCATCTCTCTGGTCGCGGCGAACTGATGCTGGGGTCTCCAACACGCGGGCGCCGCGCTCGCCCGCCGCGTGCCCGCGCTCTGCGTGCCAGCGTGCCGACCGCCACGGGTACGATCTGGCACGTGCCGACGCTCGGGCTGCTGGCGCCGGTCACATGGGCCAGGGCCAGTGGCCACGCCAATCTCTCGCTCACCGCCGCGACCGGCGCGATCGCCGCCGCGACGGCGCTGGCGGCGGGTGAGAACCAGGCGATTGCCGGCACCGCCACCGGCGCGGACGGGGTGGTGATTCCGTGGGCCGCGACACTGGTCGGCGCGGTTGCCCGGCCAGCCGCGCCGACGATCGGGCTGGAGCCGGGAGATGGGCAGATCGTGGTCACGGTGACGGACGGCGCCGATGGTGGCGCGCAGATCACCCACCACCGCCTCTATCTCGGTACCGCGAGCGGCGATCTGGCGGTGCTGGCCACCGTGGCGGCGGCCGATACCCACATCATCGACGATCTGACCAACGACGCGGAAGTGTTCGTGCAGGCCAGTTCGATCAACAGCGCGGGCGAGGGGCCCCGCTCCGAAGAAAAGAGCGTCACGCCCCGCGCGCCGATCCTGCTCGGCCTGCCGACGCTCACCCCGGCGACGATCGCCGAGGGCGCGGCACCTGGCACGCCGGTCGGGGCGCTCGGCAATATTCTGACCGGGGCGGACGTCACTCTTTCCAGCGATGCCGGTGGCCGCTTCGCGCTGACCGGCGATGGCAGGATCGTCGCCGGGCTGACCGCCACCGATTACGAGACCGCGCCGGACCACGCTTACGAGATCGGGATCACCCAGACGCTGGAGACGGCCGCCAATTCGCCACGCACCGATCTGCTCGCCATCGCGGTGACAGATGTCGAGGAAGCCCCCGCCGAGGCCCCCTCCATCGCCTTCGCGGATGGCATCTTCACCAACACCAACGGCGATCTAGGCCAGTGGTATCGCGATGACACAGCAATCTCTGGCGAGACCGGGGCTACCTACACTTACGTCGAGGCAACCGACGCGGGTCGCGCGATCTCGCAATATGTTGACGGCGTTCGGTCGATCAACGTCTTCGTCCAGCAAGCAGCAGGGCTGCCGATTTACAGCGATGATTTCAGCTACCCGACCAATGACAAGCTGGTCTCGCATGGTTGGACCGGCCTACCGGTAGGCGGCGACACCCAGTTCAATAAATATATCGCAAACGCTTCTGGGAAGGCATCCTGCGCGTCGCTCTCGACCGTTGGCGGCGACCGGCCGATAGTCATCCGCGACACGGGCAGCGTCACGCACTTTATCGAATGGGACGGCGGCAACACCGCTTGGCGTGTCGTTCTCGCGGGCGTTGATAGCAAAAACTACATGATGATAGCTGGAGGGACGTATCCGGGCGTCTATCAGGTCGTTGGCGGCGCCACCACGAACTTCCAGGGTATCAGCAACGCCCTGAAAATCGCCAACGCGGACGTGGCAGGCAACCGCTTCCGCGCTGAAATTCTCTCGAACGGCTCATTCCGCATATTGTTTAAAGCGGTCGGAGATCCCGAGTTCAAGCCCTACTCTCTGGTCAATCCAGCGGGGGCTGACTCTGCTCAGACGGACGTGAGTTACCCAATCAACGCCGCCTTGCTGGCGGGCACATTCATTGGTTTAGGCGGCAGTACGTCAGGAACGGCCACATGGGACAATGTGGCGTGGGGTTCGATGCTCCGGCCGATCATCATCAACAGTGTCTCAATCGCCGAGGATGGCTCGATCCAGCTTACTGGCACGGCGACCCGCTTCACGGCGGCGCTTGCGCTCATTCAGGATGCGGACACGGGCGAACTTATCGCCGATTGGACGCCGGTCGATGGCGCGGCTCCCAACTACACAGTTGTGGCCCCGCTTCCGGTTGAGGCGCAGGGCCGGAATATCCGTGCATGGCTGACGGACACAGTTCACCCGGAAGATGCCGCATCCGTTACGATTTCGGTTCCATATCACGACGAAATCCGTCCGCTTGTGTTCGGCATGAACAGCAATGGAGTTGTTAGTTATAGTGCCCACGATATTGTAAGAGACCGCGGACGTGTTATCTCTTGGAGATATAAAGACAGTGTATCAGGCCGTCACAACTATGTCCCAGACAGCGAAAAGAATGAAGATGGGTGGCCTATAGTCCATCCTTCTGAAACAAGCGTAACTGTTGCTCAAGGGCAGCCTACCACCTTTGATAGTTTTGCGGCTGTCGTTTGGGAAGGCAGCAATTGGCATATCGGCACTAGACACGGTGTTTGGGATTGCAGTCTGAATGCTCCTGCAACCATATCAAAAGATAGCGGCACTGGTGTTACCATCAATGTTCTTTCTAATACCTCGTTTACTCTTGATGCAGGGTCGGATGAAGGACAGTCAATCAACTATTCGGTCCTGTTAAAGAACCCGACCGTGCCGCCGGAAGGCTTCCAGCTTTCTGTTATGCAGGCAGATGACCCGCATCCTGAAAAGATGTTCACAGACAGCGCCGCCACAATCTGGCACGCCAATACCTTCGGCGGCGAACTCTGGTGGCGCGACATGAAGGACAGCGGCGCAGAGGATGCGCCGGCATCCGGCAGGCTATTCCGCCGCCTTATGGCCACCCCCGAAGCGGCAGCCGCTCGCTACACCGAGCTTGGTCAGCACACATTCCACAACTTTGCCTGGAGCGACGTGGCCTTCCGCTTCAACGAAGTGGTCAAGCCGTGGCTCGATAATTGGAAGCTGCTCGCGAACCCGGCCGCAAAACTCAACGTCGAGGTTAGCAACGAGGACTGGAACACGGCATACGCCGCCAAGATGGAGGGCATGATGACCCATGCCAGCCAGATGCGGATGCTGGAGGGCGTAACGATCCCGGCGGGTGTCACAGTCACCAACGAGCGGGCCAATGTGAACCCGTCAACCGGTGTCACTGCGCGCGCGTTTGAGCCGGGCGAGTGGTTCTACTGCCGAACCGTTGATAGCTTGGACTCTTCAAAGAACTATCAAAACGTTCTCATCGAAGTCATCGCATCGAGCACAGTAGCCGCAGGTGCAATCGTGGACGTGCGCGACAATGCCGATTTTGCTGTCAAAGCGCTCCATTCCGGTTTGATGCAAGGTGCACGTCGATTGCAGGCCAGTCTCCAGAAGCAGGTGGGTCTATACGGCAAGACCAACGTCGGCGCGCGCTTCTCCAGCACGCTTGGCGCATGGAAGGGCGACAGCGTCTCCACCATCGTGGACGCATTGCTCTATGGCGATAACTGGCAAGGCATCGACTGGTATTCGCCCAGCTTTTACGCAGGTAGCGGCGACAAATACGGCACGTTGCCGTGGCATCTTGACCATACAAGCGATCTTAGCTCGTTTAAGAATGGTTTCTTCGCTGAGTGGCGCTCAACGACCGATGAGATGATCTCGAAGCTTGTAACGCTCAAGCATGGCGTGCTGAATGCGCTTGTCGCTGCCGGTGTCCCGCCTGCGCAATGTCCGCGCATGGGGCAACTTTACGAGGGTGGCAACCACAACATCATTGTCGATCCGGGCGGCGGTAGCGCTATGTCGCAGACGGATCGGGATGGCGTGTTGGCTGCGCTTGAAGCCTGTCTCATCGACGCACGCGCAGGCGATGAGGTCACTTACGAACTTGCGCAACTTCGCACAAAGATTGGCGGCGTCTGCGTCTGGTTCAGCGATGTGGAGCGTCCATTTTGGAACAGTAACCAGCTCCAGTTCTTCGGCATCCGCAAATATGCGACTGATGGCGCGTGGAACAACGGCGGGGCGGATGAACAGCGCTATGCCGCTGCCGTCGCGGCGTTCGCGGAGGCCGGATGATGACCGGCGAACGCGAACTTGGGGCCAAGCTGGATCGCGCGCTGGGCCGGCTCGATGCGATCATCGCGACCCAGACAGAGCAGAGCGAGAAGTTCGACCATCTCTCGGAACGGGTGGCGAAGGTTGAGCAAGGCGTCTGCGACACGCGCGACGTGGTGGCCGCCTGGACGGCAGCCAAGACCTCGATGCGCTTCATCAAATGGGTTGTTGGGCTCGCCGGCGCGGTTGTCGGCCTGTTCTTCGCTCTCAAAGGAGGGCTCGGCAGATGAGCAACCTCAAACTCGCAGTCACGGCCGTGGGCGGTGCCGGCATCACCGCTGCGCTGCTCATCGCCACGCCGGTCATCCAGAAATGGGAGGGCACCCGGCTCGACCCATACAAGGATATCGTCGGGATCAACACGGTCTGCACCGGTGAGACGCGGGTCCAAATGCGGCGATACACGCCGGGCGAATGCGCCGCGATGCTCCGCCGAACGCTGGAACTGGACTATGCGCCGGCGGTGCTCAAGGCCGTGCCGGCGCTCAAGAACCGGCCCAACCAGTTCGCCGCCGCCATCTCGCTCACTTACAATATCGGTGAGGTCGCGTTTGCCCGCTCGACCGTGGCGCGGCGCTTCAATACCGGCGACTGGCGCGGGGGTTGCGACGCCTTCCGCATGTGGGTCAATGCCGGCGGGCGACGCATTCAGGGCTTGGTCAATCGGAGGGAGGACGAGCGCAAGCTCTGCCTCACGGGGTTGTGACCATGCTGCTCACTCGCTTCGCGCCGCATCTCGGCGTAGCCGCGATTCTCGTCATCGCCGCCCTATCGACCGGCCTCGCGCTCACTCGTGGCAAATTGGTGGACGCGCGCCAGGACCTGCGCGTTGAGAAGGCACTGCACGAGACCGATACCGCCAACTTCAAGGCCGCGCAGGCGAAGGCCAACGCCGACTGGCAGGCCGAAATGGCCCGCGTCCAAACCGTCAATCGGAGACTGAACGATGAAGCCGATCGCAGGGCCGATGCTGGCCGCGCTGACTATGCTGCTCGCGTCATGCGGCTCCCCGCCGCCACAGCCGATCCCGGTCTATCCAGCGACCGTGAGATGCCCGGCCCCGGAAGCGCCCCGAGCCCTGACGGACCCGGTGGAGATTCCATCCTTCTTGCGCGCGCCGATGCCCTGATCTGCGCGACCAACACCGCCCGGTTGCAGGCGGCTCACGAGTGGGCGCTAGTCTTGGCGGATCAGACGAAGGCTACCCGGTAGCGACGACGCCGCAGCACCGCGCCTGCCAGCGCGAAACCGCCGATCATCATGGCCCATGTTGCCGGCTCTGGCAGAGGGTAGAGCTTGCCGAACGAAACCGATGGATTGGTGTCGGATCGAATGAAATCATTATCAGGGGTCAGGCGAATCTTATTGAATGTAAGACTAACAAATTCAAAATCCTCGCCATCGCCGTAGCTATAAAAGCCGTATCCTGATCCTGTGTACCAATTACCATCTGAATGTGACGATTGGCTATCGTCAAATGTAAAGTTAGCTTCCCCGGAATACCATCCACCACTACCATAGCTAAGCCTAAATACGCCAATATCGAAGCTAGAGATGCACGATGTTTGAGTGCAATAGCCATAAAGCAGCGCGGATGATGTGCCTCTAGAAGACAGAGCGCTGCCACTTATCTCTATAAATAATTCTGCCTGCGCAGGCATCGCCGCTACGCCGCCCAACAAGGCGGCGATCAGTAGTTTTCGCATAGTCACCTCCCACAGTGATGAGGAGGTCATGACACCCTGCCGGCGAGTCGGTCAAATCTGGTTAACGTCCCGTTATGGGATCAGCGCCGTCAGCCCAGATGCCCCGCCTCATCAAGATGGTCGATGGTCGCATCGAGCAGCATGGCCCGGTCGCGCGCGGTGAAGCCGAACAATTGCCGCTCGGCATAGCGGATTGCGGGCGATGCGGGCGAGGGCCGGTCGAACAGGCCGAACTGGTGGATGCGCGCGACGGCGGCCACGCGGCCGGCAAAGGCCACGAACGCCTCCTGTGCGGTCGCGTCCGCACGCATGGCGCCGCTGCGCCGGATCTTGCGGAACATGGCGCGCTGGCGGACGGTGGGGCGGCGAAGCTGGCCGGCGCCCTTGTTCTGCTCGCCCTGCTCGACGGGAAGCCAGCGAGTGACCTTGCGCCATTCGAAAGACCGCAGGCCGCCCGCCTCCACGTCATAGCCGGTCATCAGCGGCCCTTGCCGCGTCCAGCTATGCATGGTGACGAGGCGCGGCGGGCCGGAGCCGCCGGCGGGGTAGAGGAACTTGACCGCATAACCGCCCGGCACCGGATCCTGTGGCCGCTTGCGCGGTTCGAACCGCGAGCCATCCGGGTTCTTCTGGGCCGTGATGCGCTGCTGCTGGCTTTTGCGCAGGGACCGCGCCATCTTGCGGAGCAGGCTGCGCCGCTCGGCCGGCTTGAGCGAGGCGAGGATGGCGCCGGCGAAGCGCTCCAGCTCGCCCAGATCATCGGCGCCCAGATCGGCCATCAGGGATCCGGGGGCAGGGGATAGCCCACCAGCAGCGCGCCATCGTGGAAGATGCGCTTGAGCAGTGCGATGGGATCGGCCGGCGGGACGCCGGGGAGATCGAGCGGCGATCCTTCGTCGACCACGCGCGGCTCCTCGCGCAGCGTCATCGTAAAGCTGCCGTCCTCTTGCGGCGCCACATCCACCGCCTCGGTCATCGGGAGCTGGATGGTGATGTCCACCGCGCCATTGTCGACAATATCCAGCTCGAAGCGGATCGCGCTGTCCGCCCGCTCATGGTTCTGGAGCACGGCCGGCTCATAGAGGCGCAACCAGAGCAGCAGCGGCAGGAAGAACGCCGCCGGCTGCCCCCGGAAGCCGAGCAGGTCGATCTGGAGCTGCGCATCATACTGGAAGCCGAGATTGGCGCCGTAACGCCCACGCAACCGGCCGCCGGTCATGTAGATGGCGAGCTTGTCGGGATCGCGCGCCAGCTCGGGCAGGGCCTCGACCAGATAGGCGCGCAGGGCCTCGTGCTTGGGGGGCGCCATGCGGGGTCAGTCCCAGAGATGCACAATGGCGCGGGCCGGCGCCTCCGGGGTGAGCAGCAGGGGCAGGGAGACGGGATGCCCCTCCGGCAGCACCGGGCCAAGCGCGGCGATATCGCGGTTGAGATCGAGCACCTGCTCGACTGTGCCGGAGCCAGCGCCAAGCACGCGCCACACCAGCGCGTCGACCGTTTCGCCCTGGAGCGCGGTGGCGGTGAAGGTGGTCATCAGATCAACTCCACCGCGGTACGGCGCTGGCCGAGGATGGCACGGATGGCGTGGACGCCGTTGCGGCGATGATCGTCCGGCGTCATCGCCTGATGCTCGATCTGGCTTACGCCGGTGCCGGTGGCCGTCACGTCGCGGTGCGTCTCGATCAGGTCGGCGGCGGCGAAGGCATGCACTGCGCGGCGCCACAGGATGGCGAGGCGGCTCTCACTGGCTGTCTCGCCCGCGCCATGTGTGATCGCCTCGGCCGGCACGTCCGCCAGCGTGACATGGCCTTCCGCCTCGCGCACGGCGCGCCAGTCCGCCAGATTGTCCGCCGTGATGATCGCCGCGCCGAGCAGCGCCTCAACAACGCGCGGGTGCGGGATATCCTGATTGCCGATGCGCATCGCATCGCGGAAGCGGTTGATGTCGATCGACGGCCAGAAGCTGCCCACCGAAACGATGGCGCCGGCGGGGCTAGCGGGCGAGGGGGGCGAGGCGATAAAACCGGACATGGGTCCTCCGCTCAAAAATGCGGGGGGTGGGGATCAGAGCCGGACGGTTGCGCGAGCGCGTGTTCGGTTCGTCACCGCCCCCCGGCGCCGGGGGCGCAAGCTCAGTCGTTCGCAGCGCGGACCTTGGCCTCTAGCTGCTCGATATCCTTTTTGACGCCGCATTTCTTATCGAGCTGCAGCGCGCGGCGGAAGGCGGCAAGCGCCTCAAGCTGGGCCGATTCCCGGCCGCCAGCGGGCGCGCTCTCGGGGTGCTCGACAAGGCGGGCATAGGCCCGGCGCAGCGAGCGCCCGCGCGCCTTGAACAGCTTCGCCCGCACCTGGTCGGGCATGTCATGCTCGGCGGTGAGCGCGTTGGCCTGGTCGATGATGGCGAGCGAAAATTCATGCCCGTCGCGATCCATCGCCAGCGCGGCCTCGGCGACTTCCTCGGCGATCAGCGTGGCGGCCTGGCGCTGCATGCGCTGGGGCATGGCGAGGCCGAAGCGCAGCACATGCGCTGCGATCTCAAGGCCGGCCGCGAAATCGCCGATATCGAAGCGCCAGATCATCATGGTCGCCACGATCTCGTCCTGCACCGCCTTGCCGCTCTGCGCGGAGGCGTCCAGCGTGGCATCGACGTGATGATCGTAGCTGACAATCATCTCGCGCTTGAGCGCGATCTTGCCCTCGACCGATTGCACCTCGCGCAGCCGCGCCAGATCCTTGCCCAGCTCGGCGAGCAGCAGCTCATAGGCGCTCGCCTCCGGTCCATCCTTGGGGCGGGCGGCGGCGACCCCCTCGGGCGCTTTGGCGGCGGCCTGCCGGGCAAGGATTTTCTGGCGATGGCGGGCGGCGGGGGAAAGCATGCGGATCGTCCTAATGGATACGGGAGATTGGGGAGATCAGGCTGGCGAACCGGCCCGATCTCCCCGCTTCGTCGCGGTGGTTATCAGGGGATCTCTTCCTCGGGCACGAACGGCTCGATATTCTCGATGAGGCAGGCGAAATCATAATCCTCGATGACGTACGCGTCGTTCGAAGACTGATAATCCTCGATCCGGTCGCGCTCCGGCACATCCTTGATGTGGCGGCGGCGCGCGCCTTCCTGCTCGTAAATCGAGAGGTTGTCGTAGCGGGTGATGAGGATCGAGCCCGCCGGGACGTAAGGCACGCGTTCGGCGGGCAGGCCGCCCAGGCGCTTGGTGGAGAGGATCACGTCCCGCGCGAGCTGCTCGGTCGGGTCGATCGACTGGTTGACGAGCGGAAAATATTTGTCATGCAGCAGGTCGCGGCTGACGATCGCCACCAGCTCGGTATCCTCACTTGCCCAGGAGGGCAGGAGCTGCGCCACGGCATCATAGACCAGCGCGTCGAGGGTCGCATAGTCGCCGCCCACGCCATAGGTCACCTTGCCGGCCTCGGCGCCCTCGTCCATCACATGCGAGGGGCGATCGGTCCGCAGCTTCTGCAGCCAGCCAATATTGACATCCTGCCGGAGCTGGTTGGTCGCCGCATCGCTGGTGGCCGCGTGCGAGGTGCCGTTGAAGCCGACAAGGATCTTGTCGAGCGCCTGACGGCGGGTGATGAGGTTCTGGATACGCGTCTCGAAATCGGCGAATTTCGCCCACGCGTCCAGCAACGCATAGCGCAGGTGGGTGTCCGAGTTGTTCTGGAAGCACTCGTAGGTCACCTTGTCCATGCCGGAGGGCGACGTGGTCTTGCGCGTGCCTTCGCCGGACGTGTCCGTGGTGGACACCAGCGGCGAACCGACCGAAAGGCCCAGAACCTCGCCCTTCATTTCGAGCACCGGGACGATGTTGATCCGCTGCAGGAACGCGCTCGATTCCTGCATCTTGTTGATGAGCGTCTGCTGGACGGACGGGTCCACCGAAAATTTGAGGGTGGCGTCGGAGACGCCGTTGAGCAGGGCGATCTGCTCGGCGAAGGCGTTGAAAAGCTCGCGTGTATCGTTACGCATGATTGGCTCCGGTCAGATGAGGCGCGCGCGGAAATTGGGGTGGATCAGCACTCGGCGCGGGCGCGACCGTTGCCGCCGCTGGCGGCGGGGCGTGACATATGGCCGGTGGCCGGCGTCTTCTCGATCTTCGCCTGCAGGGCGGAGAAATCCTCCGCCATCTTGGCGATGCGGGTATCCTGCGCGGCAAAGCCCTTCTGGATACCCTCGGTCAGCTTGGTGATTTGCTCACCGAAACCGGAAACGAAGGCCGCGATCTGCGCATTGGCGTTGGCCGAAAGGTCGGCGCCGCTGCCGCCGGTGGGTGGCGTGCCGAGAACCGGCTGCTGCTGTTGCGGTTGCTGCGCAGGCTGCTGCGCCGGCGGCGCCTTGCCGAATTCGGCAAAGAAGCTCTTGATGCCCGCCAGCACGCCGCCGGCGATATCGGAGGCGGGCGTGCCGGCCTCGAAGCTAAGGGCGATCGGCTCTTCCTCGACCTGCAGGAGATTGTCCTTCCGCTTCTCGTCCCGGCTGAATTTCAGCACTTCGGTGCCGAGCGAAGCGGGGGAATCGGTGAAGGCGAGGCCGACCAGATAGGCTTTGCCGGTCTGCGCGAAATTGGGGTGGATCTCGACGCTCGAATAGAGCTTCTGCCCGGCCTCGTTATAGGCCCTGGCCTGATCCGTCACGTCGAGCTGGGCGAACAGCGCCAGCTTCTTCTCGGTCTTGCCGCCAATCGCAAGGTCGATTTCCTCGGCCTTGACCGCGTCGACCGTCCCCCAGGCGTTGAAAGGCGCCTCGGGCGAGAAACCGCGCAGATGCTCGCAGTTGATCCGCGCGGCATAGGTGGCGGTGTTGTAGCTGTCCGCCATCTGCTGGATCTGGTCGCGGGTGATTTCCCGCCCGTCGACGGTGGCGCCCTCTACGGCAACGCGGAAATACTGGGTTTTCGCCATGTTGAGGCTCCTTGGCGGTCGGCGTGAATGTGCCGCCATTCGCCGTTCCCGCCGGGGCAAAAACAACCGCCTCTCATTGTGAGAGCGCCTATCACAAATGTTGCACGGCGAAGCAGGGCGGCGGCTGTCGCATCGTCCGGCGGCCATGGACGCCCCCGTCATCCCTGTGCCCGAGGCAATTCCTTACGACGCCAGGCGCATCGCCCGCGCTTATTACTGGCGGGGCTGGGACGTGACGAACATCGCCGGGGCGCTGAACCTCAAGCGCTCGACGGTGCAGAGCTGGAAGGACCGGGACGGGTGGGACAATGATCCGGTCATTCGCCGGGTCGAAGATAGCTGCGAGATGCGGCTCAATCAGCTCATCTTCAAAGAGGACAAGACCGGCAAGGATTTCAAGGAAATCGACCTGCTCGGCCGCCAGATCGAGCGCATGGCGCGAGTGCGCCGCTATGGCGAACCGGGCGGGCACGAGGGCGACCTCAACGAGAAGGTGGCGAACCGCAACGCCGGGCCGAAAAAGCCGAAAACGCCGCCGAACACCATTACCCGTGAGGATTTCGCCAAGATCAAGGCGGCGTTTCTCGATTGTCTGTTCGGGCATCAGGAGACGTGGTGGGCGAATATCAGCCGGCGCACGCGGTTCCTGCTCAAGAGCCGCCAGATCGGCGCGACCTTCTACTTCGCGCGCGAAGCTTTCATCCGCGCGATGGAGACCGGCAACAACCAGATCTTCATTTCGGCAAGCCGGGCGCAGGCCAATATCTTCCGGCAATATATCGTCGAGTTCGTTTTCGAGCAGACGGGCAAGATGCTCAAGGGCGATCCGCTGATCGTCCATCGCGGGTGGGAGGATGAGGGCGGCGAGCCGGCGCAGCCCGTCACCTTCTATTTTCTCGGCACGAACTACCGCACGGCGCAGGGCTATCACGGCGACGTGTATCTGGACGAAGTGTTCTGGATCTACGGTTTCGAGCAGATCAACAAGGTCGCATCGGCCATCGCCACCCAGGCGCGCTACCACAAAACCTATTTCTCGACGCCGTCCACCGTGGCGCACGAGGCCTATGCCATGTGGACAGGCGAGCGCTACAACCGCAAGCGCGAGCGCAAGGAGCAGATCAAGCTCGACACTAGCCATAGCGCCATCGCCATGGGGTCGCTCGGCCCCGATCGCATCTGGCGCCACATCGTCACGCTGGACGACGCCATTGCCGGCGGCTTCGACCTGATCGACCGGGACGAACTGGAGCTGGAATATTCGCAGGACGAGTTTGACAATCTCTTCCTCTGCCAGTTCGTCGACGACAGCCAGTCGAGCTTTCCGCTGGCGCTGCTGCGCCCCTGCATGGTCGATAGCTGGGATGTCTGGAAGGACTTCCACCCCTACGACCTCATGCCGTTCGGCGAGGGCGAAGTGTGGATCGGTTATGATCCGGCCGAGAGCGCGGACGGCGACAACGCCAGTTGCGTCGTCGTGGCGCCACCGGCGGGCGGCAAGGGCAAGTTCCGCGTGCTGGAGAAATTCCAGTGGAAGGGCAAGGATTTCGAGGCGCAAGCCGAGGAGATCAAGAAGCTGACCCGCAAATATCGCGTGACGGAAATCGCGATCGACAGCACGGGTATGGGCACGGCCGTGCATCAGCTCGTGGTCAAATTCTTCCCGATGGCGCGGCGCATCGACTATTCGCCGCTGGTCAAGACCCAGATGGTGCTCAAGGCAAAGAACGTCTTCGCCAAGCGCCGCATCGAGTTTGACGCGGGGTGGAGCGATCTGGCGGCGGCGCTGATGTCGATCCATCCGCAGCTCACCAAGGGACAGAAGCAACTCACCTATGTCGCGCGGCGCAGCGAGGCGACCGGCCACGGCGATCTCGCCTGGGCGCTGCTGCATGCCCTGTATTGCGAGCCGATGGACGGCCTGATCACGCACGGAAAATCCAGAATGGAGATATTGGGATGAGCGGCAACAACCTCGACGTGAAAACGGCGGGCGGCCTCCAGATGTTCAGCTTCGGCGATGCGGAGAGCGTGCTCAACCGGCGCGAGCTGCTCGCCCATGTTGAATGCATGTGGACCGGCCGTTGGTATGAGCCGCCGGTGCCGCTCAAGGCGCTGGCGCGCTGCTACCGGATCTCGCCGCACCATTCGAGCGCGATCGTGGTCAAGCGCAACCTGCTGCTCAAGCATTTTCGGCCGTCCAAATGGCTCAATCGCACCGATTTCGGCAAGTTCGTGCTGGATTATCTGGTGATGGGCAATGCCTATCTGGAGCGGGTCGATAATATCATCGGCCGGCCGATGACGCTCAAGCACAGCCTCTCGCTCTATACGCGGCGGGGGAAGGGGGAAGGGGAGTTCTACTTCCTGCCCAACGGCACCGCCGGGGCTTGGGGTGCGCTCGGCCAGGCGCATCCGTTTGCGGAGGGCAGTGTCTGCCATCTTGCCGAGCCGGACGTGGCGCAGGAGATTTATGGCCTGCCGGAGTATCTCTCGGCCCTGCAATCGGCCTTTCTGAACGAAAATGCGACGCTGTTCCGCCGGCGCTATTATCTGAACGGCGCGCATGCCGGCTTCGTCTTCTACCTCAACGAGCCGAGCATGGACCCCAATGACGTGGAGAGCATCCGTGAGGCACTGCGCGGCGCGCGCGGGCCGGGGAATTTTCGCAATCTGTTCATCAATGCGCCAGGCGGCAAGAAGGATGGCGTGCAGATCATCCCGATCAGCGAGGTGGCCGCAAAGGATGAGTTCCTCGGCATCAAGGGCACCACGCGCGATGATATCCTCGCGGCGCACCGTGTTCCGCCCCAGCTCATCGGCGTGATTCCGCAGAACAACGGTGGCTTCGGTGACGTTGGCAAGGCCAATAACGTGTTTTTCGGCAACGAGATCGTGCCGATCCAGATGCGCATGCTCGAAATCAACGACTGGCTCGGCGCGGAGGCCGTGGCGTTCGATGCATATCAGCCCTCCGCCGGCGCGGCGGCCAGCAACACCCCGTAACCAGCGGGGGAGCGGGCGCTGCAACGCCCGCCCCAGGCAACATCTCCTTGTCTCAAGCCATGAGGGTGCATGCGCCCTCGACTCGCCCGCTCACCCTGCAGGGCGGCGAGAACGTCTAGTGAACGAAAGCAAGGAGTCGAGTCTGTGTTATTGGAACCCGTGGCACCCGTTCGCCCTATCGCCGCATGGATCGGCGGTAAGCGCAAGCTGGCCAAGCGCCTGGTCGCGCGCATCAACGCGATCGAGCATGACAGCTATGTCGAGCCGTTTGTGGGCATGGGCGGCGTCTTCCTGCGCCGCGATCATCGCCCGCCCTGCGAGGTCATCAACGACTGGAGCGAGGATGTGTCGACGCTCTTTCGCGTGATCCAGCGCCATTTCGTTGCCTTCACCGAAATGGTCCGCTTCCAGATCAGTTCACGCGCGAATTTCGAGAAGCTGGTGGCGACGGATCCGCGCACCCTGACCGATCTGGAACGCTCGGCGCGCTTCCTCTACCTGCAGCGCCTCGCCTTCGGCGGGATGGTCTCGGTAAGGCGGTTCGGAACATCGCCGGGGGTGGGGGCGCGCTTTGATGTGACCAAGGTCGCTCCGATGATCGAAGCGCTTCATGAGCGCCTGGCCGGCGTCACTATTGAGCGGCTGCCATGGCAGTCACTCATTGCGCGATGGGATCGGCCCGGCACACTTTTCTATCTCGATCCACCCTATCATGGCTCCGAGCGAGATTATGGCGCGGACATGTTCGGCCGCGACCAGTTCGCGGAGATGGCGGCTCAACTCGCCAGCATCCGTGGCCGCTTCATCATGAGCATCAACGACCATCCCGAGATCCGCGAGCTGTTCGCGCGATTCTCGATCGAGGAAGCCGAAACCAGTTACACGGTCGGCGGCCAGGCCAAGGCCAAGACTGTCCGCGAGCTGATTATCACGGGCTGACACAGCCCCGCAGGGCGGCCGCAGAGCGCGCGGCCGCCCGCCATCCCCCCCGCGCATCATCGCATCGCCCAGACGCGCCCCAGCGGGGCGCCAGCGCCGCCCTGCGCCCATCGCCAACCCCCAGCGCCCACCCGCCGGGGGCCTCGCCACGTCGACCCCGCGCGCCGCGCTTGGCTCCCCCCCTCGCCTGCACGCTTACCCTGTCGCATTTGACGCATCGGCCCACTTTCGATGCGGCCAGCGTGCCCGCCCCATAGACCTTGTTTCGAACGGGTGGCGCTGTGACGCGGTCAAACGCGGGTCGCTGCTATTCAGCGCGGCGCGGAATTTTGCGCGGACGCATTGATGCGAAGGGGAGGGGCATCGGGGAAAACCTAATATTCCTGATCTCTATCAGCTACTTATACCAACCGACTGATAACGCTGAAAAAAAATGTTAGGTTGCGGACCTAATATCTTCTCACATTTCGAGGCCGGTTTTCTCATCTCACTGATATTAAAGAGATTTTCTAATCATAAATATTAGATTGAATGAACCTAATCTGGTGAGATTTAGGTGAGAAAAATGTTAGGTCAGAAATGGCGGAAATCCGCCAATGTTAGGAATATTAGGTTTTTCCCACGCTCTCCCTGAACATTTTTCGGGTAGGGCGATGCGTGTAACAATGAGGTCTATTTCACTCTCATGTTGGTGAGACTTCATTGCCAGTGACTATGCGAGCGGGAGAAACTGCAGGTGGCGGGCGAGGGGAGAGTGTGCCCGAAAGTGTGTCCTGACTGTGCCCGGATGTGCCTTTCCGTGCCGCTTTGTTCCACTTTGCGTTGACAGGCTTAGGGCTCTAACATAGCGGGATCGACGGAAATCAGCAGATTTCGAATGCGCGCCCGTAGCTCAGCCGGATAGAGCATCAGATTCCTAATCTGGGGGCCACAGGTTCGAATCCTGTCGGGCGCACCATTTCCATCTTAATAAGCAGGCGCGGGGAGGCCGGATCTCCGCCCGCCGATGGAGGCCGCTTTACAGCGCCGATCCCGATTTTAACGCGATTTAAGCATGCGGCGCATAAGGCCATCCTCATAGGGCGGGGCGCGGGAGCATTCTGCACGGCTGATCGGGCGCTTTGCCTCGGTCTGCCGCGCGGAACCCCATCAGGCCCCGAGCTTGGAATGCGTTCGATTGACTTGGCCCAAAGGCAGATGTCATAGCCCCGGCGCGCAGGACGGAGACAGATTTTGGCGATCAACGTTGCGGTGATAGGCCTTGGCAAAATGGGTCTATCCCATCTGGCCATCGTGAATGCGCTTGAGGATTTCAAAGTTACCGCGATTTGCGATTCCGCTGCCCTGGTGGGCCAGGTCATCGAGAAATACGGCCACATGCGCTACGTCGCCAAATATGACGACGTTCTGGCGCTGCCGGACCTCCACGCGATTATCATCGCCACGCCGACGACCGCTCACGCGCCCATGGTGCGGCAGGCGCTGGACCGGGGTCTGCACGTCTTCTGCGAGAAGCCGCTGACGCTGACCGCGAGCGAAAGCGAGGCGCTGGCCGAGCTGGCCGCGAGCAAGGGCCTGATTGCCCAGGTCGGCTATCACAATCGCTTCATCGGCACGTTCAACGAGGTGAAAAGGCTGATCGAGCAAGGCGCGCTCGGCCGCGTCACCCATGTGCAGGCGGAGGCTTATGGGCCCGTCGTGCTCAAGCCCTCCAAGCCGACATGGCGGGGCAAGGCGGGGCAGGGGGGCGGTTGCCTCTACGATTATGCCGCGCACCCGCTCAATCTGGTGAACTGGTATTTCGGCCAGCCGGAGAGCTGCACCGGCGCTCTGCTCAAGAGCGGGTTTTCAGCCGAGGTCGACGACGAGGTTTATGCCACGCTGAGCTTTGCTGGCGGCGTGACCGCACAGCTCTCGGTCAACTGGTCCGACGCCTCTGTGCGCAAGATGACCACCCGTATCTCGATCTGGGGTGAGGGGGGCAAGATCTTTGCGGACCGGCAGGAAGTGCAGGTGTTCCTCACCGGAAACGCGCCCATTCCCGAGGGCTATGGCGAGGGCTGGACGGTCCGATACATCACCGAGCTGACCCCGCCGGTAAGCTTCTACCTGCGCGGCGAGGAATATAGCGCCCAGCTTGAAAGTTTCGGCCGCGCCATTCGCGGCATCGAGGCACGCGCCGGCAATGATTTCGCGTCGGCGGCGGAGACGGATGCGACGATCGAGATGATCCGCGCCGTCGCGCTCGGTGAGCGTTTCACAGGCGCGGTCATGGCTCAGCCGCGCCGTTCCGCGGGTATGCTCGGAAGGTTGCTGGGGCGATGATCGACACCGTACGCAGCACATCCCGGCTGGGCTTCGGAAGCTGGCAGCAATCCCGGCTCATGAATGCCTGGGTCGACAGCCTGACCGTGCAGGAAATCGTCGAGCGGCTGGACGAGGATATTCTGTTCACCCTCAACCCGGATCATCTCTACCATCTCCAGCGCAATCCGGACTTCGCCGTCGCCTATACGCAGGCGACCATGGTCTCGTCGGACAGCAAATATGTCTATTGGGCGCTTGGGTTGCTTGGCCGGCGGATCAAGCAGAAATCCTCGGGTTCGGACATCGTCCCGGCCTATTGGCGCCATCATGCCGCCAATCCGGCGGTGCGCATCTTCCTGCTCGGCGCCCGGCCGGGCATCGCCCGCATGGCACAGGAGCGGATCAACGGTATCTGCGGCCGCGAGGTCGTCGTGGGCGCGCATGGGCCATCGTTCAATTTCGTGAACGATGAAGCGGAGTGCACGGAGGTGGTCGACATGATCAACGCCTCAGGCGCGACCTGTCTCATTATCGGCCTGGGTGCGCCCAAGCAGGAAATCTGGATCCTGCGGCACCGTCATCGCCTTCCGGGCGTGAAGGTCTATATGGGAGTCGGGGCCACCATTGATTATGAAGCGCAAGCGGTAAAGCGCGCTCCGGGCTGGATGACGCGCAATGGTCTCGAATGGGTCTATCGTATGGCCACGGAGCCGCGCCGATACTGGCGGCGCTATGCGCGGACCCTCGAATTCTTCTGGCTGGTGCTGCTTGATCGACTAGGTCTGTATCGTCCGCCGCCTTTCCCTTCCCCGGTGACGAGCGGCGGCGCAACGGAGCGGGCGGGCGTTGCTATTCATGAAAAAGTTTGAGCTGTTATCAATCGGATAGGCCCTATAGATGGAACGCATTCTTTTCGGCGACAACCAGTTCTTCGGCATCAATCACATGTCCGAGGAGAAAGCGCGCCAGCAGGCCATGCGCTTTCAGGATATCGGCGCGGTCATCGACGTATTGCAGATCGCGCTGCACGCCGGCGCGGGCGGCTTCATGTGCACCACGCACGACAAGATCGGGAAAATCGCCGATGCCGTGCGCGCCAATCCGGCGCAGTGGGGGGGCTTCACCTTCTACCCCGGCATGCCGTACGCCCATAAATATGCCAATGCGGTGACGGAGCTTGGTTATTTCGACGCTGCGCGGAAGTTCCTGCCCAAGGAAGGGCTGGTCGATACCATCCTGCGCGGCTCGAAGGCGGTGCTCACCAAGGATATCGAGAGCATGATGACGCTGCTCGTCGATGCCGAGATGAAGATGTTCGAGGGATTGCACACGCCGGTCGTCTTTCTCCAGAATGTCGTGACCGATCTGGTGCAGGGGCTTGGGTTCGTGGATGCTTTCCGTATCTTCTCCGAGCACATCAAGGCCCGCTACGGCGCCGAGGCGGGCTTCATCACCATGAATGTGCCCAAGCTGCTGCCGATGCTGAAGGAGGCCGGCGTCGACAACCCGATCGTATGCGCCAATTACAACAAGATCGGCTTCCGCATGTCCGGCGGCATCGAGGGCTATCGCGCGGCGCTGGGCCGCTATCCGGCGCGCATGATCGCCATGTCGGTGCTGGCGTCCGGCGGTATTCGGGCACGCGAGGCCATTGAATGGATATGCGCCGAACCGCATGTGGAATCGATCCTGTTCGGCGCATCGAGCCGCGCCAACATCGAGCAGACCGTGGCGCTCATTCACGAGTTCGACGCGGTGCACGAGCGGGCTTGATGGGCCATGCCGGCAGCTTGATTTGCGCCGTGTCGGCGAAATCTCAGGGACGCTGATAGCATTGTCGTGAGCGACGGGACCATGTGCTTCGATGGAGAAGCGCATACGGACTCACTGATGGGCGCCCTACAGCACTACCTTTGATTTAACATAATATATATTATCGATCTTGCAGAGTTGTAAGGCCAGGTTTCAAATGAGACGGTTCTCCAATTTTCAAATGTGACTCCGGTCCTTCTAAACCCTCTGGTCACGCGGCGTCGAAAGATGGGGAGATGCAACAGGATGAGACCCGCTGGCCATTTACGCTGACGAGGAAGATCACGAAATCAAAGCGATAGGCGTATATCTTGCAAAGAGATCAAGATCGTGGATATAAATGACCAAAGCGCCCCTCTCAACTCGGTGTCATAGGTCTGAGCGAAGCTCGAAGTTCATCTTTGTGCTCGGCATTAAGCCGATTGGTCTCCTTGCTCAGATTCCCGAATCCCTCCAGCTTGGACACCTTGTCGTCCATGGTTGTCACGATGTCGCTGGGCGTTTTACTCCAAAGCTCGTCGAAGAAGGCCTTTTGGATTTCCAACTGCTCGTCCGCCGAAAGCGCCTCTAGTATGGGATACATGTCTCCCAACGTGTAAGCGACTTAGGGTCTGGACTCAATTGCACCAGAAGGTCAGCGAGGCGGCGAGGAAGACGCCAGCCATGTAGTT
>MKWI01000020.1 GCA_001899715.1 Sphingobium sp. 66-54
CTTCCCGAAGCCTTGAATCAACCGCGCCCGCGCCGCGCAAGTCAGTTTATGAGTTTACGGCCTAGGAGCAAGAAGAGCGCAGCAGCGACCAGCAACGCGCCCTCGGTCAGATTGGTTTCGACTGTTCCTACGGTCGCACCGACCAGTTCGGCGCGGTTTAGGACGATGTTTACATCGACACCGGGGGGCAGCGTCTTCGAAACCTGATCAATTTTCTCTGTTACAGATTCCGCCACAATCCGGCTGTTCTGATCAATCAGCATGAGCACGGTGCCAATCACCGCTTCCTTGCCGTTCAGACTGCCAGCGCCGGTCCGCAAATCACCGCCGACCTTGACGTCGGCGATCTGGCCAACCGTGATCGGAACACCGCCGCGCGTTGCCACGACCGCGTTCCTGATTTCATCGCCGGAGCGCACCCGCGCATCGACACGCACGAGATAGGCTTCACCGCCGCGGTTGAAAAAATTGGCGCCTACCGCAAGGTTGGCATCTTCCAGTGCTTCGCCGAGTTCGCTGTAGGAAATTCCGTAACTAGTCAGTTTGGTCGGATCGGGCTCCACCACGAACGTCTTGGCATAGCCGCCGATCGAGTCGACCCCTGCCACACCGCGCACGGCCTTCAGCTGCGGGCCGATGATCCAGTCTTGGACGGTCCGCAAATATCCGGCTTTGGCAACCTCATCGGTGAGCAACTCGCCCTCAGGCGTAAGATAGCTGCCGTCGGGCTGCCAGCCCGCCTTTCCAGCCATTTTCTTTGCGCCCTTGCCGTCGGGATTGGTGTAGCCGACGGTATACATGACTATCTCGCCAAGACCGGTTGTCACCGGCCCGATCTGCGGCTGCACGCCATCGGGCAGGTTCTCGGTAACCTGGGTCAGCCGCTCCCCCACCTGTTGCCGTGCGAAATACAAATCGGTAGATTCGGAGAAGATTGCCGTTACCTGACTGAACCCGTTGCGCGAGATGGATCTGGTCGTTTCAAGTCCGGGGATGCCGGCCAGAGAGATTTCGACCGGGTAGGTGACGAGCTTTTCGATTTCTTCCGGGGACAGACGCGGATCGACCGTATTTATCTGCACCTGGTTGCTGGTGATGTCCGGCACTGCGTCGATCGGTAGCTTGAACAGCTGCCATGTACCGAGCGCTGCTACCGCCAGGAAGAGGAACAGGACCATCCAGTGGGCGCGGACGGAGAGCGCAATAAGTCGTGCGATCATGAATTAGTGCTCCTCGCCCGCGCCCTTGCCGAGCTCGGCCTTGAGCAGGAATGCGTTTCTGGTTGCGATCATCTCGCCCGGTTTCAGACCCGAGACGATCTCGACGCGACCGGCGCTGCGCCGACCCACCGTGACGTTGCGTAAGCGAAAACCCTGTTTGGTGCGCACGAAGACCACGTCTCGTCCTTCCAGGGTTTGAAGCGCATCTTCGGATATGACGATCGCGTCCGACACTTCGCCACGGCTCGGCAGCAAACGGACACGTACCGGAAGCCCTGGTTGGAGGCTTCCGGGAACGTCGAGCACGGCTGTGGCCGAACGCGTTTCGCCTGCGAGCCCCGGCGTGATCGCGCGAACCCTGGCCTCGATCGTGCGGCCGTCGGGCAACTCGACGATAGCCCGATCACCGGGAGCGAGACGCTCCGCATCGGTCGGCCCAACCGCAGCCTCGATTTGCACTTTCGACGGATCGGCGACGCGGAATAGCTCGGTTTCCGGTTGGACGAATGCGCCAAGACTTACATTTTCGGCAGTTACCCGTCCGGAAACCGGGCTGGCGACAATCGCACCGCTGCCATCGCCCGTGACATTCGCGGCCCTCGCAGCGACCTGGGCACGCCGAGCTTCTGCTGCTGCAACCCCGGCCTCCGCCTGCGCCTGTTCATAATCGACGCGGGCCGACACCTTCTGTTCATAGAGTTGCCGCTCCCGAGCGAGATTGCGCTGGGCGAGCACCGCGCGTGCTTCGGCCGCTGCCTTGTCCGCCGCGATCTGAGCGGCATCTCGGCTTTGGACAATGGCCAGCGCCTCTCCGGCACGAACTGGATCACCCAGCCGTTTGTACACACGAGTAACAGCGCCGCCGGCGCGCGCGGTGACGATCGCCTCACCATTCGGTGCTGCGGCAACAGTGGCCTGGGCAATAATTTCCGATCCAAGTCCACCAGCGCGCACCGCTTCTACGGCGATATCGGCAGCGCGGATCGCACCGGCTGTCATAGGCAGGCTGTCGGCGTGAGCTTCGGCGTCTTCTTCCGCCTTTTCGCCACTTTGGGTGTCGGCAGCCGGGTCTGCGGTGCAGCGGGCGACCGAAAAGCCGCCGACTGCTGCGAGCAGCACGGCACCAGCCACACCGCCGAGGAGGCGTTTGTCCTGTGTGATCATTCAACATCTCCGAATATCATGTGAGCTGGCCGCGACAGGTTGCGCTTCGCTGCGAGCCGTGAGGCAGTGGTTGAGGAATGCGGGATGGCGCAGGCTGTCGGTGATGACAGGGGGTTGCGAATCTCCGAGACAAACGCGGTCATTGGCCTATGTCCGCAGCATCAGCGGCCGCAGCCTGGCGCGCCAGGGTAGCCTGGGCTTCCGCCCGGGCGCGGCGCGCCGCTATGAGTTCGCCCTGGGTCGAGGCATAAGCCTGCTGCGCGTCGAGCAATTCGATCAGCGAGGATTTGCCGGCCCGGTAGGACAGCTGCGCAAGACGCAACGCTTCGCGCGCTTGACCGATGCCGCTTCCTTCGAGAGCGGCGACCCGCGCCTCGGCCGCGTCCAGGGCCGCGCGCGCGTTGGCGATTTCAGCCTGCGTGTTGGCGAGCACGCTGTTGCGGCGTGCCTCCGCTCCCTGCACACCCGATCGCGCGGCGGCGACATTGCCCTGGTTGCGATCAAAGACGGGAAGCGGCACCGAAAGGCTGGCGATCAAAGCGCGGTCGCCGGTTTCGCGCAATTGGCGCACGCCAACACCGACGGACGGATCGAGCCGACCCTCCGCGCGGGCCTGACGCAGCTCGGCATCGGCAATGACCCGTTCCGCTTCGGCAAGGCGTACATCGAGCGTCGCCATTGCATCGACAGTGGCTGGCGGGGCCAGCATGTCGCTGCCGGCGAGCTCTGTAGGAGGAACATCGACCCCAAGGAGCGCAGCAAGCGATCGGCGGGCGGCCGCCTCATCGGCTTCGGCCGCACGCAGCGCCGCGGTTGCTTGTGCAAGCGCCGCCTCGGCACGCAAACCGCGCAGCGGTGGTTCCTTTCCTGCGTCAACGAGTTCGCGTGCGACGCGAGATAGCTCGCGCGCCCGGTCTTCATTTTCCCGCGCGAGCGCCAGATTGTCGCGCGCGGCTACGCCAAGCGCGAAGAGATTGCGGACCTGCTGGCCGAGATCGGCGCGAGAGATCGCGAAGCGATATTCCTGGGCGGCGAGTTCGGCCTCGGCAAGTGTCATTCTCGCCTTTCGCCTACCGCCGAGGTCGAGTCTCTGGTTGACCGAAACCGTGGTCTCGGTGCCATTGAAGCCCGAATAGGGTCCGGTGCCCGCGAAATTCTCGACTTCGACGTCCAGGACTGGATTGAAGCGGAAGCGTGCCTGGCGCAGGAGACCGCGCGCAGCTTCGACGTCGGCGCGGGCTGCGATAAGGGCCGGAGATCTTGCCTCAGCTTCCTCGAGCGCGCGGGCAAGTGTCAGGACTGCGGGTAACGGCCCAGTGCGGACCTCGGGCGGGATAGCTGGTGCCGGGGGACCGGCAACCGCTGGGTCCGCCACCTGCGCTGCAGCGGGGGTGGCTGATGTGGCCACAAGCGCCGCAACAATGGCGGACGCAAACAGAACATGCATGTACGAAGAACTCCTGACAAACCGAAGTCGCGCGCCCGGGCTCGGCCGGGCGAAGCTTCAGCTGTCAGGCTATCGGAGGTCGGAAGGTGTCAGAGCGGGTCGGTGGAGAGAGGCTTGTGCCGTTTCGTGTCGGCACAGCCTTGACCGAAACCACGGGCACGGGTTCGGGCTTCGCCCCGACCGGAATTCCGACATGGTGACAATGGCAGCCGTGAAAATTGGCCGACGCCTTGGAAGGGTCGGACGGGCCGTCGTCATTCTTTTTCGAGAAGTTCTCGCAACCGCCGATAGATGCAACAGCGCTGGTGCCCACGCCCAGCTCAGTTGCGTGCGCCATTGTCCCCGCCGTCACACCGAGGGCGAGGAAAAGACCGAGAATGATGGAAAGCCAGCCCTTCATCGCCTGCGCGTCTAGCCTCTTATGAGCTGGAAAGAAAGAGGGTAATTCCACATCTGCCCAAAATCACTTGGCAAACAGTGTTCGCCTATCTTCATGATATGGTGTGACATCATGTGTCGAGGCTGACCATCTTGTTTCGTTATTTTCGTTTGACTGAATCTATACCCGTAAAGTTGATTAAGAAATCTCAGAACGATCTCTCTCTTCCAGAGTGGCGGATTGCCAATCATATATTGTACTTGATGTCGATAGCGTGCTTGAGTTGCTCGCCTTGCCTCATCGGTTTCCGGCCGATCCGATGAATAAACCAGCGTTCAAGCTGTACGCGGCCCCAACAGGATCACGCCCGCGCCAACCAGACAGATCAACGCTCCCCATACATCCCAACGGTCGGGACGCACGCCCTCGACCGCCCAGAGCCATAGCAGGGAAGCGCTGATGTAAACGCCTCCATATGCGGCATAGGCGCGCCCCGCCGCATCGCTATCGATCAGCGTCAACAGCCATGCGAACAGCGCGAGCGACACCATCCCCGGGGCTATCCAGAGAGGCGATCGGTCAAGTCTCAGCCACGCCCAGAAAGCGAAGCATCCGGCGATTTCGGCCAATGCAGCCGCCGCATAGGCAAATGGCGTCAACATCAGCCCTTCTCCCTGGTTGAATACCCCAAGGAATAGGGCAATCGAGCAAACGGATTGATCGGAAGCACTGGATGCCTTTCCGCAGGATGGCAACCAGCAGATGCTGGCACCCGAAAGACAGCAGATGAGCGCCGCGTGTGCAAGCTGGATGTAAGAGTGCCTATTCAGCAACCGTGTTGGCGGCAGCGTGCTTGCGCCCGTTGTACCAGAACCCGAGCCACAAAATCGCCAGCGCGAGGAACTGGAGCAGCAGCGGCTGCAATGACGGGAAGATGCCCAGCATCGAGAGCCTCGGCACATGCGCGACCGGCGTGATGTCGATGAGCCCGGCCTCCTGAAGCGCGGCCGTGCCCTTGCCGGCGAGCACCACCGCGAGGATGGCGATGAGCACCGAGCTGTAGGCGAAGAATTTCCCGATCGGCAGTGAGCGGCTGTAACGCAGCATCGCCCAAGCAACCACCGCGAGCACCGCGACCGCGGTTGCCGCACCTGCCGCGATGACGCTCCCGCGCCCTTGTGCTGCCAATGCTGCGAAGAACAAGATCGTCTCGAACGCCTCGCGATAGACGACGAGAAAGGCAAGGCCGAACAGGAACCAGGCAGAGCGGCGCGATAGAGCCTTGCCCAGCGCTTCGCGTATATAGCGCTGCCAGCTCTCGGCATGCGACTTGCCGTGCATCCATATGCCGACCGAGACCAGCACCAAGGCTGCAAAGAGCGAGCCGAACCCTTCGGTGAGCTCGCGGCTCGCGCCGCTGATCGCAATTGCATAGGTGGCGACCGCCCAGGTCGCGCCGCCCGCCACCAGCGCGGCGATCCAACCGCCATGGACATAGGGTAGCACCTCGGGGCGGTCGGCCTTGCGCAGGAATGCGATCATCGCAACGACGATCAGCAGGGCCTCCAGCCCCTCGCGCAGCAGAATGGTGAGCGCACCAATGAAGGTTGAGGCGTCGCTCGCCGCATCCGGAGACAACACGGTCTCTGCGTCTGTGAACAGACCCTCGATCACGGCGGATTTGTCGGCGAGGACGTCGGCCGGCTCACCGCGCCCGATCGCGGTTCGGAATTCCCCCATCGCGCCCTCGATGCGCGCCATCAGCGTCGCGTCTCGGGCAGTGAGGACCGGCTCAAGCGGTTCGAATCCGTCGAGATATGCGGAGAGCGCAAGCTGTTCAGCGCCGCGTCTGTCGCCCGCGCGATAGGCGGCAAGGCTCTGGGCAAGCTTTTCGCGCGCGACCGCGAGCGATGCGGGCGTCGGCGGGCGCAGCGCCTGCGGGTTCGCACGCAGATAGGCGATGACGGCATCCGCCTTGTCCTGCCCGATCGCGCGGCCGAGCGCCTCCGGCGTCATGCTGGTGAAGGCCTGGAGATCGGGAAAGCGCTGGCGCAGGGCCGGATCGGTCTTCCAGATGCGTTCGCCCGCAACAGAATCCTTGAACGCAAAACCGCCGACATAGGCCGAAAGCGCCCAACGGTCTTCCGATGGCAGATGCGCAAAGCTCTGCATCGCCGTGCCGTCGAGGCCTTGGTCGATCACCTGATAAAGCGCGAACAGGCTGCGCTTGCGCGCACGCTCTGCGTCAGTGAAGGCGATCGGCGGCGGATCCATTCCAATCGTCTGCGGGCCGTGACCATCGCCCTTGGCGCCGTGGCAGCTCGCGCAATTCTCGGCGTAGAGCGCCGCGCCGCGCGCCGGATCGGGCGCCTTGGCGGGCGCAAGCGGCACCGGATAGGCGGCCAGCAAATCGCTAGCCAAGGCTCGCGCCTTCTGCGCCACCGCTTCCGGCGCGGCCTTTGAAGCGATGGCGGCCTCAAGCCCTTGCGCCTCGGCGATCAGCCTGGCGCGTCCGGGATTCGAAGGGAGGGCCGCGATGCCGGTCCGGATCGTCGCCGAGAATTCGGTCATCTCGGCATATTCGGTCGTACTCGTGACGCGGCCGCCCGACACGGCTCCGGCATAGTCGACGGCCACATAGTCGAGAAGCCGCCAAACGGTCTGAACCTCGCCGCCTTG
This sequence comes from Sphingobium sp. 66-54, assembly GCA_001899715.1. GTDB lineage: Bacteria > Pseudomonadota > Alphaproteobacteria > Sphingomonadales > Sphingomonadaceae > Sphingobium. The sequence continues at coordinate 6,890 of MKWI01000020.1, forward strand.
TGCTCGCGCAGCCGCCGGATGGAGCATGATGCCGCCCAGGGCAGCGAGGAGAAGGGTGAGCAGGCGAAGGCGGAAAAGCAAGACCACGCAATAAACTCCAAAGATCAAGCCGTCTGCGCCAGTTCGCGCAGCTCGCCACGCGCGCCGCGGAGGATTTCATAGGCGGAGTGGAGGAAGAGGACCGCGATCACCGAGGCGACCGCGAGGTCGGGCCAGGCGCTGTCCGTCCACGCGACGAGTCCCGCAGCCACGATCACCGCAACATTGGCCAGCGCATCGTTGCGGCTGAACAGCCAGACCGCGCGTACGTTGGCATCGCCTTCGCGAAACCGAGAGAGGACCAATGCCGAGGTCACATTCACGATGAGCGCTGCGAGGCCCAGACCTCCCATCAGATCGGCCTCGGGCGCGACGGCGGTCAGTGCGCGCCAGAACGCAACACCGATCACGCCCAGCCCCAGCGTCAGCAGGAATACGCCCTGGACAAGGGCGATCCGCGCACGCGCCACAGTGGTCCAGCCAAGGGCGATGAGCCCTGCCAGCGTGATCGTTCCGTCACCGATGAAATCGAGCGAGTCGGCCTTGAGCGCCTGGCTGTCGGCGATAAACCCGCCGACGATCTCGCATGCGCCGAAGCCGAGATTGAGCAGCACGACAATCCAAAGCGCACGCCTGTAGGCTGGGTCCTTTTCCGCCCGCGCGCTATCTCCAGTGCAGCCGCAGCCGCCTGCTTCATCCGAATCTGCCATGTGCTGCTTCTACAACCTCCAGTAACTGTAGAAGCAAGCATTTCTGCAAATGGTTCGCGTTATATGCTTTCGGGAACCTTGAAGTGGAACAGGCTGATCGCGCCGGTGAGTGTCGGGATCACCCGCCGGGGGGCCACCGGCGCGCCCACCAGATCGGCCAGAATGGCCTCGATCGCGCCATCCGCATTGGGCTGGGTGTCGGTCATGCCATCGAGGCGCTGCACGGTCAGCCGGAACAGCGATCGCATTAATGGCGATGTTTGCGCCGCGTAATCGGCGATATGTAGCTCTCCGCCGGGTTTCAGGGCTGCGGCCATCGCTGCAACACCGCTTCGCTTTCCTGCGATCGGCACCTGGTGAAAGACAAGGCTGGAGACCGTCTTGTCGAAGCGCACGCCCAAGGTGGCGGCATCACTTGCAAAACCTTGTCGCCACTCGATCTCCACGTCTGCCTTTCTCGCTTTGGCTTCGGCGCGATGAAGAACGTCCGGATCAGGATCGAGCCCTATGATCCGAGCACCTGGCGCCCGATCTTTCATCAGGAGCGCAAAGCTGCCCGTGCCGCAACCGACATCGAGGATGGTTTCGCCGTTGCGCGGCGCCAACTGCTCAAGGAGCGCGGTTCGCCACAGCCGCTCGCGCGTCAGCAGCCTGATCGCCAAATCATAGGCGCCGGTCAGTCCGGCTCGCCCAAGGGCGGGCGTGAAGCGCTCATCGGCTGAGACTGTTCTTTCGGGTCTGGACATGGATAGGCTATACAACCTCCAGTAACTGGAGGATCAAGAGGCATGACCAAGCGGCTGGCGATCGGTGATCTGGCGCGGCAGACCGGAACCAAAGTCAACACGATCCGCTTCTACGAGGATATTGGTCTCCTCCCCCGCGCCCTGCGCACCGCCTCGGGACGGCGCACCTACGGCGCTGCGGATGTGCGCCGCCTTGCTTTCATCCGACATAGCCGGGGGCTTGGCTTCTCGGTCGAGGAGATCCGCTCGCTCCTTGCGCTCGCCGACGAGCCGGAACGCGACTGTGCCGAAGCGGCAGCAATTGCACGCCGCCACCTCCGGGACATCGAAATGCGGATCGCTCGGCTTGAGACGCTTCGAGATGCACTCGCCGATGTCGCTATTTCCTGCGAAGGAGGCCGCGCCGCAGACTGCCGAGTGATAGAGGCGATTGCCGGCGCAGAACTGCCTGTTGAGGTCTGAAATAGGATGGACAGGATGGAACTGGCTGCCGAGCAGCGCAAGATCATCCAGCGGGCCGCGGCGGCAATTGTCTTTTGCGCGCTTGTGCTTGCCGGAAGCTACCTCCTGTTACCGCGCCTGTTCGCTTTTCCGACCGGTCTTGCCGAACGCATCGCGTTCGCGCTTCAGGCAGACCTCTTCGTTCTCGTCTGGATCGTCATCGGAGTCAGAATGGTGTCCAGGGGACGCTTTCATTCTGCCATCGATAATCCGGGATCGGCCTTTGCGCCGCCCAGCCCAGCGATCGCCGTCCAGGTGGCCTTCCTTCAGAACACGCTCGAGCAGGCGGTGGCCGCCGTCGGCGCTCATCTGGCGCTTGCAACCTTGATCAGCGGCCCACCGTTAGCGTTGATCCCCGGTGCCGTCTTCCTGTTCGCGATTGGACGGATCACCTTTTTGCGAGGATATCGGCAGGGAGCGGGTGCAAGGGCGTTCGGCATCGTGACGACGGTCATCCCGACCATCGGCGCCTATGGCTGGGCGATTGGCGTCATTCTTCTCCGATCGCTTTCCGGGCCGACGACTTGAGCCTAGCGCGGTCCCGATCGCAGATATTTCACAAGAGCCGCAGCCGCGAGCACAAGCACGACAATGACCAGAAGCCATATGAGCCCCATCCCGATCATCATCAGTCCGCCACCACCGCTCATCATCTCCATGCAGTTGGCAGGCATCGTTTCTCTCCTTTGTGCCTGAGTCCTGTTATGCGCCGTGAGACACCCAGCGGCGATAACCAGGCGGGTGCCATTCGCGGGAGATTCGATTCCTATGCGCTGCCTGCGCTTGAAGCGTGACGACAACAGGAAACGCGGAGCCTCGCTTATATGTGCATAATTCTTGATCTGCCTGATCGTTGCACGAACAGGATCGAGCCTTGCCCACGAGGAGAGTGAGCTGACCCCCAAACACCTCGTAATGCGGTGCGAATCCTTTCATCCGCCGAAGAAGGTGGATGATCCGAGCTTGACGCAAGTCGGCGAGAGGCAGACAATGTTCACATGAGACGAGCACTTCAATTCGTGCTGGTCATAGCCGCCTTGCTTGGGCTCTTCGGCCAGACGATGGCGATTGCTGCAAGCCCCGCCACGACGGCTATCGAGACAGCGGCTCCGGCAAATATGCCGATGGACTGCGTCGGCATGATGCAGGGCAGAGGCGATAATTCGGTTCCTTGCGATCGGATGACGCTTGCCTGTATCGCCGGCATGGGATGCGCCATGCTGCTGACGCTTGATGCTGGACAGGCCGTTGTTACAGCAGCGTTGGCTGACATGGGTTCCTTGGGATGGCCTTTAATGCCGTCAATGGAGGGTCAGTCGGCCACGCCTGAACTCCATCCTCCAACCTCCGCGGTCTGATTGTTCGCCGGGCGAGCTCCTTTGGCCAGCAGCGTAAAACGCTGCTGGCGCCCCTCAGGTTGGCTCGCCCATGGCAAATCCAGTCCAAGGAGAGGATCAATGAAAATCTTGATAACCTGCGCTTCAGCCGCAGTGGTCGCGTTGTTCATGGCCGGTTCGGCCCCGGCGTCGGCGCAATCGGATGCACCAAAGCCCGAAGCCAGCCGCTGCCAATGGCAATCGCAACCCCAGTATGGCCCGCGTGCGCCGCTGCGCGCGCCGGTCTGTATAAAGCCTGGAGATGAACTGAAGGGCACCGGCGGCCCCAATTGCGATCCGACCTATAAAGGCGAGACCGGGCGCTATGTGTGGCGCTCGCGGCCGCAATATGGTCCGCGCGCGCCGTTGCAAGCACCGGTCCGCGTTTGGGTCGACGGGACCGACGTCTGCTGATGGCGTGATGCGACGGCGAGGTGCCGAGGTGCCCTCGCCGTCGCTCATGGATTGGCGGACGTCACCTGTTCCAGACTTGCCGAAGCCTCCGTCGGCTGTCTATTGTTTCTGAATGGCCGTCACCTCACCGGCGTTGCCGTTAAGCGCGAGGTCGAAGGCAACCTTGTCGCCGACCTTCACGCTGTCGAGCAGTTCGGGTTTCGCCTTGAATGCCATTGTCATCGCGGGCCAGTCGGCTTCCGCAATGGGGCCATGGTCAAGCGTGATCGTCCCCGCGGACTTGTCGACCGCCGTCACCGTCCCGGCCCCTTTGGCCATCTTCGCGGAGCCTGCCATGGGCATCTCCATATTCCCCATGTCGCCTGACATATTACTGGCCATGGCGTCCATTTTGCCGGTCGCTTCGGCAGTTGTATTGGATGCCGCGTCGTCGGTTTCGGCTTTCTGACCGCAGGCGGCGAGCAGCGCCGCAAGGCCAAGCATCGCCGCGAGTGTGAGAGGTTTCATTGCTTTCTCCTTCAGTGTTGATCGGGTTGAGGGTTGGGTTTGGCATTTCGCTGCCGCATCAGCAGATAGGCGGCGGGGATGACGAACATGGACAGAAGCGGCGCGGTCAGCATGCCGCCGACCATCGGCGCGGCGATCCGGCTCATCACTTCCGAGCCCGCGCCCGAACCGATGAAGATAGGCAGCAGGCCGGCGATGATCACGGCCACCGTCATCGCCTTGGGACGTACACGCAGGAGCGCGCCCTCGCGCACCGCTGTTGCAACCTGCTCCGCCGTGGGATTCTCACCGCGATCCTCCAGAGCGCTCTTGAGATAGATCAGCATGACGACGCCGAATTCGGCGGCGACGCCTGCGAGCGCGATGAACCCGACCCCCGTCGCAACCGACTGATGGTATCCAAGCAGGTAGAGGAGCCAGAAGCCGCCGGTGAGCGCGAACGGCAGCGTGCCCATGATGAGCGCGGCCTCATCGAGCCGGCCGAAGGTCATGAACAGCAGCACGAAGATGATCGCGAGCGTGGCAGGAATGACGATTTTCAGCCGCTCGGTTGCGCGTTCCAGATATTCGAACTGGCCCGACCAGGCGATCGAGACGCCGGGCGAGAGTTTGACATCCTTCGCCACCGCAGCCCTGAGATCATCGACAACCGAGGCGAGGTCACGTCCGCGCACATCGACATAGACCCAGGTCGAGAGCCGGCCGTTCTCGGTCTTCAGCATGGGGGGCCCATCGCTCACCTTGAGCTCAGCCACGGTGCCGAGCGTGATCTGCTGACCCGAAGGCGTGAGGATGGGCAATGCCCGCAGTTCCCCGAGGCTGTCCCGGATTTCGCGGGGATAGCGCACGTTAATCGGATAGCGCGCCAGCCCTTCGACCGTCTGGCCGACATTTTCGCCGCCGATCGCGCCCGAGACGATCTCCTGCACATCGGCGATATTGAGGGAGAAACGAGCCGCGGCGGCGCGGTCGATGGTTACATCGACATAGCGCCCCCCGGTCAGTCGCTCGGCAAGGGCGGAACTGACGCCGGGCGTCTTTTTGGCTACGGTCTCTACGTCGTGGGCAATGCGATCGAGCTCGGCAAGATCGGGGCCTGAGACCTTGACCCCGATCGGGCTCTTGATGCCGGTCGCGAGCATGTCGATGCGGTTGCGGATCGGCGGGATCCAGATATTGGCAAGGCCGGGCACCTTCACCACACGGTCCAACTCGTCGACCAGCTTTTCGGGTGTCATCCCCGGCCGCCACTCCTCGCGCGGTTTGAAGCGGATAGTGGTCTCGAACATTTCGAGTGGTGCGGGATCGGTCGCGCTCTCGGCACGCCCCGCCTTGCCGAACACGCTTTCCACTTCGGGCACGCTCTTGATCATCCGGTCGGTCTGCTGGAGCAGCGCGGACGCCTTGGCGGCGGACAGGCCCGGCAGTGCCGACGGCATGTAGAGCAAATCGCCTTCGTTCATCGCGGGCAGAAATTCTCCGCCGAGACGTGACAGCGGCCAGGCCGTGGTCGCGAGCACCAGCGCGGCGATGATGAGCGTTGCCTTGGGCCGTTTCAGAACCCAGTCGATCGCCGGGCGATAGGCGCGTGTCAGAACGCGGTTGACCGGGTTGGCCTGTTCGGACGGGATTTTCCCTCGGATCAACCAGCCCATCAGCACCGGCACGAGCGTCGCCGACAGGATCGCGACGGCGGCCATCGCATAGGTCTTGGTGAAGGCGAGCGGCGAAAACAGCCGCCCCTCCTGCGCTTGGAGCGTGAATATCGGCACGAAGGACAGGGTGATGATCAGGAGTGAGAAGAACAGCGCCGGGCCAACCTCCATCGCGGCTTCGGTAATGACGATCCAACGCTTCGTTCCATCAAGATGTTCGTCCGGATGATCGGCCTCCCAGCGCTCGATCTTCTTGTGCGCGTTCTCGATCATCACGATCGCGGCATCGACCATCGCGCCGATTGCGATGGCGATGCCGCCCAGCGACATGATATTGGCATTAACGCCCTGGAAGCGCATCACGATGAAGGCGGCGAGCACGCCCAAGGGCAAGGTCACGATCGCGACCAGCGCCGAGCGGACGTGCCAGAGGAACAATGCGCAGACCAGCGCAACTACGACGAACTCCTCGGCGAGCTTGTGTGTCAGATTCTCGATGGCATGGTCGATGAGCTGCGAGCGGTCATAGGTGGTGACGATCTCGACGCCTGGTGGCAGACTCTTTTTCAGGTCGTTAAGTTTCGCCTCCACGGCGGAAATCGCGCTGCGCGCGTCCGCGCCCTGGCGCAGCACGACGATGCCGCCGGCCACTTCTCCCTCGCCATCGAGCTCGGCGATACCGCGCCGAATTTCAGGGCCGAGCTGGATGGTGGCGACATCGCCCAGCGTCACGGGCACGCCGCCGGCAGCCGTACGCAGCGGGATGGTGCGGAAGTCGTTGAGCGATTGCAGATAGCCCGAGGCGCGGACCATATATTCGGCCTCGGCCAGTTCGATGACCGAGCCGCCCGTCTCCTGGTTCGCCCGCCGGATCGCCTCCACCGCCTGGCTATGCGTGATACCGTAGCCGGCCAGCTTCACCGGATCGAGCACCACCTGATACTGCTTCACCATGCCGCCGACGCTGGCGACCTCGGCGATGCCGGGAATCGTTTTCAGTTCATAGCGAAGGAACCAGTCCTGCAGGGAGCGGAGCTGGGACAGATCATTGCGTCCCGTCCGATCGACCAGCGCATATTCATAGATCCAGCCAACGCCGGTCGCATCGGGTCCGATGGCGCTTTTGGCCGTCTCCGGCAGCCCGCCCTGCACCTGATTGAGATATTCGAGCACGCGCGAGCGCGCCCAGTAGAGATCGGTGCCATCCTCGAAGATGACATAGACGAAACTGTCACCAAAGAAGCTGTAGCCTCGAACCGTCCTCGCGCCCGGCACCGAGAGCATGGTGGTGGCGAGCGGATAGGTGACCTGGTCCTCGACGATCCGCGGCGCCTGTCCCGGATAGTTCGTCCGGATGATGACCTGCGTGTCCGACAGGTCCGGCAGCGCGTCGATGGGTGTGGTTCGCACCGCCCAGAGCCCGGCGAAGACGAGCACCAGTGCGCCCAGAACTACGAAGAAGCGGTTCTGGACCGACCAATGGATGAGCCGGGCGATCATTGGGCCGTCTCCCGCGTCATGGAGCGCACCGTTGGGCCTTCGGACGGCTGATCGAAGGTGAAGCGCACCCTGTCGTCCACCTTGAACCCGCGCCCCGCTGCGGGATCGGCAAGCCGGAAGCGCATGGTCATGGACGGCCAGTTCAGGGCAGCGACGGGTCCGTGGTTCAACGTGACGCTGTCCGGCGCGATCTTCTCGATCCGTCCGCTCGCCGTATAGGTCTTCGGCTTGGCTGCCTGGGGCGCCGCCGCACCACCGATCGGCCGCACGTCCATTCCCGACAGGCTGGCCTCGGAATCGATGAGGAACTGCCCTGAAGTAATGACCTTCTCGCCCTCGGAAAGTCCGGCGAGGATTTCGGTCTGGCCGTCCGCCTCCAGGCCGGTCTTCACTTCGGCTGGCTGATAGCGGCCCTTGTCCAGCGCGAGCATCACCAGCGCACGCTTCCCGGTGCGGATGACCGCCTCGGACGGAACAAGCAGCGCCGAACGGGGCGCGCCTGCGAAGTTCACGGTCGCGAACATGCCCGGCCGCAACCGTCCCCCACGATTGGCAAGCTCGATGCGCGCGGTGATAGTCCGGCTTTCGGTCTCCGCCTGCGGGAGGATCGCGCGTACCTGCCCCGGGAATGTCTCGCCGGGGAAGGCCGTCAGGATCGCCGTAACGGGTCTGCCGGGCCGTGCCTGCGCCGCCATCGCTTCGGGAACGGCGGCGTCAAGCCAGACCGTGCCGAGCCCATTGATCTCGGCAAGCGTCTGGCCTGCCATCACGCTCATGCCCGGCCGGACGGCCAGGGACTTGATCGTGCCGGCAATGGGCGAGGCAATGGTGATGACGGTGCGGGGCCTTCCACTCCGTTCGACCGCTGCGATGGTGGACGGCGGCATGCCCAGCAAGACCAGCCGCTGCCGCGCGGCGCTGGCGAGCGCCTGGTCGCCCGTGCGGCGCACGGCGAGATATTCTTCCTGCGCGCCGCCCCAATCGGGAATGAGGAGATCGACGAGCGGTGCGCCCGCGCCGATCACGTCGTCGGGCGCGCGGTTATAGGTACGCTGGACAAAGCCGCTCGCACGCGGCTGGACGATGGCGATGTCACGTTCGTTGTAACCGATCGTGCCGGTGACGGTCAGGCCGCTGCCCAGCGTTCCGCGATGCGCCTCAGCGGTGCGCAACCCCAGGCTCTGGACGAGCGCGGGGTCGATGCGCACGCCTGCCGCATCGCCTGCCTCACCGGCATATTTGGGGACCAGCTCCATGTCCATGAACGGCGATTTGCCCGGCTTGTCGAAATGCTGGTTGGGGTACATCGGGTCGTACCAGTAGAGCACTTCGCGATCGTCCGCGGTCGCTCCGGATGTGCTTGCCCTGCTGCCGTCAAGGGAGGCCACGCCGTAGCCTGCAGCGGCCGCGACAAGCGCGATGGCTGTTGCCGCTGCGCCGAGCCGCGCCCGGGGCGAAAGTTCGAGCTTCATAAGTTGTCTCCATAGGTCAGCGCGAGCAGCGCCTCGTGCCGGGCAACGGCGGCTTCGCGGTCCAGCATGTCGAGTTCGGTCCGGGCCAGGCCGGCTTCAGCCTCGATCACATCGAGCAACGCGGCTCGTCCGGCGGCATAACTTGCCGTTTCGAGTTGGGCTTCCCGTTGTGCGAGAGGCAGCAGTGTGTCACGGGCGCGCATCCATTGCTCGTGGTGCATCGCATGTTCGGCCAGCGCGGTTTCGAGCTGCGCCTCCAGCGTCCGGCGAATATCCTCCTTCTCGGCGCCGGCCGCCACCGCATCGGCGCGGGCCGCTTCGATCCGCGGGTTCTGCCGGCGGCCGGGAAAGAGCGGCAGCGTCATGGTGGCGCCGACCGAGACCATGCTGCCGAATTGCGGATCACGGCGTTGAAAAGCAACGTTGAACCCCCAGTCGGGACGCTTCTCCGCACGGGCGGCATCCACGTCCGCCAAAGCTTGACCGACACTGGCGGAAGCCAGCTCGAGCTCCGGATGACGCACAAGAGCCGCCCTCAACGCTTCGCGCGACACCGCGAAATGCGGCAACGGGCCGAAGGGTTGCGGGTCGGGATCGCCCGTCCACCGCGCCAGTTCGGCGCGCGCCTTGCCGGCTTCGGCGACGAGCATGCTGCGGCGGTCTTCGAACAGCTCGGCAATCGACTGCCGGATATTGAGGCTCTGCGCTGGCCGACCCGTTCCCGCAGCCACCGCCGAGACAGCGGCGCCGGGCAGGCGGCGCAGGCGCTCCAGCACTACATCCATCGCCTCCAGGCGCTTTTGCGCGTAGTAGGCATCGATCCAGGCGAGGGCGGTGGCGACCTTGATCCTGCGAAGGTCCGCCTCGCTTCTTGCCAGAGCTGCCGCGATGTTCGCATCCGCACGGTTCTGCGAGGCGTGCCGCTTGGCGAGGTTCGGCACGTCCTGCTCGATGCCGATCCGCTCCATTGTCATGTTTTCGCGCGTGAGACTGAAGGCGGGTGGGCCGGAAATAGGGAAATTGTCGATGCCGACCCCAAGCTTGGGATCCGGCAACTGCCCCGCCGCGATCGCAGCCGACTGGCGGGCACGAATTTGCTGCTCCCGCGCTTCGAGCAGGGGGGCGCTGTTCGTTGCGCGAGCAAGTGCGTCGTCGAAACTAAGCGGCTCCGCAAGCGCTGCTTCCGGAATTGCCAAAATTAGCGCCAAAATTATCGTTCGCATGAACTTCTCCTGGGTCGCAGCAACCAGACCGATTTCCAATACAGCCGTTGCCGGACAAACGGGCGCCGGCGAAGGTGAGGGTTCCCCGCCGGCGCCACGCGCCTGGCCCTTGTATTTATCGGTATCGGCCAGGAAGCTCGCTTCAGCCGGCCGACGGTGCGGCGCTGCCGTCATGCATGGGCTTCATGCAGTCGTGCGCGCTCATCTTCATCATCTCGCAGTCGCAATTGGCCATCTGCGCATTGTCGGCCACCCAGACACGCTTCCGCGCCGGACCGGTCGCGCGCGGCCCGAATTGCGGAACCTCGCGCCATTCATAATGGCCACCGGACGGAGAAGCGTCCGCTTGCGCGAAAGCTGGAGTCGAGCCGAGGCCAAGCGAGAGGGCGGCAACGGCCGCGCCAAACAATATAGTCTTCATGATTCATCTTCCTGAATTGAATGTTGGAAAGTGCCTGCATGGGCGACTGCCAAGCGCAGTCACGCTCTGCCCGTATGAAAATCGGGCAAGCAGGCCGTGACATTCAAATCAGGCAGTAGGCGGAGGAGGCTCCGGTCCGGTCGACAGGCCGACAAGCTGATGGATGGCGGGCAGGAAATGCACCTGCCGTGCGTGCAGCGACCCGCCGAGCGTGCCCGGTTCAGGCACGGCGAACAGTGGGATCGTGCAGCCCATCGCGGCGATACAGTCGAGCGTAAGCCCCTTACACGGCATTTTGCCAGGCTCTTGCCGGCCTTGTTGCATCATTTCCATGCAGTCGGCGGACATTGCGCCGGCTGCCATCTCGACCATCGGCGCGCGCGGACTGCCGGCAAACGCCGCCTCCTGACCGAGCAAGCCGGTCAATGCGCCGATGAGCAGAAGGAGTGACAAAAATCGTTTCACGACGACTGTGATTTACTGGCATCCGCGAACAAATTCAATCGCGACGCCCGGGTTTTCTTTGCCACGTCATTCCCGATGCGCCCGAGGCCATCGAGAATCGGGCATTCGGGACGCTCATCGCCGTGGCAGCGTTCTGCGAGGTCAAGCAGCGAACGGCGCATGGCTTCGAGTGAGCGGGCCTTGCGATCGAGTTCTTCCGCATGCATCAAGGCCAGCTTCTTGACCTCTGCGCTCGCGCGATTTCGATCCGACCAGAGCACAAGCAGCTTGGCGATCTCCTCAATCGGAAAGCCCAGATCGCGGGCATTGGCGATGAAACGAAATCGCTCGATTTCGGTCGGCGAATAGTCCCGGTAGCCACTGTCCCGCCTGGATGCCGGCGGGACGAGGCCGATCTTTTCATAGTGGCGGATCATCCTTTCGGACACTCCACTCGTTTTTGCTGCCTGTCCGATGTTCATAGCGTTTGCCGGTTGAGCCGCAGCGCGTTCCCCACCACGCTGACCGAGGAAAGCGACATGGCTGCGGCCGCGATGATGGGCGACAGGAGGATGCCGAAGAAGGGGTAGAGCGCGCCTGCTGCGACCGGCACGCCCGCCGCGTTATAGATGAAGGCGAAGAACAGGTTCTGGCGGATATTCGCCATAGTCGCCTGGCTCAGGCGGCGCGCCCGCACGATCCCCGTCAGATCGCCCTTCAGCAGCGTGACACCGGCGCTTTCGATCGCGACATCCGTTCCCGAGCCCATGGCGATGCCGACATCCGCCGCAGCGAGGGCGGGCGCATCGTTCACGCCGTCACCCGCCATCGCGACCACCTTGCCCGCCTGCCTGAGCCGTTCGACCACAGCACTCTTCTGGTCGGGCAGAACTTCGGCCTCCACCTCCGAGATGCCGAGCCGGCGTGCCACGGCCTCGGCCGTGGTCCGGTTGTCGCCGGTGAGCATGACCACGGCGATGCCTTCCCGGCGCAGAGCGGCAAGGGCGTCGGGCGTCGTTTCCCTGACCGGATCGGCAATGGCGAAGATGCCGGCCGCGGCCTCCTCGATGCCGATGAAGATCGCCGTCGCGCCATCGCGGCGCAGCGCATCCGCCTGTTCGCTCAGCATATCGGTGGCGATGCCGCCTTCCTTGAGGAAAGCAGCGTTGCCGAGAACGATCCTCTTGCCTTCCACCGTCCCCACCGCGCCCTTGCCAGTAGGGGAATCGAAGCTGCTGACCTCGGGAAGCGCCAGCTTGCGCGCCTCGGCCGCCGCAACGATGGCCTGGCCGAGCGGATGCTCGGAGGCCCGTTCGACGCCGGCCGCAAGGCGCAGCAATTCGCTCTCGTCCCACCCCTCGCCCACAACGATGCGCGTAACGCTGGGCTTGCCTTCGGTAAGCGTACCAGTCTTGTCGATAACGAGCGTATCGATCTTCTCCAGCCGCTCCAGCGCCTCCGCGTTCTTGATGAGCACGCCCAGGCCCGCACCGCGTCCGACGCCCACCATGATCGACATGGGCGTCGCAAGCCCCAGCGCGCAGGGGCAGGCGATGATAAGCACCGCCACAGCCGCAATAAGGCCATGTGCAAGGCGCGGCTCCGGCCCCCAAATGCCCCAGGCGACGAAAGCGGCGACTGCCACCGCCAGCACGGCAGGGACGAACCACCCCGCGACCTGATCGGCGAGCCGCTGGATCGGCGCGCGCGAACGCTGCGCCTCGGCGACCATCTGGACGATGCGCGACAGCATCGTGTCGCGGCCGACCTTTTCCGCGCGCACCACGAGCGCACCGCTTCGATTGAGCGTGCCGCCGATCACGGGATCGCCGGCCGCCTTGGTGACGGGCATCGACTCTCCGGTCACCATCGATTCGTCGATCGCCGAGCGGCCCTCTTCCACCCTGGCGTCGACTGGCACCTTTTCGCCCGGACGCACGCGCAGCCGGTCGCCAACCGCAACTGCTTCGAGCGCGACTTCCTCGTCGCTGCCGTCCTGCCGGATGCGCCGCGCCATCTTTGGCGCCAGATTGAGCAGCGCCCTGATCGCGCCCGAAGTCCGCTCGCGTGCCCGGAGTTCGAGCACCTGGCCGAGCAGCACCAGCACGGTGATGACAGCCGCCGCCTCGAAATAGACGGCGACCGACCCGTCCACGCCCCGGAAGGCGGCCGGAAAAATCGACGGCGCGGCCGTCGCCACCACGCTGTAGAGCCAGGCAACGCCAGTTCCCATCGCGATCAGCGTGAACATGTTGAGGTTGCGCGTCCTGACCGATTGCCAGCCGCGCTGGAAGAACGGCCAGCCCGCCCACAGCACGACCGGCGTCGCCAACGCCAGTTGGAGCCATGTCGAGAGCCTCGGTGAAACCAACTCGTGGAACGTGGGGAGCAGATGGACTCCCATTTCCAGAACCAGCACCGGCAGCGTGAGCACGAGTCCGATCCAGAAGCGGCGAGTCATGTCGACAAGTTCGGCGCTCGGCCCCGCCTCGGCACTCACTGTCTCGGGTTCCAGCGCCATGCCACAGATCGGACAGGCACCGGGGTGATCCTGGCGGATCTGCGGATGCATTGGGCAGGTCCAGATCGTCGCCTCGGGCGTATCAACCGGTGGGGGCGTTGCCGCATCCGGATGCTGATGATGGCCGCAGGGTTGCGCCATGGAATCGCTCCTCATGTGAGATCTCCGCTTTTGCACCCTGACATGATGTCAGGGTCAAGCGCAAAAAATTCCAGCTGAGGAACGCCATAACGCAGGAAATGCGCTCGCTCATGATTGGCTGTCGCAGTGATTCTTCCTCACCGCGGTTGGCCGACCAGATCGGACCCGTGTTCTTGGCATGCTGTGCCCAAGTGTAACCAGACGGCTTGCCGCACCGAACATGGTCATGCGAGGCGCGAAGGGCCTTGCGCCATCCATGGAAAGGATCGTCATGAATACTTCCGCCAAGTTCGCCGCCGCCGCGGCATCGCTTGCCGCAGCGGCTCTTTTGGCTTCGTCGCCCGCCAGCGCCGAAGCGCCGTCCGGGGCCAAGGAAAAGTGCTACGGTGTGGCGCTGAAGGGTAAGAACGACTGCAAGGCCGGCCCGGGCACGAGCTGCGCCGGCACGTCGACGGTCGATTATCAGGGCAACGCCTGGAAATATGTCGCGAAGGGCGAGTGCGTGAAAGTGGGCGGCACGCTCGAGGCGCATGCGGGCAACGCAGCCCCCATGCCGAAGCGTAGCTGACCGAGCGAACGGGGCGCTGACGCAGGGCGCCCCACAACTTTACCCGCCGCCCGGAGAGGCTAAGCTCTCGGGTCGCAAAGGATGCTGGCTGACATGAAATTCCTGACCGATCTGCCCCCCTCGGTGGGAATTGGACTGAAACCCGAGCACTATGCCCGGGTGCTCGAGTCCGTGTCGGTCAGCATCCACCCACCTGTCACGCACGATCATTTCTCGCCTGGCTGGGTCGAAGTGCATCCGCAGAATTATTTCAGCGCGGGCGGGCCGCCGCATCGATGGCTTTCGGCGATCGCCGAAAAATATCCGCTCAGCTTTCACTCGGTCGGCCTTTCGCTGGGCAGCGCACATGGGCATGACCGCGAGGAACTCGATCAGCTTGCGGCTTTGTGCGACCGCTATTCCCCGGCATCGGTTTCCGACCATCTGAGCTGGAGCGGAAGCGCGAACAACCGCTATCCCGATCTGCTTCCGGTGCCCTATACCGAAGAGGCGCTCCGCCATTTCACAAGGCAGGTTTCGATCGTGCAGGACTGTCTCAGGCGGCCACTCCTGATCGAGAACCCCTCGCGCTACCTCGCCTTTGCCGGTGACGAGATGGACGAGGCGGATTTCCTGCACCGCCTGTGCCGGGCGGCAGGCTGCGGCATATTGTTCGACATCAACAATGTCGAAGTCACCGCCACCAACCTGGACCTCGATCCATTTTCCATGATCGACGCCATCGACCCGGCGCTTGTGGGCGAGATCCACCTGGCCGGACATAAGCGGGAAGAGCATGAGCACGGACCGCTGCTGATCGACGACCACGGCTCGCAGGTCTCCGATCCGACCTGGGCCATGTTCTCTCGCTTCATCCAGCTGGCGGGAAGAATGCCGGTCCTCATCGAATGGGATACGAACATTCCGGACTACGCAGTGCTCATCGCCGAAGCGCGCAAGGCCGATGCGATCATGAGCGAGCAGGCGGCGCTGTCCGCCGGGAGCCGGTCAGATGTTTTCGCTTGAACAGACACAGGCGGCCATGATGCGCGGCCTCGATCATGGTCCGGCGCACCTTCCGGACGGACTGTTCCGCGGCGGCCGCACGCGCGCGCTTCTGGGTATGAAAGTCCATGCCAACACCGTATCCCATGCCCGGCTTGTCGCGCTGGAAGACACGTTTCCGCGGACACGCGTCCTGCTTGGCCATGAGCAATTCAACGAACTTTCCCGTCGCTATCTCGATTGGCCGGGGGTGGCCGCCCGCCCGCTCGCGCATATCGGGCAGGACTTCGCAGCTTTCCTCAGCGCGGTCGGCGAGACGCGCGCGGCCAGCGATCTTGCCGCATTCGAATGGGCGTGGCTGGAAAGCTATCACGCCGCCGAGGCTGCGATCCTCGCGCTGGCGGACATTGCCGGTGTCGGCGAAGATGCGCTGCTCGGCATCGTGCTGATGCGCCATCCGGCAGCGCGCCTGCTCCACACGGACCGCGCGGTCCACCAGATCCTCGGCGAGGAAGTGTCTGGACTTGGCGACGCAGATTCCATCCTGCTCACCCGTCCGCAGGAGCAAGTGCTTGTCTCGCCCGCGACCTCGGTGATGTCGGCAATCTTCACGTATGTCGATAAGCCGGTCAGCATCTGTAACCTTTTGGAGAGCTGCGGCGAATTTGAACGTAAGGATCGACCGTCGCCGGACGACATCATGGCCGCGCTGATTGCGCTGATGGAAGCCGGGGCGCTGCAACGGGTGGGATAGGCGATGCGGGTTCTTGCCCTTTATAACCGGACAATCGACTGGCTCGCGGGACGGATCCCGGAAGGCGTCGTGCTTGCGTTCATGCGCGTGGTGCTGGCCGGGATCTTCTGGCGATCGGGCCAGACCAAGATTGCCGAAGGCACCTGGTTCACGATCAGCGAGAACACGTTCTTTCTCTTCCAGGACGAATATGGCGGCGTGCCCTTGCCGAGCCATCTTGCCGCTGTGATGGCGACCGTTTCCGAACACCTGTTCCCGATCCTGCTCGTGCTGGGGCTGCTCACCCGGCTTTCGGCATTGGCGCTCCTGGGCATGACCATGGTCATCCAGATCTTCGTCTACCCCGACGCCTGGTGGCAGGTGCATTCGCTATGGGCAGCGATGGCGCTCGTGCTGATCATTCGCGGAGGCGGATGGTTGTCATTGGATGCGCTGCTGGCTCGCGCTGGCGCCCGCCGTAGAGCCTCGCATGAAATCGGATGAGCCATCGCTTGCCCGCCTGATGGCGATGGCGCAGCAGGGCGATCGGCTGGCCTATCGCACGCTGCTCCTCGAATGCGGGAACTGGCTCAGGCGCTATTTCGGCCGGCGCGTGCCGCCGGGTCATCTGGAAGATCTGGTGCAGGAAACTTTGCTGGCGTTGCACCACAAGCTCGCGACTTATGATCCGGACCGCGCTTTCCTGCCCTGGCTCTCGGCCATCGCCCGTTATCGCTGGGTAGACCATCTGCGCCGTATCTATCGCGCCGAGGAAACCGAGCTTGATGAGGACATGATCGGAGCCAACGACGAACCTGCGATTGCCGCGCGCATCAGCCTGGAGAGGCTTTTCAAGCAACTGCCCTCGGCGCAGGTGCGGGCGATCGAACTGGTCAAGATCGAGGGACTCTCCGTCGCCGAGGCGTCCCGGGCCTGTGGCCAGAGCGAGTCCCTGATCAAGGTCAACATTCACCGCGGCCTGAAGAAATTGACCGCGATGATCGAGAAAGCGTGAGTGCCCATGTCCCGTGATACCAATTCCCTGATTGCCGAACTGGCCGGAGGACTTCAGCCGGTCCGGCCGCTGCGCTTTTCAATCGGGCTTGGGTTCGCGCTGGCGGGGCTCGCCGCAACGCTGTCGGTCGTCGCCTTGCTGTTCGGAATTCGCCCGGACGTGCTGGTGGGCAACTTCGATCCGGTTTTCCTGCTCGCGACCGGTCTGTTCCTGCTGCTTGGTCTGGCGGCCACGGCGACCGTCATCGTCATGAGCCGGCCCCATGTCGGCAGTGATCACAGCGGCTGGAGATGGGCAGCGGCGATGACGGCGCTCCTGCCGATTGCCGCTATCATCACGGGCATTGAGCGAGGCCCTGCGGCTATGTCGGTCGCCGAGGCCGGACATGGTCTCGATTGCCTGATGGCAGGAAGCGCGCTCGGCCTGCTGGTCGCTGCGGTGCTTGTCTGGTGGCTGCGGCGCGGCGCGCCGACGTCACCGGAACGCGCGGGGCTGCTCACCGGGATTGCTGCGGGCAGCTTCGGCATTTTCGCCTTTTCCTTCCACTGCCAATATAACGACATCGTGCATATCGGCCTGTGGCACGGCCTTGCCGTGGTGGTCAGCGCGGCGCTTGGCAGACTTATCGTCCCGCACGTGATCCGCTGGTAGGCAAGTCTTCGCCATCCTGACGGCTCGGTTTCGCTTCGAAAGACGATCTGTCGGGGCGGTTACATACTGGTCATTTACGAACCTCGACGGCGGAGCTGCCTCGCGCTCATTCACGCACGAAGCTCTCTGGCGGTGTCCAGGTGCCCGGAACGTAGCGATTGGCCCAGCGGCACATTTCGCGCAGCATTGGGTGCAGAGCGCGACCCATGTCGGTCAGGCGATAGGCGTGGCGAAGGGGACGCTGTTGATAAGGCGATCGTTCGATCAGCCCTGCCGCCTCCATCTTCTCGAGCCGATCGGCAAGGATGTTGGTGGTGATCCGCTCTGGAGACGTGAGGAACTCCGAATAGCGCGATTTGCCGGTGAGGAGGTCGCGCAGGATGACAAGCGTCCAGCGGTCGCCGACGATATCGAGCGTCGTGGCGATCGGGCAAGGTGAGCGATATGCGGTCATGCAGTCCCTTGTAACTTGCAATTCTCAAGTTACTATCGCCGGTGAGCCCGGTCGAATCAAGGGAACCCAGCGATGAGCGAAGCTTTGGAAGGCGGATGTCTGTGCGGCGCTGTCCGGTATCGCGCGACCACGCAGCCGATGATGGTCGGAAACTGCTATTGCGTCGATTGCCGCAAGAGCAGTGGTACGACACATTGCACCCACGCCATGGTGCCCGACGCAGCCTTCGCCGCTACCGGCGCGATCAAGTTCCATGGTCGGCCCGCTGACAGCGGCAACATCATCAGCCGGGGCTTCTGCCCGGAATGCGGATCGGCGATCCTCTCGCGCAATTCAGGGATGCCCGGCATGGTGTTCGTGCGTGTCTCCAGCCTCGATGATCCCGGCGCTGTCGAACCGCAGATGACAGTCTATGCCAGCAGGGCACCTGCATGGGCACCGCTCGACGGGAGCAAGCCGGTGTTCGACGAAATGCCCGAGGGCGGCCCGCAAGCCGTGGTCGCGGGCCTCTGAGCGATGGCCTTCGACGAGGCCCTGACGCTGCGCATGCGCGCCGCCCTTGGCGACGGGCCGGACATTTCCGAGAAGCGGATGATGGGCGGCGTCTGTTTCTTCCAGGACGGCAACATGGTCTGCGGCGCCGACCGCTCGAAGGAGGGCGAGCGCCGCTTCATGTTCCGGGTCGGCAAGGGTAATGAGACTGCGGCCGATTTGCCCCAGGGTACGCCGATGTTTCTTGGCGATCAGCCGATGCCAGGCTTCTATTTCGTTGATGGCGACTGCTGCGATGACGATCTCCTCCAGCGCTGGCTCGATGTCGCCTTGAGCCATGCGCGCAGCCTCCCGCCCAAATGACGCTCCTGTCCCGCGATACCGCCGACTTCCTTGGCCGATTGCGCGCGAACAACGACCGGCAGTGGTTCGAGGCCCACAGGGACGAATATGAGGCGCACGTCAAACGGCCTGGCGAAGCCTTTGCCTCGGCGCTGGCGGGCCAGCTTGAAGCAGCGACCGGCGAGCCACATGAATACCGCATTTTTCGCATCCACCGCGACGTCCGTTTCTCGAAGGACAAGACGCCCTACAATGCGCATCTGCATACTACCTTCTCGCCCGACGGAGGATGCAAGGAGGGCGGGCCGGTGTGGATGTTCGGCCTCGATCCCGATGGACTGACGCTGGGCGCGGGAATTTTCGCGTTTTCCACGCCTCGGCTCGACAGTTGGCGAGCGCTGGTTGCGGCCCCCGAGGGCGCATGGGTGGCGGAACTGATCCATCGGCTTCGCGCGGAGCAGGTCCGCGTCGGCGAACCGGGATTAAAGCGCGTGCCGGCACCCCATCCCGCGGACCATCCACGCGCGGACCTTCTCCGCCGAAAAGGATTGACCGCATGGATCGACGGCCTCGCCACCGAAACCGCATTCGGGGCGGCCGGTCCGGCGAATTGCACCCTCGAACTGCTGAGACTGCGCGAGCTTTTTCAGGTGCTACGCAGTCTGTAACCTGCATGGGAAGGCATGCCCCGCATCGACGGCAACGCCATGTTCCGCCTCAGCCGGCACAACAGGAGAGCTTTGCCACGTCCTTGCGGAAAGCTTGCGCCGCGAGCTTCAACGCTTCGACCGTCGTCAGGTAGGGGAAGATCATCTCGCCAAGGGCGTCTGCCGTCATTCCGTGCTTGAGCGCCAACGCCAAAGTCTGGATGCTGTCCGCACCTTCGGGCGCAAGGATCTGTCCGCCGAGCAGCAGCCCGGTGTCGGCGTCGGCGACCAGCTTGACAAGCCCGCGCGTATCGCGGGCGGCGAGCGCACGAGGCACCTGGTCGAGCGAAATCACCGACGTTTCAACGGCAAAGCCCCGCTGCCTGGCCATGGCTTCGGTCAGTCCCACTCCTGCGACCTGTGGATCCGTGAACACGACCCACGGCATTGCGCTGTTGTCGTAGGCGAGGCTGTCGCCGTTCAGCGCATTGAGCGCGGCAAGCCTTGCCCCATAGGCCGCCATATAGACGAACTGGTCGCGGTCGGTGACGTCGCCAGCGGCGTAGACTCCCGCCTTTGACGTGCGCATGCGGTCATCGATGATGATGGCGCCGCGTGCATCTTGAGCGACGCCGGCGTATGGCAACTCCAAAGCTTCGGTATTGGGCGTGCGGCCTGTGGCGACCAGCAGCCGTTCGGCCTTGAGTTCGTGTCGCCGGCGCCCATCCTCGACACAGACGGTAACGCCCCTCTCGTCTTCCCGGCAGGCGTCGTACGTAATTCCGCAATGGAGCCCGATGCCCTCGGACCGGAACGCTTCCGAGAGCGCGGCGGACACGTCTGGCTCCACCTGTGGCAGCAGCCGCGACCTGCAAGCCACGGTGACATCGACGCCCATGCGGCGCATCATCTGGGCAAGCTCGGCGCCAACATATCCGCCGCCGACGACGATCAGGCTTCTTGGCAGATCCTTGAGGTCTAGCAGCGATGTGCTGGTCAGATAGTTGACCTTCTCGATGCCCGGTATCGACGGCACGGCGGGCCGGCCGCCAGTGGCGATGACGATCTTGCCGGCTGCAACGGGCGTATCGTTGACGATGACACCTGCGCCGTTCAACCGCGCGCGCCCTTCGAGATAGGTGATGCCGTCATATTCAGACAGAAGGTCGATATATTTCTTCTGCCGCAACATCCCAACGAGATCGTCCTTGGCCGCGATCAGGCGGCGCCAGTCGGTAAGCTGTGCATCACCGGCAAGGCCGGGAAACCGTCCCGCTGCGCGCGCATCGTGAAGCGCTTCGGCCGCGCGAATCATGGTCTTTGACGGCACGCAGCCGACGTTGACGCAAGTGCCGCCGATAGTGCCGTGGCCGACGAGGACCACTTTTGCGCCCTGCTCGGCTGCGGTTATCGCTGTGGAGAAACCTGCCGACCCTGCGCCTATGACAGCAAGGTCATAGCTTCCCTTCCGGTTCACATGGCGAACGCCGATACCAGCCATATCAGTCCAATCAGTTCTTCGCGATTGCCGGGTAACCGGCATTGGTCGATGCGGCGGCGATCGCCTTGAGCGTCGTGATAGATGAATCAAACACGACGGTCGCGGTCTTGGCATCGAAATCGACAGCGACCGATCGCACGCCGCGCACGTGCTCCATCGCCGATTTGACCGTTACCGGGCAAAGCGCACAAGTCATGTTCCGGATCACGAAAGTCGCCGTCCGTGTGGCCTCAGTCCGTGCTGCTGCCGGTTGCGCGGCAAGCGGTGATAGAACGCTCACGAACGGGATCGAAGCAGCGCCCAGAGCGAGTGCGCCAGCGGCAATAATGACGGGATGTTTCATGTCAGCTTCTCCTAATAGAATAGCGGCGCCCACCAATTGATCGTCAGGGCCAGGGCGACCAGCAGCGTCGCCAGCCAGAGGACGGTCTTGATGATCAGTGAGGACTCCGGCCGCGCGCAGTACGATCCATCCACACAGGCCGGCTTGGCCTTGAAATAGACCTGCCGGAAGCCAAGCCCGATGAAGATGACGGCCACGGCCGCGAAATAGGGCTTGTAGGGCTCGAACGCGGTGAGGGTTCCGATCCAGGCGCCGGAAATGCCCAACGTCAAAAGCAGGAGTGGCGCGATGCAGCAGGTCGATGCGAGGACCGCGCCAATGACGCCGCCGGTCGCGAACAGGGTCTGCTTTCGCTTTTCGGTTGGCGTATTCAGCCCCGTCGTTTCGACATCGTTATAGCTCATGCGACTCGGCCTCGCTTTTGATTCGATATGAGCCTAAGGTCTGTAGTAGATACAGACTCAAGAGGTTTTTCTGAATGAGCCATCCTGCCTTGGGAATGCGCTTGCAGCGCGCCGATTTGGCGAAAGCCACGGGCTGCAATCTCGAAACCATCCGCTACTATGAAAAGACCGCATTGCTCGCCGAGCCGCTGCGCAGCGCCAAGGGCTATCGCCTCTACGGCGAGAACGACGTTCGTCGCCTTCGCTTCATCATGCGCGCGCGTGCGCTCGGCTTCACGATCGAGGAAATTCGCGGCCTGCTCACGCTGGTTGACGGCGGCACGCAGACCTGCGCCGAAGTGAAGGCGCGCACCGAACTGCATCTGGCCGACGTACGTGCGAAGATCGCCGACCTTCGCCGGATCGAGACCATCCTTGCCAAAACCGCGGCGCAATGTTCGGGCGATGCCGTTCCGCAGTGCGCGGTTCTCGAAGCGCTGGCTGCATGAATGCTGTCATTCCAACGCGGAGATGCCGGCGACCGATTTCTAATGTACCCAAATTTTCGAAGGGAAAGGAGTGTGAAACAGGACATCAGGCGTAGCGTGAGACGGGATTCCTGGTGTCCATTAGTTGAAGGGCGGTGCGTGGGTTTGCGGGTTGGGACTGCGCTCGCGGCCGTAACAGGGGTCTATGCGACTTGCATTGGTGGAGTTACTTGGTGACAGCATTCTAACGGCATCCTCGATCGACGATCTACACGAGGCTTTGGCGCGCGCGGCCGGCGACATGGGTTTCGATCGTTTTGCGCTTTCGCTTGAAATCGGCTGCGGCGCCGACAGCGGCGCATCCTTGCTGGTCCATGATTATCCGGCAAGCTGGGCCGATGTGTATATCGGCTTCAATCTGGCGGCGACCGATCCGGTCCGCCGCGCGGCGGAGCGCAGCGTGTTGGGCTTCGGCTGGCAAAATATCCTCGACCTGGTTCCCATGACCGACATGGAAAGAACCACCTTCGAGACCGGACGACGGCATGGCCTTGCCGACGGATTCACCGTCCCGCGACACCTCCCCGGCGACGTCATCGGATCGTGCTCGTTCGTTACCGGCCTTGGTAAATCACTCCCGCAGGCAATGCTGATCGTTGCCGAAATGCTCGGCGCAATGGCCATCGCCAGCGCAAGGCGGCTCTCGGGATGGACGGGCCGGTCGGCACACTCAAGGTTGACCGACCGGCAGCGCGACTGCGTCCTTTGGGCTGCGCGCGGCAAGACGGACTGGGAGATCTCACGGATTCTCGGCATCAGCCATGAAACGGTGATCCAGCACCTCAAGGACGCCCGCGAACGCTACGATACACACAAGCGCGCGTCGCTGATCCTTTACGCCTTGTACGACGGCCTCATCAGCTTCGCCGACATTTTCCGCTGGCGGATACGACACTGAAGTTCGATTCCTGCGGTTTCGTCCCGCGTCTCTCCCCATTTCTTGGTATGGGCCGCTGGTAGGCAACGATGTTCTTTCCTGCGTGGCTTCAACCACGGAGGGACTGTTATGCCAGAGGAGATCGGGGAACGGATCGAAGTTGACGAGGACAGCGCGCTGCGGGCGATGTTCCGGGCGCGTAAGGAGGTCTTCATCGATCTTCTGAAATGGGATCTGCCCGTCCTTGCAGACGAGTTCGAGGTCGATCAGTTCGACCGCCAAGCAGAATATCTCATCCTGCTCGAACAGGGCGTCAAGCATCGTGCGTCTACGCGATTGCTGCGGACCGACCAGCCCCATCTGCTCGGTAATCTTTATCCCCATCTGTGCGCGGGTCCGGTGCCGGCTGGCACCACCATTCGCGAGATCACCCGTTTTTGCCTCGACCGTCACCAGCGAGCGCCCGAGCGGCGCAGCGCCCGCAACCAGCTCGTCACCGCACTTGCGGAGCATGCGCTGGCGACGGGTATCACGGCCTACACCGGTGTCGCCGAGCAGGAGTGGTTCGAGCAGATCCGGCATTTCGGCTGGGACTGCAAAGCATTGGGGCAGCCCGTCGTTCACGAGGGGCGCCGCCTCATCGGGCTTCACATCCGGATCGACAGCGATACGATCAAGGGCTTGCGGGCCAGTGGTGTATATGAAGCGCCAAAGCTGATGTTGACGGCCCCGCGCACAGGCGGGAGCGGCCGATGAACAACCTCGTTCCTCTCCGCCGCGCCGAGCCGGCCTGGACCGATCAGCTCCGCACCGAGGGCTATTGCATCATTCCCGATGCTTTGCCGGTCGGAGCCATTGCCGCGCTCGAAGCCGATCTTGATCCGGTCTTCGCGGCAACGCCCTTCTGCCGGGGCCGCTTCTATGGCGAGCGGACCAAGCGCTTCGGCTCCCTGCTCAGGCGTTCGCCCCACGCGGCGCAGCTCGTCCTCAATCCGATGATCCTTTCGATGGTCGAGGAGATTCTGGTGCCGGCCTGCGACCGGATTCAGCTCAACGTGGCGCAAGCCATCGAGATCCATCCCGGCGAAATGCGCCAGTTTCCGCACCGCGATCACGATATGTGGCAGGGCGAAAAGGGAAATCACGAATATCTCGTCAATGTGATCTGGCCGCTGACGTCCTTCACGCGCGAAAACGGCGCGACACAGATCTACCCCGGCAGCCATGGGCCGAAAGGCATGGCACGCGAGGAAACAGGTAAGCCGATCATCGCCGAATGCGGTCCCGGCTCAGCCATCTGTTTTCTGGGTTCGACGGCGCATGGCGCGGGCGCAAATCGAACCGACCATGTGCGGCGCGGTATCGTGATCGGTTACTGCCTTGGCTGGCTCAAGCCCTATGAGAACCAGTGGCTCGCCTATCCGCCCGAGGTCGCTCGCACCTTCCCGCCCGAACTGTCCGCCCTCGCGGGCTATAGGCAGCACCGGCCCAATCTCGGCAATTTCGAGGGTCAATGCCCGTCGATCCTGCTCGGCAAGGACGTACCTGAACATATCGGGGCGATCGACGCGCTCAGGCCCGATCAGGCAGCGATGATAGAAGGCTTCGGTCAATCGGTCGGGGGCTGAACATATGAGCCCGGCCTATGTTCTCGAGCCAACCTACGACACGCTCAGGCGGCGGCTGTTCACTGGCGTCTGGCCATCGGGCCAGCGCCTTGAAGCCGCCCGGCTCGCTACAGAACTGGGCGTCAGCATGACGCCCGTGCGCGACAGCCTCAATCGACTTGCCGGCGAGCGGCTCGTCCATTCGTCGCCCGGCGAGGGCTTCCAGGTTCCCCTGCTCAGCGAGACCGAGCTTCGGGGACTGATAGACTGGCACCGCGCTCTCATCGGCGTTGCACTTGGACGGTGCGGTGCAATCGCCATGTCCACGGATTTGCCGCAAGGCCATGACGGTATCGGCGAGCGCACGGCGATCCTGTTTACGGCAATCGCAAGTACGGCCGGAAGCCTCGAGCTTCACTGGGCTCTCGGAAATGCCGCCGCGCGCCTCGGCTGTTATCGACGACATGAGGAAAACGTCCTCGATGGCGCCCATGCAGAACTGGCCGCTCTCGAAGCGCTTGTGCGTGAGGGAAAGCGGGCCGGGCTCGCGCGGGCAATCGAGCGGTATCATGATCGCCGCCACGCCGTTGCCGGTGATCTGGTGCATGCTGCACGGTATGCAGGATCCTCTGATGCGTGAAGCCACGTCACGGACGCCGTTCGACCTCACGACCGGGACTACGGGAAGGAAAATGATGACGAAGAAGAAGCTGATCCTCGCGGTGTTCACAGGCCCGTTCAGCCTCGCGGCCTGTTCCCAGGCCGCCCCGCGCAGCAGCGAATATTTCGCCGAGCATCTGGACGAGGCTCGCCAGGTCGTCGCCGGCTGCCGCGACGGGACAATGCGCGGCGAAGAGTGCGCGAATGCGAACCTGGCCGTCGAGGAGGCCGATGCGAAGGAGCGGTTCAGGCGTTTCAGGGGCCGCTGATCGATGCGCGGCTATCGAATGACCGAGACTTTCACGCTGGCGGCGTCAGCGATCGTCCGCCACGTCCTGTCCGCCGTGAGAGCGGGCAGCCCGTCGCGCAGCGCGAGCGCCAGGCAGAATCTGTCGCCAAGCGACAAGCCTGCCTCGGCCGTCACGGCCCTCAGCCTTCCGGCGATGGTCGCAAGGGCCTGGTCCGCCTCGACAATGATCATCGGCAAGGGATGCAGCATGGCATCGACTTCGCTGGCAGGCATGCCCGCGTGAATGAAGTGGCTCACGACCTCGGCATAGTTGACCGAGGTCATGCGCGATGTAGCGATCGCGTCGGCCACCTTTCCGGCTCCGGCTTCTTCTTTCAGCAATGCCAGCAGCGCCGAAGCATCGAGGACCGCTTCGCTCACTCGCCGGAATCCTCGCGGCGGCCCGCAAGGAACGCATCCACCGACGCCTCGGGTTTGCCGGCGGTATATTTCTTGGCCAATGCCTGCGCATGCGCGATCGACTGGGCAACAGTCCGCAGGATCACGCCATCGGGCGTCTCTTCGACGAGCAGTGATCCGCCTCCAGCGAGGCCCAGGCGTTTGCGGATATCGGCGGGCAAGCTCATCCGGCCGTTCGGAGTGATGGTCACCTGAACCGTCATCGCGTACCTCTTAAACCCCTTCGTTCCATGAGTGCCGAAGCCAGTCGTTATCCAGTAGCACCATTATGCCATGAATATCCTTTCGTGTCTCGATTCAATTTTTGAGGCATGATTGGTGTTTCATGGGTGCAAAGTGCGCCCTGTGCTGTTAGGTTGTCCCGATGCGCACCGGCCTCGATCATCTTCCGGCACAGAAAAGACGCGAAATCGAGCGCGTCGTGCAGATCATCTTCGAGGAGTTTGAAGATGCGCTGGCGCTCGCCACGCATCAATGGAAGAAGAAGGGCCGGATCGAGAAGATCATTCTCTATGGCAGCTATGCACGCGGCGGCTGGGTCGATGAGCCGCATACGGCCAAGGGCTATCAATCGGATTTCGACCTGCTGATCATCGTCAATGACAAAAGGCTGACCGACCGGGTCGATTATTGGCTGAAGCTGGAGGATCGGCTCAACCGCGAGCTGTCGATCACCAAGTCGCTCAAGACGCCGGTCAATTTCATCGTCCACACGCTGCAGGAAGTAAATGATGGCCTGGCGCACGGCCGCTATTTCTTCATGGATGTCGCACGCGACGGCGTCGCGCTCTACCAGTTCGAGGACAGCGAACTGCACAAGCCCAAGCCGAAGACGCCCGAGCAGGCGCTGGCTATGGCGACGGAATATTTCGAAGAGTGGTTCCCTGCCGCGATGCAGCGCTTCGAAATTTTCAAGGTGGGTCTCGAGAAAGGTTTCCTTAGACCGGCGGCATTCGATCTCCACCAATCCACCGAGTTCCTCTACCACTGCGTCCTTCTCGTCGCGACCTTCTACACGCCACATGTCCACAATCTCGGCTTCCTGCGCACCCAGGCCGAACGTCTCGACCTTCGGCTGGTCGATGCCTGGCCGCGCGAACGGAAGGCCGACCGGACGCTCTTCGAAAAGCTCAAGGAAGCCTATGTGAAGGCCCGCTATTCGAAGCATTACCGGATCAGCACCGAGCAGCTCGAATGGCTCGCGGCGCGCGTCGAGGAACTGGGCGGACACGTCCATGCGATCTGCACTGAACGCCTCGTCGCCCTCGAACAGGATGTCACGCGGGAGGGATCGTAACCCTCCGGGGCCGGGACGCGCACGGCCCGGTCGCCGCGAATGCGGCGATAGAGCCCGACGACCGCAAGGCCGGCCCGCCCAATCAAGAACTGGCGTGACTGACCGCACCGGATTTGCAATTCACAATCCACAATGTTACAAAACCTCTAACTAAAACTGAATTTATTAGAGGTTTTGTAACATGCCGACCATGCCATACACTCAGCGTGATCATCTCCGCGCGATGGTGGCGCAGCATGGGATCGTCCGCGCGCAGGAACTGCGCAAGGCGGGGGTCGCGGGCACGACCATCCAGCGGGCGCTCGAAAATGGCGAACTCGTCAGGATCGGCCGCGGCCTCTACCAGGATTCGCGAAGCGACATCGACACGGACCAGGCGCTCGCCGAGGTCGCCAAGCGTACCCCCAAGGGCGTGATAGCCATGATCTCGGCGCTCGCTTTCCACGGTCTGACCGATCAAATGCCGCGCAGGGTCTGGGTCGCGATCGGACCGAGCGGCTGGTCCCCGGTTCCAGCCTATCCGCCGACAAGGATCGTCCGCTTCGCCGAGAAATATCTGCGACAGGGCATCGAGCATCACAAGATCGCAGGGGTCGATGTGCCGATCTACTCGGCGGCCAAGACGCTTGCCGACCTGTTTCGCAACGGTCGGCTGGTCGACCGCTCGGTCGCCGTCGAGGGACTGCGCGCTGCAATCGAGCAGCGCAAGGCAACACCAGGGCAGATCGCCGAAGCCGCTCGCTCGGGCGGCGCGTGGCGGATCATGCGTCCCTATCTGGAGGCACTCACTTTCAATGGCTGATGGTCTCACCAATATCGCCGCGTCGGTGAAACAGCGCCTCCTCAACAAGGCGCGGCAGGAGGGGCGCGCATTCGATGTCCTGCTCGTCCGCTTCGCGCTCGAACGCCTGCTCTGCCGGCTTTCGCTCTCGCAATATCGCGATCACTACATCCTCAAGGGCGGAATGCTTGTCACCCTGTGGCTCGAAGGGGGAATGAGGGAAACGCGCGATGCCGATTTCCTCGGCTTCGGCGAAGCCGATGAGGAAACCCTGAAACAGATTTTCGCCGAGATCATGGCGGTCCCGGCGGGGGACGGGCTGGTATTCGATACCGATGCGCTGATCGCCACGGCAATTCGCGAAGACATGGAATATGGCGGCATTCGCCTGCGGACATCGGCCTATCTCGAGCGCACCCGCATTCCGGTCGTCCTCGATATCGGCTTCGGCGATGCCCTGGCAGATGCCGCGCATCGCATCGACTATCCCTCGCTGCTCGACATGGATCAGCCCAGCATCCGCGCTTATCCGCCGGCATCGGTCATTGCCGAAAAATTCCAGGCCATCGTCGCGCTCGGCCTTGCCAATGGACGCATGAAAGACTTCCACGACCTATGGGCCATTCCGAAGATGGTGCCGATCGATGCGGATGCGCTCGACGCGGCGATCGCCGCCACATTCGCGCGCAGGTCAACCGAGGTTCCGGCAAAGCGTCCGCATGGCCTGTCGGAGGATATGGCGGCGGATCCCGCCGCGCGGCGACGATGGTTCGCCTATGGCGAATCACTTGAGCTGACCGGTGTGGATTTTGGCGAGGTGCTGGACGATGCTTGGAACCTGCTTGGACCATCATGCGAAAGGCTGAACAATCGCGCATGAGACCAACACGTCGCGCCATATAAATCCGTCACTCTTCAGCTATCGCGGTGAATGCTGAGTAACTTGAATGGCTTGCCTTCCCGGTTCGTTCCCGCCATGTTCGGGTTGCGAGGACGAACAGTCTGGCGATCGTTCGCGCCTTAATCGCGCCAGGCATCAAGAGCGCCGGTCCATGAAGGACAGGCGGCCGTACCGGACAAGGGCATCCGTCTGGATTGCCTGACGGCGGCACAGCGTTGGAAGTATCATGGCCGGCTTCCCGGCCATCATGCGCTGCTGCCCCGGGAAGTTCCACGTGTCATCGTCCGCTCCGCCATTTCGCGGCCATCGGCCTCCTTTTTCCGTTTCGTCGGGAGCGCATAACTGCCCGGTCGACGTCTTCGAGCCTGCCTGTGAAGAGGCCCCGGCGACCAGCCTGGACGAGACGTTTCGCACAGAACGCAGCGCGCTCTTGCGCTATCTGGGACGCCGGGCGGGACATGACGCCGCGCCCGATCTGGTACAGGAGGTGTTTGCCCGGGCGGCGAGCAGTGCGCAGGCATCGCGTCTCGCCAACCCGGCGGCGTTCGTCAGGCGCATTGCCAGGAACCTGCTGATCGACCGCGCGCGCCGCCGCGAGAGCGATAACAATATCGTGATCTTTCCTCTCGACGAGCAGCGCGATGCGAGCGTTCTGCCGGAACAGACACTGAATCTCGAAGCTGCCGACCTGTTGCGAATCTACGAGCAGGCCGTCAATGATCTGCCCGAGAAAACGCGCCGGGTCTTTGTGATGAGCCGGGACGAAGAACTCACCTATAGTCAGATCAGCGAACAACTCGGGATCAGCATGGCGACAGTGCAATATCATATGGTGCGTGCGATCGCCTTCGTCGCCGCGGCGGTGAAGGATCATCGATGAGCGATGAAGAATGGCCGGGCGGCAGAGCCTCGTCATCAACCGATCTCGAAGCGGCAGCCTGGTGTTTCCGGTTGAAGGAAACGCCAACAGAGGCGCTGCTCGCCGAATTCCAGTCCTGGGTCGCCGCATCCAAGACCAACGCCGAGGCGTTCGCCAATGCGATGCTGGTGGCACCGATGAAGCCCGCCGAGCGTGAGCGCATCGAACAGTTTCTGGGGCAATCCCTCCCGGCCCTCTACAAGCCCGGTCGTAAGACGCGAGCCGGTTCGCCCAGTGCAACGATTCACTCCTTTCCGGCCAAGAATCATGCAACTCCGCTCAACCCCGCAGGCCCCAGCCGCAGGGGACGCAGATGGGCGACCGGCGCGATCGCGGCGGCGGCAATGGTTGCCCTGACCGTCGGGCTCCTCCCAAACTTGCCGCTCCCGTGGCTCTTGTCGCAGGCCCGAGCCGAGACCTATGCGACGGGTCATGGAGATATCCGGCGTTTCACGCTGGCCGATGGATCGTTGGTGACTCTCGACACCGATAGCCGGGTCGAGGTGGTGATCGAACGGAGCAAACGCCACGCCCTGCTGCGCAAGGGCCGCGCGCGCTTCGTCGTGGCGGCCGATCCGCGCCCCTTCACGATCCGGGCCGGTAATGGCGATGTCGTCGCGGCCGAAGGGGCGATCGATGTCGGGGTGGACGGAAATGGGCGTGTCGAACTGCGTCTGCGGTCGGGCTCAGCCGGTGTGAAGGCACGCGATACGAAGGATAAGCAGAGCGAGAGCATGCCGCTCACGATCGACCATCCCGTCCTCTACGCGGGAGGCGATTTCGCGCTGCGAGTGGTTACGGCGCCGACGGCCGATACGCGCGACTGGCCGAGCGGATGGGTGGAATATCGCACGATCTCGCTCGGCGAGCTTATCCGCGAAGCCAATCGCTATGCCAAGAGACCGATCATTCTCGACGACCCGAAACTTGCGAGCCTCGCCGCGTCAGGGCGGTTCCAGCTCACCGAGACGGACAGGTTCACCAGCCGGATGGCCGAGTTGTTCCAGCTCCGCATCTCACGCCGGGCCGATGGTATCCATCTGCGCCGCCAATAGAATAGCCGAAAAAATAATTTGCGGGGGTGACTGACGGCCCCCCTGCAGCCTGCGTCGATACCCCGATCAAGAGCGCGCCGACCGGCAAAGCTCATGATCATCAGGGGGACATATGGCAGAGAAACGGTTTCACGGGCTTTCGGTGCTGCTGGCGGGTGCCGCGATGGCGACGTTGCCGATGCCGGCGTTGGCGCAGAGCGATCAGACTTATCAGTTCGACCTCCAGGCCCAGGATCTGGGTGATGCGTTGCGCAGCGTCGCGGCCAAGGCAGGCTGGGAGCTTTATGCGTCGGCCGAGGATGTGAACGGCGTTCCCGCGCCCAGGCTCGAAGGCGCGCTCACCGCACGGCAGGCGATCGAGCGCTTGCTGGCCGACACGAACCTGCGTGCTCGCTTCCGCGACGGAGCCGTGATCATCCGGGGGCGATCGGCAGCGATAGCGACGGCAGACGATGAGGCGGCCGACAGCGAGATCGTTGTGACTGGCAGCCTCATACGTGGTGCCGATATCCCCTCCGCCAGAATTACAGTATCCCGGTCGGACATCGAAAATGCCGGACAGTCGGATCTGGGTGAGGTGGTTCGCAATATCCCCCAGAACTTCAGTGGTGGCCAGAACCCTGGCGTCGGCTTCGGTGCCGGGCAGCTCAACACCAATCTCAATTCAGCGGCGCATCTCAACCTGCGTGGTCTTGGTTCCGATGCGACGCTGACGCTGCTGAACGGCCATCGGCTCCCTTATGATGGCGCGTTCGGGGGCGTCGATATTTCCGCCATACCGGTCGAAGCGGTCGAGCGGATCGAGATCGTGCCCGATGGTTCTTCCGCGCAATATGGGTCGGACGCGGTGGCAGGCGTCGCCAATATCATACTTCGCAGAGACTTTACGGGATTGAAGACCTCGGCACGGATCGGAGGTTCAACCGATGGCGGCAACTTCCAGCAAGGTGTTGATGTCGTCGGCGGTGCAAGCTGGGCATCCGGCAACCTGATCGCCGCCTATCACTTCGCACACAATTCAGCGATCTATGCGCGGGAACGCAGCTATACGGACTCGCTGGCGCCGGGGAGCTCCCTCTACCCCTCGATCCGCCAACATTCCGTAACGATTTCTGGTCGCCAGACGATAGCACCGGGCATCGAGTTCAAGGTTGACGGACTCTACAGCAACCGGCGTTCGACTATTACCTCGGGCAGCCTGGGGAACGCTGGTCTCACAGAGTCCCGATACGCTCCAACGACGAAGGCCTTCTCCATCATCCCGGCCATCGATGTGAACCTGGGCGGCCAATGGATGGCAAAAGCCTCGCTCGCCTATGGCAGGGACGACAGTCGCTACAACAGGTTGTTCAACCAGCCGGGCATGACCGGCACGGTGACGTCCGGCTGCTACTGTAACACTACCTTGACCACCGAACTGGTGATCGATGGACCGCTCGTCTCCTTGCCCGCAGGAGATCTGCGCGTGGCGATCGGTGGAGGATATCGCTCCAGCAGCATGCGCTATTCGCGTTACGAAAATGAAGGTCTTGCCGCTGCGTTCGACGCCAGCCGGAAAAGTCACTATCTCTTTGGAGAGGTCCAGCTTCCGGTGATCGCTCCAGAGCAAAGTGTGCCGCTGGTCCGTCGGTTCACAATTACCGCCGCCGCACGTTATGAGAATTATCCGGGCATGGCGAGCGTCACGACGCCGAAACTTGGTGCTGTCCTCGAACCCAATAGCGACCTCACGATCAAGGCCTCGTGGGGCCGATCGTTCAAGGCACCCACGCTCTATCAGCAACATGTCGGTTACGAGGCCTATCTTCTCCCCGCCAGCTGGTATGTTCCAGCCGCCTCGGGCACGATCTTCTATGCAAGCGGCGGAAACCCGGACCTGGAACCCGAACGTGCGCGCAGTTGGTCGGCGGGGTTCGAATTTCATCCTCAAGCGCTCGAAGGGTTTCGCGTCGGCGCGAGCTATTTCAACGTGCGCTATCGGGATCGCGTCGCCAGACCGATCGCCGGATCGATCGCATCCGCGTTCAGTCAGCCCGGCTATGTCAGCCTGTTGAACTATTCCCCTTCGACCGGGCTGCTGGGCGGACTCGTGGCGGGCTCGCTTTATGGCTTGACCAACTATACCGGTGCCCCATTCGATCCAGCAAACGTGCTCGTCCTCGTGGACAACCGCAACCTCAATCTTGCCCGACAGGACATTGAGGGCGTCGACATACACACCAGCGTTCGGTTCTCCATCAGCCCGGATCAAAATATCGGGCTGAACGGATCGGCGACTTATCTCAAAAGCGACCAGCAGCTCACCCCGCTCCTGCCGCTCACCCAGCTTGCGGGCGTGATCTTCAACCCGCCCCATTGGCGCGGACGTCTCGGCGCCAGTTGGGAAGCGCGGCGCTTCAACGTGTCGATGTTCGCCAACTATACGGGCAGCGTCACGGACAATCGCTTCCTCCCGTCGAGTTCGGTCGACTCCATCCTGACCTTCGACTTCGCGGCCAGGGTGGACATTGGGAACTCTTCCTCCCGGTCGCCAGCGCTGACGATCACGATCGTTGCCAACAATATGTTCAATGCAAAGCCTGACATCATTCGGGTAACCGGTTCGACCGACACACCCTATGATTCGACGAATTATTCGGCGATCGGTCGCTTTCTCGGATTGACCGTATCGCGGAGCTGGTGATGTTGGCCGGCATCGCGCTGTTAGTGGCCGTCACCGCGGGCATTCCGGCTCAGGGCATCGACCCTTGTTCTGCCCTTGAGCAAGAAGCGGCGCCGCTTTCGCCTCCTCGCGTCATGACCTCGCGCGACCTTGCAACCATTTCCGACATTGGCCGATCGAGTCCCTTCGATACGGAAAGTCCATTCAGCGTGTCACCTGATGGCCGCCAGATTGCCTTGATGGAGCGGCGAGGCAATCCGGAAACGAACAGCTTTTGCCAGCGACTCATTCTGGTCCCTCGATCGGGATCGGGCAGCCCCGTCGAACTGGACCGAGGCGGGCAATTCATCCGTTCTCTCTTCGATCTACGCAATTTGGCGGCGGTGCGTGCGGGGACCGCGCAGATTATCACACCGCGCTGGTCGCCCGACGGGGCAACGATCGCTTATCTCAAACGGGTCAACGACAGCACGCAGGTCTGGATCGTCCCCTCCACTGGAGGCGTTGCTCGTGCTGCAACGGATCTCGATTTTGAAGTTGAGGACTTCGCCTGGGCCGCTGACGGAAAGAGCCTAATAGTGGCAGGACGTCCCGACCTCGCCAGGGCCGAGGCCAGGATCGATGAAGAGGCGCGCAGGGGCTATCTGTTCGACGCACGTTTCAGTCCCATGATGTCGGATCGGCCCTACCCGGTGGGAAGCTACCCGACGCGATACTTCCATGTCGCTTTGTCCGATCATGATCGGCGGGACGCTTCGCCCGAGGAAATAGCGCTGCTCGGGCCTTCGGCCGGTGCCGACCGGCCACCG
The DNA here is from genome assembly GCA_001899715.1 of Sphingobium sp. 66-54. Classification (GTDB taxonomy): domain Bacteria; phylum Pseudomonadota; class Alphaproteobacteria; order Sphingomonadales; family Sphingomonadaceae; genus Sphingobium. Next base: position 41,498 of record MKWI01000020.1, read on the forward strand.
GACGCGATCCGGTTCGCGGCTGACGGGCGCGGCAATGTGGCATGGTCCCGGAAGCTTGACCGATCGCTTCTATTGTCTCCCAGCCAACTGCACATTCGGTGGCGCTCCGGCAGCATCACGATATGCGACACGAGCGCATGCGGCGGCATCCAGAGTTTATGGTGGATGCCAAAGAGCGACACCCTGCTGTTCCTCGCCCGCGATGGATGGGGAGGAAGCCGCGCCACTCTCTATCGGTGGAATGGCGGCGCCAAAGCCCCAGTTGCCATGATGAGCACAGAAGACGCGCTGGTCGGCTGCGCATTGAACGCTGCCGAACTGATCTGCCTGCGCGAAGGCCCGAGACAAACCCGGCACTTGGTGGCGATCGGCATCCGCACGATGCGATCGCGAACGATATTCGATCCCAATCCCCAAATGGCCGGGCTGCGCCTAGGCAAAGTCTATCGGCTGCGATTTCGCAACGCTTTTGGCATGGAGTGTTTTGCCGATCTGGTTTTGCCGCCCAACACAGCGACAGGCGAAAAGCTACCGATGGTTGTCGTGCAATATAATAGTCGCGGCTTTCTCCGCGGCGGCACCGGCGATGAAGTCCCTATTCAGGTATTGGCTGGACGAGGATTCGCCGTGCTGAGCTTTGAACGCCCATTCGGCGTGCCGGGAACGCGGGAAGCACGAAGCGAGCTCGAATATCGGCAATTGGCGCGCAAGGATTGGATCGATCGCCGCAGCGTTCAGTCCGCGCTCGAGGAAGCTGTTCGCCGGGCAATCGCGACCGGACTGATCGATCCCGACCGGATCGGCATTTCCGGGTTCAGCGAAGGCACGACAATGACCCAATGGGCGCTCATCAACAGCCGGATCTTCAAGGTCGCTTCCCTTGGCGTTTGCTGCGAGGACAAGGTGGCGCTGCCGCTCAACGGAGGTATTGGCTACGAGAGCTATCTGAGAGAGATGGGCTATCCTCTCTTCGAAGACAGCAATGATCGCTTCTGGAACCCGCTTTCCTTGGCTCAAAACGCCGGCAAGATCGACGTGCCCATCCTGGTGCAGACAAGCGACGATGAGTATGAAGCGGGTCTGGATGTCATGGAGGCTTTCCGCAGGCGCGGCAATCCCATCGAAATGTATGTGTTCAAGGATGAGCCGCATATCAAATGGCAGCCTGCGCACCGGTTGGCGATATACGAGCGGAATGTCGACTGGTTTGAATTCTGGCTGATGAGGCGAATGGATTGTTCGCCGGACAAGCGTGCCCAATACGCCCGATGGCAGACCATGCAGGGTGCCCCGGATTTATCGGCCCAATGCGCTATCGCTGCTTCCGGCGGACCATGACCGCGCCCAAGCCTCTGCGTCGGCGAGATCAAGAATACGGTAGAGGAGTTGGTCGCGACTTGTCCGCGCGCTGGACAGGGCCTGCTCCACGGCCACGGGATCGATAATCCGATTTTGACGGAGAAGGCCATCGAGCAACAGTTCGCGAAGCTTTGGCCTACCTGATTCGAAGGCGGCAGCCGTTACGCTGTCAGGGCCGGCCTTGGACGTCCTATGGACCACCTGTCGGGGGAGAAAGCCGCCAAATGCCCGCCGCGCGACCGATCGGTTGATGCCGCCTTCGCACCACTGCCAGCTCGATATGCGCAGACAGGTCTCGACGATGGGCTGAGCGAGAAGCACCGGAACCATGGGAGGAAAGGTGGTGCGATCTTGCCCTTCCACGAAGTTCTGGATGCGCTGAAGCAAGCGGACGTGCGCCAGTTTGCCGGGAAACCGTCCGGCCCCCCTATCCATATAGGGCGTGAGCGGCGCGGATTGCGCAAGGACGGCACACGCGGCATTGAGGAGTGTCAGGTCGGGTTCAGACGCCACGAGAGACGGCCGGGTGCGCGACAACTTAAAGGCCGCGCGAGCCATCGTCGGGATGTCGCATTGGGTCACCCGGCACATATCCAGCAGCGTGTTCCAGGCTGGCTTCAGGCCTTTCTCTTGGCGGAAACGATCAACGACCGGGGCTGCGGAATGGAGAAAGCAGAAGACGTTGTCCCCGCCATTCCCTGTAAATATCGCGTCCGCACCAGTCTTGCATATTTCCGCAGCGTAGGCCCTGTCCAATTCCTGCAAAAACGGGCGCCCAACAGGGCGCGGCAGGTGCGCTGCGGATGAACGGCTAAGGTCGATATTGTCGACGGCATATTGATGCGCCGCAAGAGGGACTCCGGCCACGGCTGCGACGCTGGCGGCATAGCGGCGTTCGTCACCGCTGGCATCAGTGGTCGCCATGGTCAGACAACTGAAGCGGTGTCCTCCCCGTGTCAGTGCGGCGCAGACGATCGACGAATCCAGACCGCCGGACACGCCCACGATGATATTTTGATAGTCTGACGCAAGAGCACTGACCGATGCAAAGACGGTGTCGCGCAGGCGCGTGACGGCCTGATCCGGATCGATCGCCATGTTCGGGTGAACGAATATCCACGGCTCCCACAGCATTCGATCTCCAGCTTCATGGCCGGATACTGTCCTTGCGCTGCCGGGCGCCAGTTCCGACACGCCATCGATGCAACTGTGCCGACGGCGCACGTCAGGCCATTGGAGATGCTCATAAAGGCGTTCCCAATCCACCTTCGACACGGCAATGCCCGCCGCGGACAGCGTATGCAGGTCCGAGGCCCAGATATGATGCGCGTGCGTTTCAACCTGGTAGCATGGCAAAAAGCCCGATGGGGCTCTTATGATGGAATAGCCGCCGACATCGTCGCTTTGATGGACGGCAACATACGCGCCCCAATAGTCCTTGATCAACGCGGCACCGCCCGAATCGACAAGCCTAGCTGCTTCGGCAGCGGTCATCTCCTCAATGGCTGAAAATGTCTCGCGGGAGAACAGGCGGCCGATGATCACGCCCTGATCGGCCGGAAGGTGCAGCACCCTTGCTGGATCGCTGCACCATAATAGAGCCTCATCATCGGAAGAAACGGATGGAGATTGAACGAGGCTGATCCGCAGCGGGGATTGCCGGCCCTTTCGCATGCGCAGGAGAAAGCGAAGGGCGCTCACAGGACAAAGATCGGCGTAAAGCGCGCGACCTCCTCGGGCGAGTCGTTGAGAACGACGTCGCCAATCTGTGCCCAGCTATGCGCGGCGAAAGGAATACCCCTGACACCCATCACGAGATGGGCTGCACATCCAAGTGCGGCGAGCCGTTGAACAAGCGCGATCGAGCGCGACAGGCATCGGTTTGCCGGCGTCCTGGCGAGCTTCGCCAGTTCGAAGGCCCTGATTGTTCTGGCTGGCAGACGATGATCGATTGAAGCAGTGACCGCCCGGGCTTTCTCGCTGCGCAGGGAAGAAATGACCGATGCCAGTCCCTGCCGGTCGAGCCGTTTCCTGATCCGGGTTTCGGTAAGGAGAGTTCTCAGCGTTTCGCCCAGGGTTGTCTCACCCTTCAGCGCATCCGCTGCCCGAGACGGCACAGGCAATTCGACCTGCTGCCTCACTTCGTTGCCGTCTTTCGAACACAGGATACCCCTCTCGGTCAGGGTTGAAACGGCCAACGTCGGTGCGGAATGTCCTTCGATGACGGACAGGAAACTGGCTTCGAGATCTGCGCCTAACTGGAAATAGCGATCCCTATTCACATCCAGAAAAATTACGCGTGACCCTGCGCGACAGTAGAATATCCCGGGTGCCGTCCCATAGTGCATTGCGGGCATCCGCAAGAAAGGGCGTGCGAAGAAAACGCACGCCCTCTCCAGTCAGTCCTGCGCGATTCCGGTGAGGAACTGCTGCCGGCCTCCGCCGACATCCTGATCGATCAGCGCCTCGCCCTTGGTTTCGACCGACGCCTTGCCCAGGTCGATGACCTCCTCTGTTACTTCGGTGCGTTCCATTGTTTCACTCCTTCCTTCACGCGACTCGATTAGCCGCAAGCGGAAGGGTTTCAGATCGAGTTGCAGCAATCTATTTTATAATCGAATTATAATCCGATTATAATCGAAGCTATCGGCTACGCAGATATGGTCAATTACGTGAAAATGTGACCGAGTAGTGAGATCGTGCGTTGGGAGCACGCACCGACGCCTTTAGCTTGAGCCTGGACATGCGCGCCAGTCACCCGGTCACTCCGCTCGCAAGCAAGCGGCGCGCTATTCTAGCGTATAGGAAGCGCTTGTGTATCCGCTATCCGAAATTTAATCCGATTTGGACCCGGACTGACTTCTGTTCCTGACAAAGCCGCGATCGGTGGCCATGAACCGATCAAGCATCGGCGCAATCAGGCGTTCGACGGAAAGCGGTTGAGAAAGGCCGGTCTGGGCGGCGTGAACCCTGGCATAGGCAATGAGATCGCGGTGGACGGACGCGGGCAGGTCCAGTGTCAGCTTGACCGGCTTGTCATCGTCGATCGGCCCCAGTTTCAGCTTGCTCATCACTGTTCCTCCCGCGGCGGCTCGAGCACCAAATCTCGCGTCACGATGACGTGAAGGACATGGCCTGGGCGTATGGTGAGCGTCGGGGGGATACCGAGTTGACGCTGCACGACCTGGCGTCCCGTTTGATTGATCGTGTCCTGCGTGCCGTAGCGCAACGCCTCGACCAACGCGTCGTCGCTGTCGGTTGCGAGTTCGGTGCCGACGCCCAGCAACGTCGAGATCAGCGCGGCCTTGAGCATGCTGCCCCAATGATAGTTCACGCGATCCCGGATCCCCGCCATACCGGACGCATCGGCACCTGGCTGGCGGTCCAGCAGGATCGAGCGGCCGCCTGGAAGAATAAGACGATCCCAGGCGAGCAGCACGCGGCTTTGGCCCGCCGAGACTTCGCTGTCATATTCTCCGATCAGCCGCGAGCCCTGCGGGATGAGAAGGATGCGTCCCGTCGGGCTGTCATAGACATTCTGTGTAACCTGGGCGGCGATCTGGCCGGGCAGGTCCGACTGGATGCCGGTGATCAACGCGGCCGGGATGACGCTGCCCGCCTGCACGATATAAGGTGAAGCCGGTGGCGCGATCCGCTCATCGCTGGCGGTGGAGCGGTCGGCGGCGACGGCCATAAAGCCCCGCTTGCCAGTCGGCGCGGGAGCCGGATTGGCCGCAATGCCAACTGAAGCGGGCGGCATAGCCTGCTCTGCAGACGCCGCCGAAGCGCGCGCGCCGCTCATTGCTTCGCCGAGGAACAATCGACTGGTGCGCGCGGTGTCGCGCTCCTGCACGATGCGCTGGCGGGCCTGTTCCGCTGCAGCGATGCGCGGGTCCACCGATTGAGGAGCCGGCGTCCCCATGGGCGGCGCGGGAACGGGCTGACCATTTTGCTGCGCCGAGAGGATCGGGCGGCCGAGGTCGCCCGGGAGCGGCTGACCGAGCTTGGGAACCTTGTCGTAGCTGGCCGGCGCCGCGGTCACATTATCCGCCTTATTCCGGCTCTCGGTTTCGACGAGATTCGGTGCGTCGGCATGACGCGCGGGCAGAAGTGCATAGACGAGCGCGCCGCCGATGCTGAGGCAGGCGACCGCACCGACAGAGGCAAGCGCCTTGCGCGAAAGGCGCATGACGGACGGCGGATCGCCGCGCAACCGGAATGCCTGCCCATCATGGACGGGGCGCGGAGCGGTAACTGGCGCCGCTTCCGGTTCCTCCCCGGTATTCGGCCTGGCTGCGGGATCCTGCGGCAGGCCGGCTACCGGCTCCCCAGCTTCAGCCCTTTCTCCTCCCGGCCCGCTCATGACCGGCCCTTACGGTGCGGGCTTTCGCGCTCGATGCTGACCTTTGCCTCGCGTTTGCCCGAAGCAAGCCGCAGTTCGGCACGGGAAAAAAGCCGGTCGACGATCATATAGCGGCCGACGACGCGGTAATTGACCAGCTCGGTGGTTCCGGTGTCGCCCACGACGAACAGCGGCGGCATGTCGGTGCGCTCCACGCCTTCAGCAAATTCGATGAAGATCTGCCGGCCATCATCGAACACACGCACCGGCCGCCAGTCGGGCCTATCCCCGTCGATCCGATAGCCAAAATTGAGGGCGGTGAGGTCCACACCCGAAGCCAGCGGCGTATTGCGCGCCCGCTCGGTTTCGGTGGTCCGCAGTGCGATGAGCTGATCTTGCGGATAGATCCACGACACCGAGGCCATCCAGGTGGAGGGCGTTGCACGCAGTTCCAGATGATAGGTGCGCCGGTCGGTATTGATGATCAGATTCGTGGTAATGTCCGGCCGGGTGGGCTTCGCGAGGATATGTACGCGCGCCGTCGGACCAGCCCCGCTCACCGTGTCGCCGATGATCCAGCGCACGGTGTCACCGGCCGCGACCGGCCCGGGGCCTACAAGCTGTTCGCCTTCCTGAAGCGCGATGTCGGTCACCTGACCGGGCGCGGCATAGACCTGATAGAGCGCTCCTTGCGTCCAGGGATATTGCTGGATCGCATTGACGAATCCGTCGCGAACGGGCTGCACGCGGGCGGCGTCATTGGCCGCTCCGACACGGCGGCGCGGATCGGCCGGCTCCGGCGGTAGCTGCGCCGTATCCCCGATCGGCTTCAACTGGCCGGGCAGCGGCAAAGGCTCGGGGATGGCTACGACCTGCACGGCCCGCTTCGGTTCCGGCGCTGGCGTCGCGAGCACCTCGCGCGGCGCTTCCTGGACGGTCGCGCGCGGCTTCGCGGACGTCGTGGCGCAGGCGCCAAGCGCGGACGCGGAGATCAGCAAGGCCGGAACAGCCTTGCGAAATGAAATCTGTCTCATTGGCTGAGTTCCTTCGACCAGTTGAGGGCATTGACGAACACGCCCAGCGGGTTCTTCCGCAGGCCGTCGGGCGTGCGTGGGGTCTGGACGGTGACGGTGAGGATCGAGGACCAGCGCGAGGTCTCGGCAAGCGCACCGTCAGAATAGCGCCGCTCGGTCCAGGCGATCCGGAAGCTGTCATTGGAGGCGCGGATCACGCTCGACACATCGACCGCGACCTGCACCTTGCCGACCAGTGCGAAGGGATCGTTGCTCCGCGCATAATCGTTGAGCGCGAGCCCGCCCTTGTCGGTGGTAAAATCATAGGCGCGCAGCCAGTTCTGACGCAGCACGATCGGGTCGGCGGGAACCGAGCGCACCCCTTCGATGAAGCGCGCGAGATGGAACGCGATCTGCGGATCGGTCGGACGATAATCGACGTCGGCGGGAGCAACGGCCTGCGCCGCACCCAGCTTATCGACCTCGACTACCCAGGGGGTGATATGCCCCCGCGCCGATTGCCAAACGAGGCCGGCAGACAATCCGCCCGAAAGCACAAGGCATCCGAAAAAGGCGAGCCGCCAGTTCTTCGCTGCGGATCGCGCCGAGCCGATACGATCGTCCCAGACCTGCGCGGCACGCTGGTAGGGCGTGACCGGCTCAGGCGATTGGCCATAGCGGATGGAGGGTCTTCGAAACATGCAGGTGTCCTTTCGAGAATTCAGCTCTTGTCGGAGACGTCGGGGCCGTTGCCGCCGCCATGGCTGTCGCCGCCCTTGAGGGTGTGCGCCGCCATGGTCGCGCCCTGAGTCATGGCCTGGCGATGCTTCATGGCTTTCGCCCAGGAGGGCGGCCCGCTCGATGAAGATGCCGGTCCCGCTCCGGACTCCGCGGGAGCGGCGGCAGTCGAAGCAGCCGGGCCTTCCGGTGCCGCTCCGAAGCTGGAGCGCGCGCCGCTGCGAAAGTTCGACCACAATGCCTGCCCGGCCTTGTCGGCCATCTTGCGCAAGGGCGAGACGGCAGCCCTGCCGGCACCGGCAAGCGCGGCCTCTCCCGTAGCGGCCATCCCTCCAGCAACAGCGCTGGCGCCGGCCTTGCCGAACGAGCCCATGCTGTAGGCGGCAGCCGCGGCGCCGGAGGCGCGGGCGGCACCGCTGGCCGTCGCGGTGGTCGCCCTGCCGCCCGCGGCGACCGCAGAACCGGCGGCGCCGGCTGCAAGTTTTGCGCCTGCGGCACCTCCGGCCAACGAGGCGCCCGCGAGCAGCGCCGTTCCGGCGGCAGCGCCTGCGCCGAGCTGCGGACCGCCGGCGACGATGCCGTTGGCGATCCCGGGGCCGAAGATGCCGAGCCCGAGCAGCGTCAGCGCGCCGAGAGCGATCGCCATGACCTGCTCGATGTCAGGTTCGGGACCGACGCCAGCGTTGATGAACTGGGTGAACAGCGTCGTGCCGATGCCGGTGATGACCGCCAGCACCAGCACTTTGACGCCCGACGAGATGACATGCCCCAGCACCTTCTCGGCCATGAACGCGGTGCGATTGAAGAAGGCGAAGGGAAGCAGCACGAAGCCGGCGAGCGTCACCAGCTTGAATTCGATGATGGTGACAAACACCTGGATGGCGAGGACGAAGAAAGCCAGCACCACGATCAGCCAGGCGACGAGCAGGATCATGATCTCGGGGAAATTGGTGAAGAGGCCGACCGGTCCGACCAGATCCTCGGTCGCGTCGAGCAGCGGCGCGCCGGCATCGAGCCCCGTCGCAGCGACCGTGCCGGGCTTCATGAAATCGGCGAGCGCCATCCCGCCGCCCGAAGCCTTGAGACCGAGCCCGGCGAAGCTGTCGAACAGGATCGTGGCGAGACTCGAGAAATTGCCGATGATGTAAGCGAAGACGCCGATATAGAGCGTCTTCTTGACGAGGCGCTGCAGCACGTCCTCGTCGGCGCCCCAGGCCCAGAACAGGGCGGCAATCGTCACGTCGATCGCGATCAGCGTCGACGACAGGAAGGCGACCTCGCCGCCAAGCAGGCCGAACCCGCTGTCGATATAGCCGGTGAAGACGCCGAGGAAGGTGTCGATAACGCCGGTATCGTTCACGGCCGCTCCTCCTTGCGATAGAAGCGGCGGCGCTTTTCTTCCCAGGCTGCCTCGCAGCCGCTGTCGGGCATCGTGAGCGTGCGGCAGCGGCGAAGATCGCGTGTCTGTGGATCGGCTGCGCTCTCGTCCGCCGGGGCGATCACTGTCTCCAAGTGGCGGTCCTCGCGGAGCGTGATGCCGATTGTCAGCGCCATGAGCAGCCCGCCAAGCGCGCTGGCCGCTGCGATCTTCGCCGTGCGGCTCATGTCAGTTCTTCCCCCGGAAGCGGCGGAACCGTTCGAGTGCCTCGGCCTCGATCGCAGCGTTGCGCGCGGATTCGAGCGCCTGAGCGCGGCCCTGCGCAGCAATTGCGGCGGTGAGGTCGGCGAGCTGCTGCGACTGGAGCGCTAGCAGCTGGTTGCCGGCCTGCGCCGCCTGCAAGGCACCGCTCGCCGACTGGCTGGCGCCGACGAGCGTGTCGATCGACGTGCGGGTGCCGCCCAAATTGCCGACCACGCCCGCCTGCACACGCAGCGCATCTTCGAGGGCCCCGACGCTGTCCTCCCAGCGCGCATTGGCATTGGCGACCATCTGGGCATGGTCGCCGGTGAGCGCACTGCCCTTGTAGCGGCCATCGAACGCTTGCTGGATGCTCTGCACATCATAGGCGATGCGTTGAGCCTGGCTCAGCAACTGCCGGGTCTGATCGACCTGTTGCTGCAAGGTCGAGAGCGTCGAGACCGGCAGGCTGGCGAGATTCTTCGCCTCGTTGATGAGGCTGGTTGCCTGATTCTGGATCTGCTGGATTTGATTATTGATCTGTTGCAGCGCGCGGGCCGCCTGCAGCACGTTCGACGCATAGTTGGTCGGGTCATAGACGATGCCGCCGAAACCGAACTGCGCCTGCGCCGGAACAGAGGTCATCGCGCCGGTGACGGACAGCGCGATAGCGCCGGCCAGCAAGGCGCTACCAAGCGGATACTTCTTCATGGGTGTAACTCCTCAGGGTCGAGCGGCAGCAAGAGCTCGTCGCTCGAGATGGATGCAGTCAGCGGATCGGGTTCGGGCAGCAGGCTGGCGGCCCAATCGAGGCCGCGATGCCTGAGCCAATGGGCGGCGAAGGCGTGCGTCCCATGCTTGGCGACGAGCTCGCCGATGCGGAGCTGGTCGGACTTTGACGATGCGGCGGTGAAAGCGAGCGCGACCTCGCCCAGGCCCAGTTCGAACAGCCGATTGCCGCGCCGCGACTGACAGTAATAATCGCGCTTGGGCGTTGCCCGGCTCAATATCTCGATCTGCCGGGCGTTGAGCCCGAACCGTTCATATACGTGTGAGATCTGCGGCTCGGCGGCGCGCTCATTGGAGAGGAAGATGCGCGTCGGGCAGCTTTCGATGATGGCGGGCGCGATTGCGGACGTCTCGATATCGGCGAGGCTCTGCGTGGCGAACACGACGCTGGCGTTCTTCTTGCGCAGCGTCTTCAGCCATTCACGAAGCTGCGCGGCGAAAACCGGGCTGTCGAGCACCAGCCAGCCTTCGTCGATGATGATGAGCGTGGGTCGCCCGTCGAGCCGGCCTTCGATCCGGTGGAAGAGATAGGCGAGCACGGCGGCGGCCGATGCCGCGCCGATCAGCCCTTCGGTCTCGAACGCCTGGAAACTCGCCTCGCCCAGTTGTTCGGTCTCGGCATCGAGCAGCCGCCCCCAGGGACCGCCGACGCAATAGGGCGCGAGCGCCTGCTTCAGCTCCTGGCTTTGCAGCAGCACGGCCAGCCCGGTGAGCGTGCGCTCGGACGGCGGCGCCGAGGCGAGCGAGCCGAGCGCGGTCCACAGATGCTCCTTGGCGGCGGGATCGACGGTGACGCCTTCACTGGCAAGGATGGCAGCGAGCCATTCCGCAGCCCAGGCACGCTCGCCGGGATCGTCGATCCGAGCGAGCGGTTGCAGGGCGACGCCCTCACCACCTTCCCGGTCATGCAGCGCGCCGCCTAGATCCTGCCAGTCGCCGCCGCAGGCGATGGCGGCAGCACGGATCGAGCCGCCGAAGTCGAAGGCGAAGATCTGATTGTCGGGATAGCGGCGGAACTGCATCGCCATCACCGCCAGCAGCACCGATTTGCCGGCCCCCGTCGGCCCGACGATCAGCGTATGGCCGACATCGCCGACATGAAGCGAAAGACGGAACGGGGTCGAGCCTTCGGTCTTGCCGTAAAGCAAGGGGGCGTCACCGAAATGCTCGTCCCGTTCCGCTCCCGCCCACACCGCTGACAGGGGGATCAGGTGGGCGAGATTGAGGGTGGAGATTGGAGGCTGGCGGACGTTTGCGTATACATGGCCGGGCAACGAACCCAGCCAAGCCTCGATCGCGTTCATGCCTTCGATGGTCGCGGTGAAGTCGCGGCCCTGGATGATCTTCTCGACCAACCGCAGTTTCTCGGCCGCCAATGCAGGATCGCGATCCCACACAGTCACGGTGGCGGTCACATAGGCGATGCCCGAATGGTCCGCACCAAGTTCCTGCAAAGCGAGGTCCGCATCCGCCGCCTTGTTCGACGCATCGGTGTCGGTCAGCACCGACGCCTCATTGGTCATCACCTCTTTCAGAATCGCGGCGACGCTCTTGCGCTTGGCGAACCACTGGCGCCGGATCCTGGTCAGCAATTTGGTGGAATCGGTCTTGTCGAGCATGATCGCGCGCGTCGACCAGCGATAAGGGAAGGCCAGCCGGTTCAGTTCGTCGAGCAGACCGGGAAAGGTCGCTGTTGGAAAGCCGGTGACTGTAGCCACGCGCAGATGATGCTCGCCCAGCTTCGGCTCGAGCCCGCCGGTCAGCGCCTCATCGGTGAGCAGCGCATCGAGATAGCAAGGCGTCTCGGGCACCCGCACGCGCTGGCGCTTGGTCGATACGCATGAATGGAGGTAGGTCAGCGTATCGGCGTCATCGAGCCAGCGCACCTCGGGCATGAAGCCGTCGACCAGGTGGAGCACGCGGTTCGTCCGGTCGATGAAGCCCGCCAGCTGCTCATGCGGATCGACGCCGCTGCCCGAACGGCCTTCATAGAGCCAGTTCTCCGCGCGCGCGGCCTCTTCGGCGGGCGGCATCCAGAGGAGGGTCAGGTAATAGAAGCTCTCGAAATGGCTTCCCGCCTCCCGGAATTGCTCGCCTCGCTCCATGTCGACGAGCGCCGAGACCGGATCGGGAAAGGCACTTTCCGGATAGTCCAGCGCGGGAACGCGCTGTGCTTCCACGAACACGGCCCAGCCGGAGCCGAGACGCCGCAGCGCGTTATTGAGACGCGCGGTCACCGAGACCAGTTCGGCGGGCGTGGCGCTGTCGAGATCGGGACCGCGAAAGCGCGTCGTGCGCTGGAACGATCCGTCCTTGTTCAGCACCACGCCCGGCGCCACCAGTGCGACCCAGGGCAGGAAATCGGCAAGGCAGGCGGCCTTGGAGCGATATTCGGACAAATTCATCATGGCCGCATCCAGACCGGGTATTTGAGGTGGCGGCGGGCGACATCGACGAACTGCGGATCGCGACGCGCGGCCCAGACCGACAGCACATGGCCGATCGCCCAGAGCGCGAGGCCGGCGATCCAGAGCCGGAGCCCCAGGCCGATGGCCCCGGCGAGCGTGCCGTTAACGATGGCAAGGCTGCGCGGCGCACCGCCGAGCAGGATGGGCTCGCAGAGCGCGCGGTGGACCGGCGCATAATAGCCCGGGATGTCTTCGCTCACATTCATCACACCAGCGCGCCGCCGCCGAAGCTGAAGAAGCTGAGGAAGAAGGAGCTGGCGGCAAAAGCGATCGACAGGCCGAACACGATCTGGATCAGCCGGCGGAACCCGCCCGAGGTGTCGCCGAAAGCGAGGCTGAGGCCCGTCACGATGATGATGATCACCGCGACGATCTTGGCCACCGGACCTTCGATCGATTCGAGGATCGATTGCAGCGGCGCTTCCCAGGGCATGGACGACCCGCCGGCATGGGCCGCACCGGCGGTCATCAGCGTGACGAAGGCTGCAGAGGCGGCGAGCGCGGCGCGGCGAGCGCCACGCCGGAGGGCATGAGTCATGAAGTTTCTCCGTTGGGGGCTGAGTGGGAAATGAGGCGATAGTCGCCCGAGGCGGGATCGAGCCCGTCGACACGGGCCAGTTCAGCGAGGCGGCGGCCATGGCCGTCGCGGACCAGCACAGCGACGAGGTTGATGGTCTCGGCGATGAGCGCACGCGGGACGGTCACCACCGCTTCCTGGATGAGCTGCTCCATCCGGCGCAGCGCACCCAGCGCGCTGCCGGCATGGATGGTGCCGATGCCGCCGGGATGGCCGGTGCCCCAGGCCTTGAGCAGATCGAGCGCCTCGGCGCCGCGGACCTCGCCGATAGGGATGCGATCAGGGCGCAGGCGGAGCGATGAGCGAACGAGGTCGGAGAGCGACGCGACGCCATCCTTGGTCCGCATGGCGACAAGGTTCGGCGCTGCGCACTGCAGCTCGCGCGTGTCCTCGATCAGCACCACGCGATCGCTGGTCTTCGCGACTTCGGCCAGAAGCGCGTTGATGAGCGTCGTCTTGCCCGTACCGGTTCCGCCGGCAACGAGGATGTTCAGCCGATCCGTGACGCTCGTGCACAGCACCTCGGCCTGGGGCTGGGACATAATGCCCGCCGCCACATAGTCCGCCAGCGCAAACACAGCGACGGCCGGCTTGCGGATGGCAAAGGCCGGCGCGGTCACGACCGGCGGCAACAATCCTTCAAAGCGCTCGCCGGTTTCCGGCAGCTCGGCCGAGACGCGGGGACTGCGGGCATGAACCTCGACGCCGACATGATGCGCGACCAGACGGATGATCCGTTCCGCGTCGGCAGGGGCCAACCGCCTTCCGGTATCGGCAAGGCCGGTGCCCAGCCGATCAACCCACAGGCAGCCGTCGGGGTTGAGCATGACTTCGACGACCAGGGGATCGGTCAGCCAGTGTCCGACCATCGGGCCGATCGCGGTGCGCAGCATCCGCGCTCCGCGTGATCGTGCTTCTGTATCGGTCCAGTTCGATGCCATTATGATCCCCGTTTCCGGCGCGGATCAGAAATGTCCGCGCGATGGGGATGATTAAGAGACGCAGAAAAAGTTCATATTCAACAAGGATTTGCGATAGTAGCAGACTGGCGAAGTAATACAGGGAATGGCGTAGGCTGCGGCGACCTTTGTGCAATCCGATAGAGCCCCGCCCGAAGCGCCGCGTATGGAACAGCTGAGCAAATCCAAGGAAATTCGACAGGCTGATTGGGAATGATCGTAGACGACAGATATGCATGTTTCATAGCATCCGGCGTTCGGGGTTTTTTGCTTAAGGCCGGGATGATCCCGGTGCTGTTCGCCTGCGCCGATCCCAGTGCACCTTATGTGCTGATCAACTGAAGGAGTGAAACGTGACGATGAACGAGTTTTCCCGGCGCAGCGCGATCGCAACCCTTGGCATCGGAGCCGCCACCTTGACTGTGAACGAAGCCTCCGCGCAAGGCCCTGCCGCGTCGCCGCCGCCTGTTCCGGCTTTTGCCGGCAACCACCAGGTCAGGCCGCTCAGGTTCGATCCCGCCAAGCTCGACGGACTCTCCGAGCGGCTGATCAAATCGCACCACGAGAACAATTACGCCGGCTCGGTCAAGGCACTGAATATGATTGAGACACGGCTTGCCGCCGCGCTCGCCGACCCGGACCTGCCGCCGGTGGTCTATGGCGGCCTCAAGCGCGAGGAGCTGCACCGCACCGGCTCGGTCGTGCTGCACGAGATCTATTTCGACGGGCTCGGCGGCAACGGTCAGGCGGCCGGCTCGATCCGCGACGCGCTGAGCGCGGCGTTCGGTTCGTTCGATCGCTGGGAAACCGATTTCCGCCGCACCGGCATGAGCCTTGCCGGCGGATCGGGCTGGTGCGTGCTCGTCTATAATCTCCACACCCGCTCGCTGCACAATCAATGGGCGTGGGATCATATGCACGGGGCGATCGCCGGCGTGCCGCTGCTCGCGCTCGATATGTACGAGCACAGCTTTCACATGGATTACGGCGTCGCGGCCGCGCGCTACGTCGATGCCTATTTCCGCAACATCGACTGGGAGACGGTCGAGCAGCGCTACGCACAAGCGCTCCGGCTCGCCGCCGGCTGAGCCGATCGGGTTCTGCAAGAGAGGATATCCACCATGAAATGGGTCACCCGCGAGCGTCCGAAGATCGACCGCATCGCCTGTCCTTGGCTGATCGCCCGTTCATCGACGAGGAGCCAGAGTTCCTCTACGTGCCGAGCGATCAGGTGTTGACGGTCGCCGAGGATCGACGGCGTTCCACTGCCCGGCGGGTGAGGGATTCGCCGAAATGCCAAGTGTGGCTTTACGTTTGGGCCGTTTCATAGACCGCCTGTATCGATGCGGTGAATAGCTGCCTCATTCGCCGCATATCATGCGGCGAATACCCTTGCATTCTGCGGTGAATAACTGCTATATTCACCGCAGAAGGTGCGGTGAATATGACCTATATCCATGAACTGCCGGATTGGCCGAACCTGCGCTGGAGCGACGAGCAGCTTGCCCAGCCACTCGCCGCCGTGCGTCACCGGCAGGGCCGGCTGATCGGCCATATGGAGGCGCTCGGATTCCCGCTACGCGAAGAAGCCGTGCTTCAAGCGCTCACCGAGGACGTTGTCAAATCCAGCGAGATCGAGGGCGAGGTGCTGGACAGGGAGCAGGTGCGCTCCTCTATCGCCCGCCGTCTCGGCATGGACATCGGCGGCCTGGTCGAAGCCGACCGCCACGTCGAAGGCGTCGTGGAGATGATGCTCGACGCCACGCAGAACTATGCCCAGCCGCTGACCGCCGAACGGCTGTTCGGCTGGCACGCGGCGCTGTTCCCCACCGGGCGCAGCGGCATGAGCCGCATCACCGTAGGCGCGTGGCGCACCGCCGAAGCTGGCCCGATGCAGGTTGTCTCGGGGCCGATTGGCCGCGAGCGCGTCCATTACGAAGCCCCCGCATCGGAGCGGCTCGACGCGGATATGTCCCGCTTTCTCGACTGGTTCGAGACAGCCGCACCGGATCCGGTCCTGAAAGCCGGGATCGCGCACCTGTGGTTCGTCACCATCCACCCGTTCGATGACGGCAACGGACGAATTGCCCGCGCCATCGCCGACCTCGCGCTGGCGCGCGCGGAGGGAACCGCGCAGCGCTTCTACAGCATGTCCGCGCAAATCCGCACCGAGCGCAAAGCCTATTACGACATGCTGGAGCGGGCGCAGAAGGGTGACCTCGACATTACGCCCTGGCTGTTGTGGTTCATCGGCTGCCTGGATCGCGCCTTCGACGGCGCCGAGGTCATCCTCGCCAGCGTCATGCGCAAGGCGCGGTTTTGGGAGTCCGTCGCGGGCCAGTCCTTGAACGAACGCCAGCGCAAGGTCGTGAACCGCCTGCTGGACGGCTTCGAGGGCAAGTTGACCAATGCCAAATGGGCGGCGATCACCAAGGCATCGTCCGATACCGCCTTGCGCGACATCAACGATTTGCTCCGGCGCGGCATCCTTGAGAAGGAGCCGGCCGGAGGGCGCAGCACCAGCTATTCACTGGTGCTGCCCGAGTCCTGATCCGACCGAGTCGACCGCGTTACATCTTCCGCGATCTCGTTCCTGAACCGCGGCCCCAGCTCCATGCGCCGGTTCAACATATCGACGAACCGCTCCCATCGCTCGCGGCCCTGCGCCCTTGCGGCCTGCGTCGCGCTGTCCGGGAGCGACGGCGTCGCGTTGAGCCAGTTCCGCACAAACAGCGCGAGGGTTTCGTTGGTGAGGTCAACATGCCATTCGAGGCGGCCAAGATCACGGGTTAGCCGGTCGAGCCGGCGAGCAAGTGCGGCTTCAAGCCGCTCGGCGGCGTCGGGCGACAGGAAGGACTCCAGCGCAGCCTCGATGATCGCGGCCTGGCTAGTGTTCCGCGCGGCAGCGTGATCGGCGAGACGGCGCGCCAGATCACTCCGCAACCGGATGCTGCGCTTGACGTGGCCTCCGCTCACAGCACGATCCCGTCATCCGGGTCGAGCGACGCATTACGGGCATTGCGGCGCATGGTCCGCTCCGCCTCGCGTTTCGCCCGGGCGGCATCCTCATCCTGGTTGTCCTCATCGGGCGTTTCTTCCTGGGACGCTTCCTTCGCCGGAGGAGCGATTTCCTCATGTTCGCCAAGGTCGGGTTCGCGGCGGATGCCGGCATTGGCGGTGTCGGCTGAAGCATCCGTCTGATCACTATGCTTCACGTCCTGAGTTTCCCCGGCATCCGCTTCTCCCTTCTCGGCCTCTTCGCCAGATGCAGGCGGGCTGGATGGCGGGGCCGGCGGCGCATTTACCGGCATGAGAGCGGACCAGTCATCCTTGGGCCGTCGCTTGGGATCGAGTGGCTTGGGTGTCGGTGGCGGCAGCAACCGCACGGTAAAGCGCGGATCGGTGAAGTAGCGTGCCTTCATAGCCCGGATTGGCGGCACGCCCCCCACCATGACAATCTCCTCGTCGGGGGACAACTGGATGATCTCGCCTGGCGTGAGTAAGGGGCGCGCCGTCTCGGTTCGCGAGACCATCAAATGTCCGAGCCAGGGCGAGAGCCTGTGTCCGGCATAGTTTTTCATCGCCCGCATTTCGGTGGCGGTGCCGAGCGCATCCGATATCCGCTTGGCGGTGCGCTCGTCATTGGTCGCGAAGGCGACACGGACATGGCAATTGTCGAGGATGGCATTGTTCTGCCCATAGGCCTTCTCGATCTGGTTGAGGCTCTGGGCGATGAGGAACGCCTTGATCCCATAGCCCGCCATGAAGGCGAGCGCGCTTTCAAAGAAGTCGAGCCGCCCGAGTGCGGGGAACTCATCGAGCATCAGCAGCAGCCGGTGCGGACGGCCTTTGGGATTGAGTTCTTCGGTCAGACGCCGGCCGACCTGGTTGAGGATCAGGCGGATGAGCGGCTTGGTGCGGCTGATGTCGGAGGGCGGCACGACGAGATAGAGCGAGACCGGCGCCGACCCGTCGACCAGATCGGCGATGCGCCAGTCGCAAGCCCGCGTCACCGTCGCCACGATCGGATCGCGATAGAGCCCCAGGAATGACATGGCGGTGCTGAGCACGCCCGAGCGTTCGTTCTCCGACTTGTTGAGCAGCTCGCGTGCCGCGCTGGCGACGACAGGATGAACCCCCACCTCGCCCAAGTGCGGCGTCGTCATCATTGCGCGCAGCGTGGTCTCGATCGGGCGGCGCGGATCGGAGAGGAAGGCGGCGACCCCGGCCAGCGTCTTGTCTTCTTCCGCATAGAGGACATGGAGGATCGCACCGACCAGCAGCGCATGGCTGGTCTTTTCCCAGTGGTTGCGCTTCTCGAGGCTGCCTTCGGGATCGACCAGCACGTCGGCGACATTCTGAACGTCGCGCACTTCCCACTCGCCCTTCCGGACCTCGAGCAGCGGATTATAGCAGGCGCTCGCCGGATTGGTGGGATCGAACAGCAGCACGCGGCTGTGCCGTGATCGGAAACCGGAAGTGAGCTGCCAGTTCTCGCCCTTGATGTCGTGGACGATGCAGCTTCCCGGCCAGGTGAGCAGCGAGGGTATGACGAGGCCGACGCCCTTGCCCGACCGGGTCGGCGCGAAGCACAGCACATGTTCGGGACCATCGTGGCGCAGATAGCGCTGCGCGAAGTGGCCAAGAACGACGCCATCGTCGCCGAGCATCTTCACTTTTTTGACTTCGCGCTCGCTGGCCCAGCGCGCCGAACCATAGGTTTCGGCTTTCTTCGCTTCCTTTGCGCGCCAGACCGACATGGCAATCGCGATGACGATCCCGGCCATCGCGCCTGACACCGCGATGAGCGCCCCGGTCTCGAAGATCTTCGGCGCATAGGCGTCGAACGCGAACCACCACCAGAAGAAGGCCGGCGGCGGATAGATCGGCCATGACCCCAGCGAGAACCAGGGCTCCCCCAGCTCGGGCTGATAGGCGAGTGCGTGCGCGGTCCATTGGGTTGCCGCCCAGATGCCGGTCAGCGTCACACCGAAGACGGCGATGATCTGGCCCCAGAGGATACGGGTTGCGTTCATGGGATTAAGCTCCTGCTGATGAAGATATGTAAGATCACAGGCCCAGCCCCCGGCCGCGGCCGAGCGACCAGTCGACGCCGCCACCGGGCGTCATCGTGCCGCTGATATGCTTGCCCAGATGCTGGTCGAGCGCTGGCCGCCAGGGCACGAGCTGAAAACCAAGTCCGTCATCGATCATGGCGAACCGGCCCGAGGCGAGCGTCACCCGCTCGCGATAGACGCCGCTCACATAGTCGCCGGCGGCCGATGGCCGATGCGAAAGGCCCGTGCGCCTGGAGATGGCGTCGATCTCCTGATCGACCTCATTGCCCTTGAGGGTCGCGATGAGGTCGCGCGCGAACAGGAAGCCAGCGCCGCGCCGCTGAGCGAGACCGGCGCTTTCGAGATGGAGGGAGCGCGCTTCCATCGCCTCGCGGATCTCGAGTCCGAACCCGGCGCCGGACGCGACCGGCTCGCGAGCGATGAGCTGGCGGTCGAGCCAGGTCGCGCCGGGCGCGTTCACCTGCTGAGCCAGCGTCAGGTCGGAGCGGGTCGCGAGCGACAGGCGCGTATTGCCCTTGGCGTCCTGCCAGTTCCGCGTCTCAACAATCGCCCCGGGTCTGGCGTCGCCGGTCATCTCCATATCGTCGAAGCGCAGATGATGCGTTCGCCCGTCGGCGCCGTCGATCACCGCATAGGCCGTGCCCGCCAGTTCGTCGTGCAGACCGCGCTCGACCAGGCGGCCGACGATGGGATCGGCCGGAGCTTCACCATGGAGAGCGAAGCTGCCGGTATCGGGCACGCGGCCGCCATCACTCATCGCCCGGTGCATGGTCTTGATGATGTCGGTGCGGATGGAGAGGTCGCGCAGCGTCTTTTCCGCGCCGGGCCTCAGCGACCAGACCGCCGGTCCTTGCCCGTAGGCAAGACCCAGCCGTTCGAGCTTGCCGGCACGGCCGATCAGCAGGCGGCGCATTTCGGGATCGTCGCCACCACCCGGACGCAGATCGACCATGCCGGTCATCTCATCAGCCATGCGCTGCAGACGGCGATCGAGGCTCGTCCAGCGATCGGCGTCAACTTCCCGCTCCAGGGCGGCGCGGATCTCTTGTTCGGTGCGCGGTCCGAGTTCGATCGTGACGCGCTCCTCCGCGCGGGCGCGCATGCCTTCGCGGATATAGTCGCGGTCGATGACGAGATCGGCACCGGTCTCGTCGACGCCGCGCACGAGGACATGGATATGGGGATTGTCGGTGTTCCAGTGATCGACCGCCACCCAGTCGAGCCGGGTGCCGAGATCGGCCCTCAAATCGTCCATCAACTCGCGAGTGAACGCCTTGAGGTCGGCCATCTGGCCTGCGTCCTCGGGCGAGACGATGAAACGAAAATGGTGCCGATCATCTTCGCACCGCTCGGCGAAGGCGTCGCCATCCGCCTGGTCGGAGCGGGCATCGAACAGGCTGGCGTCGCGACCGTCGCGCGTCACGCCATCGCGTTTCAGATAGGCGATATGCCGGGCGAGCGGCGCCGCGCGAAACTTCGATCCCTTATGCCTGACCACACGGGCCTTGATGACGACGCGCCGGGCATTGGCTGGGGCTCGGGTGCGCAGACGTGCAATGCGGCCTCGGCCATGGCGCCCCGTGCCTTTGCCGCGTGATGGCCCCCGGCGACTGTACCCTGCCTTGGCCGCTGCCCGGCGAACCTGTGCGGCGAGGCTCTGGACCTTACGTCCCGATCCCTTGCCAGCATCGCGGCTTCTTCCCGGCCGAACCCGGAAATCATCGTCGCCAGCGGTCATGTCAGCGCCGAAATCGGCGCTGCCACCCGCCGACCTCTTGAAATCACGCCACAATCGGAAAATCGCGCCACCCAGCCGATTATGGCGCCACCTGAAAACCCCCTCGACTTACAACCACATGACGTCCCACAGGTGGCGCGCCTTTTATCTCGCCATCGACTTTCCCCTTCGATTCCAGTGCGTTGACTTCTTTTCCGACGCAGTAGATTCCACGCCTGCCAACACCAGCGGACGCCATGACCGCTCATTGTTCGCTCCGCCCGGGAAGCGGGACGAAGAGGCCGTGCGAACCAGTCGATGAAAGGCGCGGCGGGAGGCCCGAGGGCGACGAGACAGGCGCGGATGCGATGTCGCCCGGCTGAGATACCGGCGCGGGATCGGCGGCGGCTTGGCTGCCGTCCGATGCGCCGTCACCGCGCAGCACGAACAGCGCCGCGTCGCGCCAGGATGGCGCAGCCGGTGCGCGCGGAATTGCAGGCACGACGGCAGGCGAAGCGATGCCGGAGGTGCCGAGGTTGGGCGCGAGCTTCGCGACATAGGCGATCGTCTCGGCGGGAAGCGGACGGCCGCGCCGGCGCCAGTCGTCGACACGGCCCGGCCCAGCATTATAGGCAGCGAGCGCGGTGGGCAGATCGCGATACCGATCGACCATCTCGCGCAGGTAGGCCGCGCCAGCGTGAATGTTGGCGCGCACATCCCAGGGGTTGTCACCGAGCCCATAGCGCGCGGTGAGTTGGCCCCAGGTGCCGGGCATGATCTGCATGAGGCCCATGGCGCCGGCGCGCGAAATCGCCGCCGGATCGCCGTTACTCTCGGCGCGCATCACCGCCCAGATCCATACCTCGGGAATGTCGAAGCGCTGTGCGGCTTCGGTCACATGAACGGCGTAGGGATGCGCCGTCGCGGCGGCGGCAGGCGCGGTGGCCAGCGCCGTCGTGGCCGGAAAGAGGGAGACGAGTATGCCGGTCAAGGCCGATGCGCCAGCGAGGCGAACGGCGCAGGACCGGCAGCGCGACGCGAAGCGGATGCGCACGGTTCACTCCGCTTTCGGACGCCGCAGGCGCGGCGACCAGAGCAGGACATGCCCCTCATCGCCGCGATTGGAGCGCAGGAGATTGGCGCGGATCGGGCGGGCAAAGCCCGGACAATCGAGCTGGACCGCGACGAAGGCGCTGGCCTTGCCGTCATGATTCCAGCCCGATCCGACCTCGGGACCAATGCCTTCAGGCGCGCTGGCGTCTGTGAGATGGACGCGCCAATCCGGTGCTCGGCCGTGCCCGGTGAAGCCGGTCGGCACGAGCCGCAGCGCGACATCGAGCGTGAGCGTTCGCAGACGGCCGACGAACCCGTCGCCGTCCCGGGTGAAGCAACCTATCTGCATAAGATGTCTCCTTCTTTGCTGGTGAGAGGGGCACCCTGCGCGCAGCCGGAGTGCCAGCGCAGCGGCGCGTCAGGCGTGTCGCGGGTGAGGAAGGGTGCGGCGCGGCCGATCAGGCCGGAGGCTGGAATCGGCCCGAAATAGCGCCCGTCGAGACTGTCGGGCACAGCGTTGAGCAGGAACAACTCGTCGGCCCTAAGGACGCGGCAGCCGCGCCAGACCGGCAACGGGCGGCCATGGCTGTCGGACGCGTGCGCGATCGCGACGGTGCGCCCCTCGATCGTCACCGTCGCACCGCGGCGGCAGATCAGCGCACCCGGACGCGCGGCGACACGCTTGAGCAACGGCACGCCGACGGGCAGATAATGGCGCTCGGCCATGAACCGGGCGAGCGCGGGCGGCGGCGAGACGGCGACCATGTCGCCGACCGCGGGCCGGGCAAACGGATTGATGCGGTAAAGCCCGATCGGCGCGCTGGCGCTGGCGTTCCAGAGCAGCAGCTTGGGCAGCGGCAGAATTGCCGCGACCAGCGTGACCCCAATTGCGGCGCCGGTGATATGCGGCACAAAGCGGGAGAGCGGACGGCGGCTCATTGACCGAGCGCCTTGCGCTTGAGCCATGCCTGATGGCGCTCCACCGTATAGGCGCGCGCCGGTTCGCCTGCGCTCAGCCGGGTATGGACATGTCGCCAATGGTCGGGCGCAATGTCGCATGGATCGAGGTCTTCGGCCTCGATCCCGTCGATGACCTCGAGTACCTTCTGAACTTTCGGCCAGCCCTGGATCGAAAGGAGTAATTCACCGCCGGGCCGCACGAAGGGCGCGGTCGTATAGGCTTCGCCGGAACGAACCGCGCGCAAGATGTCGACGCGCGAATGGACAGTACCGAAGTCATTGGCCGACCAGCGCACAAGCGCAACGACAGCATCGGGCCGGAAGGTGACGATGCGCGTCTTGCGGCTGACGATG
Organism: Sphingobium sp. 66-54; assembly: GCA_001899715.1. Classification (GTDB taxonomy): domain Bacteria; phylum Pseudomonadota; class Alphaproteobacteria; order Sphingomonadales; family Sphingomonadaceae; genus Sphingobium. The sequence continues at coordinate 64,523 of MKWI01000020.1, forward strand.
CGCTCCGACGCGATCCGGCCAAAACGGATCCAATGCTCGAGCCGTTTCTCGATCCAGATCAGTTCGATCTCGGTGCAGTCCTTGCGCAGCGGCGATGCGGTGCGTGCGGCGACGCGCCCGCTGGCAAGCGGGTGGTTCATGGGGCTTCTCCGGGAATGGGAATGAAGTGCAGTCCGCCCGCCGCCGAGCCGCAGCGTGGCGGCAATGCGGGCATCGACGCGCGCGGCGCGAAATCCACAGCCCGGCGACGGGTTAGGAAGAATATGAAATATTCTTCTCTATTAGGATGGTTAGAAGGGTGCCGATTTTGCGCGGATTTCTGCGGGATTCCGGCGCATTCCGGTTCCTGATAGGACGACCCTTCGGTTCCCGAAAGGACGACTCCGGCGGTTCCTGATAGGACGACTCGCACGGGCCTTATCCACAGACCGGGAGCTTGAGCCGACGCATGGCGGCATCGAGCGGATCGACCGGCAGCGGCGCGAAATTGAGACGCTCCTTGCCCAGGGCATGTTCGATCCCGAGCGTGTAGCCGGGAAGCGGCTGACGCTGCACGATCGCGCGCAATTCGAAGGCGAAGCGCTTCAATGGCGAGAGAGCGCCCGATTTGAGATGCAGATGCTCGAAGTCGAAGCTCCAGCCCGCTGCCTGGCGGCCGCCATGCTTGCGCACGATCCGGTAGAGCCAGCGTTCGAGACCGCCGGTCAGGTCGAAATAAGCCCGGTCGATCGTCAGCACCAACGCGCGGTCGAGCACGCCCGCATAGAACCAGTCGGGCAGGATCAGTTCGATCCCGAGCGGCCGCCCTTGCGCGTCGAGCCGCTCCTGCCACTCGTTGATCCACGAGAAGCGGTGGCGACGGCGCTGATGCTGCTGGCGGATGGATGTGGCGACGGTCGTCGATTGGAGCCGGTCGAGCGCGGCTTTGAGGCGGTCATAATTGTCGCGGCCCGTGCCGCGCCGGATATAGGTCAGTATCTCGTGCGGGGTCGTCGCCATAAGCCGCGAGGTCGGCCGTCCGGCGTCGCGCGCCTCGACGAGCTGGCTCGCCGCCCAGATCAATATGTCGGCGTCCCAGATGGTCGCCATGCCGTGTTCTGGCACCGCTTCGACCGAGATCCACGTCTCGCCCATGCGGAAATCGATCGGCGCGACGCGCCGCGATTTGGCAAGGCTGAAGAAGGGCCAGGACATGAGATCCTGCGCGTCGCGCGGCGCCGGACTGGCCGGCACCGAGCGGAACAGGTCGAGCTGCGTGCGCTCGATCCGCGTCACGGCAGAGGATGATGGGCGGCGCGGCACGGCCTCAGCGCTCCGGCTGCACGTCGAACCGCTTGGCCGGAAGGCAGACCCCGGTGCCCGGATCGGAGGTCGAACGCCGCCGGCCAAGTTCCGCCCAGGCGTCGAGCGCATCGATCGAATAGACGACGCGGCCGCCCAGCTTGTGGAAATTGGGGCCGGTCCCGTAGCAGCGATGCTTTTCGAGGGTGCGCGGGGAAAGACCGAGCCGCGCGGCGGCATCGGGTGTCTTCAGGAATTGCGGTGAACGCGGTGCTGCTTGCTCCATGATGTTCCTCCATCGAAGCCGGGATCACGCACGGCGGTGATCAACCGGATTGGAGGAAATTGGCGGAGCACAGGCGTCGGGATGGAGCGGCTATTTTGGCCCATGTATTTTTGTCGCACCCGCAGGATCAGCCATGCAGCAAGGCACGGTATCCCCCGTTCATGAGCGCAAGCGCCTCGTCGATCAGGCGCTGCGTCCGGCGGCGCTCGGCAGAGGATTTCCATTCATTGCCGCGGCCGATGGCCATGGCGGGATAGACATGGCGGCAGGCGATCTCGTGGGTCGTGACCCCAGTCCGCTCGCGGTCGAGAACGGCATCGAGAATGTCGAGAAGCATGCCAAGGCGCCGCCGCTGGAACGCCGTCGGCGCGAAGCCGGGCGGCAGGCGCATGGGCGGGGCACCCGCAAGACGCCGATCGAGCCGGCGCGCTGCGACGTGGCGCAGATCGACCGCCTCGTCGCGCACGATCACATAGGCAAGCGTGCTGCCCCTGAGCGGATCGCGGACCCAGAGGCGGTGCGGCCCGTCGATGTCGCCGAGAATGAGATGCCGGCCGGTCGAGAGTGTGCGGTCGGCCAGGATGATCGGCCAAGCGTCGATATCCAACAGCGTGGCTTCGGCAAAGCCGGGCGGCGCCGTATCGAGGATGACCGTCGTCGGTGCGAGCGCCGCCTGCCAGAGCGCGGGTTCGTCAGCCGCGAACGAGCGAGGCGCGCAAGGGAAAGGCGAGGCCCCAGCGCCGGGCCATCACCTCCTGCTCCTCGGTGGAGCCCCTCCTCACGCGCATGACGTTTCGATAGTCGGACCGATAGCGGGGATTGCGCCGCAGAAACTCCTGTGCAAATCCGGGCTTGTCGAGAAGGCGTCGATCGCCGTCGCTTACTTGTTCGCCGGACATGCGCGCTCCCCGAAAGCAGGAGCGCAGGCTGTCGTTTGATGTTTTTGCCGGCTATTCCAACAACTAGGGAGGCGGATCCCCATTTATGGGGATGTCCGCCGGCTCGGTGAGAGCCGGCGGACGGTTCCGGGCGTTAGTCGCGCTCGCGGCGGGCGGGCCGGTTCCAGACCAGGTCATATTCGCCATCCTCGCCCGCAAAGAGCTGCGCGAAGATGGGAGCGACGAAGCTCGGATCATCGAGCTTGACCGAGAGATAGGGCCGGTCGTCGCTGGTCCGCTTGCTCCAGGCCGCACCGACCTCCGCATCGCCGACATAGACCCGGTGGCTGGGCGCATTGCCGCTGGCCTGTTCGTCCGCGATGATGCGGACCGACTTGGCCTGAACCGAGAGAGTGACGATCTGGCCCCGGAGTTCGCCCGAGACTTTCTTGAAGCTGCCGATCTTTGCCATGATGTATGTTCCTTTCACTCCGGGTCCGCGCCAATCGCGGCCTCGATGCGCTGGACGTGCCGGCAGGCGAACGGCGCCGCAGCCGGAGGCCCGCAGCGAAGCGGAGGACGGCTCGGACCGGACTTTCTTGGTCCGCGAGGAACGGCGGCACGCCGGGGGAAGAAAGTCTGGGCAGAGCCGTTGCGGCAAGACGGACGAGCGCCAGCGGCCTGACGGCATAGAGCGCATCGACACGAGGCCGTGCATGGCGCGGCGCGGGACCAAGGAAACAGCATTGGCCAAGACCCAGGGATCAGGGATTCGGGTGAACGGGCACTGGAGGATCACTTCGGCTCTGGCCTGGCACTTTCAATATCGCGCAAGGCATCGCATCGAGTGCCGCCATCGATCGGGTGCTGTAGGGGCGGTTCCAAGCGCCGGGATGGCGTCAGTCCATCGACCGGCCATCAGCCAATCCAGCGATCTGCCTCCTTCCCATCAGCGCCATAGCAGCCGGGAGGCATGATCTGGTCTGAAACCGGCTCCGCATGAACACCATCATGCGGCGCACTATCCCGAGCTTCGGCAGAGCGGCGGATATCCGGATCATTACCGCGCAGTTGTTGCGGGAGCGCCTGCGGCGGCCTGCGCCGGCTGTGAAATCTCCAAGCTGGCGAGCCGGATCCATGCGGTGACCGCGATGATGCCGCCGCCGATCCAGCTCAGCGTCGAGAGCATCATTCCCGGATCAATCGCGAGCCCGATCACGCCCTTGACGGCGTGATAGCCGGCGATGCCGGCGGGGATGGCAAACAGGAGCGCAATGGCCAGCCTGACGATTGGCGAGCGAATGACCGTGAAAAGAAACTGACCGACAACCAGCACCACGACGCCCGCCGCGAAGCCGCCAAAAATGGCGGCGACATAGCCATAGTCGTGATCGCGCATCCAGAATGCGAGGCTGATACCAGTGGCGACCGGCAGCGCATAAACGGCGAGACGGAAGAGCAGCCAGAGCAGGTAAAGACCGGCGAATAAGCCGAGAACGAGAAAAATGGTCATGAACAGCGTCCTTTCGAAACGTGAATCGTCGGACGCGCTCGCCACCACCTCCACAGCGCTATGTTGCGCTCATCGAAATAGCGCATGGATGCGTCGGCCAAAACAGAAATCTGTCTTCGACCGGGAGCCGAGCTGATCCACCGATTAGGATGGGAATGGGTCATATTCATGCACCACTTGCGCCGGATTGCCGTCGAACTCGTCCCAGGGCATCACCGCGTAGCCGTCGTCGGTCCTGATAAGGACGATGACCGTCATCAGTGTCTTCGCGAGGTTCCAGGCGAGCGACTGGGCGGTGGAAAGCGGCATCACGCGAACTCCTGTCCGGCAAGCGAAGACCATCCCCGCTCGACAGGTGCCCCGGCGGCCGGGGTCTGGCCGCAATCACCGCGCCGGCTTGCCCAAGCGGCCGCACGCGCACGCGTAGCGGACCCTTCACGGGTTGATTGAAGGAGGCCGGATTTCGGCCACAGGGATCAGCGCCTCACCCGAGCGGTGGTGGTATTCGTTTGCCGGACGGGACCAGGGCTCTCCGCTGCCGCCTCGTCGTTCGGCTGGAAACTCACATCGACTGAGATGAACTTCCTGCGGCCGCAACGAGTGGGAGCCTGATGCTGCTGACCGGTATGATGCGCGACGGAAGATGACCGCGAAGCGACTGCTGCTTAGGGTGCCGGACCGCCTGCAACGATGTGATTCGTGTCCGGCGGACAGTTTTGAAGAATGGAGTGATCTTCGTGAACAATAGCGACCTAGCCGACGCCCTTGCCGCCTCGAACGGCATTTCCAAGTCCGATGCGCGCAAATATGTCGATGGCGTCTTCGCCGCCATCGCGGACGCCGCAGCGAAGGGCGAGGAAATCTCGCTGAACGGCTTCGGCAAATTCAAGGTAAAGGACAGCCCGGCGCGTGAAGGCCGCAATCCTTCGACCGGCGAGACCATCCAGATCGCTGCGTCGAAGAAGCTGACCTTCGCACCCGCCAAGGCGGTGAAGGACAAGCTCAACGGGTAAACACAGTAATGCCGGGACAGGCTCGGGCCTGTCCCGCATCTGCTGAACGTGGAAAAAGGGGATTGGCCCCGCCCGAGAGCGGGGCCGGAGGCGGATCAGGCCGGCGGATTCCAGATGATGACCTTCTTCGTCGGGTCGTCGCCGGGCGCGTTGGCGATATTGCCGTAGATGGTGCCGAACTCGGGCGCGGAGAGCGAGACCGAGACATATTCGGCGCCGGTATTCTGCGAGAAGCGGTTCCAGCCTGCGCCCAGCTCGAAGCCGTTCTTGCGGCTGATGATGCGATAATCGGGTTCGGATTCCTTGGCCTTGCGGGCGTTGGGGATGATGGCGATCGGCGCCGAAACGGTGAGGGTGGCGAGCGTGCCTTCGAGGCTGCCGTCGTTCTTCACGGTGAGGTTAGCGATAGTGGCCATGACAAAAACTCCTTCGGTTGCTCGGGGACCATCCCCGATGGCGCCCAAAGGAGAGCCCGGTTGCCGACGTCACCGCAGCGCAAGCGAAGGGGAACCCCCTCGCGGGGTTGACGGCATTAGGCAGCCGAGGATCACATGCAGGCGACAAAGAGGGGTCGGTTTCCAGGAGCCGGAGGGGCCGGCCAGGCCACAGCTTACCGGTGAAGGCGGATACTGACGGTTCGCTGCCACCGATCATTCTCGCCGATCCCCCATAGCACCTTGCTCAAGGCCCATCCGTGCCCGCCGCACCATAGGGCCGCTGTGGATCGAGCGGGATGCTACGATGTTTCGATTCTGCGACCCGAGGCCGAGTCCCCGACCGCTCTGCGCCCAACGCAGCGGCCATGTGGCTCCTTGCCGCTGCGCCGGGTAGTGACGCAATGCTGATGCTATCAGCCCGGCCGAACGAATCCTGCCCGCACCTGCTCGACTTTCGTGCGGGTGACGCAGCCCTCGGCATGATCGTTAATGAGGCCCATGGCCTGCATGAAGGCATGGACCGTGGTCGGGCCGACAAAGGCCCATCCACGCTTCTTCAGATCCTTCGACATGGTAACGGACGCCGGTGAGGTCGAAGCGAGATAGGGAGCGTCCTCGCCTCGTGGTTCGAAGCTCCAGACATAAGCGGCAAGCGAGCCTGTTTCGCGCACTAGTTCCTGGGCGCGGCGGGCATTGTTGATGGTGGCTTCGATCTTGCCGCGATGGCGCACGATGCCGGCATCCTTGAGCAGCCGTTCGACATCGGCTTCGGTGAAAGTCGCGACCTTGCAGAAATCGAAACCGGCAAAGGCGGTGCGGAAATTCTCGCGTTTGGTGAGGATGGTGCGCCACGACAGGCCGGACTGGAAACCTTCGAGGCTCAGCTTCTCGAACAGGCGGCGATCGTCATCGACCGGAAAGCCCCATTCGTAATCATGATAGGCGATGTAGTCGGGCGACGCCGCGCACCAGTGACAGCGGGGCTTGCCGTCACTCGGCGTGAACAATGCGCTCATGTCGTGTGCCGCGGAGGCGCATCGAAACCGGCTTGCAGCCTTTTGCGCATGCGCCTCGTATTGGCGATGATCTGTTGCACGCGCGATGGCGACAACTCGAACTGACGCGCCAGCGCGGCATAACTCGCGCCTTCGCTATGAAGCTTTTCGATCTCGGCGTTACGCGCGCCTTTCCCCACCATGGACATCATCCTTGCATCAAATTTCGAAGCCGTTTGGAAGCCAGCCGTCATCCGAAACCAGCACTCTACGATAGCCCTCGGCAAGACGCTGGCGCAAGGATTTGTTTTCTATTTGTTCTATACAAATTCCCAGCGGTCACCGGACACCACGGGCGCGAACGGACAGTGCACGGCCGATTCGATGACTGTTACACCGTTCGAAAACACTGCTCCCGGCGCCAACAGAGCAGCCGTTCATGGCTTCGGAATAGCTCGCCAAAAGCTGCCCTACGTTCAGGCGTTCGCCGCCGACGACAACTGGACCGACAGCGGATTTTCTGGTTATGGCAATCAGAACGTTCAAGCGGGCATTCGGCCAATCGCTATAATACGATCCTGCCCGATTGCCGACCTGCGCTGGGCGCTCGAAAGTGGGATCTCCGCGAGACCATGATGCCTCATCCCATCGAAGCAATGGACTGCAGCCCGTTGGAGGCCCAGTGCATTTACTAGCTACCAACCTTGTTCTTGATTTGATCTGAACGTATCAAGCGGGGATGGCCAAAAACATCCTTATCTTCTCCGATGGAACCGGACAGTTCGGCGGGCTCAGGCCGGACCAGCGCTTGTCCAACATCTATAAGCTCTATCGCGCTTCGCGTTCAGGTGTGGATTCGCATATCGACCCCGCCGAGCAGGTTGCTTTCTACGATGCCGGTCTCGGCACGGGTGAGGCAGGTGCGAGTTGGCTGCAGAAGATCTCGCGAATCTTCGGATCGGCCTTCGGGACGGGCATCAGCGATAACATCACCGATTGCTACGAAGCGATCATCAAGGTCTATGAGCCTGGTGACCGAGTCTACTTGTTCGGGTTTAGCCGGGGAGCCTACACCGCACGCTGCGTGGCCAATGTCATGAACTTGTGCGGCGTTCCCTCGCGCATGCCCGACGGATCTCCAGTTCCCCGGGGCGGACGGGCGCTTAGGGACTTGGCCGAGGAGGCTGTGTTCGAGGTCTATGAGCACGGTTCGGGACACCCTCGCGAGAAATACGAGAGTGAGCGGGAGGAGAAGGCTAGGCGTTTCAGGGCCAAATACGACTGCTGCGGCTCGGGACAGGACGGCGAGGAGCAAGGCAATGTGGCGCCCTACTTCGTCGGCGTCTTCGATACAGTGGCGTCACTGGGGGCCGGCCGCGCTTTTAGCATCATCATCGCAAGCCTGTTCACTTTCCTATCGCTGACCACTCTCGCTGCTTTCGTCTGGAAGTCGATGGTGCTGACCGCCGCGTTCGGCATTCCTGTGCTCTGGGTCGGTTACAAGCTGGTGATGACACGCTTACGCCAGCGGAAGGTCATTCGCGATTGGCCGAATGGTGGGGACAAGAGGGTTCATTATGCAGTCTGGCGGATGAAAAACTACGACCGCTTTCTCGATACCAATGTGAAACACGCCCGTCATGCCCGCGCCATCGATGAGAACCGGAAGCATTTTCCGGTCGCAGGCTGGGCCTATTCGCATGACGTGCAGAGGATGGAGGGCCTTGATCCGCCTTGGCTTCGCCAAGTCTGGTTTGCCGGCAACCACTCCGACATTGGGGGTAGCCATCCGGAGGACGAGTCTCGCCTGTCCGACATCGCGCTGGGCTGGATGGTCGAACAACTCGACGAACTCGAACATCCGATCTTGCTCGACCGGTCTCGACTGGTTCTCTGGCCCGATGCGCGGCGACTGACAGGATGCGAGCGTAGCGACAATCAAGATGAGAATCGGTTGTTGGGGTGTCGGT
>MKWI01000021.1 GCA_001899715.1 Sphingobium sp. 66-54
AAGCTCCTTCCCGAAGCCTTGAATCAACCGCGCCCGCGCCGCGCAAGTCAGTTTATGAGTTTACGGCCTAGCACCATTGGCTCCTCGGGCAGCCCGCACTCCAGTCTTTTGACTTCGACAGGGATCGCAACTTCGGCGCCAAACTTGAGGGCTTGCATGAAGGCCCGGCCCGTCAGAGCTCCGCCAGAGATCCCGGTCGGAAATCCGAGATAGTTCTCGATCCGGCTGGACGTGCCGGCTTGGCCGCCTCGGGCTTTTGCATCGAGTACGATAACGGATAAGCCCTCGGAGGCTGCGTAGACGGCTGCGGCGAGCCCCGCAGGACCTGCGCCGACGATCGCCACGTCGTAGAGGCGAGTGGGATCGAGTTCCGGCGTGATGCCGAGACAAGCGGCAACCTCCTCAGTGGTCGGATCTCTGAGAACCGTACCGTCGGGGCACAGCATCAACGGCAGTTCTTGGGGCAGGATTCCCAAACGCTCAACGAGCGCCAGACCTTTGCCTTCGCCGAGAGTCTCCAACACCTCGACGGGATAACCACTGAGCGTCAAGAACCGCTGGATGCGGCGAAGCGAGGCACTTTCGGGATCGCCGACCAGCACCGACCCCGCGCCGGCAGTGGCGATCAGACCGACGCGCCGAAGGATCAAAGCGCGCATCACCAACTCGCCAACTTCGGCCGAACCGATGATCAGCGCGCGAAGGTGCTCGGTGTCGAAGGGTACAGCGACGCACCCATTCTCGCCCGCTCGGGCAGCCGCAAGCGACGGGCTGCCCGCCAGTTGACTGATCTCGCCTGTGAACTGGCGCGGCGTATATGTCGTAAACAGGGCTTCTCGATCAGGTCCATCGCGGCGCGTAACATCAATCGAGCCCTCGAGCACAAGCCAGATGGAAGTCGCCCGTTCGCCGATTGCATAGATTGCTTCGTCTGCGTCGAACGTCCGCGGCTCTCCACTTGCAAAGCGGCGGGTGTTCGCCACTTGACCCGGCGTAAGCGTCGGGAACACTTGAGCGGCGCGGTCGACGATCGGATCTTGACTAGACGTAACTCTGCCCTCCTACTTTGCCCCCGTCTCCCGGCGGCCGGCCCAAAGCCTCCTTAAATTAACCCACGTCTTGCGTAAGAATAGAAGCCGATCTAGCCAGTACCAGGATGGCTTAGGGCCATCTGTGCCGGGCTTGTCGACGCCCAGAGAACCGCGCACGTCGCGAGA
>MKWI01000022.1 GCA_001899715.1 Sphingobium sp. 66-54
TGGTCCGATACCTTGTCAGGATGCCCCTCCGATACCGACTCCGATGTGAATATATAACTGCTGCGCATGGCCCTTCATCCCTCCCATTGGATTGCCGCGCGGGTCATTTCGCCCGCTCGATGATGTAACTTTCATCGTTGAACCACAGCTCGCCATTCTTGCGCAGCACCGCGCGGGTTGCGTCGAGATAGGCGGAACTGCTCATTGCCCTGGCCAGCCGCTCGTCGTCGATCTGCGCGACATAAGTGGCGGCATTCCAGGCGGCGAGCAGGGTGGAAGTGCCGATCGAGGCATTCTCGCTGTCGATCTCGTCGGGCAGCGTATGCATTTCGTAGCGGAACAGCGCGTCGCGGTTGGGCAGCGGATCGAAGCGGAAACCGGAGGCATCCCCGCCCAGTGCCTGCCGGGTGGCGTCGAGCAGTTCGCGGCGCGAGGTGGTGAAGGGCGCCTCGTCCGGCCAGATGCGGTGGACGATCTCCATCCCCGGATCGTTGCCGGCCGAGTGGATGCCGAGCAACCGACCGCCCGGCCCGAGCGCGCGCGCCAGGGGGGCGAGCACGCGCCGGGCCTTGAAGCCGACCGGCGCGCGCAGGCGGAAGGGTTGGCTCGCCAAGATGAGGTCGAAATCGGCCCGCGCCTTGCCCTGCCGGGGGATGACCTGATCGAGCAGGAACCGGCAATCCTCGCGATAAAGGATGACGGTGGTCGGCGTCTCGGGCACCATCGAGCCGGTCTTTTCGCTGACCTTGGTGCGCCAGTTCTCGGCGAGGAAGGGTTGCAGATCGAGGATCTGCCGTTCGAATTCCGCTGTGGTCGCGCCGGTGAGGGCGACCTCCTTCCAGACCATCCGCTGCGCGCCCTCCGGCGTGGAGGGATGTAGCCAGGGCGCGTCCGCATAGGAGATGTTGGTGAAGGCGAACACCATCTCCGGATGCTCGAAGAAGCGATCCGGCATCTTGTCGAGCGTGAGGCGTACATCCTCCAGGCTGATTTCCTTGCCGGCGATGAAGAAGGGAAAGCGCTCATATTTGCGGTGCAGCGTGCGCAGCACGCGGGCAAGCACGGTGCCGTCGCCCATGCCGGCATCGAAGAAGCGCACCGCCGGCGGGTGCGGTGTCAGCGCGTCGATCTCCCGCTGGACCCGTTCGAAAACGACCCATTTCTCCGAGCAGGTGTTCACGAACATGAGATATTTCTGGCGGTTGTCGTAAAAGCGGAAATTGCCCTCCGGTGCACCCTCGGCGGCTCTGGTGGCGGCTGGTGCCGTATCGGCGTCCCGCGTCTTGCGGGCGCTCGTTTCCTCGATTGCAGCCATGCTCCCCATATCCCCTCGCTCTGCGGGCGCCGTTTGCGCGGCGCCCGCCGTCCGGCTTTTTTCCGTGCCGATAGATCGGAGCGGGACGGGCGGCGGTAAACCACATTCGGTCCCACGCCGTACGGGTGGGCGGTTGCCCACCGGCGATGGCGACGCAGCGGCAGTTGCTGCTACCTTAACGCCTCTCATTTTTGCGAATTGCGGCTGGGCCATACCTTCGCACCGGGCGGACGGGCCGTGAAGGTCTTTGCCAACGTCCCCAAACCCGTTCGACCGGCGGTCCGCCGATCACGCCTTATTGGGGCGCTTTCGACAACCATGCGATGCAGATAACGGCCTGCTGTTCGATACGACGGTCGGCGGTTCGTGCTGGGCGTGAAGGTTACACTTTGAGCGAACGATTCCACGTTGGGAATGTGGAGCGGGCGGTGGACTAAGTTATTGTTTCAGAAGGGTTATCGGTGAGCGAATCCAGTACTTCGACGAGCGGGGCGCGCAGCCAGAGCAGCACCTCGTTCTCGGTGAGCAGGATCGGGCCCTCGGGCGCCCCGCCGGAACCGCGCGTGACCATGGCGAATACGCCGTCCGCATCCCGCTCGGCGCTCCATATGCCGGCCGCGCAGATGACGGCGCCGGGAACCGGCTCGATCCAGCGGTGAGACCAGACGGCGCCGTCGCGCACCGGCATGGAGAAGCGCGTCAGCGGCACGACACAGCGCCGTTGCGCGAGGCGGCGCCCGGCGCGGCCCTGACGCAGCGCCTGCGCATCGACCGTCGCGCCGAACGGCGTGGCGCTCCGGCTGCCCCATTGCATCCAGTCGAACGCCATGGCGCCGGCATGCGGCTCGTAGAGGATGAGCCCGGTGCCGCCGGGGAGGGTCAGCGGGTCCTGCGTGGGCGCGGATGAAAGGGCGGCGCCGGGAACGACCCGTTCCAGGCTGGCCTGCTCATAGCTCAGCACCGGTTCGACCGCGCGCGCCGCGTGGAACAGGGGAGCGGCGGTCAGGTCCTGCGCGCCGGCATCGGCCTTGCTCGGGTCCGACAGCGGCAGGGCGAGCTGCACCGGGCGTCGCGCCAAAGGGTGGGCGGTGAGGTTGGCCGGCGCGGGCCGGGGCGTGCCCGGCAGCAGGTGCCCGATCAGACGGCGCGTGAGGGAGGCGGAACGGGCGGCGGGGCGGTCCGGCACCATGGCCGTCATCGGCTCCGGTCGGGCAGGCGAATGAGCCATCAGCGCTTCGCCAGCCGATAGCGGCACCACCGTGAGGGCGCCGCGTTCCTGCTGCGCGCGCGACTTGCGGCCTGTTTCATTGCGCGATCCCCACACCCCCGTCTCGCCGGGACCTTGCCCGCCGACGATCCGACAAGCCGCCCTTCTATAGCGGCAAATCGAGTGGATGTATAAAATTTGTGGGGGAGTCGGAGGGAGACCCTCGGCGCCTATCGTGCTCCCTGAAGGTTCAGGCCGGCCAGAGCGCGGTCGGGCATGGGCTGGCCGTGGAGCACTGCTGCGGTGTGGCGCTGGATCCGCCGGTGGCAGGCACAGGCGTGCCTTGCGATCCCGTCATAGTCGAGGAGGGCGATGCCGCCGCGCCGGGTGCGGACCAGATTCCGGGCCTTGAAACGCTGAATCTGGCGGCTGGTGTAGCTGCGCCCGGCGCCGAGCAGCGCGCCGAGTTGCTCCTGCGTCACGCTGATATAGCGGCTGCCGGTCCGGTCGGCGGCGGCGAGCAGCCAGCGCGCGGTGCGCTGCTCAAGGCTGTGCACGGCGTTGCAGGCGACCGACTGGAGGAGGTGCGCCGTGAGGCAGTCGGCGTAGCGCGTCGCGACCTCGGTCAGGGCGGCGGATTGTTGGCTCACCGCCACGAAATCCGGCAGCGCGACGCGCAGGAAGCTGCCGCCCTGCACGACGACGATGCGCGCGAAGGCGGGCGTGGGCGCGTCCCCCGCGCGGCCGCCGATCATGCCGTCCCGCCCGATCAGCGCGGCTTCGGCCGAGGCGCCGCCCTCCAGGGCGATGAGCAGCGCGGCGAGGGTGGTGCCGAGCGGGAAGTGGACGGCATCCACCGGATCCTCCGGCTCGAACAGCGCGGCGCCGGCCGGCCATGTCGCCAGCGAACCGACGGCGGCGAGACGCGCGCGGCTGTCCGCGTCGAGCATTGCCAGCAGATCATTGTCGAAGGTGAGCACGGCGGATCGTCTCTCCCTGGTTCGCCGGGAAAGAAACGATCGGAATGCGGCGAAGTTTCATGAAATGCGGGCCATGGAACGCCGCACTGATGGAAGTGGATTGGGCGGGGTGGAAGCGGATTTGGCACCATCGGGCCAGCAGCATCGAAATAGCCCGATGATGCCAAATCACTGGCCCTAAATGGACAGCGGGTCTTAAAGTTCCCTGACCGGTGGCTGATCGTCCGCCGCATCCGCTGTATCCGGTGCCTCGGCGGCCATCTCCGCCCGCTGGCGGCGCCACGCCACGAAGCTGAGGGCCGCCAGACCGAGGCCCGCTGCGGCGATGACGGCCGGGTTGCGCGCCGCGAAGCGCGCGCCCGTGCGCAGTAGCGGCGGCAGCAGGGTCGCGACCGATGTGGCAGCGCTCGGCTGGCGTTTGCGCAGCGCGCGGGCGACCTGTCTGGAGGATGACAGGGCGAATTTGGAAACCGCCTCGCCCGTGCTCTCCGCCGCCTCGGCAGCGCGGGGCAGGGCCGTCGAGCGGAACTGCACGACCTTGCCGCGCACAACCTCGATCGCTTCGTGGCCGTGCGGCCGGGTGGACGGGCGGAGTCTGGGCATGTTCTCTCTCCATCGACTGTGCGTTGGTCCGCCCGCGAAACGGGTGGCGTTCAAAAGCGTTCCCGCCCGGCAAGCCGGACGGGAAAGGTTGCACTGACTTAGGGGAGGAATGTGGCCGGTCCCCGTTTCTTGGGGGGTGAGGAGGGACGGAGACCGGCCAGTTCGAACTGACATTTCGGGGGCAGATGAATGTCAGTCTCGCTGCTACAATGCAGCCGGTAATCGAAGGTTCCCGCGCGCCGAAAAAATAAATTCATTGTGGCTGCGCGGTTTGGCAACCTACACTTTCGCACTGCAAGCATGGAGGTTTTTGAACCATGGCTCTTTCGGATCTGATCGCGGGGCAGCTTCCCTATCTGCGGCGCTACGCCCGCATCCTGACCGGCTCGCAGGCCCTGGGCGACGGGTTCGTGCGCGAGCTGCTCGAAGCGGCGCTGGCCGATGAGACCCTGCGCGAGCGTATTTCTCGCTCGCGGGTTGGCCTGTTTGCCGCCTTCACCCGTATCTATGAGTCGGCCGGCCCGGAGCTGGCGGTGGGGGAGGGTGACACCGCCGAGACGGCGACCGTCGCCAGCCGGCTGGAGCTGGTGACGCCGATGGCGCGGCAGGCGCTGCTGCTCGCTGCGGTGGAGGATTTCTCGCCCGCCGATATCGCCGAGATCCTCGCTTGCCCGGAGGACGAGGTGCAGCCGCTGATCGACAGCGCAATCGCGGATATCGAGACCGGCAGCCGCTGCGACGTGCTCATCATCGAGGACGAACCGCTGATTGCGTTGCAGATCGAGGAGATCGTCCGATCGCTGGGGCACAATGTGGCCGGCATCGCCGCGACGCACAGCCAGGCCGTGGCGTTGTTCGACGCTCACCGGCCCAATCTCATACTGGCCGATATCCAGCTTGCCGACGGCAGCTCGGGCATCGACGCGGTGAACGAGATACTGACCAAATTCTCTGTGCCGGTGATCTTCATCACTGCTTTCCCCGAGCGGCTGCTGACCGGCGAGCGGCCGGAGCCGACCTATCTCATCACCAAGCCGTTCAGCGACGATTTCGTGCGCGCGACCATCGGCCAGGTGACGTTCTTCGGATCGACGACGCCGCTGCGCTGACCGGCGCCGGCCGCGCCCCGCTCAGCGGCGCAGGCGGAATGGCCGGGGCTTGCGCAGCGAGACGGCGAAGCGGCAGCGCAAGCCGCTCGGCGGGAATTCGATGGTGATCGGCTGGCCCAGTTCATGCGCCAGCGCCCGTTCGATGAGGTTGAGGCCGAAGCCGCGCCGTTCGGGCGGGGTGACGGCCGGGCCGCCACGTTCTTCCCACGTCACCACCACCGTGTCGGCCGCGCCCTCGATCCGCCAGCTTATCGTCACCTGCCCGCCCTCGGCCGAAAGGGCACCGTAGCGGGTGGCGTTGGTGAGCAGCTCATGCAGCGCGAGACCCACGGTCAGCGCATCGTTGGGCGAGATGAGGACGTTGGGCCCGTCGACGTGGATGCGCTCGGCAAGACCGCCGGCCTGGCCGATCTGCGCCTCGACCAGCGCATGGAGATCGGTAGGGCCCCATTGCGCGCCGTCGAGCAGCGAGTGGCTGGCGGCGAGCGCGCGGACGCGCTCCAGCAGATCGCCGGCAAAGCTGTCGATATCGGTCGCGTTGCGCCGGGTCAGCGAAATGATCGAGGTGACGTTGGCGAGGGTGTTCTTCACCCGATGGTTCAGCTCGCGCACGAAGGCGGCACGCTCCGTCTCGCGCTCGCCCTGCGCGGCGATGAGCAGGTGGAGGTCTTCGTTCCGGCGCTGGACGAGCAGGATATAGGCGAGCAGCAGCAGTGAGAAGGAGGCGCCGCCGACGAGCACGACCAGCGTCAGCGGATAGAAGACGTGCTGGCCGGGCGGGGAGTAACGCAGCAGCCATTGCTGATCGAACACCGCGAGGCGCTGCTCGATGGGCGTGCCGAGCAGCTCCTCGGTCTCGCCGGCGGAGAAAATGCGCTGCAACCCCTGTGGACCGGAATCGAATATTTCGATGCGCCCGGAGGACGGCGAGCGCGCCTTGAGCGCCGAGCGGATGAAATCCGGGATACGGATCGCGCCGTAGACGAACCCTTTGAAGGCGGGCGGTCCGCCGAGCGAGGTGACGGGAACGTAGATGACGAAGGAGGGCACCTGCGTGACCCCCTCGTCTATCACCAGCGTCAGCGGATCGGTGGCGGCGATGCTGTTGGTCTTGCGGGCGCGCTCCATCGCCTCGGTTCGCCGCGCCTCGCTGCGCATGTTGAAGCCGATGAGGCCCATGTTGCGCGGCGTGCGCGGCTCCAGCATGGTGATGACGTCGATCGGGCCAGTGGCGCCGGGCGGATCCGGGTGGGGGCGGAAATCGGCATGACCCTGTGCAGCCATGCGCTGGATGAGATTGGGGATCTGATCGCGCGGGACCGTCTCCGACCAGCCAAGCGCGACGACCCCGGTCAGGTCGTAATTCAGCCGCAACTGCTCGACGAACTGGTGGAAGAAATCGGGCGAGACGGGCTGCGGCCCCACGAACAGCGCGCTGGTCGCCTGGAAATAAGCGTTGTTGGCGGCGGCCTGCCGTTCGATCGCCGCGGCGATCTCGCTGGCCTGGACGGCGGCATCAGCCTGCCGCGTGCGCTCGCCGGCCAGTTCGACCGACCAGGCGCTGATGCCGACGAGGAGCAGCGCGAAGATAAAGACGCCGATGGGTGTCGCGCGCGGATAGTCGCGCAGCCAACGATCGAAGCGCCCCTTCGCCTGCTCGCCGATATTCCAGGACTTCATCACCCGCTTTCAGGACTTCCCCAGTTTTGGAACTCATCGCTCCTCAATTCGTTCCTACCATGCAAGCCCTTAAGAAACGGGAGACTGACATGGCCGACACGGCGCTCAAGGCGAAACCCAAGGAGACATCCATCCAAACCGGAATCTCCCGCGCCGGGACCGACGCCATTGCGGATGAGCTGTGCAATGCGCTGGCGGACAGCTTCTCCCTCTATCTCAAGACGCTTGGAGTCCACTGGAATGTGGTCGGCTCCAACTTCTTCGGCCTGCACAAGCTGACCGAGGCGCAATATGAGGACCTGCAAACGGCGATCGACGCCATTGCGGAACGGATCCGCGCGCTCGGCCATATTGCGCCAGCGGCCTTCGGCGATTTCACCAAGCGCAGCGTGGTGGAGAGCAAGACGACGCTCGCCTCGGTCGAGGCCATGTTGACCGCTCTCGTCAAGGATAACGAGGCCGTGGCCCGGCGCTTGCGCAAGGCCGTGTCGGTCGCGGACGAGGCGGATGACGTGTTCACCGCCGATATGCTCACCGCCCGGATCGGCAAGCATGAGGAAAATGTCTGGATGCTGAAGGCCGTCTCCGCGTGACTGTCCCAAACTGGCCCGCTCATGGAACTTCTCTCTGACGTCATGGAATCTCATCTCGACAATCTCGCGCGGCGTGGCACTAATGCCGTCATGTCCAGCAAATCGGAGTCGACATCCGCCAGGGGCAAGGGTCGTGGCACGCGAACCCGGCCGGTATGGGCCGAGGGCCTGAAGCGCATGTATGACGAAGTCGTCGATGAGAAGCTCCCCGACGATTTTCTCGCTCTCCTGAAGAAGCTGGATGTCGATAGTGGCAGCAAATAACGGCGGCGAGCCGTTCGACTTCCGGCGCGAACTGACCCGCGTGGCTCCGCATCTGCGTGCGTTCGCGCGCGGGCTGTGCGGTCGGCCCGACTATGCGGACGATCTCGTGCAGGAAACGCTGCTCAAGGCATGGGCCGCACGCGACTCATTCCAGCCGGGCACCAGCATGCGGAGCTGGACCTTCGTCATCCTGCGCAACGTCTATCTGAGCGAGGCGCGGCGCAACCGCTTCCGTGGCGACTATGATCCCGACGCCGCCGAGCGGCTGCTGAGCCAGCCCGCGAGCCAGGAGGACGGCCTCCATATGGGCGATCTGCGCAATGCTATGATGCGGCTCTCGCCCGAGCGGCGCGAGGCGCTGCTGCTCGTCGGCGCGGGCGGTTTCAGCTACGAGGAAGCGGCGGACATCGCCAAATGCGCGGTCGGCACGATGAAGAGCCGGGTGGCGCGCGCACGGCGCAGCCTTGAGGACATGCTGGGCGCTCACGGGCAGGCGACGCCGCGGCTGCCCGTGCAATCCGTGGCCCATACCGATATTCTGGCGGAGCTGGACAAGGTCGTGCAGTCCTGACCGCGGTCCTGCGCGGAGCAAGTCCATGGACGGCCGGGCCGTGGCATGGCAAAGGCAGGATCATGCCTTCCTTCCCGTCCGATCCGGCAGCGACCGCACCTCCTTCGCTCGTCCTGCTGGTCGAGGACAGCCCGATCATCGCGATGAATACGGAGGCATTGCTGCTGGAGCTGGAGGTGGGCGGCGTGCGCACCGCGGCGAACGTGGCGGAGGCGTTGGCGCTGATCGAGGCCGAGCGGTTCGATCTCGCCATTCTCGACCTTCACTTGGGTGACGAGGACAGCCTGCCGGTCGCCGAGCGGCTGGTCGCTCTGGCGGTGCCCATCGTCTTTGCCACCGGCTTCGGCGAGGATCTCAGCCCGGCAAGTGCCTGGGGCACCGCGCACGTCCTCAAGAAGCCATATGGTTTCAACGATTTGGAACGGATCGTTCGCGGCGCGTAAAAACACGGGGTGCCGGCGGAACCAACCCGCCTGTCCAGCCATTTCCGCTTCATAGCTAGGAGATGTGCGATGAACCTCATCATATTGTTGATCGTCGGCGGTGTCGTGGGCTGGCTGGCGAGCCTCATCATGCGCACCGATGCGCAGCAGGGCATCCTGCTCAACATCGTCGTCGGCATCGTCGGCGCGGTGCTGGCGGGGCTGATCCTCTCGCCGCTGATCGGCACGCCCCCGATCACCTCGGGCGTGATCTCGCTGCCTTCAATCATCGTGTCCCTGGTCGGCGCGGTCATCCTGCTCGCCGCGGTGAACCTGATCCGGCGCGGTCGGATGCGCTGAGACGGGCGGCGGGCAGGCGAAAAGAGCCAGTCGACGGCGTGGTTGTCGGCTTTGCCGAACATCTGAGATCGGCCGTGCAGCTGCGCGCTACCGGTTGAGCCGTTCGACCTTGCAGCTTCGGGCTCCTGCCAGCGTGGGAGCCCGTGGTTCGTCCAATAGGTCGAACGTGGGGCGGGCCTTCAAAGCCTCCTTGACGTTAATTGTGCGGACAAAACATTCCGCTCCGCTCGCCCCGAGTTTCTCAAAGGGCTGTTCTCGCGCTTGGCAGGCTCAAGAAAGCAGTTTTTTCGACGGCCTACCGGCGGCATCCACTCGGGACAGCCCTTTGACGCTACCGGTGATCTGTTGGGCCACGTCCTATTCTACGCGGCGTCGCGCGCGCTGCGGGGGCGGTAGCGCTTGACGAATTCGGCGAAGGCGACCGGCCGGCCGATATGATAGCCCTGGATGATGTCGCACTCCATCCCGGCGAGCGCGTTCATCACCCCCTGATCCTCCACCCCCTCGGCGACGACGCGCATGTCCAACTCATGGGCGAGCTTGATGGTCGAGTTGATGAGCACCGCGTCGCTGCGGCTGGTGAGGATCTGGCGGACGAAGCTCTGGTCGATCTTGAGTTCCGAGGCGGGCAGTCGCTTGAGATAGGAGAGCGTCGACTGGCCGGTGCCATAATCGTCGATGGAGATGTTCACGCCCAGCCGGCGGAGCGCTTCCAGTTCGGTGATGCCGCGCTCGTCGGCCATGGTGGCCGATTCGGTGATCTCCAGCGTCAGCCGCTCGGCGGGCATGTCATAGGCATCGAGCAGGCGCCGCAGCGGCGCCTCCAGCCGGTTGTTGCCGAGCATGCGCATGGAGAGGTTGACGGCGATGTTGAGGCCGAGCGGCGCGAAATCGGCGATGGCACGCTGGAGCACGTAGAGCGTCAGCTTCTCGATACGGCCGGCATCCTCGATCGCGCGCACGAAGCGGTCCGGGCGGATGAAGCCGCGCTCGGGATGGGTCCAGCGGATCAGCGCCTCGGCCCCGCCGATCGACTGGGTGTGGAGATTATATTTGGGCTGGTAGGCCACCCACACGTCTCCGCGCCGCAGCGCCTGATCGAACTCGTTGAGGATGGAGAGCTTCCAGAACATCTCCTCCTCGTCGGTTTCGTAGCGCTCCCAGAGAACGCCGCGGGTGATCGCGTTGGTGGCGGCCATCACCGCCTTGGGCAGCGCGTCATGCACCGGCAGGGAGGTGGTCTCGCAGAAGCCTGCATTGAGGGTAATGTCGACGGTGAGATTGTCCACCTGGATGCCGGGCGCGAACAGTGCCTCCAGCCCCTCCAGGCTGGCGACCACCTCCGGCACCTCCTCCACGCTGCGCCAGGCGAAGCTATGATTGTCGATCTGGTAGATGCGGTCATGCCCGGCGGCGAGGATCAGCCGGTCGCGGATCTTGCTGAGCAGCGTGCCCTGCGCGGAGAAGCCGAGCAGCGCCGTCGTCTCGACATAGTTGCGCAGGCAGACGACGATGGTGATGGCGGGGTCACGCTCCTGCAATTCCATCGCGGCGAGGTTGGGCAAGCCGGCCTCGGCGGAAGTCATGATGCGATCGAGCATGGCCTGCCCCATGGTGAGCAGGGCCTGGACAAGCAGGGCGGCGCCGATCGCGAATACCGCCGGGCCGACATCGAGCCGGAAGACGGTGTAATGCTCGATGGCGATTTGTGCGGGACACAATGCGATCAGACCCACGCCCAGCAAGGTATAGCGCCAGAGTGGTTTGAGAAATATGCTCATGCCGACGAGCAGCAATGCTCCGAGCAGCATGGGTGTGTCTTTCAGCGGGATCGGCCGGCCGGCGATCAGTGTTTCAGCCGCGATGGCATGAACATACATGCCGGCCGTGCGATTATGGTAAGGGACGGTGAACTGCTCACCGATCCCTAGTGTGTCGGACCCGATGAGGACCGTCTTGCCCTTGAAGAAATCCTTGGGAAAGTTACCGGCGAGAACGTCGGCATACGAGACGTGCGGCAGACTTTCCGGGGAATAGGCCCAATCGATCATGACCCTGCCGTTGTCGGGAAAATGAGTGTGGGCCAAGGCTTGAGCCATGGAGGGGAGTGTCTCGCCCAGGATCGGGACGTTGAGGGGCACTCTTCGCATGACCTGGTCGGGGTCGTTCAGAACCCAATTGGAGATAGGCAAAATATAAGGCAGCAACGTCGCCGTTGGCAAAGCTTCGTGCGTTTCCCCCCCGTTTGCCGCATTTTCCAGCATGGCCGGGAGGTATACGTCGGCCCTGCTCTGTGACAGCGCCTTGGCGAAAAGCTGATCCTGGCGCGGATCGGTGGCTGGCTGGTCGAAGACAACATCAAAAGCGATGAGCTTAGCGCCGGCGCGATCCAGCGCAGTGACCAGCGCGCCATGTTGTCCCCTTTCCCACGGCCAGGCGCCGAGGGCCTTGACGCTCGGCGTGTCGATGGTGACGAGCACGAGCTGACCGCTCGGCGTCTTGGGGAAATGCTCGTAGCGCAGGCTGCGCAACTGGTTATCCACGTCCCGGCTGATGCCTGTGATCGACGCGGCCAGGCCGATCAGGCAGGCCGTGGCGATCAGGATGCTGCGAGCCGATTTGGTCAGGCCCGCCAGGAGGCGCAATCGAAACATGGTCCATTCTCAGGGCGGCGCAATCCACCGATGATGGACAATGGCAGGAAACTATGAACAACTTCTTCCCAAGTAGCGGAAATCTAAGGCACAGTGACCAGCCGCCCCCTATGCCAGAATAGAGGGTAATGGTGATTTCTCAACTTTTGCGGGACGTTGAACCGGGCGCTATTGCTCGATCAGCCTGCCGTTTTCCAGCCGTACGATGCGCTGCGCCGCCGCGATCGTCTCTGGCCGATGGGCGATAACGATGCGCGTGATGCCGAGATTGTTGATGGCTGCATTAACCTTCGCCTCGTGGGCGAGGTCGAGATGCGCGGTGCCTTCGTCGAGCAGCAGCAGCCGGGGCTGGCGATAGAGCGCGCGTGCGAGCAGGATGCGCTGGCGCTGGCCGCCGGAGAGGGTGGAACCCATGTCCCCAACCAGCGTCTCATGGCGCATCGGCATCGCCATGACGTCATCGAGGATCGCGGCGGCGCGCAAACATTCGTCGAGCCGGTCCATCTCGATCTCCTCGAACGAGGCGACATTGTCCGCTATGGAGCCGGCATAGAGCACGTCGTCCTGTAGAACCGCCGCGACATTGTTGCGGAACGCGCGGCGGCCGAATTGCGGCAGGGAGATGCCGTCGACCAGTATCTCCCCCTCTGTCGGGTCCATCAGGCCGAGGATCAGCTTGGCCAATGTGGTCTTGCCGCCGCCGGAGGGGCCGGTGAGCGCGATATAGTCGCCCGGTGCGATGGTGAGGTCGATGCCCGCGAGCACCAGTGGATCGTGCCGGCCATATGCGAAGTGCACATTGCGCAGTTCGATGCGGCCCTCGAAATTCGCCTGGGTGAGCGGTTCGTCGAAACCGTTATCCTCCTCGCTCTGGGCGATATCGGCGAGTTGCTCCAGATGCAGGTCGAGCAGGCGCAGCTTGACGCCCTCATCAAGCAGCGACTGGCCCGCCTGCACGAACTGCTGGCGATAGGCGAGATAGGCGAACAGCGTGCCGAGGCTGAGTGCGCCGGCCATGGTGCTCTTGATGGCGAGAAAGATGACGATCACCAGCTCGACCGCGGGAATGAGCACTTTCGCCGCCTCGTGCCAGGCGATGGTTCTTTCATGGAGGTAGCGAGCGCCGAGCGCGTCGGTCAGCTTGTTCTGCCAGTAGCTGTGCCGCATCGCCTCGCGCCCGGCGAGTCGCAGCGTGACGATGCCGCGCAGCGTTTCGATGAGAGCGCCCTGTTCGCGGCCGAGCGCCTTCACATATTCTTCCTCGCGCTGTTTCTCCGCGCGCAGCAAGGCGACACGGATCGCGCAATAAGCCAGCAGGCCGAGCAGCGTAACGATGGCGAGCTGCGGCGCGGTGAGCAGCATCATAACCAGCGTCAGGATCGAGAGGGTGCCGTCGATCAGTGCCAGCGGGGCGCTCTCGATGAGGAAGCGCTGGATTGGCAGCACCGAGAGGAATTTGGTGAGCACGTCGCCCACTTTGCGCTTCTCGAACCAGGCGATGGGCAAGCGGAACAGCCGCCGCGCGAGGTTGGAGGTGATGCCGAAGGAGAGTGCCGCGCCGGAGGAGAGCAGCACGAACTTGCGCAAAAGCGTCGCCCCGGCGCCGATCAGCGCCAGCGCCGCGAAGCCGACGGCGAGAGTGACGAGCAGTCCCTCGTCGAGCGCCGGCAGCGCGCTGTCCACCGCCACGCGCAGGTAGAACGGTGTCGCCAGCACATAGGTTTGCATGACGATGCTGAGGAGGAGTGTCTGGAGCAGCGTGCGGCGTGCGCCGGTCATGCCGCTCCACAGATCGCGGAAGTGCAGCCGCCGCCGTGCCTGGAGCGGCTGGAAATCGTGCGAGGGTCGCAATTCGAGCGCGACGCCGCTGAAATGGCGCCCCAATTCCTCGAATGGATACCAGCGGGCGATGCCGGATGGGTCGACGATGTAAGCGCGGTCGCGCTCGACCCGTTCCAGCACGACGAAGTGGTTGAGATCCCAGTGCATGATCGCCGGGAGGTGGAGGAGGTACAGGCCGTTCAGGTCCAGCTTGAGCGGCCGCGTGAGCAGGTGCATCGCGTCGGCCGTTTGCATCAGCTGGCGCAGGCCGATGCCGCGCGCGCTGACGCCGAAGCGCTGGCGCAGCATGTTGAGATCGACGTCATGCCCGTGCCAGTTGGCGACCATCGCCAGCGAGGCGAGCCCGCACTCGGCCGCCTCGGTCTGGCGGATCGGCCGGATGCGCTTGCGGCCGGCGAGGCTGGCGGGGAGCAGGCTCATTGCGCGGCGCCCATGTCCCGCGCCGTCATGATCCAGTGCAGCAGCGGCCGCGGGGCGAGGACGATCCGCGCTTCGACCGGCGTGCCGGACGCGAGGATGGCGTCGCTGGTCCGTGTTTGGCGCAGGCGCGCCGTGACGCGGACATAAGGGTGCGCAGAGCTGGCGGGTGTTATCTGCTCTACCGTCGCATGAAGGAGAGGTGCTACTCGCTGCGCCGTATCGGTGGGCAGGATGCGGACGGGCTGCCCCAACCTTAGCTGGCGGATTGCTGAAGCGGGAAGCTGAAGTTCGATCCGTTTGTCGGAGAGGCTCGTGCCGCTGGCCGCGATGGTGCGGCTAAAGCTTCCCAAGGTCAGAAAAGCGGCGGTTGCGGCCAGCAAGATCAGCAGCAGGCCGATGACGACCGACCAGCGCAGCGGCGGCACGAGCAACACTTCGCCGTAAAGGCGCTGCTGATAGTCGATCGCCTGTTGTCTAAAAAGCTGCATGATCTACGACCCCGGCCGTGCTTGTAGGTCGGTCCGCAGAGAAAGGGCCACCTTTAATTGGCGACTGAACGACGGAAACGCTGTCGGGCGCCATTGGTGAGAATCAGGAACGGCATGGGGCCATGCCGATACTGACGCAGAAAATGCCCGACAACGCTATGCGATGTCAGGCCATATATGAATTGAGAGAGCCGGGCAGGCTTAAGCATGACGCTTGCCCCGCCCGGCAATTCAATCAGCCACGGGGACCGGTGGTTCCTTCGCTGTTCGGACGACCGCCAGCAACCGCTTCGATCTCATTCTCGTTGAGCTCTTCAACGAGGGTCTGCTCATTAACCATCGACGACTCCTATTATTTGTCGGAATCTTGCACCGACATATCGTCAGATAGCTTATGCTTAACAATGCGTAAACCAAGTTAAGCTTTGGCTTGGGTCAAGCCCATTTTACCGCGTTTCCCATAAGAAATTGATATTTATCAGGATGTTGTCATTATATTCTTGCGCGGAAACTCTACGGCCACCGCTCTCCCGGTTCAGGTGCAAGCGCCTGTTGCCCGAGGACTTTCCGCGAGTCGCGATGCAATTTCGGTCCCTTTGCGGCTGGGGGTGAGCGGTTGGGGGGGCGCCGGGCTGTTAAGCATGTCGCGCCTTTAATGTGGGGAAATCGGTAAGACGCAGGCTAATGCGGGGGGCTCCTTGCATATCTGGATCGGGCGTCGTCGCCGCGAGATGCTGACAGCGGAGCTTTGCATGAATGCGCACCGTAGGCGTGGCGCTTCCCGATCTCCCGGCTGGCGTTTCGTTGGCGGCTGGCCCGGCCTGTCGGGGGAGCGCGGCTGTGGTCCGTGGCGACTGCCGATGG
Source organism: Sphingobium sp. 66-54 (assembly GCA_001899715.1). GTDB lineage: Bacteria > Pseudomonadota > Alphaproteobacteria > Sphingomonadales > Sphingomonadaceae > Sphingobium. The sequence goes on from MKWI01000022.1 coordinate 15,373, forward strand.
CGGTGTGGCGCAGATAGTCGGGCGTCCGCGCGGCGCATCCATCTCTGCCGGCTGGGCAATCGAGGGCGCCCGGTTGCGCCCTGACGAGCCAAGGTGGCCCGGCGCATGGCATCACGTGCGCGGTGTTGCCCGTGCGCGAGTCGCGCGCGACAACGAAACGGGCATACCTTCCCTGCGCTGCGCCGACTTCCACCCGTATAATCAGAGAGCTAGCGCACATATCCGCACAGATCGGCGTGCATGCCTTCCCTAACTATATTTTTGAGAATATAGCGCACCGCAAAAATAAGTAGGGAGCAAATCATTTGAGCAAGATAATCATGCGCGGCCTCGCGGTGCTGCCGCTGCTGGGCTGTGCCTCGATCGGCCATGCCGAGGAGCGGGTTCAGGAAATCATCGTCAACGGCCTGCTGCCGGCCAGTGACGATACCTATCGGACCACGCGCGTCGAGGTGGGGCCGTTGGGCGATCGCTCGCTGCTCGATACGCCTTATTCGATCAGCGTCGTGCCGGTGAACCTGGCCGAGAACCAGCAGCTCCAGAATGTGCGCGAGCTGTTCCGCTACATTCCGTCGGTGCAGGGCGAGAACATCCGCCCGCAGTCGCGCGGGTTGCAGGCCGGCGTGGTGCAGAACACCCGCATCGACGGGCTGAACATCGCCGCGACCACCGATTACGCCATCGAGCAGTTCGAGCGGATCGAGGTGCTGAATGGCCTTGCCGGCGCCCTCTACGGGCCGGCCAGCCCCGCGGGCACGTTCAACTATGTGTTCAAGCGGCCGACCGAGCGGGCGCTGACGGCCCTCAAGTTCGGCTACACCAGTGAAGGCAATATCCTGGCCCATGCCGACGTCAGCCGCCGCGTGGGGCCGGACGGCCTGTTCGGCGCGCGGATCAACCTGCTCAGCCAGAACGGCGAGAGCTATGCCGAAGCCAGCAACATGCGCCGCCGGCTGGCCAGCGCCTCGTTCGATCTGCGGCCGGCGGAAGGCACGCGGCTGGAGGTGAACAGCAGCTATTATCGCTACACCGCCACCGGCTTCCCCGGCACCTTCGCGCTGGCGAGCGGCGTCACTTATCCCGATCCCACGCCGGACCCCAAGCAGGCCGGCCTGGGCTATCGCTGGGCAGGCGACGACAACACGATTTTTCTCGCCAGCGGGCGCCTGTTCCAGACGATCGGCAGCGACTGGCAGCTCAATGCCGGCCTGCTCTACATGAGCAACGACCGCGCTTCGACCGTGCCGACGCTGACGCTGACCGACAATGCCGGCGCCTATCGCGCGACGACGGTGACGACCACCTTCGCCCTCGACCGGGTGCTGAGCAACCACGCGACGCTGCGCGGCAAGCTCGTCACGGGCGGCGTCTCGCATGACCTGTTCGTCGGCACGACCGGCTTTTTGTGGAAGCGCTACACGCCGTTCAACACGGGTGCGATCACGCTGGGCACCGGCAATCTCGCCAACCCGGCCATTTTCGCGCAGCCCGCGCTGCCGGACTTCAAGTTTCGTTTCCACGCGCAGACCACGCAGCAGCAGGCGATCACCTTCGGCGATACGCTCGGTATCGGTGAGCATGTCTCGGTGCTGCTCGCTGCCAGCCAGAGCTGGATCGAGGCGCGCAATATCAACAGAACGGGCACCGTCACCTCGCGCTACAAGGACAATGGCTTCAGCCCCACGGCCAGCCTGATGGTGAAGCCGCGCGGCAACATGACCGCCTATGTGACCTACGCGAGCAGCCTCCAGCAGGGAGATGCCGCGCCGTCCACCGCCGCCAATGCCGGCGAGGCGCTGGCGCCCTATCGCAGCGAGCAGTGGGAAGTGGGCTATAAGCTGGACCTGGGCAAGGTGCAGCTTGCGCTCGCCGGCTTCCAGATCGAACGGCCCTATGCCTTTGTCGGCACGGACAATGTGTTCCGCGAGCAGGGGCGCCAGCGCAATCGCGGTATCGAGCTGACCGCGAATGGCCGCCTGACCCAGCATCTCAATATTTTCGCCGGCCTCTCGCTGCTCGATCCCAAGCTGTTCGACACCGGCAGTGCGCTGACCGATGGCAAGCGGATCCTCGGCCTTTCGAAACTGGCCTTCAACCTGCTCGCCGAATATCGCCTGCCGATGCTCCCCGAGTTGACGGTGAGTGCCGACGTTGCCCATGTGAGCGAGCGGCCGGGCAACAACGCCAACACCAATATGGTGGATGGCTACACCACGGTCGACCTGGGGCTGCGCTACCAGATGGACCTCAACGGGCAGGCGCTGGCGTTCCGTCTCGCCGTGGATAATCTGTTCGACGAGCGCTATTGGGCGAACATCGCGCCGACCGGGCAGAACGGCTATAATGCCGCGGGCAACGGCATCGGCACGCTCGGCGCGCCGCGCTCCGTGCGGTTGCAGGTGCAGGTCGCGCTGTGAAGCGGCTGCTGATCCTCGCTGCCGCGCTGGCGAGTGGCCCCGCGCTTGCGGATCGTGCGCCGGTCGCGCCGCCACTGGTGGTCTATGCCGCCGGCAGCACCACCGGCGCGCTCGGCGCGATGCTCAAGCGCTATAGCGAGGAGAGCGGCCAGCCGGTCGATCTGCGTACCGGCCCCGCCGGGCTGATGCGCGAGCGGATCGAGGCGGGCGACAAGGTGGATCTGTTCGTCTCCGCCAATACGGCGCATCCCGAGCGGCTCCATGCCAGCGGCAAGGCGGGGCCGGTCGCGTTGTTCGCGCGCAACCGGCTGTGCGTGACGGCACAGCATGAGGTGGGGCTGACCGCCGCCAATCTGCTCGATCGGTTGCTCGACCCCAAGGTGCGGATCGGCACATCGACTCCCGGTGCCGACCCCGGCGGGGACTATGCGCAGCTTCTGTTCGAGAAGGCGGACACGGTGCGCCCCGGCGCCACGGCCGCCCTCAAGGGCAAGGCGCGGCAGGTCGTCGGCGGGCGGATCGAAACCGCGCCGGCTGCGCCGGTGAGCGCGCGCGAGGCGATGGCCGGGCGCGGCGTGGACGTGTCGATCGGCTATTGCAGTTCGCGCTCGACCGTGCCGGATACCAGCGTGGACAAGGTGGAGGTGCCGCCCGAACTTGCCATCCATCCGGCCTACGGCATGGCGATCCTCACCACGTCCGGCGATCCGGCGCGTGAGGCGGCGGCCGGGCAACTGGCGATGTTCCTGCTCAGCCCCGCAGCGCAGGCAATGTTGACGCCATACGGCTTCCTGCCGGCGGTGGCACCGGATGCCGCGTCAGAGGGGACCGGGGAATGAGGCGGCGTTCCACCTGATCGTGAGTTTCGCCTCGCTCCCCTCCGGAGGGACGGGATTCGATTGGCGCTGATAAAACTGTTCGCCGCGGACAGCGGCTGTTGCCGTGGGTGCGTTGAACAATGCCAGCCGATCGGCCATAGGGGTTGTCGGCGGCCCGGCTGGACCCTATCCCTCATTCCGCTGGCCGGATGAGGGATGCGGCGCGCGAGACCGGCGGGGTCTCGCGCAAACCTGTGATCGCGGTTTGGGCCGTGGGTGCATCAAGCGGCGGCTGAACGGAATGCGGCATGGCCGCCTACCGGGCGGTGATGAGAGGCGGGGCGAAGGAGACACACGCATGGTTCTCTATATCCTTGCCTATCTCGGCGGCGTCCTCACCATCATCAGCCCTTGCATCCTGCCGGTGTTGCCGTTCGTCTTTGCGCGCGCCGGGCGGCCGTTCCTGACCAACGGATTGCCGATGCTGATCGGCATGGCGCTGATGTTCATGGTGGTCGCGACATTGGCTGCCGTCGGCGGCGGTTGGGCGGTGCAGGCCAATCAATATGGCCGGATCGCCGCGTTGCTGCTGCTGGCCCTGTTCGGTCTCGCGCTGCTGCTGCCGGGGCTGGCGGACCGGCTCACCCAGCCGCTGGTCGGCTGGGGATCGCGCCTCTCCGCGCAGGCCGATGCGGGCGGATCGAGCATCGGCGCCTCGCTGCTGCTCGGCATCGCGACCGGGCTGCTCTGGGCGCCCTGCGCGGGGCCGATCCTCGGCCTCGTGCTCACCGGTGCGGCGTTGCAGGGCGCGAGCGTGGCGACGAGCCTGCTGCTGATGGCCTATGCGCTGGGCGCGGCGACATCGCTCGCGCTGGCGCTGCTGGTCGGCGGCCGGATTTTCCGCGCGATGAAGCAGTCGCTCGGCGTCGGCGAATGGGTGCGGCGCGCGGTCGGCGCGGCGGTGCTCGTCGCGGTGGCGGCGATTGCGCTGGGGGTCGATACCGGCTTTCTCTCGCGCGTCTCGCTCGCCGGCACGACGCGGGTGGAGGAAGGGCTGATGGCACGCCTCGGCATCGCCAATCCGGCGAGTCAGCAGCGCGAGGGCGAGGCCGCGACACTGGCCGACGAGGGCCCCATGCCGGCGCTCGACGGCTCGGTGACATGGCTCAACAGCCCGCCGCTGACGCGCGAAGGCCTGAAGGGCAAGGTCGTGCTGGTCGATTTCTGGACCTATAGCTGCATCAACTGCCTGCGCGCGCTGCCTTATGTGCGCGCCTGGGCGGAGAAATATGGCCGCGACGGGCTGGTCGTCATCGGCGTCCACACTCCCGAATTTGCGTTCGAGAAGGATGTCGCCAACGTCCGCAAGGCCATTGCCGATCTTGGCATCCGCTATCCCGTGGCGGTCGACAACGACTATCGCATCTGGCGGGCCTTCAGGAACAACTACTGGCCGGCGCACTATTTCATCGACGCAAACGGGCGCATCCGCCACCACCATTATGGCGAGGGCGATTATGCCGGCTCGGAGCGGGTGATCCAGCGCCTGCTTGCCGAGGCGCAGCCCGGCCGCACGTTCGAGGGCATGGTCGCCGGGGCCGTGAAGGGCGAGGGTGTGGAAGCTGCCTCGGTGTTACGCGGGCGCCGGTCGCCGGAAACCTACATCGGCTATGCGCGGTCCGAGCGCTCGGTTTCGCAGCCCGCGACCGTGCGCGACAAGCCTGCGGCCTATGAGGCGAACCCCACCGCGTTCAATCAATGGGGTCTGGCCGGCACCTGGACGGTGGGCGGCGAGAGCGCGACGCTCGGCAAGGCGGGCGGGCGCATTCTCTACCATTTTCGCGCGCGCGATCTTCATCTGGTGATGGGGCCGGGCAGAGACGGCCGTCCGGTGCGCTTCCGCGTCACCATCGACGGCAAGGCGCCCGGTGCCGATGCGGGCGTGGACGTGGATGCGGCAGGTAACGGCACGGTCGACAGTCAGCGGCTCTACCAACTCGTCCGGCTGAAGCAGGCGGGCGACGAGCATCAGTTCGTCATCGAGTTTCTGGACCCGGCTGTGGAGGCGTTCAGCTTCACCTTCGGGTGAGCGATGACGGCGATTGCAGGCCGGGCGCGTCATGCGGCGCTTGCAACATGCGGCGGCATAGGCAATCGCACATCCATGCGTTCCGCCCGGATATTGTTTCTGTTCAATCATGATGCGCCGCACCAGATTGCGCATCTCGGCGGGATCGTGCGCGCCATGCATGAGGCGCGGCCGGACGTGCGGATCGTCTGCGCGACGGGCCTACCGGCGATCCGCCGCCATCTTGAAACACTGCTGGGCGACTCGGCGGCGGCCGGCGTTAGCTGGCTGGACATCAGCCTGCCGCCATGGCTCGACGGGGCGCTGGCGCTGCCCAACCGGGTCGCGCCGGTCAGGCGGCTGACCAAGCTCGCTCATCACGCCCGCGCCTTGCTCGATTGCGATGTGCTGGTGAGCACCGAGCGGACCTGCCTGCGGCTGCGGAAGCAGCAGGCGCGGCTGGGCTCGCACGCGCGGTTCGTGCATGTGCCGCACGGCGCGGGCGACCGGGCGGTCGGCTTCCATCCCGCCAAGGCCGGGTTCGACCGGATGCTGGTGGCCGGCGACAAGACGGCGCGGGAGTTGATTGCGCGTGGGGTGGCCCCGGCGGACAAGATACGCGTGGTCGGCTACCCCAAGTTCGATAGCGTGGCGGGAAGGGCGCCGTTGCGGCTATTCGACAATGATCGGCCGGTATTTCTCTACAACCCGCATTTCGACCCGTTTCTCTCAAGCTGGTATGATGAAGGACCCGCATTGCTCGATTGGTTCGCGACGGGCGAGGGGCAGCGCTTCAACCTCGTTTTTGCGCCGCACATCATGTTGTTCCGCAAAAAACTGCATGTCTCGCTCGAATATCGCACGGCGCGGCTGCGGCCGGAGATTCGACCCGTGTGGCGGGAGGCGCCCAACGTCCTGATCGACACCGGCAGCGAGCGGCTGGTGGACATGAGCTATACACTGTCCGCCGATGCCTATATCGGGGACGTGTCGAGCCAGATATACGAGTTCCTTATCCGCCCGCGTCCGGCCTTCTTCATTGATCGCTTCTCGCGCGACCGCCGCTCGCGCGAAGGGCGCTATCCTGCCTGGGAGGCGGGCGATGTCGTTCGCTCCGCCGGGGAGCTGACCCGGCTGCTGCCTGCCTTTGCCGAGCGCGCCCCGCTCTACCGGGATGCGCAGGAGCGCCTCTTTGCCGACACGGTTTCGCGCGATCCGGCCCATACGGCGTCCGAGCGCGCGGTGGTGGCGATCATGGACCTGGCGGGCTCATGAGCGGGGCAGGGCAGGCCGCCCAATCGGCGCCGCGCCGCTGGTTGCAGGCGCTGGCCGGCAATCTCGGCTGGCTGCTTGCCAGCAACGCGCTGATGGCGGTGCTTTCGCTGATCTATATCGGCATCATCACGCGCAGCCTCGGCATCACCGATTTCGGCCGCTTCGCCCTCATCACCAGCGCTGCGCAGATGCTGACCGTGCTGGCCAGCTTCGAGACGTGGAAGATCATCGTCCAATACGGCCTGGAGCATGAGGCCAAGGGAGACAAGCCCGCCATGGTGCGGCTGGTGCAGGCGTCGATCGGCATCGAGCTTATCAGCGCGATTATAGGAATCTGCGGCGTCGCGGCGATTTTCCTGATCTGGAGCAAGCCGTTCAACCTGTCCCCGGACGTGCGGCCCTATGCGATGGCCTATGCGGCGGCGCAATTGCTCGCGATGCGCTCGACCCCCACCGGCCTGCTGCGGCTCAAGGACAAATATGACCGCGCTGCGCTGGCCGACAGCGTGCAGCCGATCGGCCGGCTTGTCGGCTCGGTGCTGGCGCTGCTCTTCTGGCCGACGATCCAGGGCTTCCTGCTCGCTTATGCGGTGGCTGAATTGCTGACCGCCATCGCCTGCTGGCTGGTCGCGCTGAGCACCATCGACCTCTCGGCACTGCGCCGGCAGGCATTCAAATGGCGCGTCGCGCTGGCCGAGAATGTCGGCCTGATCCGCTTCATGTGGAGCACCAATATCCAGTCCAGCCTCGGCCTCGCCTCGCGGCAGGCGGCGCTGCTGCTGGTCGGCGGGTTCGACGGGCCGACGGCGGCGGGCGCCTTCCGGCTGGCGATGCAGCTCGCCAACGCGCTCTCCAAAGTCTCTACGCTGGTGATGCGCGCAGCCTTTCCGGAGATCGTCCGCTCGATCCGCAGCGTCTCGCGTGAGGGCTTCTGGCGGCTGGTGGGCCGGATGCTGCTGGGCAGCCTCGCCGGCGCGGCGGTGGTGATGCTGATCGTCGTCCTCGCCGGCCATTCGCTGCTCACCGTGGTGGGCGGCCGCGCGTTTGCCGAGGGCTATGTGCTGCTGCTCTGGCTGGCGGGCGCCGGCTGCGTGGAGCTGTCCGCGGCGGCGTTCGAGCCGATCCTGCTCAGCGTGCGGCGTGCCGGCACGGTGATTCTGGCGCGGGGCGGAGCGGTGGCGATCCAGTTCGTGGCGATGGCCTTCCTGCTCCCGCCGTTCGGTGCCTGGGGCGCGAGCGTCAGCGTGCTGCTGGGCGCGGTGCTGGCGGCGCTGTTCCTCGGCATCGGTCTGGCACGCTATGCCCCGGCCCACGGGACGACCGCGCCAGCCTGAAGCAGGCTGTGTGAGGACTCCGCTTATCCCCGTGCGATAAGTGCTCGGACGAGCGCGAGGTCGGCGGGCTTGTCGACATCGACAGCCGCGAGGCCGAACGGGCTCTCCACCACCTCGGCGCGGAGACCGGCCAGTCGGCCCAGTCGGGCAATCGCCGTGCGGATGGTAAGGCGCCCGAGCAGATAGCGCAGCAGCAGGCCGGGCCCGAGCCGTGCGGCGATACGCCACGGGCGCTTGCGGTCACGCTCGACCTGACGCCAGAGGTCCAATGCGGCGCCGGCGGCGGGCGTCGCCAGATAGAACAGGTTGCAGCCCGACCAATGCCCGTCGGCGAGACGCAGATAGGTCCGCCGCGTGCCGGGCGCGGCCTGCTCGATGGTCTCGCGCCGGGCGAGCAGCACACTCAGGTCTGCGCCGGCCGGATGCATCTCGACCAGATGCCGCACCCATTGCGGATCGAGCAGGGCATGGTCGGCTGTGGTCAGCAGCATCGGGGCGCCAAGGTGGCGGAACGCTTCGGCCGCGCTTTCGCTGGGGCCGCCGCGCGCAGGGAGTGCCTCGCAGCCGAGCGCCTCGGCGAGCGCCGCCACTTCGGGGTGCGAGGCGGAGACGGCGATCCGGTCGGCGCCCGCTGCGCGCACGGCGGCGACGACCCGCGCCAGCATCGGCTGGCCGTCCAGCGCGATGAGCGCCTTGGCGGGTAAGCCTTCCTGCACGGCGAGCGGATCGCCCTCCGCGCGGCTGCCGGCGAGGATCAGGGCGGTGAAACTCATCGCCCCCCGGCGCGCCAGAGATGGTAGAGTACGCCGGGCGCGGCGAGGATCGGGTGCCGCTCGCGCCACGGCGTGAGCGCAATGGCGATGCCACTGTGCCGCTCGATCTTCCAGAGCGCGTAGCGGGCCGCGCCGTCGAAGGTCCAGGCCGCGCGGATGAGGCGCAGGATGTTGAGCGGCTTGCCCGCCCGTGCCCGCCGCTGCCAGCGCGCCTGCCATTGCCGGCGCTCGGCCTCGCTTATTGCCGGGCGGAGGGGTTCGGATGGGTCCGTACCGATCAGGCCGAGATCCTGCCAGCCCTGGTGGAGCGCGTCGCGGTAATAAGCCGGATCGCTGAGCAGGATCGAGCGGCCCCGGCCTTGTGCCTCGACCCGCAGTTCCGCGCCGTAGGTGTGGGCGAACAGCGCGAGCCAATAAGCCTCGGCATTGCCGGACACGGGACCCAGCGCAGCCGCGAAGCGCAAGGCGGTGCGCACGCAATCGCAGACCGCCGCGACCACGCGCTGCTCGACGACCGGCGTGGCGGCGATGAGCAACCGGGCCGGCTGGGCGAAGCGGGCCCAGATGGTCGTATCCAGCGTGTCGCCGCGTGCCGCCGCCTCGAACGTGGCGAGCGGCATGGCGGCGACCTTGGCGCGGACAATCCGGCCGTTGATCTCATGCTCGTGATAGCTGACGCGCGGCCAGAGGAACGCCCATTTCGGGCGCGTGCCTGCCGGATCGGCATGCAGCACGTAGAAATCCAGCACGCCGTCGAGGCTGTCCGTGCGCAGGGCCGAGCCGTAGAATAGCACCGCCTCGCCACCCAGCGCCTCCCGCAGATGCGCTGCAAGTGCCACGATGTCCGCTGCTGCCGGCCGGCGGAGTTCGCGCGCGACCAGCGCTGCCAGCGCGGTCATGGCACCAGAAAGGCGATGGGCGCGCCGCGCTTGATGGTGAGATTGCCGCCGGGAAACCGTTCGCCATCGAGGATGAAGCTCTTGCGGATGGAGAGGATGAGCTGATCCACATCACGGCGCGTGAACCCGTCGCGCTGGAGGTGCGCGGGGCGGGTGCCCCACAGGACGTGCGGCAGCGTGCGCAGCAGGTGACGTGGCGGCGCCTTGATCGCGAGGAATTTGAGGCCGTCGCGCGGCTGGCCGAACGGGCGCAGGCCCATCGGCATATTGCGCAGCGTCGAGCCGAAGATCAGGTAGATGTTCTGGCCGACGATATCGACGTCATCGTGCGAGATGCGCACGGTATCGCCCCGCGTCCACGGGCTGCGCGGGCCGCCGAGAAAGGTCTGGAGCACCGCCCAGAACAGGGTGATGAGCACGGCGATGCCGTTGAACCATCCGCTGCCGTGCACGCGCTGCGCCAGCGTGGTCGCGCGGACATAGGCACCGAAGCCGAAGATGAAGCCATATTGATCGCGATGGCGGCCGTGCGACCAGCGCACATGGATGGGGCTGCGCCACGCCACCCGATTGTCGCAATAGGCCGCGACGATATCGGCCAGCGACCAATGCTCGGGCACGCCCAGATCCATCGCCAGCGCGTTGGTCTTGCCGGAGCGCAGCACGGCGAGGCGGGGCAGGCGGCCGTTATAGACGCGGTGCGCGGCGCTCATCACCTCGCGCACGGTGCCGTCGCCGCCGTCGATCACGATCAGGTCGACCGCCTCGCGCGCGAAGTCCTCCATGGCCCGCTCCAGCGCATCGCGCGTGTCCGGAGTATGGCGGATGACGACGGCTTGCGGCAAGTCGAGCGGACGCCTCACGCCGCCGCCGTTGCGGTGGCTGCGCGGGTTGGTGATGACGCCGACGCGCGGTAGCGCCTGCTTCTCCCGCGGTACGGGATTGGCGGCCGCCCAACGGCTTCTGACTGGAAAATGAGGCATGTTCATGAACTTGGTGCCGCTGGTTTCTGTTCCTTGGAGGCTTGCCAGCCGAACGCCCCAGCGGCCATGAGCCCTCATTTAAAGTGACGGAAAATTTGGGCAGGAAAAAGGCGTCATCAATCAGTAACCAAAGTCGAATAGGTTGAGATGGGCCATATGGGCGATGAAACGATCACGTCAAGGGTCGCTCATTGCCTTGCCGAGCATGGCAATTTCGTTTCAATATCCGCGCGCTTCGTCCGTCCTTTCACGACCGGCCAGAAAACGAGCCCGCCGAATTGAACCCACAATCATCGTCTGTCCTCCCGTGCACCGTGGCTCGCCGCGCGATCCGCCGGCTTGCGGCAACCCTGCTGGCCTCATCGCTGCTGCCGGGAGCCGCGCTCGCCTGGTCGGCCGAACCCACGCCGATCAGTGCCTTCCGCCTCGATGCCCCTGCACCCGGGCCAGAGCCGGCCCCGCCGGTGACGCCAGCCGGGGATGAGCCGCAGCCCAGCCTTGCGCTGGAGGCTGCCGCGAACCTAGAGGCCGCCCCGCCGGCCACGATTGCCGGCCCCGAAGAGCCGGTGCCCCCGGCTTACGGGCCGCCCGATCCGGCCGCCGCCTCGCTCGATCCTGACCGGCCCGATCCTGCGCAGTTCCACGGGTTCGGCCGTCAGGTCGGCGCCATCAAGTGGGAGATGGGCGCTGTCCTTGCCTATTATACGGCGATCAACGGACCCAAACTGTTCGAAGATGCCGTCGCGCCGCATTTCCACAAGGAAGGCTGGTTCGGCAAATCGACCCGCAATCTCGGCATGGACAAGCTGGCCCATACCTATAGCGCCTATGTCATCGCCGAGCTGCTTTATGGCCGGCTCAAGCACAAGACGGGCGACGCGCCGGGCATCGCGCTGACCGCCGCGGCGCTCGCCTCGGCCACCATGCTCTACACCGAGTTCTGGGATAGTATCGAGCGCAGCGCTGGCTGGTCATGGGAAGATGTGGCGTTCAACACGCTCGGCTCCGGCATGTCGCTGCTGCGCAACTCGGTGCCGGGGCTGGACCGCAAGCTGGATTTCCGCCTTATGATCGAGCCGAACGCGGATATCGTCACGGTGGAAGGCAAGCGCCATTTCGAGCAGCAGCGTTATTTCTTCGCGCTCAAGCTGGCCGGCTTCAAGGCGTTCGAGCGCGGCCCGCTGCGGTTTCTGGAGTTGCATGCCGGCTATTACGGCAAGGACTTCACCAATGAGGACCGCGCAGCGGGGATCGAGCCCAAGCGGCGGATCTTCTTCGGCGTCGGCGTCAATCTACGCGAACTGTTCTTCAGGGATAGCCGCACACGCGCCGGCCGCGCGGCGGGCGAGGTGCTCGATTATTTCCAGCCGCCCTACACCGCGATCCATGCACATGTGACCAACTGAGGAGAAGGGCGGGACGGCTCGGATCGTCGCCTGATCGACCGGCGGCCGCACGCCAGGGGAGCATGCCGTTGTCGATTATGCGGTGCAGGTGGAAACCGCCGCGCCCTCCTTATTGTAGACGCCCTGATTGCTCCCGCCCGTGCCATTTTTATCGTAGTCGCGCTGGTCGCGTACGGTCATGGCGGCGATATCCTTGATCACAGTGCTCGTCACGAGCTTGCTGGCAATCAACGGATGATAATCATAGGCAACCTCGACGAACATGACGGCCGTGTCGTCCGGCGCCGTGACCTTCTGGTTGACGGGGCCCATATAATCGAACGCGGCATCACCGACTTTCTTGTAATCGGTGACATAAGCCTTGTCGCCATAGCAGCGCTGCCAACGAACCTTGAACTTCTTGGAAGTGTTGGGGTTGGCCACCGCCTCCACGCTGGAGAGGATGATCCGGGCGTTCTGTTTCAAGTCAAGAGAACCTGCTTGCAGGGCGGCGCCGATGAACAGGTCGTTGATCTGCGTCTCGCTGATCTGGACGTCTGAAAGCAGGCTGTTAGTGCCGATGCGCGATGCGTTGTCCGCTACGTGCAGCGCGACCTGGCTCACCCGCATCTTGGTGATAGCAAAATTGGTTACTTCCGCTCCGGCGAGGAACATTGTCAACACGAGCGGTGCCGTGAGGGCGAACTCCACGGCAGCGAGGCCGCTGTTATCGTGCGACAAACGCCAAAACTTGTGGGGAAGACGCATCATGGCGTGGCCTCGGGCGCCGGCTCGTCGACACCTGGAGTCCCTATCCCGCAATGTCCGGTTGTTGGCGCGCTATAGGTGCCCTGGTCTCCGTAAGGCTGATTGGCGAGGATGGTCGATGCCGTCACCGTTGTGGTCGGGCTACCGCCAATGAACCTGTTCAGAGGGAACATGCGCGGATAACTGACAGTCACGGTGTAGACGATATTGTCGCGCGCGCCGGCATTATTGGCGGAATCAGCACCATCGCGATCGAACCGGCCATTATTGTTGGCATCCACGAATGGCTCGCCGTTGTTGCATTTGCCGTCGTGAAAGGGGCTGGCCGGATCGCTCGTATCGGTGAATTCTTCCGCCTTGGCCGCCGCCGCATCGGAGAAGGTCCGGTAGAAGCGGCGGCTGATGTCGATCTTCGCGCTCTTGTTGAGGGGGAGGATCTGGTTTTTTACCACCTGATCAATGGAATCACGTGGCGTTGAATCCGACCCGGACGCGCTTTCGAGCGTGCCAGAGCGAGCGGCATTCTGCACCGCGCCCTGCACCACGCTCTGCATGTAAAGCGTGTGACCGGCATCGAACGCGCCGATCAGCAGGAGGCACAGCATCGGCGCGATGAAGGCGAATTCAAGGAGCGTTGCACCTTCCTGTGCAGCGGGCAAAGCGGCCAATCGGGCTGCTATGGGGGAAGGGCGCTGCATCAATTGATGAGCCTCAGTTCGGATATCTCCGATGCGATCTGGCGGAAACGGGCAATCAGGGCCGCGCCGTCGGATGCCTTGTAATAGCGACCCGGAGAGGCGCAGTTCTCAAGCCGGGTCTCCGTCGCGGTGCCGACGCCGCTCCCATAGGAGATCACCCAGAGCGTGATGTTCATATTCTTGATGGCCGTGCAGAGCGCGGCGGTGCGCGCATCCGTCATATTGTCCATCTGCGTGTCGGACAGATTGCCCTGCGCCTGGAGGCGGCTGTAATAGCCAATGCCGTAGGCGCTATAGTCGGTGTTGGTCGTATTGGTGTCACCGTCCGTCATGAAGATGAGGTGGCGCTGGATCGCGCGGCCGGCGGGGGTGAAGGCATTTTCGCTGGCGAAGATGCCGGTCGGCGACATCAGCCGGGCACCCCAGAGCATGCCGATGTCATGATAGGTGTTGCCCCCGGTCGAGAGCGAATTGACATAGCTCTCGAATGGGCCGGGTGTGTTGTATGTCGTCAGTTTCCGGGCTTCGGTCGGGCAAGCGACGCTGCTGCTGCTCGCATTGCAACTCGTGTCAACGCTGGAGGTCGTCCGCCCGGATTTGGTGCAATTGCTGTAGCCCCAATTATACCGGGCCCATGTTGCCCCGTTCAAAAGTGGACCCCAGAAGCTGTTATATGTGGAAGTGGCGGTGGGCACGAGGTCGATATTCATATCGAGCGCTTCGGCCGGAACTGGCGACCATTCGTCGCCCGGTGTGCCGTCGGTATTCTGATATGTATGACGCTCCTCGATGCAACCTTTCCAGACGACGTTGGTGGTTGCGCCGGCAGTGCCGACGTCAAGGGGGATACTGTTGTTCCATGTATCGCCGCCAGCCTTGAGGCCGCTGACGTTCAGGGTACGGCGTTCATATGTATAAGCGTAATGGGGCGACTTTACCGTCGAATTGACCTGCCGCTCCTGATAGTTGGTGTAGGTCGTCGCTGTGCAATAATATTTCCTGTTGTTCCACCCGCCGCTCGTACTGCTTTCATATTCCATGCCCGTCGTCGTACGGGTGATGGTATAGCTGGTCGTGATCGTCCCGTCCGGCGCGGTCGTTGTCGTGGTGGGACTTGTCACATCGGAGGATGATTTGGTGTTGCTGGGGCAGGTGCCTTCATAGCGATTGCCAGTGACGGCGCTGCCGCTCACATAGGTCCAGTTGGATGCGCTGTTGTTGGTGTCATAGGTGACGCCATCCCAGCCATAGCGGCGCGAATCATAGGCCCAATCATCCGCCAGAAAGGCGTTGGGCAGCAGCTTGCCGACATTGACGTTCACGGAATAGGGCACAAAACCCATGCGAATCTGCGCGGTTGTCGTCGAGGACGTTGCGGTCGGGTCATTGCCGCACACTTCCGTCGTGTTGACGCGCAGCAGGGATTCGTAAAAGCATTTCACGGCGCTCTTGAGGCCGCCGATCTTGTTGTCCGTGGCCATGGAGCCGGTCACGTCCAGCACGAACATCACGTCCGTATTGGGAATTTCCATCTTGGCCGTGCAGCTGACCGAGACGTTACGCTCCGTCATGTTGAAGATACGCATCAGCGTCATGGGCACGATGACACTGGCTGTGCCGGTAACGGTGCCGTTCGATTCTTCGAATGTGTTGATGAGTGTGCCGGTGCCATAGGCTCCGGTCACGAAATTGGCGTTGAACAGCTTGTTCGCGGTATCCTCGGTGCTGCCATTGTTGGTGCCCGTGGTCCAGCCGCCGCCGCCCATTGCCTTGCGGCCGGCGAGCGCGCCAGCATCGCAGGCCTGTTGCATGCGCGTCTTGACGAGGTAGAGACGACTCATGTCGACAGCACCGCCGATCATGCCCGCGAGCGGGATTATCGCCGCCGCGACGAGCGCGATGGTGTTGCCGGCCGTGTCGTGCCGCAGCCGTGTCAGGAAACTATGCTTGCCCCTCATGCGCTTCATGGACTGTCTCGCTGCCTCCGGCTGCCGTGCCTCCTCATGCACGGTGAGCCATGTTGCGCCCTACAGCAGAGCCGTGCACAAACCGCTAAATGCGATGGTTGACGGATGGTGAATACGCAGCCGGGAGCCGGGCTCTCCATCGCCGATCTCGCGCCCTTGCAGCGGCTGCTGCTGGCCTATGCGCCGGGCTCCATGCGGGCGTGGCAAGCGCTGTGCTGGCTGCTCGACCAGCGGCTGGCGGCGGTGGCGCAGCGCGGGGGCGAGCCGACTATCGCGGCGATCCGCCTCGCCTGGTGGGACGCGGTGCTGGTGGAGGACGATCGCACCAAGGGCGGCGGCGAACCGCTGGTCGAGCGGTGGCGCGCCCTCGCTCCGGCAGGTGCCGACGCGGCGGCCGAACGGCTGATCGACGGCTGGCGCATGCTGCTCTCGCCCGAGCCGCTGAGCGAGGCGGACCTGCGGGCCTACGGTGTGGCGCGCGGGGGCGGGCTGTTCGGCTTGCTCGCGGAAGATGATACGGCGGACGGAGCCTTGAGCGGTCCCGGTGCGGTGTGGGCGCTGTGGGACCTCGCGGCCCATGTACAAGACGAGGCGTTGGCGCGGCAGGCTCTGGAAACGGCGCAGGATCTGGCGGCGGCGGGCGACGACGTGCCATCCGGTCGCGCACTCAAGCCGCTGCGCCTCGCTTATGCCGTGGCGCTGCCGGACGTGCGCGCCGGCGCCGTTCCCACCGCCGGCTTCTCGCTGCGTCATTACGGCCGATTGCTGCGCGCCTCGCTGCGGGGCTGAGAGCCGTCATTTTCCGCTCGACCTGCGCGCCGGGCGGTTCCATCGTTAGGCCGGGTGCGGAGAGGGGGCCGCGAGTCATATGGGACGGTTTCTGGCGGGATCGGTCGCAGCTTTGCTGCTCGTCGCGGCGGGCCTGTTCTGGTGGCAGAGCGAGGCGGAGCGCACCGCCCAGCCGCTCGTCGCGCATGGCGGCGCGAAGGCGCAGCCGCTCGCGCTCCCGCCCGAGGGCGATCCCAATGCGCGCGGCGCCCCGCCGCCTGCCGTCCCGGAGGCGTCCCCGCGCACCCGCGAGCAGAAGCGCTTCGACCGCTATGACCGCAACCGCGATGGCATCGTCACCCGCGCCGAGATGATGGCGAGCCGTGCCGCCGCGTTCCGCAAACTCGACAAGGATGGGAACAACCTGCTCTCCTTCGAAGAATGGGCCGTGCGCACGTCCGACCGCTTCGCCGGAGCGGATCACGACCGCGACGGGCGGCTGAGCCGTGCCGAGTTCGCCACGACCGCTCCCAAGCCGCGCGCGCCGGCGAAGCAGGCGGCGTGCGTGTGCGAGGGGGATTAGGCGCAGTCTGCCTTCATCCCTGAGGGTCTGCAAATGGCAGCTCTGCGCGCTTGCGGTGCCCATGGGCTGAAAGCTCCCTGCGTGTGGGATCACGCAAGCCCACTATTTTGCCTTTCGGTCTCTCCGCTTCCGTCACCTCGTCATCTGAATGCAGACAGCGCCGGGAGTCCGTCCGATTCAGATTGAACTATGTCGTGCTCCTGCCCAGGCAGGAACCCAAGGCGCACGAGCGGTTCTTTTCCTTCGTAGTTTCCTGCCTGCGCAGCAGCACTGCTTCCATCTCATGCGGACGCACTCTAGCGCGCCGCCGTGCTGCTGGGCCATGGGCTCCTGCCTGGGCAGGAGCCCTTGTGTGGTCATGGGCAGCCCTCTTACCCCGGCTCAAACCGCCAGCGTCTCCCGCAGCGCCGCGCATTGCGCCAGCCAGCCGTCCAGCGCGGCGCGGGCGCGGTCGGTATAGGCTTGCTTGCGCTGCTTCTTGCGGACGCGCTCGTCCTCGATCGGCGGGAACAGGCCGAAGTTGACGTTCATCGGCTGGTAGGTCTCCGCCTCGGCATCGCCGGTGATATGGGCGTGGAGCGCACCCAGCGCGGTCTCGCGCGGCGGGGAGGAGAGTGGGCGTCCACGTAGGTCCGCCGCCGTCAGCAGGCCCGCCAGCAACCCCACGGCAGCGCTCTCCACATAGCCTTCGCAGCCGGTGATCTGGCCGGCGAAGCGGATATGGGGGAGCGAACGCAGCCGCAGCTCGCGGTCGAGCAACTCCGGGCTGCGGATGAAGGTGTTGCGGTGGAGGCCGCCGAGCCTTGCGAACTCGGCCTTCTCCAGCCCCGGAATGGTGCGGAACAGCGCAACCTGCGCCTCATATTTGAGCTTGGTCTGGAAGCCGACCATGTTCCACAGCGTGCCCAGTGCGTTGTCCTGCCGCAGTTGCACCACGGCATAGGGCCAGCGCCCGGTGCGTGGATTGTCGAGCCCCACCGGCTTCATCGGCCCGTGGCGCAGCGTCTCGCGGCCGCGCTCCGCCATGACTTCTATGGGCATGCAGCCGTCGAAATAGGGCGTGTTCGCTTCCCACTGCTTGAACTCGGTCTTCGGACCGGCGAGCAGCCCATCGACGAACGCATCATAATGCGCCTTGTCCATCGGGCAGTTGATATAGTCCTTGCCGTCGCCCTCGGCCGAGCCCTTGTCCCAGCGGCTGGCCTTCCATGCGATATCCATGTCGATGCTGTCGGCGTGGACGATGGGGGCGATGGCGTCGAAGAAGGCGAGTTGGTCCTTGCCGGTCGCTGCCGCCACCGCCTCGGCCAGCGGGGCGGCGGTGAGCGGGCCGGTGGCGATGATGGTCGGGCCCTCGCCGGGCAGCGTGTCGATCCGCTCGCGCACCAGCGTGATGAGCGGATGGCCCTCGATGGCGCGGGTCACGCCGCCCGCGAACACGTCCCGATCCACCGCCAGCGCCGATCCGGCGGGAACGCGCGCCTTGTCCGCCTGCGCCATCACCAGCGAGCCGAGCGCGCGCATCTCCTGATGGAGCAGGCCGACGGCGTTGTTGACCGGATCGTCCGAGCGGAAGCTGTTGGAGCAGACCATCTCGGCCAGCGCGTCGGTCTGGTGTGCGGCCGTCATGTCGCCGCCGCCGCGCATCTCGGAGAGGCGCACGCGGATGCCGGCGTTGGCGAGCTGCCAGGCCGCCTCGCTGCCGGCAAGGCCGCCGCCGATGATGTGGACCTGATGCGTCATGCCGGGCCTGCCTTCGCTCAAAAGCCCGCGGGGAAGATGTGGGCGCCCGCGTCCCCTAGCCGCAACCGGCTGCTCCCGGCAATCGCCGCGCGGGGAATAGGGCCATAGACGTGGGGAAACAGCGCGCCGCCGCGCGACGGCTCCCAGCGCACCGTATCGCCGAGCGCGGCGAGGTCGATCATCACCAGAAAGAGCGGGTCGACATCCGTAAACCATTTGGCGGCGGTCTCGCGCACCCGATCGCGGGCGGAGAGGTGGATATAGCCGTCCGTGCGGTCCACCGGCGCGCCGGTGAACACGCCCGATTCGCGCCACTCGGTCCATTCCTCGGGGCGTAGCAGCTTGAAAGCGAACAGCTCTGTCATCACGCGACGCTACGGCAACGCCCGCCGCGCGTCCAGCGCTTGCCTTGCGCCCGGCGTCTGGCGCACGGTGAGGCGTTGGGCCGCTTCCGGCCGGGAAAGGACGATGCCGCTGCGATGACGGATGGAGCGCCGGATCTCGATATGCTGACCCGTGGGCTGCTCTACCTGCTCGACGTGGAGCCGGCGGCGCCTGGCTGCTTCACGGGCCATCGCCGGCCGGGCGGGGTGGGCCGCGTGTTCGGCGGGCAGGTGGTCGGCCAGGCGCTGATGGCGGCGACCAAGACCGTGGCGGAGGACCGGCCGGTCCATTCGCTGCATTGCTACTTCCTGCGGCCGGGCAGCGAGGATCACCCCATCGCCTTCGAGGTGGCGGCGGACATGGATGGCCGCGCTTTCTCCAACCGTCGGGTGATCGCGCGCCAGCAGGAGAAGGTCATCTTCAGCATGGCCGCCTCCTTCCACCGTGCCGAGCGCGGGCCGGTGCATGGGGTGCCGATGCCGGACGTGCCGCCGCCCGACGGCCTGCTCGATCTGCGCGCGCTGATCCGCACCTATCCCATCGCCGCCGGGCCGGCGCTACGGCGGCTGGCGACGCGGCCCAGCCCCATCGAGATCCGCCCGATCGGTCCGATTCAGCAAGGCCGGATCGGTGAGGAGCGCAGTCCGCACGCCGCCTGCTGGATGCGTGTCGGGGCCGGGTCGCTCGGTGTGAAGCAGGCGATACAGCGCGCCGTGCTCGCCTTCGTCAGCGATCTGCTGCTGCTCGCCACGGCTTACCGGCCGCACGGCCTCCAGATAGGCGGACCCGGCGTGGTCAGCGCGAGTATCGACCATAGCATCTGGTTCCATGACGATGTCGAGTGCGGCGAGTGGCTGCTTTATGCGACCGATAGCCCCTTTGCCGGCGGCGGTCGGGGGTTCGCGCGTGGGCATTTCTTCGATTCCGCGGGGCGGCTGGTCGCGAGCGTGGCGCAGGAAGGGCTGATCCGGCTGCCCGATGAGGCCTGAGCGACGCGGCGCCATCGCGTTTCCGTTGACAAAGTCCGAAAGTTGATAAACTCTCCGCGCAGATCGAAGGGGAGAGGAGTTTTCCAAATGCGTGCAGTGATTGCGCTGGCGGCACTGGGTGCCGCGACGTTTGGCCTGGGCGGAAGCGCTTTGGCTCAGGGGATGGACATGATGCAGTTCGCCGACGCCGATCAGGACGGCAAGGTGACGCAGGCCGAATATGCGACCTTCATGGAGCAGGGCTGGTCGTTCATCTCGCAAGGGGCGGAAGCTGTGAAGATCGCCGATCTCGATGACATGATGAAGGGCGCCTTCGTCGGCATCGCGCCGGATGCGGAGGGCAAGGTCACGAAAGCGGTGTATCTCGCTGCGGGGCCGGGCCGCTTCACGGCCGCAGACAAGGATGGCGACGGCACGCTGAGCGCGGACGAGCTGAACGGCTCGATGATGCCGCCGAGCTGATCGGAGTATAGGGAACGGGCGCGTCGCGAGCGGGCGCGCCGGCTTTCCCCTCAATGCGGATCGTTGCGCATGGTGCCATGCAGCGCCGTCTCGCGCATGCGCCAATAAGCGATGAGCGAGAGCGCGCACATGCCGCTCACATAATAGAAGAACAGCGATTCATGGCCGACCTTGACCAGCCAGAGCGCGACATATTCGGCGCTGCCGCCGAACAGCGCATTGGCGATGGCATAGGGCAGGGCGACGCCCAAAGCGCGGATGTGCGGCGGGAACAATTCTGCCTTCACGATGGCGTTGATCGAGGTGTAGCCGGAGACGATGACGAGGCCGCCGAGCACAAGCAGGAAGGCGGTGCCGCCGCTGCGTGCCGCGCCGATCGCCTGGAACAGGGGCACGGTGAGCAAGGTGCCCCCGAGGCCGAAGCCGATGAGCAGCGGGCGCCGGCCGATCCGGTCCGACAGGGCGCCGAACACGGGTTGCAGCAGCATGAAAACGGCCAATGCGGCGGTCATGATGAGCGTGGCCTGCGGGCGGGTGAAGTCGGCCGAGTTGACCAGATATTTCTGCATGTAGGTGGTGTAGGCGTAAAAGGAGAGCGTGCCGCCGGCCGTCAGCGCGAGCACCAGCAGCGCCGCGCCGGGATGGGAGCGGATCAGCTCGATCCCGCCCGAGCGCCGGCCGCTGGCGCGTGCGGCGGCAAAATCGGCGGTCTCCTCGATCTTGCGGCGCAGCAGATAGACGGCGATGGCGATCAGCGCGCCGACGAAGAAGGGGATGCGCCAGCCCCATTGCTCCATCGCGCTTTCGCTGAGCAAAGCTTGCAGGCTGAGTTGCACGGCGAGCGCCGCCAGTTGCCCGCCGATCAGCGTCACATATTGCCAGCTCGACACCAGGCCGCGCCGGCGTGGGCCGGCCATTTCCGCGAGATAGGTGGCGCTGGCGCCATATTCGCCGCCGACGCTGAGGCCCTGGAGCAGCCGGGCGGCGAGCAGCAGTGCCGGGGCCGCTACCCCGATGGTCTCCGCCGTGGGCGTGACCGCAATGAGCAGCGAACCCCCGCCCATCAACGCGACCGAGAGCGCAAGGCCGCTCTTGCGGCCATGACGGTCGGCATAGACGCCCATCAGCCATGCGCCGATCGGCCGCATCAGGAAGCCGACCGCGAAGATGGCGGCAGCGCTCAGCAGTTCGGCCGTGCGGTCTCCCGAGGGAAAGAAGCGCCCGGCGAAATAGACGGAGAAAGCTGCATAGACATACCAGTCATACCATTCGACGAAATTGCCGAGCGACCCGCCGATGATGGAGCGCAGCACGCTCTGGCGGCGGCGAGGATCGTCTCTGGTCTCGGGCAAGGCTGGTCCGTTCCGCTCCCGTCGGCTCGCTCGCCTATTGCCGGGGGAGGGCGTGGCCTGTCCAGTCGCAAATCCAGCACGCTTGCTTTGCGGAAGGCGGCACAACCCTTGATCTGCCGCATTGTCCCGATACCAAGATGATTTAATCCGGTTTTGAAATGCTCTAGCAACATGGGTGAGCAAGAGGAGGAGAGATGGTGGTTTCCGGCAATCGCGATGCGGTTCTCATCAACTATGTGGCGCGCACGCCCGAGCGGCCGCGTTATTATGCCAACGATCACAGCCGCGACACGGTGGTGATCGAGCAGCATGCCATGCCGCTTGTCGATGGCCGCGCGGGCGGGCTGGATCTCGACGGCGCCGGCTTCGGCCTCGTCACCCACCGCTCGGCGGCGGGCGATCTGCGCGACAAGGCGAACGGCTCCGTTTATGCCGCCGAGGTTGAGGCACTGCTGCGCGACCTGACCGGCGCCGACGCGGTGGTGGTGACGGGTATGCCGATCCCGCGTTTCTCCGAGCGCTCCGGCAGGGCGGGGAGCAGCGACAACAGCTACCCGGCGCGCTTCGCCCATGTCGACCTCAGCGATACCACCGGCGCCACCTTCTCGGACCGCTCGAAGCCGGGCGAGCGACCTTATGCGCGTGCGGCGCACTATAATGTCTGGCGCGCGCTGTCCGATCCGCCGCAGGATGTGCCGCTCGCCTTGTGCGACGCGCGCAGCATGACCGGCGGCGAGCTGATCCGCGCGGACGCCATCTTCGACCGGCCGGACGGCAACGACTGGAGCTTCGAGGGCTATGTCATCGGGCACGAGGCTGCGCATCGCTGGCACTGGTTCCCCGACATGGCGCGCGACGAGGCGATCGTGTTCAAGACGCACGACAGCCGCGCGGACGTGGCGCCGTGCGTGCCGCATGTCGCCTTCGACGATCCGCTGGCACCCGAGGACGCGCCCGCCCGCGTCTCGGCCGAGATCCGCGCCATCGCCTACTGGTGGCAGTGAGCGTGCTCTGCCGCGCCGGCTTGTGAAGACGGCAAGCAGACTTTATCATCGCCCGCTGGCCGTCCGATCATCAGCTCTTAACCACCCTGGGATAAAGACGCGGCGGAACATGAAGGGTTGAGAATGGCGACGGACGCGGCGGAGATTAAGCAAAAGTCGGTTTTTTGGTCGGCGTTTGACTGGCTGTCGGCGAATCCGCTGCTGGCGGCGGGCATGCTGTCCATCCTCATCCCGACAATGCTGCTCGTCGCCAACGAGAGCTGGTCGACGGACCAGGGCGCGCACGGCCCCATCGTGCTGGCAACCGGGCTGTGGCTGCTGGCGCGGGAATGGAAAAACGCCCGGCCTTATTTCCAGCCTCCATCGGGCAAGGCGGTGGCAGCCGTTTTCGTGCCGATCCTGCTGCTCTACTTCGTTTCGCGAGTGAGCCATATCATCGAGACGGAGGGCTATCTCATGTATGCCCTGCTCGTCGCGGTGCTGTTCAGCTTCGCCGGGCTCAAGGCGATGCGGATCATGTGGTTTCCGCTGCTGTATCTGTTGTTCGTGTTTCCGCCGCCCGAAACCATCGTCTGGTATGTGACCAACTGGCTCAAGGTCGCCCTGTCGGAGACCGCCGTGGCGCTCCTCCACGCGCTGGGCTACCCGATCGCCTCGGCTGGCGTGACCATCCAGATCGGCCAGTATCAGTTGCTCGTCGCCGATGCCTGCTCCGGCCTCAACTCGCTAATCTCATTGTCGGCGATCGCGCTGTTCTACGTCTATCTGCGCCATCATGCGCATGTCCGCTACGCGATGCTCCTGTTTTTGGCGATCGTACCGGTCGCGGTCTTTGCGAACTTCGTGCGCATTCTCATCCTGGTGCTGCTCACCTATTACGCCGGCGAGTCCGCCGCGCAGGGCTTCCTGCACGATTTCGCGGGGATGACGATGTTCTTCACGGCGCTCATTGCCATCTTCGCCGTCGATCATCTGGTCGGCCTGCTCTGGCCCGGCCTCAAGACCGCGTCGGCGGCAAGGAAGGTCGTGGCCGCCTGAGCCGTGTAGCGCCGTTTTCGGCAAATGTGGGGAAGATGCGGCGTCTTAACGGCCAAAATGAGTATCTGCCGAGCCTTATCCGCCCACATACTCGCGCGAAAACGGGGACCCTAAGGCGCTGCCGCCACGCAAACCGTTTTCCTTCAAAGTGTGTGCGGGCGTGTCGTTATGCAACGCCAACGATCATTCGCCGTCCCGCCGGGGTGCTGTGCGCGAGCATATCCTTCATGAACGCGCTCATCAGCGCGACCGACCGGCTGTTGTCGGGATTGATGACCGACATGCGCAGCAGCAAGCCATCGGGCAGATAACCTTCGATGTTGGCCTTGGTCATCGCGATGCGTTGCTGGACCTGACTCTGCGGGAATTCGTCCCCGATCCGCGTCCAGTAAAGGATGTTCTCCTTGCGTGAGTCACCGGATGCCAGCACGGTACGGGCGGGGATATCCAGGCCGGGACCGAGGGGCAGGACCAGAGGGCGGCTGATGTCGATTGAAAAGCCGCCTGCATAATAGCAGACCTCGGGCCTGTGAAGCTGCACGTTGTTGATCTGCATGCTGTTATAAGCGACGAGGAACATCACTCCGGTCCCGGCCTCGTTAACGTAGGTGCGGGTGAGAATGTGCTGGTAGAGCTTGTTGGCCAGATCGCTCTCAGGCGGCATGACGAGTTCGCTCACCGGGAGCGTGCGCCATCCGCCGAACGTGGCCGGGAACAGCGTCTCGAACTGCTTGGCGGACAGATCCGGATAGCGCCGCTTGGGCTCGCGCGCCAGCGCCAGGCCACTGACGGCGAGCAGGGCGCCGCCCATCACAAGGTGGCGCCGGGACAAGGTCAGTTTCGACGGGGTCTGCGCTGCGGCAGAGGGGACGCCGTCCCGCATGGACTCGCTTTCAGCCGGCACGATCAAACCTCGCTCTCTCGATGCGGCGGGGACTCTACCAGCAAAAGCGCTGCCCCAAAACCGCCAATCGCCCTAGCGGTAAATCCCTGCCAGGTTCTTAGCGAGGCGGGGCGTTTGGAAACTTGTAGTCAACGATTTGGTCTTTTGCATGTGAGGGGCGTCAATGACGGTTGTTATATTTATTTCTTTAATATCAATGATTTAATTTATGATATTCGCTCTACCCCTGGTCCCTCGTGAACGGGATCGGATTTTTGCAGCGTGGCCGCCCTTCGTCCGCCTCAGGGCTTGACCAGCGCCTGATAGACCAGCGGGCGGCTGATCCAGTTGTAGTTGTTCGGCCCGGCCCGCTCCGCATTCTGGATGAGGCCGACGAAGGCGACGCGATTCTCGGTGTCGGCCCAGAACCATGTGCCCGCCGCGCCCTCCCAGCTCATCGTGCCCTTGCCCTCGGTGCGGCCGGCGAGGCGCGGATCGTTGACCGTCATCACGCCCATGCCCCAGCCGAGGCCCTTGCTGAAAATGGGGTAGGGATTGGGCCGCGCGAGCACCTCCTCCGGCACCACGTTGGTCTGCATCACCTCGACCGTTTGCGGCGCGAGGATACGGGCGCCGTCCAGCGCGCCCTTGTTGGCGAGCATCGCGGCGAAGCGCGCATAATCGTCGAGCGTCGAGACGAGGCCGCCGCCGCCCGATTCGAGCTTGGGCGGCGCCTTGTAGTCCGGCATCGGGCGGCCGAGCAGCGTCGTGGCGGGCTTGAGCTGGTCGTCCGCCTTGTCGTGCGCATAGACGGCGGCAAGGCGGCCATATTTCTCCGGCGGCGCGAAAAAGGCCGTGTCGACCATCCTGAGCGGATCGAAGATGCGGGTGCGGAAAAACTCCCCGAGCGTCTGCCCGGAGAGCTTCTCGACGATATAGCCCTGGATATCGACCGAGATGCTGTACTGCCATGCCGTGCCCGGCTGGTAGAGCAAGGGCACCTCGGCCAGCCGCTCGATCATGCCGTGGAGATTGTCCGCGCCTAGCGGATCCTTGGCGCGGTAGATGTCGCCCGCCGGGCCGGTGCCGCCGTAGGAGAAGCCGGCAGTGTGGCTCATCAGCTCGCGCATGGTCGGCGGGCGCTTCATCGGTTCGAGGATCAGCTTGCCGTCCTTGTCCGTGCCCGCCGCGACCTTGAGATTGGCGAATTCCGGGATGAATTTGGTGACGGGGTCGTCGAGCTGCCAGCGGCCTTCCTCGTAGAGCATCATCATGGCGACGGCGGTGACGACCTTGGTCATCGAATAGATGCGGAAGATGGCGTCGCGCGTCATCGGCCGGCCCGGTGCGGCCTCGCCATAGCTTTTGGCGGCGATCACCTTGCCGTCGCGCGCCAGCAGCGTGACCATGCCGCCCACTTCGCGCGCGGCGACGGCGCGGGCCATGGCGTCGTCCAGCTTCTTCAGACGCTCGGGCGAGAAGCCCTCGGCGGCGGCGCTGGTGGCATTGGGGAGCGGCGCGGCCTTCTGGGCGGCGGCGGAGAGCGTGGGCAGGGAGAGCGCGCCCGCGCAGGCCCCCGCGATCAAGGCTTGGCGCCAGGCTGATGGCATGCTGTCTCTCCCCCCTCTGTGCGGCGTGGCCGTTTGCCGGGGAGAGGAGGGGGTTTTGTTGATTTTGTCAAGCGGAGGGAGGCGCGGAGCGGTGATGGCTCGTGGGTGCTCCGGGTGACGGGGTATGAGGCGGCGGCGTCGCGCGATGCGTCTCGTCGATACTCGACACGAACGGGAAGGGGCGGGCTCTTGCGTTCGGGAGTCAGGTTCCGGGCGGCCGGGTTAGTGGCGCGGGTGCTTTTGTGGTTTGCGCAAGTGATGGCAGTCCAAATCGCCGCGCTCTCAATCAGCGGTGGCGAGCGAGGCCCGGTAAGCGGGGGACGGGGCTGCGTGACAATGGCGGCCCCGTTTGCAGCCCATTCCGTCACCCCGGACTTGATCCGGGGTCCCGCTTTTTGATGGCGCAGGCCGGTTCAGCGTTTGAGGTGCAAGAATAGACCGCCCCCATGGTAGACCAGCCGCAGCGCTGTGCGCACTCCATCATCCGCGGATGAGAAAGCGGGACCCCGGATCAAGTCCGGGGTGACGGCGGTGAGGAGTCGGGGTGACGGTGGTGAGGAGGCTGCCACCGGGGGAGGATTAGGTGGTGCGCTGCCGCCCGCTTGCCTGCCCAAGCTTGCTATCCCGCCCGCCGTCCGCTACAGGGCGCGGGTTCGCGGGCGGTGTTCCGCCGTGCGAGCGCCCTGACAATCCTGGCTATGTCCGCCTGATCGGGCATTGGGGATCGACGCTGGTTGGCGAGGTTTCGCCCACCGGCGCTTTTTCCGTTGTGGGGCTTGAAGCAAGGTTTTTCGCGGCCGAGGCCGTGTGTGAGGTGTGGCATGTTCGACAGTCTGAGCGATCGGCTTGGCGGCGTCTTCGACAAGCTGCGGGGGCGTGGCGCGCTCACCGAGGCGGACGTGCGCGCGGCGATGCGCGAGGTGCGAATCGCGCTGCTCGAAGCGGACGTGGCGCTGCCGGTGGTCCGCGAATTCGTCGACAAGGCGACCGAGAAGGCGGTGGGGTCGGACGTGCTGCGCTCGGTCACGCCGGGGCAGATGGTCGTCAAGATCGTCTCCGACACGCTGACCGAGACGCTGGGCGCGGACACCAGCGAGCTGCTGATCGACGTGACGCCGCCGGCCGTCATCATGATGGTCGGCCTGCAAGGCTCGGGCAAGACGACGACCACCGCCAAGCTCGCCAGGCGGCTCAAGGAGAAAGAGCGCAAGAAGGTGCTGATGGCGTCGCTCGACGTCAATCGCCCGGCCGCGCAGGAGCAGTTGGCCGTGCTCGGCACGCAGACCGAGGTGGCGACGCTGCCGATCGTCGCCGGCCAGCAGCCGGTCGAGATCGCCAGGCGCGCGTTGCAGGCCGCGAAGCTGCAAGGCTTCGACGTGCTGATGCTCGATACCGCCGGCCGCCTGCATGTCGACCAGGCGCTGATGGACGAGATGAAGGCGGTGGCGCAGGTCGCCGACCCGGCCGAGATCCTGCTCGTCGTCGACAGCCTCACCGGGCAGGATGCGGTCAACGTCGCCAAGAGTTTCACAGAACAGGTGCCGCTGACCGGCGTGGTGCTGACCCGCATGGACGGCGATGCGCGCGGTGGCGCGGCGCTCTCGATGCGCGCCGTGACCGGCCAGCCGATCAAGTTTGCCGGCACCGGCGAGAAGCTGGACGCGATCGAGCAATTCCACCCCGCGCGCGTGGCGCAGCGCATCCTCGGCATGGGCGATGTCGTCAGCCTCGTCGAGCGCGCGGCCGAGACGATCCAGCAGGAAGATGCGGACAAGCTCGCCAAGCGTCTGGCAGCGGGCAAGTTCGACCTTAACGACCTGCGCGCCCAGCTCTCGCAGATGCAGCGCATGGGCGGCCTCGGCATGCTGGCGGGCATGATCCCCGGCATGAAGAAGGCGCAGGCGCAGATGCAGGCGGCGGGCGTCAACGACAAGACGCTGCTGCATCTTGACGCGCTGATCGGCTCGATGACGCCCAAGGAGCGCGCGCGGCCGGAGCTGCTCAACGCCAAGCGCAAGATCCGCGTCGCCAAGGGTGCGGGGTTGCAGGTGCAGGACGTCAACCGTCTCCTCAAGATGCACAAGGAGATGGAGAGCGCCATGAAGCGCATCAAGAAAATGGGCGGCCTCAAAGGCTTGGCCAAGATGTTCACCGGCGGCGGCGCGGGTGGCCTGCTGGGTGGCGCGGGCGGTGCCGGGGGTGACTCCGGCCCGGCCGGCGACCTCTCCGGACTCAAGGGGCTGCCGGGCCTGCCGGACATGCCCAGGCTGCCACCGGGTTTTCAGAACTTCCTCAAAAAATGATCTTCAATATTTTGAATTTGCACAGAAAGGTAAGGTAAGACTTTATGGCAACAAGCATTCGCCTGTCGCGTGGCGGCTCCAAGAAGCGCCCTTATTACAAGATCGTGGTGACGGACAGCCGCTCGCCGCGTGACGGTCGCTTCATCGAGCGCATCGGCAGCTACAACCCGCTGCTCGCCAAGGACGACGAGAAGCGCGTGGTGCTCGACGTTGAGCGCGCGAAGCATTGGGTGAGCGTCGGCGCGCAGCCGACCGACCGCGTGGCCCGCTTCCTCGACGCCGCCGGCGTCCAGGAGCGCACGGCGCGCAGTAACCCGAACAAGGGCGAGCCGGGCCAGAAGGCCAAGGATCGCGCCGAGGAGAAGGCGAGCAAGCTGGCCGAGGCCGAGGAAGCCGCCAAGGCCGCGGCCGAGGCACCGGCTCCGGCCGCCGAGGAAGCGCCTGCCGCTGAGGCTGTCGCTGAGGAAACGCCCGCCGCCGAGGCTCCGGCTGCCGAGGCGCCCGCCGAGGAGGCCGCTCCTGCCGAGGCGCCCGCCGCCGAGGAGGCTGCGGAAGAAAAGACCGAGGGCTGAGCTTGCAGCCCGATCGCCCCGTCACGCTCGCCGCCATCATCGGTGCGCACGGCGTGACGGGCGAGGTGCGCCTTAAGCTGTTCGGCGACGGGCCGGAGAGCCTCAAACGCTACAAGAGCTTCGACGCAGGCGGGCGGGCGCTGACGCTCAAGGCCGTCCGTGCCGGGCCGAACGGCGCGGTCGCCCGCTTCGCCGAAGTGACCGACCGCAACGCCGCCGAGGCGCTGCGCGGGCTGGAGTTGACCGTGCCGCGCTCCGCCCTGCCGCCGCTCGATGAGGGCGAATATTACCACATCGACCTCATCGGCCTGCCGTGCGTGACGGAGGCGGACGAGGCGGTGGGCATCATCGTCGCGATCGAGAATTTCGGCGCGGGCGATATTGTCGAGA
Source organism: Sphingobium sp. 66-54 (assembly GCA_001899715.1). Classification (GTDB taxonomy): domain Bacteria; phylum Pseudomonadota; class Alphaproteobacteria; order Sphingomonadales; family Sphingomonadaceae; genus Sphingobium. The sequence goes on from MKWI01000022.1 coordinate 44,839, forward strand.
TCGAGAAGCCGGACGGCAAGCGCTTCATGGCGCCGATCCATGCCGCGCGCATCGAACCCGAGCGGGCCGTGATTGACGTGGCGTTCATCTCTTAACGAGCACTTTGCCATTAGCGACGTTCGACCGGCCGCCTCCTGGGCACGAGACCACATATCCAGCGCTTTGCATATCCACATAGTTATATAAACTATCAGCTATGAGTGAGTCGTTAAGCCCGATCTTTGCCGCGCTAGCCGATCCCACGCGCCGCGCCATGCTTGAGCGGCTGGCGGCTGGGGAAGCAACGGTAAAGGAGCTGGCCGCGCCGTTCGGGATCAGTCAGCCAGCTGTTTCCAAGCATCTCAAAGTGCTGGAGGCGGCGGGACTGGTGAGCTGGAGCAAGACCGCGCAGACACGGCCCCGGCGGATCAACGCGGTGGGGCTGAAGCATGCACGCGACTGGATCGACCAGTTCCGCGATTTCTGGCCGGACAGCTTCGACCGGCTCGATGCCTATCTCAACGATGGAAGAGCGCCAAGATGACCGATCGAGCCGAGGCGGGTGAGTTATTCATCCAGCGTGTGTTCGCGCACCGCATCGAGCGCGTCTGGGATGCCTGGGCCACGCCTGGAGCGGTTGCGACCTGGCTGGGCCCCAAGGGCTCGACCAGCCATGTCGTCGAGGGTGATATCCGGCCCGGGGGCGTCCTGCGCATGCGCATGGAGACGGCGACATGGTCCATGTTCACGCTGTTTCGCTACCGGGACGTGGTGCGGCCGCATCTGCTGACGTATGAGCATTGCTTCTGCGACGCCGCAGGCAATCTCATTCGCCCCGTCTTCTTCGAGATCTGGCCGCTCAAGCTGCTGACCACCGTGACGTTGGAAACCATGAGTGCCGGCACACAGGTGACGCTGCGCTGGCGACCGCTTGATGCGACGCCGGAGGAAGAACAGGCCTTTGTCGAGAATCTCTCTTCCATGCAGGGAGGGCTTGCTGGCAGCTTCGACCAGCTCGCAGCCTATCTGGCGGGGTGAACGCCTTGCCATTGGTCGATAAATGACGAAGGGGAGGTCATGACCTTCGCCGCGCAGATCCTCACGCTTTATCCGGAGATGTTTCCCGGCCCGCTGGGCGCGTCGCTGGCCGGGCGGGCGCTGGCGGAGGGGACTTGGGCGTGCGAGGCGATCCAGATCCGCGATTTCGCGACGGACAAGCACCGGAGCGTGGACGATACGCCGGCCGGCGGCGGGGCGGGGATGGTGCTGCGTGCCGATGTGCTGGCGCGGGCGGTGGACCATGCGGTGGCAGCGCGCCCGGACCTGCCGGTGCTGGCAATGACGCCGCGCGGGGCGCCGATCACGCAGGCGCGGGTGCGGGCGCTGGCGGAAGGGCCGGGCGCGACCATTCTGTGCGGCCGGTTCGAGGGGTTTGACGAGCGGCTGTTCGAAGGGCGGCCGATGATCGAGCAGGTCTCGATGGGCGACATCATCCTGTCGGGCGGAGAAATCGGCGCGTTCATGCTGCTGGATGCTTGCATTCGGCTGCTTCCCGGCGTAATGGGCGCGGCTTCTAGCGGGGTCGAGGAATCGTTTGAAGACGGTCTCCTCGAATATCCGCAATATACCCGACCTGCCGAGTGGGAAGGGCGCACGATCCCCGAAGTGTTGCGATCGGGGGATCATGCGAAGATCGCCGCCTGGCGGAAACAACGGGCGGAGGCAGATACACGGTTACGCAGGCCGGACCTCTGGGAGCGCTACGGGAGCGCTCGGGACTGACCTGCCTCTGGCGCGCGACACGAGACGAAGGAAGACAGGACAGATGAACCTGCTGCAAACGATCGAGGCGGAGAACATCGCCGCCATCGCCAAGGATATTCCGGATTTCCGCCCCGGCGACACGCTGCGCGTCGGCGTGCGCGTGGTCGAGGGTGAGCGCACCCGCGTCCAGAATTTCGAGGGCGTGTGCATTGCCCGCTCGAACAAGGGCATGGGCAGCAACTTCACCGTGCGCAAGCTCAGCTTCGGGGAGGGTGTGGAGCGCGTGTTCCCGCTCTACTCGCCGAACATCGACAGCATCACCGTCGTCCGCAAGGGCATCGTGCGCCGCGCCAAGCTCTATTATCTGCGCGGCCGCACCGGCAAGCGCGCTCGCATCGCCGAGCGGCGCGACGTGCGCGAAACGGACGCCTGAGCGCGCACGTTACCGAACGTTTCAGAACGCGGTTGAACGGTTACAAAAGGGGCGACGCGGCATCCGCGGCGCCCCTTTCCGCTTGCCCAGTTGATAAAGTCTCCTAAAACGGCCGGGACATTCCAGAACGAGGGGCGAAAAGCCATGCGCAAAATCGGACCTTTCCTCATCGCGACGCTGCTGCTCGCGTCCTGTAGTCCTGCGCCCGAAGGCGCTGACGCAGACAATGACGGCGGCGATGCCAGCGCGGCCGCCGACCCGGTCAAGCTGCCGATGAAGGAATTCATGGGCCATGTGATGCAGTTCGCCGGCGAGCAGGTCTGGAAGTGGCAGGGCTCGATCACCGACGCCAATGGCGAGCGCGATCTGCGCCCCAAGACCGACAAGGACTGGGAAGAGGCCGAGAGCGCGAGCCTGACGTTGGCGGAAGTCACCAACATGCTGCTCACCGCCGACCGCCGGGTCGACGATCCGCGCTGGGACGCAGCGGTGGCGAAGGTCCGCGACGTGGCGCTGCGCGAGGCGGCGGCGGCCGAGAAGAAGGACTATGACACCTATTTCGAGATTGGCGGCGAGCTGGATGCGGCCTGCGAGAGCTGCCACGAGCACTTCGCGCCGGGCTACACCGCGCCGCCGGAGCTGAAGCTGGCGCCGCCGCCGGGATCGGCCAACGCGGCGAGCTGAGGCGGGGCATTCGCACGAGGGCTAACGGGTGGGTCGCAGCGAGCGGCCTGCCGTTTGCTGGGAGCAGCGCCGTCCTGTGAGGGCAGAGGCGGGACGCTCCCCCCGATTACACGAGTAGCCAATCGCGCCGAGCATCATCGGGACGCCTCAGAGTTAGTTCGCATGAGATGAACTCAGTGCTCCTGCGAAGGCACGAGCCATAGCGCAGGAGCGGTTCTTTTCCGCCCTGGGCTCCTGCCTTTGCAGGAGCACAAGCATGGTTCACCTGCGGCGGGCGCATTCCAGAGCCTTGCAGGGGCGGGCGGGCGTCTGGCGGTAAGGGACTATCCGCCTTCCGCGCACTTCGTTGCGCCGAACGTGTTTCAGCATTCATGTTCCCTTTGAGGCTGGTGCCTGCACGCACGATGGGTGCTGAAAACAAATTCAATATGACGTGCTTGGGATTATCGCCGGGGTGTAGCAACTCGCCGACGCCTGTACGACCACGCGCCCTCTCACCGCATCGCCGCCGCCGTATCGAGGTCCAGCAGCGGCATCCAGAGGCGCGGTTCGCGGGCGCGGCGGTCGCCATAGGCCATCAGGCAGGCCATGAAGGCAGGGGTGAATTGTGCGTCCTTGCCGGCGGCCTTGAGGGTGCGGCAGGTGGGCGCGCCGGGCACGAGGGGATCGACCCGCTCGTCCTGCCAGCCGTCGGCGCTGGCGAAGCCGATCGGCCCGCGCGGCATTTGCAGGCGCAGCGCCGAGACCGAGCCGACCTCGACCTGGTTGACGATGATTGCCTCGGCGCGCAACGCGGCGCTGAGTGCGTTGAGCCGCCCGTCCGCCTTGTCGTCGCTGTCGGTGTCGGTCGGGCCGTTGCGCAGCACGAACAGCGGCAGCGGCTCGGCGGCATGGCCCATCTGCGCGGCGATTTCCCGCTGGACGAAGGTGGCGAACACCGACTGGCGCACGCCGCCGTCGAAATAGGTTTTGCCGCCGACCTGCACTTGCTGGAAGAACACCGGCATGGCGGCCGATGCGAGCGCCGCGCCGGCGATGCAGGTTCGCTTCTCGCGCGCGGTCAGCTCGGGATCGGCGGCCATGGCGTTGATGTCCGCGAACCGGAAGCGCCCGCCGCGCGCCTCGACGAAGCCGGCGAGCAGGATGACCGGGCTGGCGGCGAGCCGGTCGAGCACCGGGCAGACCGGCGCGGCGTCCGCGCGCTCGGCCTGCGCGAGCAAATCGTCCGGGCAGAGCGCGGTCTCGATCCGCCGACGCAGCGGCTTGAGGCCGGACATGGCGCCGGTGAGGATCGCCAGCGCCTTGGACTGGCGGTCGACGATCTCGCTCTCCGAGGCCGGCGAATAAGCGGTGCGCAGCGCGGCGCGTACGTCCGCATGCTCCAGCCCCGCGCCGACGAACAGCATTTGCAGCGCGCCGGTGCTGACGCCGGTAATGGCGATCGGGTTGGGGCGCTGCGGGGAATTGTCGGCGGCCAGCGTGGTGAGCAGGCCCGCGCCGAACGCCCCCCATTGGCCGCCGCCCGAGAGCAGCAGGACGGAGGGCGTCTCCGGCCCCGGCAGGGCGGGGGGTGCGGAGACGGCGGAGGCGCTTGGCGGCGCGGGCAGGCGCGCGGAAGGCAGCGCCCGGTCCGGCGATGGCGGCGGGGGCGGCGGGGGCGGCGGAGATGGTTCGGCCGGCGGCGCGCGCCGGTCCCGCGCGGCTTGCGCGGCGGCGACCGCCTTGCGGATGCGATCCGCCGCAAGCGGGCCGGTTTGTGCGGCAGGTGGCGGCGCGATGGCTTCCGATGGCGGCGGCGGCGGGAGTGGTGCGCCGGGCCGGATCGGCCGGGCGTTGTCGATCGCGATCGTCTGCTCGCCGGAGCGGTCCGGCTGCGGCGGCCAGTTGTTGCGGATCTGCGCCTCCAGTGGCGAATAGGGCAGGTCGCTCACGAAACGGTCGAAAGAGCCGCAGTCGACCGCCAGCGGGCCGCGGGTGGCACAGGCGCCGAGCAGGGTTGTCAGGACGGTCAGCGCCACGGCGCGCGGGATGGATCGCATCGCTTGCCTCATCGTTCGATACTCAGGATGCGACCCTTTTTGTGCGGCGGCGTTATCATCCTTTGCGTCGCTTCGCCAATCGGCTAATCGGCGGGGCTTGCGAACTTGTTGCCATGCGGAAGGGAAAGCCCTTGGGATATCGTGTCGTCGTCGTAGGGGCCACCGGCAATGTCGGCCGGGAAATGCTCAACATCCTGGCCGAGCGGGAATTTCCGGCCGATGAGATCGCGGCGGTCGCCAGCGCGCGCTCGACCGGCGACGAGATCGAGTATGGCGAGACCGGCCGTATGCTCAAGGTGAAGAACCTGGAGCATTTCGACTTTGCCGGCTGGGATATCGCGCTGTTCGCCGTCGGTTCTGCCGCCACCAAGGACTATGCGCCCAAGGCCGCGGCGGCCGGCTGCGTGGTGATCGACAACAGCTCGCTCTACCGCATGGACCCGGACGTGCCGCTGGTCGTGCCGGAGGTGAATCCGGACGCGATCGACGGCTACAAGCGCAAGAACATCATCGCCAACCCCAATTGCTCGACCGCGCAACTGGTTGTGGCGCTCAAGCCCCTGCACGATGCCGCAACGATCAAGCGCGTGGTGGTGGCGACCTACCAGTCCGTCTCCGGCGCCGGCAAGGAGGGGATGGACGAGCTGTTCGAGCAGAGCCGCAACATCTTCGTCGGCGATCCGGCCGAGCCGGTGAAGTTCACCAAGCAGATCGCCTTCAACGTCATCCCGCATATCGACATGTTCCTCGATGACGGCTCCACCAAGGAAGAGTGGAAGATGGTCGTCGAGACCAAGAAGATCCTCGACCCGAAGATCAAGGTGACGGCCACCTGTGTGCGCGTGCCGGTGTTCGTCGGCCATAGCGAGGCGGTGAACATCGAGTTCGAGAAGGAGATCAGCGCGAAGGAGGCGCAGAAACTGCTGCGCGAGGCGCCGGGGATCATGCTCGTCGACAAGCGCGAGGACGGCGGCTACGTCACCCCGGTCGAGTGCGTGGGCGATTATGCCACCTTCGTCAGCCGCGTGCGCGAGGACCCGACCGTGGAGAACGGCCTGTCGCTCTGGTGCGTGTCCGACAATCTGCGCAAGGGCGCGGCGCTCAATGCGGTGCAGATCGCCGAGCTGCTCGGCCGGCGGCACCTGAAGAAAGGCTGAAGGCATGGCCGGGCGGGGGCGCAAGGCTGCTCTGCCCGCCGGCCAATGGGCGCTGCTCGCCGGCCTGCTGATTGCGGTGGGCGTGGCCAACATCGCGCCGCCCTATCCCGCGCTGGCGGCGCTCCAGCACGGGCCGACCGTGGCGCTGCTCTGCGCGGCGCCGTGGCTGCTGCGGCGCTGGCCACTCGGCACCGGCATGGTCGCGCTGCTCTGGCTGTTCCTGCTGCTGCACACGCTGGGCGGGCGCTACATCTATTCCTACGTGCCCTATGAGGCGTGGTGGGCGGCGCTGACCGGCGGCGGCGCGGCGGCGGCGGTTGCGCGCAATGGCTATGATCGCTTCGTCCATGCCATGTTCGGGCTGCTTTGCACGGCGCCGCTGGCGCAGATCGCGCGGCGCCACGGCGGGCTGGGCGCACGGGCGGCATGGCTGCTCGGCTTCGCGCTCGTCGGCACGATCGGGGCGCTCTACGAGATATTCGAGTGGCTGCTGACGCTGGTCGCGGCGGGCGACACGGCGGATTATTACAATGGCCAGCAGGGCGACATGTGGGACCCGCAGAAGGACATGGCGTTGGCGATGGCCGGTAGCCTGTGTGCGATAGGGATAGGTGCGGGGCTGGGGTGGTGGCGACGGAGGTAGGAAGCTCTACCTTTCGTCCAAGGCGGACGGTTCTCCTGCGAAAGCGGGAGTCCAGGGTCCAACCGAGGTATCTTGCCGCTCTGGGCTCCTGCCTGCGCAGGAGCGCGGCCTGGGATTGTGGGGGCTGTCGTTCCCTTGCCGTTCGTATCGAGCGAGGTCGAGACACGCCGAGCGCTGTTCTAACGTATCTCGACCACGCTCGACACGAACCGGAGGCGTGAACTTGTCGCGCTACGTCACCGCCTCACCTGCTGTCCCTTGTTCCTCACACGCGCTGCCCCTCACTCCGCCATCACCGGCGCGGGGGCGCCGCGTGGGCGGGGGCGAGGTTTGCGCAGGAAGAAGCAGGCGGGGATCGCCACCGCGCAGGCGATGGTCATGATGAAGAAATCGTCGAGGAAGGAGATCATCGCCGCCTGCTGGTTGACGATCCCGTCAAGCGCCTGGAGCACGACGCTGCCATATTGCCCGAGCCGGTTGAGCTGGGTCGGGTCGACCGGCAGGTTGTTGGGCGTGACGTGCTGGACAAGGTCGGCGTGGCTCACCTGGATATTGCGGGCGAGCAGGGCCATGACGACGGCGATGCCGATCGACGAGCCGATGCTGCGGGTGAGGTTGAGCACCGCCGCGCCCTCCGTGCGCGAGGTTGGCGGCAGCGTGCCGAAGGCGAGCACCTGGAGCGGCACGAACACGAAGCCGATGCCCATGCCCTGCACGACGCCGGACGTGACGAACGGCACCCAGTCCTGCTCCAGCGACCAGCGCGTCATCATCCACAGCGAGACGGTGGCCAGCGCGAAGCCGAAGGCGACGATCAGGCGCGGGTCCATCCTGTCGACGATGCGGCCGGAGATCGCCATGGCGCCGAGCACGCCGATGCCGCGCGAGGCGAGGATCTCGCCGGTATCGACCACCGAATAGTCGAACAGCGTCTGGAGCAGCGGCGGCAGCAGCGCCATGGCGGCGAACATCACCATGCCGATGATGAACATGAACACGGCGGCGCTGACGAAGTTGCGGTCGGCGAACAGCTCCGGCGCGAACAGCGGCTTGCGCGCGGTGACGAGATGCACGGCGAACATCCACAGGCCGCACAGCGCGATGGCGCCCTCGATCCAGATTTCGGTGGAGGAGAACCAGTCGGCATGCTGGCCCCGGTCCAGCATGAGCTGGAGGCCGGCGAGGCCAGCGGCGAGCAGCGCGAAGCCGAACAGATCGAAATCGCGGCGCGTCAGCGGCTTTTCCGGCAGGAACAGCATCAGGCCGATCAGGCAGACGGCGCCGACCGGCACGTTGACGTAGAAGCACCAGCGCCAGTCGAACCACTCGGTGAGGTAGCCGCCGAGCACCGGCCCCATGATCGGCCCGATCATCACGCCCATGCCATAGACGGACATGGCCTTGCCGTGCTGCGAGGGCTTGTTGATGTCCAGCATCAGGCTCTGCGCCAGCGGGCCGAGGAACGCGCCGCCGACGCCTTGCAAGGTGCGGAACAGCACCATCTCCGTGAGGTTCTGCGCGACGCCGCACAGGATGGAAGCGACCATGAAGGTGGCGACCGATCCCACGAACAGCTTCTTGGTGCCGATCCGGTCCGCCAGCCAGCCGGTGATGGGAATGGCGATGGCGGAGGCGAGAATATAGCTGGTCAGCACCCAGCTTATCGTCTCCTGCGTGGCGCCGAGAGACGCCTGCATATGCGGCAGGGCCACGTTGGTGATGGTGATGTCCAGCACCTGCATGACCATCGCGGACATGATCGCGACCGTCACCAGCGCCTTGTGCTTCACCGGCAGGTGCGCGCGGTCCTCGTGCGGGGCCATGGCCGGGTGCCCTTTACCGCGCTGCCTTGCCGTGGTTCCTGATGTCGACCGATACCTTGGCGCTCAGGCCGGCGATCATCATGCGCGAAGGCGCTCCGTCGATGGCGATGCGCACCGGCACGCGCTGCGTCACCTTTACCCAGTTGCCGTTGGCGTTCTGCGCCGGCAGCACGGAGAATTCCGAGCCGGTGCCCGCGCCGATGCTCTCGACATGGCCCTTGATCGTCATGCCGGGATAGGCGTCCAGCTTGATGGTGGCGGGCTGGCCGGGCTCCATACGGTCAAGGTCGGTCTCCTTGAAATTGGCCGTCACCCAGGTGCGGTCGCTGGCGACGATGCTGACCAGTGGCAGGCCCTGGATGGCCATCTGCCCCACTTGCAGCCGGTCGGCCTGGCTGGCCCGGCCGGGCACGGGCGCGCGCACGGTGGTGCGCTGGAGGTTGAGCGCGGCGGAATCGCGCGCGGCCTGCGCGGCGGCGAGGTCCGGATTGACGCCGGGCACCTGCGCGCCGGTCGCCATCGCGGCGCGCGCCTTGGCGGCATCGGCCTGCGCGGTGCGCAATTGAGTGCGGGCATTGTCCAGCGCCTGCTCGGACTGCTCGATGCGCGCGCGGGTGGTGAAACCGTCCTTGAGCAGCGCCTGCTGCCGCTTCAGGTCCTGCTCGGCATAATAGACGTTCTCGCGCGCGCCGGTGATGTCGACGGAGGTGGCCTGAAAATCGGTGCTGAGCTTGCCGACCTGCACCTGCGCGTTGGCGATCTGGGCGTTGGCCTGCTCCAGCGCGATCCGGTAGGGCTCCTGATCGACGACGAACAGCACGTCGCCGGCCTTGACGATCTGGTTCTCGCGCACGTTGACGTGGGTGATCCGTCCGCCCACGTCGCTGCTCACCGAGACGATGTCCTGCTTCACATAGGCGTTGTCGGTCGAGACGAAGCGGCCGCTGGTCGCCCAGAAATAGGCGCCGATGGCAATGACCAGCGCCGGCACCGAGAACATGAGGATGCGGCGGCGCAGCCGGCCGGGCTGGCGCTCCTGAGCCGGGGCGTCCACGGCCACGGCCTCGCCGGCGGGCTGCTTGAGGGCCGGGTCCGCCTCAGCCATGGCCCTGGCCTCCGTGCTGGGCGACCGGCGGGTGGTCCACCGGGTGCGGATGCGAGGATGCCTGGGCGAGATTGTCGCGGATCTTGGCGAGCATAGCCAGCGCGCCCTCCCGCTCGGCCGGGGTGATGCCTTGCAGCGAATCGTCGAGCACGGTCTGGCCGATCGCCTGCAACTCCTGCGCGATCGGCTCGGCCGATTCGGTGAGGTAGAGCTGCCATGCGCGCCGGTCCTGCGGATCGCGGCGGCGCTCCACCAGTTCGGCCTGCTCCAGCCGGTCGACCATGCGGCAGGTGGTGATCGGCTCCACGTCCAGCCGGTCGGCCAGCGCGCCCTGGTTGATGCCGGGGAAGCGCATGATCGCCACCAGCGCGCGCATCTGCGGGCCGGTGATGCCGAAGCTGCGGGTGCGCTCGTCGAACCGGCGCCGGTAAAGGCGCGCGACGTCTCCGATCACGAAGGCAATATGCGTGTTTTCCATCCCCCACGATATAATAAGGGGGCTTATTAAGAGCAAACGTAAAATATCGCTGTCCCGCGCCTGCGGGACAGGCCGCCGCGCGGGCTCGCAAGGCGGATTTGCCGCTTGCCTCGTGCCCGGATTCGGCCCACTCCGGCGGGCATGACCAGCGAGGCGACCGTCGATTTCCTGCCCGGCCATGATGGCGCGCGGCTTGCCGTCCACCGGCTGGGGCAAGGCAGGCCCGTGGTGCTGCTGCACGGGCTCAGCTCCAACGCGTGGTTCAACTGGCTCCGCTACGGCACCGCGCGGCGCCTCGCCGATGCCGGGTTCGAGGCGATCATGATCGAGCAGCGCGTCCACGGCCGCAGCGCCGCCCCGCGTGAGGCGAGCGCCTATCCGCCGGACGTGATGGCGCTGGATATGGAGGCGGTCATCCCCGCGCTGGGGCTCGGGGCGTTCGATCTGGTCGGCTACTCGATGGGCTCGCGGCTCTCCGTGGCGCTGGTGCGGCGCGGGATGCGGCCCCGGCGGCTGGTGCTCGGCGGCATGGGGCTGGAGGGGCTCACCAACTGGGCGCCGCGCCGGCAGTTCTTTCTCGATGCGCTGGATCGCTTCGACACCGCCAGATCCGGCGATCGCGACTATATGGCGATCCAGTTCATGAAGACGGTGAAGATCGACCCCGTCGCGCTGCGGCATCTGCTGCTCTCCATGTCCGATATCGCGCTGGACGACCTCGCCGCGCTTACCATGCCGACGCTGGTGCTGTGCGGCGCGGACGATACGGACAACGGCTCGGCCGACGATCTGGTTGCGGCGCTGCCCAATGCCGGGCGCGGCACCGTTCCCGGCGGCCATATGAGCTGCATCACCTTCCCCGATTTCGGCGAGGCGATTGCCGCCTATCTCGCGGGTTGACGCGGGGCGCGGTGGCGCGCAGCGTGGCCCCAACGAGATCGTCAAGGGGATCAAGCTCATGAAAACACTGGTATCGCGCCTTGCCGTTACGGCAGCGCTGGCATTCGGCGTGTCGGCCTCGCCCGTGGTCGCGCAGCCGGCGACTCAGGCGCCCGCCACGGCCGCGCAGGTCGATGCGTTCGTGGCGGCGGCCGAGAAGGATCTGTTCGCGTCCATCGTGGATGTCGGGCGCGCGCAGTGGGTGAACAACACCTACATCACCGAGGATACCGATGCGCTGGCCGCGCAGTCCGCCGCGAAATTTACCGAGATGCAGGTGCGCTATGCGCTGGAAGCGGCGAAGTATCAGGCCATTCCCGGCCTCTCGCCCGACACGAAGCGCAAGCTCGATATCCTGCGCTCCAGCATCGTGCTGCCGGCGCCGACCACCCCCGGCGCGGCCGATGAGTTGAGCGCCATCGCGACGCGCCTCCAGTCCAGCTACGGCAAGGGCAAGGGCACGCTCGACGGCAAGGTGCTGAACGGCAGCGATATCGAGGCGGAGATGGGTAAGCTCGGCCACACGCCCGCGCAATATCAGGAGATGTGGACGAGCTGGCACGACACGGTCGGCAAGCCGATGAAGGCGGACTATACCCGCCTCGTCGAGATCGCCAATCAGGGCGCCAGGGAGCTGGGCTTTGCCGATACCGGCGCGCTCTGGCGCTCCGGCTATGACATGCCGCCGGACGACTTCGCCGCGCTCACCGAGAAGCTCTGGCAGGAGGTGAAGCCGCTCTACGATGCGCTCCACTGCTATACCCGCACCAAACTCAACGAGAAATATGGCGACGCGGTGCAGCCGAAAACCGGCCCGATCCGCGCCGACCTGCTCGGCAATATGTGGGCGCAGGAATGGGGCAATATCTACCCGTTGGTCGCCCCCGCCGGTGCCGGCGATCTCGGCTATGACATTGGCGATCTGCTCAAGGCCAAAGGCTATGTCGAGACCGCGCCCGGCGAGATGGACCCGGCCAAACGCGGCGTGTGGGAAAAGCAGATGTTCAGGATCGGCGAGGGCTTCTTCTCCTCGCTCGGCTTCGCGCCGCTGCCCGAGACCTTCTGGGAGCGCACCCAGTTCATCGCCCCGCGCGACCGCGAGGTGGTGTGCCACGCCTCGGCCTGGGATATCGACAATAAGGACGACCTGCGCATCAAGATGTGCACCAAGGTCAACAGCGACGATTTCGTCACCATCCACCACGAATTGGGCCACAATTATTACCAGCGCGCCTACAAGGACAAGAGCTTCCTCTACCTGAACGGCGCCAATGACGGCTTCCACGAGGCGATCGGCGATACCGTCGCGCTCTCGATCACGCCGCAATATCTGGTCGACATCAAGCTGCTCGACCCGGCCCGCGTGCCGAGCGCGGACAAGGACATCGGCCTGCTGCTGCGGCAGGCGATGGACAAGGTGGCGTTCCTGCCGTTCGGCCTGTTGATCGACCGCTGGCGCTGGGGCGTGTTCGACGGCTCGATCGCGCCGGCCGACTACAACAAGACGTGGACCGACATGCGCCTCCAGTATCAGGGCATCGTCCCGCCGGGCGGGCCGCGCCCCGATGACGCGTTCGACCCCGGCGCCAAGTTCCATATTCCCGGCAACACGCCCTACACGCGCTATTTCCTCGCGCGGCTGCTCCAGTTCCAGTTCTACGAGGCGGCGTGCAAGCAGGCGGGCTGGAAGGGGCCGCTGCACCGCTGCTCCTTCTACGGCAACAAGGCGGTGGGCGAGAAGCTCAACGCCATGCTGGAGATGGGCGCCTCCAGGCCGTGGCCGGACGCGCTGCAAGCCTTCACCGGCTCGCGCGAGATGAGCGGCAAGGCGCTGATCCGCTACTTTGCGCCGCTCAAGGCGTGGCTCGACAAGCAGAACAAGGGCAAGAGCTGCGGCTGGTGAGAGCCGGCGGCGCGCCGCCGTCACTACAAGGCATAAGACTTGTGCTCCTGCGAAGGTAGGAGCCTAGGACCGATCGCCATTCAGGAGATGGCGTGACGAAAATGGCGGTTTTCCGTGAACCGGAGCGCAGCGTACTACAGGTACGTGAGCACCGGAAGCGCGGGGAACCGCCATTTGCAGGCCGCCAGAACTGAATGTCGATCGGTCCCAGGGCGGCCGAGTGCGCCGCTCCATATGGAGCATGACGCATGGCCGGGGGGTGGACAGGTGCAGCCCTTCCCCGCCCAATCCGATGCTGTCGCGCATGCCACAGGCTGCTGCTTCCACGGAAGCCTTTGCATCGGCTACCGGCGCGCCCTCACCGGAACGGCGGCTCGTTGAAGGCGCGCAGCTTGCGGCTGTGCAGGCGGTCGCCCTGGGCGCGCAGGCGTTCGCAGGTTTCGAGGCCAATGGCGAGGTGGCCGGCGATGGCCTCCTCGTAGAAGCGGTTGGCCTGGCCGGGCAGTTTCAGTTCGCCGTGGATCGGCTTGTCCGAGACGCAGAGCAGCGTTCCGTAGGGTACGCGGAAGCGATAGCCCTGCGCGGCGATGGTCGCGCTCTCCATGTCCACGCCGACCGCGCGGGAGAGCGAGAAGCGCAGCGCCGAGTGGGCGTAGCGCAACTCCCAGTTGCGGTCGTCCGTGGTGACGATGGTGCCGGTGCGCAGGCGGCGCTTGATGTCGCCATTCCCGCCCAGCACCTGCTCGGCCGCCTCGGCCATGGCCACCTGCACCTCCGCGATGGCGGGGAGCGGGATTTCCGGCGGCAGCATCGCGTCCAGCACATGGTCGTCGCGCAGATAGGCGTGGGCGAGCACATAGTCGCCGATCCGCTGGCTGGGGCGCAGGCCGCCGCAATGGCCGATCATCAGCCACGCCTCCGGCCGCAATACGGCCAGATGGTCGCAGATCGTCTTGGCGTTGGAGGGGCCGACGCCGATGTTCACCAGCGTGATCCCGGTGCGATCCGGCGCGATCATGTGATAGGCCGGCATCTGGTGGCGGCGCCAGGCGCTGTCCGCGATGGCGCTCTCCGGGTCGGCGGTGCCAGCCGTTACCCGCACCCCGCCCGCGCCGGAGAGGGCGGTGAAGCGCGTGCCCGGCCGCTTCAGTTCCGCACAGCCCCAGCGCACGAACTCGTCGACATAGCGGTGATAGTTGGTGAACAGGATGTAGCGCTGCACGTCCTCGGGCGGGGTGCCGGTGTAGTGGCGCAGGCGGGCGAGCGAGAAATCGGTGCGCAGCGCGTCGAACAGCGCCAGCGGCCGCACCCCGCCGGGATCGGGCAGGAACAGCCCGTCCGCGATCTCGTCGCCGATCTCGGCCAGCTCGGTGGAGGGGAAATGGCGCGCCAGTTCGGCGGGCGGAATGGCGGCGAGCGCGCCGGCTTCCAGATTCTCCAACACATAAGGGAAGGGGATGGGCTGATCGCTGCGGCCGACACCGATCTCCACCGCATAATCGGCGATCAGCAGATCGAGCTGCTCCTTGAGATAGAAGGCGAACATGGCCGGGCGGGTGATCGTCGTCGCATAACGGCCGGTGTTGGTGAGGCGCCCAAACGAACGACGCGGCGGCGGGTCGGCGACGACGTGCCGATAGTCGATAGTGAGCTGGGGATAACAGAAAGCGCGCTCGGCTATCGCGTCGGGCGAGGGCAGGGTGCCGTTGCGTGCATAAGCGAGCAGGGCATCGCGCAGATTGCCCGTGGCGGCCTCGTATTCGGCGGTGAGGCGGTCGATGATGGGGCGGCTATCCGGCTGGCTCATGGCCCCTCATAAGCCGGAGCCGTGGCGGGCGGAAGAGGAGGTGGGAACGTGGGTTGCCAGTGATGTGGAAGCCCGGCGTCTTGTGTCAAAGCTTGATGAGAGGTGATGCGAGGGCAGATGTATCAACGAACGGCTTTCGCACTTCCCCGATTGTCATCGAGATATGAGCAGAATAGCGTTGTCGCAGTATTTGTTTGGGGGCATTCATGATCGCACTTGCGTTACTTGTCGCGAGTCCAACCGCACTCCATTTCGGCGATCCGATCGGTAATGTCTCCGAGTGGATTCGAAATTCCGATAATGCGCAAACCAAAGCAAATGGAGCGGTCCTGTTCAAGGTGATCTTCAATCCCGAAGGTCGCCCTGATCGGTGCATCATTGTGAAGCGTGTCGGTGATGAGACAGTCGAGCCTCTGGTTTGCGGTATCATCTTCAAGCGATTTCGGTCGCAGTCCTCGTTGGGGGCGGATGGGAAGCCTACTTATATGATCTTCCAGCGGTCCGCTGTTTTTATGACCGGCGGTGGCAGTAAGGCGAGCCTCAAAGAACCGCCCTTGGTCGTCGTAGATATGACTGGCACCCTCGCTCCGAAGGATGACGGCAAGCGCATGGCTCTCGCGGTTGCAGTCGATAGAAAGGGTGCCATCATCGCATGCGCGCCGACCCAGTGGGCGAGGGGGAAAGAAATTGCGCTCGTTGAAGCGGCTTGCCGATCTCTACCCGCAAGCTGGAAACCGATACGGGAAGTAAATGCCACAAACGAACCCATCGAGTATCTCAGAGGGGTCGAAATCGAATTTCGTCGGGTATCTGCTTCTGTGCCTTGATCGGCCATCTACCCAGCAGGGAGCGAGCTATCCCGCCCGCTCCCCGCCGCGCCTAATCCTCAGATCTGGTCGAGCAGATAGTCCGCGCTGGAAACGCGGAACTCGCCCGGCGCTTCGACGTGGAGTTGCTCGACGACGCCGTCGTTGACCAGCATCGCATAACGCTGGCCGCGCGTGCCGAGGCCGAACTTGCTGCCGTCCATTTCCAGCCCGACCGCCTTGGCGAAGGCGCCGTTGCCGTCCGCCAGCATCGTCACCTTGCCGTCCGCGCCGGCGGCCTTGCCCCACGCGCCCATCACGAACGGATCGTTGACGGCGGTGCAGGCGATCTCGTCGACGCCCTTGGCCTTGAGCGCGGCTTCCTTCTCGATATAGCCGGGCAGGTGCTTGGCCGAGCAGGTGGGCGTGAAGGCGCCGGGCACGGAGAACAGTGCCACTTTCTTCCCCGCGAAATAGTCCGCGCTGGCGACCTGTTCGGGGCCGTTTTCGGTCATCACGGCGAAGGTGGTTGCGGGCAGCTTGTCGCCAACGTTGATGGTCATTGCGGGTCTCCTGATGAAGGTGGCGGGCCGGCGTGCGGCCCCGTGAGGGAAGTCGGCGTTCGCCGCCGCGCTGTCAAGGGCGCCGCCGCCGCCCGCGCGCCGGGCACGGCGTATCGTCCCGGCTGGCCGCGTGCGCCTTTGGCACTGGACGGCGCGGCGTGCGCGAGCGCATCCTTGCGGCGATTCGTTGAACTGGGAGGACCGCGAGACCCATGACCGAGACCGCCGTCCTGTCCATGGCCGGGCATCTGCTGCTGGCCATGCCGGACATGCCGGACCCGCGCTTCCACCGCTCGGTCCTGCTGCTGTGCGTGCACGACCATGGCGGCGCGCTCGGCATCGCGCTGGGCGAGCCGATGAGCGGGGTCAGCCTGCACCATCTCCTCTCCTCGTTCGATCTCGCGATCGGCGACGTGGCGGATAGCACGGTGCTGGCCGGGGGGCCGATGGAGCCGCAGCGCGGCTTCGTGCTGCACAGTCGGGACTGGTCGACGGACGATAGCCATGTGGTCGCCGGGGATATCGCGCTCACCGGCTCGCTGGATGTGCTGAATGCCATCGCGAGCGGCACCGGGCCGCGCGATTATCTGGTGGCGCTCGGCTATGCCGGCTGGGGCGCGGGCCAGCTTGAGCGCGAGTTGGCGGCGCCGGGCTGGTATATCAGCCAGGCCAATCCGCGCCGGCTGTTCGACGTCAGCCCCCAGCAGCGCTGGGCGACCGCCTTCGCGCTGGAGGGGATCGACCCGGCGATGCTGGCGAGCAGCAGCGGCCACGCCTGAGCGCCGGTCTGGAATCACATAAAGAAGTCTTTATATTTGCTCCCGGCAACGGCGCTTGATAAGGCGCGCGCATTGCGGGCGGCGGAGCCGTTCGTCCGGCGCCGTCCCCGACGCGCATCCATCGTGAGGAGATTTGAGGTGGCAACCATCGCCCAGGATTACGTAGTCAAGGATCTGTCGCTGTCTGAATTTGGTCGCAAGGAGATAGAGATAGCGGAGACGGAGATGCCTGGTCTGATGG
>MKWI01000023.1 GCA_001899715.1 Sphingobium sp. 66-54
ATCAAAGCCTCCCGCTCAACGCAGGAGCCTTGAATCAATGTCACCGCTTGCGCGCAACCTTATTGAGTACAGAGCCTAGTCCAGACCAGTTCTTACATGAAATGTATATCGGCGCCTTGCGCCTTGAGAAGGAGTGAGTTGGTTTCGGTGCCGCGTCTAAGGAGGGGAGCAGCTTTCGGGCCGCCAGCTTCGCATAGTCGCCGAGAGCAACGTTTCGAGCAATAATCCTTGGCGAACGCAGCACGGTTCTAATGCCGGATCGTCGCTAACGCGCCGCCGTCCACGCCCCAGGCTGAGCCATTAACGAACGATGCCCGGTCAGAGAGCAGGAAGGCGACCACCTCGCCAATCTCGGCGGGTTGGGCGATGCGGTTCATGGTCGCGACCTTGCCGAGTGCGCGCTGTCCTTCCTCCACGCCGCCTGGGAACATCTGCACCAGCATCGCGTTGAGCAGCGGCGTCTCGACCACGCCGGGCATCACGCAGTTGACACGCACGCCCTGCCCGCCATGTTCGCTCGCCGCCGTGCGGGTAAGGCCGACCACGCCGTGCTTGGTGGCATTGTAGGCGCAGGCCCCGGCCAGCCCGCGCTCGCTGGCGATAGAGGCGGTGTTGACGATAGCGCCGCCCCCCTGCCCCAGCATCACCGGCAGGCTGAAGCGCAGCCCCAGGAACATCGAGCGCAGGTTGATGCGGATGATCCGGTCGAACTCCTCGACCTCATAGTCCGCCGTCGGCGCCAGCTTCCCTTCGGTCCCTGCGTTGCTGTGCAGCCCATCGAGCCGGCCAAAGCGCTTCAGCGTAGCATCGACATAGCGTCGCACATCCGCCTCCGCTGAGCAATCGGCCTCCACCGCTTCCACTTGCGCGCCGGTTGCCGCAAGCTCCGCCGCCTTCACCCGCAGCGCCTCGCCGTTGATGTCGACCAGCGTCAGCTGCGCGCCCTCGCGCGCCAGGATCCGCGCGGTGGCAAAGCCGATCGCCCCCGCCCCGCCGGTCACGATTACCACCTTGTCAGCCAGCATGGTCATTTGCCCGTCTCCCTTGATTTGCGGAACGGCAGCGTGAGGAGAAAGAGGATCAGCGAGGGCGTCAGCAGCTTGAGCGCCGCGCGTGCTTCCTCGGGGCGCAGCCGGGCATTGAGCGGCATGGTGCCGAATGCCTTGCCCTTGAGCACCAGTTCGTTGCCCTTCCGCTCGATCTTGCTGATCGTCATCAGCTCGCCGCCATCGGCCGAATGAATCTTCATGAGACGCGCACATCCTCGAAGTCGACATCGAGATCCTCAAACATCACCTGCGCGGTGGCACGGCCGGCGCCGAACACCCCGCCGCCCGGATGCTGGAACGGCCCGACCAGATAGAGCCGGTCCACGCCGGGCACGCGATACTGGCCAAGCTCGGGCGTTGGACGATGCGCGCCGGACTGATAGGTCGTCGTGGCAATGCCATGCAGGTCGCCGCGCATGAAGCTGGGTGAGGTCCGCTCCATGTCCACCGGCGAATCGATATGCGCTTCCAGGATGATGTCGCGGATATTGGGGATGAAATCCGCCATGCGGCCGATCATCACATCGGCATAATCCGGCTTGGCCTCGTCCCAGCTCCGTCCATCCGGCCGGTTGTAGGGCACATAGTCCCAGGCGTGGAGGATCGCCTTGCCCTCCGGCACGCGGCTCGGATCAAATTGCGAAAGCGAGCCGATGCCGATGAGCGGCGTGCGGACGAAGCCGCCATAGCGCAGATCGTCGAACGCGCGGCGCAGCGTCTCGTAGCTGTCCGGCATCAGCTCGATCATCACCGCGTCCACGTCCGGCGCCTTGAACTGCAACGGCGCGTCCAGCGCGGCGTGGATGGTGATGCAGGCGGCATCGGTGATCTGGGTGCGCAGCGCATCCTGCGCGGCCTGCGGGGCCATGGCCGGCACCATCTCGGGTAGCAGATGCGGATGGATGGCGCCGATGACAGCATCGCGCGCGCTGTGGCGCGTGCCGTCATCCAGCACCACGCCGGTCGCACGGCCGCCCGCCGCCGTCACCTCCCGCACGGGCGCGCAGGCGATCACCGCGCCGCCATGATCCTCGATGCAGCGGATCAGCGAGGCCGTCAGGCTGCCGCTGCCGCCGCGCGCGACGCCAAAGCCGAATTTCTCCAAAAAGCCCAGAAACACATACATGCCGATGCCAGTCGCCTTCTCATCGGGCGAGACGAGATTCTCGCCGGCGACACGGGCGAAATGCATGCGCACCTCATCGCTCTCGAACAATTCGCACAGATGATCGTGGCTGCTCATCTGCATGACGCGCCACAATTCGCGGCCCTCATAGCTGGAATCCAGCATGGCGTTGCCGGCGCCAACCGGCATGGGCGGCGTGTAGAGCGACGCCTGGATCATCGGCAGCCACGCGGCCGCCTGCGCCGAGACCTTGCGGAACGCCTCGGCATCCTTCTGCGAGAATCGCGCGATGCTGGCGGCCGACTTCTCGCTATCGCGATAGAGCTTGAGTGTGCGGCCGTCCTCGAACACCGACATCATCGGCACCTCAGGGAACAAATACTCAAGGCCGTATTTCGATTTCAGCCCCAGCTCGTCGTTCACTAGCATGGGATTGCCCTGGATGAAGATGTGACTCATCGAATGCTGGTCATGGCGGAAGCCCGGTAGGGTCAGTTCGCGGGTAACTACGCCGCCGCCGAACCAGGCGTTGCGCTCCAGCACCAGTACGCGCTTGCCCGCCACGGCGGCATAAGCAGCGGCGACCAGCCCATTATGGCCGGAGCCGATGGCGATGACGTCATAATCGCTCATGAATAATCCTCTAGATACAGGCGGATACGACAATATCCGAGAGTTTCTGGAAACGGGCGATATTGGCGGCCTGCGTCATCACGCCGGCGGTGAGGCAGGCAAAACTCACCTCCAGCCGGGGATCAACCCAGAACAAAGCGCTGCCCGCGCCATAATTGCCGAACGTCTCCGGGCTGGTCAGCGTGCCGAGTTGGTGCGGGCCGATCTGCGTGCCGCGCACGTTGAAGCCGAGGCCCATATAGGCCGGCATCTCCGCCCAGCCCGCGCGCAGATGCACGGTGCGATAGAGTTCGTTAGGGAAATCCTTGGTCCACACCTGCCGCGCCATCTCGATGATGCGGGGCGAGAGGATGCGCACGCCGTCCAACTCACCGCCGCGCCGCAGCATCTCGGCGAAGCGCGAGAGATCGGGCACAGTCGAGGCGCAGCCGACATGCGGCGCCTCCACGTCCGGATCCTCGAACAGCGCATGGTCGCCAGGGATCGTGCGCGAGAGGTGCTTGATCGGCACCGTGCCGCGCATGTCCGGCCGCACATGCCGCGCGTTGAGATCGGCACGCAGCCCCATGCTGGTGTCCTTCATGCCCAGCGGCTCGAACAGATCCTCGCGCAAAATATCGCGGTAGCGCCGTCCCTTGGGATCGGTGCGGCGCAGCGCCTCGCCCATCAGCACATGGTTGGCGAGCGGTGAATAGTCGCAACGCGTGCCGGGCTCGACCACGCCGTGGACATTTTCGATCACTGCCTCGAACAGTTCGTCGAGTCGGTCCAGATACATGCCGGGCCTGGGCATCCATACGCCGGGCAGGCCGGAGGTATGCGAGAGCAGGTGAAAGAAGGTCGCGCGGTTGCGCGGCTCGCCGGCGAACTCCGGCAGCACCTCCGAGACACGGGTGGTGAGCGCGAACCTGCCTTGCTCGATGGCGCGCAGGATCAGGATGTTGGTGAACGCCTTGCTCGTCGAGAAGATCGAGAAGACGCTATCGCGCGCCAGCAGCTTCATCCCCTCCCCATCCGCGGAGCCGATCGCCTCGTCGAACCCCACCACGCCGTGCCGCGCTACCCGCAGCACCGCGCCGAAATAGGCGCCCGCCGCGACATCGGCTGCGATTACGGCCTTGAGATGGTCGAGCCTGTCCTGCCAGAAGCCGCTCATCGTCTTTCTCCCGTTCAGCCCGCCGCGATGATGCCGCCGTCGATCGCCAGCATGGCGCCGTTGATGAACTCAGCCTCGTCACTGAGCAGAAAAGCCACCGCCTTCGAGACATCGTCCGGCCGGCCGTTGCGCCGCAGCGGAATGTTCTTCGCGCGCCGCTCATAATCCTCGGCGCTGACGAAGCCCGCCGTCGCCGGCGTCGGCACCGAGCCGGGCGCGATGGCGTTGACGCGGATACCGCGCGGGCCAAGCTCGCCGGCGAGCACATTGGTCAGTGCCGCCACCGCGCCCTTGATCGCCGTATAAGCGCCGGTATTGGGCCGGCCGCGATAGGCGACGGGCGAGGAATAATTGATGATATGGCCGACGGGCGCGGCGGGATCGCGATGCTCCAGAAACGCCTGCACGCCCCAGAACACCGCCTTGAGGCCGCTGGCGATCATCCGATCCAGCGTCTCCTCCGTCACCTTCTCAATCGGTTCATAGACCAGATAGGAGGCGTTATTGATGAGCACGTCCACCGGACCATAGGCGCGCGCAAAGGCAGCCATGACATCATGAAAGACCTGCCGGCTGCCTAGATCGCCGCCATAGGCCACGGCATTGCCGCCCGCCTCGATGATCCGCGCGGCGACGACCTGCGCGCTCTCCTCGTTGAGATCGCACACCGCCACCACCGCGCCGAGGCTGGCCAGATGCTCCGCAATCGCCTCGCCCAATCCCCGACCCGCGCCAGAGATGAGGACCTTCTTGCCCGCCAGCCCGCTCATAGCCCGAACAGCCGTGCGACATAGTGGCTGTCCATATATTCATGGAGCGAGCCGATCTTGCCGTTGTTCATGCGGAACACCCAGCTATAGCGGTTGTAATAGGACCGTCCGTCCTGGAGCTTACCGTCGCTGTAGCTCTCCACCGCGACATAGTCGCCGTCCGAGAAGATGGTTTGCGGATGCACCTTGGGATCACCCGGTGCGAACATGCCGCGCACTGGGCCGAGAAACTCGTCAATGATCGCGTTGCCCTTATAGGCTCCGGCGCCGGGAATATCCTTGACCATCGGTTCCCAGACGCTGTTCTCGTCGAGGAAGGGGCGAAGCTTTTCGAGATCGCCCGTGCTGAGCGCTTCGAAGAAATCGAGCGCAAGCTGCTCGTTGGCGTTCTTGGCCTTGACGGTCATTTAGGCGCTCCCGTTTCTGCGGTCGTGGGGATGGGCAGGACCGGCACATGGCCGCCCTGATACAGCGCGACGTTGCCGGTACGGGATTTGAACTTCCAGCCGGAGTCGGTCTTGACGAACACGTCATCGAACGCACCGATGAAAATGCCCTCCCCCTCGCGCGGCCATTTGGCCTCCGGGTCCGGCGCGGACATCATCGTCACATAGCTGTTGCCGCGCGCCCGCGTGGGCGACTCCACGGTTATCAGGATGTTAGTCATGACGTGGCGGGTCAGCCGCGCCTTGCGGTCACGGAAGATCGCGTGGACCTTGTCCTTGCCGTAATAGGGATGCTCGGGATCGAGCGGCCGGGCAAAGGTGCAATCCTCGACGAACAGGTCGGCCAGCGCCTGATGGTCGAGATCGTCGTTGAACTTGGCGAATTCGAGCACCAGCCGGGCGCAGGCTCGCTCGATCCCGGCAATCTCTGCCTCGGTCATCCCCATCCTCCTCTTATTTCTGTTCAGCGTCGATATCGGCCAGTGCCTCGTTGGCGGCGCGGAAGCTGTCGACCGCGGCCGGCACGCCACCATAGATGGCGACCTGGAGCAACACCTCGCGGATTTCCTCGCGGCTGAGGCCGTTGTTGAGCGCGCCACGCACATGGGCCTTGAGTTCGTGCGGGCGGTTGAGCACGGAGATCATCGCCAGATTGATGAGGCTACGGTCGCGCCGCGCCAGCCCTTCCCGGCCCCAGACCTCGCCCCAGCAATATTGGGTGACGAGTTCCTGCAACGGCTGATTGAACGGGTTCGCGTTGGCGAGCGCGTGGTCGACATAGGCATCGCCCAGCACCGCCCGGCGAATCTCCAATCCCTTGTCGAACATGGCTTTATCCATATGTTTTATCCTTCAGATCACGGAGTAAAGAGCGTCGATCAGGCGGCGGGCGCGCGGCCCATTGTCGCCCACCGAATGAAGCTTGTTGCAGCTATAGGAGAAACCGATCCGCGCATCCGGATCGCCGAAGCCGATTGAGCCGCCAATGCCATGATGACCGAAGCTGCGCGGATTGGGGCCCATATAGACCGCCTCCGCCGTGTTGAGCAGCACGCCCAATGCCTGATGATAGGGCCGCTCCTGCATCAGCTCGATCTGATTGTGCTGCTCGGTAATCATCCGCTCGACACCCTCCTGCGATAGCAACGTCACCGCATTGATCGAGACCGGGCTGACGACCGAGCCATAGATGCGCGCCACGCCGCGCGCATTGCCGTGGCCGCTGCCGCTGGCAATCTCCACCTCGCGCCAGAGCGGCTTGTTGAGCGTGGTGTGCCACGGCTCGTCCGGGTTCTGGCGGAAGGCGAGTGGGCGCAGTGTCTCACCGGTCCACGCCTTGTCGGCCGGCATCTCCACGTCCTTGGCTGCAAACAGCCGCGCGTTCATGTTGGGCATGATCTCGGCAACGGTCTCCTGCTCCTTCGCGCCCATCCCGCCGATCCAATATTCCGCGCCGAGCGGCCCGGTGATCTCCTGCTTGATGAACGGTCCGACGGTGAGCCCCGTCACTCGCCGCATCACCTCGCCCAGCAGATAGCCCTGATTGTGGACATGATAGGCCGCGCGCGTCCCTGGCTCCCACAAAGGCTCCTGCACCTCCAGCGCCTTCACATAGGCTTCCCGGTCGAACATGCCGCCCGGATACATCGGGTCGTTGGTCAGCACCGGGATGGCGGCGCGATGATCCAGCAGCCAGCGGACGAGGATGCCTTCCTTGCCATTCTGTGCGAATTCCGGCCAGTAAGCTACGACAGGTTGGTCGATATCAATCAGGCCACGATCCACCAACATATTGAAGGCGATACCGGTCACGCCCTTGGCCACGCTCATCATGCAGACGGTGGTGTGCGCATCCCACGGCGTGGTCATCGCGCCGTCGCGCCAGCCGCCCCAGAGGTCCACCACCGTCTTGCCATCCACCACCACGGAGCAAGCCGCGCCGACTTCATCCTCCTGCCGGAAATTCTCGGCGAATGCCTCCAGCACCGGCGCGAAGCGATCGTCCACCGAGCCTTGCAGGGCATACCAGTTGCCGCGCGCGTTGATCCTCTCGCTGACGTTCACGATGCTCTCCTCTCCCGGACCTCCGGGCATTCTATGGCTGTTGCCGCCTCCTGTCGCTTGGTCACGGGCGAAGCGTGCTTGGCGGGGCGCGAAGCGGCGTTCATGCCGGCCGGTCGGGGTCGAGTCCCGCATCGGCCTCGACCACCTTGGCCATGGCGGTGAAGTCGGCATCCTCGCCCACTTCCTCCAGGGTGCGGCGGAGCAGGTCGCGGACATGGGTGCCTAGCATAAGGTGAACGCCGAGCGCCTCTGCCTCATCCACGCACAACCGCATGTCCTTGTAGCTGAGCGCGGCGGCAAAGCCGAAATCGAAGGTGCGCGGCAGCACCGAGCGCGGCCATTTGTCCTTGGTCGCGGCGTTGACGCCGGTGGACTGGTTCAGCACCTCGATCATCTTGGCCGGGTCCAGCCCTGCCTTGATACCCATGGTCATGCCCTCCGCCGTCACCGCGATGGCGACCGCGCCGAGTAGATTGTTGACCAGCTTCATCGTCTGGCCGGCACCGGGCGTCTCACCCATGAAGAACGCCTTGCCGAAATGCTGGAGGATCGGCTCCACCTGCGGCCACAGCGCCGCCGGGCCGCTCGCCATCAGCGAGAGACGCCCCTCCCGCGCGCCCTTGACGCCACCCGAGACCGGGGCATCGAAGCTGGCGATCCCGTGCTTTGCCAGCCCATCGGCCAGCCGCTGCGCCAGTTGCGGACCGGACGTGGAGAGATCGACCGCGATCTTCACCGCCTTACCCTGCGCCACGCCATCCGGGCCGAGCAATACCTGCTCGACGATATCCGGCATCGGCAGGCTGACCAGCAAGATTTCGGACGCATCCGCCACGGCCCGCGCACTCTGCGCCGCCTGCGCGCCTGCTTCCGCCAGCCGCGCGACTGCTTCATGCGACACATCATGGACGATGACGGGCAGCCCGGCTGCGCGCAGCCGCAGCGCCATGCCCGAACCCATGCGGCCCAGGCCGATAAAACCGATATTACTCAAATCAGGTCTCCAATGGGGTGCAGCGGGGGTAGATCGACCCGTGCCACGTCCGGCGCCGTGCCGGGGGGGAACGCGGTCAGCACGAGCGGATCGTGCCCCGGAATGATATGATCGAGCCCGCCCGCCAACGCGAACAGCCGGCGATGGGCATCGAGATAGGCCGGCACGTCGACGACGATGGGGAACGGCGTCTCGCGCACAAGATTGGCATAGAGGTGGCAGGCATCCGAGGCGAGCAGCACCGGGCCGCGCGCGGTGGCGACTTCCACCCCTTGCAGCCCGGCGGTGTGGCCGGCAAGCAGGCGCAGGGTGATGCCGGGCGCAAATGGTTCGTCACCATCATGAAAGATCAGCCGGTCGCCGAACAGCAGATGCACCATCTCGGCGACCGGTCCAGCGTCGAAGGGCGCGCGCACCGTCTTGTGGGTCATGGCGCGGCTGGTGGCGAAGGCCAGCTCATCGTCCTGCACATGGAAGCGCGCATTGGGAAAAAGCGCGAGGCTGCCGGCATGATCGTAGTGCAGGTGGGTGAGAATCACGTCCGCGATTGTTTCCGGCTCGATGCCGATGGCGCGCAGCCCCGCCTCCACCGGGCGGATCATCGTGCGCCCGCGCCGCGCCGCCGCCTCCACGCCGAAGCCGGTATCGACCAGCACCGGCGCCATGCCATCCCGCTCGATCACCCACACGAAATAATCGAGCGGCATCGGCGCGGCATGATCGTCCCCGCCGATGAAATTCTCCGCCGCCACCCGCTCGTGCCGGGCGTAGCGGATGGCATGGATACAGTGGGCCGGCGCGTCGCTCATTTGAAGTGCAGGCGCACCGGCAGCCTGGCCGGACCATGACCGACCGTGGTCATCCAGGGTTCGATCTCGCCAGCCAGTTCGACCCGGTCCAGCTCGCGGACCAGTGCGCCGAGCAACGCGTCCGCCTCCATATAGGCGAGCGTGCGGCCGACGCAGGCGTGGACGCCGTAGCCGAAGCCGAGGCTATGCTTGAGGTCGCGTCCGACCTTGTAGCGCTCCGGTTCGTCCCAGAAGCGCGGATCGCGATTGGCGGCTGCGAACATCAGGCCGACGCGGGTGCCGGCCGGCACGACCATGTCGTCGATCGGCACGTCGACCGTGGTGATCCGCCCGGCCATGCGCGAGGGGCTGTCCCACCGCAGCGTCTCGTCGAACGCGTTACGCAGAAGCTTGGGGTTGGCCTTGACCTTCTCGAACTCCTCGGGGAATTCCGCCCATGCCCGCAGCGCATTGGCCATGGTGATATAGGTGGTGTCCGCCCCGGCCGAGAGGATGGTCTGGAGCAGCAGCTTGGCCTCAGCCAGCGTGATCTTGCCCTCATCAGCGGCCTTGAACATCAGCGCGCCGAACCCGTCCGGATCGAGCCCGTCGCGCTCGCAGACCGTATTCAGCCATGCGATGACCGGCTCGAAATCCTCGACCATCGCCTCGCGGAACAGCTCGTTCTCTGGCCCCATCGTCGCCCAGACCATATGCGAGAAGCCGTGCATATGGGTGCGGTCGCCCGGCGGCAGGCCGAGCGCATCGGGGAAGACGGTATAGACATATTTGCGCGTCACCTCCTCCACCGCGTCGAGCACCCCGCCGCCGCGCGCGCGCAACGCCGCGACATGACGATCCGCGCCGGTGGTGAAGATGTCACGCATCGAGTCGAGCGTACGCGGCGAGAGGGCATCGCCGATCACCCGGCGCACGCGGGTATGCTCGGGCGGATCGTCCGTCAGCAGGATCTCCGGCCGTAGCGACTTGGGATCGTGCCATGGACGCGAAGTGGAGGAGAAGCTCTTCCAGTCCATCAAACCCGCGGCGACATGCTCGTGCCGGCCAATCATCACCACGCCATCGGCGAGCCGCACCGCCGGAGCAAACTCGCGCAGCGCATCGTCCACGTTGCGGGCGTCACGCACCGCCTCACGAGTGAAGATATCCAGCGGATAATCGGGAATCTCGCGTGCCATCAGCTTCCCTCCAGCCCGATGCCGAAGAAGCGGGTGCCCTCGCCCTCGGTCCTGATCCACCCGGCGGTGGGGTCGGCAAAATGCGCGCCGATTACCAGCACTCCGGAATCCTTGTATTTATCGACGAAATCCATGCGGGTCTTCTTGCCGGCGGGCGGGTTCATATCGAACCGCGCCGGGCGATGCGGCAGCGCCGTCTGGATCGGATGGTGCATGAGGTCGCCGGTGATGACCCCGCGCTCGCCCTTCGATTCGATGCAGAGGTGGATATGGCCCGGCGTGTGGCCATGGCTCGGCTCCACCCACAATTCCTCGCTGATCCGGTGATCGGTATCGATCAGGTCGGCAAGACCGCGCTCCATGATCGGGTCCACCGAGTCGGCGAAATGGCGCACATCGTGCAGCCCATGGTCCTCATGGCTGCGCATCTCCGCCCAGGCGTCGAACTCCTTGCGGCCGAACAGATAGCGTGCATTGGGGAAGGTCGGCGCCCATTGCGTGCCGTCCCAATAGGTGTTCCAGCCGACATGGTCGAAGTGGAGATGAGTGCAGAGCACCACGTCGATATCCTCGGGCTTGAGGCCGAGCGAGCCGAGGTCCTCCAGAAAGCTGGTGTTGAGATTGGTGAACACATCGAAAGCGCGGTCGCGGCCATTGCCGATGCAGGTATCCAGCATGACGTTCAGCGTCGGCGTCTGCACGACGAATCCCTGGAAGTTCATGATCTGCTCGCCCTGCGGCGTCGCGTAATGCGGGTGGAGCCAGCGCATCGCGATCACCTCCTCGGGCGTCGCGTCGGCGATGGTCATGTTGATGTGATCGGAGAATTTCCACACCTCGACGAGCCGGCTGACGGTCACGTCGCCGATCTGCCAGCTCCTGATATGTTCCTTCGCCATGAGCCTCTCCTCAGGGGATTTTTTGTCTCGTTCACACCTTGCGCGCGGGCGATTCCGGCGGCAGATCGACCGGCGGCAGCGGCGCCTTACCGAGTAGCTTGTCCGCCCCGCGCTCACCGACCATCACCGCCGGCGCATTGGTGTTGCCGCCAACCAGCATCGGGAAGACCGAGGCATCAGCCACGCGCAAACCTTCGATGCCATGCACCTTGAGATCGGGATCGACCACCGCATCCTTGTCCACGCCCATCTTGCAGGTGCCGCACGGGTGATGAACAGTATAGCCGTTCTGGCGGATGAATGCCTTGATATCCTCATCGCTCTGTACCGCTGGTCCCGGTGCCACCTCAACACCGCTATACTTTGCGAACGAGGGCGCGGCGAAGGCCTGGCGCGCGATCTTCACCGCGCGCACCAAGGGCTCGATATCCTCTTCCACGGCCAGCAATTGCGGGTCGATCAACGGCGCCTCGCGCACATCCGCCGAGGCGAGGCGCAGCGTACCCCGGCTCCTGGGATAGAGACCGACCGGGCTGATCGCATAGCCATGGCCGACCGGCAGCGGCAGCTTCGTCGTCAGGCGCTTGGCCGGCTGGAACACGAACTGCACGTCCGGCTTGGTGAGCGACGGATCGGTGCGCAGGAACGCCACCGACTCGAATACATTGCCGGCGAGCGGCCCGGTGCGGTTGTAGAGATATTGCAGCACGTTCCACAGGCCGCGCGGCAGCGCCTTCAGGCTGATGCCGTAGGAGGTGGCGACATCGGTCTCCATATGCACCGGACAGGCGACGTGATCGTGATAATTACCGCCTACGCCAGGAAGATCGTGCAGCACCTCGATGCCCAGCTCGCGCAAATGCGCTGCCGGGCCTATGCCCGAGGCCATCAGCACCTGCGGCGATTGCACCGTGCCGGCGCACAGCACCACCTCGGCGCGCGCGGCGATTACGCGGCCGTCCGTCAGCGTCACGCCGGTGGCACGCCTGCCTTCCAGATTGATCCGCGCGACCTGCGCCTGTGTCAGCACGGTAAGGTTGCGGCGCTTCTTGGCCGGGTGGAGCATCGAGCGCGCGGTGGACTCGCGCTGGCCATCGCGGATCAATCCCTGGCGGAAGCCGTAACCTTCGGAATTGGGGCCGTTGAAATCGTCGCAGCGCGGAAATTGCAGCGAGGCGAGCGCATCCATGTAATCATAGTTGAGCTGGTTGGGGTTGCGGATCAGCTTGACATTGACCGGCCCGTCCTTGCCGTGAAAAACGGAGGCGGGGTAATCCTCATTATGCTCGTTGCGGGTGAAATAGGGCAGCACTTCGCGGTAGCTCCAGCCCTTGGCGCCCATGTCCGCCCATGTGTCGAAGTCAGTCGGATGGCCGCGAAAATAGACCATGCCGTTGATCTGCCCGGAGCCGCCGATCACCTTGCCGCGCGGCACTCCGATACGCCGTCCCGCCATGCCCGGCTGTGGCACCGTCTCGAACCGCCAGTTGATCGACTTGGTGCCGATCGCCGCCGCGACCCCCGCCGGGATGTGGATGAACGGATGGCTGTCGTTGCCGCCGGCCTCCAGCACCGCCACGGTGATATCCTCGCGCTCGCTCAGGCGCGCCGCCAGCGCCGCGCCGGACGAGCCGGCGCCGACCACGACATAATCGAACTCCAGATCCGCCATCGGCTTTCCTCTCCCTTGGCGCGAAGCTTAGGAAGCGAGCGATCGGCTGGCTTGGCCGAGAGCGAAACCGTATTGAGCGGACGCGAACGGCGGGCGCTTCCGTTTCGCTAGCCCTGCCCCGTCGCCAATCGCACCGCCAGCCATGCAACTGTGAAAATACCGATCCACAGCAGCACCAGCCCCGTCAGCCGCCCACGCGGCAAGCGGCGCAGGGCGAGGCTGCTGCCGACCAGCACCAGTGCCATGACAATCCAGAGCGTATTCCCCGCGATATCGAGCAGGATGCGTCCTCCGCTTAACCCGGTCGGCTGGGATTAGAGCCTTACCACCTGCCCATCATAGCCCGGCTCGACGCCATCGGGAAGCGCGGCGGCCAGCGTCGCGTAATCCATGCTCCAGTCCATATGGGTGAGAATGGCCCGCGTCGGCGCAATCATGGCGATCGCCTCCAGCGTCCGGTCGAGATGGAGGTGCGTGGGGTGCGGCTTCCTGCGCAGCGCGTCGATGACGAGGCAATCGACACCCTGATAGAGCGCGACCATGTCCGGCGTAACCGCATGGCAATCGGTGGCGTAGGCGACCGACTTGCCATCGAGATCAAAGCGGAAACCGCTGGAGTAGATGCTGCCGTGCGGCTGGTCCACGGTGCGCACGGTGATGTCACCGATGATGAGGGGTCCGTCTGGCAGATTATGCGGCATCACGGTGGGACGATAGCCTTGCCCGCCGGCGAACACATAATCGAACCGCCCCTTGAGGCGCGCCATCGTCGCGCGGTGCCCGTAGCCCGGCACCGGCGTGCCGCGATGGTGCATGACCTGCCGCAGATCGTCGATGCCGTGGGTATGGTCGGCATGATCGTGCGTCCACAGCACCGCATCGAGATGGATCACACCGGCGGCGAGAAGTTGGGCGCGCATATCCGGCGAGGTATCGACCAGGAGGCGCGTCGTCGCGCTCTCGACCAGGATGGAAACGCGCGTGCGGCGGTTGCGCGGATCGGCAGGATCGCATGCGCCCCAATCGCCGCCGATGCGCGGCACGCCGGACGAGGTGCCGCATCCAAGGATCGTCAGCGTGAGCGTCACGACGTCACGCTGCGACCGGACGGGCCTTGCCGAACAAAGCGAAGAAATTACGGCTGGTCGCAGCGGCCAACGTCTCCAGATCCTCACCGCGCAGGTTGGCAAGGAAGCGGGCTGTATCCGCGACAAAAGCCGGCTCGCACGGCTTCCCCCGATGCGGCACGGGAGCAAGGAACGGCGAGTCCGTTTCGATCAGCAGCTTCTCCAGCGGCAGACGGCGCGCCGTCTCCTGCAACGCTTTGGCATTCTTGAAGGTCACGATACCGGAAATGCTGATGTAGAAGCCGAGGTCCAGCGCGATGTCCGCAAAGGCATCGCTGGCGGTAAAGCAGTGGATGACGCCGGTGAAGGCGCCCTGCTCCATCTCATCGCGCAGGATGGCGGCGGTATCCTCCTCGGCATCGCGCGTGTGGACGATCAGCGGCAGGCCGGTCTCGCGCGCGGCAGCAATATGCGCACGGAAGCCGCGCTGCTGCTGGGCGCGATCGCTATGGTCGTAATAATAATCGAGGCCGGTCTCACCGATCCCGATAACGCGCGGGTGCTGCGCGGCCCTAACCAGACGGGCGGTACCGACATGGACATGCTCGTCCGCCTCGTGCGGGTGGATGCCGACGCTGGCCCACACGTCGCTTTCTC
The DNA here is from genome assembly GCA_001899715.1 of Sphingobium sp. 66-54. GTDB lineage: Bacteria > Pseudomonadota > Alphaproteobacteria > Sphingomonadales > Sphingomonadaceae > Sphingobium. The sequence goes on from MKWI01000023.1 coordinate 14,521, forward strand.
GTTCAGCCACGCTGACAACGGCATCCCACTCGCGCTCGCGGGTGGAGATGTTGAGCATGGTGTCGACGCCGGCTGCACGGGCGCGCGCGAGGACGGCAGGCTGATCCTCAACCAATCCCTCATAATTGAGATGGCAGTGGCTATCGACCAGCATCAGGCCGTCTCCACCGGCAATTCAAGACGTGGAAACAATGGCTTGGGAGGCGTTATGATAAAATCGCCGGAGCGCAGCGGACTATACCAGTCATCCGCCAGCGCGGTGTAGCCGCGCGCCGATGAAGGCACGCCCATCTGATCAAGCAACGCCGTAGCACTGGCCGGGATAACCGGCAGGATCGCGACGGCCAGTTCGCCGATCGCCACATAGAGCGTCGCCAGCACCGCCTCCATCCGCGCCGGATCGGTCTTGCGCAATGCCCAGGGCGCCTGCGCGTCGATATAGGCGTTGCAGGCGAAGCAGGCGTGCAGCCATGCCTGGATGGCATCGGATGGCGCGAATGCCTCGAACGCGCGCGGCACCTCATGCTGTGCGGCCTCCCGCACGGCGGCGAGCAGCGCTTCGTCTTCAGGCAACGGCGCGGGCGCCGGGAGTCGACCGTCGAGATTCTTGGCGATGAAGCTCAAGGTGCGCTGGGCGAGATTGCCGAACGCATTGCCCAGATCGCTATTGGTTTTCTGAACAATCGCTTCCGCGCTATAGCTGCCGTCATTTCCGAAGCTGACCTCGGCCAGCAGGAAGTAACGCAGCGGGTCCGCGCCGAAGGTCTCGGCGAGCACCATCGGGTCGACGACATTGCCGAGCGACTTGGACATTTTCTCCCCGCGATTAAGCAGGAAGCCGTGGCCGAACACGGTGCGCGGCAGCGGCAGCTTCGCGCTCATCAGGAAGGCCGGCCAATAAACGGTGTGGAAGCGCACGATATCCTTGCCGATGATGTGGACGATATCGCCCCCTTCGGCCCAGTAATGCGCCATGCGTGCCGCATCGTCCGGATAGCCGCAGCCGGTGAGATAGTTGGTCAGCGCGTCGACCCAGACATACATGACATGTTCGGGCGAGCCGGGCACCTTGACGCCCCAATCGAAGCTGGTGCGCGAGACGGAGAGATCGCGCAGCCCGCCTTCGACGAAACGCAATATCTCGTTGCGGCGGCTCTCTGGCTGGATGAAGTCCGGCCGCTCGGCATAGAGCGCCAGCAGCCGGTCCTGATAGGCGGACAGGCGGAAGAACCAACTCTCCTCCACCGTCCACTCGACCGGCGTGCCCTGCGGAGAAAGCTTCTGCCCGTCCTCGCCGGGGGTCAGTTCGCTCTCGTCGTAATAGGCTTCGTCGCGGACCGAATACCAACCCTCATAGCGATCCAGATAAAGGTCGCCATTGGCGGCCATCGCTTCCCATATCGCCTGGCTGGCGCGGTGATGATCCGACTCGCTGGTGCGGATGAACCGATCGTAGGAGATATTCAACTTGTCATCCATCGCTTTGAAATAGGATGACAATTCATCGACGAACTGTTGCGGCTCGATACCACGCGCCCGCGATGCCTGCGCGACCTTGAGGCCATGCTCGTCCGTGCCGGTCTGGAAATAGACGTCACGCCCCATCATCCGCGCCGCCCGCGCGAAAGCGTCGGTGGCGATCGCCTCATAGGCATGGCCGATGTGCGGACGGCCATTGGGATAATTGATGGCGGTCGTAATGGTGAGCGGCGTCGGCATGGATCCTGCTGATCTGTCTGGAGGCCGCCCCGGTCGCGGCCGTTGGAGGCCCTCTCTCTAGCGGGAGGACGGCGATATGCCTAGGGGTTGCGCTTGTGGGATCGAGAGAAGTGAGGAAAGTGGCAGGATCAAAAAGCTTGGAAACGTCGCAGCTTCAAGCACGCAGGCCAAACTCCCGCACGCTGGCACAAGCATGGCCTAGCCTCGCCTGCCCCTTCAACGCGTCGCTCGACCATTCTCTCCCGCCGGAGAGCAGGTCAGCGGCTGGTCGGTGCCGCCCGGTGGTCTTGCGCCTGCCCTAGCCCAACGGCCATGGCGGCGCTGCCGATCGCGCCAAGCACCAGAATCCAGAAGACTTTCTTCATGCGGCCCCTTTTAAGCTCGTTCATTTCCCATTAGGTCACGAACGTCCGCAAGTCGACCCCTGATCGCAGCGGCGGCCGCCATCACCGGCGAGACAAGGTGCGTGCGTGCACCCGGCCCTTGCCGCCCCATGAAGTTGCGGTTGCTGGTCGAAGCGCAACGCTCGCCGCTCGGCACGCGGTCCGGGTTCATGCCCAGACACATGGAGCAGCCCGGCTCGCGCCACTCGAAGCCGGCCTCGATGAAGACGCGGTCCAGCCCTTCCGCCTCAGCCTGTCGCTTGACCAGGCCCGAGCCGGGCACGACCAGCGCCTGCTTGATGCCGTCAGCTACATGGCGCCCGCGCAGCACGGCGGCAGCGGCACGCAGGTCCTCGATGCGGCTGTTGGTGCAACTGCCGATGAAGATATGCTCGACGCTCACGTCTTCCATGCGCTGGCCCGCCGTCAGCCCCATATAATCGAGCGACTTGGCGGCGGCGGCGCGCTTGGAGGGGTCCTCAAAGCTATCCGGATCGGGCACGGCGCCAGTGATCGGCACCACGTCCTCCGGGCTGGTGCCCCAGGTGACGTTGGGCGCGATGTCGGTCGCATCCAGACGCAGGCTCTTGTCGAACCGCGCGCCTTCGTCCGTCACCAGCGTCTTCCACCACGCCACAGCTTTCTCCCAATCCGCGCCATGCGGCGCCATGGGCCGGCCCTTGATGTAGGCGAAAGTCTTTTCATCCGGCGCGAACAGCCCCGAGCGCGCTCCGCCCTCAATCGCCATGTTGGCGACGGTCAGCCGGCCCTCGATGCTCATGTCGCGGAAGGTCGAGCCACGATATTCGACGACATGGCCCGTGCCGCCCGCCGTACCGGTGCGGCCGATGATTGCCAGCACCACGTCCTTGGCGGTGACGCCATAGCCGAGCGCCCCCTCCACCTCGATGGCGAAGGTTTTTGAGGGTTTGAGCAGCAGCGTCTGCGTCGCCAGCACATGCTCCACCTCGCTGGTGCCGATGCCGAAGGCCAGCGCGCCCAGCGCGCCATGCGCCGCCGTGTGGCTGTCCCCGCACACCAGAGTCGTGCCCGGCAGCGTGAAGCCCTGCTCCGGCCCGACGACATGGACGATGCCCTGCTCGGCCGCCACCGCATCGAAATATTTGATGCCGAACTCAGGCGCGTTGCGCTCCAGCGCGGCAAGCTGCTGCGCACTCTGCGCATTTGCGATGGGGATGCGCCGGCCCTGCGCGTCGAGGCGCGGCGTGGTCGGCACGTTATGGTCCGGCACTGCCAGCGTCAGGTCCGGCCGGCGGACCCTGCGCCCGGCAAGACGAAGGCCCTCAAACGCCTGCGGACTGGTGACTTCATGCACCAGATGGCGGTCGATATAGACGAGGCAGGTGCCGTCATCGCGCTTCTCGACGACGTGCGCGTCCCAGATCTTTTCGTAGAGTGTACGGGCTTTGCTCATATCAGGTCGCCCCTAGCGCCGCGCGGCGCAAGGTGAAAGCCTTATATTGGGCGCCGATAGTCCGCTTCAATGCTGTGCGAGGCGCGCCAGTAATGAAAAGCCGCCCACAGATAGAAGGCACACAGGCTTGCCATGGCAAGGCCCAGCGCCAGCGCCGGCTCGATGCCCTTGGCCGCATAGCTATCGCTCACCAACCCGAGCAGTAACGGACCGAAACCGCCGCCGACCAGCGTGTAGATCATTGAGGTGAACGCCGTCCCCGTTGCCCGCATCCGTGCACTCAGCATGTTCTGGAACGTGCCCTGCGTCGGCCCAAGATAGGTATATTGAAAGAGGCCGCACAGGCCGACCAGCGCGATCAGCAGTGCCGGCTGATCGCGGGTGATCGCAAAGGCATAGAGCGGCGCGGAGACGAGTAGGCCAATCGCCGGCATCAGCGCATAGCCGCGTCGATTGCCGCGCGCCGCCAGCCGGTCCGAGAGCCAGCCTGCGCCCAGAATACTGAGCGTGGATGGCAGGCTCGCTACCAGTCCCGCCACGAGGCCCGCCTCGACCAGCGAGAAGCCGAAGCGGCGGATGAGATAAGCGGCCAGGAACGCGTTGAGGCCGAAGCCGACCATGCTGGCAATGGTCGATCCTGCGAGCATGTGTCGCATCGTCGGCCATGTGAAATAGCGGCCGAGCACCGCGCCGAGCGAGGGGATCGTGGCATTATCGCTCTGCACGTCATGCTGGCCGCGCTTGGGTTCGGCCACGAACAAGGTCAGCAGGATCGCAAGCACGATTCCCGGCACCGCCGCCACGAACAGCGCGGCCCGCCAGCCATAGATCTGCGCCACCAGCGCGCCGCCGCTGGCGCCGAGGAACGCGCCGATCGGCGGAGCGAGGTTGAGCGCGGACATCATCGTCGCACGCTTGTGCGGCGGGAAATAATCGGACACGACCGAGTAAGTGGAAGGCAGCCCCACCGCCTCGCCCACGCCCACCCCGATCCGCGCCAGCAGCAGCTGCACGAAGTTGTTGGCAAGGCCGCAGGCCGCCGTCGCGATCGACCAGAAAACGGTGCCGATCGAGATCAACGTCAGCCGCCGCTTGCGCTCAGCCAGTCGCGCGACAAACAGCCCCAACCCGACATTGAGCACGGCAAAGGCAAGGCCGTTGACGATGCCGATCTGCGTATCGCTGAGCGAGAACTCGATCTTCAGCGGCTCGACCAGTACGTTCATGATGATCCGGTCGACAAACCCGATCACACCGATGGACGTCAGCAGCACGAGCGCCAGCCGCGGACGCTCCTTAACAAGATTGAAGGCCATGCCCCTCCCCTGATGGTCTTGCCACCCTGTTTGCCCGAGGCTGCGGCAAAGGCCAACGGAAAATGAGGGGGTTATCGGCGGATTATGCTGATCGCGGTCATGCGATCGCTTCCGGCGGTGCGGATATGAGCGCCGTATCGCCACCATCCGCCTCGTCCGGCCAGCTTGACCGCCGGGGCACGCGACGGTTGAGGAAAATCGCCGGCAGGCGGACGAACATCAGCTCGCGGTGAATGCGCAGGTCGGTCAGCCGCTCGCGCCAGCGTGGTTGTGGGCGGCGGTTGCGGGTAAGCCAGTCGCGATAGGGCATCCAGTGGCTCGGCTCGTCGCGCTCGACCACCTTGAAGATGTCCTTGAGCGCCGGGTCGGCCAGCACGACCTTCGAGCGCAGCAGGATGTCGACCTGTCGCATGCCGCGCTGCTCGGTGAGCATGATGACGCGGCACAGCCGTTCGAACAGCGCGCCGTCCGCTACCACTGCGCGTGTATCCAATTCCTCGATCGAGCGGCCGAAGGCGATGCGGATGAAATGGTCGATATGGCCGCAACTCCTATCGACCGCGAGCGGCATGCGCCCTTCCCGCTCAAAATAGCGCCGGAACATGAGGTAATGCTTGCGCTCGTCGGCGCGGTGCTTCTCCACCGCCGCGATGAACGCGGTATCGTCCGGGCAGCGCGCCCGCACCGCCTCCAGCACCCGGTCGAGGCTCGTATAACCGCGATGCTCGTTATAGAGGTAGATGGAGGCCAGCACGTCGCGGTAGCGCTCCGCGAAGCGCCGGCGCGGCGGTGCCATCGAGTCTCCAGCCCGACCGTGCGTCATGAAGATGAACCATGCGCCGCCAATCCGGCAGAATTAGGGCGGTCCCGCGCTCGACAAGCAGAGCCCCCCGGCCCCGATCAGATCGCTTGTTGCGTCACGCCCTGCGTTCCAGCATCGCCCTCTCGTCCCGGCGCAAGGTCAGCACCTCGACGCCGGCTCCCGTGACCGCGACCGTATGCTCGAACTGGGCGGAGAGCTTCCGGTCGTCGGTCATGACCGTCCATCCGTCACCTTGGGTCGAGACCTTATGGGTGCCCTGGTTGACCATCGGCTCTATGGTGAACACCATGCCCTCGCGCAGCTTCAGGCCCGTCCCCGGCCGTCCGAAATTGAGCACCTGCGGTTCCTCGTGCATCTCACGGCCGATGCCGTGCCCGCAATAATCCCGCACGACCGAATAGCCGTTCCGTTTCGCATGGCGTTCGATCGCGAAACCGATATCGCCCAGATGCGCGCCCGGCCGCACCTGCCTGATGCCCTGCCACATCGCCTCCTGGGCGACCCGCACCAGCCGCCGCGCGGCGGGCGGGGCGTTGCCGACCAGATAGGTCTTGCTGGAATCTGCAATAAAACCATTCTTTTCCAGTGTGATATCGAGATTGATGATATCGCCATCGCGGATGATCTTGTGCGCATCGGGCACGCCATGGCAGACGACATGATTGATTGAGCAATTCAGCACATATTTGAAGCCATATTGGCCCTTGCTCGCCGGACGCGCGGCGAGGTCCACGGTGATGAAGCGATCCACCAGATCGTTCACTTCCATCGTCGACATGCCGGCGAGGTCCAGGTCATCCAGCATCTCGAAAACGGAGGCCAACAGCCTGCCCGACAGACGCATGAGCGCCAGCTCGTCCGGGGTCTTCACCATCTCAGGCGGCTGCGACCTCCGCGAGGCGCACATGCGCCACCTCGAATTGCTGTTTCATGATCTCGTTGAACGATAGCGCCGGATTGGCCTCGGCCAGCATGCCGATCTTCATCCAGAACTCAGCCTGCGCATTGATGGAGCGGCACATCACCGCGCTGGCGCGGCGCGCTTCCTCATGCAGCTCGTCGGCAATTTTCACGATACCCATGGAGAGGTCCCTACGGTTAATAAATATACGATTCGTATATGAATCGTATAGTCATCCGTCAATAGGACGCTTGGACATTGCGCGAGCGACTGGGTCGAGTAGCGGTTTCCTTATCGCCGTCGGGTAACGTTCCTTATCGCCGTCGGGTAACGTTCCTTATCGCCGTCGGGTAACGAAAGACTCTGGGCCGTGACTCGCGACATGCTTTCGCGAACGACCCGCCAATGGATGCAGATGTTCTCATGTGCGGGCGGGCATAAACGTCCCCACATCTCAACTGCCCTCGACTCCTGCCTTCGCAGGAACATGGTCTCGCTTTACGGGCAGGCGGTGACGTCCCTCAGGCCGTCGCCAGCGCCACCTCATATTTGGCGGTCGTCCTGGCGGCCACTTCCTCCGCCGTCACGCCGGGCGCCAACTCGACGAGGCGGAAGGGCGACTGGTGATCGGCGCGCTGGAACACGCACAGGTCGGTCACGATCATGTCGACCACATTCTTGCCGGTCAGTGGCAGCGTGCAGGCGGGGATGAACTTGGCGCTTCCATTCTTGGAGACGTGCTCCATCACCACGATGATCTTCTTGACGCCGGCCACGAGATCCATCGCGCCGCCCATGCCCTTGATCATCTTGCCGGGGATCATCCAGTTGGCGATGTCACCCGCCTCGCTCACTTCCATCGCACCGAGCACGGCGAGGTCGATATGGCCGCCGCGGATCATCGCGAAGCTGTCCGCGCTGGAGAAATAGGCCGAGTTGGGCGCCTCACTCACCGTCTGTTTGCCGGCGTTGATGAGGTCCGCATCCTCCTCACCCTCATAAGGGAACGGGCCGATGCCGAGCAGGCCGTTCTCGGATTGCAGCGTTACCTCCACGCCGGCCGGCACATGGTTGGCCACCAGCGTCGGGATGCCGATGCCGAGGTTCACATAGAAACCGTCTTGCAGTTCACGCGCCGCGCGGGCGGCCATTTCATCACGATTCCAGGGCATTATGCGGCCTCCCTCTGGCGAACGGTACGGAACTCGATCTTCTTCTCATAAGGTGCGCCGAGGATCAGGCGATTGACGTAAATGCCGGGCAGATGGATCGAATCCGGGTCGAGGCTGCCGGTCGGCACCACTTCTTCCACCTCGGCCACGCAGACCTTACCGGCGGTCGCCATTGGATGGTTGAAGTTGCGCGCGGTCTTGCGGAAGATGAGGTTGCCGCTCTCGTCCGCCTTCCAGCCCTTGATGATCGCGATGTCGGCGACGATGCCGCGCTCCAGCACATATTCCTGCCCGTCGAAGACCTTGGTTTCCTTGCCCTCGGCGACCAGCGTGCCCACGCCGGTTTTGGTATAGAAGCCGGGGATGCCCGCGCCGCCGGCCCGGCAGCGCTCCGCCAGCGTGCCCTGCGGGCAGAACTCCACCTCCAGCTCGCCCGCCAGATACTGCCGCTCGAACTCCTTGTTCTCGCCGACATAGGAGGAGATCATCTTCCTGATTTGCCGCGTGCGCAGCAACTTGCCCAACCCCTCATTGTCGATGCCGGCATTGTTGGAGGCGACGGTGAGGTCCTTCACGCCGGAGTCGCGGATGGCGTCGATCAGCCGCTCGGGAATGCCGCACAGGCCAAAGCCGCCGCAGCAGATGGTCATGCCGTCGAACAGCAGGCCGTCGAGCGCGGCACGGGCATCGGGATAGAGTTTCTTCATGAACGACTCCCTGCACGGATAAGCAATGATGGAGCCGGCCATAGGAGGCGTCCGCCTTCCGGTCAAACCCGCAGCCTTGCCGAAAACGGCAGAAAGAAGCGGTATCCGCCATGCGAAATTCAACGCTGCAACGCGAGCGCTTCTCCCACAAGGATCGGGCTGCCCCGCATAGCCGGACAGCCCGATCCCCACGATATATGCACGGCTTATCGCCGGTACACGTCAGATCTTGTCGTCAAGTGCTCCCTTTATGGCACCCTTGACCTTTTGAGCCTTGCCTTTCAGCTCCTGCCCCAGCCCTTCTGTCTTCTTGTCCGGATTGTTCGTCGCATCGCCCTGCGCCTGCTTGAATTTGCCGGCGGCTTCATTGGCAATACCCTTGGCCTTGTCGGTGAATTCACCCATCATTCTCTCCATCTGCGGCAGCCGAACCCACCGGCCGCGTCATGGGAAGAGAACGAGCGGCCGCGCAAGGCGTTCCGGGCAGTGCGGCGAACCGAGCGGGCGGGGCTCAGATCAGCCCAGCGAGCGGACTGGACGGATCGGCATACATGCGCCGTCCCATCCGCCCGGCGCGATAGGCCATGCGCCCGCTCTCGACAGCGGCACGCATCGCGGCGGCCATCAACACCGGATCCTTCGCCTCGGCGATGGCGGTGTTCATCAGCACGCCGGTGCTGCCCAATTCCATGGCAATGGCGGCATCGGAGGCGGTGCCGACGCCCGCGTCGACGATCACCGGCAGCTTGGTGCCCTCCACGATCAGGCGGATTGTCACGCGATTCTGGATACCAAGCCCCGAGCCGATCGGCGCGCCAAGCGGCATGATCGCCACCGCGCCGGCATCCTCCAGCCGCTTGGCGGCGATGGGATCGTCGACGCAATAAACCATCGGCTTGAAGCCTTCCTTGGCGAGAATCTCCGTCGCACGGATCGTCTCCACCATGTCCGGGTAGAGCGTGCGCGCCTCGCCCAGCACCTCCAGCTTGACCAGCTCCCAACCGCCCGCCTCGCGCGCGAGGCGCAGCGTACGGATCGCCTCCTCGGCGGTGAAGCAGCCGGCGGTGTTGGGCAGGTAGGTGATCCGCTTGGGGTCGATATAATCGGTCAGCATCGGCGCATTGGGATCGGTCACGTTCACCCGGCGCACCGCCACCGTCACCATCTCCGCGCCGGAGGCTTCCACCGCCGCCGCGTTCTGGGCGTAATCCTTATATTTGCCGGTCCCGACGATCAGCCGCGAGCGGAACGTCTTCCCCGCCACCGTCCAGCTATCGTCCGCCAGCGCCGCCGCACCATCGCCGCCGCCGACGAAATGGACGATCTCCAACTGGTCGCCATCCTCCACCGTCACGCTGGCGAGCTGCGCGCGCGGCACCACCGTCAGGTTGCGCTCCACCGCCACCTTCTCTGGCGCCAGACCCAGCTCATTGGCGAGATCGGCGATGGTGAGCCCCGCGCGCACGCGGCGATGCTCGCCGTTCACATGGATGCCGATGGTCCCGTCCACGCTCATCGCCTGTCTGCGCCTTTCGCTTTGAGAGCCGTCCCGCCCGCCATATAGGGAGGGCACCAAGCCTCGCAACCAAAAGGACGGACGGCCGATGGCGTCTCCCCGGAAAATCTTCGTGCTCAACGGCCCCAATCTCAACCTGCTCGGCACGCGCGAGCCGGAGATTTACGGCTTCGAGACGCTCGACGATATCGCCGAGCGCATGGAGGATGAAGCACGCCGCGCCAATGTGGAGGTCGATTTCCGCCAATCCAACCATGAAGGGCATCTGATCGACTGGCTGCACGAGGCCAATGGCGAGAGCGCGCTAGCCGTCATCCTCAACGCGGGCGCCTACACCCATACGTCACTGGCGCTACATGACGCGATCAAGGCCATCACCGTGCCGGTGATCGAGGTGCACATCTCCAACCCGGCGGCACGCGAAAGCTTCCGCCACCACAGCTATGTCGGCATGGCCGCGCGCGGCTCCATCGCCGGCTTCGGCACGCTCGGCTATATGCTGGCGCTAGAAGCCGCGCTGGAAATGGATTGAGATCAAATGAAGCCGCCTTCCATTCCACTACCGGCTCTCATTCTCTGGGCGGTTTGTTCCCTGCTGGTTTTCGCTCTTGGAGTCGGATTTGCCGGTAGTATCGTTGATGTCTTTTCGGTTCCGGTTGGGGCCGATCTTTTAAGCATAGGGTTCTGGGGAATAGCATGGCTTTTGATAGTGACTCCGTTCCCTCTGCTCCTCTTGCACTTTGCGCGAAAGCCCAGAAATTGATGAAATAAGCCGCACTCTATCTTCCGAGATAGGTTGCCTTCTGGCACGAAGGGCAATAGGCCCGTCCGCCAAATCGACAAGAAAAACGGCTCCACGTAAGGGGACACAATGGCCGACAAAACTGAACAGGGCGCAATGCATATAGACGTCAAACTCGTGCGTGAGCTTGCCGAAATGCTCGATGCGACCAACCTCACCGAAATCGAGGTGGAGGATGGCGATCGCAAGATCCGCGTGGCACGCACCCAGCAAGTGCAAGCCGCCAGCTACGCCGCGCCGGTCATGGCTCCCGCCGCCGCGCCGGCCCCGGCAGCGACTCCGGTCGAGTCTTCCGCGCCCGCTGCACCGGACACTGCCGGCGCGATCAAGTCGCCGATGGTCGGCACCTGCTATCTTAAGCCCGAGCCGGACGCGCCGCTCTTCGTCAAGGTCGGAGACAGCGTCAAGGCGGGGCAGACGCTCCTGATCGTCGAGGCGATGAAGGTGATGAATCCGATCACCGCGCCCGCCGCCGGTACGGTGAAGGCGCTGCTCGTCGAGAACGGCCAGCCGGTCGAGTATGACCAGCCGCTGATCGTGATCGGCTGAGGGGCCGCACGTCATGAGCATCGAGAAGCTGCTGATCGCCAATCGCGGCGAAATCGCCCTGCGCATCCACCGCGCCTGCCATGAGATGGGCATCAAGACCGTCGCCGTGCACAGCACTGCCGATGCCGAGGCGATGCACGTCCGCCTCGCCGACGAGGCGATCTGCATCGGGCCCCCGGCCGCGAAGGACAGCTATCTCAACATTCCTGCGATCATCTCCGCCGCCGAAATCTCAGGCGCGGACGCAGTTCACCCCGGCTACGGTTTTCTCAGCGAGAACGCACAGTTTGCCGAGATCGTCGAGGCACACGGGCTGATCTTCGTCGGCCCCAAGCCCGAGCATATCCGCATCATGGGCGACAAGGTGGAGGCCAAGCGCACCGCCGGCGCGCTCGGCCTGCCGCTGGTGCCGGGCACGGAAGGCGCGATCGAGGACGTGGCGGCCGCCAAGGCGCTGGCGCAGCAGATCGGCTACCCTGTGCTCATCAAGGCGGCCTCGGGCGGCGGCGGGCGCGGCATGAAGGTGGTGCCGGACGAGGAAAGCTTTGAGAGCCTCATGTCGCAAGCACGCAGCGAGGCCAAGGCGGCGTTTGGCGACGACACCGTTTATATGGAGAAATATCTCGGCAATCCGCGCCACATCGAATTCCAGATTTTCGGCGATGGTAACGGCAACGCCATCCATCTGGGCGAGCGCGACTGTTCGCTCCAGCGTCGTCACCAGAAAGTGCTGGAAGAAGCCCCCTCCCCCGTCATCTCCTCGGCCGAACGCGAGCGGATGGGCGGTATCGTCGCCAGGGCGATGGCGGACATGGGCTACCGGGGCGCCGGCACCATCGAGTTTCTCTACGAGGACGGCGAGTTCTACTTCATCGAGATGAACACCCGCATCCAGGTGGAGCATCCGGTGACGGAGCTGATTACCGGCTTCGATCTGGTGCGCGAGCAGATCCGTATCGCAGAAGGATTGCCGCTGTCGGTCGCGCAGGAGGACCTCGTCTTTTCCGGTCACGCCATCGAGTGCCGCATCAACGCCGAGGACCCGCAGACCTTCACCCCCTCGCCCGGCCGTGTCACCATGTATCACGTGCCCGGCGGCATGCACGTCCGCGTCGATAGCGCGCTCTATCAGGGCTATCAGGTGCCGCCTTATTACGACTCCATGATTGGCAAGCTGATCGTCTATGGCCGCACGCGCGAGGGCTGCCTGATGCGCTTGAAGCGTGCGCTGGAGGAATATGTGATCGAGGGGATGAAGACCACCATCCCGCTCCACCAGAAGCTGATCGCCGACCCGGACGTGCAGAACGGCGACTATTCGATCAAGTGGCTGGAGCAATGGCTGGAACGCCAGCAGGCGGAGTGAGCCGCTACCCGGCGACCGGACTGGAGAAAGACCATGAAAGCGACCATCTGGCATAATCCGCGCTGCTCGAAATCACGCGAGACGCTGGCGATCCTGCAAGCGACGCCGGACGTCGAGATCGAGGTAGTCGATTATCTCAAGACCCCGCCGAGCCGCGAGCAGTTAGCCGCCCTCTATGCCCGTGCCGGCCTGACCCCGCGCGAGGCGCTCCGCAGGGGTGAGGAAGGCGCCAGGCCCCTCAAGGACGCGGGCGACGACGCGATCCTCGACGCCATGATCGCCGACCCCATCCTGATCGAGCGCCCGCTGGTCGAGACCGAAAAAGGTGTCCGCCTCGGCCGCCCGCCCGAACGGGTGAAGGAGATATTATAGGCGGATGGAGCGTAGAGCGCGGGCCCGAGTAGACCGCACGCTTAAGGGATTTGTTGGCTACAGAGCGGATTGTGACCGGACGGAGTCATACGCTTCCGTTCGCCTGATCGCGTCGAAGAGCCGTTCTTGACCCAACCGCAGTTGGCCAGAAGAAAAAATAACCCTTCGACAAGCCCAAGACGAACGGGCCTGTTTGGTCGCAATCCACTCTGGCAGCAGTGTGTATCTGGCCTCGCACACCGCTCTTACTGTCCATTCGTGTCGAGCGAAGTCGGGATGCCCAAGGCACGGCCGCCCACATCTTCAGCCACTGTGCTTCCGCGAAGTGGGAGCCTTAGGGCCTAACCGCAGTGTCTTGCCGCCGTGGACTCCCGCTTTCGCAAGAGCATAAGGTGAGAACGATCGAGGGACAGCTCATTTCACCGCTCAAACGAGCTGTGACGGCACTACTGGCAATGAACGGATACGCTTGCCGGTCGCCGCGAAAATCGCATTGGCGACGGCCGGGATGATCGGTGGCAGCGCAGGTTCGCCCAGCCCCGTCGGCGGGTTGTCGCTGCGCACGAACTCAACCACGATATCCTGAGGCGCCGCATTGATCCGCGCCAACGGGAAATCGTGGAAATTAGTGCGGTTCGCCGCACCATTCACGATCTCGATCTTCTGCCCGATGATCGTCTGCGCGATTCCGTCGATCACCGATCCCTGCGCCTGATGCACGGCATTGATCGGGTTGATGATGTGGCTGCCCACGTCGCCCGCCACCCACACCTTGTCAACCTGAACGCCGCCGCCGCTGTTCACCGCAATGTCGGCGATCTCGGCAAAATAACCGCGATGGCTGAAGTAGAAGGCGAAGCCGCGCCCCTTGCCATTGCCGCCAGAGCGACCCTGCCAGTTTGCCATGGCGCAAACCTTGTCGATCACCGCGCGGGCGCGGCCGGTCTGGAAATCCACCGCCTGCGGCCCTTCGCCGCCCTTGATCGTGCGCATCTCGCCGAGCGTGCGGCGCAGGAATTCCGGCAGGTCCAGCCCCGCCGCCAGCGCCACCTCGTCGAGAAAACTCTGGAAGGCGTAGGAAAGCCCGTTGGACATGGGCGCGCGCAGGAAGCCGGTCGGCACATTATTGTCGAGAAAGGTAGCGCCATAGGAGACATCCGCGATCAGCGGCGCGGGCAGCTCGGTCGGGTTCATCGTCGCGCCCTGCGCGGGCTTGCCATCGCGATTGAGGCTGACGAAATGATCCTTGAAGGCGATCAGCCTGCCCTGCGCGTCCAGCCCCGCCTCAAAGCTGTGCCAACCGGCCGGGCGAAAGAAATCGTGCCGCAGGTCGTCAGTACGGGTATAGATTAGCTTTACCGGCCGTCCGGGCAGCGCCTTCGCGATCTGCGCGACCATCACCATATAATCGTTGCTCAGCCGCCGACCGAAGCCGCCGCCGATCCGGGTCAGGTTGATGGTGATCGCCTCCAGCGGAATGCCGAGCGCGGCAGCCACCAGCATCCGGCCGGGCTGCGGCAACTGTGTCGGCGCCCAGATCTCGATCTGGCCGTCCTTGAACAGCGCGGTGCAGTTCTGCGGCTCCAGCGTGCCGTGGGCGAGGAACGGATAATGGTAGCGCGCATTCACTGTTTTGGCCGCCCCGACCAGCGCCTTGTCCGCATCACCCTTATTGACGATGGAGGTCTCCGGCCCCTTCCCGAACGCCGCGTCCGCGCCTGCTTCGAACCCCGCCGAGGAATATGTCCGCGCCGCCTCGTCGTCCCACACGATCTTGAGGTCCGCGCGCGCCTTGTCCGCCGCCCACCAGCTCTGCGCGACGATAGCGACCGCATCGTTGGCGCCCTTGGGATTATAGCCGCTATTGATCGGCACCACGGCGATGATGCCGGGCTTCCCCTTCACCGCCGAATCATCGAAGCTGCGGACCGTACCCCCATAAGCCGGGCACATCTCCACCGCGGCATGGATCAGCCCCGGCATCGTTACGTCGATGCCGAACAGCGGCTTGCCCGCCACGATCGCCGGTGTATCGACGCCGATTTGCGATTTGCCGATGATGGTGAATTTCGCCGCATCCTTGAGCGCCACCTTGGCCAGATCCGGTGCAGGCTGTTTCGCTGCTTCGGCGGCAAGCTCGGCATAAGTGACGGCATGCTTGCCCCCCACCTGCATTACCCGACCGCCGCCTGTAGTCAGGCTCGCCGGGTCCACGCCCCAGCGCGCCGCGGCCGCCTGTACCAGCATCTGCCGCGCCGCCGCGCCCGCCTGCCGCATCGGCAGCCAGTTCATCGGCGTCGCGAAGCTGCCGCCGGCAAGTTGTGGCCCGTAACGCTTCTCATCCGCGATGGTCTGCTCGACATGGACCTGCGCCCAGTCGACATCCAGCTCCTCGGCGATCAGCATCGGCAGCATCGTCTTGACGCCCTGGCCAATCTCCGGGTTCTTGGCGCCGATGGTCACGCTGTTGTCCGCGTTGATGCGAATGAAGGCGTTGATGACCGTGGCCACTTCCCCCGGCTTGGTTGCCGCGAAGGCCATGCGTGCATCGAACGCCAGCACCGCGCCACCGATCAGCGTCGCCTTGATGAGCGAGCGGCGGTCCATGTCCAGCACGGCGCTCATGCCTCCACAACCTCGGCAATGCCGGCTGCCTGTTTGATGGCGGCGCGGATGCGCAGATAGGTGGCGCAACGGCAGATATTGCCGCTCATCGCCGCGTCGATCTCCTTGTCGCTCGGCTTTGGCGTCTTGGTAAGCAGCGCCGTCGCGGACATGATCTGGCCCGCCTGGCAATAGCCGCACTGCGGCACATCAAGCGCGATCCACGCCTCGCTCACCTTCTTGCCTTCCGGCAGCGTGGCGACATGCTCGATGGTGGTGATCGCCTTGCCGGCCGCCGCGCTGATCGGCGTGATGCAGGAGCGCACCGCGTTGCCGTCGATATGCACGGTGCAGGCCCCACATAGCCCCATGCCGCAGCCGAACTTGGTGCCGGGCATGTCGAGATCCTCGCGCAGGGCCCATAGCAGCGGTTTGGTGGGATCGGCGTCGACGCGCCGCTCCTTGCCATTGATCGAAAGGGTGGTCGCCACGTCCGTCTCTCCCCGCCCAAAACCCGCTGGAACGGTGTGAGCATGCCGAGCCGATCGCCCTGTTGTCAATGTCCACGGCGCTCTCCTAAACAAGACTGGCGCTTTCTGACGCAAGAATGATAAAGTCCCATATTCCGTGAGTTACAGGAGAGGCTTTGGACGACATTGAAGACATCATCACGGCCGCCCGCGCCTGGATCGGGCAGCCCATGGCGCTGGCCACGGTGGTCGCGGCGGCGGGCTCCGCGCCCCGTCCGCGCGGGGGCCATATGCTCGTCGCGGCGGACGGACGCTTTGCCGGTTCCATCTCCGGCGGCTGCGTCGAATATGATGTATTCGCGCTCGCCGAACAGGTCATCGCGGGCGCCCCGGCCGGCGTCACCCGCTACGGCGCCGGCGATCCGGGCGAATGGCTGCCTGGCTTGCCCTGCGGCGGTGAAATCGGCGTGCTGGTCCAGCCCGTTTCCCCGGCCGGATTCGCGCCCGCCCTGTTCGACGAGATCGCAGCGGCACGCGCGACCGGCACGCCCCTCGCTCTCTCGACCGACCTGGCCACCGGCGTCACCGTCAAGGGCGCGCATGAGGGGCAGTTCGTCAACGTTTACGAGCCGGCGCGACGACTGCTCATCGTCGGCGCGGTGCAGATCGCGCAGGCGCTCGCCGCCATCGCGCGGACCATCGGTTTTTCCGTCACCGTCAACGATCCGCGCGAGCGTTTCCTAAGTGCCGACCGCTTCCCCGATACCACACTGAGCGATGCGTGGCCGGACGCGGCCGTCGCTGCCTTCGCGCCCGACGCGCAGGCGGCGGTTGTCACGCTCAGCCATGACGTCAAGATCGACGACCCCGCGCTGGCCGCCGCCCTCGCCGCGCCGACCGGTTACATCGGCGCGCTCGGTTCACGCGGCAACCAGCGTCGGCGCCTTGATAGACTCGCCGCGCTGGGCTTCGGCCCGGCCGATCTTGCCCGGATCGACGGGCCGGCTGGTGTTCCCATTGGCGGCCTCGGCCCGCAAGAGATTGCCCTCTCCATCGCGGCCGGCATGGTAGCGAGGTTCCGTGGCGCACGCTGACCCCCTCGCCCTCGCGCTGCTCGGCGCCGGTCGCTCGATGCGCTTCGGCAACGCCGACAAGCTAATGACACCGCTCTGCGGCCGCCCGCTTATCGCCTGGGCGGCGGATGCCGGGCGGATGCTGCCGGCGGAATGGCATCTGCTGGTGGCGGGCGCGGACGCTTCGCTGGCCGCCGCCGCGCCGGGCTATCGACTGCTCACCAATCCAGTGCCGGAGCGGGGCCTTTCCACCTCGCTACGGATCGCGGCGGAGGAAGCGGAGCGCCTGGGCGCCGCCGCACTCATCGTCATGCTGGGCGATATGCCCTTCGTCCAGCCGACGCATTTGCACCAGTTGGTCGCCGCGTTCGGCGCGGATGAAACGCGGCCGGTTTTTTCCAACCCGCCGCAAGGCGCGCCCTCTCCGCCAGCGCTGTTCCCCGCCGCCTGCTTCGCCGCGCTCAAGCGGTTGGAGGGAGACAAGGGCGCCCGCGCGCTCGCACCCGGCGCGCGGCTCGTCCCGGTCGACAGCGAAGCGCTGCTGGATATTGATACGCCCGACGACATCACCCGTGCCGAGGCGATCTGGCGCGCACCCGGCGCAGAGAGCTGACGTGTGTTCCCCAACCAACACAGAGAGGATGAACTGATGGATAAGCTGACCACCGAGCGGATCGGCCGTACGGACCTGACCCGGCACATGGACGCCTTCCTCGCTGCCCTTGTCGGCCGCGATCCCGGCAAGGCAGCGCTGGCCGCCGATGTGCGTTATACCGAGAACGGCCAGCACCTGCCGGTCGGCGAAGGCGCCTGGGCGAGCGCGGACCAGCTCGGCGGCTATCGCCACGATTTCGCGGACACGGTCAGCGGCACCATCGCGACCATGGCGACGATCGTGGAAGGCCAGAGCGACGCCATCCTTGTTGTCCGGCTCAAGGTGGATGCAGGCCGCATTACCGAAATCGAGACGATGGTGGCGCGCGGCGATCTCGGGCGCGGCGGCGGCGTGTGGGCGGAAGGACCGAATAAGCTCAACGCGGCAGGTTCGGCCGACGCCCGCTGGTTTGAGCCTACCCCCGAAAACGAACGGATGAGCCGCGCCGAGTTGCGCCGCGTCGCCAACCTCTATTTCACCGCCATCGAGAAGAACGACGGCAAGGGCATCTACCCCTTCTCGGATGACTGCATCCGCATCGAAAACGGTTCGCGCACGACCGGGATCAAGGAGGCAGCAGCCGGTGGCGAGGCACCCCAACCGGCCGCCCCGATGCCGGGCGAGGCGCGTGCGGGCGATTCGCCCTACACGCTCAACTTCATGGCGATGAGCGCGAGGGAGCAGCTCGAAACAGGCTTCTTCGCCTTTGTCGACCGCATCCGCCATCGTCGCTTCCCGGTGATCGACGAGGAGCTTGGTGTCGTCTTTTCCTTCGGCTTCTTCGACCACAGCGGCACGGTGCGCTCCTACAAGCTCGCCGACGGCCGCACGATCCCCGCCTCGATCGACCGTCCCTTCACCTGGGAGATCGGCGAAGCGTTCAAAATCGAGAACGGCCTCATCACCCGTATCGAAGCGGTGATGACGCCCTGCCCCTATGGCATGCCGCCCAACTGGCCACTGCTCGACGGCGATATTCTATAGGGCTCGTGTGCGGACTCTGTGCTCCTGCGAAAGCGGGAGCACACCATGGCTCACCCTCACCGTGCCGGCAGGATATGCCGGTTCGCGATCAGTACGCCGGCCAGGATCGCCCCGGTCAGCGCGAGCAGGATGAGGAAGAACGGCCACGTCTGGTCGCCGGCAAGGCTCAGCAGCACGCCACCGCCCAGTCCCACGATTACGCCGCCGACTCTCCCGATCATCACGCCCACGCCGATCCCGGTCGAGCGGATCGCCTCGCTGTAGCCCAGCGTCAGCAGCGCATAACCCATGGCAATGACGATACTGATGAAAATACCCACACCGGCCACAGCGAGCATGACGATCCAGTAGGTTGCTCCGTCCGGCGCCCCTGCCGCGCCGTGCAGGCGCAGGCCGAGGATGAGGACGCAGAAGCCAGTCAGCACGCCCGCGACAAGCCCGACCGACCGCGAACCGAAACGGTGGACGAGAAAGCCGGTGACGATTGCCGCGATCAACGCGAGCAGGTTGAACAAGGCGCTGGCCTGTAACGCCTGCCGCATGGGGAATTGCACCATGGTGAGGAAGGTCGGCATCCAATTGATGAAGGCATAGGCGATGAACTGCGCCGAGAAGAACAGCATCCATCCGCCGATATTGAGCAGTCGATAGCGGCGCGCAAACATGCTGTCCCGCAGTGCTTCATCCGCGCGACCGGTATCGGCAACAGGCGCGACGAACGCCCGTTCATCCATCTCGACACCGGCATATCGGCGCAGCAGATCGGCCGCCCGCCGAGTCTTGCCCCGGCCGGCAAGGTAAGCCGGCGATTCGGGCAGGCCGACCAGCACCGTCACCGCGACGATCAGCGTCAGCGCGCCGCACAGGATGAAGCAGCCGCGCCAGCCCAGCATCGGCAGCAGCGTCTGCAACGCCAGCGAGCCGGCCAGCCCACCCACCGGCGTACCCACGGTGAGGAAGGAGATCGCCTTGGCCTGCGCACGGCGTGGCAGCCACTCCGTCACCAGCGTGATCGACGAAGGCGTCGCCGCGCCGAACCCCAGCCCGCTGATGAAGCGAATGAGGGTCATCTCGGTCACGCTATAGGTAAAGGCAGCCACCACGGTGGCAAAGCCGAACAGGACGGTCGCTACGCAGAGCACGCGCTTACGGCCGAACATATCCCCCAGTCGCCCGCCCACTCCTGCACCGATGGCGAGTCCGAACAGCGAGGCCCCCAGCGCCGGGCCGAAATTGGCACGCGACACGCCCCATTCCTCCAGCACCACCGGCGTCACCAGCCCGAGAAGCTGGATGTCCAGCCCGTCAATCATCAGGATGAGTTGGACCAGCGCCAGCACCCAAAGCTGCCGCGCAGAAATCGGCCGCTCGTCCAGCCGCGCCGCGATGCCGTCCATCGTCGAATGGCTTGCCATGGCCCTCCCCATGCGCCGCGCTTGGCTGGCGTGCCCCTCGTCGCCAATGTGACAGCAGGGCGGAAGGCTGGCTAGCCGCTAACGATAGGGCGCTAGAGTGGATCTTGAACGGACGGCATCAACCCTCTCCGTTGGCCTGAGCTTGTCGAAAGGCTGCCCTTCACACCCGGCGAGTCGAAAATGCGGCCTCCTTCGACTGCCCGTCTGCGGCAGTCGCTCAGGGCGAACGGGTCAATTTGACCACGATCCGTTCTAGATTTCGACCTGGCTGCCCAGTTCGATCACGCGGTTGGTCGGCAGGCGGAAGAACTCCATCGCGCTTTCCGCGTTGCGCAGCATCCAGGCGAACAGTTTCTCACGCCAGATACGCATACCGGGGCGGGACGAGGGCAGCAGCGTCTGCCGCGCGAGAAAGAAGCTGGTCTCCATCATCTTGAAGGTCTGGCCGCAATCCTTCACCCGCGCCAACGCGGCCGGCACGTCCGCCTCCTCCATGAAGCCGTAGCGCAGGATCAGGCGGAAGAATCCACGCCCGAGATCCTCAAGCTCGTAGCGCTTGTCCGGGTCCACCACCGGCACGTCGGCGATTTTCACGGTGAGCAGCACCACCCGCTCGTGCAGCACCTTGTTGTGCTTGAGATTGTGGAGCAGCGCGTGCGGCACGCCGTCCGGCGTGGAGGTCATGAATACGGCGGTGCCGGGCACGCGCACCGCGCTGTTGGAGGCGGAGGCGATGAACACCGGGATCGGCATCGCCGATTCGCGCAGCCGGTCCATCATCAGCTTGCGACCCTTGGCCCAGGTGGTGAGCAGGGTGAAGGCGAGAAAACCGATGAACAGCGGGAACCACCCACCATCCGGTATCTTGGTGAGATTGGCGGCAAAATAGGCGCCGTCGATCAGGTAGAAGACCGCCAGCAGCGGCACCGCGATCCAGCGGTTCCACTTCCACAGCTTGAGGAGCAGCACGGTGAGCAGCGCACTATCGATGAACATCGCGCCCGTCACCGCGATGCCGTAGGCCGCCGAGAGGTTGGACGAGGTCTGGAAGCTCAGCACCAGAAGGATCACCGCCACCATCAAGCCCCAGTTGATGAGCGGTATATAGATCTGCCCCGCCATCGAGGCGCTGGTATGGGCGATCCGCAGACGCGGGATGAAACCGAGCTGGATCGCCTGCCGGGTGATCGAGAAGGCACCTGTGATGACAGCCTGCGAGGCGATGATCGCCGCCAGCGTGGCGATGCCGACCAGCGGCAGGCGGAACCAGTCGGGAGCGAGATTGTAGAAGGGACTGTCCAGCGCCGCAGCTCCTTCGCGCAGCAACAGCGAGCCTTGCCCCATATAATTGAGCGTCAGGGCCGGCAGCACGAACCACAGCCACGAAACGCGGATGGGCTTCCGGCCAAAATGGCCCATGTCGGCATAGAGCGCCTCGGCGCCCGTCACCGCGAGCACCACCGAGCCGAGCGCCAGGAACGCCTGTACCGGCGTCAACAGGAAAAAGTTGATCGCATACCAGGGGTTGATCGCCAGCAGCACCCCCGGCCTCTCGACGATACTGACCACGCCGAGCAGCGAGATGCACAGGAAATAGAGCAGCATGATGGGGCCGAACAGCGTCGCCACCCGGTTGGTCCCGGCGCGCTGGATCGAAAAGAGGAAGATGAGGATCGCCAGCGCCAACGGCACGACCAGCTTGCCGAATGCGGGGTTGACCACCTCCAACCCTTCCACCGCGCTCAGCACGGTGACGGCCGGGGTTATCATGCTGTCGCCGTAGAACAAGGCCGTCGCGAACACGCCGAGCAGGACGATGCCCGTCGACCAGCGCTGCGAGGGGATGGTGCGGCTGACCAGTGCCAGCAGGGCGAGGCTGCCGCCCTCCCCCTTATTGTCCGCGCGCATCAGGATGGAGACGTATTTGACCGTCACCACCACAATCATCGACCAGAAGATGAGGCTGATCGCGCCCATGATGTGGGCATCGTCCAGCGTCAGGACATGATGGCCGGCGAATGTTTCGCGAAAGGCGTAGAGCGGGCTGGTGCCGATATCACCGAAGACGACGCCGATGGCGCCGACGGCGAGCTTGACCATGCCCTCATGCTGATGGCCGTGCGCAGCCTCGCCAGCATGGGCAGGCATGCCGGCAGCTTCGCTTGCTGACCCTTTATCGGGCATCACGCGCCCGCCGGAACCGCTGTCATCGGCTGCACTTCCCCTGCTCAGGCTATCGCCTGGACGCGCGGCGCCCTAGCACTTCACCCCCCATGGTGCAACGCACAATCATGGGGCTGGATTTCCACTCTGTGCCGTACCTTCGGGCTGCGCGCCGGCATCCCGTCGCCGGATCAACGCATTGAGCAGCGCAACGTTGCGAATCAGCTCCTCGCGCAAGCCCGCATCTTCCGGCAGACTCGCGGCGAGCTTGAGCCAGACCGCCCGCGCACCGTCGAAATCGCCCGATTCGGCCAACGCCAGACCATAGAAATAATTGGGTGAAACACCCTCCGGTTGCACGGCCAGCGCCTGACGGAACGCGTAGTTGGCCGCCGGTGTCATCACGCCGTTGGTATGGGCCATCAGCGCATTACCGAGGCCGACCCAGAGGTGCGGATCGTCAGGATATTTGCGCAGGCCCGGCAGCAGCACATTGGCGGCGTCCCGCGTCTCGCCCCGGCTGGCATAGCTGTCCGACATCACCAGGAAAGGCGTCGCCCGGCTGATCTGCTCGCCAATCTCGCGGCGCTTCTTCGCCAGCTCCTCGTCGAAGCGGATCTGCGCGACGCCGGCCTTCACCGGCTTGCCGGGCATCGCCGGACTACCCTGCCAAGCATAGCCGGCGAGGCCAAACATCAAGGCGGCGGCGAGCGGCGCAGCATGGCGCACGCTCATCCGCGCGCCGAGCAGCACGGCCGCACCCGTAACCAGCGCCAGCAGCAGGGCGATCACGATCCCGGTCATGCGCTCCCCTTCCGGTGCTTGCGAATCCGCCGGAAGGCCAGCGCACCTCCCACGCCGAGCAGCAGCACCGGCGCGCCCCACAAGGGCCACAGGATCGGCTCGGCAGTCGGCTTGTAGCTGATCCAGTCGCCGTAACGCTCGATCAACCATGCCCGGATCGCCTCCGGGTCCTCTCCACGCGCGATCCGCTCGCGAATCTCCGAGCGCATGTCGGAGGCCATGGAAGCATTGCTGTCGGCGATCGACTGGCTCTGGCAGGTAAGACAGCGGATGGTGTGCATCAGCGCCGTCGCCTTGGCTTCCAGCGCCGGATCATCGAGCTGGCGGTCGGCATAAGGCGCGGGCGGCAGCGCGGTCTGCGCATGGATCGGTGCGGCCAGCGCGACGGCAAGCAGCAGGAACGGCAGCGCGCGCCTCATATCTCAGCCTCACGCAGCTTAGCAAGAATGGTATCGACATCCTGCGGGCCGATGGCGCCGATGTGCTGGTAGCGGATCACGCCCTTGCCATCGACGACGAACGTTTCCGGCACGCCCGAGGAGCCAAGGTAGAATTGCAGCGTGCTGCGCGCGTCCAGCCCGATACGCTGGAATGGGTCGCCATGGCGAGCGAGGAAGGCATCCACATCGGCGCGGGCATCGCGAATAGCCACGCCGTCGATGCGCACACCCTCCCGGGCGAGCTGCGCCAGCACCGGTGCCTCCGCCGCGCAGGGCACGCACCAGCTCGCGAAGACATTGAGCAGGCGCGGCTTGCCGTCCGCCATCTCCTTCGTCGAGAGCGCCGGATTGCTGGAGGAGGCGGCCGGCAGTTCAATGCCAGGCACCGGCTTACCGATCATCCGCGACTGGATGGTCGTCTGCTGATCGCGGTTCAGCCCCAGCGAGGCGATCCCCAGGAAGATGAGATAGCCAACGAGCGGGATCCACAGGATGAGCGAGCGCTTCATGCCGTCGCTCCCGCGGGGATAGCCGCGCCCGGCTCAGCCATGGTCGCTGCCGCGCGACCCTGCTTGCGTCCGCGCCGCACGCGGCCGACCAGAGCCAGCGCGCCGCCAAACGCAATCAACCCACCACCAAACCAGATCAGCGTAACGAACGGCTTCCACCAGATGCGCAACTGCCAGCGGCCGTCCTCCAGCGCATCGCCGAGCACCAGATAGAGCTGCCCGTTCCAGCGCGTCATCTGCACCGATTCGGTGGTCGGCGTCGGCGGATCGGTGAAGAAGCGCGCCTGCGGCTTGGCGACACCGATCACGTGGCCGTTCCGGCTGACCGTCAGCGTCGCCTGCATCGCGGTCCAGTTGGGTCCAGCGATGGGCATCACGGAATCGAAGGCAACGGTCGTGCCGGCAATCTCGAAGCGGTCGCCCGGCCGCGCCGCCGCCAGCCTCTCCTGCGAGAAGGCGCTTTCCGATGCCATGCCGGCGAGACTCACCGCGCAGCCGAGATGCGCGAGCACCATGCCATAGGTGAACAAGGGTGTGCGGCGCAGGTTGCGTTTCCAGAGCGGCGCGATGCTCGCCACCGCTACGCCCGCCGCCGCCGCGAAACCGAACGCCGTCAACCATCCGACCGGGCGCGGCGCGAAAGCGATCACCGCCCCCAGCGCGAGCACGACGGCGATCAGCGCCGGCGCGGCGCGGCGCAAGACCGCGCCCGTCTCATCTCGTCGCCAGCGCAGCAGCGGCCCGAAGATCAGCGCGGCCATCAACGCGATCGCCAACGGGCCGATGATCGCGTTGAAATAAGGCGGCCCCACCGAGACGCGCACGCCCATCATCTCGGTTAGCAGCGGATAGAGTGTGCCGACGAACACCAGCCCCAGGATCACGCAAAGCAGCAGGTTGTTGACGACCAGCATCGCCTCCCGGCTCACCGCGTCGAACCGCGCACCCTCGTTCACCGTGTGGACACGCAGCGCGAACAGCGCCAACGCTCCGCCGATATAGATGCCGAGCAGCGCGAGGATAAAGCTGCCCCGCGTCGGATCGACCGCGAAGGCATGGACGCTGGTCAATATGCCCGAGCGCACGAGGAAGGTGCCGATCATCGACATGGCGAAGGCGATCACCGAGAGCATGATCGTCCACGCTCGCAGCGCATCGCGCGTCGCCAGCACCGTTGCGCTGTGCAGCAGCGCGGTCGCCGCCAGCCACGGCATGAGCGAGGCGTTTTCGACCGGGTCCCAGAACCACCAGCCGCCCCAGCCCAGCTCATAATAAGCCCAATAGGAGCCGGCGGTGATGCCGATGGTGAGCATGATCCACGCCGCCAGCACCCATGGCCGGATCGCGCGGGCGAAGCGGGCATCGACCGCTCGGGTCAGCAGCGCGCCGACCGCGAAGGAGAAAGCGACCGAGAGGCCGACATAGCCGAGGTAGAGCGTCGGCGGATGGAAGGCGAGGCCGGGGTCCTGCAACAGCGGGTTCAGCCCCTGCCCGTCCACCGCCGGCGGATCGAGGCGTTTGAACGGGTTGGAGGCGAACAGCAAGAAGGCATAGAAGCCCAGGCTGATCGCCGCCTGCGCGCCCAGCGTGGCAATATGCGTGCGCCGGTCCAGCTCGCGCTCGAACAGCGCCACCGCCGCGCCCGCCACGCTCATCACCGCCACCCAGAGCAGCATCGAGCCTTCGTGATTACCCCAGGCACCGGCGAATTTGTAGATGAACGGCTTGGCCGAATGACTGTTCGCCGCGACCAGATAGACCGACATGTCCGAGCGGATAAACAGCAGGATGAGCAGCGCCATGGCAAGGCCGGTGAGCACGCCTTGCGCAATCGCGACGGGTCGGATCAGCCGCCGTGCATCGTCATTGCCCTGCGCCACCGCCGACCATGCGAGCAGCAGTTGCAGGCCAGCCAGCATGGCGGCCAGCCACAAGGCGGCGAGTCCGGTTTCGGCGATCATGGCTGGTCCGCTTTGACCTTGTGGGTCTCGGGGTCGTACTGGATGCCTTCCATCTCGCGCGGCATGTAGCGCTCGTCATGCTTGGCGAGGATGTTGGTGGCGCGGAAGGTGCCGTCGGCGTCGAATGCCCCCTCGGCAATGGCACCGGAGCCTTCCTTGAACAGGTCCGGCGTAATGCCGCTGAAGGTGGCCGGCACCGTGCCCTTGCCGTCGGTCAGGTCGAAGCTGATCGTCACGCCATTGGCGCCCCGCTTGAGGCTGCCGAGCGCTACCATGCCGCCCAGCCGCACTGCCTTGCCCGGTTCGATATGGGCCGCCTTGGCCTCGGCCGGTGTGTAGAAATAAGCCGCCTGATCGCGCAGGGCGGACATGGCGAGCAGCACGCCGCCGATCAGCGCGGCCAGTGCCAGCAGCACCAGCACGAGGCGCTGATGCTTGCGCTTGGGGCCTTGCCGGCGTGAGGCGATGGCAACCATGGCGTCAGTCCCGGCTTAGAAGCTGCGCCGCGCGGGCTTCCGCGCGGGCAGCGCCGCGCCACGCCCACAGGCTCGTCGCCACGGTGGCGAGCGCCGTCAGCCCGTAGGCGGCAATCACGAAAGGCCAGGGGTTCACGATATCATCCTCGCGACATGCGGCGCAGGCGCGCCTCGATACGGTTTTCGGCCAGGATCGCGCGCATCCGCAGCAGCACGATGGCAACGAACCAGAAGGTGAAGCCGAGCACGGTCAGCCCCAGCGGCCAGAGCATCGAGCTGTCGATGCTGCTGCTGGTCAGCGTGATCGAGCGCCCCTGATGCAGGCTGTTCCACCACACAACCGAATAATGGATGACCGGCAGGTTGAGCGCGCCAACCAGCGCATAGATCGCCGTCACGCGGCTCACGCCGCCGGTCTCGGCGCGGTCGGCGCTGGAGCGGCCCAGTGCGATATAGCCCAGATAGAGGAACAGCAGCAGGAGCATGGAGGTCATCCGCCCATCCCACTCCCACCAGGTGCCCCAGGTGGGCCGCCCCCAGATCGAGCCGCTGGCGAGGCAGATGGCGGTGAACACCGCGCCCGGCACGGCAGTCGCCCGGCCCGCCACGGCGGCGAGCGGATGGCGCCAGACGAGCTGTGCGATGGCAGCCGCTGTCAGCCCGCTCCACCCGCCCATGCCAAGCCAGGCGGCCGGCACGTGGATATAGAGAATGCGGAAGCTCTCGCCTTGCAGATAGTCGGCCGGAGCAACGAACAGTCCCGCCCAGCAACCGAGCAGAATCAACGCGATACCGCCCCAGAAGAACCAGGTGGTGACGGGCACGGCGATCGACAGGAATCGGCGCGGATTCGCGAGGGCATGCATGCGGCCTCCTTTAGTGCGAGGCGCGCGGACATGCCAGTCCGTTGATTCGGTCCGGAGGGGTCAATGCAGCAGACTGCGCATTATTTTGTGACGATGGGGCGACAAAGCCGTTTTCCCCTCCTATATGGCCGGCAAATACAGCGTGCATGGAGAGTCTCACCCCTCTCGCCTGCTTCGAGTATAACCGATGCTGACCACCAATCCGTTTGACGATGACAAGCTGCGCGAGGAGTGCGGCATTTTCGGCGTTCATGGCGCCGCGACAGCCTCTGCCATGGTCGCCCTCGGGCTGCACGCCTTGCAGCATCGCGGGCAGGAAGCCGCAGGAATCACCAGTTGGGACGGCAAGGAGTTCCACACGCACCGGGCGATGGGCCATGTCGCCGGCAATTTCGACAATGACGAGATCATCCGCATGCTATCAGGCAGCGTCGCCTGTGGCCATGTGCGTTACTCGACGACCGGTGAGACGGCGCTGCGCAATGTGCAGCCGCTCTATGCCGATCTCTCTTCCGGCGGCTTCGCCATTGCCCACAACGGCAACATCTCCAACGCGCTCAACCTGCGCAAGCGGCTGGTACGCGATGGGGCAATCTTCCAGTCGACCAGCGACACGGAAGTCATCATCCACCTGCTCGCCAAGTCGCGCTACCGCACCCTGCTGGATCGGTTCATCGACGCGCTGAAGCAGGTCGAGGGCGCCTATTCGCTCATCTGTCTCACCCCTGAAGGGCTGATCGCCTGCCGCGATCCGCTCGGCATCCGCCCGCTCGTTATGGGAAGGATCGGCGACGCGATCATCTTTGCGTCGGAAACCGTCGCGTTCGATGTAGTCGGCGCGGAATATATCCGCTCGGTCGAGCCGGGTGAGTTGATCGTGGTAGCGCAGGACGGCGAGATCCGTTCGCACCGCCCCTTCGGCGACACACCGCACCCCCGCCCGTGTATCTTCGAGCATGTCTATTTCTCGCGGCCCGATTCAATCGTCGACGGCCACAGCGTCTATCAGGTGCGCAAGGCGATCGGCGCCCAGCTCGCCATTGAAGGGCCGGTCGAGGCCGATCTCGTCATCCCGGTGCCGGACAGCGGTGTGCCCGCCGCCATCGGCTTCGCCCAGCAATCGGGCACGCCGTTCGAGTTGGGTATCATCCGCTCGCATTATGTCGGCCGCACCTTCATCCAGCCCGGCGACAAGGTTCGCCACCTCGGCGTCAAATTAAAGCACAACGCCAACCGCGCGCTGATTGCCGGCAAGAAGGTCGTGCTGATCGACGATTCGATCGTCCGCGGCACCACCTCGCTCAAGATCGTGCAGATGATGCGCGACGCCGGCGCTAAGGAGGTGCACATGCGCATCGCCAGTCCGCCGACGCGGCATAGCTGCTTCTACGGGGTCGACACGCCCGAGCGCGGCAAGCTGCTCGCCCACAAGATGGACGTCGCGCAGATGTGCGCGTTTATTCATGCCGACAGCCTCTCCTTCGTTTCCATCGAGGGGCTCTACAAGGCCATCGGCGAGAGCCGCCGCAACGACGGCATTCCGCAATATTGCGATGCCTGCTTTACTGGCGACTACCCAACCACCCTCACCGATTTCGACGACACGGCGCAGGTGAACCAGCTCGAACTGCTGCACGAGCGCGTCGTCTGACCTAAAACGGACATCCATGACCAATCAGGACAACAAGGCCCGGCCGCTCGCCGGACGGATCGCCCTCGTGACCGGCGCCAGTCGTGGTATCGGCGCGGCCACGGCCCAGGCGCTGGCGCAGGACGGCGCACATGTCGTGCTTGTCGCCCGCACCGTGCCCGATCTCGAAGCGGTGGAGGACGCCATCCACACCGCCGGCGGCAGCGCGACCATCGCCCCGCTCGATCTGACCGACGGCGAGAGCATCGGCCGGCTCGCGCAGGCCATCGGCGGCCGGTGGAACGCGCTTGATATCCTGGTGCTCAACGCCGCCACGCTCGGCACGCTGGCCGCCGTGCCGGCCATCGATAGCAAGGAGTTCGCCCGCCTTCTCACGCTGAACATCGCGGCCCCGCAAGCGCTGATCGCGGCGTTCGATCCGATGCTGCGGGCCAGCAAGGATGCGCGCGTGGTGGCGCTCACCAGCGGCGTAGCGGCGGCCAACCCGCGTGCTTATTGGGGTGCCTATGGCGCCTCCAAGGCCGCGCTGGAGGTGCTCGTTGCCGCCTATGGCCAGGAAGTACGCAATGTGAGCGCGATCCGCACCCACATCGTCGAGCCCGGCGCCACCCGCACCACCATGCGCGCCCGCGCCTATCCGGGCGAGGACCCGGCCACGCTCAAGACGCCGGACATCGTCGGCCGCGCCATCGCCGACCTGATCGTCCGCGACGTCCCCGACGGCGAACGGCTGGTGCTGCCGAAGTAATGCAAGGGCGCGCTGGTCCGGACTTGGGGCCACCCGATGAGTAGATAAGCAGCCCGTCCGGCCAGAAAGCCAA
This sequence comes from Sphingobium sp. 66-54, assembly GCA_001899715.1. Lineage (GTDB taxonomy): Bacteria > Pseudomonadota > Alphaproteobacteria > Sphingomonadales > Sphingomonadaceae > Sphingobium. Next base: position 44,474 of record MKWI01000023.1, read on the forward strand.
AACACGAAGCATACTCGGTATCATCAGCGCACATCGCCGCTGAAACAATCGCCGATCAAAAGGACCAACTCCGCCTATTTGGAAGCCAGTGCTCCTGCGCAGGCAGGAGCCCTAAGCGGCGAGGCCCGGCGGCTGGCCCCCGGACTCCTGCCTTCGCAAGAGAACATATTTCCCCAAAAGGACAGTTCCCGCCCTCTCGTTCATATCGAGCAAAGTCGAGACACGGCTAGAGCAGATCGAGATCAAACTAACCCGAGGGACCAAGTTTTCTTCGATCTACAGGAAAATAAGGACGGCCCATCGACAAGCTCAGAGCAAACGAGCGAGAGTGTGTCCGTCCGTCCAAAACCCACCTCGAGGAGCCCCGGTCGTGACGATTCGAGGCAGGCGCATCGCCTAGCTCGGCGAGCGCCCATACGGAAAAGAAAGACCCACCCCCCGAACCTAAACCTCAGGTCAATCCTTCAAGCCGTCCCACATTTCCTTGATCTTACCGAAGAAACCGCTCGACGCCGGGCACTCCTCCCCCGTCTCGGTGGCACGGAATTCCTCCAGTAACTCGCGCTGGCGGGCGCTGAGCCGCGTGGGCGTCTCCACCTCGATCTGGATCACCAGATCGCCCTTCCCACGCCCGTTGAGCACCGGCATGCCGGCGGCGCGCTGGCGCAACTGCTTGCCCGACTGGATACCGGAAGGGATACGGATTTCATGCCCTGCCCCGTCGAGGCCCGGCACGTTGATCGTCCCACCCAAAGCCGCCAGCGTAAAGCTGATCGGCACGCGGCAGAACAGGTTGGTACCCTCGCGCTCAAAGAGCGCATGCCGCCGCACGTGCAGAAAAATGTAAAGGTCGCCCGCCGGCGCGCCGCGCGGTCCTGCCTCACCCTGTCCGCTCAACCGGATGCGCGTACCCTCGTCCACCCCCGGCGGGATAGAGACGTCGAGCGAGCGCTCCTTGTCGACGCGCCCTTCGCCCCTGCACGCGCGGCACGGCGACTTGATGCGCTGGCCGGCGCCATGGCAGCTCGGGCAGGTCCGCTCGATAACGAAGAAGCCCTGCTGCGCCCGCACCTTGCCATGACCGGCGCAGGTCGGGCATGTCTCGACTGTCGTCCCCGGCTCCGCGCCGCTGCCGTCGCAGCTTTCGCACGGTGCCGCGACGTCGATGCGGATCGTCGTCTCGCGGCCGTGGAAGGCGTCCTCCAGGCTGATTTCCAGATCATAGCGCAGGTCGGCGCCGCGCTGGGCCTGTTGCTGCCCGCCACCGGCAAAGCCGCCGCCGAAAATGGTCTCGAAAATATCGCTGAAGTCGGAGAAACCCGCGCCACCTGCCCCACCACCATTCATCCCCTGCTGGAAAGCGGCGTGGCCATAGCGGTCATAGGCCGCGCGCTTCTGCGGGTCCTTCAGGCAGTCATAGGCTTCGCTGACCGATTTGAACCTGGCCTCGCTCTCCTTGCAACCCGGATTACGGTCCGGGTGGTAGCGCATGGCCATGCGGCGATAGGCGGATTTGATGGTGTTCGCGTCAGCCGTCCGCTCGATTTCGAGCAACTCGTAATAGTCTGTCTGGCTACTCATGCCCCGCAGCAGCTCCCCGTCCGGGTCCGGTCAGGCGCTCGCCCGGCCGGACCCGGCTTTCCCGTTCTTAAGCCTTGTTGTCCTCGTCGACTTCGGAGAATTCCGCGTCCACCACATCGTCGTTCCCGGCGTTCGCGGGGCCATCCGCGCCGGGCGAAGCGGCCGCGGCCTGCTCCTTCTCGTAGATCGCTTGACCGAGCTTCATCGAGACCTGGGCCAACTCCTGCGTCTTGGCCTTCATCACCTCGACGTCACCGCCCTCGATGGCTGTCTTGGTCGCAGCGATCGCGGTCTCGATCTCGCCCTTGAGGCTCGCGTCCACCTTGTCGCCATGCTCGGCGAGCTGGCGCTCGGTGGTGTGGACGAGGCTCTCGGCATTGTTCTTGGCCTCGGCGCCCTCGCGGCGTTTCTTGTCCTCCTCGGCGAAGCGCTCGGCATCCCTGACCATCTGCTCGATGTCGTTCTCGGAGAGACCGCCGGACGCCTGGATCTTGATCTGCTGCTCCTTGCCGGTGCCCTTGTCCTTGGCCGAGACGTTGACGATGCCGTTGGCGTCGATATCAAACGTCACCTCGATCTGCGGCACGCCGCGCGGCGCCGGGGGAATGCCGACCAGATCGAACTGGCCGAGCAGCTTGTTGTCCGCCGCCATCTCGCGCTCGCCCTGGAACACGCGGATCGTCACCGCCTGCTGATTATCCTCGGCGGTCGAATAGACCTGGCTCTTCTTGGCCGGGATCGTCGTATTGCGGTCGATCATGCGGGTAAACACACCACCCAGCGTCTCGATGCCGAGCGAAAGCGGCGTCACGTCGAGCAGCAGCACGTCCTTGACGTCACCCTGCAACACGCCCGCCTGGATGGCGGCACCCATGGCGACGACCTCGTCCGGGTTCACGCCGGTGTGCGGCTCCTTGCCGAAGAAATCCTTCACGATCTCGCGGACGCGCGGCATGCGGGTCATGCCACCCACCAGCACCACGTCGCTGATGTCGCCAGCCGAGACGCCGGCGTCGGACAACGCCTTCTTGCACGGCTCCAGCGTCCGCTTGATGAGGTCCTCGACAAGCCGCTCCAGATCGGCGCGGGTGATGGTCTTGACCAGATGCTTGGGGCCGTTCTGGTCGGCAGTAATGAACGGCAGGTTCACCTCCGTCGTCTGCGCGCTGGACAGCTCGATCTTGGCCTTCTCGGCCGCCTCGCGCAGACGCTGGAGCGCGAGCTTGTCCTTGGTGAGGTCGATGCCCTCGTCCTTCTGGAAGCCCTCGGCCAGATAGGTGACGATCTTGGAGTCGAAGTCCTCGCCGCCCAGGAACGTGTCGCCGTTGGTCGACTTCACTTCGAACACGCCATCTCCGATCTCCAGGATCGAGATGTCGAAAGTGCCGCCGCCAAGGTCATAGACGGCGATGGTCTTGCCGTCGCTCTTCTCCAGACCGTAAGCCAGCGCGGCCGCGGTCGGCTCGTTAATGATGCGCAGCACCTCAAGGCCGGCGATCTGGCCGGCATCCTTGGTCGCCTGGCGCTGGGCGTCGTTGAAATAGGCCGGCACGGTGATAACCGCCTGCGTGACCGTCTCACCCAGATAGGCTTCGGCGGTTTCCTTCATCTTCTGGAGGATGAAGGCACTGATCTGCGAGGGGCTGTAGTCAGTGCCGCCGGCTTTCACCCAGGCGTCGCCGTTCGCCCCTTTCGCAATCGAATAGGGGACCAGCTCCATGTCCTTCTTGGTCAGCGGATCGTCGAACCGGCGGCCGATGAGGCGCTTGACGGCATAGATGGTGTTGTCCGGGTTGGTGACAGCCTGACGCTTGGCCGGCTGACCGATCAGCCGCTCGCCGTCCTTGGCGAAGGCCACGATGGACGGCGTGGTGCGTGCGCCTTCCGAATTTTCGATCACGCGCGGCTTGCCGCCGTCCATCACGGACACGCAGCTATTGGTGGTGCCCAGATCAATACCGATAACCTTGGCCATAATCGTCCTCTTCAACCCCAGATAAGTTCAGCAGGTCCACCCTCCGGGCCGCGTTTGACGCCGACCCGGAATGATGTGTCGCTGGCGGATATAAGACGGCTTTCGCTTGGCACAAGTCAAAGCGGGGCCTAGAAAGTGGGAGATTTGATGACGTTCGAGACGGGAGGGTCTCCATGCACCTGGCATTTCCCCTCGCCGCGTCCACTGCGGCGCTGCTGGCACTCGCGGGATGCGGCGATCCCCAGCCGCTCTATGTGGACGGCGGCTATGTGCGTCTCAACGCCAATCCGTCCGGCCCTTCAGCGGCTTATTTCACCATTCACGGCGGCGACAAACCCGTGGTCCTGCGCGACATCACCACCGATGCCGCCGTCCGGCTGGAGATGCATGAGAGCAAGACGCAGAACGGCATGGCGTCGATGGAGGAGATCGACACGGTCGACGTGCCGGCAGGCGAAAAAATCACCTTCGCACCGGGCGGCAAGCACATCATGCTCTGGCAGATCAATCCCCAGGCCGTGGCGGCGGGCAAGATGACCTTCACCTTCATCTTCTCCAACGGCGACCGCATCCTCGCCGACGCCGTGATCGAAAATCCGGACGGCAGCGCATCCGCCGCCGGCAATACAACGGCCGCCAACGCCGCCGCGGACGAGCACGCGGGACATTAGGCCCCACAGTATTGGACGGCGCCGCGACAGGCCGGCATGCTTGGCCGCATCAGCGCTTCGCCCTGCCGACACGGACAGGCGCGGGCCGATAATCTGCCCACCTCCAATGCCGGCACCGGCAAGGGGCTGGAAGTAGTCCCCTCATCACCCGCCAAGTCTTCTGGAGAAACGGCGCATCATTTATTATTGACGATCCCGCTCAATCATTCGACGATGCTCACCAGGCTTGCGAAGGGGTGCGCCATGCCGACGAAGATGAGGACGGGGCCTGTCGAAAACCTGTCGCATTGGTGGCGCCGGGCAGTGATTATCACCATGGTGCTGGGCTTCAGCGTGCTCGGCCTGCTGATGGTAAAGACCTACACCAACGCGCCGCCCGTCCCTGAGCGAGTCGTCGACTCGGGTGGGCAGTCCGTTTTCAGCGGTGCCGATATTCGCGGCGGCCAACAGGTTTTCCTCAAATACGGCCTCATGAACAACGGCTCCATCTGGGGGCACGGCGGCTATCTCGGGCCGGATTTCAGCGCATCCTATCTCCACGCCTGGGCGCTCGCTGTCGCGGACGAACGCGCCCAGGCCCGCTTCGGCAAGACCTACGAGGCGCTAACACCGGCCGACCGTGCCGCCATCGACGGCGAGGTGGCGCTACAACTGCGCGTCAACCGCTACGATCCGGCGACGGCCACCCTCGCCCTACCGCCAGCCGGCGTCGCCGCCTTCGAGCAGCAGCAGCGCCGCTGGGCCAGCTATTTCGAGCATCCGGAGCGTAACGGCGGTCTCGCCCCCGGCCTCATCACCGACAAGGGCGAACTGCGCCAGTTGACCGCCTTCTTCGCCTGGGCGGCCTGGGCTTCGGTTGCGGAACGGCCGGGCACGGGCCACTCCTACACGAACAATTTCCCCTATGATCCGCTTGCGGGCAATCGCCCGACCGGCGCGGCGCTCATCTGGAGCGCGCTCAGCTTTATCGCCCTGCTCGGCGGCACCGCGCTGGCGCTGCTCGCTTTCGGCCGGTTCGATTATCTGGGATGGCATGGGACGCCCGAGCCCATGGAGAAGTGGGTCATCAGCGACGCGCAGCGCGCCACGGTCAAATATATGGGCGTGGCCGCCCTCCTCCTGCTCGGCCAGGTGTTCTTCGGCGCGGCGATCGCCCATTATCGGGCGGATCCCGGTGATTTCTACGGCTTCGACCTCGCCTCCTGGTTCCCCAGCAACCTGCTGCGGACCTGGCATCTGCAATCGGCGCTGTTCTGGATCGCCACCAGCTTCGTCGCGGGCGCCCTGTTCGTCGCGGAGTTGATCGGCGGCAAGACGCCGCCCCACCAGCGCCTCGCCATCCACCTGCTGTTCGGCGCCTTTGCGATCGTCATCGTGGGCAGCATGCTGGGCGAGTGGGTGGGCATCCTGCAATGGCTGCCGCGCTCGTGGTTCTGGTTCGGCAATCAGGGCTGGGAATTTCTTGAGTTGGGCCGGTTCTGGCAATTGCTGATGATCGTCGGCCTGTGCATCTGGTTCGGCCTCTTGTGGCGAGCCGTAGCCCCCGCGTTGCGTAATCCCGAGCGCAAGTCCTTCGCCCGGTTCTTCCTGCTAGCCGGCTTCGCCATCCCGATGTTTTATCTGCCGGCGCTCTTCTTCGGGTCCGAGACCAATTACACCATTGTCGACGCGTGGCGCTTCTGGATCATCCATCTGTGGGTGGAAGGTTTCTTCGAATTCTTCGTCACCGTCATCGTCGCCATCCTGTTCTTCAAGATGGGGCTCGTGCATCGGCTGACCGCACTGCGGACCATCTACCTCGACGCCATTCTCTATTTCGGCGGCGGCCTGATCGGCACCGGCCACCATTGGTATTGGACCGGCCAGACCGAGGCCAATATGGCGCTCTCGGCAGTTTTCTCAGCGTTGGAAGTCGTACCGTTGACGATGATTACGCTGGATGCCTGGTCGTTCGTCCGCACGACGAAAGGCAAGGAATCCATCGTCGAGCGCCACCGCTGGACCTTCCTGTTCATCATGGCGGTCGGCTTCTGGAACTTCCTCGGCGCCGGGGTGTTCGGCTTCCTCATCAACACGCCCATCGTCAGCTATTACGAGGTGGGGACAATCCTCACGCCCAATCACGGCCACGCCGCGCTGATGGGCGTGTTCGGCATGCTCGGCATCGGGCTGATGGTGTTCGTCCTGCGGGAGTCTGTCCAGGAGGCGGTCTGGCAAAGAATCTCGCGGTTGATCGCCATTGCCTTCTGGGGCTTGAATATCGGCCTCGCCCTGATGATCCTGCTCAGCCTGCTGCCGGGCGGCCTGCTCCAACTGCACGCTGTGATCGAGAACGGATACTGGTATGCGCGCGAGTTGGACTTCACCGGCCAGCGGCTACCGCGCCTGCTGGAATGGCTGCGCATGCCGGGCGATCTCATCTTCATGTTCGCGGGCGTCCTGCCCCTGGTCGTGGCGGTAGCGTGGGGCTATGCCAGCCTCTGGCGCGGTCCCTCGCCCCAAACGGACCTGGCGGCCGGGCAACGCTGAGAGGGGCTCATGACGACGTGCCCATCCGTAGGCGCCGGGGGCTTTGTTGAAGCGTTTGTCGTGCAAACCGAAATTTAACGCAGTTTAACTCAGAATATCCGCCAGTCTGAAATCGAACGGGGGCCATAATGGGCGGCGTTGTTAATATCATTCTCTACGGACTTATCGGCGCTCTGGCTATCGGAAGTCTTTGGGGGATATTTCCGTTCGCTGTTTTGGCATTTTTCACCTTCTACGGTGCGGCAGCGCGGGTCGCGAAGGCATCGGATCGCTTGTCGTCCACATTGATGGAAGATGAAGACCTGCAAGCCGAAGCATTGCAGCATCGCGTATTTGCTCTGTTCCACCGTCGCGCCATCGTCGGAATCACCAACAGCCGCGTGGTCGTAGTGCAGCGTGGACTCTTGGGCGGGTTCAAGATGCTCGATATTCAATGGAAAGACCTTGAAGACGTGACGCTTGAGGAAAACGTTCTTCCGTCGCTCTGTGGGTCAAATCTGAAATTCAAGCATTCCAACAAGGGCACAGCGCAAATCGAAGTGAAAGGCGTCGAAAGTGACGTGGCTTCGGTCATCTATTCCAAGTCGCAATCGCAGGAACAGGCTTGGGAGGAAAAGCGCCGCATTCGTCGTATCGAAGAAGTCCGCGCCGCTGCCGGTGGCGTCGTGGTCAACAGCGGCCCCGTGCCCGTCGCCGCCTCACAGGGCGCAGGCGGCAACCGCATGTTGGAGGAAATCACAAAGGCGAAGGCTTTGCTCGACGCGGGCGCGATCAGCGATGCAGAGTTTCAGGAAATGAAGGCAAAAATCCTCGCCGCAGCTTAACCGCGATCATCGAACCGGCGCATCCTGCACGTCGGTGCGACGACCATCGGTGCGGTCATCATTCCCACATGCGGGCACGGTCCTGTTTTCGCCGCGTCCTTTGCAGGCCCTTGTTTTGGAACCAGCCCAACACGGCAAAAGCGCCGCGCCACTGTTTCAACAGATCAATTTGTCAGGAGAAAAAGTGGTGGGCGCGGTAGGGATTGAACCTACGACCCCACCCGTGTGAAGGGTGTGCTCTACCACTGAGCTACGCGCCCCGGCGACATGTCGCGGGAGGGAGCGCTTTGGCGAGAGACGCCTCGCCTGTCAAGCCGCTCCCGGCCTCAAATTCGCTCCGGCATGGTGATCGCCGGAAAAGGTATCGGGGCCGGATCGCGCCGGCCCCGATCATCGGTTCATGAATCAGAAGATGCGGACGGCAACCTCGGCCGGAGCCGCCAGATAGGCTTCCAGCTCGCTGTCCAGCTTGAGCAGCGTCAGCGAGGCGCCCGCCATTTCGAGCGACGTGCAATATTCGCCGACATAGTTGCGCACCACCGTGTAGCCGGCCTGCTCGCAGCGTTCGTGCGCATGGGCGTAGAGCACATACAGCTCGCTGATCGGCGTGCCGCCCAGGCCGTTGACCATCAGCGCCACGCGGTCGCCGGACTTGTAGGGAATGTCCTGCGCCACCGCATCGAACAACTCGTCGACGATCTGGTTGGCGGGATGGATCTTCTCGCGGCGGCGACCCGGCTCGCCATGGATACCCACGCCGACTTCCATCTCGTCGTCGCCCAGGTCGAAGATCGTCGTACCCTTGGCCGGCGGGATGCAGCTCGTCAGCGCGACGCCCATGGTGCGGACGTTGTTGTTCACCTTCTCGGCGATAGCGAGGATCTCGTCGAGGCTCTTGCCCTGCGCGGCGGCCGCGCCGCACGCCTTGATGACGAAGAAGTTGCCCGCCACGCCGCGACGGCCGACGGTGTAGAGGCTGTCCTTCACCGCCACGTCGTCATTGATGATGAACGACTTGACCTTGATGTCCTCGGCCTCGGCCAGCTCGATGGCGGTTTCCCACGCCATGCGGTCGCCCTGATAGTTGTTGACGAGCACCAGCACGCCGGCATCGGAGGCGAGCGCCTTGATCGTCTCGTAGCAGGCATCGACCGGCGGCGCGGCGAACACCGCACCCTGGCAGGCGCCATCCAGCATGCCCGGCCCCACCGCCATGACGTGCGCGGGCTCATGACCCGAGCCGGAGCCCTGGATCACCGAGACCTTGTCGGCGACCGGGCGGTCCTTGCGCTTGATCATCTGGAATTCGGGCACGAACTCCAGCAGGTCCGGGTTGGCCAGCACCACGCCCTTCATGAACTCAGGCACGAAATTGGCGGGATCGTTGACGAACTTCTTCATTGGGTTTCCTCCCCTGATGTGTTCAGACGGTTTGCTTGAGCAGTTCGGGCACGGTCGGCGTCCGCTCTACCCCGAATTCGGTGCACCAATCCTGCAAAATGGTGGCGATGGCGACGATGCCGGGATCGGGCGTGCCGGCGCTGCGATCACCGACCTGCGAGGCGCGGCCGCGATGGGCGACCAGCCCACGGGTTGCGTCGATGGCATTCTCGGCCTCGTCCGCGCACTCCTTGAGCACGAGGCCGAGATCGGCCGTGCCGGCGGCGGCATGCGCCTTGAGCTTCTCCGTCACCGGGATCAGCGCATCGAGCAGGGTCTTGTCGCCGAGCTGGGCGCCACCGCGCGCCATGATGCCTTCCACGGCCGTGTTCACCATGTCGGCGAGCTCGACCAGCGTGACCGTCTCCTTGCCCTTGCTGACCATAGCCGCCTTCATGAAGCCGGTGCCCCAGATCGGGCCGGAGCTGCCGCCGACATGCTTGCTGACCAGCATGCTGATCTTGAGCAGCATCGCGCCGATTGCGCTCTTGTCGATCCCCGGCAGCTCGGCGTCGATGACGCGGAAGCCTGTCGCCAGCGACGTACCGAAGTCGCCGTCACCGGCCAGCCCGTCGAGGTCCGAGAAATAATGTTCGTTCCTGAGCACCGTCGTCGCGGTGGTCTTCACCGCGCGCTCGACGTCTCCAATCGTGATATCGGCCATGTCAAAATCCTCCCAATAGCGTTGCTGGTGCCGCTCTCAGCCGACGCTCGCGGAGGCCAGCTCCGCAAGATCGGCCAGGCGCACAGTCACCGTCGGCTCATCCCCAAGCTCGGGGACGACCCGCGCGGCTTCGCGGAAATCCTCGTCCACTGTGTAGGTGCTGGTGGTGATGAGCGTCGGCAGCCCCGCGCCCACTGCGGCGAGCAGGCCGTTGCGACTGTCCTCGATCACGATGCACTCGTGGACCGGCAGCCCGAGCGACTGCTTGGCCAGCTCGTAGATCTCCGGGTCCGGCTTCTTTTTCTTTACCACGTCGCCAGCGTGGACGAACGCGAACTTCGCCTTGCGCTCCGGCCCCATCAGGTCGAGCACGGCGTCGATGAACTTCGGGTTGGAGGTAGTGCACACGCCGAGTGTCACGCCGCCGGCAATCGCCTCATCCACGATCCGCAGGATGCCCGGCCGCAGCGGTAGGCCGCCTTCGGCCACCAGCCCGGCGGTGATCTCCGTCTTTTTCTTGTGCAGCGCGAGGATCAGCTCGTCCTTTCCCGCATCCGCGGCGGCATCGGCCGGCCAGCCATATTCATCGAAATAGGCCCGCATCCGCTCCTTGCCGCCCGCCACAAGCAGCAGCTTGGCATAGAGCGCCACATCCCACTCCGCGTCGATACCGAATTGCGCAAACGCCCGGTTGAAGCCCACGCGGTGCCCGTCTCGCTCGGTATCCACGAGCACGCCGTCACAGTCGAAAATGATTGCCTTCACCACAGCGCCGCCCCTCAAGCCGCCCTGGAGAGCGAATTAAGGAAGGCCGGGCCGCGATCCTTGCCGCCGAACTTCTCGATGAAGCCCGCAAACATCGCCTTGCACGCCTGATACTGCGCATCCATCACCCGCAGGGGCTCGAAGTCGGTCGGCTTCTCCTTATGATAATTGACGAAGCTCTCGACGAACACATGCTTGAGATTGGTCGAGATGTTCACCTTGGCCGCCCCGCGTGCGATTGCCTTGGCGAAGGTCTCGTCAGAGAGGCCGGTGCCGCCGTGCAGCGCCATCGGGGTGCGGGTCAGCTTGTTGATCTTCTCGATCCGATCGAAATCGACCTTCGGCTCGCCCTTATAGTAGCCATGCGCCGTGCCGACCGCGCAGGCGAAGGCGGAGAGATCGAGCGCATCGCAGAAGCGCCTGGCGTCTTGCGGGTCGGTCAGCACCGAATCCTCCTCGGCAACGTGCATGTCGTCCTCGACGCCCATGATCTGGCCCAGCTCGGCCTCCATGCCGACGCCGTATTTCTCGGCAATCTCGCGCACCTTGAGCGATTCGGCGAGGTTCTGCTCGAACGGCAGCTCGGAGGCGTCGATCATGATCGAGGTCCAGCCCGCTCTGGCGCACGCCTCGATCATCGCGAGGTCCTTGCAGTGGTCGAGATGGAGGACCACCGGTACCGGCGAATCCTCGGCCACGGTGCGCACCCAGCTCACAATCTCCTTGTGGCTGAAATATTTGATGGTCTTGGCGGACGTCTGGCAGATCACCGGGGCATTCAGCTCCTCGGCCGCCTTCACCATCGCCTTGGTGGTGTTGTAGTCGACCAGGTTGAACGCGGCCACGGCGTAGCCGTTGTCCATTGCGTCACGAAGCAGCGGCTTCATGTTGACCAACGGCATTGCAGCAATCTCCTCCAAATTACCAAATTACAGCGCGCTCCAGGCACGCTCGAATCACCAGTTCGCTGCACGCACCTAGATAGCATGCGCAGCGATGTCATGACCGATTTTCAGGCGTCCGCCCGCAAACCGAACGGCCCGTGCATCCGCCCAACCTACCCGAGCCTAGATGACAATGTCCAGTCTCCCCGCGCGGGCCGAACCGGAGTGGGACATGGGCACGGGAGCGTCCTCCCGCTTGCGTCCGCACGCGGCGCGACCCATATGGCCGGCCATGGACGCACGCAACCAGAGCAGCATGCCGGTCTGGCATGGCACCACCATCCTCTCCATCCGCGCTTCGGGCAAGGTCGTCGTCATCGGCGACGGCCAGGTCTCCATGGGGCAGACGGTCATGAAGCCGAACGCCCGCAAGGTCCGCCGCCTGCATGACGGCAGCGTGATCGGCGGATTTGCCGGCGCCACGGCGGATGCCTTCACCCTGTTCGAGCGGCTGGAGGCCAAGCTGGAGCGGCACGGCGGCCAGCTCATGCGTGCCGCCGTCGAGCTGGCCAAGGATTGGCGGACGGACAAATATCTGCGTAATCTGGAAGCGATGATGATCGTCGCCGACAAGGAGACGACACTCATCCTTACCGGCAATGGCGACGTGCTGGAGCCGCTGGACGGCATCGCGGCAATCGGCTCGGGCGGCAACTACGCCCTCTCCGCCGCTCGCGCGCTCAAGGATTACGAGAAGGACGCCGAGACGCTGGCCCGCAAGGCCATGACGATCGCGGCCGAGATCTGCGTCTATACCAACGACCAGGTAACGATCGAGACACTGGATTCGACGGCTTGAGCCTGGCCTCTCCTGCAAACGACTGGCCGCTTGGCCGCACCCACCCCCTGCCCCTCCCCTGAACGGGAGGGGGGAGTCAAAGATGAACGAGACCCTCACCCCCAAAGCCATCGTCACCGCACTGGATGCACACATCATCGGTCAGGCCGAGGCCAAACGCGCCGTCGCCGTCGCGCTGCGCAACCGTTGGCGCCGGCAGAAGCTAGCGCCCGAACTGCGCGATGAGGTAACACCCAAGAATATCCTGATGATCGGGCCCACCGGCTGCGGCAAGACCGAGATCAGCCGCCGGCTTGCGAAGCTCGCCGATGCACCGTTCATCAAGGTGGAGGCGACCAAGTTCACCGAGGTCGGCTATGTCGGCCGCGACGTGGAGCAGATTGTGCGGGATCTGGTCGAGGAAGCGGTGCGGCTGGAGCGCGAGCGCCGGCGCGAGGCGGTGCGGGAGGCTGCATCGGACTCCGCCATGGCCCGCCTGCTCGACGCGCTCACCGGCAAGGAAGCCAGCGAGGCGACCCGCCTCTCCTTCCGCCAGCGGATCGAGAACAACCAGATGAACGACGTCGAGGTTGAGGTCGAGGTGGCCGACAGCCCCTCCATGCCGATGGAGATCCCCGGCATGGGCGGCAATATTGGCATGATAAATCTCTCGGACATGATGTCCAAGGCGCTCGGCCAGCAGCAGAAAAAGCGCCGCAAGATGCGCGTGGCCGATGCGTGGGACAAGCTGGTCGAGGAAGAGCAGGACAAGCGGCTCGATCAGGATGATGTCGCCCGCGTCGCCATCCAGTCGGCCGAGCAGAACGGCATCGTCTTTCTCGACGAGATCGACAAGATCGCGGTTAGCGACGTGCGGGGCGGCTCGGTCAGCCGCGAGGGCGTCCAGCGCGACCTCTTGCCGCTGATCGAGGGCACCACCGTCGCCACCAAATACGGCCCGCTCAAGACCGACCATATCCTGTTCATCGCCAGCGGCGCCTTCCACGTCGCCAAGCCGAGCGACCTACTGCCCGAGTTGCAGGGCCGCCTTCCGATCCGCGTGGAACTCAAGGGCCTCACCGAGGAGGATTTCGTCGCCATCCTGTCGGACACCAAGGCGTCGCTGCCCGAGCAATATGCCGCGCTGCTCGCCACCGAGGGCGTCACGATCACGCTGGAGCCGGACGGCATCCGCGCCATCGCGAAGATCGCCGCCAGCGTCAACGAGCAGATCGAGAATATCGGCGCGCGCCGGTTGCAGACCGTCATGGAAAAGCTGCTGGAGGATGTGAGCTTTGAGGCGGACACCCGCGCCGGCGAGACCATCCGCATCGACGCCGCCTATGTCGATCGTCAGCTTTCGGGTATCGCCAAGGATACCGATCTCAGCAAATATATCCTTTGAGCGCCAAGACTTGGCATCCATCCAACGCTGGGAAGCGCAAAGCTGCCGCTCCGCCGCCGTTACCCCGGGCTTGACCCGAGGCCCCGCTTTCTGATTCCATAGGACTTTTTTCTCCGGCCCGGACCGCTCCGGAAAAGGGCTGCGTCGCCGCGATGGATCGGCTAGGCCAACGCGAGCGGCAAAGGGAGCAAGGCGATGGCTTACGAGACGATCCTGGTGGAGCTGCGCGGCGCAGTCACGCTGGTCACGCTCAATCGCCCACAGGCTCTCAACGCGCTGAATAGCCGGGTGCTCGCCGATCTGGTAGCGGCGATGGCGGCCTATGATGCCGACGAGCACCAGCGCTGCCTCGTCATTACCGGCAGCGAGAAGGCGTTCGCCGCCGGCGCCGACATCAAGGAAATGGCGGACAAGTCGGCGGCGGACATGTTCCTCGCCGATCTCTACTCCGAGTGGTCGACCCGCGTGTGCGCTACCCGTAAGCCGTGGATCGCCGCCGTCGCCGGCTTCGCCTTGGGCGGAGGGTGCGAACTGGCGATGATGGCGGATTTCATCATCGCCGCCGATAGCGCACGTTTCGGCCAGCCCGAGATCAAGCTTGGCGTCGTCCCCGGCATGGGCGGATCCCAGCGCCTTACCCGCGCCGTCGGCAAGGCCAAGGCGATGGAGATGTGCCTGACCGGCCGGATGATGGACGCGGCCGAGGCAGAGCGCGCCGGCCTCGTCGCCCGCGTCGTCCCGGCCGACCGGCTGCTCGATGAAGCGCTTGCCGCCGCCGAGGCTATCGCCGCCATGCCGCCGATGGCAGCCCTCGTCGCCAAGGAACTGGTGAACCTCGCCGCCGAAACCACGCTGGCGCAGGGGCTGGTGAGCGAACGTCGGCTATTCCAGCTCCTCGCCTCGACCGAGGACAAGGTAGAAGGCATGGCCGCCTTCATCGAGAAGCGGGCGCCCGTCTGGAAGGGGCGTTAGACCTTCGCCTTGAAGGGTGTGAAGTCGGTGCCCTCGTCGAACACGTCCACTCCTTCACGCCGCTTCAATGTGCCAACCACGATATAGGTGACAGGAGTCAGCACCGCCTCCCACAGCGTCTTGATGAGCCATTGCGAGAGGACAACTTGCATCAACTGCTCGGGCGGCCACCCGGCGAGCCCGTAAAAGGCGAGCGGATAGAAGATCAGGCTATCGAGCCCCTGCCCCACTACGGTCGATCCGATCGTGCGCATCCACAGGAACCGCCCGCCGGTCCACAGCTTCATCCGCGCCAGCACATAGCTATTGGCGAACTCGCCCGCCCAGAAGGCGGTCATGGAAGCGATGACGATCCGCCAGCTATTGCCGAACACGAATTCGTAGGAAGATTGCCCCGGCCATCCGTCGGCCGGCGGTAGTGCCACCACCACCCACGCCATGAACGCCATGAAGGCGAGCGCGGCAAACCCCGTCCAGATCACCCGCCGCGCCCGCGCATAACCGTAAACCTCGGTCAGCACGTCGCCGATAATGTAGCTGATCGGGAAAAACAGCACGCCGGCGCCGAACGCCCACTGGCTGCCATCCGGCATCGGCAGGTAGGAGGGTTTCGACGCACCGATGATATTGCTGAGCAACAGGATGGCGACAAAAGCCGCCATGATGAGGTCATAATAACGGAAGTGCTGCACGCTTGCGGCACTAACGGCCGCCGGTCGAGCGGGGAGTTTGGCAGACTCGGACATCGGCACGCTGCTTAACCCGCTT
Organism: Sphingobium sp. 66-54; assembly: GCA_001899715.1. Classification (GTDB taxonomy): domain Bacteria; phylum Pseudomonadota; class Alphaproteobacteria; order Sphingomonadales; family Sphingomonadaceae; genus Sphingobium. The sequence continues at coordinate 59,790 of MKWI01000023.1, forward strand.
TGCCCCGCGCGCAAACCACGCTATTCGCGCCCAACCGGCCACGGTCGCGCGCCCGTAGCTCAGCTGGATAGAGCATTCGCCTTCTAAGCTGAGGGTCTGCGTGGCAGAACATGTGGGAGGACTGTAGTTTAGGCATTGCTGGCCGGGAAGCGAACCGTCTAGCGAACCGTGTTGTGGCCCCGTAGCTCAGCTGGATAGAGCATCGGTCTTCTAAACCGATTGTCGCGTGTTCGAATCACGCCGGGGTCACCATCCACGGAGCCGATAAGAAGGATGTGGGATTGCCGCTACAAAATTTGCCGATAGAAACCATATGTAAGAGATTCGTCGTTACGCTGTTTGGATTGTGAGGATAGGAATGGAGTTTCACGCAGACAGCATTCAGGCAGTGCTGTTCCTTGCGCCCAGTCAGCGCCAAGACGACGCGCTAAAGCTATGGGGTGAGTTGTTTCCGAATGATTCCCCCGACGGGTTCCAGCGTTTTAATGCATCACCAGCTCTAAATTCATCAGCACATGGGGACCGGCAAGGATTTCAGATAACAGTCAATGCCCAGGTTGGCCGGATTGACGTAATACTCGCTCATTCACCGCAGGCGCTACCCAGTGACGCCGGGCCTCCCCGCATCGCAGACGTTGCAGGAGCTTCTGCAAAGGCTGTCGAATTGCTCAAGCGGCTCGCCTCTGGGCTAAGGGTTGTCCGAGCAGCTATCGTTTTTGAGTTAGCAAAAACCGTTTCCAAAGGTAGCGAATCATCCGAGATTTTGAAAAATCTTCCGGGTTATCCGCTTCCTGAAAATGCGACAGACGTCAACGTCCAATTTAACTCGCGTAAGAATTTTGCCTTTTCGGAAGACAGGGAAATGAACCGTCTCTGCGCTTGGTCGTCTGGGCAAGTTGGCTTTATCATGAACCCGCAACTTCAAGGCAGCAACGTCATGATGATGACCCCGTTCGTAGGCTTCAAAATTGACGTAAACAGTGCGCCTCAAATGCCATTACCGCCTGATGGGGTACATCAAGCTATCGATGAGCTTGCGGCGGAAGCCTTAGCGATCGCAAGCGAAGGGATAACAAGGTTTCAGTCATGACTCAAACCGTTTTAGGTAACCCGCTTGAAGATGTGTGGTGGAACAGTAGTTCTAGCTCCAGCGAAACTATTGAGAAGTATCGCAGCCATATTCATGATATCATGCTGAATACGCAGCTTGATGTTGAGAATTTTGTAAGTAGCTTCACCACTCACAAGAAAATTGTAACCGAGGGCACAAGTACATCCGAAAATATTCGGCCTTTATACTATGTTAAATTTCCACGATCTTTTTCGTTTTCATCACCAAATTCATCGAGCAACATGCTCGGCACCGTTGAAGAATATTACAATAAGGTAGAGGTTCAATTGAACCTTCTTTCCGCTTCTGATGAGGCCGATGATGATGGAGTGGAACAGGGGGCGATAGATTCCGCATTAGTCTTAGTGGAGCAATTGAAGCGACATAATCTGGCTCCCCCCGCTTTGTCTTGGCACGGTGGAGATGCCGTAGTAATGCTATGGGCACTCGGTGATACTACATATGCTATTACCGTAACCGACGGCGAAATTGGATATGTAGTTAGACGAAACCGTAAGGCTATCAGAATGGCTGATTCAATTAAGCTAGACACGTTCAAATTGGCTGACCTTCGCTGATCCATGCCTGTTGAAATAACGGACGCAGACGAAATCTCTCGCTGCATTATTTTTGATCGTGCGTTCGATCAAGATTTGCACGTCGATGAAATGTTGTGGCGCTTTGGCCAAACCCAGGCGGATGGTGCTTCGCACGAATCAGCGGTCCTCAGACGGCTAGCTCCCCTCGCAGAGGACGTACACCGAATAGGTTGTGCTATCGCTGCCAAGCAAAACGCAAGAAAGAACGAACCACAGCCTGGCCCAAATCGTCGATATTACTGCGGTTTTCGAACAGCATCTTATGCCTCACTGCCAAAGGACGGGGAAGGTTATTTGATTAGCTTCACAAACGACGGAGAAGACGGAGAAGAGGCGCACGTGGACGTAGCTTTGACCGTTACGGTTGATGGCAAAAGCGCTAAGGCTAATACTCGTACGAATGCTGGCTTAGCATTAGCTGAACATTTTGGTCCTCCTGCGCCGCATCGCTGCGCCTGCGATGAAGTGGACGAATGTCATCCATTTTCTCTTTGGGGCGAACAATGTTTGTTTACTGGTTTACGGGACCGATGGCCGAGCCTTCAATTGCTAGAGGTTCCAAACCAAATTGCCCCAGACGAGGGTGATCAACCTCGTCTGTTGCAGTGAAGTTCAGGCTCCGCGTTTAAGCGCTCAACTATCACGGCTCGAACGGGCTAACACTTCGGCCCCGGCACCCGTCGCACAGGCGGTTGCCGGGGCCTTCGCTATGGAAAGGCTGGCGGCAGCGCAGACACGGCCGAACCTTGGGTTGCCGGGGCGGCTCCTCAGCGCCCCGGCCGGTGTCCACGTCAGATATGTCAGACTGGTGCACCGTTCGCTGTGGCAGCGGCAGATCGAAGACGATGCTGCCCCGATACACGCGGTCGTAGATATTGCTCCGGTCATTGTGGCGACCGCCCAGCGCGGTGACCGCCTCTTCCAACGTCATGCCGACGCGCAGAGAGGCCCAGCGACTACCGCCGGTAGGCTTGAACCGGAGCTGGGTAATGCGCGTGTCGATCATCGCGGCGGCCGGGGATTGGTGCCCTTCGCCGGGGGAGTGCCAGTCTTGCGGGGCGGCGGCACCGTTCCCGGCCCCTGTGGCGATTTCACCTGGCGGGGTGGCGTATAGCGCTGTGGTCGCGGGGGACGCATCATGGCTGTCCTTCCTCCCGCCGCTGTTCCTTCGCCGCTGCCAGCGCCGTCCGGTATTCCGCCATGTCGCCGGGCAACAGGCGCTTCAACGCCCATTGCGGCGGGTCGAACTTGCCCCGGATGGACAACATGCACATGCGGAATGCATCGTCGCGCTGCTTCTTGGCGGCAGAGCGCCGGGCGTTGGCGCTCATCCTCGCGTGATAGCTACTCACCGGCCCGTTCCTTCCAGCGCCTTGATGCTCTTGGCGGCCTTCGCCGCCGGGGCGTTCCGCAACGCGATCACATCGCCGTAGCGCTTCACCAAGGCGGAGCCGGACGCGGTGACGTGCCTGATCGCCGCATCGGTTGCCGAAAGCTGGGCATCATCGACCGGGGCGAACTTGGCGGCCGCGCGCGCCCGGAGCGTGGTGTGGGCTTCGGGGGCAAACCCAGAGAGGAACGGCTGGGCATGGAGCACCGCCGCCACGGTCGGGATATCGCCCGTGTCGATAGCCTGCGCCACGAACTTCATCCGCTCGTCGGGCTTCTTCATGGCCTTGATATGCGAGCGCACCTCAGCCGCCAGGGCGAGCCCTTCGGGCGTCTTGCGCGCCGGGTGGTCGAGCGCCGTTGCGACGCGCTGTTCCAGCGTGGTGCGGTAGCCTTCGAGCTCCTTCAACCGCCGGTCGATGGCCGGGCCGACGCGGGCGAACGCCTGTTCGGCGGCGACGATGAACTCTTCCGCATCCACGACGCGGGTGGGCTTGCCGTTCTTCATCCGCACATTGTCGCTGTAGTCGGTACGACCGCCCTTTTCGGCGGCATACTGGCGACGGCGGGCGGGATCGGCGATTGCCTGCAAGTCGCGCTCGGCATCGTTCATGCGGCCGAACAGGTCGTAGCAGAGGCGCAAGCTCTCCCGCGCGGCGGCAAGGACGTTGGTGCCCAGGGTGCCCTCCACGTCGAGCGGCTCTCCGATACCCAGCAGGCTGTCGGGGTGGAGGCCGAGCGGCACATCGGGCCGGATCGGGGTGCTGTCATCAATCAAACGGGGCATGGTTGGTCTCCTAGAAATGGCCAGCGGTGATCCGCCCGGACGTTGCCAGCATCACGGGGGAATTGACGAGGTATCGGATGGCGTCGGCCGCATGGTCGGCGGCGGTCGTGTCCACGTCCTCAAGGCGCACATCGTCGCGCGGGAGGAGCGGCAGGGTTTCGAGGGCGTAGCGGCACCGCTCGGACAGCCAGAGGCCGGGCGTGTCGGGGTCGCCGTCGCGGGCGGCGGCCATCATGGCCTTCACCTTCACCCAGCCGGAAATTCGGTCCTTGCGAGGCTTCACCAGGTGCAGGCCGTATTTCGCAAGCTGCTCAATCAGCGTGTCGTTCTGGAGCCCACGGGCATCGTCGCCCACGCCATGCCTGCGGACGTTCCACCGTTCGCAGGCGGCCAGCACTTCCTCCGCCAGCATTTGCGGCGGCCAGCCCTTGCCCGCGTTCGGGTCATCCGAGCGGGCGCTGTGCACCTCGTCCACGATGATCCACGAATTCTTGGGGAACACCCGGCCGCCGGGGCCGATAAGGCCGGGCTGGCGCGGCTGTATGGCGAGCATGACGGCCGATGGAGCGGACCAGCCCCAGTCCAGCGCCACGCAGCTATACCAGCCATGTTCGCGGATCGGCCCAGCGGGGACGCGGAAGGTGCTATCCGGGATGATGCAGTGGTCACCGAACACGTCGCCGAAGAACGCGCCCGCCAAGTCGGACCAGTTATTGTTCAGCCAGGCTTCCGCCAGCGCCCTGTCGCCACCGGACGACGCGATCAGCGAGCGGGCATAGCGCTCGGTGTCGATGGTCGGGTTATCAATGTAGGTGGACGGGGCATATACCCAGCGCGAGCCGTCTTCGAGCTCATAGGGCCGCCACGGGATGCGGCTGGTCACGTGCATCCGCGCGATGGTGGCGTGGAGCGGCCCGCCGGGGTTGCCGAGCACGATCATCCGGGTCGGGATGCCAGCGGGGCCGCGCAGGTTGGCGCGCAGCATGTTGATGTAGCGCATGGTGGTAAAATTGGTGATCTCGTCCACCGCCAGCAGGTTCGCTTCCTGCCCCTGCCACTTGGCCACGTCCTTCGATGTGGAGAGGTTGCCCAGGGTGACAACGGCCCCGTTTGGGCAGCGGATCACGAAGTCGGCGCGATTGCTGCTGATGCCGCCGGGGAAGGCATCGCGGAACAGGGCTTCGAGCTCGTCCCACAGGTTCGCCAAGCTCTTGTAGGTGGCGCGCAGGATCAGGACGCGGGCCTTGTCCTCATACTGGACGCAGTGGCGCAGGACCAGCAGCGCCAGGGCGGTCGTCTTGCCGGAGCCGCGCCCTCCCAGCATGGCGATGTTGAGGTCTTCGGGGATGGCGAGGACGCGCTCCTGCCAGGGCGTTGCGGTGGCGAGCTTACCCATGGGCGGCCTCCTCCTGCCGCTCGGCCTCTATCATCGCTGCGTAGGCCTTGGCCCCCATCGCGGCCGGAAGGTTGATCTGCACCGCGACCTTGGGCGCGCTGTCCGTCTGGCCCGTCTCCCGGTAGCCGTGGCGGCACTTGAGGAGGAACATGGCGGCGGCCACGTTGCCGCTACGGGCGGCCTTCAACAGGCTGTTAACGAGCTCGTGTTCGAGCCCAGCCAGCCCCTCGTCCAGCGCGTCGGCCACTTCGGGCTGGCGCTTGCGGCACTGGTTCAGCGTCTCCCGGCTCATGCCCAGGGCACCGGCAATCGCGGCGACCGGGTGGCCCAGCCGGGCCATGTCGCGGACGATGGCAAGGCCGCCCTCGGTTACGGCAATGCCTCCGGCATCGCGCACCGTCAGATCGGCCTTGCGGCGCTGCTTTTTGGCCGTAGGCGGTTCGGTAGACGGTTCGCGAATATTGTTCATGCTTTGTTCCATACAGTTTTCCATGGGGTTACGGCTCTAGGTTTGGAGCCTGCGGAGCGGAGGACGGCCGAAATCGTGCCGTTCCGGCGGTACGACGCGCTCTTGCGTCTCTTTTTTAGCGGGCAGGAATGCAGGGTGGGCAGCAGCTAGGCCCAGAGAGGCGGAAGCCCCCAACAAAGCCGATCCGGCAACCCGGTAACGATCCGGCAGAGCTAACCCCTTCTCTCTACATACTTTTACCGGATTGCCGGATTGCCGGATGAAATCAGAAGAGTAGCTAGGGCAGCTTACCAGCCACCCTTTGGGCAAAACCCTCGCGAACAAAAAGCGCCCCGGCTTTCCGGCAATCCGGCAAAGGTTCATGTTCTTAGGCACTTACGCTTGCCGGGTTTGCCGGATCGCCTTGGGCCTTGCCGGCATCCGGCATGGTCACTGCGTTGAACATCATGTCACCTCCGATCAAAATGGTACGTCCGTCGCCGACGGCATTTCGCTAAGCGCCGACCATTCTTCAGCGTCGTTCCACGCCATCGCGAATTTCGCCTTGGCCCATTGGGCTCGCGCTTCTGGCAATGGCGGAAAGGACCAGCCGCGTTCATTGTTCTTCCTGTCCGATCTGCAGCCGAGCGCGGACATCAGATCGCCAATGCGCTTGTCGGTAACTTCGCGACGCAACCGCTCTTCCGCCCACTGCTGCAAGCGAGCGGTGCCAAGAAAGGGCCTGCGGTTCTCCGCAAACTGCACGTTCAGCCAGCGGGTCACGAAGGGAAGCTCGCCGCGTTTCAGCATCTCAAAGACTAGCCGCTCAAAGCCGCTCACAGTTTCCGTTTTTTGGTCGCGCAAGGCCTCGGTCTGCGGGACCGTCCGCACCTCGAAGTCAGCCAGGTCATGTGTCAGCAGAGCATGGAGCAGGTTTTCGTATCCGCCATCCGCAAGGTCGGCGGCAATGGCCTTGAAATAGTCGCTGTTCTGTTGCTGCTCAGTGCCTACGTCCACGACGAAGAAGCGGCGCTCGTCGCCAGTGGCCGGAACAACGTGCTCGTCGTTGGACGCCATAATCAGATGCACGAAATTGGGCGATTGCTCCACGTCCACGCCCTTCGCCTCGACCGTCAATGTGTCGGAGGTGATGAGGTCTTTCAGGACAGATGCATGTTTCTTGTCGCCCGCGTAGAAGGCTTCATCGGCAAAGAGCACTACAACGTCGCGCAGGTGGCTGTTGAAGTTGCCGACCAGGTGCCCCGGCTGGCTGACCTTGAGGTAATGGCGACCGAACAACCGGCCGAAATGCTCCGCGACGAAGCTCTTGCCGACGCCCTTTCCGCCGCGCAGCACAACGGCCACTTCACCCTGTTGGCCTGGGCACTGAACCGCACGGGCCATCCAGCCCAGCAGATAAGCGTAGTGCTCCTCGTTGCCTTGGCAGACATTGTGCCGGACGTGTTCGAGGAAGCCCAAGTGCTTGTCGCCCGGCCACGCGGTAACGGCAAAGCCCTTCCAGAGGTTGTAGGCCCCATCGACCTCCTGCCCCGGCGCGAACGTGATGTGATTATATTGCCGCCGATGGGGATGACCGAGCCACCATGCACCGAGGGGCTTCATTTCCGGCAGGCCACTTTTGGCGTTCACACCGGCCTGCACATATTGGTTCATGTGCCGATTGCGGAAATCCTCAAAGGACTGGCGGGTCAGGCGGCTCCTTTTCAGGATCGGGTCCGCGACTTCCTCGATCACCCGGCACTTACCGCCGATGTTGCCAATAACGGCAAACTGTTCGTTCAATTCGCGCAGCTTGGGGTCGATGGCATTTTCGCGCGCCCGCTCAATCTGGCGGACAGCGTACTTCCGGGCATTCGATCCTTTCTCAAGGATGCTTTCGCTAATCCCGAAATCGGGATCGGTCAGCACCGCGAAGATCACATCGTCGGGAACATCCGCACGAACCATCGCGCATGCCGCATCGAACACCCAGGCAGAGCGGCTGTTGTCGCCCGCCTTCACCTCGTCCGGGTGGCGACCCTGCACGATGATGACCTTCACCCGGTCGGGCACCCCCCACTGGTCGAGCTCGTTCACATCCGCCAGGCGCTCGACGTTGCCAGACACCTGCACGATATTGCCGCCGCCGAAGCCGGTATCGCCTGCCATCTGAACGGCAGGTGCTGGTGTGAAGCGGGAAAGCGGATAGACGTTAGCGGGCTCGAACGAATGCAGCGTGGCGAGGGCTGGGATACGCCCCTTCTTGGCCTTGCGCTCGTCGGGTACGTTGATGGTCCCCGGCAGGCGCATGATCCGGTCGATGTTGTGGCACTGGTCCGCGCCGAACAGGACCTCAAGCTGCTGGTTGTAGCGCTTGGCATCCTCGGCCCGCGCAATGTCGCCGTTAATCGGGATCGGCTCCACCAACCGCCAGAATGCCTGATACCCGCCGCCCGAAAACACGATTGCGGTAGGCGCAGGAACACCGGCTGGAAGGTTGGTGGTCAGCAAGCCCAAGGCGCGCTGGCGCTCATCCTCCAAATCCTCGCCTGCACGGGGATCAATATCCACATGGAGCCAGCGGACCTCGGCAATGTCTTCCCGCTCGGCCTTTTTGTTCTGCGCGCGCAGCGGTCGGTTTACGCTGAAATAGATGTTCCTGGTGCCGTTGTGCTCAGCCAGCCATGCGGCAAGCTCGCCTTCATCGTCACGGCCGGGTCCAAAGGCGCGGCTCGAAATCGCTTTCCGATCAGGGCGGATCGCCGTCAGCAGCCACGGCCCTTCGGGCTCATAGGCCTGAAGGAATGCAATGGCGGCTGGGGTGTCGGGTTTCGGTGCCGCCTCAGACATAGCAGAGCATCCGCGACGCTTCGGCCCGCGTGGCGTCGGCGATGCCGGGCGGCAGATACCTTACGAGCCGGTCCATCGACGCATCGCATCGCGCTTGCACACGGCTTGCCCAGTCCAGTCCCTCGGCCTCGCGCGCCATGTCGAAAACCGTCTCGGCAAACTCGGCTGCGCGCCGTGCTGCATAGTCGAGAGCGAAAGGCAATTCGCTGATTGCGCGGTCGTGGTCGGGAAGCGATGGTGTTGGTAGCTGGTTGGTTTCTGTATGGCCCGCTCCGGTTCCGGCCGGGGCGGCCATTTCATATGGGAGGCGCTTCATGCATCACCCCCCGCATCCATCCATGCCCGCACGTCTGCCACCCGGTAGCGGACGCTGTTGCCGACCTTCATAAAGGGCGGGCCGATCCGTTTGGCGCGCATGTTCTCCAGCCCCTTTGGCGTAAAGCCGGTAAGCTGGGCGACCTGGAAGGCGGTCAGATACTCGGGAGCGACAGGGAGCTCGCCCTGCCGGAAGCGCTCGACCAGGCGGACGGCGATTTCGTCGCCGATCTTCTCCGCCAGTCCGCGCAGGGACCTTTCAATTTCGTAATCCATGGCTCGTCCACTAACAGCGACCGCCTGCGACAGCGGTCGGGTCAGTGGCCAGCCACACTCCTTGCGGCAGTGTCAGACCCCAAAAGGGCCGCCGGTTTGCTGGGTTCTCGCCGGAACCTCATCGGGCGCGTTAGGGATTTCCGGCGTCCCTGCCCGAAGATTAGCCACAAACTACATGCCTACGCTGCTGCCTTTTCGCAACCCCGTTCAGCATTTTCCGGCACGCACAATGCCAGCAGGTGTTTGGTCATTGTCTCCTGCGTTTCCAGCAGCCTGTCGAACAGCGCCTTCTCATGGATATACACCCCGTCGATGCCCGGCACGGCATGGTCCAGCATCAGGCGCGCTTCGATCCGGTCAATGCCCGCGCGCTGCGCGACCGTCCGATAGGTATGGCGAAGGATATGGCCAGTCTCGCTGGGCAGCGTCTTTTCCTTCCAGACCTGCGTGGCAATCACCTCCCGGCTGGCGTTCGCGCGGGTCGGGAACAGCCAGGGGGTGCCCGCATAGAGCACGTCGCCTGCGGTGATGACCCGTTGCACGAGCTCGACCATATAGGCCGACAGTGGCAGCGCGAAGGACCGGCCGGACTTCATGCGCGGGATCACGATAGCCCGCTCTTTCAGGTTCACCCATTCCCGGCGCAGCGATACCAGCGTCCCCGGCCGCAAGCCGGACAGAAGGCCCAGCGCATGCATATCGCGGCGGATCGGGTTGGGGATATCCTGCACCCGCTGCCACCAGTGCGGTAGGTCGTCGGGCATAATAACGCGGTTGCTGGCCCGCTCCTTATTGAAGGTCACGGCCTTCACCGGGTTGTCGCCGATAGCATCGGGATCGTCGGCCACCTTAATCGCCAGATTGAAGGCAGCGCGGAAGTCCTTGAACACCATATTGGCCGACCGCTTCCCGCTCGACTTGGTGAGCTCCTTGTGCCGCTCGCGCGCCATGCTGCGCTTAATCTCGGTAATCGGGGTGTCCAGCCACGGCTTCAGATGGTGGTCCCGCCGCCACAGGATGCCCGCGATGGTTTCCTCCCGGCAATCGCGGGCGCGCATATCGGAAGCATACTCATCGTACATGCGCCGCACCGTCCATGCGTCGGGGTTGCGGGTTACGTCTTCCGGGCGCGCATTCGGGTCCTCGCCGCGCCTCACCTGGGCGATGAGCTCCTGCGCCCGTGTCCGGGCCTCATCCAATGTCATTTCGTCGGTGGTGCCCAGGGTGCGGCGGAAGGTCTTCACGAAGCGGCGGCGGCCCCGTTCGCCCACGTACAAGTCGCGCTGGACTTTATAGCTCTTGCTCTTCTGGTTTATCTGGACGAGCAATCCGGTAACGGCCGTGTCGCGCACGGTGTAGGGCCGGTCCAAATAGCCCAGGGTGCGGATGTACCCCTCGGTAAGTCGGCGCGGCTGTGGGTTTCCTGACATATTTGACTCCTCGGTTGCGAACCGTCTGCGCCACGCCAGCGAACCGTTTTCGAACCGGGTGCGTGGAGTGGCACAAAGGGTGAACGAGGGAAGTCATCTCCAAAAATGCCAGCGCAGACAATCGTTTAGAGTGCTACAGCGGGCTCAGCGGTGCCAGTGGGATGAGTCTTCTAAGCGAATGGTCGCAGGTTCGAGTCCTGCCGGGCGCGCCACATTCCGGGGACGGGCCCTCTGCCCTCAGCTACCCACCACGATCCCACCGTTCGGATGCAGCACCTGGCCACTCATGTAGCTGGAATCCTCGCATGCGAGGAACAGGAAGCTGGGGGCGACTTCGTTCGGCTGACCTGCCCGACCCATGGGCGTATTCTCGCCGAAATGTTCGATCTTTTCCGGGCTGGCACCACCCGAGGGATTGAGCGGCGTCCATATCGGCCCGGGCGCCACCGCATTCACCCGGATGCCCTTACCGACCAGATTCTCGCTCAACGAGCGGGTGAACGCCGTGATCGCTCCCTTGGTGCTCGAATAATCGAGCAGCTCTTTCGATCCCTTATACATGGTGACGGAGGTGCAGTTGATGATCGCCGCGCCTGCTTCGAGATGAGGCATGGCAGCTTGCGTCAGGAAGAACATCGCGAAGATGTTGGTCTGGAAGGTGCGCTTGAGCTGCTCCTCTGTGATCGCCTCTATTTCCTCGTCGGGATGCTGCTCACCGGCATTGTTGACCAGTATGTCGATCCGGCCGAACTCGGCGACGGTCCCTTCCACCAAGGCATCGCAGACTACTTTATCGCCCAGATCGCCCGCAAACGTCAGCGCTTGCCGGCCTTCCTTCCGGATGATCTCCGCGGTCTTCTCGGCATCCTCATGCTCGCAGAGATAGGCAATCACCACATTGGCGCCCTCTCGCGCAAACAGCGCCGCAACGGCGCGGCCGATGCCGCTATCCGCACCGGTAACGATCGCGACCTTGTCCGCCAGGCGCCCGGAACCTGGATAGCGCGGCTGCCACTCGGGCTTGGGTTGCAACGTGCTTTCCTTGCCTGGCAGGTTGTCCTCGTGGATCATCTCGACAGTTTCGGTCATCGTCGTAGCTCCTCGCACCGATGTCGAAGAAATCCTCCGGCGTCCCTCGCGTTCCGTCCCCTGCACTCATTCATCGCCCGCTCCGCTCGTCATGTCCCGATGGATCACAGGTTACGGATGGCAGCGACCAATTCCACCGTCGCGCGTTTCATGCTGAACCGCACGAGACAGTCCATCCATGGCGCAGACCCTCATTTTCGCTGACCTCGATACGCCGGGTATCATCCGGCGTCGCCTCCGCGGGCATTGGGCCTATTTCGCCGCCAATGGCGACCGGATCACCGACCGTGATGAAATAGATCGGCTGAACAAAATCGCCCTTCCTCCCGCATACTCTGACACCTGGTTCTCTCCGGATCCCAATGCTCATGTCCTTGCCACGGGCGTCGACGATCGGGGACGCAAGCAATATCGCTATCATCCCGCCTTCGTTGCCGGCCGTGACGCCCTGAAGTTCGAGCGCTGCGCGGAGTTCGGCCGAGCCCTGCCCCGCATCAGGCAGCGCGTGGAAGCAGATCTGGCGGCGCGGGCGTTAACCGAACAGCGTGCCATTGCCTCAGTCGTGCGGCTGCTCGACAGCGGACGCATCCGCGTCGGCAACGAATGTTACGCTCGCTCGAACAGGAGCTTCGGTGCCACCACGCTGTTACAGAGGCACGCTCAGGTCAACGGGCAGCGTCTCACGCTGCGTTTCCGAGCCAAATCGGGGAAGATATGCACGTTGAACGTTACGGACCGGGGCCTCGCCCGCTTCGTCAAGCGCGTGCAGGATCTGCCGGGTCAGCATCTGTTTCAATATATCGGGGAGGATGGCGAGGTCTGGCCGGTCAACTCCAGCGACGTGAACCAATATATTCGGCAGACAATGGACGCCGATTTTTCAGCGAAGGATTTCCGTACCTGGGCGGCCAGCGTCCTCGCGTTCGAATGGTTGCTGGCGCGGACGGACGGGATGAAGCTGACCGATCTGCTCTCGTTCGTAGCGACGCATCTGGGCAATACGCCCGCCATCGCCCGCAAGGCCTATATCCATCCCGCACTGGTCGAGATGGCCGGTATTAAGCCTGCCGACATGCCCGCCTTCTCTCTCCCTCGCCGTACCCGCTGGCTGAGCAGGGAGGAACGAGGCTTAATCGCATATCTGGACAATATGCCCCCCGCCGAGAACCTTTCCGCCCGACCGGCGTTACCCGACGGCAATGACCGCCACCGATCGCCTGATTGATCGCCTGCCCGACGACATCGAGCAGCACGTCCGCGCGCTGCTGGCGCGTGCTTGCAACGATCAGTTAACGCTGGCAACGGCGGAAAGCTGCACCGGGGGCCTGGTCGGCGCGCTGCTGACGGATGTGGAAGGCATGAGCCATGCTTATGAGCGCGGTTTCATCGTTTATACAGATGAGGCCAAAGCGGCTTTGTTAGGGATTCCCCACAGCCTTATCGACATGCACGGCGCGGTAAGCCGGGAGGTGGCGCTGGCCATGGTCGAAGGCGCCCTGTTCCACTCCCGCGCCGATGTAGCGCTCGCCGTTACCGGTTTCGCCGGTGCCGGTGCAGCGGGAGACGAACCGGGCCTGGTGCATCTGGCATGCCAGCGACGGGGCGGATCGCCCGACCACCGAGAAGCGCATTTCGGCGACATCGGCCGAGCAGCGATCCGCCTTCAAACCGTGCGCACGGCGGTCGACATGATGAGGGCAGCGCTTGAAAGAGTGGCATCCGCGGCTGTCACAGGCGCATAGGAAGCGGGGCGGCTTGCCGGAGGCCCCGCCGCACGAGGAGATGCGATATCCGGAAGAGGAACCGGCTTCGGCGCGCTTCGTTTCAGGCCATGCGGCCTGCGTTCAACCTATGTCATCCCGCATCGCCGGGCGGGGTGAAGAGCGAGCCGAGACGTTGGAGAATTGCCGGCGGCGCATGGAGGATGCTTGTGGCGGTCTCCCTACACGACGACGAGCAACTGCCGATCGCCAAGGACATCGCGATCGAGGACCCTCACTTCATGAGCCTCGCGGATCTCTATCGTGCATTACGTGAAGAGGACCAGCCTCGCCCGGGCTTCAGCGATCGGATCGTGCCAGGGCGCGGACCGGACCGTGCGCGGCTTTTTCTTCTTGGCGAACAGCCGGGCGATCAGGAAGATCGCGCCGAGCAGACCTTCGTTGGTCCGGCAGGGCAGATGCTTGACCAGTGTCTTCTGGAAGCGGAGATCGACCCCGCCACGACGTTCCAGACCAACGCCGTCAAACGGTTCAAATATCTGCCGCGCGGCAAAAGGCGGCTGCACCAGACGCCTAATGCGGGAGATATTGCGCATTATCGTTGGTGGGTGGGACAGGAACTTCGTCTCGTCGATCCGACCGTTGTCGTCACGCTGGGGCTGACCGCCCTCCATGCGCTGCTCGGCACGCGTCGGCCGCTCAAAAGCGTGCGCGGCAAGCTATGGTGCTGGAACGAGTATAGCGCGACGATCTGGGTGAGAGGTCAGCGACTATCAGGATGAGAACAGATTGTCGCGGCGGGTTCATGGTGCC
>MKWI01000024.1:0-190904 GCA_001899715.1 Sphingobium sp. 66-54
CACCACGAACAATGGCCTTTCCTCGCAGCTTCTTCGTCTTGACGGCGACGCGCGTCTTGCCGGCCATGATGTCCTTCAAGACCTTGTTGATGTCGGCCTTGGTAAGATCCTTGACGCGGCGTGCGCCGATCAGCGGGATGATGTGCCGCTCGATGCGGCCAATGTCGGTGACGATGGTGGTCGGCTTTTTCGGTCGCCCGCCCTTGCCCAGGATGAGGCCTGCGTTCAGGTCAGCGGTATAGAGCGCGCAAAGCTCCTTGACCGTGATGGCCTTGTGATCGAGCTGACGTTCCTCCGAAGGATTGTCGCCGCGCGCGACACGCCCCAGTTGGACCTTCGCTTCTTGCCGCGCTGTCTCTGGCGTCCACACGCCATGCAGGCCGATGGTGTAGCGTCGCGTGCGTCCAGCAGCGCGATATTGGATGAGGTAGCTGCGCTTCCCGGAGGCGAACACGCGGAGGCCGAAACCGGGCAGTTCGTCGTCCCAGATGAAATAGTCCTTCTCGCGAACATCGGCAGCGTCCACGATCCGCTTGGTCAGCTTTGCCATGAGGCGTTCCCCTCGCTAGTGAGGGGCTGCTTCCGCGGAAGCACCACGGAAGCAACCGGATGGATATCGGAGCGAAATTCTGGATAGACAGTTCGGCGCGGAAATCCGAATTGTCTAGTATCTTCAGTTACATATCGCATTGTAGCGTGCCCTGTCGTGCATTTAGGATAGGCAGGCTAAATTGCTCCGAAGGCAGAGGCCACAAGTTCGAATCTTGTCGGGTGCGCCATACCGCCGAAGGCGCAGAAATCGCCGATTTGACCACCCACCATCTTGAACAAAAGAGAGAACCCGGCAGCGTTCAGTCGACGATGACTTGGCGGGAAGGCAGGAACGCGCGCTCATTATGCCTCCGCGTCAAAGGGTCACGACCCCTGATGGTTTGAACCGAGTATCGGCCGATTATCTTGGCGACAGCGTGCAGTTCCATCCCCGCTTCTACCCAAGCCGACTCCTTTTAAATAACTCTCAAGTGCCCCGGCTTCGTCGGAGCGGAAGATCGCACCGACATAACCATCAGGTCGAACCAGCACCCGCTCGCCAGGTGCAAGGCCATAGGCGTCGCGTAGATGGCCGCCATCGTCTGAAAGCTCTTTTCGCGCTCCGACTTGATGAATGTGGAGACCACTCCGCGGTGTTGCGATTTCGCCGGTCGTTTCATAGCCAATCAGGCTCCAGTGCCCACCGGCGAACAAATCGAACAGACGCCGAGGGCAACCGGCCGCCCCGCGCAGCGGCGCGTCCGGCGCTCGGTCGCCCGCGAGCAGGATGCCGGACCGAGGCGAGGGCTCGAAGCTGAGCGCTGATTCCGGATAACCGATGTCGAGTTGATGGACTTCGCGCCCGCGGCGCATGGAACCGCGCTTCTGCGCTTCGAGCAGCTGGGTCGAGAGACCCAGCATCTCTTCCGCCACCGGCCGCCTCTCTTCCTCATAGGTATCGAGCAGCTTATCAGGCGCGCCGCCCAGCACCGCCGCCAGCTTCCAGCCGAGATTGTAAGCATCCTGAACGCTCGTATTTAGGCCTTGCCCGCCCGTGGGCGGATGGACGTGCGCGGCATCGCCGATCAGGAATATGCGGCCGACGCGGTAACGATCCGCGAGGCGGGCGCTCATAGTATAGGCTGAGGCCCACGACACCGACCGAACATGGATATCGTCGCGTCCGGTCCGCTCCGCCACCAGGGAATTGAGCGCATCGGCGGACAGGTCCGCTTCTCCTTCGATCGGGATTGCTCCCTGGATCTGAAACAAATCGGTCCCGGCGAGCGGACAGATCGACATCAGCCGCCGCTTATCGCCGACATGATATTGATGCCAAGCGTCACGGCTTAGGCCGACCAAATCGACATCGGCCACCATCGCACGCGCGCCCAATGTCTTGCCGGGAAAGTCGATGCCGAGGGCGCTACGGATGAAGCTGCGGCCACCGTCGGCCCCAATCAGATATGGAACATGAACCAGCTCCTCGCCGCCGGGGCCGACAAGACGCGCCGCGACGCCATCCTCTCCCTGCTCGAAGCCGACCAGCTCGCACCCGAACTCGACACGGCCGCCAAGCTCGACCAGGCGTTCGCGCAGCACTCGCTCGGTCAGGAACTGCGGGAGCATTAGGGGGAAGTGGAAAGGCTCGGCCGGCGTTGCTGGTTCGACTTCGAGGGCAGTATCCGTGTGGCTGCCGTCGTCATGATATTCGCGTATCGGCGGGTAGACACCGCCGGTAGCAACGAGCCGGTCAAGCACCCCTAGATCCTCGAACACTTCCTGCGATCGTGGCTGGATACCCTTGCCGCGCGACCCGGCGAACGGTCGGGCCAGTTTCTCGATCAGCCGGAACGGCACGCCTCTTCTCGCCAGGTCGATCGCGAGGGTCAGGCCGGCGGCGCCAGCGCCGCAAATCAGGACCGCAGGCGGGCTTTGCTCTTTCATTCGAACCTCCTATGTGTATAACGCACATATCTTTGGAGGTCTACCGGATGTCAACAAATAAAGTGCATAATGCACATATCAAGGCGCTGTTTCCCTCCTTACATGCGTCACTGCTTGAGATCGTGACCGTGATGAACCGGCCGGAAAGGGACGATGAGTTGCTGGCGTTGGCAGGCCTGACGCTCGAGCGGGCGCTCTTCCCTCTGCTCGTGTTCGTCGAGCGCAAGGGACCGATCGGGGTCGTCGATCTCGCCGGCAGGGTTGGCCGCGATTACACGACCGTCAGTCGCCAGGTCGCGCGGTTGGAAGAACTCGGCCTCGTCGAGCGTCGTGCCGGGTCGGCGGACAAGCGCGTGCGCGAGGCAATTATCACACCCCGAGGAAAGTCGGCGACCGACGCTCTCGACACCGCCCGTGAGACTATGGCGCTGGAACTGTTCCACGACTGGTCTCACGAGGAGCTCAATGAGCTGGTGCGCCTCATGGGGAAGCTCGCCGAGGGCATGGCCAAAGAACCGGCACGGTCGAATCCAGACGCCGATTAGTCTTCGATGTGGGATCGCTTGTTCCGGGATGGAGGCTTATTTGCTCCATCGGGAGACGCGGCGACGAGATGATGCGGCGATCCGCGCGCCTTAATTACCTTGCGATCATCCTCGCGGTTTGGCCGAATGTCGAACGCTAAAATCCGATACGAGACGGTCGATCATTGGGCAAAGACGTTATACAATGATGGACCAGTCGCATCTTCATCATCTTGGGCGCACCAAATATTCAGAAGCACGGAAATCCGCCATTTTTGGCTGAGGCCGTTCCTGAACAAAAGAGAGAACTTTGGCTGATTGTGGCGAGCGGGAGGCAATCCGCTATCGCCTAATCGACGCCGGGGAGCCGCCGCCTGGAAACACCTGCACAGCGCGCGTCGAGACCTCTGCTCAGCTCTGCGAGGCTCACCGCACCCAGCCGCTTGACCAGCAATGCCTCTGCATCGCGAAGAACATCTTCCACCGCTGTGTTGACGAGTTGCTCGACCGCGCAGTCTGGATTGGAGTGCTCGTTCCCGATCGCAAATAGCCGGGGGCCGCCAACTGCCCGATAGACATCGAGAAGTGACACGCGCTCCAGGTCGCACGCAATGACCCAGCCGCCGCCGTGGCCTTTCTCCGATCGAACATAGCCTGCATCGCGCAGCCCCGCCAATGTACGGCGAACGACGACTGGATTGGTCCCCAGCATCGTGCCGATCGTCTCCGACTTCATGGGGCCGTCATGCCGCGCCATATGGAGCAGCACGTGCAGCATTCGGGAAAGGCGGCTGTCGTTTCGCATTGGCCGATCTTCGCATGTCCCTAGCCGTTGGCAAGGGAATCGAATCATGTTACTCAGTAAGTTACATGATTTGCGAGGTGCAGAAATGCGAGAGTTCGAGAACCCCGATCACTGGGACAGCGCCGCGAGCCATTATCAGCAGACCGCGCACCCCTTCACCGCGCTCTTTGCGGAGGCGGCGCTGGCGCGTCTGACCCTGACGCCTCAGAGCCATGTTCTTGATGTGGCGACTGGCACCGGCGCGCTCGCGCTGGCAGCCGCGCGCACTGGAGCAAGCGTGCTGGCGACCGATTTCTCTCCCGGCATGGTGGGATGCGTCGCCGCTGCCGGCCTGCCCAACGTCGAAGCGCGGGTAATGGACGGACAGGCGCTCGACCTTCCCGACGCGCATTTCGATGCCGTCTTTTCGATCTTCGGCGTCATCATGTTCCCCGATTGGCGCAAGGGTTTGGCGGAGATGTGCCGGGTTACGCGGCCCGGCGGGCATGGCGTTGTCGCGACCTGGCAGGCTCGGGGGGCGGCGACCTTCCTCCTCTTGAGCCAGATCAGGCAGAAATTGTTTCCTGATCGGTCGGGTATGGCAATGCCTGAAGCCGTTCAGGCGCTGAGTGATCCGGAGGATTTCGCCGGCGCCCTCGTCGCTGCCGGCTATAGCAACCCCCGGATCGAAGCGGTAACGCATGATTATCTACTAGACATGGCGGCGCTCGACGCACCTGATACGCTTTTCGGCATGTCCCCCGACTGGACCAGCCTGGACGACACCGAAAAGGCCGCAGTGGTTTCCGAGGCGCGGGACAGGGCCGATGGTCGCCCGATCCTGCCAATCGCCTCAACTGCACTCATCGGCGTGGCGGAACGATGAAATATCAACCGCATTTGTGCGAGCAATCGCGAGTGCTGTCATAATGACAGTTTCCGGAAACCCTGAATGAGCTGGAAAACGGTCGGGGTGAGGCGCATAGCCGCCCCAACCGTCGGTCCATGACTGTTCAAACGACGATCAACCAGTTCTCATCTTCATCTTCTTGGGTGCGCCATTTTCCCCGATCATATCGAGCAACCCGATCCGCCCTTGACGGCGGATGGGCCGCGCAATCGACGGGCGCTCAGCCGGTCATCTCGCGCAGCGCGGCCAGCAGGCTCGTCTCGTCCATGCTCAGCCGCTTGCGCACGGCGCGGTCGCTGGTGGTGATCCGAGTCAGCGCCTCCTCCTGCAAGGCCCGGCCCTCCTCCGTCAGCGTCAGGCTGAGCGAGCGGCCGTCGATCGGCGCATCGGTGATGAGGCCGCGCGCCTTCAGCCGGCCGACCAGCGGCGTGAGGTTGGCGCGCTTGATCTCCAGCGCGCGGCCGACATCGCTCTGCCGGCAGCCCGGATTGGCGCCGACGAGGATGAGCAGCGAGGCTTCCCCCGCACTGAGACCGAAGGGGCGCAGCACGCTCGCCAGATCGGCCATCAGCACCATCGAGGCACGGCGCAGCCGGTAGCCGAGCAGCCCGTCCAGCGGGCTCGCCAGCCGCTCGTCCGGCGTGCCGCCGGGGGCCTGTCCGGCTGATGTTGCTGTGTTTGTCCCGTCGTGCGATTTAACGGTCATCGGCCTGCTCCGGTCTCTTGCCCTCCCGTCGGAGAACCGCTATGGTCTATAGCAGAATTCATCCAGAAAGGATAGGGCCATGTCCGCCGTGGAACGTGAAGAAGATACCGTCCGCTACGAGATCGAGAACAATGTTGCCTGGGTCTATTTCAACCGACCCGCCAAGCGCAATTGCATGAGCCCCAAGCTCAACCGCCAGATGCTGCGCGTGCTTGAGGAGTTGGAGTTCCGCGACGATGTCGGCGTGCTGGTGCTCACCGGCGAGGGCACGGCCTGGTCGGCCGGCATGGACCTCAAGGAATATTTCCGCGAGACCGAGGCGCAGGGCCTGCCCGGCGTGCGCAAGTCGCAGCGCGAGGCTTACACCTGGTGGGAGCGGCTGCGCTGGTACCAGAAGGCGACCATCGCCATGGTCAACGGCTGGTGCTTCGGCGGCGGCTACGGCCCGCTGTTCGCCTGCGATCTCGCCTTCTGCTCGGATGATGCGCAGTTCGGCCTGTCCGAAGTCAACTGGGGCATCCTCCCCGGCGGCGGCGCCACCAAGGTCGCGACCGAGCTGATGCCGATGCGCGTCGCCATGTATCATGCGATGATGGGCGAGAACCTCACCGGCCCGCAGGCCGCGCAATATCATCTTGTCAACGAGTCGCTCCCGGCCGATCAGCTCAGGGCGCGGGTCAAGCAGGTCGCCGAGACGCTGGTGCAGAAGAACTGGGCGACGGTGAAATACACCAAGGACGCCGTCCGTCGCGTGCGCGAGATGACCTACGACAATGCCGAGGATTATCTGATCCGCTTGCAGGAGGGCCTCAACTGGTTCGACAAGTCGGACGGCCGTCATGTCGCGATGAAGCAGTTCCTCGACGACAAGACGTTCAAACCCGGCCTCGGCCACTACGACAAGAACAAGACCGAGGTCTGATCGGCCGCGCGTTCACAGCACAGAGACGAGGGAAAGGAACGAGATGACGACCGAGGCTGCAACGCAGGCCGGAGCGACTGTGGGCAATATCGACCGGCTGTTGCGGCCGCGGTCGGTCGTCATCGTTGGCGCGTCGGAGAAACCCGGCGCGTTGGGCGCGGTGGTGCTGGCGAATCTCGAACGGAATGATTATCCGGGCGAGATTCACCTCATCAACCCCAAGCGCGAGACCATCGGCGACCGGCCCTGCCTGCCGAGCGTCGAGGCGATGCCGGAGGGCGTGGACCTCGCCATCCTCGCCATCCCCCGCGTCGCCGTGGTCGACACGGTGCGCGCGCTCGCGGCCCGCAAGGTCGGCGCGGTGATGATCTTCGCCGCCGGCTTTGCCGAGGGCGGCGAGGCGGGGCTGGCTGACCAGCGCGAGATCGGCCGCATCGCGGCGGAGGCGGGCATGGTGATTGAGGGGCCGAACTGCCTCGGCTCGGTCAACTATGTCGATCGCATTCCCTTGACCTTCATCGACACGCCGCTCGACGGCAAAAGTCCCGGCGGTGTTGGCATCGTCTCGCAGAGCGGCGCCATGGCGGCGGTGCTGGCGGTGATGCTGCTCGCCCGCAAGGTGGACCTCAGCTTCTCAGTCTCCACCGGCAATGAGGCGGGCAACGGCGTCGAGGATTTCGTCGATTATCTGATCGCCGACGAGACGACGCGGATCATCGCCATGATCGTCGAGCAGTTCCGCCAGCCCGCGCGTTTCCTCGCGGCGGTCGGCCGGGCGCGGGCGGCGGGCAAGACCGTCATCCTGCTCCACCCCGGCAAGAGCAGCGCCGCGCGCGAATCCGCCGCGACGCACACCGGCGCCATGGCCGGCGACTACAAGCTGATGCGTGCCAAGGTGGAGCGCGCCGGCGTGATCGTCGCCGAGACGCTGGAGGAGCTGGGCGACATTAGCGAGATCGCCGCGCGCTGCACCGCATTGCCCAGCGGCAACACGGCGGTACTAGGCGAATCCGGCGCACTCAAGGCGCTGACGCTCGATCTGGCCGAGGAGATCGGCCTGCCGCTCGCGCATCTGACCGACGATAATGCACCGGCCCTGCGCGCGGCGTTGCCGGATTTCGTGCCGGTCAGCAATCCGCTCGACCTGACGGCGCAGGGGCTGGTCGATCCGGACATGTATTATCGCACGCTCGCTGCGCTGTTCGATGACGACCGCGTCGGCACCATCGTCGCGGGGATCATCCAGACCAACCCCGCCACCGTCGGCATCAAGCTGCCGCCGTTCCTCAAGGCGGTGAAGGAGCTGAAGCCCAGCAAACCGGTGGTGTTCGCCGGCGTGGACGAGGGCGCCGAGGTGCCCGCCTCATGGATCGAGGCGCTGCGGGCCGAGGGCATTCCCTACTTCCCGACCACCGAGCGCGCCTTCCGCGCCGTGCGCAGCCTCACGGTTGCCGGCGCGCGGGATGGGGCCGTGTCGTCCGCCGCGCCGCTCAAGGTGCCGGCGCTGGCGAACGAGCATGGCGTCGTGCCGGAATATCGCGCCAAGGCGCTGCTTGGGCCGATCGGCATCCCGTTTCCCAAGGGGCAGTTCGCGGCGACGGTGGATGAGGCGGTCGCGGCGGCACGGGCGATCGGCGGGCCGGTCGTCATGAAGGCGCAGGCTGCTGCCTTGAGCCACAAGAGCGATGCCGGCGGTGTCGCGCTCAATCTCTCGGGCGACGATGCGATCCGCGCGGCGTGGGACAAGATGCACGCCGATGTCGCCCGCTACGATGCCAGCATCCGTCTCGACGGCGTGCTGATCGAGGCGATGGGCGCGCGGGGGCTGGAACTGATCGTCGGCGCCAAGAACGATCCGCAATGGGGTCCGGTGATCCTCGCCGGCTTCGGCGGCGTCACGGCGGAGATCTTGCAGGACGTGCGCCTGCTTGCGCCCGATCTTACCGAGGCGGGCATCGTCGCCGAGCTGAACCAGCTCAAACAGGCGGCGCTACTGAACGGCTATCGCGGCTCCCCCGCGCTGGACGTGGAGGCCGCCGCCGCGCTGATCGCGACAATCGGCCAGTTGCTGCTCGGCGAGCCTTCCATCGAGGAACTCGATCTCAACCCCGTGGTGCTCTATCCCAAGGGGCAGGGCGTGGTGGCGCTCGACGCGCTGATGCTGGTGCGCTGAAGGCGGCTTCCGTTCGTGTCGAGCGAAGTCGAGACACGCCGCGTAAACGCGTGACAAGAAAGCGACGTGCTCCTGCTTTCGCAGGAGCACGTGGTGCTTTGGGGTAAGCAATGGGCCACCACGCGCATAAAAGCGTCGTCATGTAAACGGTGGCCCACCCGTTCCAACCCCACGCTGCGCGTGCCCAGTCCATCGCCCAACGCTTCCAACCCGGTCGCGCCCTTTCTATACCGCTCACCCAGTGAAAATCGTCGTGAGTCCCAACCAGTTTACGCTGGCGCTCGCAGTGATTTTCGAGTAGGCGAACATTTCGTATATACGAAACAAATCGGATTCTCATGGCTGACTCGGATCCTTCGGCGACGCCGCTGCTGCTGTTGCCCGGTCTGATCTGCGATGCCCGCATCTGGGCGCCGCAGGTCGAGAGTCTGCGCACCCATCGTCCCGTCCACGCGATCAATGGCTATGGCGATGCCGACAGCTTCGCCATCATGGCCGAGCGCGTGCTGGCCGACGCGCCGCCGCGTTTCGCGCTCGCGGGCCATTCGATGGGTGGCCGTGTCGCGCTGGAAATCGTCCGCCGCGCGCCCGAGCGGGTTGCGGGCATCGCGCTGGTCAGCACCGGCGTTCACCCGCCCAGGCCCGGCGAGGCGGAGAAGCGCTTCGCCTTGCTCGCACGCGGCGTGGAGCAGGGTATGGATGCACTGATCGACGCCTGGCTGCCGCCGATGGTGTGGGAGCCCAACCGCTTGCAAACCGGCCTGATGGACCGGCTCGCCCGCATGTGCGCGGACATGGGGCTGGACACGTTCGAGCGGCAGGTGCGTGCATTGCTTGGCCGGCCGGAGGTCGAGAGCCTGCTGCCGACGATCCGCTGCCCCGCGCTGGTCGCGGTCGGCGCGCATGATGCATGGGCCTCGCCGGAACAGCACCACACCATCGCCGCAGCCATTCCGGGGGCGACCCTCGCGATCATCGAAGACGCCGGGCACATGCTCCCCGTGGAGCAGCCCGAAGCGATGACCGGGGCGCTGGTCTCATGGCTCGAAACGATTTAGGGCCGCAGTCAATGGCCAAGTTCCACCACTAATCTCACCTCAAGGAGAAGACGATGAGCAAGAGTCTGGAAGATGTGCTGAAAGGGAAGGATGTCGTCGAGCTGCTGCGTAACCAGCAGACCGGCCCGAACGTGTATCCCGGTGTTCCCGCCGAATATACCAACTGGCGCGACGAGCAGCGCGGCTGGACCGAGACCGCGGTTCTGTTCAACCAGAGCTACCACATGGTCGACCTGCTGGTCGAAGGTCCGGATGCGTTCAAGTTCCTTGAGTATCTCGGCATCAACAGCTTCAAGAACTTCGTGCCCGGCAAGGCCAAGCAGTGGGTCCCGGTGACGCCCGAGGGCTATGTCATCGGCGACGTGATCCTGTTCTACCTCGCCGAGAACAAGTTCAACCTGGTCGGCCGCGCGCCTGCCATCGAGTGGGCCGAGTATCACGCCGCGACCGGCAAGTGGAATGTCAAAGTGACGCGCGACGAGCGTTGGGCACTGCGCACGGACGGCAAGCGCACTTCCTATCGCTTCCAGCTCCAGGGCCCGAACGCCATGGCGATCCTGCGCGACGCGATGGGCGCCGAGCCGCCGGCGCTCAAGTTCTTCAACATGGCGGACGTCAAGATCGCCGGCAAGACGGTCGGTGCGCTGCGTCACGGCATGGCCGGTCAGCCGGGCTACGAGCTGTATGGCCCGTGGGCCGACTATGAGGCCGTCCACTCCGCGCTGGTCGAGGCCGGCAAGAACCACGGCCTCAAGCTGGTCGGCGGCCGCGCTTACTCGTCCAACACGCTGGAGTCGGGCTGGATCCCGTCCCCGGTCCCCGGCTTCCTCGCCGGCGAAGGCTCGAAGGGCTTCCGCGAGTGGGCCAGCGACAAGAGCTATGGCGCCATGTGCTCCATCGGCGGCTCTTATGTACCGGACAGCGTCGAGGGCTATTTCTTCACGCCCTGGGACATCGGCTACGGCATCATCGTGAAGTTCGACCACGACTTCATCGGCCGTGAGGCGCTTGAGAAGATGGCCCCCGGCCCGCACCGCGAGAAGGTGACGCTGGCGCTCGACAATGAGGAAGTCCTCCGCGCGATCAGCTCCAATTTCGCCAAGGGCCAGGACCGCGCCAAGTATTTCGAGTTTCCGAGCGCGGTTTACTCGATGCACCCGAACGACGCCGTTCTGGTGGATGGCAAGCGCGTCGGCGTGTCGACCTGGATCGGCTACAGCCAGAACGAAGGCAAGATGCTGACGCTGGCGATCCTCGACGCCGAATATGCCAAGCCCGGCACCAAGGTTCAGCTCCTCTGGGGCGAGCCGAACGGCGGCACCCGCAAGCCGACCGTCGAGCGCCACGTGCAGACCGAGATCACGGCCGTCGTCTCGCCGGTTCCCTATTCGGAAGTCGCGCGTGACGGCTACGCCGATAGCTGGCGCAACAAGAAGGCCTGATCGTCAGGTCTGATTGACGGAACAAGAAGCGGGGCTGCCGGTGGGTGGCCCCGCTTTTTTGTGGGTGACGGCGGGAATGGGGTGGGGAGCAGGCCCGATCGACGACCTGATAAAGCCCGGTTTCCTCCGCGATGGGATCGAGCTGGGTTTCCGCGCCCTTGAAGCAGCCCGGGCATGAGGAGCACACGGAATGCTCCTCCCTTGCGCCGTAAACCTCATTTTCTCCGGGCCTCGGGAACGTAGCGCCTCCTCACCGCATCCAATGGTTGGGATACCATGCGGGGCGCCTGTCTGGGCGCATGACCGGTCCGGTCGCGACATGGTCCCGCAGGAGGATCGTGAGATGCTGAGCTACGCTTTGATTGCCTTCGCCATCGCCGCTATCGGCGGTCTGGTCCTTGCCGCGCATGTCCTGCGCGGCAAGTTCGCTCCCTGGGCTCTGTCGCTGGTGCATGCGCTGCTCGGCGCGACCGGCCTGGTTTTGCTGATCGTGCTGGTGGCGCAAGGGGCCGTGGCGCAGCCCGTGCTGATCGCCTTCGTGCTCCTTCTGGTCGCCGCGTTCGGCGGCTTCTTCCTTGCCTCGTTCCATCTGCGCAAGCGGTTGCCGCCCAAGGCGATCGTCGGGATCCACGCCGCCGTCGCCGTGGCCGGCTTTCTGACCTTGCTCAGTCAGGCGCTCTGAGGCCGATGCGCCATCCGTTGCATCCCGCGCTCGTCCATTTCCCGGTAGCGTGCTGGTCGCTCGCCGTGGCGGCGGACTTTGCCGGTCTGTGGCTGGGCGAGGCCGCCTGGCAGTGGTCGGGTGGTCTGCTCGCGACGGGGTGCGCGATGGCATTGGTCGCGATGGCCGCC
This sequence comes from Sphingobium sp. 66-54, assembly GCA_001899715.1. Taxonomy (GTDB): domain Bacteria; phylum Pseudomonadota; class Alphaproteobacteria; order Sphingomonadales; family Sphingomonadaceae; genus Sphingobium. Next base: position 11,850 of record MKWI01000024.1, read on the forward strand.
GGCCTGATAGAGCTTGCCCGCGTTCCCGAAGGGGCGGCGATGCGTGACGCCTATTGGCACATGGGGGCGATGCTCGCGGCGTTGACCCTGTTCGCCACGCGCCTGCTGCTGCGGCTCGACCACCTCCAGCCGTTGCCGCCGGATGGTCTTTCCCTGCTGCTCGATGCAGGTGGTTTTCTTTCCCTTGCCGCTGGCGGATGGTTTGGCGGCCGGCTCGTCTACGGGCATGGCGTCGGCCGTGATTGAGGGGCATCATGGGCCAGCGCGGCGAGAGGGGGCGACGATGCCGATCATGCGTGACAAGCCGGCGGGACGTTTGCCGGGGAGCCTGTCGGAGCCGGACCTGGTCGCGCGCGCGGCCGAGGGCGACGAGGCTGCGTTCGAGGTCATCATGCGGCGTCACAACCAGTTGCTGTTCCGTAGCGCGCGTAGCATCGTGCGCAGCGACACCGAGGCCGAGGATGTGGTGCAGGAAGCCTATCTGCGCGCGTGGCGGGCGCTTTCCGGCTATCGCGCGCAAAGCCGGCTGGCGACATGGCTGGTGCGCATCGCCGTCAACGAAGCTCTGGGCCGGCTGAGGCGCAAGAGCGCCGAGGTCATTCCTCTGGAGGCCGCGATGGCATCACCCGAACCCGAGATTCAGGCGGCGCTGACCGAGGCACCCGGCCGAAGCCCCGAGCAAGCGGCGGCGCGCGCGCAGATGCGGACGCTGATGGAAGCGCGCATCGACCTTCTTCCCGACGCGTTCCGCACGGTCTTCGTGCTGCGCGCGGTCGAGGAACTGAGCGTCGAGGATGTCGCGCAGGCGCTCGATATTCCCGAGGCGACGGTCCGGACCCGCTTCTTCCGCGCGCGGAGCCTGCTGCGGGAGAGCATCGCGCAGGCCATGGACGTCGCGCTCGACGAAGCTTTCGCGTTCGATGGCGAGCGCTGCGACCGGATCGTGGCCGGTGTCCTCGCGAGAGGCCGTATGGAAGGGCTGGCGGGCAAGGCGTAGGACGGGCGCCGCCGCAGCAGGGATGTGGAACCGTGCGCCGCTGGTGAGGGGTATGCGCGGCGCTGCCGCACAGTCGATCAAAGGCTCGCCCGGATATGTCCGCCTCAAGGCGGCCCCTCTTCCCCCATATCGCGCCGCGCGCCATCCAGTGCCCGCGCCGTCCGCTCTGCCTCGGTCCGCTCGGCGGCTTTCTCGGCCCTGGTGCGGCCGAATTTGGCGCGGTTCTGTGCCGCCTTCTGCTCCGCCTCGGTGCGTGCCCGTGCCTTGCGGGCCATACGCAGGTTGACGATCTCGGCCATGGTCAGGTGCCTTCCAGATGGACCGCCAGCCATACGGTCGGCGGCTCGGCCTGCGTCCATGTCACGCGATGGCGGACATGGGCGGGGATGAGCAGTGCATCGCCGGGCGCCAGCGCCTGCTCGCCCGATCCATCCAGCCATAGCCGTGCGGTGCCGGCGAGCAGCAGCACCCATTCGTCGTGGGGCTGGTCATAGGGTGCGTCCTCCGGCGTCGCCTGCCCCTGCGAGACGATCCGCTCGATCCGCACGCCGGGGCGCGCCAGCAGGGCGGTGAAGACCTCCGCTTGGCGCGCATCGGGGAGCGGCGTGAGCAGGTTGACGGCCATCAGCCGCTGCCCAGCGCGTCCGCCGCGCGGTGAAGAAGCTCCACCGCGCGCGCTTCCAGCGCCGGGCTGGTCCGTGCAGCGGGAATCGCGACGCTGATCGCGCCCAGCGGTGCGCCGTCCCGCCAGATCGCCCGGCCGATGCCGATGATGCCGGGCGTATATTCCTCCGCCGTGCGGGCAACGCCGGTGTGGGCGATATCGGTCAGCTCCGCGCGCAGGGCCGCCTCGCTGGTTAGCGTGGAGTCGGTGAACACGTCACGCCCGCCTGCCGCGAAATAGTCCGCCAGTTCCGTCTCGCTGAATGTCGCGAGGATGGCCTTGCCGGCCGCGAAGGCGTGCAGTGGCACCAGCCGGCCGACTTCGATGGTGTAGCGCAGCGCCTGCGGGGCCACCTCGCCGGCGATCGCCTCCATCTCGAAACCGTGGCGCACGAAGAAGGAGACCGTCTCGTTCAACTGGAGCGAGACCGACCGCACCACCGGATAGACCCGGTCGCTGAGCGCCCCTACCGTCTCGTCCGGGTGCAGCCGGGCCAGCGCCGGGCCGGGCAGGTGCGAGCGGCCGTTGCGCGTCAGATAGCCGCGCTCGATCAGCGTGGCGAGCAGGTAGGAGAGGCTGCTCACCGGAATGGCGAGCGCGGAGGCGATTTCCGCCGCACTCACCGGCCGGCGGCTGCCGACCACATATTCCAATATGTCCAGCGTTCGCGTCGCCGACTTGACCGACGAGGACTCCGCCTTGCGCATCTCCGCCATATCCCTGCCGGTCGCCACCCGTCGTCAGTTCTTGAGGCCGAGCATCTCGCGGGTCTCACCCGGCGTGGCGACTTCACCGCCCAGCTTGTTGACGATCTCCGCGCCCCATTCGACCAGCTCGGCATTGTTGTTGGCGAGCTGCCCCTTGCGCAGATAGATCGTATCCTCAAAGCCGACGCGGACATGGCCGCCGAGCAGAACCGACTGCGCTGCCATCGGGAAGCTGTGGCGCGAGATGCCGAAACCGGTGAAGTGGGCGCCGCGCGGGATCTGGTTCTTCGAATAGATCATCGCCTCGGTCGTGGCGGGCAGGCCGTATTTGGTGCCGAGCACGAAGGTGAAGGGCGCGTTCTTCGGAATCATGCCCTTGGCCATCAGATCGTCGGCAAAGACGAAATCGCCCGCCTCGAAGCATTCGATCTCGGTCAGCACGCCGGCGTCCTGAAGCATCGTGCCCATCCGCCCGACGATCATCTCCAGGTTCATGGCGATGCCGCCCCACAGGTTCATGGTGCAGATGTCGAGCGTGCACATGTCCGGCTTGAGGTCGAGAATATGCTCGATGCGCCGCTCGGCGGTGAACATCAGCGTCTTTTCCATGTCGGGCGCTGCCGGTTCCTCGGCGCTCTTAGGGAACCACATGCAGCCCGGCCCGGTGGTGACGTTGAGGATCACCTCGGTATTCCTGGCGCGGATGAGGTTCACCACCGTGCGGTAATCCTCCAGCGCCTGACTGGGGGTGCCATCCTCGCCGTTGCGGACGTGGACGTGGATAATGGAGGCGCCCGCTTCGGCTGCGTCCAGCGCTTCCTGCGCGACATGCTCGGGGCGGAACGGGAAGTTGGGATGCTTGGGCATCGGCGACGCGCCGGTAATCGCGCAGGTGATGAAAGTCTTGGCCATGGATCGTCTCTCTCGCTCTTGGGCTTGCCGCTGGGCATCTGGCCCATCTAGGCCGCGCAATGCAATGCCGCCATGGGCAAATTGCCGCCCGCTTCGAGCAATGGTGCCGGTGCTGTCGGGTGGATGCCCTCGCGCGGCGATGCATCCGCATGGAGCGTGCCTGCATTGGCCGGAGCGCAGCAAAAAGTCCGGGCGGCTGCATGTGCAGCCGCCCGGAGTCTCATATCGTCAGAACTTGTAGCCGATGGTCGCGCCATAGGTGCGCGGCGGCAGCCAGGTGACGCCGAGCAGACGGCCGGTCGCCAGCGCGAAGGTGCTGCCCGGACGGGTCACGTCGAACAGGTTCTTCGCCCAGATCTGCGCCCGGATGCGGCCATCGTCCGTCTCATAGGCGAGCGATGCGTCGACCATGGTGTAGGCCCGGCTGCTCTCGATAGCCCGCTCATACTCGCTGAAGTAGGTGCGGCTCTTGTACGAGATGTCGATGCTCGGCGTAAACAGGCCCACGGTCGAGCGGATGTCATACTCGCCATGGAGGTTCCACGCCCAGCGCGGGCTGTTGCGCGTGTCGTTGCCGGCAAGCTGGATGTTGCCGCCGCTCGGCGCGCCAAAGGCCGTCGGGTCCGGGTTCGTCACCGGGTCATAGGGCGTGCCACCGGCGATGTTGGCCGGGTTCAGCGGATCGAGCGTCAGATAGTCGACGAAGTGCGCGTCCGTATAGGAGAGCGCGCCGCTGATGCGCAGGCCGCGCGCCGGGCGCAGCAGTACGTCGGCCTCGATGCCCTTGGCGCGGGTCTTGGCGGCGTTCTGGAAGATCGTGGTGTAGCCGGTCGGCCCGCCCGCGATCGTCTTGTTGAGCTGCAAGCCGTTGAGCGTGTAGGCATAGCCCGCCAGGTTCACGGTCAGCACGCGGCCGAAGCTCGCCTTGATGCCTGCCTCGTGGTTCTTGATCGTCTCCGGGTCGACGATCGTGCTGCTGTTCGAGGCGTTCTCGCCCGAGCCCGCCTTGAAGCCCTCCGAGTAGGTGTAATAGAACAGCAGATCGCGGTTCGGCTGATACTGGAGGCCGATTTCCGGCGTGAAGTCGTTGAACGACCGCTCGTTGTGGCTGTCCGCGGCGTTGAAAACCAGCGTCGGCAGTGCCGTGGCAGGCGTGAAGGTCGGCCCGGCATAGCGGACGATGACCGACGGGTTCTCGGTCGTCACCTTCTCGTGGCTGTAGCGGCCGCCCAGCTTCAGGCTGACGCCGGCGAGGCTGTCCGAGAACATGCCGAAGTCGAGATTGGCCTGACCGAAGAAGGCATAAGCCGTGTCGCCCAGGTTCGACTTGGTGCAGACGCGCTTGGGCGCGATGAGGTCGCCGGAGGTCGTCGTGCCGGGGCCGTAGCCGCACAGCTCATACACGTCGGCAAGGGTCATGCCCTTGGCCGCCAGCAGGCCGGCGTCACGCTCCAGCACATCGAGGTTGCCGGCCAGACCGTTGCGGCGCTGATAGCCGACATTGTCGATCGGCCGCTGCCGCTCGTGGAAGTAATAGCCGCCGACCACGATGTTGACGAAGTCGGACGAGTAGTTGAGCTGCAACTCGTTGCTGACCTGCTCGCTGTCGATCCGCCGCTCGTGGATGGTGGTCGGCATGCCGTTGAGCGGGAAGGCGTCGACGACTGCCGAGAGATCGAGATCCTGGAACAGCGAGGTCTTGAAGTTGCGGTAGTTGGCAATGTTGGTCAGCGTCACCGTGTCGGAGAGCTGCGCCCGGAACGTGCCGGTGAAGCTGTAGGACTTGGTGTCCGTGCCCGGCTGGATTTCGGTGGCCAGATCGCGCGGCTTGGCCGCATAGCCGCCCGCGCCCAGCGAGGCGAGGCGGGCGACGCCCGGGAAGGAGTCACGCAGATAATGCACCGCGCCCGAGCTGTCGTCCTGGCGGAAATACTCGCCCGAGAGCAGCAGGCTCACATCGTCGGTGAAGTTGAACTGCACCTGCGCGCGCGCCATGCGGCGCTTGAGGTCGTCCACATCGGCGCCCGTCACCGGATTGGTGCCAAAACCGTCGCGGCTCTCCATCTTGCCGGCGACGCGGAACAGGATGTTCTCGGTGATCGGCCCGCTGATCGCCAGCTCGGAGGTGAGCTGGTCGTAATTGCCGTAGGTCATCCGTGCGTAGCCGCTGAAATCGCGGGTCGGCTTGGCGGTGATGAGATTGACCGAGCCGCCGACCGCGTTCCGGCCATAGAGCGAACCCTGCGGGCCGCGCAGAACCTCAACGCGCTCCAGATCGAACAGCGAGGTGAGCTGCGCCTCGGCGCGCGCCACATAGGCGCCGTCGACGTGTAGGGCGACGCCGGTGGAGCTGCCGCTGGTGGAGGTGTTGGCGCCCACGCCGCGGATGAAGATCTTGGCCTGGTTGAAGTCGCTGCCGAAGTTGACCGACGGCACGATGGTTTGCAGGTCGGAGATGTTGTTCACCTGCGCGGCGGCGAGGCGGTCGGCACCTACGGCGCTGACGGCGGCGCTCACATCCTGGAGCGACTGCTCGCGCTTCTGCGCGGTGACGATGATGTCCGTGATGTCGGCGTCATCGGCGCCGGCGGCGGGTTGGCTCGCGACTTGCGCGAAAGCGCTTGTGGACGCCAGCAGCAACGCTGGCACCATCAATGAGGTTTTCAACATGAAACGTCTCCATTATATTTTGGCCGGCGCCATCGGAATTGACGGCGCCGATCGGGTCTTACAGCCGGAGAAGGCCGCTAGCGCTGGACAACGACCTCCAGCAAGCGGGGGCCCTTCCCGGAGAAGAGCTGGGTGATGGCGTCGTCAAGCTCCGCCACCTGCGTGATCCGTTCGCCGGGCATGCCCATGCCTTCGGCGAGCTTCACGAAATCGATATTAGGCAGTTTGCTGCCCACCACTTTGATGTCGAACAAGGACCCGAACTGATCGAGCGCGGCGTAGCCGCCGTTGTTGACGATCAGGAACCTGACGTCGAGATTGAGGTCCGCCGCCGTCCACAGGCCCTGCACCGAATACATGGAGGAGCCGTCGCCCAGCAGGCAGAAGACGGTGCGGTCGGGCTGTGCCAGTGCCGCGCCCACGGCTGCGGGCAGCGCGAAACCGAGGCCGCCGCTCGCCGTCGCCGTGAACTCGTCCTCCAGCCGGATGGGGAAATAGTCGTGCAGCGGGCCGCGCGTGCTCGGCGCTTCCTCGCTGATGATGAGGCCCTTGGGCCGCAGCGCGTCGAGCCGCCGCATGAGCAGCGCGTCGGTGATGGCGGTGCCGGCGCCGGCCGGCTCGTCCGCCGGGTCGGGCAGGGCGGGGGCGGTGCGCGCGACCGGGCTGGCCGCCTCGCTCAGCCGTGCGATCGCGTCCGCCACATTGCCGACGATGGCGGTGCCGACCGGCGTGCGCGCCGCGGTAGCGGGATCGTCGACGATCTGGATGAGCGATGCGCCTTCGGGCACATAGGGGCCGAAGCCCTCGACATGATAGGTGAACACCGGCGCGCCCAGCACCAGGATCAGGTCATGGCCGGCCAGCATGTTGACGATGGCCTCGCGCGAGGCGGGCAGGAAGCCGGCGAACAGCGCATGATCCTCGGGGAACACCGCGCGCGCCGCCATCGGGGCGACCCACACCGGCGCCTGATGCGCCTCGGCCAGCTTTTGCAGCGCTGCCCGCGCATTCTCCCGGCCCACGCCCGCGCCGCCGACGATCACCGGCGATTTCGCCTTGTTGAGCGCTTCGGCCGCCTGCGCCAGCAGGGCGGGGGAAGCGACGGTCTCCTGCGCCACGGTCGATGCGGTGATCGGCTGGCAGGGCCGGTCCCAATCGTCGATCGGCACCGAGACGAACACCGGGCCGCGCGGCGCCTGCATCGCCATATGATAGGCGCGCAGGATGGCGAGCGGCACATCCTCGGCGCGCGCCGGCTCGCAGGTCCATTTGACGAACGGCTGCGGGAACTCGGTCGCCCGCTCGGCATAGAGGAACGGGTCGTAAGGGAAGATCGAGCGCGCCTGCTGCCCGGCGGTGATGACCAGCGGCGTCTGGTTGCGGAAGGCGGTGAAGATATTGCCCAGCGCATGGCCGGTGCCGGCCGACGAGTGCAGGTTCACGAACGCCGCGTTGCCGCTCATCTGCGCGAAGCCGTCCGCCATGCCAACGACGACGCTCTCCTGAAGACCGAGCACATATTGGAAGTCCTGCGGCATGTCGCGGAACAGCGGCAACTCGGTCGAGCCGGGGTTGCCGAACAGCGTGGTCATGCCGAGATCGCGCAGCAGCGCCATTACGGCATCGCGCACCGTTGGGCCTTCGATCTGTTGCGGCTTTTCCACTGCAAGGCCCCGCGCCGTCATGCTCCTGCTCCTCTTGCCGTGAAACGTTCGTTCATGGCCGCGCCCCTATCCGATATAATCACATATGCGAAGGGGTGCGCGTGCCACATGGCGCAAGACGTGCTCACTCTGTGACAAATATGCACGGTTCAGAGGGAGCGGAGCAGGTGGCCTTTCTCTAAAAATCGCTCCCGGGACGGTGGCGTGCTCCCGAAAGCGGGCTTCTTGACCGCGCCTGCCGGAAAGAAACGCCGTTCACCCTGCGCACTCGAACCGGGAGCTGTGGAAAAACCGCCTTCGGGTGCGCAGGATGAGCGGCTTCTCGTTTTTGCGAAGGTTCCGTGAAAGCAGGCGCCGGGGGCCTGCTACGGCTTTTTCGCCGCACCTGGCTCCTGCCTGCACGGGGACAGGTCGTCCTCAGCCTCCCGGCGCGATCATCACCTTGCACTGGTGGGTGCGGCGCTTGAGGCTCTCGAACACGTCCGGCGTCTCGGCCAGGCTGATCGTCTGGGTGATGAGCGCGCGCGGCTCGGCGGCGCCGCGCTCCAGCGCGTCCAGCGATGCCTCATATTCTCCGCGCGTGAAGAAGGCGGAGGTGATGAGGCGGATTTCCTTGGAGAGCATGGCAAAGCTGTTGAACGTGTCCGGCTGGCTGCACAGGCCGAGCAGCACGACTGTGCCGCGCGCGCGGACCTGACCCACCGCCTGCGCGATCAGCCCCGGCACGCCGACGCATTCGAACACGATGTCGGCCGGGCCGCCCAGTGCGCTGGTCGAGGCGCCGACCGGGTCCTCGCGGTCGACCACGAAGGCATTGGCACCCATCTCCAGCGCCCGCTCGCGCTGATAATCGGCAATGTCCTGCAAGACCACGCGCCCCGCGCCCGCCCGCCGCGCCCAGAAGGCAACAGCCAGCCCGATTGGCCCGGCGCCCAGCACCAGCACCTTGTCGCCCGGCTGGATGCCGGAGAGCGAGACGCCGTGCCGGGCCACCGCCAGCGGCTCGACGATGGCGCCGTCCGCCAGGCTCAGCGCCTGCGGCAGCTTCACGCACTGGTTGGGCCGGGTGAGGGCATAGTCCGCATAGCCGCCCATCTGGAGGCCGAAATGCGCGCACCACGCCACGTCGCCGGCAAGGCAGGCGTCGCAATGGCCGCAGCTCTGGAGCGGGCTGACCGAGACCAGCTCGCCGGTGCGGTAGCCCTCCACGCCCTTGCCGATCGCTACGATCTCGCCGGCAAACTCGTGCCCCAGCACATCGCCCGCACCGCGTCCGTAGCCGGCGTCCTCGGTCATGTGCAGGTCCGATCCGCAGATGCCGCAGCGGCCGACCTTGACGACCAGTTCGCCCTCGCCCGGCGTCGGATCTGGCAGGGTTTCGACGAGGAGGGGCTTGTGCAGCCCTTGCATCACGGCGGCGCGCATCATGGGGTCCTTCTATAGTGGTGTGGCGGGGATGGGAGCGGTGAGGATCAGCCCGGCATGACCAGCACCGGCTTTACCACCGAGCCGCTCTCGCCGGCCTGGAATGCCTCGTTGATCGCATCGAACGGGAAGGTCTTGATGAGCCGGTCGTGCGGGAAACGGCCGGCAAGGTGATGCTCGATCAGGTCTGGCAGGAAACCGAACAGGTCGGAATCGCCGCCGAGAATGCCGATCACCCGCTTGCCGCCGCCCATGAAGCTGCTCTCGTTGAAGGTGAGATTGTCGGTCGGAGAGGAGGCTCCGACGATGCCGAGCGTGCCGAGCGGCGCGAGCAAATCGAATGCCTGCTGGATCAACGTGTTGATGCCCGTTGTGTCGAAAGCATAGGAGAGACCTTGCGGGCACAACTCCTTGATCTTGGCGAAGGCATCCTCGCTGCGGCCGTTGATCGTATGCGTCGCGCCCATCTCGCTGGCGAGGGCGAGGCGGCTGTCATGCACGTCCACCGCGATGATCGGGTTGGCACCGGCGATCTTCGCCGCCATCACCGCCGCGATGCCGACCGCGCCGGTGCCGAAGATCGCGATGGGCATGCCTGCCCGCACGTTCATACTGCGCAGCACCGCGCCCGAGCCGGTCATCAACCCGCAGCCGAGCGGCGCCAGCGTGCTGAACGGCACCGCCGCCGCGCTCTCCGGCACTTTCACCACGTTGCGTGCATGCGCCAGCGCGTGGGTGGCGAAGGAGGACTGGCCGAAGAAATTGGCGTTGACCGGCTTGTCGTCCTGATGGGTCGTGGGGCTGCCGTCCGCGCGGGTGCCGATCCAGTTTTCCGGCACGAAATTATAGCAATAGGTCGGCTTGTCGATCTCGCAGCTCGGACAATGCCCGCAACTGTTGAAGCTCATGATGACGCGGTCGCCCGGCTTCACATGGGTCACGCCCGTGCCCACCGCCTCGACCACGCCGGCGCCCTCATGGCCCAGCACCATCGGCAGCGGCGTCGGCAACTGCCGGTCGCGCGCGGCCATATCGGTGTGGCAGATGCCGCAGGCGTGGATGCGCACAAGGATCTCGTCGGCGCGCGGCGTGTCGAGCGTCACCGGCTCGATGGCAAACGGATGGTCGTGGCCGTAGCAGATGGCGGCCTGTGCGGCGGTGCTCATGGCTGTCTCTCCCTTACTTGAACTTGGCTTTCACTTGAATTTCCCAAGCGCCATGCCGCCGTCGATCAGCATCTGGCTGCCGGTCACATAGCTGGACGCGTCGGAGGCGAGGTAGAGGGCGAGCGGCTTCAACTGGTAGGTCTCGGCAATGCGCCCCATCGGCGTCGATTTGTCCCACGCCTCGCGCACCACCGGGTCCTTGAGCGAGCCGTTGTTGATGTTGGTGACGAACGGGCCGGGCAGGATGGCGTTCACGCGGATATGATATTCCGCCAGTTCGAAGGCGAGGTGCTTGACCATGTGGGAGACGCCTGCTTTGGCTGGCATATAGGGCATCGGCACGATCGCCTCGCACACCACCGCCGCGTTGGATGAGGTGGCGATGATCGAGCCGCCGGTGCGCCCGTTCTTGCGGCCGGGCTTCTTCATCAGCCGTGCGGCGTCGCGCATCGTGTTGTAGGCGCCGGTGAGGTTGATCGCGATGATCCTGTCCCACCACGCCGGATCGTAGGTATCCACCTGGCCGCCTTCCGCGCGGTGGCCGTTCGGGTCCCAGAAGCCGGGGCCGGTGCCGATGCCGGCGTTGGCGAAGGCGATGTCCAGTCCGCCAAAGGCCGCCTCATGCTCGTCGAACACCTGCGTGGTGCGTGCCCGGTCGCTCACGTCGAGCTGGGCCGAGCGCACATCGTAGCCCAGGCCGCGCAGCCGCGCCGCCTCGCGCTCGGCCGCCTCGCCGTCCACGTCGGTCAGCGTCACCTGCGCGCCGCCTTCCGCCATCGTCTCGGCGTAAGCGAGGCCGATGCCGGAGGCGCCCCCGGTGACGAGGGCGCTGCGGCCGGCAATATCGAACTGGTCCAGGGCCTTGGGCGTCTGACTCATGGCGGGGATATCCTTTCGGTGCGATGGAATGGAACGGGGCAGGGTGCGCCAGTCTGCCGGCGCCCACGGGGTGTCAGAGATAAAGCTGAGGATTGAGCGGAATGCCGTGCTCGCGGCAGTAGCTCTCATAATGGTCCATGAACCACCAGACATCGGCAGTCATGACGAAGTTGCCGTCGCTGTCGTAGAACTCGTTGGGCCCCTGCATCCAGCCGAACAGCTTGCAGCCGTCCGGGTGATCGGTGACGAGCGTGTGCGCCTCGCCCGGCGTCTCGTAGATGAAGCAGCCCGGCGTCGCGAGCCAGTCATATTCGAGATAATGGACGCTGCCCTCCAGGCACATCATCACCACATAGCCGCGGTGCTTGTGGGTGCCGACCACGCTCGGCCCCTTCATCCACAGGATGTTGGAGTAGATGTTGTGCCGCGTGTCGAACAGCAGATGCTTGATCGCCGCATTCTCGCCGAACGGCACCCACGGGCTGTCCTTCTCGGCAATGTCCACGAACCGGCCGGGCATGGCGTGCCTGGCGATCAGCTCCGGGAACAGCTCGGGCACCTTGACGATCTTGCGCTCCTGCGCGGGCGGGGCGGTCATCTTGCCTTCGGGCTTGTTCATCATCTCTCTCCTAAGGTGCCATGGATGGGCGCGGGCGTTGGCCGCTCGTCGCTCCGGCCTTTTCGCTGTCAGTCGTCGAACACGTTGAGTTCGATCTGCACGCCGGTCGGGTCGTGCAGGAACACCTGCGTCATCTTGATGACCTCCACGCGGTTCTCGCGCCACGGAATGCCGTGCTTCTTGAGCCGCTCGATCAGCGGCGCGAAGCCGACGCACTGGAAGGCGATATGATCGAGCCCCCCGGTGGTGCCGGTGATCGTATCATACTGGCCATGCTCGGAGAGCGCGCCGGGCGTGCTGATGTGGACGATCGGGTCGTCCTTGTGGTCGTACATCCAGCGCACCATCGTCTTGTCGAGGTTGGAGGGCGGGTCGCGCTCCTCCAGCAGTAATATGTCGCGATAGAAGGCGACGACGGGCGGAAGGTCGCGCGTGCGGATGTTGACGTGGTCGAGCCGTTTGATGAGCATGGGCAATCCTGTTTCGTTGCAAGCGCCGATATCGCGGATCCGCGGGCGTTGGAAAAACCTACCATGCTAGAAAAGCATGGCCTCTGCCCGCAAATCAAGCCTATCCCTACCATAAAGGGAGGCGGCTCATCAGAAAGAAATCGGTGCGTTTCGCCCGGTGGCGGGTGAAGCGTGGGATCGCGCTACGGTGAGGGGGCGGAACGAGATCGGTGCCCCTGTGACGGCAGGAGCCCAGAGCGGTAAAGCGCTATCGTGGACTTTGGGGTCAGGGCAGATCGACGGTTAACGGGTGGAGAAAGCCCCCCCACCCTCAACGTCGCCATGCTGCAACACGTTCAACATGACAGGCTTCTGGAGGGATAACCCACGAAAAAGGGGCCAGCGCATCGCCGGCCCCTTTCTCTTACATATTCGCGCGGATCAGAAGTTGCGCTTGACGGAGAGCATCCAGGTACGCGGCAGGCCGGGCACGCCGGTGTTCTCACCGAGCGAGTTGGTGACGTCGCTCTTGGAGAGGAAGTAATATTTGTCGAACAGGTTCTGGACTTCCAGCGCGACGCGCCAGTCCTTGTCCGCCGTGGTGAAGCTCAGGCGGGCATTGCCCAGGAAGTAGGAGTCGATACGGCTCCAGATGGAGTTCGACGTCTCACCGTAAATCTTCGACTGGTAGGACCCGTCGAAACGCAGCGAGACCGTGCCCGGATCCATCTGATAGTCATATTGGGCACCGACGCTGTATGTCCACTTCGGCGTATAAGGCGTGATTGCCGAGAGCGGAATGCCCGAGGTGCCGGTCGTCTTATACTCGAAGTCGATGTAGCTCATCGAGCCGTCGAAGGTGAGGCCGTCGACCGGGCGGATCGTCGTCTCCAGCTCGAAGCCCTTCACGTCCGCCTTGCCGATGTTGGCCGGCTTGAGGCACGGGGTCGAGGGGCAGGCGGTGAGCTGAAGGATGATGTTGTTGTACTTGTTGAAGAACACCGCACCGTTCAGGCGGAAGCGGCGATCGAGGAGGTCGGACTTGAAGCCGAATTCATAGGTGGTGAGCGTTTCCGGCTCGAAGCTGCCCAACTGGTTGCACGGATTGGGCGCGGTGTAGCCCGGTGCATTGCAGTCGCCGGCCGAGGGGCCGAAGAACGGACGCGGATTGACGCCGCCGCCCTTGTAGCCGGTCGAGGCCGACGCATAGACCATCAGCGCATCGGAGATGCGGTAGTCGGTCGAGATGCGCCAATCCCAGCGGCTGCCCTTGAAGGTATCCGAGATATTGTAGAGGCCGCTCAGCAGACAGTTGGGCGTGTTGCCGATGCCGGTCGGGCCGTGGGTCGGCGCGCCCTGGAAGAATTCGCAGATCGGCAGGGCGGGCAGGTCGGCCGGCGTCCAGTCGCCGAACGGAATGGTCAGATCCGGGTTGCGCCGGAAATAGGTGTAGGTCTTTTTGTCGCGGGAATAGCGGACGCCGCCCGAAATGGTCCATGCCGGCGTCACGTGGAAGGTGCCGTTGGCGAACAGCGCCTTGGAGGTCGATGGCGTGGTGTCCGGCCCGTGAACGAAGTCGATGCCGGCATAGTTCAGGTCGACGCGCGCGGTGTATTTGCCGTTCTGGTCGAAGTAGAAACCGCCCAGCGTATATTCGAACATCTTGTCGAACAGACTGCCGTTCAGACGGACCTCCTGGCTCCAGGCGTGGTGGTTCATCTTGTTGTCGAGCTGTGCCACGGGGATCGGGGTGGCGTCCTGATCCTGGCCCCAGCGCGTCTCATATTTGCGATAGGAGCTGATCCAGACGAATTGCAGCGTGTCGCTCAGGTCGAGCGAGACGTTGCCGTGGACGCCCCAGCCCTTGAAGTCCTGATTTTGCAGCGCGGTATAGGGCTTGTAGGGCGCCTGCGAAGTCGGATCCATGCCGTCCTGGAAGTTGGCGTAGCTCACATAGCGCGGATCGACGCCGAACTGCGAGGCGTTGAGCGTATCGCAGCTATACTGTCCGAAAGGCACGAAGTTGCAGTCGAGTGGCACGGCGGTGCCGTCCTTGCCCTTCAGCCAGGCCCCGCCATCCGCGTTGGTCGCGGGGAATGGAATGGTCGGGTCGAACTCGTGGGGGTTGGCGGTGGTCGGCCCCGCCAGACCCGCAGCCAGCAAGACCGTGGGCGCCGGCTCCGAGCGGTCGGACGTGTAATCGCCGGAAAGGTTGATCTCCAGCGTGTCGATCGGCTGCCAACGCAGGGCGATGCGGCCGGCGACGTAGGACTGGCCGCCCTGCGTGCCCACCTTGGCATCGCCGCCCCGCGAATTGGTCGGCAGTACATTCGAGCTGGGATGGCTCAGGCCGTAGTCGAGTAGGTCGACATAGCCGTCGCTGCTCTTGGCCACGCCGGAAACGCGGACGAACAGATTGTCGGTCATCGCGAAGTCGGCCATGCCGCGAATGTCGAGCTTGTTGTAAGCGCCATAGCCGACCGACAGCGAGCCTCTGCCCGAGCCGTCCGGCTTTACCGAGAACAGCTTGATGGCGCCGCCGATCGAGTTCTTGCCCGCCAGTGTGCCCTGCGGGCCGCGCAGAATCTCGATGCGCTCCAGATCCATCAGGTCGAGCATCGAGCTGGTCAGCGTCGGGATATAGACGTCGTCGATATAGACGCCCACGCCCGGATCAAGCGCGTAGTTGAAGTCGACCTGGCCGACGCCGCGGATGAAGGCGATGAGGCCGGCGCCACCGTTCTGCGGCTGTGGCTTGAGCGTCACGTTCGGTGCCTGTGCCGCCACTTGCGAAATGTCCGTCTGTCCGCGCTGTTCGAGCAGCGCCGCGTTGACCGCGGTGATGGCGATCGGCGTGTCCTGCAACCTGGTTTCGCGGAACTGTGCGGTCACGACGATATCGCCGATATCGGCTGCCTGCGACTCCTGAGCTGACGTATCCTGCGCCGCCGTGTCTTGAGCCCAGGCCGGTGCGGCCAGGACGGCAGCCAGCGAAAAAACGCATGTCGATAGGGCGTGATTCACGCGCATGTCTCTCTCCCTCCAAGTGCCGGCGCAATTTCGTATCTCGCTCGTTGGCGCACGCCGACTATTGTTGCTTCTAGCACGGGCCGATGTGTCTAGTAAGTAACAGGTCAACTTTGGTTTTGATCGTTTCATGGAATGAAACAGTTGTGTTGAATAAATCTTTTATCCCCGCGCCACTTCATTGAGCGGGCTTATCATGCGAGTCGCAATGACCGCCCCATACAGGAGACACTGTTTCATGCCGACCATCGCCACCACCCATGTCGGGAGCCTTCCGCGCGGGTCCGAACTGACCCCGCTGCTCATCGCGCGCGACCATGGCGAGCCCTATGACGCGGCCGAGTTCGACCGGGTGGTGCAGGCGGCGGTGGACGAGGCGGTCGAGCGGCAGGTCGCTGCCGGCGTCTCCATCGTGTCGGATGGCGAGCTGGGCAAGGTCGGCTACTCGACCTACATCATCGAGCGGTTGGAGGGCTTTGGCGGCCACACCGAGCGCAAGCCCGCGCGCGATCTCGCGCCGCTGCCGGACCTGCGCAAGAAGCTGGCCGCGATCATGGGCGATCAGGAGTTCACCCGCGCCTCCTGCATCGCGCCGGTCAGGCTCAGGAATCTGGAGCCGGCGCATGAGGACATCCGCCGCTTCAAGACCGCGCTGGAGCGCAAGGGGCAGGGCGTGCGCGGCTTCATGAACGCCGCTTCGCCGGGCCTCATCACCGCCTTCCAGCCCAACGCTTATTATCCCAGCCATGAGGCTTATCTGGCCGATCTCGTCGCCGCGATGCGCCCGGAATATGAGGCGATCATCGCCGCCGGCTTCGACCTCCAGCTCGATTGCCCGGACCTCGCCATGTCCCGCCACACCGGCTATCAGGACCTGAGCGACGAGGCGTTCGTCAAGGTGGCGGAGGCGAATGTCGAGGCGCTCAACGCCGCCACCGAGGGCCTGCCGCGCGACCGGCTGCGCATGCACGTCTGCTGGGGCAATTACGAAGGCCCGCACGATTGCGATATCGACCTCGCCAAGGTGCTGCCCGCCATCCTGCGGGCACGGCCCGGTACCGTGCTGTTCGAAGCCGCCAACCCGCGCCACGAGCATGAATGGGCGGTGTGGCGTGACGCCAAATTGCCCGACGATCTGGTGCTGGCGCCCGGCCTGATCGACAGTTGCTCCAACTATGTCGAGCATCCCGAGCTGATCGCCCAGCGCGTCGAGCGCTTCGCGTCCTTCGTCGGCCCCGAGCGGGTGATCGCCAGCACCGATTGCGGCTTCGGCACCTTCGCCGGCTACGGCAAGATCGACCCGGCGGTGGCGTGGAAGAAACTCGCCGTGCTGCGTGAGGGTGCGGACCTCGCGGCGGCGCGGATCTAAGGAATGATGGACGGTCGGCGCTCGGGTGGGCGCTGGCCGAATAGTGCGGAGAAGGCAGCCGTAGTGTTCCTGCGAAAGCAGGAACCCAGGGCGGTGGCGGGCTGCGGCTGGGCCCTGGGCTCCTGCTTTCGCAGGAGCACGGCTCGGAGTTTGGGGGAAGGGCAGGCCGCGAAGTCGCGGCCGGAACCCTCAGCCCTCCTCCGCCCTCTTGCCCACCTGAGACGGTGCCGTCTCTTTCAGCCCCATTGCCACGAGGCCGGAGAGCACGGTCAGTCCCAGCATGATCCACAATGGCGCGGAGAGATCGGTCGCGTCGGCGGCCATGCCGGCGAGGGAGGGGGAGAACACGCCGCCCAGCACCTCCGCCACGCCCATGGTCAGGCCGAGCGCGGTCGCCGCGTGGTGCGGGTCGACGCTCTCGGTGGGCACCGTCGCCATGAACATGGGGAAGATGCCGTTCATCGACCAGCCGATGAAGAACAATACCGCCATCACCCACGCCGGCCCCGAATAATAGAGCGCGGCCAGCGGCAGGATGACGGCGACGAAGGGCATGACGATCATCACCGGCCGCCGCCCGATCCGGTCCGAGAGGCCCGCGATCACGAAGCTGGCGACGGCGGCGGAGACGCCCAGCGTGCCCATCAGCCAGCCCATCGTGTCCGGCGCATAGCCGCGCACTTGCGTGAGGTAGATCGGCATGAACGCCCAGCAGATCACCAGATAGGAGACGAGCAGCACGCCCAGGATCACGCAGATCAGGATATTGCGGTTTTTGAGCGCCTGAATGGCGCCATAGCCGCCGCTCTCATGCGCAAGGCCAGGGCGGGGCGGCGGGGCGGGCTCGTCGATCAGCCACCAGATGAGCAGCGCGCTGATGAGGCCGGGAATGGCGGCGAGATAGAAGGCCGATCGCCAGCCGAACGCGGCGGCGAACCACACCAGCAGCACCGGCGCGACGAACGAGCCGAGCAGGCTGGAGCCGAGATTCTGCGCGATGCCTTGCGCCAGCCCGCGCCGCTCGGGTGCGACCTCGCTGGCGATCATCGCGTGGCTGATCGGCATGATGCCGCCTTCCGCCGCGCCCATCAGCAGCCGCGCGCCGAGCAGGAAGGCGAAGGACGAGGCGATGCCGCTCAGCACCGAGCAGAGCGAGAAGGCCAGCGTGGCGAGGATCAGCAGCCGCTTGCGGTTCCCCAGCGTGTCCGAGAGCTTGCCGATGCCGAAGGCGGCCAGCGCCCAGGTCAGCGAGAGGGCGCTCGCCAGCATGCCGATCTGCGTATTGCTGAGCCGCAGGTCCGGCTGGACGAACGGCATCAGGAAGTTGAGCGCGTTCCGGTCGAAGAAGACGATGCCGAAATTGAGGCTGAGCAGGCCGACCAGCAGCGCCTGATAGCCGCCGGATCGTCGCTGCTGCCTCGCCATCGTCTTACTGCCCCTGCGCCGCCAGCCCTGCCTGTTGCCGCTTACGCACCTGCGAGGGTGCAGTCTCGGTGAGGAACATGGCGACGATGCCGGAGATGATGGTCAGCCCGAGCATGATCCACAGCGGCGCGGCCAGCGTGGTTGCGTCGGCGGCGGCGCCGGCGATGGAGGGCGCGAACACGCCGCCCAGTATCTCCGCCGATCCCATGGTCAGGCCCAGCGCGGTGGCCGCGTGGCGCGGATCGACGCTCTCGGAAGGGACGGTGGCCATGAACAGCGGGAAGATGCCGTTGAGGCCCCAGCCGAAGAAGAAGATCGGCGCCAGCCCCCAGGCCGAGCCATCCCAATACATCGCGCCTAGCGGCAGGATCACGCCGATCAGCGGCATGGCGATCATCACCGGACGCCGCCCGATCAGGTCCGAGAGGCCGGAGGTGGCGAAGCTGCCGATGGTGGCGGAAATGCCGAGCGTGCCGATCAGCCAGCTCATCTCCGTGGCGGAGTAGCCGCGCACATTGGTGAGGTAGATCGGCATGAAGGTGAGGCAGGTCACGAAATAGCTCACCATCAGCACGCCCAGGATCACGCAGATCAGCACGTTGCGGTTCTTGAGCGCATCCATGATGCCGTATTTCTCGCCCTCATGCTCCGCGGCGGGCTTGGGCGGGGCGGGCGGTTCCTTGAGCGTGAACCAGATGATGACCGCGCTGATGATGCCCGGCACACCGGCGAGGAAGAAGGCTTCGCGCCAGCCGAAGACCTGCGCGAACCACACCAGCAGCACCGGCGCCAGGAACGAGCCGAGCAGGTTGGAGCCGAAATTCTGCGCGATGCCCTGCGCCAGCCCGCGATGCTTGGGGTCCACCTCGGTCGCCACCATGGCGTGGCTGATCGGCATGATGCCCCCCTCCATCGCGCCCATCAGCAGCCGCGCGGAGAGCATGAACAGGAAGCTGGTCGCGATACCGCTCATGAACGAGCAGAGCGAGAAGCCGACGGTGGAGAGGACCAGCAACATCTTGCGGTTGCCGATCGTGTCCGAGAGCTTGCCGATGCCGAAGGCGGCCAGCGCCCACGTGAACGACAATGCGCTGGCAAGCAGGCCGATCTGGGTGTTGGTGAGCGAGAGGTCCTGCTGCACCGAGGGCATCAGCACGTTGATCGCCTGCCGGTCGAAGAACACGATGCCGAAATTGATGCTCAGCAGGCCGACGAGCCACATCTGATAGCCCGCGCTGCGCCGTTTCACCCCCGCCGGCGCTTCCCCTTGCACACTCTCCATGCAGTCCCTCTTTGATGGATCTCGTTATGAAGCGTCTTTCGTAAAAGCGCTTTCGCGGCTTTGACAGCCCTATTTTTCCGTGAAGAAGGCCGCCACGCGAAACTCGATGCTTTCGCGCGGGACAGCGCCGGCCCGGCTCTCGTCGTGGAAGGCACTGTGCGGGGCGCGGCGGGCCCGGCCGTCATCGCTGTCGTGGAACTTGATAGCGATGATCTCGTCGCGCGTCATATCCGGATAATAGGACCAGCGGTGCGCCGGATTGAAGGTGAACAGCCCGCTGGCGCCCATATCCTCCTCGCCGTCGATCGGGGCGAAGCGCGCATCGCCCTCCGGCAGCCGCTCGACGTCGATCTTGGCCACGCGCACCGCGCGGTCGCCCTTGCAGCTTTGATAGTCGCACAGCGCGAGCGGCCAGTCCTGCGGCGGCGGCGAGAAGCAGCGCCAGATGCTGAGCAGGATGAAGCGCGCGGGCGGCGGTCCCTCGGGCCTGACGCGCCGGTAGCGGCGCTCGGCGACGCGCCGGGCGGTCTTGGCATCATAGTCGATATGCACGCGCGCCGCCGGCGGGTGGATCGCTCCGCCATCGGGCAGGCTCGACCGCACCTCCGCGCCCATCGAGACGACCAGATCGGCGCCCGTCAGATCCTTGACGATCGCGTCCACCTCACGGCCATAGAAGGCACGGATGCCCGCTTGGTCGCGGATGTTGCTGAGCGCAGTCGGGTAGCGCGCAAGCGTGAAGCCGTTGCGGTCGAGCGTAAATGGCTGGCCCGCCGTGCGCGCATTGCGGATGGTGACGCGCTCGGGCGCGATAATGCCGGTGCTGAGCCGGCCCTCCGGCGCCCAGAAGAAGCGGTTCACGCGGGACTGCGGGGAGAGATAGCCGAGCAGGGCTTCGATGCTCTCGCCGGCTGCCGCGTGCGCCGTCATGGCTCAGTCCCGGTGCTCGAACATCGCCCGTATCGCGTCGGGCACCCGCTCGGCGCGCAGGCCGCCGGGCCGCGTGGCGTCGGCCACGGTCCACACCCGCTTCTCGATGCCCTCCACGCAGACATGTCCGTCCTTGAGCAGCCGGTGCGCGATGGTGAAGCTGCTGTTGCCGAAGGCCGGCGCCGCCGCCTCCAGTACGACATTATCCCCATAAGCGGCCGGCCGCATGAACCGCGCCGACACATCGACCATCGGGAAGCCGACCACGCCCTGCGCCTTGAGCATGTCGCGCTTGCGCACGCCCAGCGCCTGCTCGAACAGCATGATCGTGCTCTCGCCGAACATCTCCAGAAAGCGCGGCGCATAGACGATGCCGGCCGGGTCGCAATGGCCCCATTCGATGCGATAGGGGCGCGAGAGGAAGGCGGTGAACGCCGGGGCCTCGCCGCTCATGGCCGGAAGTCCAGCCCGCCGCGCCGCTCGGCGAAGCGCCAGCCCTGCGCAGTCTTGACGAAACGGTCCCTGAACCAGCCGACCAGCGGCCCCTTGGGGTCGCGCACGGGCAGGCCGCCATCTTCGCTGGCCTCGCCCTGGAACAGCAGGATTACCGAGAAGGCGCTGGCCTGCGTCGCGCTCTCCACGTCGACGACGATGTTGGAGCAGACATGGCGCCCGGCCCGCGCTGGCCGTGCCTTGAAGGCGGCGAGGATCGCCGCGCGCCCGACGATGGGCTTGTCCGGCGCGCTCGGCCGCGCGAGCAGGCCGTCCTCGGCGTAGAGCGCGGCGACCGCGTCCCAGTCGCCCGCGTCGTTGCGCAGCGCGTAGAGGTTGATGAGGCGGGTGCAATCGGCCTCGATGGCGCGGCGCGTGGCCTCGTCCATCCCGGCGGGTTCGGCTGTGCTCATGCGGCTTCGCTTTCTTCGGGCAGGAGTTCGGTGTCGATCTGCGCCTGCGCGGCGGCTGTATAGCGCGGCCCCTGCACCGCGCCCGGCGCGAAAATCGCGTCCACCGCCGCGATCGTCTCGGGCGAGAGGGTGACGGCGCCAGCGCCCAGATTATCCTCCAGATGCGCGATGCTGCGCGTGCCGGGGATGACGATGATGTTCGGCGCGCGCGCTAGCACCCAGGCGAGGCTCAACTGTGCTGGACTGATACCGAGGTCCGCCGCGATAGCCTTGAACCGCTCGGCCAGCTTGAGGTTGGCGCTGAAATTCGGTTCCTTGAAGCGCGGCATGTTGGCGCGGATATCTCCCGCCACGAACTCCGCCTTGTTGACCGAACCAGCCAGCAACCCGCGTGCCAGCGGCGAGAAGGCGACGAAGGCGATGCCCAGCTCCTTGCACGCGTCGAGCACGGCCACCTCCGGGTTGCGCACCCACGGCGAATATTCGGACTGCACCGCCGCGATGGGATGCACCGCATGGGCGCGGCGGATATTCGCGGCGGACATTTCGGAGAGGCCGATGGCACCGATCTTGCCGGCCTCCTTGGCCCGTACCAGCGCGCCCATCGACTCCTCGATCGGCACCTTCCGGTCCAGGCGGTGCATATAATAGAGGTCGATATAGTCCGTGCCGAGCCGTTGCAGCGAGCGCTCCAGCGATCCGACGATGGTCTCCGGCCGCGCGTCGAGCACGCGCTGCCCGTCGATCAGGTCGAGCACGCACTTGCTCGCCAGATGGAATTCCTTGCGGCGATGGCCCACCGCCTTGGCGAGCAGCCGCTCGTTCGATCCGCTGCCGTAGAGCGCCGCGCTGTCGAGATGCGTCACACCGAGGTCGAGCGCCCGGTTAAGCAGCCGGATGGCGTCCTCTTCCGGCGGCGCGACGTCATAGGCATGGCTGAGGTTCATGCAGCCGAGGCTTACGGCCGTGACGGGAATGGAGGCGATGGGGCGTGCGGGGAGAGAGGGGATGCGGTCGGTCATGCCGGGCTTCTCCCGTCGCGCTCCCCAAAAATCAACCCCAAGATAGCCGCATTTCTCTCGCCGGGCGGCAGCGTGCGGCTTCGGCGCGCCCTATGTCTCCAGCAGGCGCGGCATCAGCTCCACGAAGTTGCAGGGCCGGAAGCGGCTGTCGAGCTGGTTGACGAGGATCTGGTCCCAGCCGTCCTTCACCGCGCCGGTCGAGCCGGGCAGGGCGAAGATGTAGGTGCCGCGCGCGACGCAGGCGCAGGCGCGCGACTGGATGGTGGACGAGCCGATGGTCTGGAAGCTGATCCAGCGGAACAGCTCGCCGAAGCCGGGGATCGGCTTGTCCTGCACCGCCGCGATCGCCTCGGGCGTCACGTCGCGGCCGGTGACGCCGGTGCCGCCGGTGGTGATGATGACGTCGATGTCGGGGTCGTCGATCCAGCGGTGCAGCCGCGCGAGAATTTCCTCGACCTGGTCGATGCTGATCGTGCGGTCCTTGAGCAGATGGCCGGCGGCGGCGATCCGCTCGGCCAGCGCGTCGCCCGAGCGGTCGTCGGCCGGCGTGCGCGTGTCGGAGACGGTGAGGAGTGCGATGTGGACGGGCTGGAACGCCCGGCTCTCGTCAATCGGCACCGAAGGCGACTCCGCTCGGTGCCACCCGCACCGCCACCGTCTTGCTGCCGTCCGGGAAGCGCACCCACAGTCCCTGTGCCATGGCGGCGAGGGCAGGGGACTGGCCCTGTTCCTCCATCTGGTAGATCCAGTAATTGCGCAGCACCGCGTTCAGATAGGCGCGCGTCTCGTAATAAGGCACCGATTCGATGAACAGCAGCGGGTCGCCCTCGTCGCGCACCTGCTGGTTCCAGCGGTCGATCGGCACCGGCCCGGCATTATAGGCGGCCACCACCTTGGGCAGCAGACCGCCGGTCGCCGGCATCAGGCTCAGCTTCCTGAGATAGGCCTGGCCCAGCGCGAGGTTGAACGCCGGATCGTAGAGCTGGTCGGGCGAATAATTGAGCCCCGCCGCCGCGGCGAGATCGCCGCCCGTGCCGGGGCGCACCTGCATCACGCCGCGCGCGTCGGCGGTGCTGCGCGCCTGCGTCTGGAAGCGCGATTCCTGGAGCGCATGGGCGAACACCAGCGCGCGGTCGACCCGCCAGCCGTTGGCCGGCGTCCAGGCCGGGCGCGGGTAGCGCGCATAAGCAGCGGACTTGCGCCCGGTCGGTGAGCGCTGGGCCAGCCAGAGCTGCGTGGTCGGCAGCGAGAGGTCGCTGGCGAGGTGGACCAGCGCGCTATAGTCGGCATCGCTGCCCAGTTCCGCCTCGTGGCGCAGGATCGTGTCGGCATCGGTGCTGCGGCCGAGCGCGTTGACGATCACCGCGTTGCGCACATTAGGCCGCGCCGAGAGCGTCGCCCAATCCTCCGCCGAGACATGTTCGCGCGTTAGAGCGGCGCTGGGACCAAGGCCGAGCGTCTCGCGTGCCAGCAGGCCGTAGAAGCTCTCCTCGTCGCGCGCGGCGGACCGCAGCAGCGCGTTCACCCGCTCGGGGCGCTTGGCCGCCATATTGGCGCGTGCGGCCCAGAAATAGCCGCCGCTGCGCATGTCGCCGTCGGAGGCATTGGTGGCGGACTGGTAGAAGGCGTCGGCGGCGGCATCCCACTGCTTCTCGCGCCATGCGGAGAGGCCGAGCACCCATTGCGCCGTGGCGAGGAACGGCCCGGTGCCCTCGCGCGCGGCCTGCGCGGCGAGGCGGCGGGCGTTGGCTGTGTCTCCGCAGATATAATAGGACCAGGCGAGGCGCTGGCGCAGCTCGGTGCGTGCCTCGCTGGTGAGGCCGGTCTCGCTGGCGATGAGCAGCGCTTCGCCCTCCGCCGGGCGGTCGTCCTTGATCTGCTGGAGGAGCTGGCCGCGCAGCGCGTCCGCCGCAAGGTCGCCGGCAACCGCGCGCGGAATGGCCCGCTGCGGTGAGGTGCCGGTCCACATGAGCTGGCGCGTCGCCGGCAGCGCGGGCAGCGTCTGCGCGCCGCGCTTGCGGGCGAGGGCGGCGAGCCGGTCGGCCTGCGGCAGATGGGGCGCCTTGGCGAGGATATCGAGCAGGTCGAACAGTTCGACGCGCGGCGAGCCCTTGGCCAGATAATATTCGGCCAGCAGATAAGGCCGCATGCTGTCCGTCTCGTCCAGCGCGGCGATGGTGGCCTTGGCGGCGCTCCAGTCCTGCCCGTCGAGCAGCGCGAAGATGGCGCCGTAACGCGCCCGCTCGGCGGAATCCACCTGCGCGATGGCGGAGAGCGGCGTAGAGAGCGAGACGGCCCGCGTGGCCGGCGCGGCGGCGAGCGGTGCGGCCATCGCCGCAAGCGCCACGGCGCCGATCATCCATCTGGTCATGCGTTTATCGCCCCATGGAGCAGGCGGAGCGCCTGCCAGCTTTTCGCCTTCGCCATCGGCCGGCTCATCAGCAGGTCCACGCCGGCGAGGGCGACGGCCGGCATCGTGCCCGCGCGATGGTTAAGCTGCGGTAAGCCTGGCGCGCGCGGATTCCATTGCGTCCCAAGCAAGGCACGGCTCGTCCTGTCGCCGAGGATGATCGCCGCCCGTGGCCGCGCGAGGCCGAGATAATGCGTCATCCGTCCGGTGAGCGCCGTCAGCGTCGCCTCGTCCAGTACGCCGCCCGGCGGCCGCCGCGTCGCCACGCTCACCAGCGGCGCATCGCCCGGCGCCAGTCCCATGCTCGCCAGCATCGCCTCGATGAACCGCCGCTGCCCCGCTTCCAGCAGCGAGGCGGCATCGGCGGCATCCCGTGCCGGCATCTCGACGATGACCATCAGCCGCGCATCCTGCGTTGCAGACGGCAGGATCAGCGCGCCGTCCCACCCCGCCTCGGCCTGCGCCGCATCCCGCGCGAGCCAGTCGAGAAAGGCCGGCAAATCCTGCGGCATGGCTGCCGATGGCGGGGGGGAGGGCGTGGCCGATGGCGTGGGAGCAGGCGACACCGGCGCAACCGCCGCCGGCCGCTCCACCACCACGGCCCGCTCCGCCACGGCCGGCCGCGTCCGCCGCCAGAACGGCGCGGCCTGCTCGCCCCGCCAGCCATGCGCTGCGTGGTCGGTCGCCGTGTGCAATCCCGCCTCGTGCCACCACGCTGCGTAGGATCGGACCGCGCTCTCCAGCGATGTATCTTGCTGCTCACCCATTCGCGGCGCACTAGAGACAGAGGTTGACGCCGCGGTCAACTCTGCCGCATCGCGGGCGGCCGCAAGGCGTTTGGGAATTGCGGCCACCGGACCAAGCCGCAGCCGGACTGCGCACAGACAGGGAGAACCGCCATGTCCGAACGGGAATCCATGCCTTATGACGTCGTGATCGTCGGCGGGGGCCCGGCTGGCCTTGCCGCCGCGATCCGCCTCAAGCAGCGCGCGGCGCAGGCCGAGGCGGAGCTGAGCGTCTGCGTGCTGGAGAAAGGCTCGGAGATCGGCGCGCACATCCTCTCCGGCGCGGTGATCGACCCGCGCGCGCTCGACGAGCTGCTGCCCGAGTGGCGCGCCATGGGCTGCCCGCTGGCGCAAGTGCCGGTGACGGACAATCAGCACTGGTTCCTGACAGCGGGCGACAAATTCAGTCTGCCGCATCTTTTCACGCCGCCCTTCATGCACAACAAGGGCACCTACACCGGCTCGCTGGGGTCGCTCTGCCGCTGGCTGGCCGAGCAGGCCGAGGGGCTGGGGGTGGAGATCTTCCCCGGCTTCCCCGCCGCCGAGATCCTCTACAATGAGGATGGCTCGGTGAAGGGCGTGGCGACCGGCGATATGGGTATCGCGCGCGACGGCAGCCGCAAGCCGGATTACCAGCCGGGGCTGGAGCTGCACGCCCGCTACACCTTCTTTGCCGAGGGCGCGCGCGGCCACCTCACCAAGCAGCTCGTGGCCCGCTATCATCTGGATGCCGAGAGCGACCCGCAGACCTACGGCATCGGCCTCAAGGAGCTGTGGGATATCGACCCGGCCAGGCACGTCCCCGGCCGCGTCATCCACACCCAGGGCTGGCCGCTGACGGACGCTTATGGCGGCGGCTTCCTCTATCATCAGGCCGGCGGACAGGTGGCGCTCGGCTTCGTCGTCGGGCTGGGCTACCGCAACCCGCACCTCAATCCGTTCGAGGAATTCCAGCGCTGGAAGCAGCACCCGGCGATCCGCGCCGTGCTGGAGGGCGGCAAGCGCGTCTCCTACGGCGCGCGCGCGATCAACGAGGGCGGCTGGCAGTCGATCCCGAAGCTGGTCATGCCCGGCGCCGCACTGATCGGCTGCTCCGCCGGCTTCGTCAACGTGCCGCGCATCAAGGGCACTCACACCGCGATGAAGTCCGCCATGCTCGCGGCGGATGCGGCGTTCGACGCCGTCGCCGCCGACCGCACCGGCGATACGCTCGCTGCCTACCCGCAAGCGCTGGAAGAAAGCTGGATCGCCACCGAACTGAAGATGGTCCGCAACGCCGGCCCCGCGCTCGGCAAGTTCGGCAATACATTCGGCACCATCTTCGCCGGCATCGACATGTGGATGCGCACTCTCAGGATCGGTCTGCCGTTCACGCTGCGCAACAAGGCCGATCACACCAAGCTCTGGCGCAAGGACCAGTGCGCGCCGATCGCTTATCCCAAGCCGGATGGTGTCATCAGCTTCGACCGGCTCTCGTCCGTGTTCCTCTCCGGCACCAATCACGAGGAGGACCAGCCCGTCCACCTCCAGCTCAAGGACCCGGACGTGCCGATCCGCTACAACCTCCCGCTCTACGACGAGCCGGCGCAGCGTTACTGCCCCGCGGGCGTCTATGAGGTGCTGGCGGATGCGGAAGGCAACCCGCGCTTCCAGATCAACGCGCAGAACTGCGTCCACTGCAAGACCTGCGACATCAAGGACCCGCTCCAGAACATCAACTGGGTCGCACCCGAAGGGGGCGGCGGGCCGACCTATCCGAACATGTGAGAAAGCGCATGATTGCGGGACCTTCCAAAACGCCTTAAAGTGTTCATGGCAAGTCCGGCGAAGCCGGCGTCGCCAACCGGGGGCCGTTCAGGTGCGTGTCAGGGGCAGGGATTATCCTGCTGCCCGACCAAGGAGGAACGGACTATGCGCGCTTTGATGTTTCTGCCCCTGCTGGCGCTCGCCGCATGCACGGATTACGGCGGCGAGCCGGTCCGCCCCGGTCCCGGCCCGGCGCGATGGACCACGCTGACCGGCACTGTCACCTATCGCGAGCGCATCGCGCTCCCGTCCAACGCCCGCTTGCAGGTTGAGATTCGCGATGTGAGCCGCGCCGATGCCCGCGCGCCGCTCATCGCCTCCACCACCAGCCAGACGCGCGGCCGGCAAGTTCCGCTGCCCTTCACGCTGCGCTACAACACCGACCGGCTCGAACGAGGCCACCGCTACGCCGTCTCCGCCCGGATCACCGAGGGCAACCGCCTGATCTGGACCACCGATACCCATTATGAGCTTCGCCCCGGCCAGGGCTCGATGACGCTCAACCTGGTCTCGGTCAGGTCCGACCAGCCCGGCCGCCCCGATCGCCCCGACCGACCCCGGCCTCCCCGGCGTCGTTAGTGGCAGGGCGGCAGACCCCGTCTGGAAGTGCAGAACGGCCCGAGGCGCAATCATGGCCTCTCGTCACCCCGGACTTGATCCGGGGTCCAGCTTCCCGCTTGGATCGCCGGAAGCGGGCAGCGCTGTCGACCAGCCGTGATCCGTATGGAGCTGGCGCGGCGTATCCGCCTCAACGCCGGTGGAAAGAAAAGCGGGCCCCCGGATCAAGTCCGGAGTGACGAGGAATGGCGCCGATCTACTCGCTGATGCCGGGGCAGACAGCGCCTCTTTCTCCCGCTATGCCGCGCCTCATGCTCACCGAAACCGCCCATGCCAAGGTCAACCTCGCTCTCCATGTCCGCGCGCGGCGGGCAGACGGCTATCACGAGCTGGAGAGCCTGTTCGCTTTCTGCGCGGACGGCGACGAACTGCGCGGCGAGGCACGCGAGGATGGCCTGCTGACGCTGACCGTCGAGGGCCCTTTCGCGGAGGAGCTGAGTGCTGGCGAGGACAATCTCGTCCTGCGTGCCGCAAGGGCGTTGCAGGCGGCGAGTGGCACCATGCTCGGCGCCGACCTTACGCTGGAGAAGCGCCTGCCCATCGCCTCGGGTATCGGCGGCGGCTCGGCGGACGCGGCGGCGGCGTTGCGGCTGCTGGTGCGCCTGTGGGGCGTGCGGCCGATGGAGATCGACTTCCCATCCATCGCCGCGTCGCTCGGCGCGGACGTGCCCGCTTGTCTCGGTTCGCAAACCGTGTTCGTGCGCGGCATCGGCGAGCGGCTGGAGACGGTCGATCTCGACCTTGCCGGGATCCCGATCCTGCTCGTCAATCCGCTGGAGCCATGCACCACGGCGGCGGTCTATCGCGGCTGGGACGGGGTGGACCGCGGGCCGCTCGATCCGGCCGGCTGGCGGCAGGGGCGCAACGATCTCGCCGCTTCCGCCACGGTACTTGTGCCGGAGATTGACGAGCTGCTCGCCGTGCTGCGTGCCCAGCTCCCGAGTCTCGCCCGCATGTCCGGCTCGGGCGCAACCTGCTTCGCCCTGTTCGCCAGCGATGCCGAGCGCGACGCCGCCGCCCACCGCATCGCGGACGACCACCCCGGCTGGTGGGTGATGGCGACCAGCCTGCGCTGAGGACGGCCCGGCGGGGTATCGACCGGCCATCGCCGAGGGGAGGGGCGAGGGGCCACAGCCGGAAACCGCCTCATGCTGAAACAAGTTCAGCATGACGCGGGTGCCGCAAGAGCCTCCCCAATTCCTCCCCCAGCATGCTCGGGAAGGGAGACCGGCGCACCGGTGGAGGGCCTCCCCAGCGTTGCACTCCTGTACCATCCGGTAATCCCTCTCTCCAAAACAAGCTCGGGAAGACCCTCCATTCGTGCCTGGCCTCCAGACACCCGGCGCACATCGCTTCCATCCCGGCCCCGCCAGTTCTAAAGCCCCCTCATGACCGCCCCGTTCCACATCCTCGGCGACCCCGCCGCGCCGATCCTCATCATCGCCGATCATGCGTCCAACGCCGTTCCCGATGGCATCGACCTCGGCCTGCCGCCCGAAGCCCTGCGCGAACATGTCGCGCTGGATATCGGCGTGGCGGAGGTGGCGGCGCTGCTGGTCGGGGAGGGCGCATGTTGCGCCATCCTGGGTGGCGTCTCGCGCCTCGTCATCGACTATAATCGCGAACCGGATACCGCCGGTCTCGTCCCCGTCCACAGCGACGGGCATCAGATCGAGGGCAACAGCGTCGCCGATGTCGCGGATCGCCTCGCGCGCTTCTACGATCCCTACCATGCGAAGGTCGCCGCGCTGGCCGCGCAGCCGCACCGGCCGTTCCTCCTCTCGCTCCACAGCTTCACGCCGCGCCTGCGCACCCGGCCGGAGGAGGCGCGGCCGTGGGAGATCGGCATCCTCTACAATGCGGACGACCGCGCCGCGCGCATCGCCATTCCGCTGCTGGCGGCGGCGGGACTCGTGGTGGGCGAGCAGCAGCCTTATTCGGGCAAGCTGCTCAACGCGACGATGAACCGCCACGCCGAGGCGCACGGGCGGCCCTATCTCGGCGTCGAGATGCGGCAGGACCTTGTAACGGACGCTGTCGGCCAGCGCCGGTTCGCGCAAATATTGGCGCCCGTGCTGGATGAATGCCGTAACGGCCTTGCGTGAACGGCCCCTTTGATGGAAAGGGACCCGCGCAAGGAAAGGCGCGTGAAATGACCTACAAGTTCGACAAGTCCAAGCTCCCCAGCCGCCACGTCTCTGTCGGCGTGGAGAGCGCCCCGCACCGCAGCTATTATTATGCGATGGGCTGGACCGAGGAGGACATCGCCAAGCCTTTCGTCGCGGTCGCCTCGGCCGGCAACGATTCCGCTCCCTGCAACACCACGCTCGACCAGCAGGCTGATTGGGCGCGCGAGGGCGTGCTCGCGGCGGGCGGCACGCCGTTCCGCTTCAACACCATCACCGTGACCGACGGCATCGCCATGGGCCATCAGGGCATGAAAAGTTCGCTGGTCAGCCGCGAGGTGATTGCGGACTCGGTGGAACTGAGCGTGCGCGGCCATTGCTATGACGCGCTCGTCACCTTCGCGGGTTGCGACAAGTCGCTGCCGGGCATGATGATGGCCATGCTGCGCCTCAACGTGCCGTCGATCTTCGTCTATGGCGGCTCGATCCTGCCGGGCCGCTATCAGGACCGCGACCTCACCGTCATCGACGTGTTCGAGGTGGTCGGCCGCTACGCCGCCGGCAACTGCCCGCTGTCCGAAGTGACCGCCATCGAGAAGGCGGCCTGCCCCGGCCATGGCGCGTGCGGCGGCCAATATACCGCCAACACCATGGCCTGCGTGGGCGAGGCGATCGGCCTCTCGCTGCCCAACAGCAACATGGCGCCGGCACCCTACAAGTCCCGCCAGGAGATCGCGATCGCGGCGGGCAAGCAGATCATGGAGCTGCTCAAGATCGACCTGCGCCCGCGCACCATCTGCACTCGCGAGGCATTCGAAAACGCCGCGCGCATCGTCGCGGCGACCGGCGGCTCCACCAACGGCGCGCTGCACCTGCCCGCCATGGCGCATGAGTGCGGCATCGAATTCGACCTGTTCGACGTGGCGGAGATCTTCAAGACCACGCCCTACATCGCGGATCTGAAGCCCGGCGGCCGCTATGTCGCGCGCGACATGCACGACGCCGGCGGCATCTACATGGTGATGAAAACGCTGCACGCCGAGGGCCTGCTCCACGGCGACTGCATGACGGTGACGGGCAAGACGCTGGCCGAGAATATAGACCGGGTGACGTGGAACCCGGACCAGAAGGTCATCTACGACGCCAAGACCCCCCTCAGCCCCACCGGCGGCGTCGTCGGCCTGCGCGGTTCGCTGGCGCCCGATGGGGCGATCGTGAAGGTGGCCGGCATGCACCGCCTCCAGTTCACCGGCACCGCCAAGGTGTTCGAGCGCGAGGAGGATGCCTTCGCCGCGGTCGAGGCCAACCAGATCGTCGAGGGCGACGTGGTCGTCATCCGCTACGAAGGGCCCAAGGGTGGTCCCGGCATGCGCGAGATGCTGGCGACCACCGCCGCACTCTACGGCCAGGGCCTGGGCGAGAAGGTGGCGCTCATCACCGATGGGCGCTTCTCCGGCGGCACGCGCGGCTTCTGCATCGGCCATGTCGGGCCGGAGGCGGCCGAGGGCGGCCCGATCGCGCTGGTCGAGGATGGCGACATCATCGCCATTGATGCGGTGGCCGGCACTATCGACCTCCAGGTGGACGAAGCCGTGCTCGCCGAGCGCCGCAAGCAGTGGCAGCCGCGCACCAACGATTATCAGGCCGGTGCGCTGTGGCGCTTCGCCCAGAATGTCGGCCCGGCCTGGAAGGGCGCGGTGACGCACCCCGGCGCCGCCGCCGAGACGCATGTCTTTGCGGATATCTGACACCATGCCGGTGGCGGGCGGCACCCGGCAGCCCGCCGATCGCCAGCATGGTTGGGGGGCGCGGGGTCTGCCGCGCAAGGCTGCTCATCCCCGCCACATGGGGCTGGCCTGCCCATGGCCGCCCCTTGCCCGTCCCATGCGTCCGCTCGTGGCAAGCGAAGGCGGGACATGTTGGAGCGCATCCGACTTGGATCGAACCGCGCCGTGCTCCTGCGAAAGCAGGAGCCCAAGGCGTGTGGGCAGTCCGTTGCCGCCCTGGACTCCTGCTTTCGCAGGAACACTG
This sequence comes from Sphingobium sp. 66-54, assembly GCA_001899715.1. Taxonomy (GTDB): domain Bacteria; phylum Pseudomonadota; class Alphaproteobacteria; order Sphingomonadales; family Sphingomonadaceae; genus Sphingobium. The sequence continues at coordinate 43,738 of MKWI01000024.1, forward strand.
TGTTCCCATCATGCAGCCCGTGTGATTCGCCTTCGCTCGATACGAACGGGGCTTGGCGCAGCACACCCGAGATGCGGGCTCCGCCACGCGCTCCGTTCCCCGACATGACCGCCGCCCCGATCCTCTCCGTCGCCGAGATGCGCGCCGCCGAGCAGGCGATGTTCGACGCTGGCGTCGATCCCTTCGCGCTGATGAAGCGGGCCGGGGAGGGCGCGGCCGAAGTTATCGCCCGCATCGGCCATGACCGCGAGACGCTGGTGCTGTGCGGCCCCGGCAACAATGGCGGCGACGGCTTCGTCATCGCTCGCGCGCTCCGTGCCATGGGCGTGCCGGTCCGCGTCGCCGCGATGGGCGAGAGCCGCACGGAGAGCAGCCAGCGCGCGCGGGCGGAGTGGGGTGGCCCCGTCGAGCCGCTGCTGGAGGCGGCGCCGGCCGCGCAGCTTGTCGATGCGCTGTTCGGCATCGGCCTCGCACGCGGCCTCGCGCCGGAGATTGCCGCCGCGCTCGGCCGGCTGGTCGAAGCCGCGCGCGTCTCCATCGCTATCGACGTGCCGAGCGGCATCGACAGCGACGCCGCCATCGCCCTCTCGCCCGTGCCGCATTTCACCCATTGCCTCGCGCTCGGCGCGTGGAAGCCGGCGCATTGCCTGCTCCCGGCGCGCGCGCTGGCCGACCAGCACCACCTCGTCGAAATCGGCATCCCGCCGCCCGCCGATTGCGTCCGCGCCCTCGCGCGCCCGCATATCGCCGCGCCCGCACCCGACGCGCACAAATATACGCGCGGTCTCGTCGCTATCGTCGCGGGAGACATGCCCGGCGCGGCGGCGCTGGCCGCGCAGGCGGCGGCTCATGCCGGTGCGGGCTACGTCCGCCTGCTGATCGAGCGGCTCGTAGCGGATATCGGCCACGCCATCGTGCAAAGCCACGCGCTGGATTTCAGCCGCGCCCGTGCCGCGCTGGTTGGCCCCGGCCTCGGCCGTGACGAGACCGCGCGCCAGCGCCTGGCCGTCACCCTGCAAGCCGGCGTCCCCGTCGTCGCCGATGCCGATGCGCTCTGGCTGCTCGCGCAGGACGGGCCGGGCGCGCTGCCGCCGCCGGCCATCGTCACGCCCCATGCCGGCGAGTTCGCCCATCGCTTCGGCGAGGGCGCCGGCAACAAGATCGAGCACACCCGCGCCGCCGCGCGCGCCGGGGGCAGCGTCGTCGTCCACAAGGGGGCGGACACGGTGATCGCCGCGCCGGACGGCCGCTGCGTCGTCGCGCCGCCCGCCTCCGCCTGGCTCTCGACCGCCGGCACCGGCGACGTGCTCGCCGGCCTGTGCGCCGCCCGCCTCGCCGTGAGCGGCGATCCCTTCCGCGCCGCCTGCGAGGCGGTGTGGCTCCATGGCGAGGCCGCCCGCCGCGCCGGCGCCGCGTTCAGCGCGGACGACCTCGTCCCGCATATCCCGGCCGCGATTGCGAGCGCGCTATGAGCGATGCCGATCTGATCGTCCGCATCGCCGCGCGGGGCGATGGCGTCACCGGCGATGGCCGCCACGTGCCGCTCAGCGCGCCCGGCGACCGGCTGCATGCCGATGGCACGCTCGCGCCCGGCCCGCATCATGCCGAGCCGCCGTGCCGCCACTTCCCGCAATGCGGCGGCTGCCAGCTCCAGCACCTCTCGGATGAGGCATTCGCCGCCTATGTGCATGACCGGGTTGCCGGCGCCCTCGCCGGGCAGGGCCTGACCGCCGGGGAGGTCGCCGCGCCGCATATCTCGCCGCCGGGCACGCGCCGCCGCGCCAGCCTGCGCGCGCTGCGGCTCGGCAAGCAGCTCCGGCTGGGGTTTGCCGAGCAGGGCAGCCATCGCATCGTCGACCTCAAGCAATGCCCCGTGCTGGAGCCGCGCCTGTTCGCGCTGGTCGAGCCGCTGCGGGCGATGTTCGCGCGCATGCTGCCGGATCGCCGGCCGGGGCAGGCGGAGCTGACCCTCGTCGATCAGGGCGTCGACCTGCTGCTCACCGGCATCGCGGCGACCTCGCTGGCGGAGACAGAGGCGCTGCTGGCCTTTGCCGACCGCCACGGCCTTGCCCGGCTGATGATCGGTGAGGAGGAGGAGGGCGCCCCCATCACCCTGTGGGAGCCGGACCCCGTCACCGCACGTTTCGGCGGCATCGCCGTCGCCTTCCCCCCGCACGCCTTCCTGCAAGCCACGGCGGACGGCGAGGCGGCGCTGCTCGCCGAGGTCCGGCGCAGTCTCGGCGATGCACGGATGGTGGCGGACCTGTTTGCCGGTCTCGGCACCTTCGCGCTCTCCATCGCCGATGACGTGCCGGGGCGGAAGGTTTACGCGGCCGAGGCGGCGCGCGACCTCGTCCTCGCCCTGCAAGGCGGCGGCAACCGGCTGCCCGGCCGCATCTTCGCCGAGCATCGCGACCTGTTCCGCCGCCCGCTGACTGCGAAGGAAGCCGAGCGCTTCGATGCGATCATCCTCGATCCGCCCCGCGCCGGTGCGCGCGATCAGGTGGCGCAGCTCGCGACCGCGCGGGTGCCGCTCATCGTCTATGTCTCATGCAACCCCGCCAGCTTCGCGCGGGACGCCGCCACGCTGGTCGCCGGCGGCTATGCGATTGAGCGGGTCAAGCCGGTCGGTCAGTTCCGCTGGTCCACCCATGTCGAGCTGGTCGCCACCTTCCGTCGGGCGGGCTGATCCTTCAGTGCTCCTGCGCAGGCAGGAGCCCAGGGCGGCAAGGAACAGCGGCTGGGCTCCTGCTTGCGCAGGAGCACTGCTCACTCAGGAGCATCGCCGCTCCCCTTCAAAACGCCAACGCCACAACCAGCCCGTTCACCGCCAGCACCAGCAGCACCAGCGATGAGAGGAAGAACAGGCTTGCCCGCACCGGGATGCTGTTCACCGTCGCCTGCCAGATGCTGTGGATCACGCGCAGCCCCACATAAGTCCATGCCAGCCCCACGGTGAGTGGCGTCCCCGCACCGAGGATCGCGATGGCGAGCGCCGTCGCGTAGAAGATGGTCGGCTGCTCCATCAGATGCGCGTAGTTATGCGCGGGCCAGTTGATCTCGCGCGGCAGGATGCGGTCGAGGTCCGCGCCCCGTCCACCGCGCGCCTGTTCGGGGTCGATCTTGAGCTTGGCGAGGGCGGGCATGCGCACCGCCGCCATCCATGTCAGCATCACCAGCGACCAGATGACGAGCGCCAGTGCGGGTGCGATCATCGGTGCGACCATGGGCAGTTCCCTTCAATGTGAGAAGGGAAGCTGCCCCTGTCGCGTCATGCCGTCAAGCGCGGCCGCTCAACCGCGGAGTTGCACCACGTTGGAGACGCGCGGCGCCGGCACGTCGTCCTCACGGTAGAGGCTGGCCATCGGCTCGTCGGCCACCTCGCACACCGTCTCGGCGCCGAAGCCGTTGAAATCGGTGCGCATCGCCGCGCCATAGGCGCCGAGCATGCCGATCTCGATATAGTCGCCCGCGCGGATATCGGCCGGCAGCATGAACGGGCCGGCCATATGATCCATATCGTCGCAGGTCGGGCCGTAGAAGCTGAATGCCTCTATGTCCGCCTCATTGGCCTCCGCGCGCAGGAGTTGCACCGGGAAGCGCCAGTCGAGATGCGCGGCGTCGAACAGCGCGCCATAGGCACCGTCGTTGATATAGAGTTCGTTGCCCCGCCGCCGCTCGACGCGGACGACGAGCGAGCTGTATTCGGCGCACAGCGCGCGGCCCGGCTCGCACCACAGTTCCGCCGAGTAGGAAATCGGCAGGCTCTCGAACGCGCGGTGGATCGCCTGGAAATAATGCTCCAGCGGCGGTGGCTCCATGCCGGGATAGCTGGAGGGGAAGCCGCCGCCCACGTCGACGATGTCGACCGTGACCGACGCATCGACGATTGCGGCGCGCACGCGCTCGATCGCCTGGGTGTAGGCGTGCGGCGCCATCGCCTGGCTGCCGACATGGAAGCAGATGCCCAGCGCGTCGGCGGCCTGACGGGCGGCTTGCAGCAGTTCCCGCGCATCGGCCAGCTCGCAGCCGAACTTGGCGGCGAGGCTCAGCTTGCTGTGCTCGGAGGAGACGCGTAGCCGCACGCACAGCTCCAGATCCTCGGCGCCGCGCGTGGCGTGGACGATCTTCTCCAGCTCCTCCATCGAGTCGAGCGAGAAGGTGCGCACGCCATGCTGGAAATAGGCTTCGCGGATGGCTTCCTCGGCCTTCACCGGGTGCATGAAGCACAGCTTGGCCTGCGGCAGCGTCCGCGCGACCAGCCGCACCTCGGCAATGGACGCCACGTCGAAATGCGTGATGCCGGCCGCCCACAGCGTGCGGATCAACTCCGGCGAGGGGTTGGCCTTCACGGCATAGAGCGAGCGCCCCGGAAATCTCTGCGAGAAAAACCGGGCGGCGCGAGCAGCGGCCTGCGGGCGAATGAGCGTTACCGGGGCTGCCGGTTTGAGGGAGAGAGCTACCCCCAGCGCGCTATGATGCTTGTACAACTCAAGGGACCTCCAGTGGATTTCAGCCAGTCAAAGCTGCCTTGCGGTGGAAGTCCCATGGGGCAGCAGGGGTGCGCATATATGGATTGCGGCCCCCCCTGTAAAGACTTTGGGGGTCAAAAAATGCATGTCGGGAATGTCACGCAAGGCCATGATCCATAAAGATTTTCCGGGGTTTTTGACGGCTCTGCCCGGAATCCCCGCGATGGACCGGCCGTGCGCAAAGCGCCGCGACTCGCTGCTCCGTTTCGCCGCCACGCGCGCTTGACGGTCCGTTAACCATATGAGCGCTAAGCCTTTTCTCCCGATCCTACAGACGGATGCCGCCATGTCGCTCTTTTCCTACCTCAACACGGATTCGTCTGAATCGTTGTTGATAACCGTGCAAAAAGCCCAGGCCGCCACCCAGACCAGAGCGGCCCCGAGCGCTCCCGAATCCGCCTCCACCTCCAGCACCGCATCCTCGGTCCTCATCACCCTGCAAGCGCGCCGCGCGGCGGCGGAGAAGGATGATGCCGGCAAGGCGGCTCCCGCGCTCGCCACGGAGCTGCGCACCGCGCTCGATTCCGCCTATGCGGCTGCCGGAGAACGGCACAGCGCGGATCTGACGGCGCTCAGCGGCCGCGCGCTGGCGGTGATCGCCCTCAACGAGAGCGGGCAGTTCAGCCGCGCCGAGATCGCTGCCGCCAAGACGGAATTGCGCGGGCGAGACCGGCAGGCTGTCCTCACCCAGATCAGCGAGAATGGCCTCACCGCGTCCTCGCTCGCCGCCTATCTCCAGCAGGCGACCGATGCCCGCACGGCGATGAGTGCGGAGGAACGCGCCCTGCGCGACGTTAATCCCGCGCTGCGCTGACCGGCTCAACTCAGCCGGTTCTTGAAGTCGGCGTAATCGAAGCGGCGCACCTCGCGCAATTCGTCCGTTTCGCTGTCCCACAGCCAGATGGCGGGCAGGGGGACGCCGTTGAAGGTATTGGTCTTGACCATCGAATAATGCGCCTGGTCGAGAAAGGCGATGCGCTGGCCCGGCTCGGCCGGCACCGGTAGCGCGAAGTCGCCGATGATATCGCCGGCGAGGCAGGAGGGGCCGCCCAGCCGCACGACCGGGCCACCGGGCACCTCATGCAGCATGGCGGGGCGATAGGGCGCCTCGATCACGTCCGGCATGTGGCAGGTGGCGGAAATGTCGGTGACGGCGACCGGCATGCCGTTGTCGATTACGTCGAGAATTTCGCCGACCAATATACCGGCGTCGAGTGCGATCGCCTCGCCCGGCTCCAGATACAGTTCCAGCCCGCTCGCCGCCTTCACCTGCCGCAGGAAGGCAATGAGGTCCTCGCGCTGATAGTCGGCGCGGGTGATGTGGTGGCCGCCGCCGAAGTTGAGCCATTTGAGCTGGCCGAAATGTCCCTTGATGCTCGGCTCCAGCGCCGCCCAGGTGCGGGCGAGCGGCACGAAATCCTGCTCGCACAGGCTGTGGAAATGGATGCCGTCCACGCCGTCCAGATGCTCCGCGCGGAGCTGGTCGACGGGGAAGCCCAGGCGGCTGTGCGGTTGGCAGGGGTCATATTTGCTGACCTCACCCTCGGCATGGAGGGGGTTGATCCGCAGGCCCACGTCGAAGCGATGCCCCTGTGCGCGCGCCGTGTCGAGGATCGGGCGGAAGCGCGCGTGCTGGCCCGGCGAGTTGAAGATCACATGATCGGAAAGCGCGCAGATCTCCGGCAGATCCTCCGCCTTGTAGCCGGCGCAATAAGTGGCGACCTCGCCGGCGCCAGCAGCGGCATATTCCTCACGCCCCAACCGCGCCTCGTAGAGACCCGAGGCGCAGACGCCGTCCAGATAGGCGGCGATGGTCGGACCGAGCGCCCACATCGAGAACGCCTTGAGCGCGGCCAGCATCCTGATGCCGCTGCGGTCCCGCACGTCCTTGAGGATGGCGAGGTTGCGCCGCACAGCCGCCGCATCCACCACGAAAGCGGGCGAGGGAACGCGATGCAGATCGAAGTGGGCGAAAGCGCCCGGATCGCCGGCTCTGGTTTCCATGGTCCGCTCCTCAGTCGATGCACATCGACGATTTGACCTTGCCGTTCTCGACCTCGGCAAAGCAGCCGAACAGCTTGTTGTCCGCCTGACAGACGCCCCGCGCCTCTTCGCCGACCCTGGGCAGGGTGCCGTCGGTGGCGGCGAGGCAGCGTCCCTGGCAGTCCTTGGCGGAGGAGCAGGCCTTGCCGGCGTCACCAAATGCATGGACGCACATGAGGTTGCCGCGCCGGCCGCGCTTGTCGAGGAAACCGCCGGTCCGCGCGCAGCTCAGCGCTTCCGGTGTGGGGCTGCCCGGCGTGAGTTGCATGCTCGACTGGCAGCCGCTCGTTGCGAGCAAGGCTGTCAGCCCGAGCAGCAGGGCGCCAACGGCGCGCATCAGAAAGCCAGCGGCTCGGGCAGCTCTACCATCTGCCAGGGCAGGCCGTGCTTGTTGAGCATATCCATGAACGGATCGGGATCGAGCTGCTCGATGTTGAATACGCCCGCACCCGACCAGATGCCTTGCAGCATCAGCGCGGCGCCGATCATCGCGGGCACGCCGGTGGTGTAGCTCACCGCCTGATTGCCGGTCTCGGCATAGGCGTCCTCATGATCGCAGATATTGTAGACGTAGAGCGTCTTGTCCTTGCCGTCCTTGCCGAGGCCGGTGGCGATATCGCCGATGTTGGTCTTGCCCCTGGTCGTCGGGCCGAGGCTCGCCGGCTCGGGCAGCACGGCTTTGAGGAACTGGAGCGGGATGATCTCCACGCCGTTATAGATCACCGGGTCGATCCGCGTCATGCCGACATTCTGGAGCACTTCCAGATGCTTCAGATAAGCGTCGCCGAACGTCATCCAAAAGCGGATACGCTTGATCTCCGGGAAGAATTTGGCGAGGCTCTCCAGCTCTTCATGGTACATGAGATACATGTTCTTCGGCCCGACCTGATCGAAGTCGAAGCTCTGCTTGTGGCTCAGCGCGGGTGTCGTCACCCACGCGCCGTTCTCCCAGTGGCGCGCCGGGGCGGTCACTTCGCGGATGTTGATCTCCGGATTGAAGTTGGTGGCGAAATGCTGACCGTGGTCGCCGCCGTTGCAATCGAGAATGTCGAGCGTGTCGATCCGCTCGAAATGATGCTTCTTGAGCCAGGTCGCGAACACGCTGGTCACGCCGGGGTCGAAGCCCGAGCCGAGCAGCGCCATCAGGCCGGCGGTCTTGAATTTGTCCTGATAGGCCCACTGCCAGCTATATTCGAAATGCGCCTCGTCGCGCGGTTCGTAATTGGCGGTGTCCATATAGTTGACGCCGGCGGCGAGGCAGGCGTCCATGATGGCGAGGTCCTGATAGGGCAGAGCGAGGTTGACGACGAGCCGGGGCTGCACCTGCTTGATGAGCGCGGTGGTCGCCGCCACGTCGTCCGCGTCGATCTGCGCCGTCTTGACGGTGACGCCAGTGCGCTCCTTCACCGAGCGCGCGATCGCCTCGCATTTCGAGACGGTGCGGCTTGCCAGCGTGATATCGCTGAAAATGTCCGGGTTCATCGCCATCTTGTGGACCGCGACCGAGCCGACGCCGCCCGCGCCGATGACCAGCACCTTGCTCATCTATACAATCTCCATGAGAGCGAATCGCCAAGCGCCTGCATATAGGGGGGCTCCATGACAGAACAAGAATTGCGCGATCCCGCCCGGGCGCCGGGCCGCGCAGGCGTGTTGCGCGCGGCGGAGAAGATCGCGGCGCTGCTGCCGCCCACGCCGCTGCTGCCGCTGGAGGTGGACGGGCACACGCTCTGGTGCAAGGCGGAGATGCTCCAGCCCGTCGGTGCCTTCAAGATCAGGGGTGCGTGGCATCGGCTGAGCGATCTGGATGAGGGCGAGCGGGCGCGCGGCGTGGTCGGCGTCTCCAGCGGCAATCATGCGCAGGGCGTGGCCTGGGCGGCGCGGCGACTGGGCGTCGCCGCGACCATCGTGATGCCGCGCGATGCGCCGCGCGCCAAGCTGGCGGCGACGCAGGTGCTGGGCGCGCAGGTCGTGCTCTATGACCGGGCGCGCGAAGATCGTGATGCGATCGCCGCCGGGCTGGTCGCGGAGAGCGGCGCGACGCTCGTCCATGCCTATGGCGACCCGTGGATCATCGAGGGGCAGGGCACGGCGGGCGTCGAGGCGGCGGCGCAACTGGAGGCGCGGATCGGGCGCGGGCCGGACCGCATCGTCGCCTGCTGCGGCGGGGGAGGGTTGACGGCGGGGCTGGCGCTGGCCTGCCCGGAGGCGGACATCTTCATCGCCGAACCGGAGGGCTGGGACGATGTGCTGCGCAGCCTTGCGGCGGGCGAGGTCCTCGGCGTGGCGGACAGGACATATCCGACCGACTGTGACGCGCTCCAGACACCGCGCACCCTCCCGATCAACTTCGCGGTGCTCAAGGCACGGGTGAGCGGCGGCGCGGCGGTGAGCCGGGCGGAGGTGCGCGCGGCGATGCGGCTGGCGTTCGAGCGGCTGCATCTGGTGGTCGAGCCGGGCGGCGCGGCGGCGCTGGCAGCGGTGCTGGCCGGCAAGGTAGCGGCGACGGACGCGACCGTGGTGACGCTCTCGGGCGGCAATGTCGACCGGGAGGCGTTCCTCCGGCTGATCGGTGATTGAACGGTTTCGTGGTATTCAAATACCCGAAAGTCACGAAGGTCGCGGGGTGGAACGGAAAAAAACCGGCGGAAGTCTCGGAGTGGCGGCCGAAGGGGTTAGTGTGCGTGTAAGAGGGGCGGACGGGGGCACGCTTGCCACATGGCGTAAAACGGCCTCTGTAGGACAGGCTTTTCGGCGCCTCGATCTCGTTGTCCCCGAGGTGATCGCATCGCCTGCGCGCATTCTGTCTTGCTGGCCAAAAGGGGGCGGAAGGCGGCCCCTGGTGACGCTCGCTGCTCCGGGCCGCGATCTGGCGGTACCGGTCGGCACCGGGCGCAATCTGGCGCTGGTGGCACGGCATTATCCGAAGGCGCGGCTGGTCGGGCTGGACATATCGAGCGAAATGCTGCGCTCGGCGGAGGCCGCCATTGCCCGCGCCGGTGCGCACGAGCGCACATTGTTGGGCCGCGCGGATGCGGCGGCGTTCGATCCGCAGCGGCTGTTCGGCGAGCCGGGGTTCGACCGCGTGTTCATCAGCTACAGCCTCTCGATGATCCCGGACTGGGAGCGGGCGCTGACGCAGGCGCTGAGCGTGGTGGAGCCGGGCGGGGCACTGCATGTCGCGGATTTCGGCCAGCAGGAACGGCTGCCGCGCTGGTTCCGTGGCGGCCTGCGGGCATGGCTGGCGAAATTCCATGTGACGCCGCGCGCGCACCTGTTCGATGCGGGGCGGCGGGCGGCGCTGGCCCATGGCGGAGCGGTGGCCGAGGCGCGCCTCTACCGGGGCTACGCCTGGGCGATGACGATCAGCCGCTGAGCGCTACCGTCACAGGAATGGACGCAGCGCCGTCAGGAACGCCTCGCCATAAGCGTCCAGCTTGCGCTCGCCGATGCCGCTGACCAGCGCCATGTCGCGCAGCGATGCGGGGCGGATGCGGGCCATGTCGCGCAAAGTGCTGTCGTGGAAGATGACGTAGGGCGGCACGCCGGCCTCCTTGGCGAGATCGCGGCGGCAGGCACGCAGCGCCTCGAAGATCGGATCGTCGACCGGGTTGGCGCCGGTATCGCGCTTGCGGCGGCGCGGACGGGCGGGCGGAAGGACGAGCGCGACCCGCTCCTCGCCGCGTAGATACGTGCGCGCGGCCGGGCCGAACATCAGCCCGCCATGCTCGGTGGTGGTGAGCGCATCCTGCACCAGCAAGGCTCGCGCAACCGGCTTGATGAGCGCCGCTTCCTCGCCCTCGACAATGCCGAACACCGAGAGGCGGTCGTGCCCGCGCTGGGTGATGCGCTCGCTGCTCCTGCCGGTCAGCACTGCCTCCACATGGCCGAGGCCGAAGCTTTGGCCGGTGCGGTGGACGGCGGAGAGCAGCTTCTGTGCGGTGGTGGTCGCGTCGATGCTCTCGGGCGGGGCGAGGCAATTGTCGCAATTGCCGCAGGTGGGCGGCGGATCCTCGCCAAAATGGCGCAGCAGCACGGCGCGGCGGCAGCCGGCGGTCTCGACCAGCGCGCCGAGCGCCTCGATGCGGGCGCGCTCGCCGGGCTGGCGGGGGGCCTCCACCTCTTCAATGCGTTGGCGGGCGCGGACGAAATCCTCCGGGCCCCAGAGTAAGGTCGCCTGTGCAGGGTCGCCGTCGCGCCCGGCGCGGCCGCTCTCCTGATAATAGCTCTCGATCGACTTGGGCAGGCCGGCGTGGACGACGAAGCGCACGTCCGGCTTGTCGATACCCATGCCGAAGGCGACGGTGGCGACCATCACCATCTCCTCGCTGGCGAGGAAGGCGGCCTGGTTGGCGGCGCGCACCTCCGGCGCGAGGCCGGCATGATAGGGCAGCACCGGGCGGCCGTTTTGCCCAAGTGTTTCAGCCAATTGCTCGGTGGCGGCGCGGGTCGGCGCGTAGACGATGCCGGGGCCGAGGTTGGCCGCCATGATCTCCGCGATCTGGCGGCGCAGCCCGTCGCGCGGGGCGACGGCGTAGCGGATGTTCGGCCGATCGAAGCCGGAGATGACGAGGCCATCCTGCGGGATGCCGAGCTGGGCGAGGATGTCCGCGCGGGTGTGCCCATCCGCCGTGGCGGTGAGCGCGAGGCGCGGAACGGCGGGAAAGGCATCGAGCAGCGGGCGCAGCAGGCGGTAATCGGGGCGGAAATCATGGCCCCATTCGGAGACGCAATGGGCCTCGTCGATGGCGAACAGGCTGATGTGCGCACGCTCCAGCAGGCTGCGGAACCCCTCGCCGGAGGCGCGCTCGGGCGCGACATAGAGCAGGTCCAGATCGCCGGCGACGAGCCGGTCCTGCGTCTCGCGCCAGTCGGCATCGACCGAGGTGAGGCTGGCGGCGCGGATGCCGAGCGCGCGGGCGGACCGGAGCTGGTCGTGCATCAGCGCGATCAGCGGCGAGACGACCACGCAGCAGCCGGCCAGCGCCACGGCGGGAAGCTGGTAGCAGAGCGACTTGCCGGCGCCGGTGGGCATGATCGCCAGCGTGGCGCTGCCGGCCAGCACGCGCTCGATCACCTGCCGCTGCACGCCCCGGAACGCTTCGAAGCCGAAGACGCTTCGGAGCAGGGCGGCGGGATCGGCAGGCATGGCGCGGCTATAGGAGCAAGGGGCGGGTGGGGGAAGGGGCGAGTGGCGAGGTCGGGTCGTCTACCCCCTCACCAATCGTCCTGCGCGCGGGTGATGAGATAGCCGTGGATGTCCTTTGCCTGCGCTTCGGTCAACTGGCCGCCGAAGCTGGGCATGCCCTTGTGCTCGCGCGAGCCCTTGAGAACGATGTCGAGGAACTCGTCGTGCGCCTGCTTGCTCATCTTGCGCAGGTCCTTGACGCCGCCGATGGCGTTGTCGCCGTGGCAGCGGTTGCAGCTCTCGGCGTAGAGCGCCGCGCCGCGCCGGGCGACCTCGCCGGGGATGCGGTCGGGCGGCAGATAGGCTTCCTCGGTCTCCGCCTTCATCGGTGGCAGCTTGGCGGTGCCGTCCAGCCGGAACACCAGCAGCTTGGCGGTGGCGGTACGGAAGGGGCCATCCTTCGTGAGATTATAGACCGGCGAGCCGCCCCAGCCGGCATTGAGGGCGATATATTGCACGCCGTCGATCATGTAGCTGATCGGCCCGGCGACGCCGGCCTGATCGACATTCATCTCCCACAGCTTCTTGCCCGTATCGGCGCGGTAGATGGCGACGGTCTTGTTGATGGTCGGCTGGATGAGCAGGTTGCCAGCCGTGGTCAGCACGCCGCCCGAGCCGGGGTGCGGATAAGGCACGCGCCATGCCTCCTTCTGGATCCTGGGGTCCCAGGCGAGGAGATAGCCCTTCTCGGTGCGGTTGATCTCCTCCTGAAGCTGCTTGCGCAGTTCGGGCTGGCTGGCGAAATCCTGCCCGCTGTTGCTGCGGCCGGGGCCGGGCGTGTATTTGTATTTCCCGTCCTCGGCGCGCGCGTAGATGGAGCCTTGCTCCTGCGCGGACCAGTAAACGAGGCCGGTTTTCGGGCTGTAGGACATGGGGTGCCAGGTGTGCGCCGCCAGCCAGCTCGGGTTCATGATGTGCGGCGTGGTGCTGTTGTGCGCGCCGGGCATCAGCACCGGGCGGCCGGTCTTCATGTCGACATGGCTCGCCCATGTGTTGACCGAGACGTAGCTCTTCGCGGAGATCAGTTTCCCGTTGGTGCGGTCGATCACGTAGAAAAAGCCGTTCTTGGGCGCCTGCATGGCGACCTTGCGAGCCTTGCCGCTGATCTTCATGTCCGCGAGCACGATGGGCTGGGTGCAGGTGTAGTCCCAGTCCTCCTCGGGCACCATCTGGTAGTGCCATTTATACTTGCCTGTGGTGGCGTCGACCGCGACCAGCGAGCAGAGGAACAGATTGTCGCCTTTGCCCTCGCTGCGGTGGTGCCACATGTGCGGCGAGCCGTTGCCGGTGCCGATATAGACGGTGTTGAGCGCGGGATCGTAGGCGAAGCTGTCCCACGCATTGCCGCCGCCGCCGGCCTCCCAGAACTTGCCGTGCCAGGTGGGCAGGGCGAGCTTCATCGCGCTGTCGGAGGCTTCGCCGTCCGGGCCTTTGGCGGGATCGGTCGGGACGATGAAGAATTTCCAGAGCTTCCGGCCGGTTTCGGCATCGTAGGCGGCGACGAAGCCGCGCGAGCCATAATCCGCGCCGCCGTTGCCGACGACGATCTTGCCATCATAGACGCGCGGCGCGCCGGTGATGGAATAAGGCGCCTTCTCCGCGTCGAATGTGTGGGTGGTCCACAGTTCCTTGCCGGTGTGCCGGTCGATCGCGATCAGCCGGCCGTCGAGCGCGCCGATGATGATCTTGTCTCCCCACGCCGCGATACCGCGCGAGGAGGGGCCGCAGCAGGCCCAGCGCGCCCAGACCTTCTCCACCTTGGGATCGTAGGTCCACAGCTTGCGGCCGGTCTTGCCGTCATAGGCGGTGACGACGTTGTAGATGGAGGCGTTGTAGAGCACGCCGTCGATGACCAGCGGACTGGCCTGCACGCCGCGATAGGTATCGAGATCGTCATACCAGGCGAGGCCGAGGCGCTGGACGTTGCGATCGTTGATCTGGTCGAGCGGGCTATAACGCTGCTCGTCCCATGTGCGGCTGTAGCTGCCCCACTGGCCCGGCTCGGCGTCGGCGTTGACCATGCGGGCGTGGGTGATGCCGGAGGCGGTGGCGGTAGCGGCGTCGTTGGCGATAGCGCGATAGGCGGGGACGGCGAGCGCGCCGAACAGGGCGGTCGCGGCGATGGCTCCGAACAGGCGCTGTTTCATGTCCCTCTCCCTGACGCGGCCGGCAGCCTCATTCTGTCTGCCCTCGTTTTCTTCGCCTATGCCGCAGCGGATAGGCGATGCCAAACGGATTGGCTTGCCCCACGCGCCTTATTCCTTGACCGAGATGGCAGGCGTGGGTGCCGTCACTGGGCCGGAGCTTGGGCCGACTCGCGGCGGCGGGGTGCGATGGCGCGCCCCGGCTGTTGCGTTGGTTCGTTGATAATGTCCGATTTGTGCCGGCCCTGTACGGCGACGCCAGAGAAAACAGACTTTGATATTGCCCTGCAACTGAAAATGCGCATCATTGCCCCGCTCCCCGGAGCAAGATCAGGAGAAGATGAGATGAAGTGGACGAAGCCCAAGGTTCGCGAGATTGCGCTCGGCGCCGAGATCAACTGCTATGCTTGCGCAGAACTGACCGCCTGACAATCTGATGAAAATCATTGTGCTGGGGGCGGCCGCCGGCGGCGGCTTTCCCCAGTGGAATTCCAATGCGGACGGTTGCCGGCGCGCGCGCCGCGGCGATCCCGTCGCCAGATCCCGGACTCAGGCAAGCGTCGCCGTCAGCCATGATGGCGAGCGGTGGTTCCTGCTCAACGCCGCGCCCGACCTGCGCCAGCAGATCAACGAGACGCCCGCGCTGCATCCGCGCACCGGGCTGCGCGACTCGCCCATCGCCGGGGTGGTGCTGACCGGCGGCGACGTGGACGCCATCGCCGGGCTGCTGACCCTGCGCGAGCGCCAGCCGTTCACCGTGCATGCCACGCAGCGCATCCATGACGTGCTGGACGCCAACCCGATCTTCGAGGTGCTGGCGCGCGACGTGGTGGTGCGCACCGTGCAGGCGCTCGACCGGCCGTTCACGCTGGAGGGGCCGCTGCGCGCGACCTTGTTTGCCGTGCCGGGCAAGGTGCCGCTCTATCTGGAGGGAGACGGCGCCGAGCCGCCGCCGATCATCGTCGACGGCACCACCGTGGGCGCGGAAATCACGGACGGCACGAAGCGGATGCTCTACATCCCCGGCTGCGCGGCGATGACGGACGATTTGCGCGCGCGGATCGACGGAGCGGACATATTGTTCTTCGACGGCACCCTGTGGCGCGACGACGAGATGGTGGCGGCAGGCATCGGCCAGAAAACCGGGCGGCGCATGGGGCATATGAGCCTCTCCGGCGGTGAGGGGACGATGGCGGCGTTGCGCCCCGTCAACGTCGGGCGCAGGGTCATCATCCATATGAACAATTCCAACCCGGTGCTGCTGGCCGACAGCGCCGAGCGGGCGGAAGCCGAGGCGGCGGGCTGGACGGTCGCGCATGACGGCATGGAGTTTGCGATCTGATGGGGACGGCAGCGATGGACAGGACGGAGCGGCTGCTTTCGCCGGAGGAACTGGAGGCCGCGCTGCGCAAGATCGGGGCCGAGCGCTATCACAGCAACCATCCCTTCCACCGGCTGTTGCACGACGGCAAGCTGACGCGCGGGCAGGTGCAGGCGTGGGCGCTCAACCGCTATTATTATCAGGCGTCCATCCCCGCCAAGGACGCGACGCTGATGGCGCGGCTGCCCACGCCCGAATTGCGGCGCGAGTGGCGGCGGCGGATCGAGGACCATGACGGCGACGGGGTGAAGCCGGGCGGCATCGAGCGTTGGCTCAAGCTGGCGGAAGGCGTCGGGCTGGACCGGGCGCGGGTGGAGAGCACGGCGGAGATATTGCCCGCGACGCGGTTCGCGGTGGATGCCTATGTGCATTTCGTGCGCGACCGCACGCTGCTGGAGGCCGTCGCCTCCTCGCTGACCGAACTGTTCTCGCCGACCATCATCGCCGAGCGCGTCTCCGGCATGCTGGCGAATTACGACTGGATCACGCAGGATACGCTGGCCTATTTCACGCCGCGCCTCACACAGGCGCCCAAGGACAGCGACTGGGCGCTGGCCTATGTGAAGGACCATGCCGACACGGCGGAGAAGCAGGAGGCGGTGCTCGCTGCGCTGCGTTTCAAGTGCGATGTGCTGTGGTCGCAGCTTGATGGGCTGTATCTGGCCTATGTGGCGCCGGGCCTGATCCCGCCGGGGGCGTTCGTGCCGGGGGAAGGGGCGTGAGCGTTACGGCTGGTCTTTCGGTTCCTCACACCGCACCCTTCATGTCGCGCATCGTCGAGACATGTCGGCTCGGTGCTGGCGTGTCTCGACGATGCTCGACACGAACGGATGCTCCTGGCGTCTGCGCTGGAGATCCCGCATGACCGATGGCGCCACCGTTCCCGCCTTCCGGCGCGGGGTGAAGTTCCGGTTCGATACGGTGCGCGAGGCGTGGGTGCTGCTCGCGCCGGAAAAGCTGTTCATGCCGGACGAGATCGCGGTCGAGATATTGAAGCTGGTCGACGGGGCGCGGAGCATCGACGCCATTGTCGACGATCTCGCCGCCCGCTTCGATGCGCCGCGCGATGAAATCGCCACGGACGTGATCGCCACGCTGGAGGACCTCTCCACGCGCGGCGCCCTCCAGCTATGAGCGTGCCGGCGCCAGCGCCGCCGATGGGGCTCATCATCGAGCTGACTCATCGCTGCCCGCTGCAATGCGCTTATTGCTCCAACCCGCTGGCGATGGATGCGCCCAGGTCCGAGCTGACCACTGACGAGTGGCTGGAC
The DNA here is from genome assembly GCA_001899715.1 of Sphingobium sp. 66-54. Taxonomy (GTDB): domain Bacteria; phylum Pseudomonadota; class Alphaproteobacteria; order Sphingomonadales; family Sphingomonadaceae; genus Sphingobium. The sequence continues at coordinate 60,297 of MKWI01000024.1, forward strand.
GTGCTCGATCAGGCGGCGGAGATCGGCATCCTTCAGGTGCATTTCTCCGGGGGCGAGCCGATGGCGCGGCGCGACCTCGTCCAGCTTGTCGCCCATGCCGCCGCGCGCGGGCTCTATACCAACATCATCACCTCCGGCGTGCTGCTCACCGATGCGGCGATGGCGGCGCTGCTGGCGGCGGGAATCGACCATATCCAGCTCAGCTTTCAGGATGCGCATGCCGCGCCGGCGGACCGGATCGGCGGCTATCATGGCGGCCACGAGAAGAAGCTGGCGGCCGCGCGGCGGATCAGGGAGGCGGGGCTGCCGCTCACCGCCAATTTCGTCATCCACCGCCAGAATATCGAGCGGGTGGGCGAGATGATCGCGCTGGGTGAGGAACTGGGCGCCGAGCGGATGGAAATCGCCCACACGCAATATTATGGCTGGGCGCTGCTCAACCGCGACGCGCTGCTGCCGAGCGCGGAGCAGCTCGCCTTCGTGAACGGGGTGGTCGCGCAGGCGCGCGAGCGGCTCAACGGGCGGATCGCCATCGACTATGTCGTGCCGGACTATCACGCCGCGCGGCCCAAGGCGTGCATGGGCGGCTGGGGCAATCGCTTCATCAACATCTCGCCCTCGGGCAAGGCGCTGCCCTGCCATGCGGCGGAGACGCTGCCGGGCTTCACCTTCCCCAGCGTGCGGGAGCAGCGGCTGCGCGATATCTGGGCTTCGTCCGATGCCTTTACGCGGTTTCGTGGCACCGACTGGATGCCCGAGCCGTGCCGCGCCTGCGACCGGCGGGAGATCGACTGGGGCGGCTGCCGCTGTCAGGCCCTCGCCATCGCCGGGGATGCTGCGGCGACCGATCCGGCCTGCCACCGCTCGCCCGATCATCATCTGATGGCGGAGGCGATTGCGGCGGCGGGCGCGAACACGGTGCTGGACTTCGTGCCGCGAAGGCTCAATCAGGACTGACATGACCGAGCCGCGCACCCTCTACCCGCCGATCGAGCCCTATGAGACCGGTACGCTCGATGTCGGTGACGGCCATCTGCTCTATTATGAACGCAGCGGCACGCCGGGCGCCAAGCCGGCGGTGTTCCTGCACGGCGGGCCGGGCGGCGGCATCTCCCCCAATCACCGGCGACTGTTCGACCCGGCGCGCTACGATGTGCTGCTGTTCGACCAGCGCGGTTGCGGCCGCTCGACCCCGCATGCCGGGCTGGAAGCGAACACGACCTGGCATCTGGTCGCCGATATCGAGCGGCTGCGCGCGCTGATGGGCGTGGACAAGTGGCTGGTGTTCGGCGGCTCGTGGGGATCGGCGCTGGCGCTGGCCTATGCGCAGACGCATCCGGAGCGGGCGAGCGAACTGGTGCTGCGCGGCATCTTCACCGTGCGGGCGAGCGAGCTGGACTGGTATTATCAGTTCGGCGCCTCGGAAGTGCATCCGGAGAAATGGGAGGCTTTCCTCGCGCCGATCCCGCCCGAGGAGCGCGGCGACCTGCGCGCGGCCTATCGCCGCCGGCTGACCGGCGCGGACGAAGCGGCGCGGCTGGAGGCGGCGCAGGCGTGGACCTTGTGGGAAGGGCGCACGCTCACCCTGCTGCCCGATGCGGCGATGACCACCGGCTTCGAGAACCCGCATTTCGCGCTCGCCTTCGCGCGGATCGAAAATCACTATTTCGTCCATGGCGGCTGGCTGGAGGAGGGGCAGCTCATCCGCGACGCGCACAAGCTGCGCGGTATCCCCGGCACCATCGTGCAGGGGCGCTACGACATGGCGTGCCCGACGCGCACCGCTTATGAGCTGCACAAGGCTTGGCCGGAGGCGGATTTCCACCTGATCGAAGGGGCGGGCCACGCTTATTCCGAGCCGGGCATTCTCGACCGGCTGATCCGCGCCACGGACGATTACGCGCGGTCGTGGACGGGCTGAACCGGGCCGGCGTGGCCGCTCTGCCCGAGCCTGACGGGCTGCCGACGCCGCGCCGCCACTGGGCGCTGGCGGGCCTCTGGTGGGGCATGGCGCTCTCGGTGCTGGACGCCGCCATCGCCAATATCGCGCTGCCCACCATCGCGCGCGATCTGGGGGTGAGCCCGGCGGATGCGACGTGGGTCGTCACCGCCTACCAGATCGCCATCGTGATGACGCTGCTGCCCTTGGCGGCGCTGGGCGAGCGGCTGGGCTATCGGCGCGTCTATCTCGGCGGGCTGGTGCTGTTCGTGCTGATGTCGCTCGGCTGCGCGATGGCGACCGATCTGGAGACGCTGTCCATCGCCCGCTTCGCGCAGGGCGTGGGTGCATCGGCGATGATGGCCGTCAACGGCGCGCTGATGCGCTTCACCTGGCCGAAGGAACGGCTGGCGCGCGGCATCGCCTACAACGCCGTGGTGGTGGCCTGCACGGCGGCGGCGGGGCCGGCGCTGGCGGGGCTGATCCTCTCGCTGGGGCCGTGGCCGTGGCTGTTCCTCATCAATGTGCCGATGGGCCTCGCGGCATTGGCGCTGGTGGTCGCCTTCGGCCCGCACACGCCCTCGGCAACCCGGCTGTTCGACTGGCGCAGCGCTTTGCTCAACGCGGCGATGTTCTGCGCGCTGTTCCTGCTGGTGTCGGACGTGGTGCATGGCCATGTGAGCGCGCGGCTGATCCCGCTGGCGCTGGTTGGCGGGGCGGCGGGCCTCTGGCTGATCCGGCGGGTGCAGAGTAGTCCCCGCCCGCTGATCCCGCTCGACCTCATCCGCATGCCGCGCCTGCGGCTGGCCTATGGCGCGTCGATCTGCGGCTTCGCGGCGCAGATGTGCCTGCTCGTCTCGCTGCCGTTCCTGCTGGAGGAGCGGCTGGGCCTGTCGGTGGCGGTGGTCGGCATGATCTTCCTGCCGCTGCCGCTGGGCATCGCCCTCATCTCGCCGCTGGCCGGGCGCTGGGCGGAGCGAGACTGGGCCGGGCTGATGAGCGCGGCGGGGCTGACGCTGTTCGCCGCCATGATGGCGCTGATGGCGCTCGCCATTCCGTCCACGGGCGCGGCGGCGCTCATCGCAGTGGCGATGGGGTTGTGCGGCGTGGGGTTCGGCTTGTTCCAGGCGCCCAACAACAATGTGATGCTGCGGGCGGGGCCGATCGACCGGGCCGGATCGGCGGCGGGGATGCAGGCCCAATGCCGCCTGATCGGCCAGACCGCCGGCGCGCTGATCGCCGCGCTCAGCTTGCGCTACGGCGGCGCGGGGAGCGAGCAGGCGCTGGTCATCGGCGCCGTGCTGGCGCTGTGTTCGGCCGCGTTCGCCCGCGCGCGGTAGGCGCTCCCTGACGGCCTGCAAATGGCGGCTCTGCGCGCTTCGGGCGGTCATCGACCTGTCGTCCGCCGCGCGCCGGGTGGCGGACATCCACCATTTTGCCCTTCGGTCGGCGACGGTTCCGGCTTGCCATCTCCTGAATGGCCTTCGCCCTGGAGTTCGAGATGGAACCCAGCATGGCCCGGTTCGCTCCGGGGACGCGGGGTCTGACCCTCGTTGCGGGCGTTTGAGCCCGTGTCGGCCGACAGATTAAATACTCCGAAACCAAGCACGCTCTAGCGTGAGCGGAGAGGCTGCCCGCGTGAATCGTCGCGGGCTGCCGACGATCTAACCCCGGATTCGCGAAATCTCATACCATGCAGCATCGTAGCCCAGTCGAAGCCGTCGAAATCGAGTTGATCCGCAGCCTGTTCGACGCGTTCGTGCCCTCGGCCATCATGACGGTGCTGTTCCTCATCGGCGGCGTCCTGATCGTCGAGGCGACCGGCGATCCGGTGCTGCTCCTGCTGCTGATCGGCGGTTCGTTCGCCTCCGCCGTGCGCCCGTGGACGGCGTGGAGCCTGGCGCCGGTCGCGCGCCGGCAGAGCCTGACGTTCGAGCAGGCCAAGACGCTCGAACGGCGCTTCGCCTGGCCCTATTATGCCTTCGCAGCCATCCTCGGCCTGTTCGGCGTGCGGGTGATGCTGCTGCCGATCCCGGAAGGCCATATGATCGTCGTCTGCCTGCTGATGGGCTATGCGGCCGGCGTGGCGGCGGGGATGGGGCTGCGGCCGCGCATTGCGAACATCAGCATGATCGTCTCGCTGCTGCCCGCCAGCATCACCGCGATGATGGTGGGGAATATTCTCTATCAGGCGACCGGCCTGCTTGCGGCCTCGTTCCTGGCCGGTGGCGTCTATAGCCTGCGCGGCCGCCATGAGCGGGCGGGCAAGGACATCATGCTGCGGCTCGCCTTCGCCAATCTCGCGCGGCAGGACGCGCTGACCGCGCTGCCCAACCGCGTGGCGCTGCGCGAGTGGTTCGACGAGCAGATCGTGACAGGCGGTGCGCGCGGACTGATCGCCGTCCATTATGTCGATCTCGACGGGTTCAAGCCGATCAACGACAGCTATGGCCACCCGGTCGGCGATGCGTTGCTGACGGCGGTGGGCAAGCGCATCACTCATGCGATCCGCGCGAGCGACATGGCCGCGCGACTGGGCGGCGACGAGTTCGCCGTGGTGCAATATGGCATCGAGACCGAGACGGAAGCGCAGTATCTGGCCGAACGGCTCGCCGAGGCAATTGCCCAGCCGTTCCAGATCGAGGGGCATGCGCTGCGCATCTCCACGTCGCTCGGCTATGTCGTGAAGGAAGCGGGTGCTGACGGGCTGGACGATCTGCTCGGCCTTGCCGACAAGGCGCTCTACGCCAGCAAGCGCGGCGCGGGTGCGGTGACGCGCTATGCGGCGCCCCCACCGGATGAGCGGCGCGCGGTGGCCTGATTCACGCGGGGCGCGGGTTCCTTCGGGTAGGATGATTGCTCGGGCCCCCCAGATAGAAATGCCGCGCTCCTGCGGAGGCAGGAGCCCAGGGCCGCAGGGAGGTTCGGCCGGGTGCTGGACTTGTGCCTTCGCAGGAGCGCGGCTCCCCTTATAGGCGATCCCTCAGGCGCGCGCCCGCTCCTCCGCCGGTCCTCCCGCGTCGTGGCGGCGGCCGATGCGATAGCCCAACAGCGCCCACACCCCCGCGAGCGCGGCGCCGGCAATCGCCGCCATCTGGATGGAGGCGAGGGTCGATACCGCCGTATAGACCCAGCCGGTGAGCGTATCGCCGCCGCGATAAACGACGGTGTCGATGGCATTCTTGGCTTTGTATTTGGTCTCGGTATCGACGCGGGTGAACAGCATCTCGCGGCCGGGGCGGATCAGCGCATATTCGCCGACGCGCCGCAGGATCATCACGAAGGCGAGCACGGGGAAGGTCGCCGCCAGCGCCAGCAGGCCGAAGCCGGCTACCATCAGCAGCGGCACGCCGGCGAGCAGCACGGTGACGCCGAGCCGCCTGGCCAGCCGCCCGGTAAAGAAGATCTGGATAAGGATGGTGAGCGACTGGACGACCACGTCGATGGCGGCGAAGACCTGCGTCTGCCGCGTGCGGTCCGGGAAGGTCGCCTCGACGATCCGCGCCTGCTCGAAATAGAGAAAGGTGGTGGCGGCGGTGAGCAGCAGGATGAAGCCGGAGATGGCGAGCAGATAAGGCGAGCGCGCGATCAGCGTCAGCCCGGCCCAGATGGAGCCGCCGATGCGGTTGGATGCGGGAGCGCCCGCTTCCGCGCGCGGCCCGGTCTTCTCGCGCCAGGAGAGCAGCACGCGCACGCAGGGCAGGGTGGCGAGCAGCAGCGCGCTGGAGAGATAGAGCAGCCCCGGCTCGCCGAGCGGCGCCACCAGCAGGCCGGAGATGAGCGGGCCGGTGAGGCCGCCGAGGCTCGCGCCGGCGGCGATCTGGCCGAACAGCCGATGCGCCTGATCGGCATCGAACAGATCCACCATCAGGCTCCAGGCGAGCGAGACGACGAACAGGTTCATTACCGAGAGCCAGATGTAGAAGGCCCGCGCGATCCAGATATTGGTTGGGTCGAGCAGCAGGCTGGTGGCGAAGCCCGCCATGATGAGCGCCGAGAGCGAATAGAGGATCGGCAGCAGCCGCCGGCGCGGCATGCGCGCGGCGACCCAACCGTAGAGCGGCACTACCACCAGCATGGCGACGAAGGTGCCGGTCCACAGCCATTGCAGCTTGTCGACCCCGCCCGCGATGCCGAACGTCTCGCGCACCGGCCGCAGCATGAAATAGGCGACGAACAGCAGGAAGAAGAGCAGGAAGCCGACCGCGACGGCCGGCGCCTCGCCCGGCCGCGCGACGATGAGGCGGCCGAGCAGGGACCGGCCCGCCGGCGCTTCAGAGGCCATCTATATAGTGCTCCATCCGCTTGCGCAGCGCCGCGTCCGGTAGCGGGCCGCGTGCAGCGGCGAGATTGTCGTCCACATAGCGCGCCTGCGCCATGCCGGGGATGGCGATCGGCCGGCTGGGGTGCGAGAGCACATATTTGAGGAACAGCTGCGCCCAGCTTGCGGCGCCAATCTCCGTCGCCCAGTCGGGCAGCGGCTTGTCGCGCGTGGCAGTGAACAGCCGGTCCCGCCCGAACGGCAGGTTGACCATCACCGCGATGCCCTTCTCCTGCGCCAGCGGCAGAATCCGGTCGGCGGCGTTGCGATTGTCCAGCGCGTAATCGACCTGGATGGTATCCAGCGCTTGGCGGCGCATCACCGCTTCAAACGGTTCATACTGCCCGTCGAACGAGGTGGTAATGCCGAGCGCGCGGATGCGTCCGGCCGCCTTGAGGTCGCGCAGGATAGCGAGCTGGTTGTCGACATCGCGCAGATTGTGGACGGCGATCAGGTCGATCCGGTCGGTGCGCAGCTTCCTGAACGACTGCTCGATCTGCGCGAGTCCCGCCTCGCGCGTGTCGACGCCGACCTTGGTGGCGAGGAACAGCTTGTCCCGCACGCCGAGATCGGAGACGAGTTGGCCGACCACCTCCTCGGCGCGGCCATAGGACGGTGCAGTGTCGATGACGGTGCCGCCCAGTTCGGCGAACCGCGCGATGGTCGCGCGCAGCGGCGCGAACTGCTCCTCGCCTCGCGGATTGTCGTAGCGCCGCGCGGTGCCGATGCCGACGGCCGGAACCTGGATAGCGCCGCTGCCGATGGGGACGGTCCGGAGCCCGGCGTCGACGGCGGTCTGGGCAAGCGCGGCCTTGAGGGTGAAGGGCAGGGTGGCGATCCCTGCAAGCGTCGTGCGGCGATCCAGCATGTCGGGTCTCCTCTCCGGCATCTTTCTTCTGAGCGGCTGCCATCATCGGCAATTGGACCTTGGGATGCAATCCGCATGTGCGGCTGGATCCGGACGACGCACCGGCGACTCCTGTATCGGACAGGCCGAGGACGCGATATGGGGCGGAGCGTGTCGCAATGCGATGCCCGCTCTGGCGCCGTGCCAACGGGGCGAGAAGGGACGCGGTATCCCTCCTGCCCAGCGGCCCGATAAAGGGCGGTCCTTAGGGAAAGGCGAAGCCGTCGACCGGACGCTCGCGGCCAAGAGTGAGGGTGGCGCACGGTGTGCGTTTGGAAATCTGCGGCGCGGCCCGCAGCACCGCCGGAAAACCCGTTGCAATGCCCATCCGCCCTGCTTATAGGCTGCGCTCCCTGGGGGCTGTAGCTCAGTTGGGAGAGCGCATCGTTCGCAATGATGAGGTCAGGGGTTCGATTCCCCTCAGCTCCACCAGGGTTTTCCAAAGGCGGCATCGAGACGGCGCGGGCTATGGGTTCGCGGCCACATGGCGCGCCTGTTTCCTCACCGATCCCGGCATTTTGGGCTTGCCACCGGCCGAGCGCCACGGCATAGGCGCCGGACTTGCCGCCGGCCAGACCAGAGCCGGCCGGCGTGGCCCCTTCGTCTAGCGGTCAGGACGCGGCCCTTTCACGGCTGAAACACGGGTTCGATTCCCGTAGGGGTCACCACTCCCGGAAATCTGCAGTTTTTGGTGCGCGGTTAAAATCGGATCGGGCCGAGTTCCCCCAGCAGTTCCCCCATGAGTTCCCCCAAGCGCGTCAACGCGCCATGTCGGCGCGGGATATACTGGTGACTTTTGCGGCCGCTCCGACCGCGACCATGTAGGTTCGGGCACGCGCGCCGCGGTGTCGATCACCGATAGGCTGGCGGAATCCGGTAGCCGCTGCCCATGGTCTGCTCCAGCAATTGTGCGAAGCGCAAGGGGGTGCGGTCTTCCAGGCTGGGACCGATGATCTGCACGGCGCTCGGCAGCCCCTCGACCAGTTCGCCGGTGGGCACGGCCGCCGCCGGCAGCCCCGGCAGGGTCGCCATGCCGGGCCACATCAGCCCGTCCAGATAGGGGATGGGCTTGCCGTTGACGATGATCTTGCGCTCATATTGCGCCATGTGGCCGTCGCCCGTGGTGGCGTGGGGGAAGGCGACGCGCGGGAAGATCGGGCAGATCAGCAGATCGTAATCGCGGAAGAAGGCCTCCCAGCGGTTCATCAGGTCCTCCTGTCGCGCCTGCCCCGCACCCAGCGAACGGACGTTCTGGGCCATGCGCGTGCCGATCAGTTCGGCATAGCTGCCCGGCTCGGCCGCCTTGCCGGCACCCACCTGCGCCGCATAATCCGCGTCCGTGGCGCCCGCGCCCTCCAGCGCCATCAGCACGGTGAGATAGGTCTCATACTGGCTGGCCGGGTCGATATCGGGCCGGGCCTTGCGGTCGATCTGCCCGCCGGCGCGTTCGATGCCGTCGAGCATCGTTTCGATCGCGGCGCGATAGCCGTCGTCGAGCGGGTAGGCATCCAGCCATATGCCGACGCGGAAATCGCGCAGCCGCTCCTGGCGCGCGGGCGGCAGTTTGATCGAGTAGGCTTTGCGGTCCCACGCGTCCGGGCCCACGACCAGATCGAGCATCCATTCCAGATCGAACGCACTGCGCGCCATCGGGCCGTAGACGCCGAGCGGGGTTTTGCCGCGCGCGCCCGGCATGGGCGGGATATGCCCCCGGCCCGAAACGATGCCGAAGCTCGGCTTCATGCCGTAGACGCCGCTGAAATGGCTGGGCACGCGGATCGAGCCGCCAATGTCGCTGCCCAGTTCCAGCGCGGTGATGCCCGCCGCGACGGCCGCCGCCGCGCCGCCCGAGGAGCCGCCGGGCGAGTGCTCGTGGTTCCAGGGGTTGCGCGTTAGCCCATAGACGGGGTTGACGCTCTGGTGATCGACGGCGCCGGTCGGTACGTTGGACTTGCCCCAGATCACCGCACCCGCCGCGCGCAGGGCGGCGACGGCATCGGCATCGCGCGCGGGATAATGGTTCGCCAGCTCCGGGAAGCCGCAGGTGGCGGGCATGCCGACGACCTCGAACACATCCTTGATCGTCATGGGAATGCCGGCGAGCGGCCCGGCATCGCCACGCGCCATCGCGGCGTCGGCGGCTTTGGCGGCGGCGCGGGCAGTGTCCGGATCGGTGGCGACGATGGCGTTGATTGCCGGATTGACCGCCTCATAATGAGCCAGTTGCTCGTCGAGCAGCTCGACGGCGCTGATCTCGCGTCGATCGAGTGCATTGCGCAGGGCACGGGCGGTCTGGAACGGCAGGGGGGTAGCGGCGTCGAGCGCGGTCATCTGGGCCTCTCCGATCTGGTGTCGTTGCGGGGGAGTATAGCCGGAGCGGCGGGCTTTCAAAGCCGCGTAACCCCAGGATTTCACCGCGCGCCGCCGCCTGCCGATGGCAGGCGGGCCGGGCGCGTCTCCTCCTTTTTCGGCCAGTGCTCTTGTTGAGCGCTTTATGGAACGCCGGGACTGGGCCGAATTCCTTTATCTCGACCCGCCGGCGCCCTCACTTCCCGATCTTGAGGCGGGTATTGCCGTTCTGGTCGACATATTCCCGGTTATCCTCGCAGACATATTCCTGGAGCTTATAGTCCTTCATCCGCCGGAACGAGTAGCTGTAGGTCCAGGGCTTCTCCAGATAGGCATCCTCGATGCTGATCTGATCCTGCAATATGTCCGGCGCGAGCAGGCGGATGCGCTCGGTGATCTTCATGCCCTCGGAATGCGGCGTCCAGCGGAACTGGACGGTCTCCTTGATGCCGGTGGTTTCGACGACCAGCGTGTCACCTTCCCAATGGCCGACCGAGCGGCCGTAGAAGCTGGGGTCGACCTCGTCCCAGTTCGGCAGCGTCTCGTTCATGTAGATGCGTCGCGTCTGGTTGAACGCTTCCTGGGTGATGTTGATCTGCCCGGCGCGCTGGAACACCTCCATCGGGAACATGCCCATCATCATCGCCGGCATGCCGTCGGGGATGCAGTGGACATAGTTGTCACCGGCCGGCTGGCCTTCCTTGAGCCGCTCCGCCAGGATCTTCTGGCCCGCCTCCCACTCGGCCCGATATTGCGGCTTGAGCTGCGGATCGGGGATGGGTGTGGGGGCGTAGCGGGGGTCTGCCGTTTCCTCGGGCGCGGGGTAGCGCTCCCAGGTGCCGGAGAAATCCGGCTGGGCGAGAGCGGGTACGGCCAGGCCCGCAAGGCAGGCGCCGAACAGGAGCGTATGTCGAAGGATCGTCATCTGTCCTGCTCCCCTCACGATGTGATCTTGTAGCGCTGGGCGTTGGGCACGCCGGGCAGCATCTTCTTGCCGTTGGGCAAGGTGAGTTGCAGCAGCAGGCCACCCGGCTGCCCGTCCCGCAGCGGCGACATCACCGCCGTGACGACATCGCCCGGCTTCACGGTGCGCGAGGACCAGCCGCCGCGGTGGAGCATGTTCGGGCTCGTCATTTCCATCGTGTAATGCCTGGTGCCGCCCTTACCGTCCTCCGCATCGAGATCGAGATAGACGTGCGGGTTGGTCCATTGGTAGCCCGTGACCTTGCCGTGGAGCGTGACCGACCGCGTGTTGTCGAACATTGCGAAGCTATGATGGGCATAAAGCGGTGCAGCCAGCACCGCCGCGCAGGCCAGCGCGGCAAGATAGAGTCCGTGCTCGGATTTCATTGGTTCCTCCCCTGTGAATGCCTGGCTGCACCGGCATTTCGACTCTTGCAAATCTACCGACCGACCTAGTCCCCCGCAAGCGTGTTCGCACCCATTCCCGGGCTGGGAAGCGTTGAATCCGTATGGAACGGCCCCTCGTTCCGCGCGCCTTTCATCTCGACGCGCGGAGTCGGTCGCCCCATCCCGGATGCGCAGGGCAGAGCCTGAGCGCGGGGTCAGAACTTGAAGCTTACCTCCGCACCGTAGCGGCGGGGGCGGGCCTTGAACACGAAGCCGCCCGGCGAGAACTCGGCATTATAAGTCTCATTGAACAGGTTGGTGGCGAAGCCGGTGAGGGTGAGCGCGCCGACCTCGACACTGAGTCGCACATCGACGAGGTCCACCGGATCGCGCACCGTGGAATTCTGGACGTCCCACCACGTCTTGCCGATGCGGCGGTAGTCGACCCGCGCGGTCAGGCCGACCGTGTCGCTGAGGTCGGTGCGATATTGCGCGCCGGCGTTGAACGTGTAGCGCGAGATGAGCGGCGCCTGATGACCGATCATCGCCGGATCGGGGAACGCCTTGATGTTGCTGTCCGTATAGCCGAAGCCGACGTTGAGATCGAAGCCGGGCGCCGGGCGCGCGGTCGCTTCCAGCTCGAAACCGTTGATCCGCGTGCGCGGCACATTGCCGAGGTTCTGGGTGGAGTTGGCCGCCAGGAACACGAAGAAATAGCTGTTCTTCGATTCCGTGGTGTAGGCATTGGCGCTGAAGGTCAGGCGCCGGTCGAGCAACTGGGTGCGCGCGCCGACTTCGAACGTGTCGGCCGTCTCCGCCTGGAAGATGTCGGCCACGCCGACGATACCGTTGGCCACCGCCACGCTGCCGACACCGGTCTGGTTGAAGCCGCCGCTGCGGAATCCCCGGCTGTAGCCGCCATAGAAAGTGAGGGTGTCGGTCGGCTCCCAGGTGAGCGTGACCTTGGGCTGCCAATCGTCGAACACGACCTTGCGGACCTCGCCGGTCGTGCCGTCCGGCAGGCCGGGGGCGTTCATGAACTGCGGTGGCGTCAGCGTGGTGTTGCGCCGCCGGTCGCGATCGTAGCGCAGGCCGAGATCGACCTTGAACTGCTCGGTGAGATCGTAGGAGAGGTTGGCGAACAGCGCCCAGGCGAAATTGTCCTGCTTGTCCGAGAGGAAGCTGAACTGCGGGTTGATCGGGTTGGTGCTCGGCGTGCGATAGACCGGGAAAACCCCGGCGCCGGTGTCGATCATGTTGCCAGTCGAGATGAACCGATCGGTGCCGATGACATAGGCGCCGACGATGTAGCGGAAGCGGTTGGCCTCCGGCGAGGTGAAGCGCACCTCCTGGCTGATCGCCTTCACGTCCAGATACTGGCTCTGGTTGAGGTCGAAGCCGAAGATGCTGTTGAAGAAGGACTCGCTGATCGGCAGGAAATCGAACGCGTCGCCGGTCAGTACCTCCTTCAGCGTATCGTAGGAGGTGACGGAACTCAGCGCGCCCGCGCCCGTCTCGTAATTGAGGCGCAGCGAGACGTTGTTGATGTCGCGGTCGTTCTGTCCGGCATTGTTGACGCGCACCGGCAGGTGGGTGTCGTTCACGTCGCTGACGATGTTGAAATAGAGCGCCTGGGTACGCAGCCGGCTGATCGAACCACGCAGGTCGGCGGTGAAGTTGCTGCCTGGTGTCCACAGCAATGTGCCGCGCAGCGCGAAATCCTCGACCGGGTCGGCATCCTCATTGAGATAGGCGTTGCGGATGAAACCGTCCGTATCATACCAGGAGCCGGCCAGGCGGAACTTCACGGTGTCGGAGAGCGGCCCGCTGATGCCGCCGCGCAGCCAGTAGCCGAAGCCGTTGTCGATCCCCGCGCGCAGCCGGCCCTCGAAATGATCGGTCGGTTGCTTGGTGCGGATGACGATGGCGCCGCCGATGGCGTTGCGGCCATAAATGGCGCCTTGCGGGCCCTTCAGCACCTCGATCTGCTCGATATCGAACAGCTCCTGGTTGAACTGCGCCGGGTTGACCTGCTGGACCCCGTCCACCACCACCGCGACGGACGGCTCGGAATTGCGCGCCTGGGTGATGCCGCGAATGACGATGAAGGCGTTGCCGGCGTTCTGCGTCTCCACCAGATTGACGTTGGACGTCAGGTTGATGAAGTCGCTGGGCCGCTCGATGCCGGCGGTTTCGATGGTGTCGGCCGTGAAGGCGGTGATCGCGGCGGGCACATCCTGCAATGCGACCGAGCGGCGCAGCGCGGTCACGACGATATCGGTCTCGGCATTGTCGCCTTGATTTGCGCTCTGGGCTGTCGTGGCCGGCGGCGTTTCCTGCGCCTGAGCGGCCGTCGCGACCGAGCCGACAAGCAGGGATACGCCAACCAGCGCGATCGCGCGCGTGGACCCTTTAACCATCCATTTCCTCCCCTTAACCCGGTTCAAGGGAGATTGGCCCTGCTCACCCCACATTGCCGAGCGGACCAATCAGACAATCCCCCCAACTTGCGAAAAACTATAATCTTCGATTATCGAAGTCAAGTTCGATTTTCGAAATGAAGAGAATGGGAGAGTTGGTGCCGGACAATGATGTCTGACGGGCTTTTTTATCGGCTTGTGCGGCGCGAAAAGACGAAGCGCTCCGGATTAGTATCCGGGCGATGTCTGGGGATTTGGACGTTGCGTTGTCGCGCTCACCGCGAGCGGTGGACGGATGCTGCGCCTCAGTCGCCGATGCGGAAGGAGAGGAAAGCCGGGGTGGGGCCGTTCCAGCCGTCGTCCGGCTCGGTGTCGGCCTGCTGACGGGGGCGGGACTCGGGCTTTGCGGCGGGTCTGCTCGTCTGCTCGGGGCGTGGGGCCCGTGGCGCTGCGGCGGCTGGTGCACGCCGTTCGCCGGTATCGGCCGGCGTCTTCCGATCGGTGCGCTTGGGAGCGACGGCCTGTGCAGGCTTGTCCTCGCCGCGCTCCCGACTTGGGGCTTTGCCGCCCTTGGCCGGCGCCTTGGCTCGGCCGCCCCGGCTCCGGCTGGAGGAGCCGGCTTCCTCGGCGGCGTCGATCTCCACGCCGGTATCGAGGCGCGGGATCCTGGTGCCGATCAGCTTCTCGATATTCGCGATAGCTTCGGCATCGGAGCGGGTAACGAAGGTAAACGCCTTGCCGGATGCACCCGCGCGGCCGGTGCGGCCGATGCGGTGGACATAATCGTCCGGGTGCCAGGGCGCGTCGAAGTTGAAGACGTGGGAGACGCCCTTGATGTCCAGCCCGCGGGCCGCCACGTCCGAGGCGACGAGCAGGTTGATCTCGCCGGACTTGAACCGTTCCAGCTCGGCGATTCGGGCCGCCTGGTCGATATCGCCGTGGATCTCGCCGGATTTGAGGCCGTGGCGCTTGAGGCTCTTGTTCAGTTCGCGCACCATCGTCTTGCGGTTGCAAAAGATGATCGCGGTGGTGACGCCCTCGCTGTGCAGCAGGCTCCGCAGCACCTCGCGCTTCTTACGCTCCTCCACCGGCACCAGCCGCTGCTCGATGTTGGCGCCGGTCGTCGCCGGCCGCGCCACCTCGATGGACTTGGGATTGGTGAGGAACTTGTCCGCCAGCTTCTTGATCGGCGGCGGCATGGTCGCGGAGAACAGCAGGGTCTGGCGGGTGGCGGGCAGCTTGGTGCAGATATTCTCGATGTCGGGGATGAAGCCCATGTCGAGCATCCGGTCCGCCTCGTCGATGACCAGCAGCGAGCAGCCGGTGAGCAGGATGTTGCCGCGCTCGAACAGATCCATGAGGCGCCCCGGCGTGGCGATCAGCACGTCCACGCCCTTTTCTAGCGCCTTCACCTGATCGCCCATCGAGACGCCGCCAATCAGCAGCGCCATGCTGAGCTTGTGATATTTGCCGTATTTCTCGAAATTCTCGGCCACCTGCGCGGCCAGTTCGCGGGTCGGCTCCAGGATGAGGCTGCGCGGCATGCGCGCGCGGCTGCGGCCCTGGGCGAGAATGTCGATCATCGGCAGCACGAAGCTGGCGGTCTTGCCCGTGCCGGTCTGCGCAATACCGATGATGTCGCGCATCATCAGCACCGAGGGAATCGCCTGCGCCTGAATGGGCGTCGCTTCGGAGTAGCCTACCTCCGCGACGGCTTTCAGCAATTCGTCTGACAGGCCGAGATCGGCAAAGTGCATCGGGGTTCCATAGGATTGGAGAGCGCGATAAGGCTGGACGGCGTATCAGCTTGGCAGAACAGCAGCATGCGCCCGGTCAGCAGGGCGGCCCATGAGGAAAAGCGGCGCTCGTGTCAAGGATTTCCGCGATTCGTGCCGTGCGGCAGGTGTAAATTCAACGAGGACGCGGCTTCCCCGCGCCGTTCTCTTTCGGCAGAATGGGAAAATGGAGACGATCTTCCAACTGGCGACCGCCGACGATTTGCCGGCGATGCTGGCGCTTTACCGTCATTTGAGCCCCGAAGACCCGCCGCTTTCACCGGACGAGGCCGCCGCGAGCTGGCATGCCTTGCTGGACGCCGCGCTGTCGCACCTGCTCGTCGCGGAGGTGGAGGGCATGGTCGCCGCATCCTGCCTGTCGCTGATCGTCCCCAATCTGACGCGCGGCGGGCGGTCGTTCGCAATCGTCGAGAATGTCGTGACCCACGCCGCTTATCGCCGCCGGGGTCTGGCGTCGCGGCTGCTGCGCATGGCCCGCGACCGGGCGATGGCGGCGGGCTGCTACAAGATGATGCTGGCGACGGGGCGGACGGATGAGAACGTCCTGCGCTTCTATGAGCAGGCCGGATTTACGCGCGGCGGCAAGACCTTCTTCGAGATGCGCTGGCTGGACTGAGCGGCCGCCGCTGCCGTCAACGCCATCGACTCATTTGTCGTCGCTCTTGTCCTCATCGGGCACGAGACGGGAGAATTTGACGATCTCGCAGGTCGAGCCGTTGCGGGCGTGCAGCGTATCGCGCCCGGCGCAGATCGCGCCATCCTTGTTGGGCTCGATATAGAAGCCGGCATAGAAATCCGCCGCCCGGCAGGCGCGGCCGAAATGGGTGCGGAACCGCTCGCGAGGCACGGTGAGCATGGTCACGCCGCTGGTCGGATTGATGACGGCGCCCCGTACCCGGTTGAGTTGCAGGCATTTGGGGCCCTTCACTTCCTTCAGGACCGGGGCGGGAAGGGGCGGTGCGGTGCCCTCGCGCATCAGGCTGGAGCGCTGCTCGCCCCGCACGGTGGGGATACGGATGATGACGCGCTGCTCGATGGTGAGCTGCGCCCATTGCGTCGGCGCGGGAGGCGCAACCGGATCGGGCCGTCGCTTCTGGGCCGCATCGGGCGCGGACGCCAGCAGCAGGGGCAACAGCAATGTCGTCGTGAACGCAGGCAATGGAACGATCCCCGAGGTTGACCACGCCCTAGCGCATGGTCCTTGAACAGCCGATTAATTGAGAGATCAAGTATTCCGGTCCGCGCGCTGGGGGAAACGCGCCACAGCTCTCGTTCGCCGCATGCGTGCGCTGGCATTTGGCGCGTCCCGGCGGCATAAGGCCGGCATGATCTCACGCGACATATTGGATGCCTTCCGCGCGATTGCCGGGCCACGCGGCCTGATCGAGGACCGCGATCTCATCACGCCTTGGCTGGGGGACTGGCGCGGCAAGTTCCACGGCGAGGCCGCCGCCATCCTCACCCCGCGCTCGACGCAGGAAGTGGCGGCGATGGTGCGCTGCGCCAACGCCCATCGCGTGCCGCTGGTGCCGCAGGGGGGCAACAGCTCGATGGTCGGCGGCGCGACTCCGCCCGTGGACGGCAGCGCGCTCATCCTCTCGCTGCGGGCGATGAACCGGATCCGCTCGATCGACCCCGACGCCAATCTGGCGGTGTGCGAGGCGGGCGTGATCCTCGCCACGCTACACGAGGCGGCGCAGGGCGTCGGGCGGCGCTTCCCGCTCAGCCTGGGCGCCAAGGGCTCAGCGACCGTGGGCGGTCTCGTCTCCACCAACGCCGGCGGCACGCAGGTGCTGCGCCACGGCACGATGCGCGCGCTGGTCGAAGGCATTGAGGCGGTGCTGCCGGACGGCTCGATCCACGACGGCATCGCCGCGCTCAAGAAGGACAATCGCGGCTACGATCTCAAGCAGTTGCTGATCGGCGCGGAGGGGACGCTGGGCATCGTCACCGCCGCCAGCCTGCGGCTCGCGCCCGCCATCGCCGACCGGGCGGTGGCGTGGGTCGGTGTCGCGGGGCCGGAACAGGCGCTCGCCCTGCTGCGCCGCATGGAGACGCTGCTCGGCCCGGTGGTCGAGGGCTTCGAGGTGATGGCGGCCGACACGCTCGGCTTCATCCTCTCGGTCATCCCCGGCACCCGCCGGCCGATCGAGACGGCGACGCCTTGGAATGCGTTGATCGAGATTGATCTGGATGGTGCCGCCGATGGTCCCAGCGCCTATGAGCGCATGGAAATGGCGCTGGCGGACGGCTTCGAGCGCGGGTTGGTGATCGACGCCGCCATTGCCGCCAGCGAGAGCCAGGCCGAGGCGTTCTGGAAGCTGCGTGAGAGTGCATCCGAAGCGGAGCGGGCGCAGGGGCCCGCGTTGCAGTTCGACGTGAGCGTGCCGATCGCCGATATGCCGCGCTTCATGATCGAGGTCGCGGCCGCCAGCGAGGCGCATTTCCCCGGCGCCACCGCCTCGTCCTTCGGCCATCTCGGGGACGGCAACGTGCACTTCCACGTTCGCGCGCCGCACGGCGAAGGGGAGGGCGCGGGGCGGCGCTGGCTGGAGAGCACGGGCGAGGCAGCGACCCGCTTCGTCAACGATCAGGTGGTGGCCTATGGCGGGTCGATCTCCGCCGAGCATGGCATCGGCCAGATGAAGATCGCGGAATTTGCGCGCCTCACGCCGCCCGCCCAGCTCAATGCCGTGCGCGCCATCAAGCGGGCGCTCGATCCGCTGGGGCTGTTCAACCCCGGCAAGCTCGTGCCTCTTGCCTCCGCCGATTGACGCCTTTATGCCCGGCGGTCGATCAGCCTCCCCGTCCGGGCGAGCCGCTGCTTCGCATCCGTAGTCAGGAGAAAAGATGCCATGGCCAGCGCGCCGCCAGCCCAAGCCTTGCCGTTGCTTTATAATGATCTCGTGCCCCTCAACGTCGAGCAGCACAGCAACTTCAAGCTGCGCGCCTATGACAAGGCGCCGCATCTCGTCGGTGTCCACGCCGTTCCGCTGACGGTCGACGAGTTCGCGCAGTGCCAGCGTTTCCTGCCCATCGTCTTTTCCAGCGGCGCCGAGCCGGTGCCGCTCGCGCTGATGGGTCTGAACGAAGGCGTCAGCACGCTGGTCGATACCGAGGGTACGCTGCGCCGCGATGACGGCTATGTGCCCGCCTATATCCGCCGTTATCCCTGGATGCTGGTGCGGCTGCGGCCGGACAGCGAGGAACTCTCCCTGTGCTTCGACCCCAAGAGCGAGCTGATCGGCGAGTATGAGGACGGCCAGCCGCTCATCGAGAATGGCGAGGCGACCCAGATCACCAAGGATCTGCTGGCCTTCTGCGAGCAGTTCGAGCAGGCGGCCGCCCGCACGGCCGAGTTCGTCAAGGAACTGAAGGAGGCCGATCTGTTCATGGACGGCGAACTCAGCATCCAGGTGCCCGATGTCGAGCAACCGTTCGTCTATCGTGGCTTCCAGATGGTCAATGAGGAAAAGCTGCGCGAACTGCGCGGCGACCAGTTGCGAAAGTGGAACCAGAACGGTCTGCTGCCGTTGCTCCACGCTCATCTTTTCTCGTTGCAGGGCATGCGCGAGATCTTCTTCGCGCAGCGCCAGATGGGCCTCGGCCCGGCCCCGGCCTTCCAGATCAGCTAGAGCATTTTCAAGTCAGGTGGACTCACCTGACGGCCCGGAAAATGCGGAAAACAAGGGATGCAAAGAGCATGATCCGCTTCGGCCGAAGTGGATCATGCTCTTTGCCCGGTTCAGGCGACGGGGCGGCGCGGCGGCACCAAGTCGGCCGCCGCCCCGGCGGGCTCGGGGACTAAATCAACTATTTGCGCCGGATCGGCGATAGTAACACTTGAATATATTCTCCCGTCGCCCTATTTTGAATTTGCGTAGAGGCTTGTTCCCCCTTTCGAGCCTTTGCGCGGGCGTCCCGCCCTTTCGGGACGTCTCCTCCCTGAACCTGGGCCACCCTGTGCTATGCACGGGGTGGTTTTTTGATGGGAGAACGCTCGCGCCCGGTTATTCGGCGGCGAGGGCGAAGCCGCGGTCGCTCAGTTCCTGGCTGAGCGCGCCGGCCAGGCTGGCGAGCAGGCGCTGCATGAGCGGCAGGCCCGTGCCCGGCGCCATCAGCGCATCGTCGAGGTAGAGCGTGCGGTCGATTTCGATCTGGATGGCATGGATTCCCAGTGCCGGCCGCCCATGCCGCTCCAATATGTGGTTGCCCGCATAAGGCGAGTTGACCGCCACCGCCATGCGCTGGCGGCGCAGGAAATCGGCGCACAGGTCGGTGAGGCGGTCGGACGCGCTGCGGCCGAATCGGTCGCCGATCACGATGCGCGGCGCGGGCGTGCTGGCTCCCGGCGCCTCCCGCAGCGGCGGCATCGAATGCACGTCGACGAGCAGGGCAACGCCGTGCCGCCGGCGTGTCGTTTCCAGCAGCGTGGCAAGCATTGCGTGGTAGGGCCGGTGGATGGTGTCGATATGGGCGCGCAGCCGCTCATAAGGCAACGGCGCGCGCCAGAGATTGCCGGTCTGCGCCAGCCGTTCCGGGATGAGGCCGAGGCCGCCGCGCAGCTTGGCGCTGCTCTGGCCGTGGAAGCTCCACGGCGCGCCGCTGATCGAGCGAGGATCGACCTCCTGCTCATCGCGATTGAGGTCGATCAGGGCGCGGGGCTGGCGGGCGACCAGCACGCAATGCCCCTTGTTCATCAACGGATGGAGGAGCTGGTCGGCCAGCCGGTCCTCAAGCCGCGCCAGCACCGCTTCGGGCACCCGTGCGCGGGCGAGCAGATCGGGCGCATAGAGTCGACCGGCGTGCGGCACCGCGAACACGAGCGGACCGAGCGCACCCGCCGCGCCATAGTGCAGGAAAGCCCCGTGCGTCTGCGCAGGCGCTGCTTGCAGCGATACAGCGTTGCTCATTCCGCGCCTTTCTTTCGCTTTCGGCGGTTTTCTGTCCGGTGCCGATGGAAAATCTTAATGGCTTGTCGCATAAGAAGGGTAGTGACGCCAAGCCCGAGCGGCTGCGGGGCGTCCACGCACGCAAGCAAGGGAACGCCGGGGCGAAGCAGCGCATGATCCGTATACTCGTTGCGGAAGACGATGATTCGATGCGGCAGTATCTCAGCCGGGCGCTGGAACGCTCGGGCTATGAGGTGGTCGCCGTCGATCGCGGAACGGCCGCCTTGCCCTATATCGCCGCCGAACGGTTCGACCTGCTGCTGACCGATATCGTCATGCCGGAGATGGACGGTATCGAACTGGCCCAGCACGTCGCCTCGGTCGCGCCAGCGACGCGGGTAATGTTCATCACCGGCTTCGCCGCCGTCACGCTGCGCGCGGGCCGGGCGGTGCCGGAGGCGAAGGTGCTCTCCAAGCCCTTCCACCTGCGCGATCTGGTGATGGAAGTGGACCGCATCTTCGGCCGGGACAGCGCCAGCGGCCTGTCCTGACGCTCGCGGGCCTGCACGCGCGACGATTTGCGCTTGCGCGGTCCCTGCGCCTTGCGTAAGGGCCTCTCCTCTCAAGTGGGCGTGTAGCTCAGTGGTAGAGCACTGTGTTGACATCGCAGGGGTCGCAAGTTCAATCCTTGCCACGCCCACCATGGAAAACCCCGGAAAGCTGCGGCTCTCCGGGGTTTTTCTATGCCTGGAACGGGGTGGCGGGGTTGGATTTCCGGGTGAAGGGCCGCTCCCGCCTCACCTCGCGTATCGGCTTGGAAAGCGGATGGAGGCTGCGAGGCCGCCCCATGAACTTTCCCCCAGAAGCAGGCGACCCGAGAGAGAAACGACGGCGGCCTTGGTGATGGCGAGTCCCAGGCCCGTGCTCTCTCCGCCGCGCCGATGCCCTGTCGAGAGACGGCGGAAAGGGAGGCAGGCGGTCTCCCTGTCGGCGGGCGGGATGCCCGGACCGTCATCCTCGACCGACAGAATGATCTCATCCTCCGTCGCGGCAAGGGTTACGCGGACCGTTTCCGCATATTGGGTCGCGTTCTCGATGAGATTGCCGAGCGCCCGCTTGAGGGCAAGCGGCCGCAGGTGGGCGACCAGTTCGTCCGGCCCTTCATAGGCGATGGTGGCGCCGGCGTCGGCGGCGTTGTCCACGGCCGTCATGGCGATCGCTGCGATATCGACGAGGCGGGCCTCTTCGGGTGCGTTGCCGTGCATGTAGCTGACGACCGATTTGATGAAGCGCTCGATATCGGCGAGATCCATCGCCATCATTTCCTGCGCTTCCTCCTCCTTGAGCAAGGCCGTGCGGAGGCGCAGCCGCTGGATCGGCGTCCGCAGGTCATGCGAGACGGCGATGAGCGCCTGAGTGTGATCGGTCATGGTGCTCAGCAGGCGCGCCCGCATGGCGGCGAACGCAACGGCGACCCGCTGGACCTCCACCGGCCCGCCGATCGTTACCTCGGGCAGCGTGCCCCGGCCGGTCGCATCCGCCAGATCGGCGAGGTCGCGGAGCGGCCGGACAACGGCGCGGACGACCAGCAGCGCCGGCCCGAACACGGCCGCCATGAGCATCAGGTGAAGCATCATGACGAGGGCCAAGGGAGCGGGCGCATTGAGGTAAGGGCTGACCCGGAAGGTGATGAAACTGCCATCGGCAAGGCGCATCGTACCGATCAGGTCCCGCTTTCCATCCGGCGAGACCACGGTGACGAGGCGCATTTGGGCCTCGGCAAGCCGGGGCGCCATATCGCCGAGCCGTCCCTTCAAGGCCCGAAGCTGGCGATTGGATGCGCTGGAATCGACGAGGACGGTCGCGGGCACCCAGTTGAAGGTCAGGCCATCCGTTCGCAGGTCGGCGATGATGCGTTGCCGCCGCTCGGCGGGCGTATCCAGGGCGAGGCGCTCCGCAATCACCAGACGTTCCGCAAGGCGCCGGCTCTTCTCGGTCGAAATCAGCTCGCGCTCCTGCCACGCCGCGATCACGACATTGCCCAATAGCTCGAGCAGCAGCGCGACGACCAGAATCAGGGCGATCCTGACCGTCATCGTTCTGGGCAGCGGCAACCGCATCAGCAGGTTTCGACATCCACCGCCAGCATGTAGCCGACGCCCCGGATGGTGCGGATCAACGGGCGGTGGCGGCGTCCGTCGCCCATCTTGCTGCGCAGCCGGCTTATCAGAACGTCTATGCTGCGGTCGGACGCGTGCGCCTGACGGTTGCGCGCCAGTTCCAGCAGCCGCTCCCGGCTTATCATGCGCTGTGCGTTGCGCAGCAGGGTGAGCAGCAATTCATGCTCGGCGCCGGTCAGCTCCACCTCCGCGCCCAGCGGCGTCAGCAATTCGCACTGGCGCGCGCGATAGGTCCAGCCGGCGAAGGCATAATGTTCCGGACCGGGCACGTCGGTCGGCACATGACTGTCGCCCGCCCGGCGGAGCACGGCGCGGACGCGGGCCAGCACCTCGGATCGACCGAATGGCTTGGCGATATAGTCGTCCGCGCCGAGATCGAGCCCGACGACCCGGTCGGCCTCAAGGCCGCGCGCGCTCACCATGATGATCGGCACGTTGCTGCGCGTGCGGATGTCGCGGCAGATTTCGAAACCGTCGACCTGCGGCATCATGACGTCCAGCAGGATGAGGTCGATCGCCCGGTTCGCCAGAATGTGGCGAAGTTCCACGGCGCTGTCCGCGCTCGTCGCCTCATAGCCGCATTCGCGCAGGATCCTGCATAGCAGCGTGCGGATACCGACATCGTCATCGACCACCACGATATGGACCGGGCGCGCCAGGGAAAGGGGCGGACCGGCGGGGGCCGTCCCGCTCGTCTGCTGGCCGATGATTTGTGACAAATCTTTGCTCCCCGATCATCGCAATCGACTTTGAACGGCCCCCTCGATAGGCGCACCGCCACTTAATGTTTGCAAATTAGTCGCAATATCAAGGGGGTTCAATGCCTGAGATTTCCGTCGCCGTTCGCCGTGCCCTCGCGGGCGGTTGCTGCATCGCCATGGCCGCCGCACTCAATGGGGTTGCGGCCCACGCCCAAAGCACAATCGAACCGGATCAGGGCGCGACCGACGGCGACGCCATCGTCGTCACGGCAGCGGGCTATGAACAGCGCGTGGAACAGGCGCCGGCATCGATCAGCGTGATGGCACGCGAGGAGATCGAGACGATCCGCGCGGTCTCCATTCCCGAAATCCTCGCCAATATGGAAGGCGTCGATGTCGGCGATTCGGTCGGCAAGACCGGCGGCGCGACGATCAGCATCCGCGGCATGGGCTCGGACCAGACGCTGATCCTGATCGACGGGCGCCGGCAGAACACGGCGGGCAGCGTGACCCCGAACGGCTTCAACGAGACCGCCAACAGCTTCCTGCCGCCGGTCTCCGCCATCGAGCGAATCGAGGTCGTGCGCGGCCCCGTCGCCACCCTTTACGGGTCGGACGCGATGGGCGGCGTCGTCAATATCATCACCCGCAAGGTGAGCGACCGCTGGACCGGCTCCGCGACCGGCCATTACACCTATCAGGGCGATCGGGATTTCGGCGATATTTATGGCGGCAACCTCTACCTGAACGGTCCGCTTGTGCCCGATCTGCTCGGCGTGGCGATGCGGGGCAGCTATTCGCGGCGCGACCGGTCGGCGCTCCAGTATCTCGACCAGAACGGCACGCCCGTGCCTGTCACCGGCTTCGGTCCCAACCCGACCCGGAACAAGATCTGGTCGGCTGGCGGCCGGCTGAGCATGACGCCGCACGCCGATCATGACCTGTGGCTCGACGTCGATTTCGGCAATCAATGGTATGACAATTCGTCCGGCCAGATGGGCACCAACACCATCGCGGGCGGCTATGCCGACGAGCTTGAATTCAAGCGCCAGCAATATGTGCTGGCTCATAACTGGCGCTCGCCGATCGGCGTTCTGGAAAGCACACTCTCGCGCAACGAGACGGAGACGCTGGGGCGCCTGATCCCGGCGCTCGTGCCCGGCAAGGGCGGGCTGCCCCGCACGCTCCAGAGCACCAGCACCATCTTCGATACCAAGCTGGCCTCGCAGATCGCCAACCACATGTTCACCATCGGCGGCCAATATTGGGATGCCGAGATGGTCGATGGCGTGGCCTCCGCACCGTTCACCTTCGAGCAGTGGGCGATCTTCGCCGAGGACGAATGGCGCCCGGTCGAGACGTTCGCGATCACGGTCGGCGGCCGTTACGATCATCATTCGACGTTCGGCAGCCATTTCAGCCCGCGCGGCTACATCGTGTGGAACGCCACGGACAACTGGACGATCAAGGGCGGTGTCAGCAAGGGCTACAAGGCCCCGCGGCTTGAACAGCTTGCGCCCGGCATCAACGGTTTCGGGAGCCAGGGGCGCCTGCCGCTGATCGGCACGCCCACGCTCACGCCGGAGACCAGCATCGCCAGCGAACTGGCGGTCTTTTACGACAATCGCGACAATGTCCGGGCCAGCGTGACGCTGTTCCGCAATGATTTCCGCGACAAGATCTCATCGAGCGACGATCCGGTCGATAACTGCGTCTTTGGCGTGAGCGCCGCCGATTACGAGGCGGGCAATTATCCCACGACCGGCTGCGTCGATGTCGGCTTCTATCCCGCCGTCGCGACGTTCGGCCAGTCGGTGAATATCGACAAGGCGCGGGCGCAGGGCGTGGAGACGACACTGCGCTTCAAGCCGGTGCGGTCTCTCACCCTGACCGCCAACTACACCTATACCGAGAGCGAGCAGCAGAGCGGGCCGTCGATGGGCAATCCGCTCACCAACACGCCCAGGCATATGGTCAACGGGCAGGCGCGCTGGAGCGTCACCGATGCGCTGAACCTGTGGCTGCGTGGCGAATATCGCAGCCGGCGTTTCCGGACCGCGGATACCGGCAGCGGCAACGCCAAGGCGCTTTATGGCGATTATCGCGCCTATGCGGTCTTTCATCTGGGCGGATCTTATCAGCTCAACGAGGCTCTCTCGATCAACGCGACGGTCTATAATCTGCTGGACAAGAACTTTGTCGACTATCAGCCGGCGCTCCAGTCGTCCGGCGCCCCGACATTCGTGAACCGCTTCATCAACAATCAGGAACCGCGGCGTCTCTGGCTGTCGGTGAAGGCCGATTTCTAGGGGAGCCGAAATCCAGCGGCGGCGGCTTCCGGCCGGAAAAGTTTTCCGGAACCACCGCGTGGGGCGATGAAGGTGCACAAGGGGGCCCCTGAGCACGCGCGGTCAGGATCGAGCAGCTTAGAGATGAGAGGTTGCGCACATTGTTGGTCCGTCCTCGCTATTCCCGATCCCGGACCGCCGGGCGAACGAACCGGCCGGCGGACGAAGGCGCCCGGGTATTTCCCTATAGATCCTCGGTCCTGGCCCTTGCTAAATCAGCCAGTCATTCCTATGAATGAATTTGAATATTTTTGTTCATAGGAACGATCATGGCCCTGCAACTGGCACGCACTTCGGATCAGAACCGGGTAATTTCCGAGGCTGTTGTGCGTGTGGCGGCCTGCTGGCGGCTGACCAACGATCAACTTGGCGCCATTCTCGGTTTGTCGCCTGCCACGGTTTCCCGGCTTCGCTCGGGTGGATACCAGCTCGATCGGTCGAGCAAGGCGTTTGAACTGGCCCAGTATCTGGTTCGCCTGTTCCGCGGCCTTGATGCGCTGATGGGCAGCAACGATGAGGCATCGGTATCGTGGCTCAAGGCCACCAATCTCGATCTCGCGGGGCGGCCGATCGACCTCATCCGGACCGTAAAAGGGCTGAACGAGGTGACGGATTATGTCGACGACTTCCGGGCACAGGTCTGACATTACGCCCGACGCCAGGGACTTCCGCGCCTATCGCGCGAAAATCTGGCGACTGGTCGAGGCGCAACACCGTATATCGACCAACCGGCTTGCCACCAATTTGGACGATCAGGAGCTTCTCGAACAACTTGTCGAGGACGTGAAACCGACTCTGCCGCCTGCTGCCCGCGATCTTCATTATCTGCTGGCAACCCCCTTCCGTTATGGGCATCAAAAGGCGTCCCGCTTCCGAAAGGCCGGCGAGCGCCCGGGCATTTTCTACGCTTCCGAGCATATTGCGACAGCGGTGGCGGAGACGGCTTATTGGCGCCTCCTGTTCTTTTCGCGCTCGCCGGGGTTCAATCCGCCCAGCAATATCGTCGAGCATTCGGCGATCACGGTGCCGGTCGAGGCCGAACGAATGCTCGATCTCACCAACCGCCCGTTTGTCCGCCATGATGCGCTCTGGCGCGAACCGGGCGACTATGCGGCGTGCCAGGAATTTGCGGGACGCGCGCGGCGCATCAGGGTTCAGATCATCCGTTATGTATCGGTGCGCGATCCGGCACGGCGGGCTAACATCGCCCTCTTCGATCCATCGGCATTCGCCGCGCGCACGCCCAAGATCGAGCAGACCTGGCATTTCCGATACGAAGATGGCCAGATGACCGCGTTTGCGGCACTCCCGTCCAACGACCGTTATTCCTTCTCATTCGAGCAATTCGGGCTGAACAAGCCGGCCTGACCTCGTGCCGATCACACGCCTTCCGGCTTCGCTATGGTGGTCGTCAGGGCCGCGCTGATCTCATCGAGATGCTGCTGCATTGCCTTCTCCGCGCCAGCCGCATCGCCCGCTGCGATTGCGTCGGTAATGTCGACATGCTCCTGCAACGAACGGCGGGCGCGGCCGGCAAGCATGATCGTTCGGTACTGGAATCGGACGATCTGGGACTTGAGGTTGGCCAGCAGGCGGGTTGCCGTGAGGTTGCCCGAGATACGATGAATCTCGGCATGATAACGGCCGTTTATCGCGGAAAAGGCAAGCAGGTCGCCCTCTCGGAATGCCGTCTGCATCTGCGCAGTCAGGTCCTTCAGTCTCTGCTTGTCTGCATCGGTCGCCCGTTCCGCCGCCTGCCTTGCGACCAGCCCCTCCAGAGCGCCGCGCGCCTGCATGATTTCTACTGCTTCCCGATCCGTGACGAGGCGGACGCGAGCCCCGCGATTGGGCTCGATGACAACCAGTCCCTCATGTTCAAGCTTGCCGAGCGCAATACGGACATTCGCGCGATTGGTCCCCAGGAACTCAACGAGATCCTGTTCGATCAGCCGCTCATTGGGCATGAAATGGCCTGAAACGATCGCGTCCCGAAGCCGGTTGGCAAAATCGTCAGGGCCGGGCCTGGCAAGCATCGATGACCTCCATTCCTGCCTGAACCCCGCGCGGAGGGCCGCACGCCGACAGATATCGCATCCGTATATTCGACTGCGACGACGATGCGCAACGCGCTCGCTCCGGGCGGCGCATCAACTGGCAAAGGGGTCGGCCGGCATCTCCTCGTTCAGTTCGATAACGACGGTCTTGGTCTCAAGAAACTGGTCGATCGCCTCAAGGCCGTTTTCGCGTCCGATTCCGGAAAGCTTGAAGCCGCCATAAGGGAGCATCCAGTGGATCGGCCGATAGGTATTCACGGAAACGAGGCCGGCCTCGATGCGGCTTGCCATGCGATGCGCGCGCGCGATGTCGGATGTCCATACGCCGGCCACCAGACCGTATTTGGTATCATTCGCCATGGCGAGGACCTCGTCCTCGGTGTCGAAGGGGATCATCGCGAGGACGGGGCCGAAGACCTCCTCCTGAGCGAGGCGCGAGCGGTTGTCGACATCGGCAAAGACGGTCGGCTCAACGAAGTAGCCGTTCGGCAGATCGGCAGGGCGTCCACCACCGGCAACCAGTCGCGCGCCTTCTCCCTTGCCGATGTCGATATAGGAGAGGGTCTTTTCCTGTTGCTCGCGCGAGGTATGGGGGCCGATGTGGCTCGTGCGGTCGAGAGGCATGCCGACGCGGATCCGCCGCGCCCGCTCCGCCATTGTCGCGACGAACGCCTCATAAGCCGGGCGTTGTACGAAGAGCCGTGAGCCCAGCGAGCAGGTTTGGCCGGTCGAACGAAAGGCTCCATGCGTGGCGACGATGGCCGCCTTCTCCAGGTCCGCGTCGGCAAAGATGATGTGGGGCGCCTTGCCGCCGCATTCGAAGGTGCAGCGTTTCAGATTGCCGGCGGCTGCGGCCATGATCTTCTGCGCAGTGCTGTGTTCGCCAGTGAAGCTGATTTTATCGACGCCGGGATGCGCGGCCAAGGCGGCGCCCGCCACTGTGCCGAAGCCGGTGACGATGTTGACGACCCCGGCCGGAAACCCGGCTTCCTCGATGAGCTTGCCGAGTTCGAGGGCCGTGACCGGCGTCTGCTCGGCGGGTTTGAGGACGATCGCGCAGCCGGCCGCCAATGCCGGGCCGAGCTTCCAGCCATAGAGGGACATCGGCGAGTTCCAGGGGAGGATCGCGCCGACGACGCCTACGGGCTCCCGGCGGGTATAGGCGAGCGCGTCGGGTCGGTAAGGGATTTGCTTGCCTTCGATCTTGTCGGCCGCGCCGGCAAAATAGGTGAGCCAGTCGGCAGAGCGCTGGATCTCGTTCAACGTGTCGCGAACGACCTTTCCGTTGTCGCGGCTCTCCAGCTCGGCGAGCCGCTCCGCATCGCGGCGGATGAGGCCCGCCAGCTTCAGCATCAGTGCCCCGCGCCGGGTTGGCGTGATCGTGTGGCGCCATGGGCCTGCAAGCGCGTCGCGTGCTGCCGCGACTGCCGCATCTATGTCGTCCGCATCCCCTTCGGGCACAATCGCCCACACTTTGTCGAGCGACGGGTCGACGCTCTCGAAGCGCTTGCCAGAACGGGGCAGCACCCACTCGCCACCGATGAACAGACGATCATATTCCTGCATGAGAGAAACCCCTTGAAAATGTCATCAATATTGTTAACAATTATGTGAACTGCCGTCAATCGAAGGGGTGGAAAAGGAGCGTCATGGAGGTACTGGAAAAGGTAGAGGAGGGCGTAAGCGCCTCCAGTTGGGCGGAAATCATGCGCGATTGCTTCAAGCGCAACGGCGTAAAGCTCGTCACCTACGTGCCGGACAGGGTCCTCACGCCCCTTATCCAGGCGATTGAAGCTGATCCTTATTTCCAGGCCTTCTCCACCGCGCGGGAAGAAGAGGCGGTGGGCATTGTCTGTGGTGCCTGGATGGCCGGCACGAAGGGCGTTGTCCTCATGCAGACGAGTGGGTTTGCCACGCTTCCCAACGTGTTGGCGTCCTTGCCGTGCACTTATCAGATTCCCGTCCTGATGGTCATTTCCGAGCGGGGCACGCTAGGCGAGTTCAACCGGGGACAGGCGCTGGTCTGCAAGACGATGCGCCCCATTCTCGCTTCGATGGGCATGGAGGGGCACACGCTGGCCTCGACCAGAGAACTCGACTTCATCGTCGACCGCACAATCAAGCAGGTCTTCGGAACGCTCGATAGCGCTGCCCTCATCATCTCGCCGCTCCTCAGCAGCGGCAAATTCTGAAAGGTCCGTCCATGTCCGTTGAAGTGATGAACCGGTATGATGCGACCGTTCGGCTGCGTGCAAGGCTCGGGGATGAGGATGCCGTCATCGGCGGCATCGGCAACACGAACTTCGATCTCTGGGCTGCGGGTCCGCGTAATCTCAACTTCTACATGTTGGGGAGCATGGGCCTTGCGGTGCCGATCGCGCTGGGCGTGGCGCTGGCGCAACCCGAGCGGCGCGTGATCGCGCTTGAGGGAGATGGCTCGATCCTGATGCAGCTGGGCTGCTTGTCCACTTTGGCCAAGTTGGCGCCGGGCAATCTCGGCACCGTCATTATGGACAATGGTTGCTATCAGATCACCGGTTCGCAGCCGACCGGCACTGCCTTCGGTACGGATATCGAGGCGGTCGCCAACGCGTGCGGGCTGGAGCATAGCGCGACGGTGGCGACCGAAACCGCGCTCGACGCCGCGCTCGACCGCTTCTGGCAAATCGCGGCCCCCTGGGTCATCGTCGTGAAGATTGATGGCGAGCCTCCACGCGGCACGACCGAGCGCGATCCGCTCCGCATCCGCATGCGCTTCATGGATGCGCTCAACCTTGCCTGACGCTTCTCGCGTCCGTCTCAAGACCGCCCTTGGCTGCTACCCTTATCTTGCGCCGTTGCGCGAGGGCTCCATCGCTGATCCGTGTGTCGGCTTCGATTTCATCGAGGTCGCGCCGATCCCGAAGGCTTTTGCGCCGATGGTGCGAAGGCTCGAATATGATCTGTCCGAGATGGCGGTGGTTACTGCGTTGCAGGCCTTTGCCTTCCGCAAACCGATCATCCTGCTGCCGGCCGTCATCGCGTCACGCTTTCAGCGCGGTTGCCTCATCCGTCATCGGGATCGGCCACTGGCCGGGCCGCGCGCTTTGGTGGGGAAGACGATCGGTGTGCGCTCCTTCACCCAAACGACCGGAATGTGGGTGCGCGCCGCCCTTCATGACGATCATGGCCTCCTCGCCGGTGAGATGCGCTGGCGTGTCAGCGAGGGGGCTCATCTGGTCGAATATTCTGCGCCGCCCTTCGTCGAGTGGGACGATAGCGGCAAGACCTTGCCCGATCAGTTGCGCGACGGCGACATCGCGGCCGCGATCATGGGAGCGGATTTGCCCGAGAGCCAGGAATTCGTACCGGTCTTGACCGATCACGCAGCGGCCGACCGCGCCTGGCATGACCGCCATGGGTGGATGCCGATCAATCATATGGTGGCTGTTCGCGCGGATATTGCCGCCCGGCAGCCCGACGCCGTCCGCGCCGCATGGCGACTGATACGGGAGGCCGCTGCCGGCGCGACCGGCACGCTGTTCGGGACGGACGCGGTTCGTGGGCCGCTGGTTTATATCGAGGAAGAAGCGCGCCGTCAGGGCTTGCTGCCACATCCGGTCGATGTGGACGCACTGCTGGAGCCCGCTTTCCGGCTGCTGGGAGAGTGACGTGAGCAAGATTGATTTGACGCTGGCCTGCATGGATTACGATCGCACGCGCGCGCTGATCGACGGGCGAGTGCGGCCGGAAGGGATCGACCTCAACTATCTGAGCCTGCCGGTTGAGGAGATTTTCTTCCGCATGCTCCGTGGCGGCGAGTTCGATGCGGCGGAAATGTCACTTTCCTCTTATTGCATGCTGCTGGCGAGAGGGACGCCGGAGTTCGTCGCGCTTCCGATCTTTACGTCCCGCTGTTTCCGCCATGGCTGTATTTTCGTTTCGGCAAAGAGTTCGATTGAAACGCCCCAGCAGTTGGCCGGGAAGAAGATCGGTATACCCGAATATCAGATGACGGCGCCGGTCTGGATCCGCGGCATGTTGGCCGACGAATATGGCGTTGATCCCGCGTCACCGTCCTATTTCACCGGCGGCCAGGAGGAAACCGGGCGCACCGAAAAGCTGAAACTGGATTTGCCGGCGCGGATCAAGGTCACGCCGATCGGTGCCACGCAGACCCTATCGCGCATGCTCCTGGAAGGCGAGATCGACGCCCTCTACTCCGCCCGCGTGCCCAGCAGTTTCTATTCGCACCCCGATGAGGTGCGGCGGCTCTTTTCCGATCCCATGTCGACCGAACAGGACTATTTTCTCCGAACCGACATTTTCCCCATCATGCATGTGGTCGTGCTGCGGCGCTCACTTTACGAGCGCCATCGCTGGATCGCGCAATCTCTGTGCAAGGCGTTCGTCGAAGCTCAGCGTCTTGCCTATGCAGCCTTGCTCGTGAACGCTTCGCTCGCGACGATGCTCCCTTGGCAGATCATCCAGGTCGAGGATGTCATGGCGCTCATGGATGCGGAGTGGTGGCCCTATGGTGTCGACAGAAATCGCCACGTGATCGAGACCTTCCTGCGCTACCATCACGAACAGGGACTCTCGAAGCGCCTGCTGACCCCGGAGGATCTGTTCGCGCCGGAGACCTTCGAAACGTTCAAGATATGAGGCTATGGAGCGGCCGCCAAGGCGATGTCTTGCGGATACGGCACCGGCGTCGCCACCGGCTGGCCGGAAAAATGCAGGGTGAGATTGCGCAGCATCAGTTCCTCGATTGCGGCTCTGGCTTCCACGGCGGCCCCACCCATGTGAGGGGTGAGAATGAGATTGTCCGTGATCTCGCGTAACGCGGGAGGAAGGTGCGGTTCGCCCTCGAACACGTCTATCGCCGCCCCGGCGATCTTGTTCTCCCGGAGGGCGGCTGCCAGTGCATCGGTCGGCACAATGGAGCCCCGTGCGATATTAATCAGGAAGCCATTGGGACCCAGCGCCTCCAGAACGGCTGCATCGACGACATGCCTCGTCTCGTCCCCTCCCGGCGCCGCGATGATGAAATAGTCGGACCGGCGGGCGAGTTCGAGAGGACTATCGACATAGGTATAGGGCACATCGTTTCGCGGGTGGCGATTGTGATAGAAAACCTCCAGGTTGAGGCCCGAAAGGCGTTGGGCGATCAATAAGCCGATCCGGCCCAAGCCCATGATGCCGAGCCTCTTGCCCACAACCAGCGGGCGAGCTTTGCGCGAGGTTTCCCAGTCGTCGCGCCGGGTGGCGGCGTCACCGTAGACGATCCCGCGCGTGATGGAGAACATCAGCGCGATCGCATGATCGGCCACCGCGGTTGCGTTGGTGCCGGGGCCGTGTGTCACGGTGATGCCTCGCTCGCGCGCGGCGCCGACGTCGATCTTGTCGAAACCGGCCGCCATCGTACAGATGATCTCAAGGTTCGGCAGTCCGTGGATCATCTCCCTCGTCGCGCCCGCCGTGCCGCCCCGGGTGATGATCGCACGGTAGATGGCCGCATCGGCCGGCGGCGTCGTACGACGGGCCGGGTCGGAATAATCATGCAGAACATAACCCGCCTCGATCAGCCCCTTGCGCTGCGTATCGGGTATTTTTGCAAGGCACAGAACATCTATTGGCATGGAGCGCAGTCCTTTATTCTCTTCGTTTTTCGGTTCCGTGCGCTAATCGAACGGGACGAAATCATCAGGGTGATAGTCGGTACCGAGACCGGGAGCGTCGGAGACGCGGATCTTGCCGTTCACGGGCATTGCCAGGCCGGGGACGCGCGACACTTCTTCCAGCGGCACGCCCGCGGGAGAGCGCAGATTATATTCGGCAAGCGTACATTCCGGCATGGTGAGCGAGAAATGCTGCCCTTCCGGCCGGCCGCCGCCGACGTGGACAAGCGTTTGCAGGCCGGCAGCCTCGGCCAGCGCATAGATTTTCAGCGTCTCCGAAAGGCCCCCCGTCCAACTGATATCCGGCTGGACGATATCGACCGCGCGCCGGCCGATCAGCTCGGCAAAGGCGTGGCGTCCGCGATGGGTTTCACCCGTTGCCAGCGGCACCGTTGGCACGGCGTGTTTCAACTGGGCGTGCCCTTCATGGTCCCAGGGCATGAGCGGCTCTTCCAGCCAGGCAAGATTATAGGGCCGGAGCCGCTCGGCGACGCGGATCGCGAACTCGACATTATAACCCATCACCACGTTGACCATCAGGTCGGCGTCGGGCCCAACCTTTTCACGGGTCTGCGCGACATAATCCTCCAGCCGGTTGATGCCCGCCGTTCCATCGGTAAGCTGGATGAAATTGCCGATCTTGAAGCGGGTGAAGCCCAGCTCCATGGCCCAGTCGATGTCGCTGGTCGTGACGTAGGTATCGAGCTCGGGCCGGCTTGGCCCGCCGAGCAAGGTGTATACGGGCACGCCGAGCAACTTGCCCTTGAGGTCCCACAAGGCGATATCCACGGGCGCCTGGGCCATGCTCACCAGGCCGGTATGGCCAAGGCGCTGGAAAGAACGCCACATCAGGTCGTTCAGATGCTCGATCGCCATGCAGTCCCGGCCGATGAGCAGAGGCGCGATATGCTGTTCGATGAACGCCTTGGTATATTCGCCCCAGTGCGAACTGCCGATGCCCCAGCTTCCATCCTCGGCGGTCACGCGGACGAACATCGTGCGCGTGAAGAAGGCCTCGCCCGGATTGGGCACGAAGGCACCGGTCAGGATGTCCGGATAGCGGTGAATCGGGTGCGGATTGTTCCGTGTCCGTCCTGGCTTGCCGCCCACCATCGGCAGTGGATGCCGCGGCGGCGTGCTGGGTGCCGGAAACGCGCGGACGAGTTTCAGGCACTCGATTGATTTGATTTTCATGGTTTCCGGCGATCCGTTCAGGCGTCTTCGGTCGACGGTGCCAACGCGTCGTCCGGCGTTGCGCGACTGTCCGCGATCGAGAAGCTCTTGACCGTGACCCGCTCCATGTAACGGCGGCGGCCCTGATAATCGTTGAGGGCGTAATGCCAGACCTGACTATTGTCGAAGATGGCGATCGCGCCGGGGTTCCATTTGACCCGACATTGGAATTCCGGTCTCTGTCCGTGTTGAAAGAGGAACTTGAGCAGGGGTTCGCTCTCCGCCTCGGTCCATCCGTCGAAGCGTTGCGTGTAGCCGGCGGTGACGTAGAGCGACTTGCGCCCGGTGATGGGGTTCCGGATCACGACAGGATGCGTCGCCGGCGGCAGGACCGTCCGGCCCTGGAGACGGACGTTGCGAGCCACGACCCTCTCATTGCTATGGACCGCATCCAGGCGATCGAGCGTGGCCTTGAGGCCGTCCGACAGGGCGTCATACGCGGCGGCCATGGACGAGAAGAGCGTGTCGCCGCCACGCTCGGGAATCTCGCGTGCGACCAGCAGGGTGGTGGTCGGGGGATCGGCCTGGTAAGTCTGGTCGATATGCCAGGCATTCCCGATATTGGCGAATTCATCCTCATTCTTGCTCACCCCGTTCATGAACGGGAAGCCGTGAATGGCCGTGGCGGGATCGACCCGGTTCTGCGGCACGCCAAAGCCCAGCGAAAGCTCGGCATGATGGGCCGGAGAAATGTTCTGATCCCGGATCACGATCACCGCATGTTCGGCAAGCGCGCGGCGTAAGGCGGCATGCATCTCAGGCGTCTGCCGCGTCAGGTCGCAATTGCGGATTTCCGCCCCTATGAAATCGCTGATCTTGATGATCTCTATATCGTCACTCATCGGTCGCCTTTCTCGAAGCCATGGACTGCGCCGCTGGCGCTCAATGGGTGTCCTGCATTGCCGCATCGGCGGCGCGGATCTCCTGTTTCAGGTGCTCCGCGAAATTGTCGGGGATACGCAGCTTGTCCTCGGGTTCGAGCCACAGCCTGTAGAGAAGGCGGTGCCGTTCCGGTGAGTTCTCGAACTGGCGGCGCCCGTGCAGGATGGTGCGGTTGTTCCAGAATAGAATCTCGCCCGCTTCGAGCAGGAATTCCGCTTCGTTGGCCACGGCCCGGTCCATGAAATAATCCATGGCTTCGGCGAGGTCGGCCGGGAGGCTTTCACCCCGCTTTTCCGCGGCGAGGCGCATCGTGCGGAACTGGACGTAAACGCAGACGTGACCGTCCAGATATCCAAAGACCGGCGCCTTTTCGGGCGTCATAATCTCGTCCTGGCCGATCGCTTGCCAATAGCCTTCGTAAAGGCTGTCGAGGAGGTGAGGGCGATGCCGCACGAAATCGTTGTGGATGGCCAGGGCGCTGGAGATCACGCTTTCGCCACCGCGCTCGGCGCGCTGGGCGCACATCAATCCCACGATTTCGTTGGTATCCGTATGATAGCCTGCCTGGGCGGATGTCCGGTAGCCGCGGCCCTTGAGCCGCGTATCGTATGGCTTGTTTCCGTCTCTATCCACTTCGACATGGGTGAGCAGATCGCGGTGGTAATTTTGGATGACGGGCGTGCCCAGATGCGTGCCGAGGCCCCAGTAGATGCGCTTGTAATCTTCCGCGCTGAACCGTTCCTGGGGGAGTTGGGAGAGCACGATTGCGCCTTCCCCGGACCGTAGCTTGCGCCGAACGTCGACCGCCAGCGCACGCACCGCGGGATGATCGAAATCGGCTTTGGTGATTTCGAGCGGCGCGAGGTGACGAGAGGCGTCGACCAATTGCGCGATGACATCCACCTCGGCTTCGGAAAGCTGGCGAAGGAAGCGGTCCTTGGGCGCGTTGACCCACGCGTCCGGTGTCTCGATAATCTCTCGATAGACAGCGGTCATAGCATTCTCCTCACACAAGCTTCATGTCTTTGACCCGCATCAGCGGAATGTCGCGCTGGGTCGGCTGGAACTCGACCCCTGGCCGCATCATGTAGACGACCACGCTGTTCCACAGCGGAATGATCTGGAGATCCTCGTGGATCTTGCGGGTACAGGCGCGCAGCGCGGCGGCCCGCGATTCATCGTCGTTCGCCCGCAGCGCGGCGTCGACCAACTTGTCGAAATCGGGATCCCGGTACCAACTGTTGGGCTGGCGCGTGCCATAGCTGAAGCGCATCGCCTCGACCGGATCCATGTAATTGGCGTAAACGCCCGTGCCGAGGGCGACGATCTCTGCCTTCGGATCGCGGGCATATTCGCGGTTGAACGACAGGGAATGGGCCGAATCCATGCCGCGCGCCTCGACCTCGATGCCGATGCGCCGCAGGAAGAAGATCACCGCCTCGGCGGTTTCTCGGCTGCCGTAGTAATTGTTGGCGAAATAGATGAGCGGCATCTTGAAGCCGTTCGGATAGCCGGCCTCGGCAAGCAGCCGTCGGGAAAGCTGGGGATCGAATTTATAGTGTTGTAGCGAAGGATCGTATCCGGGCTCTATCGGAGTGAAGCCGGGATAGCTCTTCGGCACGCCGCCAAAGAGGCCGTGGATGATCGCGTCCGTATTGATCGCGTGCGCAATGGCGAGACGGACCCGCCGATCGGCCCAGGGCGTATTCGGATTGGCGAGCTGGAAGCGCACGGTGAAGGTCGGGTGAACGTCCGCGCGGGCCTGGCTGAAGCCGAGGCCGGAAAGGACCGGCACCATCGAGTAAGGCACCGCCATGATAACGTCCGCCTCGCCCGAGCGAAGCATCGCAACGCGGGTCATGTCCTCCAGAGCGAAGAGGAGACGCACCTGGCGTATGGGAGGGGGCGGTCCCCAATAATCCTCATAGGCGTCCAGATCCATATATTCGGAGTCGCGAAAGTCGGTCATCCGGTAGGGGCCGGTGCCCACCGGATGGCGCGCGAAATATTCGTCGCCGACACGATCGAAATAGGCCTTGGAATAGACGTGCGTGCCGCGCAGCCGCAAATATGTCCCGCCCTGCGTCTTGAAGTGGAAGCGAACCGTCATGTCGTCGACAAGCTCGACATGATCGAGATCGTAACAGCGGCTCCGATAGGACGGCAGTGCGCCATAGAGGCGCTCGTGGCTGAAAATGATGTCGTGCGCCGTGAGCGGATCGCCGCTGTGGAATAGCACTCCCTCGCGCACGCGATATTCGATGGTCCGCGAATCGGGGGAGATCGTCCAATCGCAAAGACCGGGGCGAATATCGCCGGCGGGGTCCTTGTCGATCATGAATTCGACGACATTCTCTATGCAGGGTCGCAGCACATTAATGCCGTTCGCGGCCCGGCTAATGTCCAGTGTCGGCGGGTTCTGATTCATTGCGATGCGGACGCGCCCGCTCGCATCATTTCTCAAGCCGGCAATGCTGGCGGCTACACCGAGAGCACCGATCGCGCCACCACTGCCCAAGATCATGGCCCTGCGGGTGAACTGACGTTGCCGGTAGGTGCGCAATTTTCCCTCTCAATCTGGTGTGCAATGGTATACATTGTCGTGGAGGCACGCAAGCCCCCTCATGCGCAGCGGGCCATATGGGTGGTTTGCGATATGGTATATATCATTGATATATTTGTATTTTATATCAAAAAACGTATTTTTTCGGTATAGGGGTTGACCAGCCCGGACCTAATTGTGCACAAACGTATACATAAAAATAAAAACAGAGGATGAACCATGGGAGGAGTGGACCATGACGGTTAAGACGTCGATGCGCGTGCGGTTTTACCGGGCGATTTTGCACAGCACCGTTGGCTTTGCCGCGGTATCGCTTGGAGCCGTTCCGGCACTCAGTCAGGAAGGGCAGGAGGCGCCGTCCGATGCGCAGCCTGCGGTCCAGAATGACCAAGGCGCTGCCCAGGCAACGCCTCAAGAGCACCAATCTGTCGCCGAGGAAGGCACGATTCTCGTTACCGGCTCGCGTGTGCGGTCGGCTTTCCGGGCGCCGACGCCCACGCTTTCGGTCGGCGCAGCCGAAATCCAGGATCGCGCCGCGTCGTCGATCGTGACGCTTCTTCAGGAATCTCCGGCCGTCAACACGGCTCGCAGCAATGCCGCCTCAAACGGCGTCCGCACCCAGACGGCCGGCGCCAACTTCGTCGATTTGCGCGGCTTGGGTCCTGCGCGGACGTTGGTGCTGGTCGATGGCCGTCGCTTTGTGCCGATGATGCCTTCATCGTCGGCGCCGGGACAGCCGCTCCAGGTGGATATCAATCTGCTGCCGACGATGATGGTCGAGCGGATGGACATCGTGACTGGCGGCGCCTCCGCGCAATGGGGCTCGGATGCGATCGCCGGGGTCGTCAACCTGATCCTCCGTCACAATTACGAAGGTTTGCAGGGCGAGGTGCAACAGGGCATTTCGCAAGAAGGCGACCGTAACGAATTTCGGATCGGCGCGCTCGGCGGTTTCTCCTTTGCGCAGGGGCGCGGCAATGTCGTCGTCTCGGGCGACTATATCCGCAGCGACGGCCTGGATAACCGCTCACGCGGCTGGTCGCAGGATCTCTGCTATCTGTTCAATGATCCTGACTCGACCGTTGCCAACCAACTTCCGGCGCAGCGGCTTGCTTGCGATGCGCAGTCCGGAAACCGCACTGCCGGCGGCCTGATCGTGAGCGCGACCGGCGGCACCGCCGCGCAGCGTGCCGGTCTCGTTGGCATGCAGTTCGATTCGGCGACCAGCGTGTCGCCCTTCGTGCGCGGCGATTTCAATCCGTTCCGCGAGACGGTGACGGCCACCACGACCACGCAGACCTTCCAGGCGCTGCAATCGGGCGGCGAGAATATCAATCAGGAGAAGGTGAACCTGCTGCTCGATCTGGAGCGCACGGTTCTG
The DNA here is from genome assembly GCA_001899715.1 of Sphingobium sp. 66-54. Classification (GTDB taxonomy): domain Bacteria; phylum Pseudomonadota; class Alphaproteobacteria; order Sphingomonadales; family Sphingomonadaceae; genus Sphingobium. The sequence goes on from MKWI01000024.1 coordinate 99,273, forward strand.
TTCGGCCATGCCAACTATGACCTGACCGACAATATCGAGATCGCGGCCGACGTTTCCTACGGTCGCTCCAAGGGAACCAACCGTACCCGCCCCGTGCGCGACCAGAACGGCGTCTACAATCCGCTGACCGGTGCCGGCACCGCCGTGCGTATCTACGCGGACAATCCCTTCATCCCCGCGGTATTGCGGCCATACATGCCGGCGCCTGCCGGTCCGCCCAGCCTGACGACGCCGACCAGTCTTCAGTCGTTCCAGATGTCGCGGGACAATTACGACTTCCCGCAGCCGACGACCGTCATCATCGACGAGGCTTACACTTATGCCTTGTCGTTGAACGGCCAGCTCGGCGGCAGTTGGGAATGGGACTCCTCCTATTCCCACGGGCAGAACACCTACAACCGAGCTACGCATAACACGCGCGATCGCGCCGCTTATGCCCGCGCTGTCGACGCCGTCGTGGACCCCGGGACTGGCGAAATCGTCTGTCGCTCGACCCTCGTCGACCCGGCCAATCGCTGCGTGCCGCTGAACCTGTTCGGACAGGGGACGCCGTCCTCTGATGCGATCGACTATGTGACCTTCACGAGCCGGACGAGCCTCGCTTATGTGCAGGATAGCGCGCAGGCGAACCTGCGTGGCTCGCCCTTTGCGACCTGGGCGGGCGACGTGGCTATCGCAGCCGGCGTGGAATGGCGGCATGAAAGTGCCAATTCCACGGTTGACGATCGAGCGGCGACTGGCGTTACCGATTCCGATGTCGGCCAGGCCTTCTCGGGTTCGTTCAGTGTCGTGGAGGGGTATGGCGAGGCGACCGTCCCGCTCGCCAGCGAGCTGCCCTTCGCGTATCGCCTCGCGCTGAACGGCGCGGTTCGTCACGCGCAATATTCAGGGGATGCACGTGCGTCCGGCGGACAGACGACCTGGAAGGTCGGCGGCACCTGGGAGCCGAGCAACGGCGTATTGTTCCGCATCACGCGCTCTCTCGACATCCGCTCGCCGAGCCTCTTCGAATTGAAGGTGCCGCCGGTGGTGTCGCAGCAGAATCTCATTTACAACGGCGTGCAATATACCGGCCTGCGTATCGCCAATCAGGGCAACCTCGATCTGGTGCCGGAGCGGTCTAACATGCTGACGTTCGGCGGCAGCTTTTCGCCTCGTTTCCTGCCGGGGTTCAACTTCTCGGTCGACTATTTCGACATCAAGGTGAACGACGTCATCACGACGCTCGGCGCGGCCGATATTGCGCGGAATTGCAGCGCCGGGAACACGAGCTTCTGCGACCTGCTGGTGTTCAATGAAACCGGTGCATTGGCGGGGATCAACGATCAATTCATCAACGCCGCTTCAAACAAGACGAGCGGCATTGATTTTGCCCTCAATTACCGGACGCCGGCGTTCGGCGGCGAGCTTTCGCTACGGGCCAACGCGACCTATGTGGATAACTTCACGATCATAACGCCGAGCGATCCGCCCGCTATTCTCGAATATGCGGGCATGGTCGGCAACACAGTCGCCTTCGCCACGCCGAAGTGGCGCGGCCTTGGCCAGGTGATCTATCGGAAAAATCCGTGGAGTATCGGGCTGATGATGCGCTATGTCGGCCCTGGCCGGATCGACACGGGCCTCAGTGAGGTTGGCAATGCGACCACGCGGCCCGCGATCAGCCGGGAGACCAATCGTATCGGCTCCTATGTCGTGTTCAACCTCTCGGGAACCGTGGATATCCTTGATAATGAGCGGGCCCAGGTCTTCTGGAATATCGAGAATCTGTTCAACCGCGACCCTCCGCTGGTCCCCAACACATCGTCCAACCTTCAGACCAACGGCGCGCTTTACGACGTTGTCGGCCGCTATTTCCGAGTAGGCGCCCGGTTCAAGTTCTGATTTCTTGTGGGCCGGTGAGATGCCGGCCCACAACTACCGGCGAAGGGAAAGGATGCCATGAACGGGGCCATCGCGCCGACCAGGGAGAGGGCATCGCCCGGCCGTCCGTCCCGCAAGGGTAAATGGCGTTCGCTGCCGTGGTTGGCGATCATCATGCTCGCGCCGGTCATCATTTTCGGCATATGCGGGCCGCTTCTCTACCTTCACGATCCGACGACGATCGACCTTCTCAATCCACAAAAGCCGCCCGCGTGGCTGGAGGGCGGGAGTGCCGCCTTTCCGCTCGGCACCGACCAGTTCGGGCGCGATCTGCTGAGCCGGCTGATCGAGGGCGCGCGCGTATCGCTTATCATTGCGCTTGGCGGTGTGATGGTCGCCGCGCTGATCGGGATCGTCGCGGGAATGGCTTCCGGCTACTTTGGGGGGCTTGTGGATTCCCTTATCAGCCAGGCTGTCGACGTGAAGATGTCGTTGCCGGCCATCCTGCTCATCATTCTGATCGGGGCGGCCATCGGCGGCGGCATGACGACCGTTCTGGCCAGTATCGTCCTCCTGTTCTGGGCCGATTATGCGCGTGTTATTCGCGCCGAGACACTTTCGCTGAGAGAGCGGGGCTACGTCCAGTTGGCCAAGGTGGCGAATGCCAGCCATATCCGGATCCTGACGCGCCATATTCTTCCCAATCTTTTCGGCACATGCATCGTCCTGGTCACATTGCAGGTCGGCCGTGCGATCCTGATCGAGGCGAGCATCAGCTTCATCGGCCTCGGTATTCAACCACCCGCGACCGCATGGGGCCTGATGGTCTATGAAGGCCGGGCCTATCTCGCGACGGCCTGGTGGTTGCCAACTTTTTCGGGGCTTGCCATCACAATGACCGTGCTCGGCACCAACCTGTTCGGCGATTGGCTGCGCGACGCGCTCGACACGCGCCAAAGCTCGCTCTGACGTTAGCGCTATGGGTCGATACATCCTCAAGCGCCTATGGCGCGCCCTGATCACCCTGATCGTGATCTCGATGCTGATCTTCGTGATCGCACGGGTGACGGGCGATCCGATCGCATATCTGGCGCCGGAAGATGCGAGCGAGCAGGAACTGGCGCAGGTTCGCGCGCGGCTTGGCCTCGATAAGCCGATTTACGTCCAATATGCGTTTTATGTCGGTGATGCGCTGCGAGGCGATTTCGGCAACTCTCTGCGTTACAACCGGCCGGCGTTCGAGATGGTCCTGCAAAGGCTGCCGGCGACGATCCAGCTCTCGCTCATCGCCTTCATTGTCTCGACCATATTGGGCATCATGATGGGCGTGCTCGCGGCACTGCGACGAGACACGTGGATCGACGGCGCGCTGCGCCTCCTGGCTGTGCTCGGCCAGTCCGCGCCGAGCTTCTGGATCGGCATTCTCGCCATCATGATCTTCGGCGTCCATTTGCAATGGTTGCCCACCAGCGGGCGGATGGGTCCCGAATATCTGATCCTTCCGTCGCTGACGCTGGCGCTTTTCTCGATGGCATCGGTGATGCGGCTGACGCGCTCGGCCATGCTGGAAACGCAAACGCAGGAATATGTGAAATTCCTGCGCGCCAAGGGGGTGCCCGAATCCCAGATCATTTTTAAGCACATGCTGCGCAACGCACTCGTCCCGGTGCTGGCGGTGCTCGGCATCCAGCTCAGCCATCTCGTCGGCGGAACGGTCATCATCGAGATCGTGTTCAACTGGCCGGGCGTGGGCAGGCTGATGGTTGAGGCGCTGCTGAATAGCGACCTGCCCCTGATTCAGGCCGGCGTGATGCTGATCGCTATCTCCGTCGTGCTGGTCAATCTGCTTGTCGATCTGTCCTACGGGCTGGTCGACCCCAGGATTCGCATCGAATGACCGATACAAACGCTCAGCCAGTGATCCGTGTCGAGGACCTTTACGTCTCGCTCCGCCGCAGGCGCGATGGTGCGACGATCCGCGCGGTGAACGGCGTTAATTTCTCGGTCGGGAGAGGGCGGACACTCGGTATCGTCGGGGAATCCGGTTGCGGGAAATCGACCGCCGCCATGGCGCTGGTGCGGCTTTTGCCCAAGAGCGCCGAGGTGCGGGGCGCGATCCATTTCGACGGACGCGATCTTGCGACGGAGAGCCAGGGGGCGTTGCGCCGAATTCGGGGCCGAAAGATCGCCATGATCTTTCAGGATCCGATGGTCGCTCTGGATCCGCTGTTCACCGTGGGCGATCAGCTTGCCGAGCCGTTGCGGGAACATCTCGATCTTGACGGCGAGGCATTGCACGCCCGCCAGGTCGAATTGTTGCAGGCGGTCGGGATATCTTCGCCCGAAACCCGCCTCAAACAATATCCGCACCAGATGAGTGGCGGCATGCTCCAGCGTATCGTCGGGGCGATCGCCATCGCATGCAATCCGGAACTGCTGATCGCCGATGAACCGACGACCGCGCTCGATCCCACCGCTCAGGCCGGTTATCTGGAGCTGCTCGAACGCCTCAGTGAGACATATGGCCTCGCCTTGATCGTGGTGACGCACGACATGGGCGTGGTCAGCCGTATCTGCCACGATGTCATGGTCATGTATGCCGGCCAGACGGTCGAATATGGGCCGGTGCGCGCTATTTTCGACCAGCCGAGACACCCCTATACGCAGGCCCTGCTCGCCTCCATCCCGCATGCGGTCGAGCCGGGAGCATGCCTGCCGACGATTGAGGGACAGCCGCCGGATCTGGCCGCCTTGCCGCCGGGTTGCCCGTTCGCGGCCCGTTGTCCCAAGGTCGTGGATCGCTGCCGGACGGAGGCACCCCCTCCGGTCGAATTCGCGGGTGGGCAGCGTGCTCTTTGCTGGCGGGCTGACGAGAGATGACCATACCGATCCTTGAGGTTCGCGACCTCAAAAAATATTATGCCGCTTCGGCCCCGTTTTTCCACCGGGGCGAAAGGCCGGTGGTGCGCGCGGTTGATGGGGTGAGCTTCACCATCCCGGAAGGGGAGACGTTCGGCCTAATCGGTGAGTCCGGCTGCGGCAAGACGACGACGGTCCGGACGCTGCTGGGGCTCGAAAAGGTGACATCGGGGACGATCCGTTTTGCCGGTGAGGAGGTGCAAGATGCCGATCAGGCGGGTTGGCGGCGCTACCGCTCGTCGGTCCAGGCGGTGTTCCAGGATCCCTATAGCTCGCTCAGCCCGCGCATGCGCGTGTGGGAGATTATCGCCGAGCCGCTGATTACGGCTGGCAAGATGAGCAAAGCCGACATCAAGACAAGGGTCGCGGAGCTGCTCGAAGTCGTTGGGCTGCCGAACGACGCCGGCGAGCGCTTTCCCCATGAATTTTCCGGCGGGCAACGTCAGCGCGTCGCGATTGCGCGGGGCTTGTCGCCGCAGCCGCGTCTCCTCATTCTCGACGAGCCGGTTTCCGCCCTCGATGTTTCCATTCGGGCGCAGATCCTGAACCTGCTCCAGGCGCTTCAGGATAAGTTCGGCTTATCGTACCTGCTGATTTCGCATGACCTCGATATCGTTGCGCATATGTGCCGTAACATTGCGGTCATGTATCTTGGCCGCATCGTGGAGACCGGCACGGTTGCGCAGGTACGCGACAATCCGCAGCATCCCTATGCTCAAGCGCTGTTTTCCGCTGTGCTGCCGCCGCATCCGGACAAGATCAAGCCGCGTATTCGCCTGACCGGGCCGCAACCCTCGCCGTTGAATCCGCCATCGGGTTGCCGTTTTCGCACCCGCTGCCCGGTCGTGCAGCCGATTTGCGCCGAGATCGAGCCCGCACTCGAACAGACGCGCGCAGGGAGCAGGGCGGCCTGCCTCTTCGCACCCCGCGCCAGCCAGGAGGAAATCGACCGATGAGGATCACCGATCTCGAAACTCTGCATGTCGACGGGGGCTTTTCGACATTCTCCTACCTGAAGCTTTCCACCGACGCGGGTATCACCGGCTGGTCGGAGTTCAGCCGATACGAGACGGTGGACAGCATCATCCATTCGCTGCGCAATCAGTTGATCGGGAGCGATCCGACCAACATTGCAGCGCTCGATGCCCTGTTCCAGGCGATCAGCCGGCGCGGGCCGGGCGGGATTTTTCCCCGCGCGGCGGGGGCGGTCATCAATGCGTGCCTCGATATCAAGGGCCGGGCCGCGGGGTTGCCGGTCTACGAGCTGCTCGGCGGGGCGATCCGGGATGCCATTCCCGTCTACTGGTCGCACCTCGGCCTGTTTCGCGCGCAATACAGCCAATATTATGACGGCAAGGCAATTGATCGCCCGGCGGTGCGCAGCCTGGACGATTTGCAGGACGCGGTCCGTGAAGCCGCGCGTGAAGGCTATCGGGCGATCAAGAGCAACATCATCAGGTTCGATCCGGCAAAACGCACGACGAGCCTGCGCGGGCTCAACCGGCCGGTTCGGGTCGGCTATCCGGAACTGAATGCTCCCCCGGCACTGGTCGCAGCGTTTGCGGAGCAGGTCGCGGCGATGCGCGAGGCGGGCCCCGATCTCGAGATCATGTTCGATCTGAATTACCACTTCCGGCCCGAAGGGATGCGGCGCTTCGCCCTGGCGGCGGAGCCTTACGCTCTGGGCTGGCTGGAGGTGGACCTGCCGGACGCGGCGGCGCTTGCCCATCTGCGGCAATCCACGTCAACGCCGATCGGATCGCTTGAGCAGATCATGGGGGCACGCGGTCTGCGGCCTTTCCTCGATGCGCAGGCCGTCGATGTGGCCATCGTCGATCCGCAATGGAACGGCGTTTTCGAAGCCGTGAAGATGGCGCGGGTCGCCGACATTTTTGACGTGAACGTCGCTGCGCATTGTTCGGGCGGTCCGCTTGGCGCGTTGATGTCGGCGCATTTCTGCGCCGCAATCCCCAACCTTCGGATCATGGAGCATGAAGGCGACATGGTCCCTTGGGCGCAGGCCTTGCTAACCCTGCCAAATCGCGTCGAGAACGGGCATTTCCTGCTTCCCTCCGGCCCAGGCTGGGGATCGGAGATTGATGAGGCCCTGGCCCGGTCCCACCCGGTAAAGAGCAAGCCCGACATCCGGTAGCGCCCGACATCCGGTAACGATTGCCCCGCCAACCCATGGCCGGGCATTGCAGGGGATGCATCGAACGGATGGCGTCCCCGGGGCGGGCAATCATGCCGCCGGGTATCCGTTCATCCTGAAAAAGCGGAAAGAGCGGCGCAGGCCTGACGTCCTAGTCGATGATGTTCGTTGCCAGGACATGCTGGAGCGGCTGGTTGGCGCGAAACCGGGCGAGGTTCCGCAAGACCGCCTCGGCCTGACGTTGTGCCGACGTTGGGTCTCCGCCACCGCCGCGATGTGGGGTGATGATGAGATTTGGCGCGTCCCAAAGCGTGTGCTCGGCCGGCAGGGGCTCCGGGTCGACCACGTCGAGCCCGGCGCCGAGGATCGTGCCATCGCGCAAGGCTGCTTCGATCGCTGCGGTGTCGATGATCGGGCCGCGCCCGATGTTGACCACGAAGCCGTCGGGCTGGAGGGCCGCAAGTTCCTCCGCACCGATCATGCCCCGCGTCTCCGCATTGGCCGGGGCAGCCACGACGAGAACGCTGGCCTCGGCCAGGGCCTCCTTCAATTGTGTGGAAGGATAGGTCTCGTCCGCCAGTTCCTGGGGTTGTCCGGAGCGTGTCACGGCGATGACTGTCATGCCGAGCGCCCTGAGGCGCAGGCCGATCTCCTGGCCGATATGGCTGAAGCCGAGAACGACTGCCGTGCGCCCGAATAACGAGCGCATCGTGCCGGGCCGCGGGCCGCCGCGCACCCGAACCCAGTGGCGATTGCGCTGATTCTCCATGGCATAGGGCAGCCCCCGCGCCAGCGCGAGAAGCAAGGCGACGGCATGCTCGGCAACGATCGGGGCACTATGGCCGCCGGACCGCGTGACCGTGACGTGGCGGGGCACGCCGATCGTAATCAGCGGTTCGTTGCCGGCCGAGCTGGAATGATACCAGCGGACCGACCGGCCTCGCGTGCGGACGATCTCGGCGACTTCGGGCGTGTATGCGCTGCCGTTGAAAATGAAGACGTCCGCGCCCTCAATGGCTTCGGCCAGCTCTTCGGGGCTTCCGGCTATGACGATCTCCTCGGGGGCGTCGTCGAGTTCGGCGAGCAAGGCATCGCGATAGGCGAGCACGGTGAAGTACATGACGATACGCATCGGATTATCCTTTGGAGTGCGCATGGAGGCTGGCGGCGCGTTCGCGACGGTCGCGCAGCAACGCGAGCGAGCGGTAGAGGCCGTGGACGAACTTGGAATAAGGGAGGAGGAGAAAGAGGGCGAGCACGAAGCCGAGGTGGACGGCAAGCAGCAGGGCCATCGCCGGCGTCTCACGCAGGCAGAGCAGCAGCAAGCCCGTTGCGGCGACCAGAAACAGGAGGAGAAGCAGCGCGACATCCGCCCCGAGCAGCCGCCGGGCCGTAGGCGCCTGGTCCGTCACGAATTTCAGCCAGAGCAGGCCGCCCGTGCCGATCATCATGCCTATTCCGCCGGTGGTGCCGAGCAGGACGGGGGCACTGAAGAAGGGGTAGGGCGCAACCAGGCCCAGAAAATGGTCGTAAATCCAGGCTACGGTGGTTGAAGCGAAACAGAGCATGAAGCCATAGAACATGAAATGATGAAGGCGCCGGCGAAGTGTCGAAAAGCCCTCATCCTTGTCATTGCAGCCACGGCCGCCCCCGCCGAGATTGTGCAGGGTGAGGATATCGCCCGCCGCGAGCGCAGCGGGCCGCACGGCCCCCGCGGTGGCTGGGCCGCCTTCACCGGTATGCCGCCAGAACCGGAACGCGCCGATGGTCATTGCAAGAACGGCAAAGAGCGTCACACCGCCCGCCAGCCCGGCCATCAGGCCCCATGGTATGACTTGATAGAAGGCGCCTGGTCCGGTTCGTGCGGCGAAGAGATCGGCGGGCGCGTGCGCCAGCCCGACGCCGATCAGCAGGGCGGCGACGCCCAACGCCGCGATCAGGCTGACGACGACCCCGTTATTCTCGAACAGACGCCCGAGAGGGCGCGGCCAGGCATAGGCCGCATAGCTCTCGAACCTCGCCTCGCTCAGTATCTGCGGCAGGTTTACCGCGAATGCATGGGGCGGAATGAACTGGCAGGCGTGATAGCAGCCCTTGCAATTATGACAGAGATTGGCGAGCTGCCCGATATCCCCCGATTCAAAGAGCGTACGGCGCTGCAACGCGGGGAAGACCGCGCATAGACCCTCGCAATATCGGCAGGCATTGCAGATTGCGAGCTGGCGTGCGGCCTCCGCCTCGATCTCGGTGAGAAGATCATTGATTGGCATGGCGTGCTGCTCCCCGTCCCGCAATTCGCCCGAAGACAGTGCCGATGGTCATGCCGAAGCCGGCGAGATAACCTTCGCCGAGAATATTGCCGGACATGATCTCGCCGGTGGCGAACAGATTGTCGAGCGGGCGCCCATTGCCGAGATGAACGGCGGCGTTCTCGTCGACCTTCACGCCCATATAAGTGAAGGTTATGCCCGGCCGCAGCGGATAGGCGTAGAAGGGCGGCTGGTCGATCCGGCGCGCCCAATGGGTCTTGGGCAATGCCAGCCCATGGGTTGCGCAATCGTCGTGGATGGTGGGATCGAAACTGCCGGGACGGACCGCCGCATTATACTCCGCGACGGTCGTGGTGAGCGCTTCGGCGTCGAGGCCCAGCTTGCCGGCAAGTCCGGCGAGAGTTGGCGCTTCGATTGCGGGGAAAACCGAGGGCATGAACAGTCCCAGCGACTTCGCGTCGAAGATCGACCAGGCCATCTGATCCGGCTGATCGGCGACGAGCTTCCCCCAGATGGCATAGCGCTTGGGCCAGAAGTCCTCGCCCTCGTCGTAAAAACGCTTCGCCTCGCGGTTGACCACGATCGAGAAGGGAATGCAGTCGAGCCTGGTGACGATGCCGCCATCGAAGCGGGGGGAGCGTGCGTCGATGGCAACTGCGTGGCAACCGGAGGGATCGCCTTCGGTCGCGACGCCCTGGTCCATCAGGTTCCTGAGGACGCGCCCTCGCGCATATTCTGTGCCGCGAATGCAGAAATTATCGGCCCGCGCTCCCCAATTGGCCTTGAGCCAGTCGATATTGGCCTGGAAGCCACCTGCCGCGGCGATGTAGCTTTTCGCCTTCACAGTGGCCGGGAACCCGCGATGGCTGAACCGAATTTCCCGAACCCGGCCGTTCTCGATCGGCATTTCGCGGACCTCGGAATCGTAGATCAGTTCAACGCCGAGCCGCTGTGCCGCCGCGTAAAGGACATTGAGATGGGCCTTGCCGCCGCCGAGGAAGAACAGGTTGGTGCGTGAGAGGCTGAGCGTTCCGGTCAGCGAAGGCTGAAAACGGCAGCCGAGACGGACAAGCCAGGGGATGGCGTCGATGCTTCCCCGGATCGCGATCCGCGCAAGATGTTCGTTGGTCTTGCCCTTGGTGACGAAAAGCAGGTCCCGCCAATATTCCTCCTCATCATAGGCGCCAACCAGCGTTTCCACCGGGCCGCTATGCATAGCGCGCAGGTTTCGCGTGTGGCGACTGTTGCCGCCGCGCAGATATTTGGGGGCGTGCTCAATGACCAGTACCGACGCGCCGGCCTGCCGGGCAGTGATTGCCGCGCACATGGCGGCGTTCCCCCCTCCCACGACGGCAACGTCGAAATCCCGCGAAAACAAGATAGCGCCCCCACAAGGTGTTATGTATGCACTTGTACACAATGCGGGATTGCAGAGCAATGCCTACGATGCAGGCACTGCGAATTTTCAGACGCTCTGGGAGTTCTGGATGCCGAGCCTGACCTTGAAAGCCCGGCGGATGTGCGTGCGAGCGGCGGCTTCGGCCGCATCGGGATCACGCGCGGCAATCGCTTTCAGTGTCGCTTCATGTTCGTCGATCGAAACGCTGCCTCGGTCGGCCACGGAGAGCGTCACACCGGCCATGAGCATCAAGGTCGTGCGCATGTTCGCCAGAGAACGGATCAGGAAGCGATTGCGCGAGGCATTGTAGATCTGCTGATGGAACAGCTTGTTGCGCTTCACGAGTTCCTGGGGCTGGTCGTACAACGTCCGGTCGGTTGCGATCATTTCATGCAGAACTTCGATTTCGGTCGGCGTGGCATGGATCGCCGCGAGGCGCGCGGCGGCGCCTTCCAGCAGTTCACGCATGAAATAAAGTTCCGTCACCGCAGTATAGTCGAGTTGCGACACCACCGCGCCCAGATGCGCCTGATGCGCGACGAGGCCCTCGGTCTCAAGCTGTTTCAGAGCCTCGCGTACGGGTGTGCGACTCAAACCCAACTGGGCGGCAAGCTCAGCTTCGCGCAGGCGGCTGCCGGGGCGCAGCATCCCGTTTTCCATTTGCGCGAGGATGAGTTGGTAGGCGCTCGCGCCTGAGAGTTCGTTCTTTTTCGCTATCGTCATCAGTTGCTCGCACCCTTCGCCTTTTGTATGCTAGTGTATTCAATTAGGAACACATTGTGCCCAATTACAATACCCGCATCGCGTCGATCGAGCCTAATGTCTCCGCCGAAGAGTGGAAAGCCAGAGTCGATCTGGCTGCCTTCTACCGGCTTGTCGACTGCTGGGGCATGTCGGATATGATTGCGAATCATATTTCCGTCCGCGTGCCTGGGGAGCCCGGCCATTTCCTCATCAACGCCTATGGCTACCTCTATGAGGAGATCACGGCCTCCAGCCTGATCAAGATCGACCTTGACGGCAACATCATCTGGAAGCCCGATTTCGACTACGGCATCAATCGCGCGGGATTCGTCATTCACGCCGCCGTCCATCGGGCGCGCGAGGACGCCCATTGTGTCGTCCACACGCGTACGCAGGCTGGCATGGCGGTGTCGGCGCTGCGCTGTGGATTGCTCCCATTGACGCAAATGGCCATGCGCTTCGCCAGGGTCGCTTATCACGATTATGAGGGTGTGGCGGTCAATCTCGATGAGCAGGAGCGCTTCGTCCGCGACCTGGGGGCCTGCGATCTCATGATCCTTCGCAACCACGGGCTGCTTGCTGTCGGGGCGTCGATCCCGGAAACCTTCGATACGATCCGGCGCGCGGAACTGGCGTGCGCAACCCAATTGCGGGCGATGGCTACGGGAGCGGAGCTGATTATTCCATCAGAAGACGTTCAACAGGGGACTGCGCGGCTCTATCAGCCGGATGTTCGTCGGCCCTATGGCCTATTGGAATGGCCGGCCCTGTTGCGCAAACTGGATCGCCTCGATCCGTCCTTCCGGCATTGATCGCCAACGTCGGAGCCGCCGATCCGGGGCGCGGGCCACGCCCATCCATCCAAGATCATGAACCCAAGGCTCGGGTATGGACTGCGTTTTGTGTCAGTCCTGATCGGTTTCGTGGATGCTGTAGGTCAGCCTCGCCGCGTCGTTTGCGGGGATCGTCGTGCGCCAGACGCGTTTGCCTGGTTTGCGAATGAGGCCCCTGGGTAAGTCAATGTAGCTGTAGTCGGCGCTGACTGGAAACTCGACCTCGTAGGTTATGGCGAAGGGGCTGGCGTTGCGGATTGTCACGATCCGCTTGTTGTCGTCTTTTGGCGGGGTCTCGGTCTCGACCGTGACGTCCCCGGCATCGCCGAAGACGAGATCGACATCCTCGTCGACCGTCTTGTCCGCGGTCGTCGCCTCGCCGATAAGCGTGCGTCCGTAGGCGCCGACCTGGTAAAGCACCGCCTTGCCTGCCGGTAGCGGGTCGCCCATGCCGTCAGCCTTGCGGTTGTGAAAACGGAACAATATCCGTGGATCGTCCGGCTCCTGATAGACGGTCGAGCGATAGATCACCTCGCCCCGCACGCGGTTCTTCACCATGAAGGCGACCTGTTTTTGCGAGCGCGCCGCGACGGTGACGGGCATCGGCAACCGGTAGAGCTTGAGGTCGCCGAGATTTTCACCGCTGGCGATGGCGGAGATCGCGATCGACGCATCCTGAAGCACTGCCTCACGCCGCCGGCCGGTGACGACTATGTCGGCTCCCGCGAAACGCGCGGCCATCGGAGCGGGCAGGGGAAGGGAGCCGATCGGGTGCGGGCGCCCGTCGCTCGTCGTGCCCTCGGGCCAGCACTGGTAGGTGCGGTTCAGACTGGACGCCTCTTGCCTGATCCGCCTTCCGTCGTTGTCGCGGGTTTCTTCTGATCGGTTGACCTTGCCCGCCACGGCGGACGTGGTTGCATCGGCAAAGCTCGTGTCATCGGCACTGGCCATGGTCATCCAGCCCAGCAGCGACATGGACCGGCCATCGGGCGCAAGCGTGGCGACGTAGGTCGCATCCCAATCGAAGCCCGTGGCGATATAGGCCAGCGTGATCGTCACTGTGCCCCCCGGCTGATTTTTGGTCAGCATCGACAGCACGGGCTTGGCTGACAACGCCGCCGGCGCCTCTGGGTAGACCAGGGTCTGCGTGAGGCCCGTGCAATAGACGGCTTCGATCCCGCGCGAGGTCGAGACGACCAGGCGGTCGGCGGCCGAGCGGATCGTGGCCGGTTCTTCGACCGTCTGGCCGGTGGCGGGATCGGTGCGGCGCAGCATGACCCGCTGCCCGGTGAAGGCGTCGACGAGACCCTTCTGCGAGAGCAGCGCCGCATCGCGATTGCGTTCGCGCGGGGCCGTGCCGAACAGGATGGCGGATTGCGGCACGATACCGCTGGCGACGCCCTCGAAGCGGATGACGACCTCGCCCGGCGGCAGCGTGACGGTCCGCGTCTCGGCAATCAGCGCAAAGGACGATGGATTGTCGAGGTCGAGCGTGTCATCGGGGCTGCGATTGGGATTGCGGTAGAGTGTCACCGCCACCGCATCGGGCGCGGCGGAGAAGACGACCGCCGGCTCAGCCTGAACCGCTGCCGGGATTGCCAGCATCGCCAGAAAAAGGCGCCGCATCGTGCGCCTTACCAGGGTGTGATGAAGGTTGCGGTCAGCTCGACCTTGCCGTTGGCGGGGACCGGGACTTCCCACCGGCGCTCGTCGGCGCTGTCCTGCACGCCGGGGATGCTTTCCTCGCCCACGCGCAGGTCCCGCCACCACCACCAGCGGCCAAGCCCGCTCTGGATGACGTCGACCGTCACGGGCACGGGCCGCGCGTTGGTGACGACATATTTCATCTGATTGCGCCAGAAGCGGTCGGGCGTCGAATAAAGCGCGGTGTTGACGGATTGCTCGGTCTTGCCGTCGCGATAGGTCACGCGCCAGCTTGTATAGGAATTCCAGGTCGCGACGGTGATTTCCTCGCGCTTGACCAATACTGGCTGGACCTTGACGTCGAAGGCGTCGCCGGTGCGGATCGCGAGCTGCGAGCCGCCGGGCGTATGCGGAATGTCGCTCTCGCCGATGAACTGCGCCTGGCCGCGGCTATCGCGCATGTAGACACGCACCGTGCCGGCGGGCAGCGCTTCGCCGATACCGGCGGCGCGGGCATTCGAGAATTTGAGGATGGAAGCGGCGCTAACCGGCTCATCGGCGGTATTGAGCCAGCCGTTGCGAAACTCGTAGCCCTTGCGGGCAGGCACGCCCGAGGCATCGAGGAAGCTGACCTGCTTGGTCTGGGCGTTGGCGATCGTGGTGCGATCCGCGATCGGATAAACGTGGAGATCGCCAAGTTGCTCGCCGCCGCCACTCTCCGTGCCGGCCGTGTTTCCGCGCGGGCGCGCGCTGTTGCCGCGAGAATAGGTGGGCGACCGCTGGATCGCGCCGACACTGCCCGCGACGAGCAACGCCTTCGCATTGCTGAACGTGGTGCCGGTGTTGTTGGTCAGCGTGATCCAGCCCTGAACGTCAAGCTTGCCGGCCTTCTCGTCGAACAGCGCGACATAGTCCGACTTCCAGCCAAGGCCGGGCGTCAGATAAGACAGGGTGAGCGGTCGCGCACCGGCCGCCTGCGTATCGACCGAGACGCTCAGCGTCGGCCGTGCGCGCAGATTGGGCGGGATCGAGTCGAAGATCACCCGCACCGGCAGGCCGTCGTCGCGCAGCACCTCGATCCGTTCGCCAATGCGCAGCACGACGCCGCCGTTGACCGCAAGGACCGTCGCGCGCTCGCGCGTTTCCGCGCCGGTCGCGGGATTGGTGCGTAGCAATGTCACGGATTGACCGACCGCCTTTTCCATCAGGGCGGCAGGCGAGAGCAGATCGTAGTCGAAGTTCTGCTCCACGATGCCGAAGCCGTCGCCCGACAGCGTCACCGTCTCGGGCCGGATCTGTGCCGACACATCGGGGAATTCCTGGCGTGACTTGCCTGCGGGCAAACTGACCTGACGGACGTCCTGCACCAGCGCGAGATTATTGTTGTAAATGGTAACGGAAACATCGCCTTGCGCATTCTGAGCCGACACGGCGGCCGCGCTGCACAGGAAACCCATGGCAATAGCCTGAATTCTTATCCGCATCGACATCCCCGATCAAAGTCTTACCATGAAGGTTAAGCAGCCTAATCTTACCGCTGCGTGAACTATATGCTTTTTCATTAGCACGCATGGTCGATATTTACGGTGGAGAAGTCTCCTATGTTCCGGCTATGCGGCCGGAATGGGGAGGGGCTTGCGCGTGCAGCGCGCGGCGGTCCCGCCGATCTTCCTCTTGGTAGCCCGCGAAGCCAATTTGCAGGGGGCCGGCAAGCGATCGCCGCCCAGACCGTCCGCAGCTATTTTGCGCTGGTCGCGGCGCGCGAGCAGGCCGAGCTGGGCCGGTCGCCCGTGGAGAACCGGGCAGAGATGGCCCGGATAACGCGCAACAGGGTCGAAACCGGTCCACCCAACCGGCCGACGCGCAACCGGCGAAGGCGGCCTGCGCGCCGCCGGGGCCAATCTTGAGCAGCGCCGCGAAGCGCTGCGGTTTGCCGGGGGGTTTCGTTTGTCCATCGTCGCCTGTCCACCATCGTAACCGGTTGCGCCCGTTGCCACCGGCCGGCAGGTCATCGGGTACCGGCGACGCCGCCTGAGACCCACCGGCTATTGACAGATGATGGATGCCAAGGGAGCAATAAGGCTGGAAGAAAAGGGCCAGGAGAGAATCGACATGTGCGACAATGATATTCATCCCGGATTGATCGAGGATTGGAACCTCACGCGCCGCACGTTCGTGGCGACCGGCATCGTGGCGGCGGGGCTTGCGAGTACGGCGCACGCCGCCGAAAACGTCGTCGAGAAGGACGTGACGGTCAAGACGGCCGATGGTTCGGCCGATGCCGCCCTGTTCCATCCCGCCGGCAAGGGCACATGGCCGGCGGTGCTGATCTGGCCGGACATCATGGGCTTGCGCCCGGTCTTCCGCGAGATCGGCCGGCGGCTTGCCGCGCAGGGCTATGTCGTGCTGGTGCCCAATCCCTTCTACCGCAGCAAGAAGGCGCCGGTAGTCGAGGGCACGTTCGATTTCGGCAATGCCGAGGCGCGGCAGACGCTGTTCGGCTATCGCGCCGCGATGACCGACGAGGGCGTTGCCAAGGATGCCGTCGCCTATCTCGCTTTCCTCGATGCGCAGCCGGAAACGGCGAAGGGCAAGAAGGCCGGCGTGCAGGGCTATTGCATGGGCGGGCCGCTCTCGTTCATGACCGCGGCGGCGGTGCCGGGGCGGATCGGCGCGGTCGGCAGCTTCCATGGCGGCGGCCTCGTCACCGACAAGCCGGACAGCCCGCATCTGCTCATCCCCAAGACCCAGGCTGCCTATCTGATCGCCGTCGCGCAGAATGACGATGCGCGCGAACCCAAGGCGAAGGATGTGCTCAAGGAGGCTCTGGCCGCCGCCAAGCGCCCGGCGACGGTGGAAGTCTATCCGGCCGACCATGGCTGGTGCGTGCCCGGTAGCCAGGTCTACAATCAGGAGGCCGCCGAGAAAGCCTGGGCGGAACTCACCAAGCTCTACAAGGCCAATCTGGTCTGAGCGCATCGGCCGGCCGGGGCGTGATGTCCCCGGCCGGCGTGCCGTTGCGACGGACGCCGCCCGTGCAAAGAGGGCGCCACGGCTTGTTATGGATGGCAGGCACGCAATGCCGGGGGCGTCTCCGCTTCGCTGGATTGAGAATGGCCGTTGGATAAGGTCGCGGCCGGAAAGCTGAGCAGCGGGTGATCGACAACAGGGGGACGAGGGGATGATTTTCGGCAAGAAATTTGGCGTTGTGGCGCTCGCCGCCCTGATGGTCGCGGCAGCGCCGGGGGTGGCGGTCGCGTCCGACGCCGACATCGTGCGCGAGGCGCAGGACCGCGCGCAGATCGAGGCGCTGATGTGGGACTATGTCCGCGCGATCGATTCCTTCAACCCGGATGCCTATGTCAGCGTGTTCACGCCCGATGGCGCGTTCGGCGCGACCAAGGGCCGCGACGCGCTGCGCAAGATGGTCGTCGACCTCAAGAAAAGTCAGGATGACCGCCGCGCGAAGGGCGAGCAGATCCTCGCCATGCACCACATCGTCACCAATGCCAGCATCGAATTCGTCGACAAGGACCATGCGCGCTATCGCTATTACTGGATGACCGTGTTCGGTGGCGCGGCCGGCGTGGAACCCGCGCCGCGCGTGGCGGCTGTCGGCCGGGGCGTGGATGACGTGGTGCGCGTCGGCGGCAAGTGGCTGATCCAGACCCGCAACGTCGCACCCAGGGATTGATGCGGCCGGCGGTCGCGGGGGCGGGGGAGGTCGAAGGCCGCGGGTAGCGGCCGCGATGTCCCGGTTTCGCTTCGGCCGGATTGAAGTGGTCCGTGCTCCTGCGCAGGCAGGAGCCCAGGGCGCACACGCATTGCCACTGCATCTCGGGGCCCCGCCTGCGCAGGAGCACGGGCTACGCTTGATCGGGGACCGCTCCGGCTATCGCGTTCCCACAAGCCGATCCACTGGCGCACGCGCCGCCCATTTCCCCCCGCCGCAAAAACGGTTAGCCTTCGCCGCAGGGATGGAGGGTTTGCGCATGGCACGAAGCTGGGCGATGATGCTGGCCTGTTTTGCGGGAGGAGTCATGGCGTTGCAGTCACCGGGACAGGCACAGGCACCCGAGCCGGCATCCCGCGCCGTCGATGCGCGGGTTGAAGCCGATCTGCCGGAGCTGATGGCGCTTTATCGCGATCTCCACGCCCATCCCGAGCTGTCCTTTCAGGAGGTGAGGACCGCCGCCAGTCTCGCGGAGCGAATGCGCAAGCTCGGCTTCGCCGTCACCGAGAAGGTCGGGCAGACCGGGGTGGTTGCGGTGCTGGAGAACGGCCCCGGCCCGGTGCTGATGATCCGCGCGGACATGGATGCACTGCCGCTGGAGGAAAAGACCGGGCTTCCTTTCGCCTCCACGGTGGTGGCGACGACGCGCGACGGCATTGAGAGCCCGGTGATGCACGCCTGCGGGCACGATACGCATATGTCCGCGTGGATCGGCGCGGCGCAGGCATTGGCCGCGCTCAGGGATCGCTGGTCCGGCACGCTGGTGATGATCCTCCAGCCTGCCGAGGAGATCGGCCTTGGCGCCAGGGCGATGCTGGACGATGGCCTGTTCACGCGCTTCCCCAAGCCCACTCACGTCATCGCCTTCCACGATGCGGCGGACCTGCCCGCCGGGACGATCGGCTATGTGCCCGGTTTCGCGCTCGCCAATGTCGACAGCGTCGACCTGACCGTGCGCGGCTCGGGCGGGCACGGCGCCTATCCGCAGACGACGCGCGACCCCATCGTGCTCGCCGCGCGGATCGTGACCACCCTGCAAACGCTGGTCAGCCGCGAGATCGCGCCTGACGAGCCGGCGGTGGTGACGGTCGGCAGCTTCGTCGCCGGCGCCAAGCACAATGTGATCCCGGATGAGGCAAAGCTGCTCATCACCGTGCGCAGCTATTCGGACGAGACGCGGCAGGCGCTGCTCGATGGCATCGCCCGGATCACACGCGGCGAGGCGATCGCGGCGGGCGTGCCGGAGGATCGCCTGCCGCTGATGACGGTCGAGAAGGATTATACGCCCGCCACCTACAACACCCCGCAATTCGCCGACCGGATGGCGGACGTGTTCCGCCGCCATTTCGGCACGGACCGCGTGCGCCATCGCCCGGCGGTGATGGGTGGCGAGGATTTCAGCCAATATTATCGCGCGGATAACCGGATCGAGAGCCTGATCTTCTGGGTCGGCGGCGTCGCGCCGGACAAGATGGCGGCGGCACAGGCCGGCACGCTCAAGCTCCCCTCGCTGCACAGCCCGCTGTTCGCGCCGGATGCGGAGGCGGTGATCGGCACCGCGAGCAAGGCGCTGACGGTCGCGGCGCTGGACGTGCTCAAGCGTCAGTGAGCATATCCGCGCTATTGCGACACATTATCATTTATGTCGATTAATCAGCGACTTATGATCGAATAAGGCGATCAGGCTGATGATGACAATGCGCTGGCCTTGCGGTCCAGCGGGTATAGTCTCCTCTCCCGAGAACAAAGGTCCGCGGCAGGATCGCATGCAACAAGGAGAGTTATGATGGAACTCAAGGGCTCAAAAACCGAAGGTAATCTCAAGGAGGCCTTCGCCGGCGAGAGCCAGGCGAACCGGCGCTACCTCTATTTCGCGCAGCAGGCGGATATCGAAGGCCATAACGATGTCGCCGCCGTGTTCCGCTCGACGGCGGAAGGCGAGACCGGCCACGCGCACGGCCATCTCGAATTTCTCCAGGGCGGCGGCGGCGATCCGGCGACGGACATGCCGATCGGTGACACGGTCAGCAATCTGAAGTCCGCCATCGCCGGCGAGACGCACGAATATACGGACATGTATCCGGGCATGGCGCGCACCGCCCGCGACGAGGGCTTCGACGAAATCGCCGAGTGGTTCGAGACGCTTGCCAAGGCGGAAAAGAGCCACGCCGGCAAGTTCCAGAAGACGCTGGACGTCGTTCTGGCCGACGCTTGAGGAACGGACGGGTCCGTCCCCTCACGGACCGTCCGACTGGCCACCTGATGCGTCCCACCATCAGGTGGCCTTTCCCCTGAGCAGCGCGCCCGGCGGGCACGCGCTCGCAGCGCGCAGGAGCGAGCATGAAGGAAGGCAGCCTTGAGGCGCCGATGCGCCACCCCATCGCCTGGGAGGATGAGAGTTTCTACGACGAAACCGCGCTCGATGCGGAAATGCGCCGGGTGTTCGACATCTGTCACGGTTGCCGCCGCTGCTTCAATCTGTGCAACAGCTTTCCGCTGCTGTTCGACCTGATCGACGAAAGTCCGGGCGAGTCGGTGGACGATCTCGGCGCGGCGGATCTCAAGGCAGTCGTGGACGAATGCACGCTCTGCGACATGTGCTTCATGGTGAAGTGCCCTTATGTGCCGCCCCACCAGTTCGATCTCGATTTTCCCCACCTCATGCTGCGCTACCGTGCGGTCGAGCATCGCAAGGGCGAGACCAGCTTCGCCGACCGCGAGCTGGCGCGGACGGACCGCAACGGCAAGCTCGCCAAATTCCTGACCGGCCCCGCCAATGCCGCCACGCGTGAGGGCAGTCCGGCGCGCGGCGTGATGCAGGCGACGCTCGGCATCGACAAGCGCGCGCATCTGCCGGCCTATGCCGATGTGCCGCTCGCCAACCAGCAGGCGCTGGTGCCGCCGCCCAACCCGGACGGGCCGGCATTCGGCCGCAAGGTGGCGCTCTACGCGACCTGCTACGGCAACTTCAACGACCAGACTCCCGGCGAGGCGGCGATCAAGGTGCTCGCCCACAATGGCGTCGCGGTGCACATCGACTATCCCGAATGCTGCGGCATGCCCAAATTCGAGAATGGCGACCTCGGCGCGGTGGCCGATGCCGCCGGGCGCATCGCCGCCCATTTCGCACCCCTGATCGAGCAGGGCTATGCGGTGGTGCCGCTCACCACCTCCTGCTCGCTGATGCTCAAGTTCGAGTGGCCGCTGCTGCACCCCGGCAACGAGGCCATCGCGGCGCTCTCGGCCAACACGTTCGATCTCTCGCAATATGTCGTGATGCTGGCCAGGGAGACCGGCCTCATGCCCATCGAGCAATGGGAGGCCAGGATCGGCGTTCATTTCGCCTGCCATGCGCGTGCGCAGAATATGGGGCCGAAGGCGATGGAGATGCTGCGCCTCATCCCCGGCGCCAAGCCGATCCTGACCGATCGCTGCTCCGGCCATGGCGGCAAATGGGGTATCTTCGCCGAGCATTTCGATACGGCGGTGAAGGTCGGCCGGCCGGCCGCGCGCCAGCTCGCCAAGGACAAGCCGGACGTGATGGTGAGCGAGTGCCCGCTCGCCGGGCCGCATCTCAAACAGGTGATGCAACTCTCCGGCAATGACGCGGTGCCAGAGCGGGTCGGCCATCCGATCGAGCTGATGGCGCGCGCCTACGGGCTTTGAGCAGCGGAAGGAGCCGATCATGCCGCGCGACCAGCGAGTCATCACCGCCGAGGACATCATGGACCTCGCCACCTATGAGACGATCCGGCCCGAGAAGCGCGAGGAGGCGATCCTGCGCAAGCGCTTCCGCCGCCTCTCGGTGGGGCCGCTCGTCACCGTGACCTTCGAGAATTGGGACAGCATGTGGCTGCAAGTGCAGGAAATGCTGCGCATCGAGAAAGGCGGCGAGGAGCAGATGGTCGACGAGCTGACCGCCTATAATCCGATGATCCCCAATGGCCGCGAACTCACCTGCACGCTGATGGTCGAGATCGACGACCCGGTGATCCGCGCCCGCACGCTGGCGAAGCTGGGCGGCATCGAGGATCATATCCACCTCTCGGTGAACGGCGAGCGGATCGGCGCGGTGGCGGAAGGCGATGTCGAGCGCAGCCGCGCGGACGGCAAGGCGTCCAGCGTGCAGTTCCTCCACTTCCCCTTCACCGACGCGCAGGTCGCCGCCTGGCGCGCGGGCGAGGGGACGGTGCTGTTCGGCATCGACCACCCCGCTTACGGCCACATGGCGCTGATCGGCGACGATGTCCGCCGTGAGCTGGGGCGGGATTTCAGCTAAAGCCGGCGCGGTATGCCATGCGTATGACGGGCGGATGAGGCCATGGCCCCGCACAGGTGCTCCAGCATATTCGCAAGTCGGATTGAACCAAGGCGTGCTCCTGCGAAGGCAGGAGCCCAGGGCGTATGAGCACCCCCTCTCCACTATAGATTTCCTCTCTCCGCAGGAGCACGGCGTCTTATGCGCACGGATGCTGGAATGGGCGGCAACCAAATGGACCCGTTCGTCCTGAGCTGGTCGAAGGGCCGTTCTCCGTTCGAAGCGTTCGGTTGAAAAGATAAGAGGCGTGTCTCGACTGCCTGCCTGCAGCAGCCGCTCAGGGCGAACAGAGGGGCGCGCGCGCCGCTCTACTCGTCCCTGTCGCCGTCCGCTTCCTCGCGTTCGCTGCCGGCAAGCTGCGTCGCGATCGATTCGGTTTCGCCATTGACCGAGGGTTCGATGCCCAGCGGATCGAGGGACGGCGCAGCTTCGATAGCGGCGTTCACGCTCCCGTCCATGGGCTGCGTCATGTCGGTCGTGGCCGGCACGGGGAGCGGCGCCAGCGGCGGGGAAGGGGCCGTCTCGGTTTCGGCGGGAAGCGTGGCCTCGGCGGCCGCCGTGTCACTGGCGGACGGGATGGCGCGGCTCAATAAGGTCACGATCAGCGGCGCCGCGATCAGCACCGTGAGGGCCACCAACAGATAGGGTCGTTTGAACATCTGCGCGGTCCGTCATTCCTCGCTCGAACGGACCGTCGAGCTTAAGCGATCATGCTTAGCGCTTGGTAAAGGCGGATGCTGTCTTGCTGGCGGGACGGTGCGGCTTGCCCTCAGGCATCCATCCGTTCGGCCAGATCCTCCAGCGTGATGCCGATGCGCCGCATCTGCCCGGCGATGGGCGGCCAGACGGTGGTGAGGAAATGCTCCCGTTCGGCCGTGCGCAGCTTGCGGGCGGCGCCCGGCGCCACGAACATGCCGATGCCGCGCTTGACCAGCACCAGCCCATCATCCTGGAAGCTCTGATAGGCCTTGGCGACCGTCAGCGGGTTGGCGCCCTGCTGCGCGGCGAAGGCGCGCACGGAGGGGAGCATGTCGCCATCCCCATAGCGTCCTTCGAGGATGGCCGCCGCGATGATGTCGCGCAAACGCAGGTAAACAGGCCGGCTCTCATCAATCATGCTGCATCAGTGCCATAATACAGCCAGTCGGTCAAGGCGCACGGCCGGCCGGACGGCTCAGGCGGGGCCCGTCCACACGGAGAGCACATCGTCCAGCGCCGGGCGCGGGCGCTCGTCCAGCTCGCGGCCGGGTGTGCCGATGAACACGAAGCCGGCGATGCGCTCGTCCGCGCTGCCGAAGGCGTCGCGCACGGTGTCGCTATAGGCCGCCCAGCCGGTCAGCCAGCCGGCGGCGAAACCGAGCGCATGGGCAGCGTGGAGCAGGTTCATCGTCGCCGCACCGGCGGACAGTTGCTGCTCCCACAGCGGGATGGGGCGCTTCGTCCGGGGCGCCGAGAGCGCGACGACCAGCGCCGGCGCCTGCCGCGCGAATTGCAGCATCGCCTCGATCTCCAGCCGGCCCGCCTCGGGTTTTTCCGCGCGATAGGCGTCCGCGATCAGCGTCGCCAGCGCCTCGCGCTGCGCGTCCGGCACGATCACGAAGCGCCACGGCGCCAGCTTGCCGTGATCGGGTGTGCGCGCGGCGATGGCGACCATCTCGCGCACCTGTTCCGGGCTTGGGCCGGGGGCGATGAGATCGCGCGGTTTGCCCGAGCGGCGGCTGGCGAGATAGGCGGGGAGGGAGGAGCGATCGTTGAGCATGATCCCGCGCTAGCCAAACTGCTCCGTCTCGCCAAGCCTCCTCGCGTGCGCCTGCCGTTTCGCCGCGGAAAAAACGCGTTTCACAGCGCCGCGATAATCTCTAGGTTCCGCTCATTATCTTCGCGCGTCCTCGCGCTGAAGCAGGAGTTGTTATGGATACCATTCCCGCCATAGCGCTTGGCGCTCTGCTGGTGCTGCTGATCGGGGGCGCCGCCGGCCTCTCGACCGGCAAGCCGGAGTTTCTCGGACATCCCAAGGGCCTGTTCATCCTGTTCTTCGCCGAAATGTGGGAGCGTTTTTCCTACTACGGCATGCGCGCCCTGCTGATTTTCTACCTGACCAAGCACTGGCTGTTCGGCGACGGGCAGGCCAACCTCGTCTATGGCGCCTATACCAGCCTCGTCTACATCACGCCCGTGCTCGGCGGCTATCTGGCCGACCGTTATCTCGGTCAGCGCAAGGCCGTGCTGTTCGGCGCGCTGATCCTCACCGCCGGGCACTGCCTGATGGCGTTCGAGGGCACGGGCGGGCAGGGCGATCCGACCATCAATATCTTCTGGCTCGCCTTGTCCTGCATCGTGGTCGGCTCGGGCTTCCTCAAGGCCAATATCTCGGTGATCGTCGGCCAGCTCTATCCGCTCACCGATACCCGCCGCGACGCCGCCTATACGATCTTCTACGTCGGCGTGAATGTCGGCGCGGCGATCGGCACGGTGCTCGCCGGCTGGCTGGGCGAGGCTTATGGCTGGAAATACGGCTTCGGCGCGGCGGGCGTGGGCATGCTGCTCGGCGCGGTGGTGTTTATCTTCGGCAGGCCGTTCCTGCTCGGCCATGGCGAACCGCCGCACGCGCTCGCCAAAAAGGCCGAGTGGAGCCTCTACGGCATCGGCCTCGCCTCGATCGCGGTGATCTGGGCGCTGGTGCAATATCAGTCCGTTATCCAGAACCTGCTGATCGTCGCCGGCATCGCGTTGCTCGGCTACGTGCTCTATTCGGCCTTCAAGCTGGACAAGCATGCGCGCGACCGCATTTTCGCCATCCTGTTCCTCATCTCGCTCAACCCGGTGTTCTGGGGCCTGTTCGAGCAGGCGGGCGGCAGCCTCAATCTCTATACGGACCGCTTCGTCGACCGGCAGGGCGTGGAAGCCTCGCTGTTCCAGGCGATCAACCCCATCTATATCGTGCTGCTCGGGCCGCTCTTCGCGTGGCTGTGGGTCTGGCTGGGCAAGCGCCGGCTGGAGCCGTCCGCGCCGGCCAAGTTCGGGCTGGCGCTGGCGCAGGTGGGCCTCTCCTTCCTCGTGTTCGTCTGGGGCGCGAAGTCGGTCGGCATGGCGGCGATGACGCCGGTGTTCTTCGTTTTCGCCATCTATTTCCTCCAGACCACCGGCGAGCTGTGCCTCTCGCCCGTCGGCCTCTCGGCGATGAACCGGCTGGCGCCCAAGCATCTGGCCAGCCTCATCATGGGCGCGTGGTTCTATATGTCGGCGGTCGGCAATTTCGTCGCCGGCAAGATCGGCGAGGCGACCGGCGGCCATGATGGCGAGATGACCAAGGAAGCGACGCTCTCCGTCTATAACAGCATCGGCTGGTGGACGGTGGGCATCGCGGTCGTGGTGCTCGCGGTCTCGCCCTTCGTCACCCGGCTGATGCACCTCGATACGCTCAAGGACGAGGAGCCGGCGCCCACCGACGATCGCCCGGAAGAAGGTCTGCGGGCGGGGCAGGGCGCCCCGGCCTGATGGTAGAGCGCACAGGCGGCGCCGGGAAAGACTCTGGCGCCGCCGCGGGTGCTTTGGCTAAGGACGCGACATGAGCAGACGCTATTTCGGAACCGACGGCATCAGGGGCCGCACCAATCAGACACCGATGACGGCCGAGACGGCCATGCGCGTGGGCATGGCGGCGGGGCGGCACTTCATGCGCGGCAGCCACCGCCACCGCGTCGTCATCGGCAAGGATACGCGCCTCTCCGGCTACATGATCGAGAATGCGCTGGTCGCCGGCTTCACCAGCGTCGGCATGGACGTGGTGCAGTTCGGCCCGATCCCGACGCCCGCCGTGGCCATGCTCGCCTCCTCCATGCGCGCCGATCTCGGCGTGATGATCTCGGCCAGCCACAATCCTTATGCGGATAACGGCATCAAGCTGTTCGGGCCGGACGGCTACAAGCTCTCGGACGAGGACGAGGCGAAGATCGAGGCGTTGATCGAAAGCGCCGTGCCGCTGGCGGACGCCCCCCATATCGGCCGGGCGCGGCGCGTGGAGGATGGGCGCGGGCGCTACATCCACGCCGTCAAGTCCACCTTCCCGCCGCACCTGCGGCTCGACGGCCTCAAGATCGCGCTCGATTGCGCGAACGGCGCCGCCTACAATACCGCGCCGCCGGCCTTCTGGGAGCTGGGCGCGGAAGTTATCCCCATCGGTGTCACGCCCAACGGCACCAACATCAATCAGGAGTGCGGCTCCACCGCGCCGCAGCTCTTGCAGGAGACGGTGGTGGCGTCCGGCGCGGACATCGGCATCGCGCTGGATGGCGACGCGGACCGGCTGATCGTGGTCGACGAGACCGGCGTCATCGTGGACGGCGACCAGATCATGGCGCTGATCGGCACGAGCTGGGCGCGGCGAGGGCTACTGCGCGGCGGCGGCGTGGTGGCGACGGTCATGTCCAACCTCGGGCTGGAGCGGCTGCTGGCGGCGCAGGGGATCGCCCTCGTCCGCACCAGAGTGGGCGACCGCTATGTGCTGGAGGAGATGCGCGCGCGCGGCTGCAATGTCGGCGGTGAGCAGTCCGGCCACATGATCCTCTCCGATTATGCGACCACGGGGGACGGCACCATCGCCGCCTTGCAGGTGCTCGCCGCGCTGGTCGAGAGCGGCAAGCCGGCGAGCGCCCTGCTGCGCCAGTTCGAGCCGGTGCCGCAGCTTTTGCGGAACGTCCGCTTCGCCGGCGGCAAACCGCTGGAGGCCGAGAGCGTGCGGACGGTCATCGCGCAGGCGGAGACGGAGCTGAACGGCAGCGGCCGCCTCGTCATCCGCCCCTCCGGCACTGAGCCGGTCATCCGCGTCATGGCCGAGGGCGACGATGCCGGGCAGGTCGAGCGCGTCGTCGCGCGCATCTGCGATGCCGTGGCCAGCGCCGCCGCCCATGCTTGAGATGCGGCCAGATTGCGAACGCTGCGGCGTGGACCTGCCGGCCGATGCCGGCGGCGCGTTCATCTGCTCGTTCGAATGCACTTTCTGCGCGGCCTGCGCCGAGGCGCTGGACGACCGCTGCCCCAATTGCGGCGGCGAATTGCTCGACCGCCCGGCGCGTGTCGGCAAGGCGCTGGCGGACTACCCGGCCTCGACACAGCGCAAGTTCAAGGGCTAGGACCGATCGCCATTGCCTCTCAGGGGGATGGCAAGTAGCTACGGGTGATGAATTCGGCTCTGAAAAGACGGGCGGGGATGATCCTCGCATTCTGCATGATCGTGTCCGGCTGCGGCGAAAAACTGGTCGTTCCGTCGAACGAGGCAGAGACTGTCGCTGCACAGCCGGACATAAGCGCAGTGCCCGGGGATGCGGCGGATGAGGACAGTCTTGCCGATCGCAAACCGCGGAAAATCCTTAGCCCTGACGAGAAGCGCCGGGTTGCAAATTTGTTGAAGATATACCGGGAAGCGCGGGTAACGGGCGCCACCGGTGATGAAGCGGCGGTCAAGGCAAGCGCGCAAAACAGGCAGTTGGCCGAAGAGGGCCTCGACAGGATCGACCCGAACATCATGGCCGCCGAACGCCGCAGAGAGGCCGCGCTCGACGAGCGGGCGTTCGACAAAAAAGTGGATGCCTTGCTCCGCGAGCAGGACAAGAAGCCCGCGACCCGGCCTTGATGCGACCGGCCAACCCTTGGCCTACGCGGAAGCCCAATGCGCGGAAATCAAGGTTCCCGCACGTCGCCTGTCACCCGGCAACCCGCTCCGCGTCGATATAGTGATTCTCCCCCTCGTCGACATGTGTCGCCACAACCCGCATTCCCGCCGTGCCGAGAATCCGCTCATAGCGATCAAACCCGAGCGAGCGCGATGGTCGTCCCGTCAATAGGTCGGTCCATGCGCAGCGCTGGCGCGGGGCGCTGAACAGGAAGCGCCCGCCGGAGCTCAGGGCAGATGCAACCCGGCCGATAACCGCCCGCTGACCCTCGGCAGGCAGCAGGAACAGCAGCCCGATCGCCACCGCCCCATCGAACTTCCGCCCGAAAAAGCCGCTCTCCTCCGCCGCCTCGCAGGCGACCCGTGCCATCGGAAAGCGCTGCCGGAATGCCGCGACCAGCGTTGGAGACGCGTCGATGCCAGAGATCTGTAACCCCGCGTCGATCAGTGTCGCGGAGACAGGCACGCCCGCCCCGCACCCAATATCCACCACCGCGCCGCCCGCCGGCAACAAACGCGCCCAGTCCCGGACGACCTCGGCGCCGACAGTGGACCGCACCGCGATGAGCCTGTCCGCAATGGCATCCCAGCCGTTGGAGAGATCGCTAGCCACGCGGCGCGCGCATTCGCCCACGGTCCGCCGCGGCCTTGCGTGGCGACCGTCCGGCTGTCCTACACCGCGCTTTTCTGCAACGATGCCCCATGGCTCCGCTCCTCCGCCCAACCGCGCACGCGTGTTTCCATGCCGGCGGGGCCACCGGGCGTCGTCATTGCTCCTTGCGCGCGCAGTCGATGCAGAGCGAGGCTTCCGGGCGCGCCTCCAGCCGCCGGGGCGCAATGTCGGCGCCGCACAGCACGCATGTCCCATATGTGTCATTCTCGATCCGCAGCAGCGCGCGGTTGACCGATCCGATCTGCTTTGCGACCAGCGCGGCCTGCTGCTCCAGCGGAACGTCGTCCTGCACTTCCACGGCCTGTTCGGAGGAATCGACGTTGAGGGGTTCGGCCAGATCGTCGCCGATCCGCTCCTGCCGGGCCTTGAGTTCGGCCAGTTGCGCCGTCAGCCTGGCTTTCGCCGCCGCCATGTCCACCATTGCGAGTCTCCTCTTTGTCGTGTCCAATGATAGAAAGGATAATGCCCGCCCGGCCGCCATGCGCCAGATCAAATCGAAACGCCGGCCCCACGCGCGCGTTTATTTATCGTTCCACCCCGCGACTTTCGTGACCTTCGCAAGAAAATTACGCGGCGCCGTCCGTGCCGATCCGTCTCGACTTCCCCCCGCGCGGGCGGCAAAAGGCAGGGTATGACCACAGCGCGCATCCTCATCATCGCCGGCTCGGATTCGGGCGGCGGGGCCGGTATCCAGGCGGATATCAAGACCGTCACCATGCTCGGCGGCCACGCCATGACCGCCATCACCGCGATCACCGCGCAGAACACCCACGGCGTGCAGGCGGTCCATCCGGTGCCGACCGAGATGGTGCTGGCGCAGATCGACAGCGTGGTGAGCGACATTGGCGTCGACGCGGTGAAGATCGGCATGATCGGCTCGGCGCAGACGGCGCTGGCCGTGGCGCAGCGGCTGGAGAGCATCGCCGCGCCGGTGGTGCTCGATCCGGTGATGGTGGCGACCAGCGGCGGCGTGCTGGCCGACGCGGCGACCATCGAGAGCCTGCATGAGCTGATGGGCTGGGCCTTCGTCACCACGCCCAACCTGCCGGAGCTGGCCGCGCTCGGCGGTGAGGAGACGCTCACCGCGCGCGGCGAGATGCTGCTCATCAAGGGCGGCCATGCGCCGGGGCCGGTCATCACAGACCGGCTGGTGGGACCCGACGGGGAGATTGCCCACTGGGAAGGATCGCGTATCGAGACGGAGGACAGCCACGGCACCGGATGTACCCTCGCCAGCGCCATCGCCACCGGGCTGGGGCAGGGGCTGGACCTGCCCGATGCGATCGCCCGCGCCCGCACCTTCGTGCGCCTCGCCCTGCACGCCGCGCCCGGCCTTGGCGGTGGCCACGGGCCGATGGGCCATGGCGCGGTGCGGCTCGATCTGGGCGAACCTATGCGGCTCAACCAGGTGAGCGTGCCGGTGAGCGACTACACCGCCTCGCGCGATTTCTACGAAGACCTCGGCCTGCGCCTGATCGTGGACAGCCCGGACCAGCCCTATGCGCGCTTCGCCGCGCCGGGCGGGGCGACGCTCTCCCTCTACGGCACCGAGCACGCCGTCTATTTCGAATGCGACGATCTCGACGGCCGCGTCGCCGCGCTGCAATCCATCGGCTGCGTGTTCGACAGCGAGCCGGTGGACCAGCCCTGGGGCTGGCGCGAGGCGTGGCTGGTCGATCCCGCCGGCAATCGCATCTGCCTGTTCAGCGCGGGCGAGAACCGGCGCTATCCGCGGGGGTATGTCGAGCGGTGATCGCTGGCGTCGACGAGGCGGGCAGGGGGCCGCTGGCTGGGCCGGTGGTCGCGGCGGCTGTGATCCTGTGCGATCCATGCCCGGAGGGGCTGGCGGACAGCAAGGTGCTCACCCCCGCGCGCCGCGCCGTGCTGGAGGGAGCGATCAAGCAGAGCTGTCATTGGGCGATCGGTGTGGTCGGCGTGGACGAGATCGACCGGCTCAACATCTTCGGCGCGACGATGCTGGCCATGGCGCTGGCGGTGCGGGGCCTATGCGCCAAGGTCGGCTGCGACCCTGTGGAGGTGCTGGTCGACGGCAATCTGACGCCGCACGGCCGCCGTCCGGAATGGCGCTGGCCGGCGCGGCCGATCGTCGGCGGCGACGCTATCGAGCCGTGTATCTCCGCCGCCTCGATCATCGCCAAGGAGCATCGCGACGCACTGATGCGCGCGGCGGCGCGCACCTATCCGCATTATGGCTGGGAGCGGAACAAGGGCTACGGCACCCCCGATCATCTCGTCGCGTTGCGCGAGCATGGGCCGTGCCCGCTGCACCGCCGCAGCTTCGCCCCGGTCGCGCAACTGCTGCTGGTCTGACCGGATATGGCCTTTGTGATCAGCGACGGCGTGCGGTTGCACTATGAAGCAAGCGGGACGGGGGCTCCTATCGTGTTCGCGCATGAAAGCGCCGCCGATGCCCGGCAATGGGCGGGGCAGGTCGCCACGCTCTCGCCGCGATATCGCTGCATCACTTACAATGCGCGCGGCTATCCGCCCTCGGACGTGCCGCCGGGTGACGCCGCCTATGGTCATGAGCCGGCCTGGCGCGATCTGGCGGCGATCGTCGAGCAGGTCGCCGGCGGCCCGACCCATATCGTCGGCCTCAGCATGGGCGCCTATGCCGGGTTGATGCTGGGCCTTGAGCGGCCCGATCTCGTCCGCTCGCTTTGTCTCGCTGGCGGGGGAACCGGCTCCACCCGTGGCCAGAACGAAGCACTGCGCATCGCAATGGAGCGCCTCGCCACGCTGTACGAGGCGGAAGGGAGCGAGGCGGGGGCGCTGGCTATCGCCGCTTCGCCGACGCGCACCGGCTTCAAGGCGCGAGACATGGCGGGCTGGCAGGCATGGTTCGACGATCTGTGCACCCATTCGCCGCAGGGGATGGCGCGGACCTTCCGCAACTATCAGGGCAATCGGCCGTCGCTTTACGCGTTCGAGGACGCCCTCAGGCGGCTCGACCGGCCGACCCTGCTGGTGGTGGGCGATGAGGACGGCGGCTGTCTGGAGGTCAATCTCTTTCTGCGGCAGATCATTGCCGGGGCAGGGCTGTGCGTGGTCCCGCATAGCGGCCATGCCGTCAATCTGGAGCAGCCCGCCTTCTTCAATCGCCTGCTCGCGGACTTCGTCGCGGCAGCCGAGGGCGCACGCGCGCTTGACTCGGCAGGGCGGAGCCCCTAGCGGGCCTCCGTCACTTGGGGAGTAGCCAGCCGCCGACCCCGGCGGGCCGCAGCGTCAACATACTCGGTCGAGAGGCCGTGGCGCGCGGGGGACGGGAGACCGTTCAGGCGAGACCAATGGCATGGCGCTTCCGCCCCGGCCGGGCGGGAGGTGCGATGTCATCGGTTGTTCAGTCCGCCCGGCCCTGAGGATGTTCCATGGATGCGTTGTTGACGTCGACCGCGGTGGTCGCGCTGGCCGAG
Source organism: Sphingobium sp. 66-54 (assembly GCA_001899715.1). Taxonomy (GTDB): domain Bacteria; phylum Pseudomonadota; class Alphaproteobacteria; order Sphingomonadales; family Sphingomonadaceae; genus Sphingobium. The sequence continues at coordinate 130,926 of MKWI01000024.1, forward strand.
ATCGGCGACAAGACCCAGCTTCTCGCGATCCTGCTCGCCACCCGTTTCCGCAAGCCGCTGCCGATCATCCTCGGCATCCTCGCGGCTACACTGGCAAACCACGCCCTTGCCGCGCTGCTGGGCGCGACGGTCGCCGGCATCTTCCAGAGCGGCTGGTTCCGCACGCTGATCGCGCTGTCGTTCATCGCCATGGCATTGTGGACGCTGATCCCGGACAAGCTCGACGATCTGGAGGACAAGCCGGCGCGCTTCGGTGCGTTCGTCACGACCACCATCGCTTTCTTCCTCGTCGAGATGGGCGACAAGACGCAGATCGCCACGGTCGCGCTTGGCGCGCGCTTTCAGGCAGTGGGCTGGGTCACGCTCGGAACCACGCTGGGCATGCTGATCGCCAACATCCCCGCCGTGTTCCTCGGGCACGAACTGATCCGCCGCGTGCCGCTGAAGATCGTGCGGCTCATCGCTGCGCTGCTGTTTGCCGCGATCGGTCTCTGGCTGCTGATCCGGGGATAGGAGGCGTTGCAAAAATATTTTTCGCCACGGTGCCACCTGAGTCCCCCCGGCAACACCACCATATGTTGAGTCACGCGCGAATTGCGGGGCGCCATCCCTCGTGTGGGACTCGTTTCGTTCTCTTTGGCCGGACTGGATGACCACACGTTAACCTCGTTTACCGTGCTTGACTGGCGAGTCGCGAGGACTCAAACCCTTGTTCAAACAACGGGGGTTGAAGCGGAATGGGTGTGATCGAACGGGTCCAGGCGCGGCCTGTAAAGGCGAAACGTGCGCCGGTGAGCGCCCCGGCCGGGCTGCCGCTCGACATGTTGTTGCAGGGTGATTGCATCGCGATCATGCGCACGTTGCCAGCGGCGAGCGTGGACATGATCTTTGCCGATCCGCCCTATAATCTCCAACTCGGCGGCGACCTGTTCCGGCCCGAGGGCGGCCGCGTCGATGCGGTGGACGACGCCTGGGATCAGTTCGACAGCTATGGCGCCTATGATGCTTTCTGCCGCGAATGGCTGGCCGAAGCGCGGCGCATCCTGAAGCCGGACGGTACCATCTGGGTGATCGGCAGCTATCACAACATCTTTCGCGTCGGTGCGCTGATGCAGGATCAGGGCTTCTGGATCCTCAACGATATCGTCTGGCGCAAGGCCAATCCGATGCCCAACTTCAAGGGTACCCGCTTCACCAACGCGCATGAAACGCTGATCTGGGCGAGCCAGGGCGAGAAGGCGAAATATACCTTCAACTATCGCGCGATGAAGACGCTCAACGACGAGTTGCAGATGCGCTCCGACTGGGTATTGCCGATCTGCGCAGGGCAGGAACGGCTGAAGCGCGATGGCCACAAGGCGCATCCGACGCAGAAGCCGGAAGCCTTGCTCTACCGTGTGATGCTGGCCTGTACCAAACCGGGCGACGTGGTACTCGATCCTTTCTTCGGCACCGGCACCACCGGAGCGGTGGCGCGCCGGCTCGGACGTCGCTGGATCGGTATCGAGCGCGAAAACAGCTATTGCGAGGTGGCGCGCGAGCGGATCGCGGCCGCCCTGCCCTTGGACGAGAGCGCGCTCACCATCATGCAGTCGCCGCGCAGCCAGCCGCGCGTCGCCTTCGGCACGCTGGTCGAGACCGGGATGGTGACGCCGGGCACGGAACTGCGCGATGCCAAGGGGCGCTGGAGAGTTCGCGTGCGCGCGGATGGGTCGCTGGAGCATCGCGAGGCGACCGGTTCGATCCACAAGCTTGGCGCGACATTGCAAGGTGCGCCAAGCTGCAACGGTTGGACCTTCTGGCACATCGAGCATGAAGGGCAATTGAAGCCGCTCGATGCGCTGCGCCAACTTTATCTGCTCGCCACCGAACCCTGATCCGCTTTGCCGTCCATGGGGGACGGCCGAACCCGGAACAGCCCGCTCCCACCGGGTCTGTTCCGGGTTCGTCTATTCTGAACGAGTTATATCCGGAGGTTCATATCCCATATTAGAAAGCGCCGCGTAGCTCCAGGCCACGCGGCGCTTTTCATCTCACTGTCGTGAGAAGGGAGGCGCGGGAGGGAATCGCGCCTCCTTTAGGTCAACCGCCGAAGCGGACGCGCGCGCCCACCTTGAAGGCACGCCCGATCGGATCGAACAGCACCTGGTTGGTCCCGAGGTTGCCGCTCGGCATGGCCGGCGGATCGTTGTCCAAAAGGTTGTTGATCGACGCGAACAACTCCAGTTCCTTCCCGCCGAACGCATAGACCTTATACGAGCCAGACAGGTCCAGATAGAAGCGACCGGGGATGCGGTTGTTGTTGACGCTCGTCGTCCCGGTGATCGAGTAGCGCGGATCGTCGGGGCCGATAAAGGCGACATTGTACATGCCCGCCGGGATGTAGCGGCCATGGACGGTCAGGCGACCCGGTCCCTGGCTGTAGGTGAGCGTGCCGTCCAGCGTGTAGTCGGGCACGCCGAGCAGGGCGCCGGCGCGCGAGCCGGTCTGGCCTGCACGGTCGGTCGCACCGGCGCTGTCGATGGTGATGAGGTCGGTCACGACCGTCGCCAGCAGGCGGAAGTCGAGATCGCCATTGCCCACCGGCTGCCGATAGGCGAACTCCACGTCGAAGCCCTTGGTGCGGACCTGGTTGGCGTTGACCAGCACGTCGTTCACCTGGATGACCGCGTCGCTGGCATCGCGCGTGATGAGGGGGCAGAACTCCGTCGCCCCGTCATTGCAGCGCTGCACGAGCGTCTGCGCGCCGAGCTGGCCGATCGCTTCCTTCACCCGGATGTTATAATAATCGACCGACAGACGCATGCGCGACAGGAAGCCGGACCGGGGCGCGATGATGATGCCGGCGGTGAAGCTGTCCGCTTCCTCCGGCTTCAGGTTCGGGTTCGAGCCACGGATGACGACCGGATTGGCCTGCGTGCCCAGCTTCGGGTCGGTGAGGCCGATGGTCGACTTTTGCTGCGGCCCGCGCAGCTCGGTGAGGTTGGGAGCGCGAATGTCCCGCGATTGGGTGACGCGGAAGCGGATGCCGTCCACCGGCTCGTAGATGCCGCCGGCCTTCCAGGTCTGCACGCTGCCGCTGTCGCTATAGTCGGTGAAGCGAACCGCACCGTTGAGCTCCAGATTGCGGACGAACGACAGATCGGCGAGCAGCGGAACGACGATTTCGCCGTAGCCTTCCTTCACCGACTGGCGGCCGGAGACGGCTTGGCCATTCAGCACCCAGAAGCCGAGACCGGCCGAGATCGGGTCGGTCGCGCCCTCCAGTGTGTTGCGGCGATACTCACCGCCGACCGAGATGGACACCGGCCGCGACGAGATGTTGAAGAGATCGCCGCTGACGTTCGCTGCCACGACATGCTGCTTGCCGACCAGCGTCTGGAAGCCGGTGCCGAGCACGTAATCGCGTGCGGCCTGGCTGAACTGGTTCTCGCCGAACAGGTTGATCGGCACGCAAGCGGCATCGTTGTTGGTCAGGTCCGCATCGGCATTGACGCGGCAGACGATGTCGCCGTTTGTGTTGCGCACGGCGTCCACCGCCTTGCGCATGTTGGCGTTGATCGGATCGTTCGACATGTCCTGACGGAAGTCGGTGCGGCCGAACTGATAATAGGCCTCCCACTTCCAGCCGGACCCGAATGATCCCTCAAGACCGGCCACGGTGCGGAACGTATCCGTCTGCGACACACCCTTGGGACTGCCCAGGTCGAAGCCGGAACGGCCGAGCTGGAGCTGGGCAATGTTGTTGGCCACCATCACATCGTGAACGGCGTCCGGAATGTAGGGATTGTCGACCTTGATGTTGCCGATGATCGAGCCGTTGAAATCGCGGAACGTCGACGAATAGGTGGTGCCCTTCACATGACCGTAGGACACGTCGACGAAGGCGCTGATGCTGTCCGTCAGCTCATAGTTCAGGCTGCCGTAGAGGCTGTAGCGCTCCACCGGCACCTTGAGCAGCAGGCTGGAGAGGAACGGGTTGCGCTCATGCCCTTCGCCGCCGATCATGAACAGCGGGCCAGCGAACTCGCCATATTGGAACGGCCGTGGCGTGCCGTCCGGCGTGAACGTGATGCCACGCAGCGGATCATTGGCGACATTGGCGTAGAGCGCCTTGCCGTCCGCGCCGAGCGAACGGTTAATGAGGCCGGTCGGCGACATGGTCGAGACGTGCACGTCCGAGGTGATGATGCTGGAGGGCTGGCCTGCGGTGCCGGCCGGTGTATTGCCGACGATCGAACGCTCCTGCGCGCACCAGGCGCGGGCCGAGTAACAATCGCCCAGGCCCTCGTTATTCTCATACTCGCCGGACACGACGATGTGACCGCGTCCGCCCGCGAAGGCCGTGCCGGCGGTGACGCTGGCGAACCGGTTGAAGTCGTCGCCGCGCTCGGAGAGGCCAGCCTGGAACTCGGCCTTGAGGCCGGTGAACTTACGGTCGAGGATGAAGTTGACGACGCCCGCGACGGCATCCGAGCCGTAAACGGCCGATGCGCCGCCCGTCACCACTTCGGTGCGCTGCACCAGGCCCGACGGGATGAGGTTGATGTCGACCGTACCCTCGCCCGTGCTGGGCACGAAGCGACGGCCATCGACCAGCACCAGCGTGCGCGGCGCGCCGAGTGCGCGCAGGTCGAGGATGCGGGCGCCGACGTTACCGCCAGCCGACTGCACGTTGGTAGGCGCGCCGGATGCACGGAAGCTCGGAAGCTGGTTGAGCGCGTCGGCCACGTTGCTGATGTTGAGCGCCTGCACGCGGTCATTGCCCATCACCGTCACCGGCGTCGGCGTGTTGAAGCCGGAGCGTGCGATGCGCGAGCCGGTGACGACGATGGCTTCGTTGGCCTCGGCATCAGGCGTGGTGGCGGCCTGCTCGGTGGTGGCGGCGTTGGCCGAGTCGTCCTGCGCCAGCGCGGCGGTCGGCAGGGCGAGACCGGCGGCGAGCGCGAGCGCGCTCAGCCCCCGCATATGGATGCGGTTTAAGGAAATTCGGTTCATTTCTACGCTTCTCCCTGGCGCCGAGCAGACTCGGCCTGTTTTTCTGTCGTGTGAAACTGTCGCTGTGGTGCCGCTCCGGCAGCCGTTCTCCCTTTCGCGAACGGATGCCGGACGCTTCGTTTGCTTACGATAAAGAATCAAATCATGCAAACCGTAACGAGGAACGCCGGGCGAGGAGGTGATACGGGCGCGAAGGCATTGCGCGAGCACATCGCTTCCATCCGCGCGGTACTCGCTCTAGAAAGACCGCGATGACCTCTCCGATCCCCGTGCCGCCGGCCGGCGCCCGCCTCTATCTCCGCCCCATCTGGTTTGCCGACACGCCGGTCGGTTTGGCCGAGAGCGACGTTTGCCGGCTTGCCGGCGGGCTCATCTGGTTCCAGGGGGTCGAGGCGCGCTGGCTCGGGACGGATGGAGCGGCCGGTAAGGCGCAGGTGCCGGTTGCTGCGCTTTCCGCCTGGCAGACCCGCCTGCCGGAGGTGCTTGCGGCACGGGTAGACGGTCTGATGGCCGCCTTCGCCACCGCCCATGCGCCCTTGACGCTGGGAGAACGGATCCTCCGGTTCGACACCCCGCATGTCATGGGCATCCTCAACATGACGCCGGATAGCTTCTCGGACGGCGGCCGCCTCATGGGTGAGCCGGAGAGGGCTGCCGATGCGGGTTTCGCTATGCAGGTTGCCGGTGCTTCGATCGTCGATGTCGGCGGTGAATCGACCCGGCCCGGCGCCGATCCGGTGTGGGAAGGGGACGAGATCGCGCGTACCGTGCCCGTTATCGAGCGATTGGCGAAAAGCGGTGTCCCTGTCTCGATCGACACGCGCAAGGCGAGCGTGATGGAAGCCGCACTGGCGGCAGGTGCGGGGATCGTCAACGATGTGACCGCTTTGACCCATGATCCGCGTGGGCTGGAAGTGGTGGCCGTCGCCGATTGCCCGGTGGTGCTCATGCACACGCCTTCGGCGGGTGCCGATCCACACGGCGGCGCGGTCAAATACAAGGCTGGTGCGGTCGGCGGCGCGGCGATCGACTGCGACGTGTTCGATTGGCTGGAGGCGCGCATCGCGGCCTGTGTCGCTGCCGGCATCGACCGCGCGAAGATCATCGTCGATCCCGGCATCGGTTTCGGCAAGGCGTTGCAGGACGATACCCGCATCGTCAATAACCTGGCGATGTTCCACGGGCTGGGCGTGCCGCTGCTGTTCGGCGCGAGCCGTAAGCGCATGGTCGGCGCGCTGACCAATGGCGCGCCGGTGAGCGAGCGGCTCGGCGGTTCGGTCGCGCTGGCGCTCAAGGCCATCGACGCGGGCGCGCAGATCGTACGCGTGCATGATGTGCCCGAAAGCGTGCAGGCGGCTCGTGTCTGGCGTGGGCTGCGCGACGCGGCGTTGGTGGCCGGCTGAGCACTCCTCACCCACCACTGGAAGTTCACACATCCTCAAAAGAAAAATATTTCTTTTTAGAACTATAAAATCCGTTCTTTACAGAAAATCCGTCATCGCCCACCGGGGTTTGGGGGGTGGGCTGATCGTGTATAAGCGGAAGGTGATGGTCGTGTTCGGCACGCGGCCGGAGGCGATCAAGATGGCGCCGGTAGTGCATGCCTTGCAGAGCCGCCCGGCGATCGAGACTCGCGTCTGCGTGACCGGGCAGCATCGCGATCTGCTCGACCAGGTGCTGCGCGTGACGGGCGTCATTCCGGATATCGATCTGGACCTCATGCGGCCGAACCAGACACTCGATGAGCTGACGGCGCGTCTCATTCTCGCGCTCGGCGACGCCCTTGATCGGGAGAGGCCGGATCGCGTGCTCGTGCATGGCGATACGCAGAGCGCCATGGTGGCGAGCCTCGCTGCTCATTATCGCAGAATTCCGGTTGGCCACGTCGAGGCGGGGCTGCGCAGCGGCGATATTTACCAGCCTTGGCCGGAGGAAGCGAACCGCCGCATCGTCGCCTGCATTGCCGACATGAACTTCGCGCCGACGCAAACAGCCGCGACCGCCTTGCGCGCTGAAGGCCGGGCGGAGGACACGATCCATGTCACCGGCAATACGGTGGTGGATGCATTGCTGGCGATGCGGACGCGTATTCGCAAGCGGCCGATGCTGGCCGCCAGCGCTGCGCCGACTCTGGCCCGCTTTGCTCGACAGCGGATTATTGCAGTCACCTGCCACCGGCGCGAGAGTGTCGGCGCGGGCATGACCCGGATTGCCGGCGCGATCCGCGAGATTGCCGTGCGGCCCGATGTCGGGATCGTCTTTCCGCTCCATCCCAATCCACGGGTGCGACTGGCGATGACGGCAGCGCTGGCCGATCTGCCCAATGTCGCGCTCATCGAGCCGCTCGATTACCCCGGCTTCGTGGCGTTGCTCGATGCCTGCGCGCTGGTATTGACCGATAGTGGCGGCGTGCAGGAGGAGGCCCCGTCGTTCGGCAAACCCGTCCTCGTGCTGCGCGAGACGACTGAACGGCCGGAAGGCATTGCGGCCGGCACCGCCAGGCTGGTCGGCACGGATCGGCAGCGAATCGTCGGAGAGACCTCGATGCTTCTCGATAATCCGGAGATCTATGCGGCGATGGCGCGGGCGGGAAACCCTTTTGGTGACGGGCGAGCCGCCGACCGGATCGCGCGGATCATCGCGGGAGAAGACGCGCCTGTGCCCTTATCGACGCTGGAGGATGCGGCCCTCGCCTGAGGTCCGGGCGATCAGCCGCGCTGGCCCGGATCGGTCCGCGAGAGATGGCGTCCGGTCGTCAACGTTTGCTTGACGAACAAGGCCACGAAGATCGCCCCGATGCTGCCCACGAAAATGTCGAAGCCGGAGAAGGCGGGCAGCGGGCTCGGATCGCTGCCGCGCACCATCATCGCCACGGTGAGGCCGACCAGCAGAAAGCGCAGTTCGGTCGGTCCCGCAATGCCGTAGGAGAGCTTGAACTCACCCATCACCCGCGCCGCCAGATAGGCGTGAATGGAGAGCAGCAGATAGCCGGTTACGGTGAACAGCGCCACGTCCACCCGCACGAACGGGCTGAACCCCATGCCCGCGAGAATCAGCAGGGTGACGATGCCGTCGCAGCTATGGTCGATAAAATAGCCGTAGGACGGGCGCTCGATATGGCGCCAGCGCGCCAGGCTGCCGTCAAGCGAGTCGCCGAACCATTGCACGACGTAGCCCGCGATCGCCACCCACAGCCAACCGGGCGCGAAACCGCTCAGTGCGTAACCCGCGAAAGTCATGGCCGCGCCGACGATCCCCGCCGTGGTGAGCATGTCCGGCGTAACCCAGCGCGGCATGATGGCGCAAAGCCAGTCGAGCAGGCGGCGCTCCGGTCTTGCAAGGATGTTTTTTTGGATCCGATGGACGGATTTGGACGCGGGCGGGAGGAAGTCGGGCATGGCGACTTATCGGCTGTCATGAATCCGCAATCAACAGCGTTCCGGCATGTCGGAGCGATTCCACGGTCGAAAGCGGCTTTTTGAGCCGCTGCGGGCGTCTGCCACGCATAAGCCCATTGACGCTCGCCGCCGCCCCGCATAGCGCGCGGGCCATGTCAGCCACACCAGCGCCGTCCAAGGAAGTGGCGCGCCTGCGCCTCTACATCCTCAGCATCCTGATCGACATCGCGGTGCTGGGGCTGGGGTTTGCGCTGGCCAACCTGCTGGTGCTGCATTCGCTGTGGGGCGAACCCGGTAAGCCGCACGGCCTCGTCATGTTTGCAATGATTGCGCCGGTCTATGCGCTGATCGCCATCAACGGCGGCGTCTATGGCATCCGCATGATCGGCAACCGTCGCGCCAGCGCGGCGAAGGCGGTGTGGAGCCTCGCCCAGGCGGCGATGCTGATGCTGCTCATCGTCTATCTCGGCAAGATCGCGGAGCAGCTTTCGCGCCTGACCTTCATTGTCGGCCTCGGCCTGTCGGCGGCGGGCCTCGTGTTGGCGCGGCGGCTGATCGGGTGGATCGGCCTCGCTCTGGTCGGCAAGGTACCGCATATCACCGTGCTACTGGTCGATGGGGTGGATATCCCCATGCCGCGTGAGGCGGAGTGGATCGAGGTGGAAGCGCTCGGTTTCGATCCCGAACAGCGGGATGCCGCCATGGCGGCTCGTCTGGCGCGTGGCGTGGGCTGGGCCGAGCGAGTGGTGGTGGCCTGCCCGCCGGAGCGGATCGAGGCATGGCGCGTGGCGCTGGCAGCGCTTTCCGCCAAGGGCGAGATCCTCGTGCCGGACTTGCGCCGCTTCGCACCTGCCAAGGTCGGCGTGTTCGATGGCTATCCCACGGTGGTGGTTGCAGGCGGGCCGCTGCTGTTCCGCGATCGTCTGTTCAAGCGACTGCTCGATCTGGCGGTGAGCCTCACAGCGATTATCCTGTTGTCGCCGATCCTGCTGGTGGCGGCGCTGGCGGTGAAGCTCTCCGGTCCCGGCCCGGTCTTTTTCCGACAGCAACGCATCGGCAAGGATGCGCGGCCGTTCCTCATCATGAAATTCCGCACGATGCATGCGGCGCAGACCGACCAGAAGGCCGAGAAACTCACCGAACGGGACGATCCGCGCGTGACCCGCGTCGGCGCCTTCCTGCGGCGCACGAGCATCGACGAATTACCCCAACTCTTCAACGTGCTACGGGGAGATATGAGCATCGTTGGCCCGCGCCCACATGCACCGGCCGCCAAGGCAGCGGACGCGCTCTACTGGGAGGTGGACGAGCGCTATTGGGCGCGCCATTGCATCAAGCCAGGCATGACCGGGCTGGCGCAGGTGCGCGGCCATCGTGGCCCGACCGACCGGCGCGAGGATCTGGTCAACCGCCTGCAATCGGATCTCGAATATGTCACCAACTGGTCGATCTGGCGTGATCTGCGGATCATCGTCGCGACGCTGGGCGTGCTGACCCATGACAATGCCGTCTAGGGCGAGGGGCGCGCCGCGATGACGCCGCTCGATCTCGGCCTCTGGCTGCTGCTCCTGTTATGCGGCCTGCTGCTGGTCTGGCCGTTTCTCGTCTATCCCCTGATCCTGCGCCTGCTGCCGGAGAAACCGGTGGTGCAAGAGGGGAGTGCGTCCGCGCCGTCGGTCTCGTTGCTGTTCTGTGCGTATAACGAGGCGGCGTCGCTCCCCACCAAGATCGAGAATTTGCGCCAGCTCAAGGCGCGCCATCCCGCGCTGGAGATACTGGCCTTCGATGACGGCTCGACCGACGACACAGCCGCACTGCTCGGCGAAGCCGGTGATTTGCTGACGCTGGTGCGGGGCCCCGGCCGCAGCGGCAAGGCGCATGGCATGAAGCTGCTCGCCGCACGGGCGAGCGGCGCGGTGCTGGTGTTCACCGACGCCAATGTGCTGCTCGATGCTGACGCAATCGAGCGGCTGCTGCCTTATTATGACGACGAGAGCATTGGCGGCGTGCTCGGTTCCCTGCGTTATGGCGGCGCGGATAGCAGCGCCTCGGCATCGGTGGGCGCGCTCTATTGGCGGATCGAGGAGCATCTCAAGGATCTGGAATCCCGCACCGGCAATGTGATGGGCGCGGATGGCTCCATCTTCTCGATCCGCCGGGCGCTCTATCCCGATTTTCCCGATAGCGTGCTCGATGACCTCACCGTCTCCATGGCCGTCGTCTTTGCCGGTAAGCGGCTCATCAAGGCGAAGGACATCATCGCCCGTGAGATGATGGTGGCCAAACGCGAGGACGAATATCGCCGCAAAGTACGGATCGCGGCGCGCAGTTGGCACACGCACCGCTATCTGCGCCCGCAACTTGCGCGGATGGACGGCCTCGATCGCTTCAAATATGCCTCCCGCAAGCTGATACGCTGGTTCGGCGGAGCGTGGATCGGCGTCGGCGCGGCCTCCTGTGCCGTGCTGGCATGGCGGATTGCGCCGTTCGCTGCGATTGCATTGGTGGCTGCCGCGCTGTTCCTGCTGATGATTGGGCTGCGAATGCGGCATGGTCCGCTGGCGGCGCTCGTCGACCTCCTGCTCGCCTATCTGGCGACGTTCAAGGGCGTCCTGCTGGCGATGCGTGGGCGGACCGTGACGACATGGAACCCGGCCCCGTCGCGCGACTGAAATCGGCGCGGTTCCTGTCGCATTTCCCCACCGCCTCTGTATAGGCGGGTGTGATGATTACGACGCAACGGGTCCTCAAGGCTGCTGGCAAATACGCCTCTCGCATGGCATTGGCGGCGCGCACCGCGCTGGGTGCGCGGCGGGAGCGGTATTGCCCCGCCTGCAATCAGGATGTGGCAGGGTTTTTCCGCTACGGTGCCGAGCGGGAATGGGGATGCCCCTCCTGTGGCGCCTCCCCACGCGAGCGGCTGATGCACGCGCTGCTGGACGCGGGACGCATCACGCTGCCCGCCGGTGCCGCCATCCTCCATTGCGCGCCCAATGAGGCAAGTCTGGTGCGGCGGTTCCGCGCCGCAACGGATGATTATGTGCCAGCCGATCTCGATCCCACGCGTTACACTGTCCCCGGCATGCAGCGGCTCGATCTGATGGCGATGGACGATGTGGTGCGGTTCGACCGCATCTATGCAAGCCATGTCATGGAGCATGTGCCGGACGATGCCGTGGTGCTGCGTAACCTCACGCGCGCGCTCAAGCCGGGCGGGGAGGCCTGGCTGCTCGTACCGCTCTGGGATGGGCCGAGCGAGGATGGGGCGCCCGATCTCTCGGCTCGTGAGCGCGAACGGCGGTTCGGTCAATGGGACCACGTCCGGCAATATGGCCGCGATCTGGCCGATCGTATCGCCGCGGCCGGCCTGACCGTGGAGTTGATCGAGGCCGATATGCTGCTCTCCGCCGAGGTCCGGCGCATGGCGCTTGCGGACACGCTGTTCCGGGCCAGCCGGACGGCATGACGGGGCTGGTTGCGCTGGCGGGGCGGCTTGAGCGGCGGCCGGCCGTGCTCGGTGCCGCCAAGCTGGCCAATGTGGCGCTGGCGATGGGCTGGGGGTTCGTCGTCACCTTCGTGTTCGTGCGATTATTACCGCTCGGTGAGTTCCGCACCTTCCTGCTGCTCATCGCCTTCGCCAACTTCACGGTGTCGGCCGAGCTTGGCCTGACGGCGATTGTCTACAGCCGCCTGCGCCGGGACCATGTGACCCGTGACGGCAGTTTTCGCGTCGAGGAACTGGGCGCGCTGTTCTGGTTGCTCACCGCGATCATCCTCGCCGGGGGCGTGCTGATCGGCGCGGCCATCGCGCTGGGGTTGATCCCGACCCGCTATCCGCTCCTGTTCATTGCTTTCTACGCCGTGTCGGCGATCAACCTCCTCACCATCCTCGCGCGCCGTGCGCTGGCCGCGCTCGACCATAATCTCTGGTGGGAGGCATTGGATTTTCTGCGGCGCTCCAGCGGAATCGCGCTGCTGCTCATGTCGCTGCTCGGCCTGCCGATCCTCGACGCGGTGCTGGCCCAACTCGCCATCGCGCTCATTGTCCTGTGGATCGGCCTTGCCACCATCCAGCGCAGTCTCGGCATGGGGCTGCGCCAATGGCTGGCGGTCCGGGCAGGCGTCGCGCATGTCCGCGCGCATTATCTGGCGGATTTCGGGCGGACGGGCGCGCTTACCCTGTTCGACGTGGCGGCCTATAACGCGCCCTATTTCACCATTGCCGCTGCGACGCAGGATGCCCGGCCGCTGCTGCTGTTCGATTTCGTCTTCAAGATGTCGCGAGCGCTCTCCGCGGTTATCCGTGCTTTTGTCGAGACATTGCTGCCGGGCCTGACGCGTGCCTATTTCGGCGGTGAAGCGCGGACATTCCGGCACGGCCTTGTCCGGCTCGTCGGACTGGCGCTTGCTGTAAGTTTGGTGGCCGCGCTGGCGCTGGCTTTTATCGGCAAACCGCTTGCGGCGCTGCTGTTCGATGGCAAGATCGTGCTCGAACAGACAGAAATTGCTATGATCATGCTTCTTCTGCTTGCGCTGGGCGTCATCTGCATCTCGGTCTATCTACAGACCGGCCTCGGCCGTTTCGGGGCGCTGGTCAGGCCGTCCTTCGCGTTTCTGATCGGCAGCCTCATCAGCGTGCCGCTTGCCGTTGCCCTGCACCGGATGACGGAGGAAACGCTCTCGCAGACGTTCATCCTGACCTATGCTTTGGTCCATCTGGCCCTTGCGCTGGCGCACGGGCTGATGCTTCGTCGCCTTGGAGGACATAGACAGGCATGAAGGCGGTGATGGTCGATCCCTCCCTGTTCACGGGGCGTTATGATGATTGCCTGTGCGGCGCGCTGGCCGGGCGAGGGCATGATGTCACCTTACTCGGGCGGCCGCTGCGCGAGACGGATGCGATCGTACCGGACGGCTATCATTATGCGCCGCGTTTCTTCCGTGTCGGCGAGCGGCTGCGCGGGGCGCTGGGCGAAGGGCGGTTCGCTCGCGCAGTCAAGGCGGTCGATTATGCGGTGGATTGCCGGGTCGGTTCGCTCGCAGCGCTGGTGGGTGATATCGCGCATTTCCAATGGCTTCCCTTCGCGATGGCAGACCGCTGGCTACTCGGTCGGCTGGCCCGGCGAACGGCTCTCGTCCATACCGTGCATAACGCGCGCCCCTATCACGGCGATCGCGCCGCGATCGCGCAGGCGCGGGGGTATCTTACCCTGCTGCCGTTGTTCGATGCGTTGATCGTTCACGGCGAACGAACGGCGGAGGCGTTGCTCGCGCAGGGTATCGAGCGGTCGCGCATCCATCTCGTGCCGCATCCACCAATGCAGCTTGCGGCGGCGAGACCGGCAGACCTTGCAGCATTGCCGGCGTCTGCGGTACCGCGCATCCTCTTTTTCGGCACGATCCGTCCCTATAAGGGGCTGGATCTCCTCTTGCAGGCCTGCCTCACCCTCTGGCGCGAGGGGCTGGACTTCGAGCTGGCGATTGTCGGCAAGCCGTTCATGCCGGTCGAGCCGTTCCTCGGCGCTGTCCATGGCGGCGGGTTCGGTCATCGGCTGATTACCGATCTCGCCTTCGTCACCGAGCAGCGGCTCGACGCGCATCTGCGCGCGGCGGATATTCTGGCTTTTCCCTATCGGGCCATCGATTCGAGCGGTGCCTTCCTGTCCGCGCTGCGCTATGGGGCCGCCATGGTGACAAGCGACGCGGGTATGTTTGGCGAGCTTCCGGGCGATGTCACCATGCGCTTTCCGGTCGGCGAGGCCGATGCGCTGGCGGCCGCGCTACGGCCTCTGATCCAGGACGAAGCCTTGCGGCAGCGAAATGGCCGGGCGGCGATAGCTTATGGCAAGGCGCATCACGGCTGGGGCGAGGCGGCTCTGCTGACCGAGCAGGCCTATCTGGCCGCGCGCGAGCGAGCCGAGCGCCGGTGGGCCGCATGAGCCAGATCGCCCGCTACCGCCGTGAGCTGCGGGACCGCTGGCTGGCGGTGCGGCTCGGTATCGCCGGACGGCAGCATCAGTATGGCGAGATCGTCGCACTGCGCCGCTTCATCGCGCATTTCGGCGTGGATTGCGTCATCGACGTGGGCGCCAACGCCGGCCAATATGCGACGATGCTGCGCCGCGATGTGGGCTTTGATGGCACGATCGTCTCGTTCGAGCCCAATCCGCAGGTCCATGCGAAACTGGCACAGGCTGCCCGAACGGACCCGCGCTGGTTCACGCATAACATCGCGCTGACCGACACGGATGGCGAAGCGCAGTTCAACATCATGGCGGCGGATCAGTTCAGCTCGTTGAACAAGCCGGGTGAGGGGCTGGAGCCGATCTTCGCCGAGCGCAACCGCATCGAGCGCAGCGTGACTGTGACCTGCCGGCGCCTGGAAGGTCTATTGCCCGAACTTGAGGGCGCACGGGACGCGCGCGCGATCCTGCTCAAGATGGATACACAGGGGCACGACGCTGCCGTCTGTCGGGGAGCAGGTGCTGCGCTGGCGTGGATGGTCGGCATCCAGACCGAGCTGGCCGTGCGCGCGCTCTACGATGGCGCGACCGATTATCGCGCAATGATTGCCTTGCTTGCCGACGCAGGGTTCGTGCCCAACGCGATGTTCGCCAACAACAAGGGGCACTTCCCCTTGCTCGTCGAGCTGGACGGGCTGTTCGTGCGGCGCGATCTGGCCGAAGGCGGCAATGTTCCCATCGTCTGACCGGCGCGGCGCGGGGGAGCGTGCGCTGCCCATCGCGCTGGCGCTGGGCGGCGCGACGATGCTGGCGCTCTCGTTCGCCGCCTGGCAATGGCACATTGCCGGGCGGCGCGTTTGGGGTCTCGCGGAGTATTTCTTCGCCCGGCAGGATATGTGGGTGCTCGATGCGCAGGCTCTTGCGCTGTTCGGCTTCGCGATATGGGCCTGGCTGGCGCGGCGCTCGCAGGAAACGCCGGGGCAGCGGCGGCCGTCCCTGCAATGGCTGATCCCGCTCGCCATCGTGCTGGCCATCCTTGTCGGCTGGGCAGGGCGGCATCTCGTCTTTCACGGCTACAGCCCTTCGCGCGATGAGGTGATGGTGGAGCTGGCCGGCGCCTATCTGGCGCAGGGTCATGTCGGCTGGCCGATCCCGGCGGATTGGGCGCCGTTCCAGCGCGCACTGACGCCGGAATTCTACAGCCCCTATGGCGCGGATACGCACTGGACCGCCATCTATCTGCCGGTCCACGCCGCCCTCCGCGCGCTGTTCGTGCGGCTGGGCGATGCCAGCCTCGCCGCGCCGGTCACGCTCGGCATCGGCCTGCTGCTCCTCTGGCATATCGCCCGCAAGCTGATGCCGGACCGGCCGGACGCCGTGCTTGTCACCATGGTGATGGCGCTCACCTCCGCCCAGCTCGTCGCCACCGCGATGACGCCTTATGCGATGACGAGCCACTTCGCCTTCAATCTGGCGTGGCTGGCGCTGGTTCTGCGTGGCGACCGGCTCGGTCATGGCCTCGCGGCCATTGTCGCGCTGCTCGCCGCCGGGCTGCATCAGTGGCACTTCCCGCTGCTGTTCATCGGTCCGTTCATCCTGTGGATGGCCGCGAACCGGCGGTGGCGCGCCGCCCTGTTCCATACGCTCGTCTGCGTGGCGATCATGGTCGTCTGGGCGCGGCTCTGGCCGATGCTGCTTACCGATCTCGTGGGGCCGCCCCCGCTGACTGACGTGCATCGCACCAACGGTATCGTCGACAAGCTGGCGAGCCTGTTTGGCCGGCTGGAGAGTTGGCAGCCTCTCCTGAATAATGCGCGGCTCG
This sequence comes from Sphingobium sp. 66-54, assembly GCA_001899715.1. Taxonomy (GTDB): domain Bacteria; phylum Pseudomonadota; class Alphaproteobacteria; order Sphingomonadales; family Sphingomonadaceae; genus Sphingobium. Next base: position 147,107 of record MKWI01000024.1, read on the forward strand.
TGAGCTGGAACAATTTGCTGCTGCTGCCGCTCGCCGGACTATCCGTGCTCGGGGTACGCTGGCGCAGGCTTTGGCGAGAGGTGCCGATCACCGTGCCGTTGTTGATCGGTGTGCTCGGCGGCATGGGACTGGCGCTGTATCAAGGCTATGGCTGGGGCTTCCGCTATATGCACGGCCAGATCGGCGCGCTGTGCCTGTTGGCCGGTCTCGGGTGGCGGGCGGCGGTGGCGCAGGGGCAGCGGCTACCCATGCGGCTGGTCGCGGCCTCAGCGGCCTTCGCCCTGCTCTCGGGCGGGTGGCTCCTTGCCGATAGCGAGCGCTATCTACGCGGCTATGCTCACACCATGGCAGCGATCCGCTCGACCGACGCCGATGTCGTGCTGGTCGATATTCGCGGTGGCTATTACATGACCGATCTGGTGCGCTTCGATGAGGGGCGCCTCACCCGCCCTGCGGTGATGGCGTTGCAGATGCTCAGCATGCCGCAACTTGACCGGCTCTGCGCCACGAAGCGCGTTGCGATCATGGATCGCAGCCAGTTCTGGCCGCTGGGCGTTCATCCGGTCAGCCCGGTGTTTCGTGGCAGCGACCGCATCCAGCATTCTCGCGATCACCTCGCGGCGATCGGCTGCGGTCGGCCGGTGGTCTCCCCACCGGCCGCGCCGTCCAATTGAAACGCCTTACTTGACGAAGGCGGCGACGATTTCGAGCTTCACTTCGTCGCTCACCATCGGAATGGCGAAGCCGACGCCGAAGTCGCTGCGCTTGATCGCGCCGGTCGCAGTGAAGCCGACATTTTCCTTGCCACCCATTGGCGACTTGCCGGCGCCGTAGAATTTGGCGTCGAGCGTGACCGGCTTGGTGACGCCGTTGAGCGTGAGGTTGCCGGTGATCTTGGCCGTCTGGCCGCTCACCGCGACGTTGGTGGAGACGAACTTGGCATCGGCCGGATTGGCCCCGAAGAAGTCGGCGGCCTTGCCGGCCTCGGCGGCCTTGAGCAGGTGCCCGGTCAGGCCGGCGTTCGCCGTCGTTACCTTGGAGACCGGGATGGTCACGTCGACCTTGGCGGCGGACGGATTCGCCGGGTCGAGCTGGAGCGTGCCGGTGACGCTGCCGAAGATGCCGAAATACGGGGTGAAGCCGAAGTGATCGACTTGCCACTTGACCAGCGTGTGGTCGGCATCGGCCGTGTAGGCGCCGCCAGTGACCGCTGCCGGATCGGGCTTGCCGGGCTGGGCGACCAGTGCGCCGGCAAGGCCGGTCAGCAGGAGGGCGGGGAGGGCGGCATGAACGAGGCGCATTGTGCTTATCTCCTATTCGACTCTGCCCGTTTCGTTCGGGCCGGTGTCCGAACACAGCGCGCGATAAGGCCGTGGGTCGGCCTTGTCGTGTCGGCAGCGGATCGGACCGTTAGCTTCGCACGATGTTGTTGACCAAATCAAGTCAGGTCGAGCGAGCAGACGCAGAGACGGCGGAAGAGACTCCCTTCAATTTGGCCCACTCCGGAGCTAGAGACGGACCATGACAGCCTGGCTGCGATCCGGTCTCCTTCCCGAGAGCCACACAGTGCCCGATCTGCTCGTGCCGGGCCTCGCACTGGTCTTCTGCGGCACGGCGCTGGGGCGCAAGTCGGCGGAGGCACGGGCTTATTACGCAAATCCGACCAATCTTTTCTGGCGCACGCTGCACGGGACGGGGCTGACCCCGGAGCGTCTGCCGCCCGGTGATTATGCGCGATTGCTGGATTACGGCATCGGCCTGACCGATCTTGCCAAACGCCATTTCGGCAATGATGCGGAACTGCCCGGCGACGCCTTCGATCCGGCTGCCTTGCGGGAGAAAATGCTGCGCTATCGCCCTGCTATCCTGGCCTTCACCAGCAAGACCGGCGCAAGCGCTTTTCTCGACCGGCCGACGGGGCGGATCCGGTTGGGTGAGCAGACCGAGCGGATCGGGGACACGCGGCTGTTCGTTCTGCCGTCGCCATCCGGCCATGCGCGGCGTTATTGGGACGTTGCGGTGTGGGAGGCCCTGGCGGCGCAGGTGCGCGCGCTCGCCTGAAAAGCCGGAGCGGCCACCCTGTGAGGACGGCCGCTCCCCGGCGTTTAGTTCTTGTCCTGATCGACCAGCTTGTTGGCGCTGATCCACGGCATCATCGCGCGGAGCTGGGCGCCGGTCTTTTCGATCGGGTGCGCAGCGGCGGCCTTGCGGGCGGCCTTCAATTCGGGCTGACCTGCACGGTTATCGAGAACGAAATTCTTGACGAAACGGCCGGACTGGATGTCGGCCAGCACGCGCTTCATCTCGGCCTTGGTCTCATCGGTGATGATGCGTGGGCCGGTGGTGATGTCGCCATATTCCGCGGTGTTGGAGATGGAGTAGCGCATGTTGGCGATGCCGCCCTCATAGAGCAGATCGACGATCAGCTTGGTCTCGTGGAGGCACTCGAAATAGGCCATTTCCGGCGCGTAACCGGCTTCGACCAGTGTCTCGAACCCCGCCTGGATGAGGTGGGTGATGCCGCCGCACAGCACGGCCTGCTCGCCGAACAGGTCGGTCTCGCACTCTTCCTTGAAGTTGGTCTCGATGATGCCCGAGCGGCCGCCGCCCACGCCCGAGGCGTAGGAGAGGGCGATGTCGTGCGCGTTGCCGGTCGCGTCCTGATGCACGGCGATGAGGCAGGGAACGCCGCCGCCGCGCACATATTCGCTACGCACCGTGTGGCCGGGGCCCTTGGGGGCGATCATGATGACGTCGACGTCCGCCGGCGGTTCGATCAGGCCGAAATGGACGTTGAGGCCATGCGCGAAGGCGATGGCGGCACCGGGGCGCAGATTGCCCTTGATGTCGTTCTCGTAAATCGCCGCCTGATGCTCGTCGGGCGCGAGGATCATCAGCACATCGGCCCATTTCGCGGCGTCGGCGTTGGCTAGCACCTTGAAACCGGCATTCTCCGCCTTCTTGGCGCTGCCTGAGCCGGGGCGCAGTGCGATCGCGACCTCGGTCACGCCGGAATCGCGCAGGTTCTGCGCATGGGCATGGCCCTGGCTGCCATAGCCGAGAATGGCGACCTTCTTGCCCTTGATGAGGCCGATATCGGCATCGCGATCGTAATAAACACGCATTCCCAAACCCTTCTCTCTTCAAGTCGTCATGCCGGCGTTGGCCGGCATCCAGTGTGCAATGTCATGGCCGGTCGCGCCGGCGGATAGAACGGAACGGGGTGGCCCGTAAAGGCCACCCGTTCGGCTTGCGGTGCGGATCAGGCGCTGGCGCCGCGCAGCATGCCGACCACGCCGGTGCGGCACAGCTCCACCAGGCCAAGCTCGCGCATCAGGGTGACGAAGGTGTCGATCTTGCTCGTCGGCCCGGTAATCTCGAACACGAAGCTCTCCAGCGTGGTGTCGACCACCTTGGCGCGGAACACCTCGGCCAGCCTCAGTGCTTCGCTGCGCACCTCGCCGGTGCCGGCGACCTTGATAAGGGCCAACTCCCGCTCGACGAACGGGCCGGTATCGGTGAGGTCGCGCACCTGGTGGACCGGCACCAGCCGCTCCAACTGGGCGATGATCTGGTCGACCACGCGGGGCGGCCCCTGGGTGACGATAGTGATGCGGCTGACGCGATGATCCTCGCTCACGTCCGCCACGGTGAGGCTCTCGATATTGTAGCCGCGCGCCGATACCAGACCCGCGATACGCGCGAGAATGCCGGCTTCATTGTCCACGGTGACGGAGAGCACATGGCGCTCGCTGTCTTCCTGGCGGATATGCATCAAAGTTCCTGTCCCTGTCTGGTCGGGGTTGTCAATTCTGGTCGGCCGGGCCGTCCGGTGCGCTCTCGTCTGGCGGCGGAGCCAGCGACAGCATGCCCGTCATCGCGAAGCGCCAGCCATCCGGCACCCGGTGGGCGATACGCACCGGAAAGCCCAATATGCTGTCGAACACGCGCGAGAGCTGCTCGCCGACGTAGCGTGGCGCCACCAGCACGACATCGTAATCGCCGTCGCCCAGGCGGAACCAGCCGTCGAGGTCGATCACCCATTCGTCCGCATCCGGCTCCGCGCTGTCGAGCGTGGTGCCGAACAGATCCGCGCCGTCATTCTGCCGCTCGAAATCGAACGGCTCGCTGACATGGACGCGAAGGCGGACGGGCTGGGCCATCAGACCAGGGCCTTGGCCTCATCGTCCATGATGCCCGACACCTGGCTAGGATCGAGCAGCATGTCCGTATGCGCGGCGCCGGAGGGGATCATCGGGAAGCAGTTGGAGAGCTTCACGACATGGCAATCGACCACCACCGGGCCGGGATGCGCGATCATCTCCGCGATGCCTGCCTCAAGCTGGTCGCGCGTCTCGATACGAATGCCCCGCGCACCATAGGCTTCGGCCAGCTTCACGAAGTTGGGCAGGCTGTCCGAGTAGCTGTGCGAATAGCGGCTCTCATAAGTCAGCTCCTGCCACTGGCGGACCATGCCCATATATTCGTTGTTGAGGATGAAGATCTTCACCGGCAGGCCATATTGGATGACCGTGCCCAGTTCCTGAATGTTCATCTGGATCGAGGCATCGCCGGCAATGTCGATCACAAGCGCGTCGGGATTACCGAGCTGTGCGCCGATTGCCGCCGGAAAGCCGTAGCCCATGGTGCCGAGACCGCCGGAGGTGAGCCACTTGTTCGGCGCATCGAAGTGGAAATGCTGTGCCGCCCACATCTGATGCTGGCCGACCTCCGTAGTGATGATCGTCTGGCGGCCGCGCGTCGCCTCGTAGAGCGCGGCGATGGCGCGTTGCGGCATGATCTCCTTGCCCATCTCGATATAGTCGAGGCTCTTGCGAGCGCGCCATTCCTCGATCCGGTGCCACCAGTCGCGCAGGTCCGGCTTCTTGAACCCGCGCGCCTTGAGGGCGGCGATCAGCGCTTCGATCGCCCGGCCGCTGTCGGCGACGATGGGAATATCGACCGGAATGATCTTGTTGATCGAACTGCGGTCGATATCGACATGGATCTTCTTGCTGTTCGGCGCGAAGGCATCGAGCCGGCCGGTCACGCGGTCGTCGAAGCGGGCGCCCAGGCACAGGATGAGGTCGGCCTGGTTCATCGCCCAGTTGGACTCGTAGGTGCCGTGCATGCCCAGCATCCCCAGCCATTGCGGCGAGGAGGCCGGGAAGGCGCCGAGGCCCATCAGCGTGGAGGTGACGGGTGCGCCGGTCATCTCCGCCAGCGCCCGCAGCGCGGCCGAGGCTTCCGGGCCGGAGTTGATGATGCCGCCGCCTGAATAGATGATCGGCCGCTCCGCCGCTGCGATCAGGTCGGCCGCGCGGGCGATCGCCTCCGGGTCTGGCTCGACCTGCGGCTGATAACGGGGGTGGGCATTGAGGGCGGGGCGCTCATATTCGGCGGTCGCGACCTGCACGTCCTTGGGAATGTCAATGACCACCGGGCCGGGACGGCCTGCCGTGGCGATATAGAACGCCTCGTGGATGACGCGGGCGAGGTCGCCGGGGTCCTTCACCAGATAATTATGCTTGGTGCAGTGGCGGGTGAGGCCGACCGTGTCCGCCTCCTGGAAGGCGTCCGAGCCGATCAGGTGCGTAGCGACCTGCCCGGTGATGACGACGATGGGGATGGAATCCATCAGCGCATCGGTGATGCCGGTGATTGCATTCGTCGCGCCGGGGCCGGAGGTGACGAGGACGACGCCGGGTTTGCCTGTCGAGCGCGCATAGCCCTCGGCCGCGTGCGCGGCCGCCTGCTCGTGGCGGACGAGGACGTGCTTGATCGTGGGATGCTCGTAGATGGTATCGTAGATGGGCAGCACCGCGCCGCCCGGATAACCGAACACCGTATCGACCCCCAGGTCGACCAGACATTGAACCAAAATATCGGCGCCGCTTCTCTCGGCCACAGGAGGCTCCTTGACAATCGCTATGCCGCGCCATGGGCGAAACCCCAGGTGCTGACAAGGCTGGTGCTCCTAACCATTATAAAATGGCGTGTCAACAATCATTATTGTAATAAAATTATAATTCAGCCAGCATGAGCATTATATCCTGTTTTTGGGTGGGCGCTGCGGCAAGGCCCGTCATCCCGCAATAACGTCACTGGCGGCTCATGAGACAGAGAGATGAGACCGGTTGATGCTGCATCGCACAGGAAATGTCGTGTGGGGCGTGGGGCGAGTATGGGTTGCCGCGTCGCTGAGCTAAGCGGTGTGGACGAATTCGGCCCTGTAGCCACGCCCTCCCGTCGCCCCGGACTTGATCCGCTTCCCGATCGCACGCAAAAATTCAAACAGATCGCAGTCATGGAAATACCCAACCGGTGCCGTTCGCATTCCATTATCTGCGAATGAGAAAGCGGGACCCCGGATCAAGTCCGGGTGCCGATGGTCGGATCCGTTACGATGCTACCACTATACCCGCCGATCTGCTGCGGAACTGGGCGTTTGAAGCCGGCCAATCCTTAATTGGCATGCCCCGCGCCTAGCCAGCCGCGAAGGCGCTGCCGAGCAGCGTCAGCAGCTTGACGTCCACCGCAGAGCCCTGGGCGCGGCGCTCGGTGAGCCAGTCGGCGAGGCTGTCGAGCGCGACGCGGTGGACGCGAATGTCCTCCCCCGGCACGCCGCCGCCATTGCCGGTTCGCACGAGATCGTAGGCGCGAAACAGGGTGAAGCTCTCCGAAACCATTCCCGGCGAACTCCAGAAGCGGCCGAGCGAGACCATTCGGCCGGGGCGGTACCCGGTCTCCTCCTCAAGCTCGCGCGCGGCGGCAAGGGCAGGGTCCTCGCCCGCCGTCTCGTCGCCGACCAGCCCGGCGGGCAGCTCGATGCAGCGGCAGCCGAGCGGCACGCGATACTGGTCGACCAGCAGAACGTGGCGTTCCCCGTCCACCTCGTCGATGGCGAGGATCACGGCCGCGCCAATGCCGCGCGTGCGACTCACATATTCCCAGCGGCCGCGCCGCTTGGCCGCGATGAACCGGCCTTCCCACATCAGTTCTTCGGGGAAGCGGGCTTCGTCTTCGGGGGATGGGGTCACAATTCGATCAACCTGTCCGGCAATTCATTGGGATTGGTGCCCGTTCTCGGGCAATGTTCGGCGAGGATAGTTCCGGCCTTCTCGATTGCCAGTGCCATGCCTTGTGCGATGCGCCCGGCGCGCACCTCGTCGATCATCGCGGCCATCGCCTCGCCCCAGACTTCCGGGGAGACCCTGGTGGCGATAGCCTCATCGGCCACGATCTCGGCGCGGTGCTCGTCGAGCGAGAGATAGAGCAGCACGCCGGTGAGATGCGCCGTGCGTGCCTCCGCCGCCGTGCGGAACAGCAGCAACGCCCGCCGCCGCACCCGCCGTGCCTTGGTGCTGCGCGGCGTGAAGAGCATGCGCAGCGTGGGGATGGCGAGCAGGTAGCGCACCGCCAGGAACTTGAGGATCATGTGGCCGAGCAGCAGGAGCAGCAGCATGCGCAACGGCAGTTCGTGGGTCCACTCGCCGAGCAGCCGGATCAGCGTCTGCTCATACCAATGTGGGAACGCCGCCGCCACGGCTGGTACGAGGAAGGCGCACAGGATCGCCCAGTGCAGGCCGACATCGTGATACGCGTCCGACCGGCGCGCGACGATGGTGACGATCTCGGCGTCGGTATCCGTTTCCGCCCTGGCGACCGCGTCGGTGATGAGGCGATGGTCCGCCTCGCTCATGGTCATGCGCTTGCCCATCACCAGCCCCCGCTCGCGCCGCCGCCGCCGAAGCTGCCGCCGCCGCCGGAGAAACCGCCGCCTCCGCCCCAGCCGCCACCGCCGCCCCAACCGCCGCCTCCACCCCAGTGATCGTCGTCGCGGTCGCGGAAGGCGCTGCGCAGCGCGGCGTCGACGCCCCAGATGATGATCGGGTTGATACCGCCGCGATAGCGCCGCCCGCGCCCCATGCCGCGCGAGAGCGGCAGCAGCACGAAGACGAGGATGAAGATCACGATGACGATGGCGGTGCCGATGTCGCTGCCGGAAAATTGCTGCTGCCTTCGTCCGGCATCGGCGGCGACCTTGCGCTGCTGATCGGGCGGCAGCTCGATGATGCGGACGATCTCGTCCACGCCGGCGTTGATGCCGCCCGCCATATCGCCCGCCTTGAAACGTGGCGTGATGACGTCGCGGATGATGCGGCCGGAGAGCGCATCGGTGAAGATCGGCTCCAGCCCGTAGCCGACCTGGATGGTCAGCCGCCGCTCGTTGGGCGCGACGAGCAGGACGAGGCCGTTATTCTCCTCCTTCTCGCCGATGCCCCAGGTGCGGCCGAGCCGATAGCCATAGTCGCCGATCTCATAGCCTTCGAGGCTGGGGACAGTCGCCACCACCACCTGCCGGCCAGTCGTCTGCTCCAGCGCTGCGAGCTTCTGCTCGATCTGTTGCGATGTCGCGGGATCGAGCAGGCTGGCGGCGTCCACCACCCGGCCGGTGAGCGGCGGGAAGGTCTGTGCCGGCGCCGCGTCGGGGCGCAGCGCCAGCATCAGGAACGCGAGCAGGAGCAGGCAGGCGCGGGGCAGGGCCATGATGAATGCGGGGCCTTGTGTGGCCCCTGTCCTTTTGCTCAGGGCGCTCAACTGCCGTTGAACATCGCGCCGACGTCGGGCGCGGTGTCCGCTCCGGCCTTGGCCTCGAACGGCGTCATCGGTTTGGCGCCGTGGACCAGCTTGGCGCCGATCATCTCGGGGAAGGTGCGGATGCGGGTGTTATAATCCTGCACTGCCCCGTTGTAATCGCGAATCGAGATATTGATGCGATTCTCGGTGCCTTCGAGCTGGGTCATCAGGTCGGCGAAACGCGCCTGGCTCTTGAGGTCGGGATATTGCTCGACGGTGACGAGCAGCCGGCTCAGTGAGCTGGAGACGTTGGCCTGCGCCTGCTGGAAGGCCTGCACCTTCGCCGGATCGGTCAGATCGTCGGCGGTGAGCTTGACCTGCGTGGCGGAGGCGCGGGCGTTGATGACGCCCTCCAGCGTGCTGCGCTCGATGGTGGAGGCGCTACGTGCTGTGGCGACGAGATTGGGAATGAGATCGGCGCGGCGTTGATAGGCCGCCTGCACGTCCGCCCACTTGGCCTTGGCATTTTCCTCGGCGGTAGGCACCGAGTTGATACCGCAGGCGGCCAGCGACAGCGTGGCCAGCATCAGCAGGAGGGAGCGAAGCAGCGGAATGCGCGGGGAGGGGATAACCATGGACGTCAACCTCTCATCTGGCCGGGCCATCCGCCGGCGATAAGGACAAATAGAAAGTTGCCAGCCGCCCCGCAACATCATTACCCATGGCATGGCATCGGGCGCGACTGCGGATCCTCCGCACCGCGCGCATGCGCTCCGGCGGGTTTCGGCCAAGGGGAAAGAAAATGCTGTCAGAATTCAAGACCTTCATCGCACGCGGCAATGCGCTCGATCTGGCGGTCGGCGTGATTATCGGCGCGGCCTTCGGCACCATCGTGAGTTCGCTTACCGACGATATCATCATGCCCATCGTCGGCGCGATCTTCGGCGGGCTCGATTTCTCCAACCATTTCATCCCGCTCGCCGCCGTGCCGGCGGGGACCGCGCCGACACTGGCGGCCATGAAAGCGGCTAATGTGCCGGTGTTCGCTTACGGCAGCTTCATCACGGCGGTACTTAACTTCCTGATCCTCGCCTTCATCATCTTCCTGATCGTGCGGCAGGCGAACCGTCTGCTCGGCCGCAAGGATGAACCGGCGGGGCCGACCGAAGTCGATCTGCTCACCGAAATCCGCGATGCGCTGAAGAAATAAGCGGAGGGCGGCGCCGTCGGTGGGCGGCGCCGTTCGTCCTCGCCGGGAACCAACCGGGCCCGAAAACGCTTTTGTTTCCAGTCCAATGGCACGAGCCAGGACGCAACAGGAGACAAAAGCGTGAAGAAATCGATGATTTTTGCCGCCATCGCGGCCCCCATGGCGCTTGCCGCCTGCGGTTCCCAGGAGGCGCAGAACGTCGAAAACGCCTATGACAATCAGGCTGACATCATCGACAACCAGGCCGCCAATCTCGAAGCGGCCGGCGAGAATGCCGCCGATGCGGTCCAGGCCAACACGGCCAACGCCGCGGATCGGCTGAGCAACGCCGCCGATGCGGTGCGCGCGGAAGGCGAAGCGAAGGCCGACGCCATCGACGCCAGCAAATAAATATCCCCGGAAAGCGGGCCGATACGCCCGTCCGGCGAATGGACGATCTCCCTTCGGGCGCGCCTCATGATTGGGCGCGCCCATTCGATTGTCGGCGCCCGGCCCTTAGGCGGGCGGTGCAAGGGCTTTTCTTTGCTGCGACAGCCCCTATATCAGGCGGGCCGGTTCAACCGGCTATGGCGATAAACTGCGGCGTGCAATAGGCGCAGCGGACCCGGGGGCGGTACCCGGCGGCTCCACCAGGATTAGCGCTCTTTCATGGAGCACTGCTGCTGATGGGGCCGAACTAGGATCGACGTGTGCTGAAAAGCGTTGTTTTCGCCCGGGCTGAGTAACCCGTTAAAGGCTCAAAACCCATAAGTGCCAACGATAACGAAGCACTTGCTCTCGCAGCGTAATTGAGGGCCTCACGGCCTGACATTACCCTAAAAGAACGCGGCTGGGCCAGCCGGGCAACAGAATGGATTCCAGCGGTTCGGGGAGCACCGGGCAACAGAAGCTCCCCACTTTCTCCGTCGCAGGAACAGCCGTCACCAGACGGGAGGCGGTTCATTACGAATCGACGTGATAAACGAATCAGTTTTATTACAGGAATATGACATATACTAAGCAGGCTCACATTTTGTCATAATAATTAAGAATAATATCGCGTATTATCAAATAGATAGAAGAAAATAATTATTTTTATGCTCCTATTGCCACGGAGTCATGAAATTGAAACAATCCTCTCACGAACGACAGAATCGGAGAGGGAAAAGAGATGGTTATCAAGGCGTTGATTGTAGGCGGCGTGGCATTGGCGAGCCTCTGCGCCGGTGCCGTCCAGGCCGCGCCGGCAGCGTCGGGCGATTATGCCGCGGCGGCCATTGCGTCCGGCCAACTCACCGAGGCGGAGCGCGCATTGCAGCCGGCCAGCTATGCCGATGCCGACGATCCGGCCCGGCTCATCAATATCGCCACGGTCTTTGCGCGCACCCAGCGCCTCGACGACGCGCGTGCCGCGCTGACGAGGGTTCGTGCGCTCCCGGCCGAGCAACTCGAACTGGCCAATGGTGCCAGCTATTCCAGCCATCAGATCGCGGCGGCCATGTTGCAGCGACTGGGCCAGTAATCCGCCTGTTATCGGGCATGGCGCGGGCTTTGGTCCCGCGCCATGCTACTGAAGCGGGGCCGGCGCCTTCGAAATTTGCGGCCTTATCTTGTGCAAATGGGGATGACCGGGCCGTTGAGCCGGTGACACTGCCGCAACTTGTCTCGCCGGATCCCTCCTGCGCGTATCCTGCATGAACTGGCGGTAGCGCCCCGTTGCTCGGCTTTCGCTGGCGCTTTTCCGGGCCGTCTTTCTCGAATGACCTCCGCCCTTGAGCGCGCGCCCTCCTTCATCCTTCGCGTTTCGCATGGGCGCAGTTATGACGGTGCGTCGGTCATGCTGTTCGACCCTCCGTCGGATCGTCATACGGATCAGATAACGGGGCAGCGGCAGTCAGGGATTGGGGGAAGCGAATGCGCGTTAGCCTGTCACTTGCCATTGTCATCGCTGCGGGGACCGCGTCGGTAGCCGCCGCGCAGCCCGAGCGGCCCTCCGGCTACCTCGCACCCGGAGAACTCGATGTGACGGCGGTGCTGGAGCCGGCGCCGCGCCCCGGCGATCCGCGCTACGAGGCGGACCGCGACATCTTCCGCGATACCCGCAAGCTGGTCGGCACGCCGCGCTACCAACTCGCGCGGAACGATGCGGACGTTCGCCCAGCCGCGATGTTGTACGCCTTCAGTTGCGCGGCTGGTATCGCGCTCACGCCCGAGAATGCACCGCGCCTGCTGCGGGTGCTCCAGCGCGCCACCGCCGATGGTGGGGCGCAGATGGGCAAGGCAAAGGAGCAATATAAGCGCGAGCGCCCCTACGTGATCGACCAGGGGCCGACCTGTCAGCCGCCCGAGGAGCTGTTCGAGCGTGCCCATAATCGCGCGAGCTACGACTATCCCTCCGGCCATACTATCGCGGGCTGGACCTGGGCGCTGGTCCTCGCCAGCGTCATGCCCGATCGGGCGCAGAGCCTCTTGCAGCGCGGCCGCGCTTATGGGCAAAGCCGCTACATATGCGGCATGCACAATTACAGCGCGGTCGAGGCGGGCATGCTCGCGGCCACGAGCACCTTCGCGCTGGTCCAGACGAAGCCGGCCTATCAGGCGGACCTCAAGGTGGCGCGCGCCGAGATCGACGGGTTGCGGAAGCGGGGTGAAGCCGCGCCTGCGACTGCGATTTGCAATGCCGAGAGCGCGCTGATTGCACAGCCCGTCCTGCCGGTGACGGCGCCTGCACCGGGCACGGCGCCATGACGCTGCGCTGCTTGCTATCCTGACGCCCGCTCAGCCGTAGAGCAGCGCTGCCGCCCGGTCCCACATGGCGGGCGAGGCAGCGGCGATCATGCCCTTGCGGTCGTCGTCGACGCGGTAGGGCGAGCCGTCCGGCCGGGCAACGCGGCCGCCAGCTTCGTTGACGAACAGTGCGCCCGGCGCGTGATCCCAGGGCAGCGTGCGTTCGAACAAGGCAAGGTCGTTCACGCCCAGCACGATGCGGGGATATTGCTCGGCGGCGCAGCGGGGAATGTCCGCCATCTGGAGCTTGCCCTCGGCGCGGTCGATGAGGCCCTGCCGGTCCTCCGGGCGCACGAACAGCAGCGAGAGGCCGGCAACAGGGAGGGGCGCGCCGCTCTCGCGCGCATGCACCGGCTCGCCGTCGATGGTCGCGCCCTCGCCGCGCGCGGCATGGCAGAGGCGGCCGGTCAACGGATCGAGCATCCAGCTGGCCAGCGTCTCGCCGCCGTCGACCAGCGCGATCATCAGGCCGAAGGGCGGCCGGCCGGCGGCGAAGTTGCTGGTGCCGTCGATCGGGTCGATCAGCCAGTTGAGGCCGTGGCCCAGCTTGCCGACCAGCGCCGGGTCGGCCGCGCAGGCTTCCTCGCCGACGATGCCGGCCTCGGGCAGCAGGCGGGCAAGCCCCTCCTGCAAGCGCAGTTCGCTTTCCCGGTCGGCGATGGTGACAAGCTCGTCGGCCGCTTTCTCGATGATCTCGTCTGCCGCGAGGTTGCGATAGCGCGGCATGACAACCTCGACGGCGACCTGCCGCATCAGCGCGGCGACGGAGGTGGTGAGTGCATCCATCGGCTCAACTCCGATAGTCGGCGTTGATTGCGATGTAACCGTGCGTAAGGTCGCAGGTCCACACCGTCGCGCGGCCGTCGCCGAGGCCGAGATCGGCGCCGACGCGGATCTCCTGCCCCTTGAGATGCGCGGCCACAGGTGCCTCGTCATAGCCTTCCACGGCGAGGCCCCTGCGCGCCACCTCGGTGTCGCCGAAGCGGATCGAGAGGAGGTCGCGCTCGGCAGGCTCGCCTGCCTTGCCGACTGCCATGACGACGCGGCCCCAGTTCGCGTCCTCGCCGGCGATGGCGGTCTTGACCAGCGGCGAATTGGCGATGGAGAGCGCCACGCGGTGGGCGCTCTCGTCGCTGGCCGCGCCCGTCACCGTCACCTCGACGAACTTGCTGGCGCCTTCCCCGTCGCACACCACCAGTTGCGCCAGCTCCAGGCAGACCCGCCCGATGGCGGCGGCGAGCGCGTCCGCTCCGGCATCGTCCATGCTGGCGAGCGGGCCGTTCCCCGCCGCGCCGGTGGCGAAGGCGAGCACCGTGTCGCTGGTCGAGGTATCGCTGTCCACGGTGATGCAGGAGAAGCTGCGCCGGTTCGCCGCGCTCAGCATCTGCTGGAGCAGAGCAGGCGCCACGGCGGCATCGGTGAATACATAGCCGAGCATGGTCGCCATGTCTGGTGCGATCATGCCAGAGCCCTTGATGATGCCGACGACATTGACGGTCCGCTCGCCGATCACCGCCTGCGCGACCGCGCCCTTGGTGAAGGTGTCGGTCGTCATGATCGTGGCGGCCGCTTCCTCCCACGAGCAGGGCGCGGCCTCATAAGCGGCGGCCAATCCTGCCTCGGCCTTGTCGATGGGCAGTGGAACCCCGATCACCCCGGTCGAGGAGATGAAAACCTGTTCCGGAGCGCAATTCAGATGTGCGGCGGTGCGCGCAGCGATCGCCTCCACGGCGGCGCGACCGCGATGGCCGGTGAACGCGTTGCTGTTCCCCGCATTGACGATGAGCGCACGCGCCCGGCCATGCGCCAGCGCGGCGCGGCACCATTCGACTTCCGGCGAGGGACATTTGCTCTGCGTCGTCACGCCGGCGACGCTCGTGCCCTCGGCCAGTTCGATGAAAGTGAGGTCGCAGCGGCCCCAATCCTTGTAGCCCGCACGCGCGATGCGGCGCGTCACCCCGCCGATGTCGGGCATGATGGGGAACGGGCGGGCGAGGGGAGAGCGATCGGTCATGCGCGGCCGAATAGCGCATCGTCCGCCGGGGTCCAATGGGCTTGTTGGCCGTTTGCGCATGTCACTGAGGCGATTAATGGCATGGACGAACCGGGCGACGCACCCTATGTGAAGCCGGTCCGGTTTGTGGAGTGGGCCGCACTTGCAGTTGATGATCCTCTTGTCCGCGCTTCTTGCGTCGCTGACCGGCCTGGTGGCTGGCGAGCGGCCGGTTGAGCGCGCGGCCGTGGAGGTCAGCACGGTTGTTGCCGTGGTTCAGGCGAGTGTCGCCGTTTCGCAGCCGGGTGCGCGGCCGGCGCGTCGCGTGCCGCGCCTTGCGGAAACGGCGCAGGACGCCGCACCTTTCCGCTGGCAGGCCCCGGTGCGGAGCGCCCGCGCGCGGCTGCCCCTGAAGCAGAGCTGGCTCATCTGAGACCCCGCAGGGCCGTGTGATGCGGCCCGCCTAATCGCCGCGCGCACCGTGGCGCGCGACCGGCGCCGGCCTCCTGGTCCGGCTTTCGATATTTTCCAGACAGGAACGTCTCCCCCATGTCCATGTTCGGCGCGCTCGCCAAGTCCTTCTTCGGATCGTCCAACGATCGCTATGTGAAGTCCCTCCGCAAGATCGTGGACCAGATCGCGGCTTTCGAGCCGACGATGGAGGCGTTGGTCGACGAGGATCTGGTCGCCCAGACCGCCAAGTTCCGCGCGCGGCTGGCCGAAGGCGCCAAGCTCGACGATCTGCTGCCGGAAGCCTTCGCCACCGTGCGCGAGGCGGCCAAGCGCGTCATCGGCCAGCGCCATTACGATGTGCAGATGATCGGCGGCATCGTGCTCCATCGCGGCGAGATCGCCGAGATGCGCACGGGCGAGGGCAAGACGCTCGTCGCCACGCTCGCTACCTATCTGAATGCGCTGGAGGGCAAGGGTGTCCACGTCGTCACGGTTAACGACTATCTCGCCCGCCGCGACTGCGACTGGATGGGCCGCATCTACCGCTTCCTCGGCCTCACCACCGGCGTCATCATCCCCAACCTCAGCGAGGAGGAGCGCCGCGCTGCCTATGAGGCGGACATCACCTATGCGACCAACAACGAGCTGGGTTTCGACTATCTGCGCGACAACATGAAATATGAGCGCAGCCAGATGGTGCAGCGGCCGTTCAACTACGCGATCGTCGACGAGGTGGACTCGATCCTGATCGACGAGGCGCGCACGCCGCTCATCATCTCCGGCCCGACCGACGACAAGTCGGAAATGTATCTCGCCGTCGATGCCATCGTGAAAAAGCTCTCGGACGACGATTATGAGAAGGACGAGAAGCAGCGCAGCATCGTGCTCACCGAGGACGGTACCGAGAAGGTGGAGCGCATGCTGGAGGATGCCGGGCTGCTCCAGGGCGCCAATCTCTACGATTTCGAGAACACCCAGGTCGTCCACCATGTGAATCAGGCGCTGCGGGCGATCTTCATGTTCCGCCGCGACATCGATTACATCGTCAAGGACAGCAAGGTCGTCATCATCGACGAGTTCACCGGCCGCATGATGGACGGCCGCCGCTGGTCGGACGGTCTGCACCAGGCGGTGGAAGCCAAGGAAGGCGCCCATATCGAGCCGGAGAACCAGACGCTCGCCTCGATCACCTTCCAGAATTATTTCCGCATGTATCCCAAGCTCTCCGGCATGACCGGCACGGCCGCCACCGAGGCGGCGGAGTTCTACGACATCTACAAGATGAACGTGGTGACGATCCCCACCAACCTGCCGGTGCAGCGCAAGGACGACGAGGACCTGTTCTACAAGGATACCGAGGACAAGTTCCGCGGCATCGCGCGCACCATCCGCGAGCATCAGGCCAGCGGGCAGCCGGTGCTGGTCGGCACCGTCTCCATCGAGAAGTCGGAGATGCTCTCCGAATTCCTCAAGCAGGAAAAGGTCCCGCACAATGTGCTCAACGCCCGCTTCCACGAGCAGGAGGCAACCATCGTGGCGCAGGCCGGGCGGATGGGCGCGGTAACGATCGCCACCAACATGGCCGGGCGCGGCACCGACATTCAGCTTGGCGGCAACCTTGAATTTCGTGTTGAGGGCGAGCTGGGCGACATGCCCGAGGGGCCTGAGCGCGAAGCGGCTATCGAGCGCATCCGCCAGGAGATCGCGGTGGAACGCGAGCAGGTGCTGGCGGCGGGCGGGCTGTTCGTGCTCGGTACCGAGCGGCACGAGAGCCGGCGCATCGACAATCAGCTTCGCGGCCGTTCGGGCCGTCAGGGCGACCCCGGCCTTTCGCGCTTCTACCTCAGTCTCGACGACGATCTGCTGCGCATCTTCGGTCCGGACACGCTGTTCGCGCGGATGATGCGCTCCAGTCTGGAGGATGGCGAGGCGCTACCGCCCTCCAAGTGGATGTCCAAGGCGATCGAGACCGCGCAGAGGAAGGTCGAGCAGCGTAACTACGATATCCGCAAGCAGGTCGTCGAATATGACGACGTGATGAACGACCAGCGCAAGGTCATCTACGAGCAGCGCGCCGACATCATGGAGGCCGAGACGGTCAGCGAGATCGTCACCGAGATGCGGCATGAGACGATCAACACCATCATCGGCGCGGCGTGCCCGCACGGCACCTATCCCGAGCAATGGGATATCGCCGGGCTCAAGGCGCAGATCGAGGACAGGCTCGCGCTCACGCCGGATATCGACGGCTGGCTGGAGGAGCATACGGTCGAGCCCGATATCTTCGTCGAGCGGCTCATCGCCCTGTCGGACGCGGCGGTCGCCGAGAAGATCGCGCCGCTCAAGGAGGATGCCTGGGCGCAGATCGAGAAGAGCATCCTGCTCCAGAATCTCGACCATCACTGGAAGGAGCATCTCGCCACGCTCGACGCGTTGCGGCAGGTGGTCCATCTGCGCGCCTATGCGCAGAAGACGCCTCTCAACGAGTATAAGCAGGAGGCGTTCGCGCTGTTCGAGCGCATGCTGGAGAGCATCCGCGAGGACGTGACCCGCACGATCAGCCACCTGCAATTCGAGATGCAGGACCCAGCGCCGCCGCCACTGCCCGAGCTGCCGGCCTTCCTCACCAGCCACATCGACCCGTTCACGGGTGAGGACAACAGCGCGGATATCGACGCGGGCTCGCGCGGCTTCATCACCACGACGATCCCGCGCATGGCGACCGCGGCGCCGGCTGGCGAGGGCAACCCCTATGCCGGGCAGGATATCAGCCGCAATGCGCCGTGCCCTTGCGGATCGGGCGAGAAATACAAGCACTGCCACGGCGCACTGGCCTGAAACGGGTGAATTGAACGCGGCCAGTTGCAGGTCGATAACCGGCTGTGCCATTCCGGGCACGGGATCAGGGACCGGCTCCATCAAGTGCCGGCTCAATGCAGTGGAGGTGTCCGTGGCGATTCGCAGATGGCTATCAATGCTTGCCCGCCTCGGCCCCTTGCAAGGACCGTTGGCCGTCGTCACGCGCGTCACTGGATCGCCGGCGTTCGAGCGGGGCTTGCTTGGCTGGCTGGGGCGCCCGTTCGTCCGCTCCCGCTATGGCGTGCTGTTGAAGAGCAACTGGCCGGATAGCACCTTCGACATGTGCTATTTCGGACGTTACGGCCGCACGCTCTCCGACTTGCTGCGGGAGGAGGCGCGCCCGTTCGTCTTTCTGGATATCGGGGCGAACCAGGGTCTTTACGCGCTGCTGGCCGGCCAGATCGCCATTGTCGCGCCGCACTTGCCTTCGAGCCGGTACCGGCGACCTTTGCGCTGCTGGAAGCGAATATCGCGGCTAACCGGCTCGGCTCGATCGTGCGACCTGTCAACCGTGCCATCGCGGCGGAGATGGGAACGACGGCGATCCGGACGAACCCGGGACATAGCGGCGGCGCTTCCATGGCCGCGAGCAACGCGGTGGCGGGTGAGGAGATCGTCATCAATACGATCGACCATGACGGCCTCGATGCTCTGATCCCGCCGGGCGAGGAAGCGATTTTAGTGAAGATCGACGTCGAGGGGTTTGAGCCCATTGTCATTGAACAGCTCGTTCGATCCAGCCATATCGGCCGGATTACGACGCTCTTCTATGAGATCGACGAGAAATGGGTAGATCCGGCGTCGATGGAACAGATGCTCCGGTCCGCCGGCTTTAGCGGCTTCCGGAAGATTGCGGCGACGCCGGAGGCGACGCACTACGATGTGCTTGCCACACGCTGAGAGGCTGGTCGCTGGCGGCGATCACTCCCGCGCCAGCCAGACGAGACCGATCAGGCTGACCATCCCCGCCGCCGAGAGGTAAAGCCCCACGGACCCGATGCCGTGGGTGCTCACCAGATATTGGGCGATGATGGGCGCCAGCGCGCCGCCCAATATGCCGCCCACGTTGAAGGCGAAGGACGAGCCGGAGTAGCGCACGCGCGCCGGGAACAGGCTGGTCAGCCATTCGCCGAGCGGTCCGTAGGCGAAACCCATGATGAACAGCGCGACGGCGAGCACGATGAACAGCAGGCCCGGCTGCGCCGCATCGAACCCGATGCCGAAGACGAAGCCGAGCGGCACCGTCGCCGCGCAGCCGGCGACCAGCGCCCGGTGCGCGGTTGTCTTGTCCGACCACCAGCCGGCGAGCAGGATGCCCAGCGCCAGCATGACGATGGCGCCAAGCTGGATGGCGAGCACCTCCTCGCGCGGCATGCCGAGCATGGTGGTCGCATAGCCGAGCGCGAACGCAGTGGAGATATAGAACAAGGCAAAGCAGGCGACGACCGCGAAGGTGCCGGCCAGCGTCTGCCGGGCGTGGCGCGTGAGCAGTTCCGCAAGCGGCACGGCGGCGGGCGGCTTTTCGGCCAATGCGGCCTTGAACTCCGGCGTCTCGCCCAGCTTGAGGCGCACCCACAGGCCGATGATGACGAGCAGCGCGCTGAACACGAACGGCAGGCGCCAGCCCCAGCGCACGAAATCGGCCTCGCTCAGCCACAGGCCGAGCAGCAGGAACAGCCCGTTGGCGGCGATGAAGCCGAGCGGCGCGCCGAGCTGCGGCATCATGCCGAACCGCGCGCGCCAGCCGGGCGGGGCGTTCTCCACCGCCAGCAGCGCCGCGCCGCCCCACTCGCCGCCGAGGCCGAAGCCCTGGCCGAAGCGCAGGATGCACAGCAGCAGCGGCGCCCACCAGCCGATCATCGCATAGGTCGGCAGGAAGGCGATCAGGAAGGTGGAGGCGCCCATCAGCAGCAGCGAGGCGACCAGCGTGGACTTGCGCCCGATCCGGTCGCCGAAGTGGCCGAACACCGCTGCGCCCAGCGGCCGTGCGAGGAAGGCGAGGGCGAAGCTCGCATAAGCAGCTAGCAACTGCGCCGCTGGCGATGAGGTGGGGAAGAACAGCGGCCCGAAGACGATGCTGGCCGCTGTCGCATAAACATAGAAATCGTAGAATTCGATGGTGGTGCCCGCGAGGCTGGCGACAAGGACGCGCTTGTGCCGCACCATGGCGGCAAGGCCGCCGGGTTGCGCCACTGCGCTGTCCGCCATCCCGCTCATGCGTCCCCCTCTCGCTCTATGCCCGCTTTCTCACTGCCCCATGCCGTTACCGACGAATATGCCCGAGCGCCAGCATGGTTATGGCGGGGAGGTCGGCACGATGTTGGTCCGGACAGATCCTCGCCCATCACCCCCGCCGCCGCTGGTTCAGCACCTCATAGGCCATCACCGCCCCGGCGACCGAGGCGTTGAGACTGTCCGCGCGACCCATCATCGGGATCTTCACCAGCAGGTCGCAGGCGGCCTCATAGTCTGCCGGCAGGCCGCGTGCCTCGTTGCCGATCAGAAGGAACGTGGGCGCCTCGTAATGCGGTTCCTGATAGTCGAAATCGGTATTGAGGCTGGTGCCGACGAGCTGGCCCGGCCCGGTGCGCAGCCAGGCGAGGAAGTCCGGCCAGTCCGCATGGGCGATGGCCTGGGTGAACAGCGCTCCCATCGAGGCGCGCACCGTCTCCACCGAGAAGGGATCGACGCAATCGTCGACGAGGATGACGCCGCCCGCGCCCACCGCATCGCCGATCCGCATCAGCGTGCCGAGATTGCCGGGGTCGCGCATCGCCTGCGCCACGAACCAGATCGGCGCGGCGTTCCGGTCGAGCGCGGGCAGGGGCGTCAGCCGGTCGCGATAGATGCCGACCACCGCCTGCGCATTCTCCTTGCCGGAAATCTTGCCGAGAATATCGGGCGTGGTGAGGACCACCTCGCCGCCGGCCGCTTCCACCGCGTCGACCAGCAGCTGCGCCAGCGGGTGCGGCCTGGTGCCGAGCGCGAGGAACAGCATCTCGGGCAGGATGCCTTGCTCGCGTGCTTCGGTGAGAATGCGCAGCCCCTCGGCGAGGAACAGTCCCTCGCGCTTGCGCAGCTTCTTCTCGCGCAGACTCCGCACGCGTTTAACGAGCGGGTTGGAAAAGCCGGTGATTTCGCGGGGCAAGAGCCGACCTATTCCTCGCCGAAGCGGTTCTCTATCAGCGCCGTGACCGCCTCCAGCGCGGCCTGTGCGTCGTCGCCGCTGGCGGAAATGACGATCTCGTCCCCCATGGCCGCACCCAGCATCATCAACCCCATGATCGACGTACCGACCACCTCATGCCCATCCTTGCGGACAGTGATAGTGGCGGGAAGTCCGCACGCCAGCGTGACGAACTTGGCGCTGGCTCGGGCATGCAGCCCCCGCTTGTTGATAATGCGGACAATCCTCTCTGCGGCCGTTTCGCTCATCGCACCTCGCTCAATTCATGTCGCCCAGCAGTTCCGAGGCGACGCTGATATATTTCCGGCCCGCCTCGCGTGCGGCGGCGACAGCCTCCGTCACCGACATGGTGCGGCGGGCGCTCTCCAGCCGAATCAGCATCGGCAGGTTGACGCCCGCGATCACCTCCACGCGCCCCGCGTCGAGCAGCGAGATGGCGAGGTTGGAGGGCGTTCCCCCGAACAGGTCGGTGAGCAGGATGACGCCCGAGCCATCATTGACCCGCTCGACGGCGGCCGCGATGTCGGCGCGGCGGACCTCCATGTCGTCGTCGGGGCCGATGCACACGGTCTCGATGGCCTCCTGCGGGCCCACGACATGCTCCATCGCAACGCGAAATTCGGTCGCCAGCCCGCCGTGCGTCACCAGCACTAGTCCAATCATGATCTGTCAGCGTCCCGCCATCTGATTGTCATTCCGCCCGCTTTGGCGCTGGCTCTCATAGGCGTCCAGCAGTGCCGATTCCAGGTTCCGATGGGCGACCGTGGGCGAAAAGCCGGCCGTGTGCAAGCGCTGCGCGATTTCCTCGGCCACGCACACCGAGCGGTGCCGCCCGCCGGTGCAGCCGAAGGCGATGGTGACATAGGCCTTGCCGTCCTCAGCGTAGCGCGGGAGCAGGGCGATGAGCAGAGTCTCGATTTGGGACAGCGCCGTCTCGAACAGCGGATCGGCCTGCACATAGGCGCGCACTGCATCGTCCAGCCCGGTGAGCGGGCGCAGCGTCTCGTCCCAATAAGGATTGCGCAAAAAGCGCATGTCGAACACGAAATCGGCGTTGCGCGGCACCCCGCGCGCGAAGCCGAAGGAAAGCAATGTCAGCGTCGATTCGAAGCTGCCGGCGAAGCGCTGGCGGATCGCCTGCTGCAAGCCGTTGCTGGTGAGGTCGCTGCTGTCGATCAGGTGATCGGCCGCGCGGCGCAGCGGTTCCAGCAACTCGCGCTCGCGGGCGATGCCGTCCGCCGCCGGCCGGTCGAGCGCCAGCGGGTGGCGCCGGCGCGTCTCATCGTAGCGCAACTCCAGCACGGCATCCGAGCAATCGAGGAACAGTATTTCGATAGGCCGATTGCCCCGGCCGCGCAGCGCGGCAACGCTGGCGAGCACCGTGTCGGCCGAGAAGCCGCGCGTGCGGGCGTCGATGCCGATGGCCAGCGGCCGTTCGCTCTCATCATGACCCGCCGGCGCGGGCGCGGCGAGCAGCCGGTCGAGCAGCGCCAGCGGCAGATTGTCGACCGTCTCCCAGCCGGCATCTTCCAGCGTGCGCAGGCTGGTCGACTTGCCGGCGCCGGAGAGGCCGGTGACGATGAGGATCGGCTTGGGGGCCGCAGGCGCGCTCATGGCCCGGTCTGCTCCCGGCCGATCCGCCGCAGCGCCAGTTCGGCCTTGATCGGCGCCGAGGCTTCCTTGCCCGCGAGGGTGACGAGGGGGAGGGCGATACCCGCCAGCATGATCGTGGGAACAGTCTCGGGCATGCGCTCGGGGGCCTCGTCCAATCTGATCGCCAGCGCGGCCGGCACCGTGTCGGCATGGGGCATGTCGACAAGTCCCAAGTGGCGGATTTCCATGCGGCCCGCAATGGTCGGGGGCGCGCCGAGCAGCAATTGGCCATCCCGTGCGGTGAGGGTGGTGTAATCATCGCTGATGAGCGTCGCCCCCCGGTCGATGAGGCGCAGCGCCAGATCGGACTTGCCCGCGCCGCTCGGTCCCATGATGAGCACGCCGCGCCCCTCGATGGCGACGCTGGTAGCGTGGACGGTCTCGTCGGGCGCCGCCGTCATGGTCGGTCCACCCCGCTCCGGTCGGGCGCCGGCCGGGCCGTGCGCGGCAGGGTGACGGCGAAGCGTGCGCCGCTCTTGCCGTCCGGCCGGTCCTCTACCGTGATGGTGCCGTGGTGCCCGTCGAGAATCGCGCGGGCGATGGCGAGGCCGAGGCCGCTATGCTTGCCGAATCCGTCGCGCTCCGGCCGCACGCTGTGGAAACGACGGAAGATCGCTTCCCGCTCGGCTTCGGGCACGCCGGGGCCGTCATCCTCGACCGCGATCAGCGCCTTGCCCTCCTGCGCATGCACGCTCACCCGCACCCGCCCGCTCTCGGGCGAGAAGGAGCGGGCGTTGTCTATAAGGTTCTCGATGACCCGCGCCAGCTTCTGCGGATCGCCGGTCACGAAAAGCTGCCCGCGCGGTGGCCCCAAATAGCTGATCTTGACGGCCGGGTCGGTCTCGCGCGCTGCCTGCGCCCGCACGATGCCGCCGATCAGCCGGCCGAGGTCGATCGGCTCGAACGGCGTGCGGGAGAGTTGGGCGTCGATGCGCGAGGCTTCGGCAATATCCGTCACCAGCCGGTCGAGCCGCCGCACATCGTCCTGCGCGATATCGAGCAGCTTGCCGCGCAGCGCCGGATCCTCGATCCGTGCCATGCCCTCCAACGCGGAGCGCAGCGATGCGATGGGGTTCTTGAGTTCGTGGCTTACATCGGCGGCGAAGGCGTCGGTAGCGTCGATCCGCTGGCGCAGTGCCTGGCTCATGTCCGAGACGGCGCGGGCGAGCATGCCGATCTCGTCGCGCCGGTCCGGCAGGCGGGGCACGATCACCTCGCGCGCGCGGCCGAGCCGCACCCTGACCGCCGCGCGGGCCAGCCGCCGCAGCGGCAGCACGATGGTGCGCGCGAGGAACAGCGAGAGCAGTACCGAGGCGAGGATGGCGGCGGCGAGGACGAGGCTGATGCGCAGCCGCTCGGCCCGGACGATCTCGGTGATGTCGCGCGCGTTGATCGTCGCCAGCAGCAACTCGCCGCTGCCGGCCAGCGGCCGTGCGGTGCTGAGGAACGGCGTGCGGTCCGGTGCGAAGCGGTAGGCGCCGGTGGTCGAGCCGTGCATCTGCGCCTTCTGCGCTTCCGGCCAGGCATCGCGCCGGTCGTCGCGCGGCTCGGTGAGATAGGGCGGGCTGGAGGCGAAGGCGATGGTCTCTACCACCCGGTCGAGCACGCGGGCGATGCGGATATGGATGGGGTCGTCCTTGGGGTCCCGCAGCGTATAGGTCGGCGGCGCGAGGGCAAAGCTGTCGGCCACCTTGGCGCCGTCCGCATTGTAGATGCGCAGCCGCAGTCCGGTCGCCCCGGCGGTGCGGATCAGCAGGCCCCTGCGCTCGGTCGGTGAGCCGGTTTCCATCGCGGTGGCGATCAGCGCCGTCTCGCGGCCGATCGAGACCAGCCGCCCGTCGATCAACCGCGTGCGATAGCTGTCCAGGTAGAAGAAGCCGCCCGCGAGGATGGCGAGCGCGAAGATGTTGACCGCCAGGATGCGGCGGGTGAGCGAGATGCGCGTGGTCCATTCGCCGCCCGCATGTCGCTCCTCACTCCTCGTTGAAGCGGTATCCGGCGCCATAGAGCGTGTCGATCGCGTTGAAATCCGGCGCCACCTCGCGGAACTTGCGGCGGAGGCGCTTGATGTGGCTGTCGATGGTGCGGTCGTCGACATAGATGTCGTCCTGATAGGCCGCGTCCATCAGTTGGTTGCGCGTCTTGACGATGCCGGGGCGCTGGGCGAGCGCTTCCAGGATCATGAACTCGGTGACGGTGAGCGCTACGTCCTTGCCGTCCCACTGCACGCGGTGGCGAGCCGGGTCCATCACCAGCCGGCCGCGCACGATGGCTTCGGGCAGATCCTCTTCCTCGGCCCCGTCCTCGCTGTCCGGACGTTGGCCGAGCGCGACGCGGCGCAGCAGCGCGCGGATCCGCGCGATCAGCAGCCGCTGGGAGAAGGGCTTGGCGATGTAATCGTCCGCCCCCATGGCGAAGCCGAGCGCCTCGTCCAGCTCGTCGGTCTTGGAGGTGAGGAAGATGAACGGCAGGTCGTTTTTCTCGCGCAGCCGGCGCAGCAGTTCGATCCCGTCGAGGTTGGGCATCTTGATGTCGCACACCACCAGGTCCGGCGGATTGTCGGTCAATGCCTTGAGGGCGGCGCCCCCATCCGAATAGAGGCGCGTGACGAAACCCTCGGCGATCAGGGCGATGCTGAGTGACGAGAGGATGTTGCGGTCATCATCGACCAACGCGATCGAAGCGCTCATCGTGCCGGGCACTCGCTGCCGTTGTGCAAGCGCCCCGACTAGACGAACCGATCTGGCCGCGCAACAAGAGCCGGCCCGCGTTCCGTGTCCGCCCCCCGCCGCGTCCGGCCCGAAAGGGGTAAATTCAGGGTAAACGAGACGGCAGGGCGTTTGACGGTCAGCGGCCGAATGCGTAATGCGGCCTCATTGTCAATTTCATTGTTGTCTGGGCAGGCGCACGGCTGACCGTCGGCGGCTCCCCGGCTTTGAGACTTAGGAGACAAGTGTGCGGACTCAATCTTCCTTCGGCTTGAAAGATCAAGGTATCGAAACGTCGGCCGACATTGCGTGGAACTGGCTGACGGCGCCGCTGGTCGAGGCCGCGCTCCGCAATGGCGAAGGCCGGCTGGCCAAGGATGGCCCGCTGGTCGTCGAAACCGGCAAGCACACTGGCCGCGCCGCCAAGGACAAGTTCATCGTGCGCGACGCCACCACCGAGGAGACGATCGGCTGGGGCGCCGTCAACGTGCCGATGACGCCCGCGCATTTCGCCACGCTCAAGGCGGATTTCCTCGCGGCGCTCGCCGAAAAGAAGCAGCTCTACGTGGCTGACCTTTACGGCGGCTCGCAGGCCGAGCATCGCGTGCAGGTGCGCGTCATCAACGAGCTGGCGTGGCACAATCTGTTCATCCGTACGCTACTGGTGCGCCCGGAGCGGGCTGCGCTGGCCGATTTCGTGCCGGAATATACCATCATCGACCTGCCGAGCTTCCGCGCCGACCCCGCGCGCCACGGCTGCCGCAGCGAGACGGTGATCGCCGTCAACTTCACCGAGAAGCTGATCCTCATCGGCGGTACGGCCTATGCCGGTGAGATGAAGAAATCCGTGTTCGGCATCCTCAACTATCTGCTGCCGGCCAAGGGGATCATGCCGATGCACTGCTCGGCCAATATCGGCCCCAAGGGCGATACCGCCGTGTTCTTCGGCCTGTCCGGCACCGGCAAGACCACGCTCTCGGCCGATGCCTCGCGCACGCTGATCGGCGATGACGAGCATGGCTGGTCGGATACCGCCGTGTTCAACTTCGAGGGCGGCTGCTACGCCAAGATGATCAACCTCTCGGCAGAAGCCGAGCCGGAGATCTTCGCCACCACCAAGCGTTTCGGCACGGTGCTGGAGAATGTGGTGATCGACGCCGAGACGCGCGAACCGGACTTCGCGGACAACAGCCTCGCCGAGAACAGCCGTGGCTCCTACCCGATCGACTTCATCCCTAACGCATCGAGCGATAATCTCGGCCCGGTGCCGCAGAACATCATCTTCCTGACGGCGGATGCCTATGGCGTGCTGCCGCCCATTTCGCGGTTGACGCCCGATCAGGCGATGTATCACTTCCTCTCGGGCTACACTGCGCGCGTCGCGGGCACCGAGATCGGCGTGACCGAGCCGAGCGCAACCTTCTCCACCTGCTTCGGCGCGCCGTTCATGCCCCGCAAGCCCAGCGTCTACGGCAATCTGCTCAAGGAGCGGATCGCCAAGGGCGGTGTCCATTGCTGGCTGGTCAACACCGGCTGGACCGGCGGCAAATATGGCGTCGGCTCGCGCATGCCGATCAAGGTGACGCGCGCGCTGCTCAACGCCGCGTTGGACGGCAGCCTCAACGCGGCCGAGTTCTGTATCGACCCCAATTTCGGGTTCGAAGTGCCGGTGTCGGTCGCGGGCGTGGACAGCGCGATCCTCGATCCGCGCCAGACCTGGGCGGACAAGGCGGCTTATGACGAGGCCGCGCGGGTGCTGGTGAGCCAGTTCGTCGAGAACTTCACGCAGTTTGCCGATGACGTCGACGCCTCCGTGCGCGACGTGATGGCGGGCGTCGCCGCCTGAGGCGGGGTGGGCGGCCGCTGCGCCGCATGGCATGAGTTCGCTTTCTGGACGGCGGCCATCCGTGATAGGGTGGCCGCCGTTCGACATTTGGGAAGGGATTTCGACCATGGGTATGTTCGACGGCATTCTCGGCAATCTCGACGACATCGCGGGCAAGCTCGGCCTGCCGGCGGAGCAGGTTCAGGCGATCGTGCAGGGCTTGCAGGAGAAAGTGGCGGGCGGTGGCGATCACCTCTCCGCGCTGACCCAGGTCGCGCAGGAGCACGGCCTCTCGCTCGACAGCCTCAAGGGCATGCTTGGCAATGCCGGCGAGGGTGCGGGCGGTCTGCTCGGCCAGATCACCGGCGCGCTCGACAAGGATGGTGACGGCAACCCCCTCAACGACCTTGGCGGCCTGGCCAAGGGCCTGTTCGGCAAGGAATAGGTTGGGCGCGAGCAAACGCTGCTCCACGAGCGGCACCGCTCCCGCAACGCGAAATAATTGACCGCTGCGCTGGGCGGGGACGCATGGGGCATGTCAAGCCCGCGTTGTGCTCCTGCGAAAGCAGGAACCCAGGGCCCAACCGCAGTGCCCTATCGCCCTGGGCTCCTGCCTTCGCAGGAGCGCGGTGTTATGCGATAAGGGCTATGTCCGTCCGGCTTCCGCCGTATCCTATCGTCCAGAGATTGGAGATAGCGGCCGCCCATCAAGCAGAGACGTGTTCCATCAAGCAATGACGTGTTTGCGGTTCCGTCCCCCGTTCGTGTCGAGCGAAGTCGAGACACGCGATGCGCTTCCCTCGCGTCTCTACCCTCGAATGGCCAGCGCCCTTTCCGAACGGGGCGGAGCCGTCCCTTTCCATTCGTTCTGGGCGCGTCGAAGGACCGTCCCCATCGACTGCCGGAGGCAGTCGATGGAACCGCACTTTTGCGATCTGCCCGCGAGCAGGGGGCGACCGTTCGGCAGGCTCAGGGCGAACGGGTCGGTCCGATCCCGATCCACCTTGGAACTGCGACACCAGAAACGGACCCACCGCCCTTCACTCGGGTAGCGCCTCCACGATCAGCGTCGAACCCTTCACCGCCACCACCACCATATGCGCGCCCACCGGCGCGTCCGGCCCCTGTGCAGACCATGAGCCATCGTCGATCCGCACGCGTCCTTCGCCATGGGCGATCGCCTCGCTCACCACGACATGGCGGCCGATCATCCGCGCCGAGCGGTCATTGAGCAGCCGGTCCTCCGGTTCGACCGGCCGTGCGAGATACCAGAGCCGTCCGCCGCTCACCGACAGCGCGCTGAAGATGGCGAAGGCGAGGAGCTGGAAGGAATCGTCCAGCGGCACCACCAGCGAGAGGCCGGCGGTCAGCGCGGCGGCGAGCGATAGCCAGATGAGGAACACGCCCGGCAGCGTCATCTCCGCCACCGCCAGCACGATGGCGACGATGCCCCAGATGATCGCCGGATGGGCGCCGCCGAACAGATCGCTTATCACGGGTTCTTCGTCCTTGGCAGGCCGCTGCCGGTGCGCGGCGCGCCCGCATCGTCCAGCCCCAGCGCCTCGCGGGCAAGCGCGCCGATGCCGCCGATGCTGCCGATGAGCTGGGTCGCCTCGACCGGGAACAGGATTGTCTTGGCATTGGGCGAAGTGGCGAACTGGCTCACCGCCTCGACATATTTCTGGGCAACGAAATAGTTGATCGCCTGCGCGTTGCCGCCGGCGATGGCCTCGCTCACCATGGTGGTGGCCTTCGCCTCGGCCTCCGCCTCGCGCTCGCGCGCTTCGGCATCGCGGAAGGCGGCCTCGCGCCGGCCCTCGGCTTCGAGGATCTGCGCTTGCTTGGCGCCTTCCGCACGCAGAATCTCGGCGCTCTTGAAGCCCTCGGCATCGAGGATGTTGGCGCGCTTCTCGCGCTCCGCCTTCATCTGCCGCGCCATGGCGTTGACGATATCCTGCGGCGGCCGGATATCCTTGATCTCGACGCGGGTGATCTTGACGCCCCAGGCATTGGTCGCGTGATCCACCACGGAGAGCAGCCGCGCGTTGATCTCGTCGCGCTTGGAGAGGGTTTCGTCGAGGTCCATCGAGCCCATCACCGTGCGCAGGTTGGTGGTGGCAAGCTGGAGCAGAGCGATGCTGAGCTGGCTCACCTCATAAGCGGCCTTGGCGGCGTCCAGCACCTGGAAGAACACCACGCCGTCCACCGAGACCATCGCATTGTCCTTGGTGATGATCTCCTGGCTCGGCACGTCGATGACCTGCTCCATCATGTTGATCTTGCGGCCGACACGATAGAAGAAGGCAGGGTAGAGGTTGAAACCGGGCGCCGCGACTTCCGTGAAACGGCCGAACCGCTCGATGGTATAGCGATAGCCCTGGCGGACGATCTTCACGCTCGCCGCCAGATAAAAGACCGCCAGGACGGCGATGAAAAGTGCGAAGGTGATGATGTCCATGGCCGATGGCCTCCTGCTTCCCCTCTCGTTACTATGTCCCGACAAGCGTCGCTCTGGAAGCGGAATCGCATGAACAAGGAGAATGGTCGCGATGAACAAAAGCAGCGAACGGAACGGGGATCAGTTGCCGCTGCGGCTGGTACGCACCATGCTGTTCGTGCCGGCTTCGCGCCCGCGCGCGATCGAGAAGGCGCGGACGCTCGACTGTGATTTCATCATCCTGGATCTTGAAGATTCCGTGCTGCCGGAAGATCGGGACAAGGCGCGGCAGGCGGCGGTCGATGCGGTCAAGGCGGGGTTTGACGGTCGACCCTGTGCTATCCGCATCAATGGCGAGGGGCGGCGCGATCATGGGCTCGACATGGTGGCCGTGCGCGCTGCCGCGCCGCCTTATGTAATCGTGCCCAAGGTAATCGAGGCGCGGCAGGCGCATGACGTTCATCTCGTCACCCAGCGGCAGATCATCCCGATGATCGAGAGCCCCACCGGCCTCGTCAACGCCCAGCGCATCGCGCGCGAGCCGGGCGTGGTGGCGCTGCTCGCCGGCACCAACGATCTGCGCCGGGGTCTGGGTGTGCCGCCGGATGCGCCGCGTAGCGCCATCTCCTTCGCGCTCCAGTCGATCGTGCTGGCGGCGCGCGCGGCAGGGGTCGCGGTGTTCGACGGCGTCTATAACGGTCTCGACGATCTGGATGGGCTGACCCGCGAGTGTGAGGAAGGCCGCCAGATGGGCTTCGACGGCAAGTCGATCATCCACCCCAGCCATATCGAGATCGCCAACAAGGCTTTCTCACCCAGCGAGCCGGCACTGCACAATGCCAAGGCGCTGATCGAAGCCTATACCGGCGGCGCCCAGCGCTATGACGGCCGCATGATCGAGGCGATGCACGTCGAGGAAGCCAAGATGCTGATCGAGCGGGCGGAGCGCCACGGGCAAGCCTAGCACGTCCGATAGAGCGGCACTTGTCGCCCGTGGGCGGCGTCGGCTCAGCGCGATCGCGAGCGGGAGGTGTTCAGCGCCACGGCCGCGCGAATGAGCGCCATAAAGGCGTCCTCGTCGATGGTGTCGCCCTCATGGAAATCAATTGCGCGCCGCGTGTTGCCCTCCAGGCTGGCGTTGAACAGCCGGGCCGGGTCGTCGAGCGCCGCGCCCTGGGCGAAGGTTGCCTTCACCTTGTCCTTGTAGGTCTCGCCCGTGCAGACGATGCCCTGATGGGACCAGGTCGGCACGCCCCGCCATTTCCATTCCTCGACGATGTCGGGATCGGCCTGCTTCACGAGGCTGCGGAGCCGGGCGAGCAGGGCGCCTCTCCAGTCGCCGAGCCCCGCGATCTTCGCGTCGATAAGCTGAGAGGCCGATTGTTCTGCGTCGGATCGTATCGGAACCATGGCTGCGCTCCGTTTGGCGTCAGGTCGATAATCGGCGCGTGCGGCGTTCCTTTTCAACAAGGAAAAGGTCGGCTGAGCCTCAAGGCGGGGGAGGCGAGGGGGCAAGCGGATCGCGCTCCCGCAACGAAGATTCCCCACCCCCTAGCCCAATCCGCCCGAAATGGTTACATGGGCCGCCACCGAGTCCCCTGGGGACCCTCAAGCATCAGGTGGCAAACATATGGATATTCGTCTCGGCCTCACCTTTGACGACGTGCTGTTGCAGCCGTGCGCATCGAGCGTGCTGCCCAGCCAGGCCGACGTGTCGACGCGGGTGAGCCGCGACATCGCGCTCAACATTCCCATTCTCTCCTCCGCCATGGATACGGTGACGGAAGCCGACATGGCGATCGTCATGGCGCAGTTGGGCGGCATCGGCGTGCTGCACCGCAATCTCTCGATCAAGGAGCAATGCGCCGCCGTTCGCGCGGTCAAGCGGTTCGAGAGCGGCATGGTGGTCAACCCCATCACCATGCAGCCGGACCAGCCCTTGTCCGATGCGCAGGCGCTGATGACGCGGCACAAGATCAGCGGCATTCCCATTGTCGAGGCGTCGGGCAAGCTGGTGGGCATCCTCACCCACCGTGACGTGCGTTTCGCCGAGAACCCCCGCCAGCCGGTGCGCGAGCTGATGACGCAGGAGAATCTGGCAACCGTGCGTGTCGGCGTTTCGCAGGAGGAGGCGCAACGCCTGCTCCACCAGCGCCGCATCGAGAAGCTGCTGGTGGTGGACGATGCGTTTCGCTGCGTCGGCCTCATCACCGTCAAGGACATCGAGAAGGCCGTTACCTATCCGCAGGCGACCAAGGATGGGAGCGGCCGGTTGCGGGTCGCGGCGGCAACCACCGTGGGCGACAAGGGCGTCGAGCGCACCGAGGCGCTGATCGACGCGGAGTGCGACCTGATCGTCGTCGATACCGCGCATGGCCACTCGAAGATGGTGGCCGAGACGGTCGCGCGCATCCGCAAAATGTCCAACGCCGTGCAGCTCGTCGCCGGTAATGTCGCGACGGGTGACGCCACCCGCGCGCTGATCGACGCGGGCGCGGACGGCGTGAAGGTCGGCATCGGCCCCGGTTCCATCTGCACCACGCGCGTCGTCGCGGGCGTCGGTGTGCCGCAGCTCACCGCGATCATGGATGCGGCGGAGGAAGCCGCCAAGAGCAACGTGCCGGTGATCGCGGACGGCGGCCTGCGCACCTCGGGCGACGTTGCCAAGGCGCTGGCCGCGGGCGGCGCGGCGGTGATGGTCGGCTCGCTGCTGGCCGGCACCGAGGAAGCGCCGGGCGAAACGTTCCTCTATCAAGGCCGCGCCTACAAGAGCTATCGCGGCATGGGTTCGGTCGGCGCGATGGCGCGGGGCAGCGCGGATCGCTACTTCCAGCAGGACATCAAGGACCAGATGAAGCTGGTGCCGGAAGGGATCGAGGGTCAGGTGCCCTACAAGGGTCAGGTCAAGGACGTGATCCACCAGCTCGTCGGCGGCATCAAGGCGGCAATGGGCTATACCGGCAGCGCCACCATCAAGGATCTGCAAGCCAATGCGCGCTTCGTGCGGATCACTAATGCCGGCCTCTCGGAGAGCCACGTCCATGATGTCACCATCACCCGCGAGGCACCCAATTATCCCACGCGCTAGGCACTCATGATCGAGTTTCCGCCTCATATCCCGATCCTGATCGGCTGGGATCCGGCGAAACCGGGCGACAGGATGGTGCTTGATCACGCCCGCCATGCCAGCGGGCAACGGTGCGAAGAGGCGGGCAGGGTCTTTGTCGCGGAGAGAGCGGCAACCTTCTCCGCGCCGGGGGACAAGGGCTACTGGCACCTCTGTGCTCCGACGCCGTCGGGCAAAACCCATGATCGCGCATTCGAGCAGCGGCCATGACCCCCGCCGCCCGCGTGCAGGCCGCCATCGAGCTGCTGGACCGCATCATCGCCGCCGCGCGCGATGACGGGGCTGCCGCCGACACGCTGATCGCCCGTTATTTCAAGGACCGGCGCTACGCAGGCTCGAAGGACCGCCGTGCGGTGCGCGAGTTGGTCTATCGCGCCATTCGCCGCCATGGGGAGCGGCCCGAGAGCGGTCGCGCGGCCATGCTCGGGCTGGCCGGCGAGGACGAGGCGCTGGCGGCCCTGTTCGACGGTTCGCCGCACGGCCCCGCGCCGATCCAGCCTGACGAGCCGGGCGTGCCGCCATCGCTGCTGCCGGGGTGGATCGCGCCGGAGCTGGCCGCACTGGTCGACGGTGCCGAGCAGACGGAATTACTGTCTCGCGCTCCGCTGCATCTGCGTGTCAATGCGCTCAAGGCCGCGCGGGACGATCTGCTCGGCCATTGGCCCGACGCACGGCCGCTGGCGCATCTGTCCCACGGCATCGCGCTCCCGGCCGGCACCGATGTCGAGCGCGATCCGCTGCTTCAGACCGGCCAGATCGAGGTGCAGGACGGCGGCAGCCAGCTCATCGCGCTCGCCTGTGCCGCGCGATCCGGCATGACGGTGCTGGATCTGTGCGCCGGCGGCGGTGGCAAGACGCTGGCGCTGGCGGCCGATATGGCGGGGCAGGGGCGGCTCATCGCGGCCGATACGGCGCGCGACCGGCTGGCGCGGCTCATGCCCCGCGCCCGGCGCGCCGGGGCGGAGGCGATGATCGAGACGCTGCTGCTCGATCCCGGTCGGGAGGCCGAGCGCCTCGCACCGCTTGCCGGCCAGTGCGACGTGGTGCTGGTCGATGCGCCGTGCAGCGGCGCCGGCACATGGCGGCGCAATCCCGAGGCGCGCTGGCGCCTCACCCCCGCGCGGCTTGATCGCGTCGCCGCGTTGCAGGCGCATCTGCTGACGGTAGCCGCGCCGCTGGTCAAGCCGGGCGGACGGCTGGTCTATGCCGTCTGCTCGCTGCTCGACCGCGAGGGGCGCGGGCAAATTCAGCAGTTTGAAAGCTTGCATCCGGCATGGCAGGCGCGTCGGGAAACCGCGATGGGACGGCCGTGGGGCGCGGGCACCTTGCTCACGCCCTATCATGATGGAACGGACGGCTTTTTCTTCGCGGCCCTCGAAAAACCATGCTAGCGTTTCGTTTCATGGCGTTGCACGCACGCGGTTCACTCTGGGAGACGGTCATGCGGTTCACCCCCGCGTCCATTTTGCTGGCAAGCGCACTGGCCCTCACGGCCAGCTCCACGCTCGGCCAGAAAGCGAGCCGCACCGCCG
Source organism: Sphingobium sp. 66-54 (assembly GCA_001899715.1). GTDB lineage: Bacteria > Pseudomonadota > Alphaproteobacteria > Sphingomonadales > Sphingomonadaceae > Sphingobium. Next base: position 181,437 of record MKWI01000024.1, read on the forward strand.
TGGCCGCGGTTCCTGCCGACGCGCGCGCGGCGACGTGGGTCGAGAAGGGCAAGCAAGCACTGGCCGCACAGGACGTGGCCAAGGCGCGCGAGGCCTACGAGACCGCGCTGCTCCTCGCCCCGGCGGACAAGGCCACCTACCTCGCGCTCGGCAAGATCGCGCGCCTCCAGAAGATGCCGGGCAAGGCAATCCGCTATTATAGCCGCGTGCTCGACGACGAGCCGGACAATCAGGCCGCGCTCCAGGGCGAAGGGCTGGCGATGATGGAGAAGGGCGCGACCGAGAGCGCCCGCGAGACGCTCGCCCGGCTCCAAAAGACCTGCAAGGCAAGCTGCCCCGCCGCCGAGCCGCTGATCGCCGCCATCGCTGCCGGTGCGCCGAAAGTGGTTTCGGCCGAAGCGGCTGCCAAGCCCGCGTCTGCGGAGCCTGTCGAGCAGCAGTAAGAGCGCGGGTTGGGCTCGCCACCTCGTCGGCCAGCCACTGTGTTTAGAGAGATTTAGAGCGTCATCTCTCTGTTCGCGCGCGTGCTGTTTTCGTCATCGCACATTTATTCCAGCGCAAGCGGGCTGCCTCCCAGCAAACATGTGCTCCTGCGAAAGCAGGAGTTCAGGACCCAGCCGCAATGCCTTGCCGCCCTGGGCCGCTACCGGCGCAGGAGCACTGCGACGATCTCAACCTGTCCTGATTGTGCTCGACGCGACCGGATGCCGCACCTTTCCGCTCAGCCCGCTGCGTCCATCAACCGCGCGACCGTCACGAAATCCTCCACCGTCAGCGTCTCGGCCCGCCGGCTGGCGTCGATCCCGGCGGCGGCGAGCGCATCGAGCGCGCCGGGCAGGCCCTTGAGGCTCTGGCGCAGCATCTTGCGGCGCTGACCGAAGGCGGCAGCGGTGAGGCGGCTCAGTGTCGTCACCGCCACGCCCGCCGGCGCCTCGCCCGGTACGATGTGGACGATGGCGGACATCACCTTGGGCGGCGGCGTGAAGGCGGAGCGGTGGACGCGCATCGCGATCCGCGCCATCGCGCGCCATTGGGCGAGGACCGCCAGCCGGCCATAGGCATCGCTGCCGGGCCGGGCGACGATCCGCTCGGCGACTTCGGCCTGGAACATCAGCGTCGCCGAGTGCCACCAGGGCGGCCAGGTCGCGCTCTCCAGCCAGTCGACCAGCAGCGCGGTGCCGACATTATAGGGCAGGTTGGCGACGATATGGGCGGGGCCGCCGCACGCCTCCACCGGAGTCACCGCCAGCGCGTCGCCCTCGATCACCCGGAGCTGCCCCGGAAAGGCATCGGCAAGCTCGGCCAGCGCCGGAATGCAGCGCGCGTCGCGCTCCACCGCCGTTACCTGCGCGCCCGCACGCAGCAGAGCGCGGGTCAGCCCGCCGGGGCCGGGGCCGACCTCGAACACGCGCTCGCCAGCCAGCGCGCCGGGTACGGCGGCGATCCGGTCGAGCAACTGCTCGTCGAGCAGGAAATTCTGGCCCAGCGCCTTGCTGGCGCGCAGGCCGTGCGCCGCGATCACCTCGCGCAGCGGGGGCAGGGCAGGCGGCACCGCGCTCAGACCAGATCGGCTTGCGCCCGCCGGCAGATTTCGGCGTCGCGCGCCATGCGGATGGCGGCGATCATCGCGCCGGGGTGGGCATGGTCGCGCCCGGCGAGGTCGAAGGCGGTGCCGTGGTCTGGCGATGTGCGCACGATCGGCAGGCCGAGTGTGATGTTGACGCCTTCGTCGAAGCAGAGCGTCTTGATCGGGATCAGCGCCTGATCGTGGTAGCAGCAGAGCGCGGCATCGTAGGTCGCCCGCGCACGCGGCGTGAACATGCCGTCGGCGCTGAGCGGGCCGACGATGTCCACCCCTTCCTCGCGCAGTGCGGCGATTGCCGGCTCGATAAGGGTGATCTCCTCGTCGCCGAGCAGGCCGCCCTCGCCGGCATGGGGATTGAGGCCCGCCATGGCGAGGCGCGGCTGCTCGATACCGAAGAAGCGCTTGAGCCCCCGCACCGTCGCCACCGCCCGGTTGCGGATCAGCGATGCGGTCAACACCTGCGGCACCTGCACGAAGGGAATGTGGATGGTCAGCGGCACCACCCGCAGGCCGGGGCCGGCGAGCATCATCACGATGTTATCGCGCGAGACACCGCAGCGCTCGGCGACGAATTCGGTCTGACCGGGATGGGTGAAGCCGGCCTGCGCAAGCTGCGCCTTGGAGACCGGGCCGGTGACGAGCGCGCTCGCGCTTTCCGCGCGGACGAGCCCGGTGGCGCATTCCAGCGCCTGAAAAGCGCAGCGCGCCCCGTCCAGCGTCGGGTTGCCGGGGACGATCTCGCCCACATCGGCGATTTGCAGGCAGGGCAGCGCGCGGTCGAACACGCCCGCCGCCTCGGCCGGATCGTGGATGCGCGCCAGCGGCCCGTCCCATACGGTGCGGATCGCCGCCAGGTCGCCCACCACGAAGAAAGGCGGAAGCTGCTCCCGCGCACGCAACTCCCACGCCTTGGCGATCACCTCCGGCCCGATCCCCGCCGGGTCGCCCAGCGAAATTGCGATCGGGCCGGACAAGGCGGCGTCTGGCGGGTGCCCGTCCATGGGTTTAGTTATAGTCGATCACGGCGTCGCGGCGCAGGTCGCGGAGATAGGTGCGGGCGCGTTTGTTGACGCGCTCCTCCTCCATCTGGGACATGATCTGGTCAAACGAGGGGGAGCCGGCGTCCTGTGGCTCGTCACGGCCGCACAGCACCAGCGCGCGTACGCCTTCGGCGGCGGAGCCGAACGGCGGCGTCGCCTCGCCCACCTGCATGGAGAGCAGGATGTTCTGGAGCTGCGGCGGCAGGTTGCGGGCGGGAATATCGTTCTCGACCACGGTGGCGCCGATCCGGTCGGCCAGTTCGGACACCGCGCCGCAGCCCCGCATGGTTCTGATCGCCTCGCTAAAGGTATCGGCACGCTTCTGCGCGTCCGCCGCCGATGTGCCGGGGGGGAAGTCGATGGCGATCTGCTTGAGGCTGAGGATCGCGTCGCGCGGATCGGCGGTCAGCACCTGACGCTTGTCCATGAGATAGACGATCGAGAAGCCGCCCGGCACCGCGATCGGCCCGGCGACCTGCCCGACCTGGAGCTGCTGCGCGGCGGCCTGCAATTCCTCGGGGAGCTGCGGCAGCCGCACCCAGCCGAGGTCGCCGCCCACCGCCGCCGTCGAGGCTTCCGAATATTGCCGTGCATAGGCCTGGAACGAGCCGCCGTTGCGGATCTGCTCCAGGATCTGCTCGCCATTGTGCTCGACCTGCTGGCTGTTCTCGGGCGTGGCGGAGAGGTAAATTTCGCCGATGCGGAACTCGTCGCTGCCCTTGGCAGCTTTCAGCCGGTCGACGACCGCGCGCACCTCCTCCTCGGAGACATTGACGAACGGCTGGACCTCACGCCGCAGCAGGCGGTTCCACGCGACCTCGCCCTCGATCTGCCGTTTGATGCTGCGCTCGGATGAGCCCTGCGAGGCAAGATATTTGGAGAAGCCGTCGGGCGAATATTTGAAGTTGCTGGCGACGCGCGCGTAATTCTCGTTCAATTCTTGCGGCGCGATCTTGATGTCCTTGGCGGCCGCTTCCTGGATTTGCAGCGTCTCGTCGATCAGGTTACGCAGCACCTGGAGCCGAAGGCGGTCGCGCTCCTCGTCGCTCACCTTGCCGCCATTAGCGAGCACGACCAGCGCGAGCCGCTGCTCGACATCGGTCTCGGTGATGACCTCGCCGTTCACCAGCGCGGTCGCGCGGCGCACATTGGGGTCCCGCTTGCCGAACAAGGTGACGGATTCGGGAATGTCCAGCGCGGACGAAGGCGCACTGACCGCGTCGTCCTGCGCCGGCTGGGCGGTGGCGCCCTGCACCAGCAGGCAGCCGCCGAGCCCGGCGATCATCGCGATGGTGAAACGGGTGGACATGGTCTTCACGTCGATCAAACTGCTCTCCATTCGGAAAGGGCCATCATCCCTGCCTTCCGCTTGCTGTCCCGGCGCATAATCCGCCCCGGCTTAACCCCGGCTGAGCGCGCCGGGCCGGCAGGGCTACCGGAGACACGCGACGGACCGTCTTACAGACCCAGATTCTTAAATACCAGCCGGAGCTGGAAGGAATTGCCGCGCCGCGCATCGCCCACCGTCTGATAGTCGCGCCGCCAGGTGAAGCCCATTTCCAGGCAGTCGTCCTCATAAGCGATGCCGACGCGGTGGCGCACCGGTTCGAAGCCGGAGAGGGTGCTGGTCGGGTCGTCGGTGATGCCGGTCAGGTCGATGTTGGTCGAGCCGAATACGGACCAGTAGCGGGCAAAGGCGATGCGCGCGCCGACCCGTATTTCCTCTACGTCGCGCAGATCCTCCACACCGGTGGTGATGTTGCGGTTGAGGCGGATATAGCCGATCTCCGCATAGGTCGTGCGCGAACCCACCGTCGCCTCGATCTCGTTGCGGCGGACGGCGAGGTTGTTCTTGTCCAGCCGGAAGCGGTGGGTGATCGAGATGAAGTCCTTGTAGCGCAGTTGCGCGCGGCCGACGATATCGGAGAGGCGGCCGGAGAGTCCGGTGCCGTCGGGCAGCACCGTGCGGCGCTCGTTGATGCGGTAGCTCTGGCCGATGGTCGCATCGAAGGTGAAGTTGGGCCGGTCCAGTCGATAATCGAGGCCGTAGGTGATGCGGCTCGAATCTTCGAAGCGGTCGTAGCCGGGAAAGCGGTTGAGCGCGAACAGGTTGGAGTCTTCGAGGTCGATCGCGCGCGCATCCTCATTGGGCACGGAGAGGTTGGCGAGGCGCGGCGCCAGCACGAGCTGGACGCGCGGCACGATCCGCTGCGTGCCGCCCAGCGCCTTGCCGATGAACGGCCAGCGCATGTCGAGCGCCAGCGCGGCAATGCCCCGCGTCTGCCAGCCCGGATCGCCGCGATAGATGACGGTGGGGCTGAGGTTGTTCTGGGCGCTGTGATAGATGTCGCCGCGCGCATAGCCGGTGAGCGACCATTCCTGCCCGAGCCCGGTCAGCCCGCTCTTGACCCAGGTGACGCCGACGAAGGCACGTTGCGTATCCTGCCCCTCGGTGCGCAGGATGGCGAGGCTGTTGGCCTGGAACTGCACGGTGCCGCCCACCAGCGGATCGGTGAGCCGCAGGCGATAGTCGATGGCGGGCAGGGCGATGGGCACCTGTCCGGAAGGGTCGTTGATGCGGAGCGACTGGAAATCCCAGCCGGCGATCGAAAGGTAGCTGCGGGCGCCCGTCCGCTCCAGGTTGAAGGTCGAGCGCAGCCGGTCCTCGTGGCTGATATCGTAGCGGTTGAGGAAGGTCCGATCGCTCACATAGCGCAGCGATCCGCTGAGCGACCAGAGCGGGTCGAACTGGAACTTGCCGCTCGCCGCGATGTAGCCGCGCAGCCGGTCCGGGCCGGTGGTCGCCAGCGGATCGTTGGCCGGGGCGCGCTGGCTCACCGTGGCGTAGCCCGTGACCTGATAGGCCCCGCGCGAGAGCAATGCGCGATAGTCGGCCTGCAACATCGGTAGCACGTCGCTATAAACATGCGGCGTGATGGTGAGGTCGCGGTTGCCGGCAAGGCGGATATAATAAGGCAGCGACAGTTCGAAGCCGTTGCGCCGGTCATAGCCCACGTCGGGCACCAGCAGGCCGCTGCCACCTTTCTCGCCGATGCTATGGCGCAGGCCGGGGAGCGGGATGAGCGGCAGGCCGAGGAACTTGATCCGTGCGCCCTCGTAACGGACGCGCTCGCGGGCATTGTCCAGCACCACCTTGTCGGCCTGGATCTGCCAGGTCGGCTCCTTGGGGCAGCCTGCTTCCGTCTCCACCCGGCAGGGCGTGTAGGCGGCGTGCTGCAACACGTAGATCTCGCCCTGCCGCTGGCCCTTGTCGGCGGCGAGCCGGTCGCCATCCTGCGTGACGATCAGCAGATTGTCGATGATGCCGTCGCGCAGGGACTCGGTGACGTCCATCTCGTCGGCATAGGCCTTGTCGCCGTTGCGGCTGGTGAGCATCACGTCGCCACGCGCGATAACGGTGCCGGCCTTGCGGTCCCACACCACCTCGTCGGCGGCGAGGGTTGCGCCATCGCGGGCGGCGCGCACGTCGCCGCTGGCGGTGACGATATCGCGCTCATAATCATAGTCGATCCGCGCTGCCTCGAAGGCGATCTCCTCGGCGGAAATCGGCTGGTCGGGCGGAGCCACGTCGCGGCCGGTGTCGGGGCGCGGTTGCAGGCTTGGCGGGGCGGCGTCGTCCGCCTGCTCCTGCGCCATGGCGGCGCTTGCCGTGCCGAGCAGCAGCAACAGGCCGAGCGCGGCGCTCAGCGAGCGGCCGCACGCCGGGAGTCGCGCGGGCGCGGCGGTGCCTGTCAGCATCGCCAACCCATCGCCTCCCACCGGCGGCCCGCCCAATGGCCCGCATTGTCGCGCTGCGTCATCATCGGCCGCCTATTGCATTGCGGCGGAGGGATCGCAATCGTCTTGCCATTCATGAAATCGCGTCATTCGTGCCGTTTGGCGTGGCGCTTGGCGTGGCGGAGCGCTATTCGGGTGCCAATTTCGCGCCGCCCGGCGCGATCCTTTCCTCTCAGGAGCTGTCATCCATGAAGATCGCCCTCAGTGCTTCCCGGCCCGCCGATACGGGCTGCCTCGTCTTTCCGGTCGCCAAGGGGGCGGCCATCGCGCCGGCGATCGAGGCGCAGGGCCTCGCGGCTGAAGCCGCCGCCGCTTCGCGCTTCACCGGGGAGGTGGGCGCGCTGGTCGAGCTGTTCGTGAGCGAGGGTGGCAAGACGGTGCGCGTGCTGCTGGTCGGCACGGGCGAGGGCAAGGCCGCCGATTTCGAGCGTGCCGGCGCCGCCGTGGTGGCGCGGCTGCTCACCTCGGGCGTGACGCAGGCCACGGTCGACGGCAGCGGCGTGGACGCGGGCGCGCTCGCCCATCTCGGTCTCGGCGCGCTGCTGCGCTCATGGCGGATCGACACCTACCGCACCAAGCTGACCGAGAAGGCCAGGCCGACGCTGGAGACGCTGACCCTCCAGAGCGGAGCGGCCGATCTGCCCGCGCTCTGGGCGGATCGCGAGGCGCTGGCGCAGGGCGTCGCCTTCACCCGCGAGCTGGTCTCGGAGCCGGCCAACATCCTCTATCCCGAGAGCTTCGTGGAGCGCTGCCGCCCGCTGGCCGATCTCGGCATCGAGATCATCGTGCTGGACGAGGCGGAGATGGAACGGCTCGGCATGGGCGCGCTGCTCGGCGTGGCGCAGGGCTCGGTCCGCAAGCCCCGCCTGCTCGCGCTGCGCTGGGACGGCACCGGCGGCGCGCAGGAGACGCCGCTGGTTCTCGTCGGCAAGGGCGTCACGTTCGATACCGGCGGCATCTCGCTCAAGCCGGGACCGGGCATGGAGGACATGAAGTGGGACATGGGCGGCGCCGGCGCGGTGGCGGGCACGCTCAAGGCGCTCGCCGCGCGCAAGGCCAAGGCGCATGTCGTCGGCGTGTGCGGACTGGTCGAGAACATGCCGGACGGCGGCGCCCAGCGCCCTGGCGACATCGTCACCACCATGTCCGGCCAGACGGTCGAAGTGCTCAATACCGATGCCGAAGGGCGCCTCGTACTGTCCGATGCGGTCTGGTGGGCGCAGCAGACGTGGAAGCCCGCGACGCTGATCGACCTCGCCACGCTCACCGGCGCGATGATCGTCGCGCTCGGCCACGAGCATGCCGGCCTGTTCAGCAATGATGACGGCCTTGCCAACCAGCTTCTCGCCGCCGGTCTGGAGAGCGGCGACAAGCTGTGGCGCTTCCCCGTGGCGGATGCCTACGACAAGCTGCTCGAAAGCCCCATCGCGGACATGAAGAACATCGGCCCGCGCTTTGCCGGCTCGATCACCGCGGCGCAGTTCATCAAGCGCTTCATTCAGGACGGGGTCAAATGGGCGCATCTCGACATTGCCGGCATGGTCTGGGCCGACAAGCCCGGCGCGACATGGGACAAGGGCGCCACCGGCTACGGCGTGCGCCTGCTCGATCAGCTCATCCGCGATCATTATCAAGCATGAGCCCCTGCGTTATGGGCTATCTTGTGCTCCTGCGCAGGCAGGAGCACAGGGCCCAGCCGCCCTCCCTTGCCGCCCTGGGCTCCTGCCTGCGCAGGAGCACGAGGTGGGCCGTTTCGGGCGCGTGATACCCATGCAGGTTGATTTCTACCAACTTACCCGCGATCCGGCCGAGGCGGTGATCCCCGCCATCGCCCGCCGGGTGCTGGAGGGAGGCGGTCGCCTGCTCGTCGTCTCCGCCGAGCGCGCCCTGCTCGACCGCGTCTCCCGCGCCCTCTGGAGCGCCGGGCCGGAAACCTACCTCGCCAACGATCATGACGACGCGCCCCAGCCGGATGTGCAGCCGATCCTGCTCTCCGCTGCCTGCGCACCGCTCAACGCCGCCCGCCACATCGCGCTGGCGGACGGCCGTTGGCGTGAGGAGGCGCTGGCCTTCGAGCGCGCCTTCTATTTCTTCGACGATACGACCATCGACGAGGCCCGCGCCACATGGCGCGCGCTCGGCAAGGTCGATGGCGTCATCCCGCGCTTCTGGCGGCAGGAGGGCGGCAAGTGGCGGCAGGGGCCGTAGCGCCGGTCAGCGAAAACGCAGCCAGCTCCATGCGCCCGCGGAGACAAGCGCGCTGATGATGTAAAGCGCCCAGAAATCGACCGGCCCGGCCAATCCCGAATGATTGAGCATCCACCAGACGGGCGCCGCGCCGGCAAAGAACAGATATCCGTAGGAGAGGCCCCACAGATTGGCGTTCATGTCGTGCTCGTCGGTGCGTTTCATGTAGACGAGCGTCAACGCGGCGTAACCGATCAGGCCGCCGATAATGATCGCGATCCCGGCTACGGGCGAGAAGCCCGGTTCCTGCCCCGGCGGGTTCCGGTTGAGCAGCGTGACGGCCGCAACGACGGCCACCCCCACAACGCCCGCCGTCAGGAACAGATCGCGCAGGGGATGCCGGCGCTTGTCCCGGGAGGAGAGCTTCTCAGTCATTTTCATGCCCATCATCGAATATCTCCTCGATTGTCATGCCGAACAGCCGCGCGATGCCGAACGCCAGCGGCAGCGACGGATCATATTTGCCGCGCTCGATGGCGTTGACCGCCTGCCGCGAAACAGCGAGCCGCTCGGCCAGATCGGCCTGTGTCCAGTCGCGTTCGGCACGGAGCACTTTCAGGCGGTTCTTCATCGGAGTGGCCTTATGTCAGCTTTCCATGACTAAATGTCATGTAGACAAGTCAATGTCAAGCAAGGCTGGCAAAAGGCCATTTCAGTGAGCCTGATCGGGCAGAGAGGCCGCTGCCATCCGGAGTAGAGTGCCCCACTTGATCCCCACACGCTTCGCCGCTAGAGCCCGCGCGTCTTTCCAATCAGCGAATATTCGGAGCACCTTCATGGCGGTTACACGCACCTTTT
>MKWI01000024.1:190914-244285 GCA_001899715.1 Sphingobium sp. 66-54
CGCAACCTGACCGGCGCCGTTACCAGGATGCTGGAGGAGGCCGGCCTGCGTGTCGTCGCTTCCAAGCGCATCCACATGACCCGCGAGCAGGCCGAGGGCTTCTATGCGGTCCACAAGGAGCGCCCCTTCTTCGGCGAGCTGGTCGAATTCATGATCTCCGGCCCGGTCGTCGTGCAGGTGCTGGAAGGCGAGGACGCCGTGAAGCGCAACCGCGACATCATGGGCGCCACCAATCCCGCCAACGCCGAGCCGGGCACCATCCGCAAGGAGCTGGCCGAATCGATCGAGGCCAACAGCGTCCACGGGTCGGACAGCGACGAGAATGCCGCGATCGAGATTGCCTATTTCTTCAAGCCGGAAGAAATCGTCGGCTGATCTCCGCGCTCAGCGGATTGCGACAAGGGCCGCCGGGGTATTTCCGGCGGCCTTTTGCGTCAGCGCGACGCGAGCATGTCGTAATGCCGGCCCACGCCATATTTGCGGAAGGTTGTGAAGCCCGCCTCGCGCAGCAGCGCGACGATGGCCGCATTGTCCGTCCAGCGCTGGTCGATTTCGTAGAACAGATGCCTGATCGTCGGCGCATGGCGGGATTTCATCAGTTCGTTGATGACCACGCTCTCATGCCCCTCGACATCGACCTTGACGACGAGGTCCGCCGGTTCCCCGACCAGATCGTCGAACTCCTCATGGTCGATCAGCCGGACGCTGCGTGAGGCCACCCCGGTAGCCCCGGCGCCATGGTCGAGCGACGCCGTGCCGCTGTGCGCCGGGTTGACCGAGATGGTCGCCGTGCCGGCATGGTCGGAGAGGGCGGCCTCCACCGCCGTGATCCGGCCGGTCGTCTCGTTCGCGGCGATATTGTCCTGGAGGGTGGCGAACGTCTCGCGCACCGGCTCCAGCGCCAGCACCTTTCGGCACTGCGGCGCTTTGGCGGCGATGAGGCTGTAGAGCCCCTGATTGGCGCCGATGTCGATGAAAGCGAACGGCCGGTCCATGCCGTTCAGCAGGTCCGCCAGCGCGGAGCCGTAGGTTCCGTAGAAGCAGTATTGGAACGTCCGGTCGCTCCAGTTGGCACGCATCAGCACGCCATAGCGGGAGCGGGCAAAGCGCGGCGCGGCATTGCCTTCCCGCGCGGCCGCCAGCGCCGCGCGCAGGCGCGCGCTCAGCTTCAGGGCGGTCTTCTGGACCCGATATTCCCAGGTTCGCGCGAGGAGGGAGGCGTCAGTCATTGCCCCGCATCCGCTCATGGTGCCGGATCACCTCATCGATGATGAAGCGCAGGAATTTCTCGGTGAAATCCGGATCGAGATGGGCGTCCACCGCGAGTCGGCGCAACCGCGTGATCTGCTTCGCCTCGCGATCGGGATCGGCTGGGGGCAGCTCGGCCTGCGCCTTGTAGGCACCGACGGCCTGCGTGACCTTGAACCGCTCGGCCAGCAAGAAAACGAGCGCGGCGTCGATATTGTCGATGCTTTCCCGATAGCGCCTGAGCGTTTCGTCCATCAGCGGCTTTCTCCCTTGGAAACGCGCGCATCACTCGCCTCTCTTGCCGCGCAAGGCAAGGTGTTTTGCGCCCCGGCGGCCCCAAATCGCTTGCCAAAGCGGGGCCTGCCCGCCAGAGGACGCCGCATGACCGCCACCATTCACCGCATGTCGGGCGAGCGCGTGCCGTCGCTTGAACCCATGATGAGCCTCGTCGCCGAGGATATGAACAGCGTCAACGCCGTCATCCTCGCGCGCATGCAGTCGCGCATTCCGCTGATCCCGGAGCTGGCGGGCCATCTCATTGCCGGCGGCGGCAAGCGGATGCGGCCGATGCTGACGCTCGCCTGCGCGCGATTGCTCGACTATCAGGGCGCCCGCCACCACAAGCTCTCCGCCGCCGTCGAGTTCATCCACACCGCTACCCTGCTGCACGACGATGTGGTGGATGGCAGCGGCATGCGCCGGGGCCGCCGCACCGCCAACATGATCTGGGGCAACAATGCCTCGGTCCTCGTCGGCGATTTCCTGTTCAGCCGTTCGTTCGAGCTGATGGTCGAGGATGGCTCGCTCAAGGTGCTGCGCATCCTCTCCGGCGCCTCGGCGGTGATCGCGGAGGGTGAGGTGAACCAGCTCACCGCCCAGCGCCGCATCGAGACGGATGAGAGCCAGTATCTGGAGATCATCGACGCCAAGACCGCCGCGCTGTTCGCGGCCGCCTGCCGCATTTCCGCCGTGGTCGCCGAGCGGCCCGAGCCGGAGGAACTGGCGCTGGACGCCTATGGCCGCAACCTCGGCATCGCCTTCCAGCTTGTCGATGACGCCATCGACTATGTCTCGGACGGTGCGACGATGGGCAAGGATACGGGCGACGATTTCCGTGACGGCAAGATTACCCTGCCGGTCATCCTCGCTTATGCGCGCGGTTCGGAGGCGGATCGGATATTCTGGAAGGAGACCATGTCCGGTCTCCACGGCGACAATGCCGATCTTGCCCACGCCCAGCAATTGCTCGCTGCCACCGGCGCCATCGACGACACGCTGGATCGCGCGCGTCTTTACGGCCAGCGGGCCATCGACGCCCTCGGCCTGTTCGGCAACGGCGCGGCCAAGGCAGCGCTGACCGAAGCCGTCGCCTTCGCCATCGCACGCGCTTATTGAAGGATGGCGCCGCGGCGCCCTTCATGGGCTGCCTGTAATAAAAGCGAAGTGCTCCTGCTTTCGCAGGAGTCCGTGGGGGGCACCCGCTCCCCATCCGCATCCCGATCCACCTCGGCCCCCTCGTTCGAGTCGCCGCCTTGCCCCGTCGCTCCGCCGGGTCCATGGCGGAGCAAAGGCCGTGCTTCACCTCGTCCACGGCGCGAGAACAGGAGAGGAGGAGCATGAGCAAGCTCGATCGTTTCCCCATCACCCGCCGCTGGCCGGCGACCAATCCGGACATCATCCAGCTTTATTCGATGACCACGCCCAACGGCGTGAAGGTCTCCATCGCGCTGGAGGAGATGGGCCTGCCCTATGAAGCCCACGCCGTGAACATCATGGTGAACGAGAGCTGGACGCCGGAATTCCTCGCGCTCAACCCCAATGGCAAGATTCCCGCCATCATCGACCCGGACGGGCCGGACGGCGAGCCGATCGGCATGTTCGAATCCAATGCCATCCTGCTCTACCTCGCCGAGAAGACCGGCAAGCTGATCCCGGCCGATCGCGCCGGCCAGCTTGAGGCGCGCACATGGCTGTTCCTGCAAGCCGGCCATATCGGTCCGATGTTCGGGCAGGTCGGCTATTTCAACAAGTTCGCCGGCCGCGAGATCGCGGACAAGCGCCCGCTTGAGCGCTATGTCGGCGAAGCCAAACGCATGCTGGCGCTGCTGGAAGATCGGCTGGATGGGCGCGACTGGCTGATGGGCAAGGAGTTCACCATCGTCGATTGCGCCTGCCTCGGCTGGGTGCGCAATCTCATCGGCTTCTACGAGGCGGCAGAACTGGTCGATTACGCCGCGCTGCGCCGTGTGCCGCGCTGGCTCGATGCCGGCCTCGCGCGCCCGGCCGTGCAGCGCGGGCTGAACAGCCCGGCGAGGCCGGCATGACCCAGGCCGAACGCTACGAGCAGTTCAGGGCGCTGCACACGCGCCCCGGCGCCTTCATCATGCCGAACGCGTGGGACGCCATGTCGGCGGCGCTGCTGGCGCGCGAGGGGTTCGAGGCGATCGGCTCCACCTCCATTGCCATCGCGCTCGGTCTCGGCCGGCATGACGGTCATCATGAGGTCAGCCGCGCCGACGCTATCGCCAACGCCGCCCTGCTCGGGCGGGCCAGCAACCTGCCGATCAACGGCGATCTGGAGGACGGCTTCGGCCCCGCGCCGGAGGATTGCGTCGCCACGGTGGAAGCCGCTATCGCCGCCGGTCTCGCTGGCCTCGGCATCGAGGACACCACGGCCGACCCCGCGCGGCCGATCCACGATTTCGACCATGCCGTCGCCCGTATCGCCGCCGCCGCGAAGGCCGCCAAGGGTCGCATCCTGCTCACCGCCCGCGCCGATAATTTCATCAAGGGCCGGCCCGATCTCGACGACACCGTCCGCCGCCTCACTGCCTTTGCGGAGGCGGGTGCGGACGTGCTCTACGCGCCGTTCCTCCCCACGATGGAGGCCATCGAAACGGTGGTGAAAGCGGTCGCCCCGTTGCCGGTCAACGTTGTGATGGGGCCGCTCGCCGGTCTCGTCCCGCTGGAGACCCTGTCGGCGGCCGGCGTCAAGCGCGTCAGCCTCGGCGGCGTCCTCTATGTCCGCGCGCTCGATGGCCTGCTCGCCGCCGCCCGCGCGCTCAAACAGGGCGATCTCCCCGCCGCCGCGCCGACGCTCCATGTGCCGGACCTGATCGGCCTGCTGCCGACCTGAACGATCGGGCGCAACGCCACCACCACCGGGTCGCGTCGAGCGAAGGCAAGGCACACCCGGCGCGCGCCATCTCGCCCACGCCCTGCCAGTACTCCTGCGTAAGCAGGAGCCCAGGGCCCAACCGCGGTGCCCTATCGCCTTGAGCTCCTGCCTGCGCAGGAGCACGTCGCGTTATTGACGTAGGGTAAGCACCAGTGGCGCTGATGATCGCACCGCGCCACCCCTCTTGCACTCCACCGCTCCACACGGCACGGGAAGCGCGATGACGCTGCCGATCCACGCCGTCCTGCCCGATCTGCTCGCCGCCCTGCGCGCCGGGTCGAGCGCCGTGCTGGTCGCCCCGCCGGGCGCGGGCAAGACCACCATGGTCGCGCCGGCCCTGCTCGCCGAGCCATGGTGCGCCGGCCAGGTCTGGCTGCTCTCGCCCCGCCGCCTCGCCGCGCGCGCCGCCGCCGAGCGCATGGCCGAGCAGGCCGGCGAGAAGCCGGGCGAGACCATCGGCTACGTCACCCGGCTCGAAAGCCGCACCTCCGCGCGCACCCGCATCCTCGTCGTCACGGAAGGCGTCTTCCGCCGCCGTATCCAGGCCGACCCGGAGCTGGCCGGCGTCTCCGCCGTGCTGTTCGACGAGGTGCATGAGCGCAGTCTGGAGGGCGATTTCGGTCTCGCCCTCGCGCTCGATGCGCAGGCGGGTCTACGCGAGGACCTGCGCCTCGTCGCCATGTCCGCCACGCTCGATGGCGCCCGCTTCGCCGCGCTGATGGATGGCGCGCCGATCATCGAGAGCGAAGGCCGCAGCCACCCCATCACCCTGCGCCATATCGGCCGCGCCGCCGACGCCCGCATCGAGGACGCCATGGCCGCCGCCATCCGCCGCGCGCTGGCTGAGGAGGGAGAGGGCGACCTGCTCGCCTTCCTCCCCGGTGTCGGCGAGATCGAGCGCACCGCCGAGCGGCTGGAGACCCTCCCGCCCGCCGTCGCGTTGCACAAGCTGCACGGCTCGCTCGACCCGGCGCTGCAACGCGCGGCTCTGCGCTCCGCTGCGCCCGGCACGCGCAAGCTCATCCTCGCCACCAGCATCGCCGAGACCAGCCTCACTATCGACGGCGTGCGGATCGTCATCGATTCCGGCCTCGCGCGCCGCCCCCGGCACGATCTTGCGGCCGGCGTCACCCGCCTCGTCACCGAGCGGGCGAGCCAGGCCGCCGTCACCCAGCGCGCTGGCCGTGCGGGCCGTCAGGCGCCCGGCATCGCCTATCGCCTGTGGGAAGCGGCGGCGACCGCTGGCCTGCCGCCCTTTGACCCGCCCGAGATATTGGAGAGTGACCTTACCGGCCTGCTGCTCGATTGCGCGGTGTGGGGCGCGACCGATCCCGCCACGCTGCGCTGGCTTGATCCGCCGCCCACCGCTGCCGTCAGCGAGGCGCGCCGCCGCCTCATCGGCCTTGGCGCACTCGATGGCGAGGGGCGCGCGACCGCGCACGGCCGCCGCATCGCCGATCTGCCGCTGGAGCCGCGCCTCGCCCATATGCTGCTGCTTTCGGCGCAGGCCGGTGGAGCGACGGTCGCGGCCGATGCCGCCGTGCTGCTCACCGAGCGCGGGCTGGGCGGTCCCTCGGTCGACCTCGCCCGCCGCCGCGCCAACTGGCGGCGCGAGCGCGGACCACGGGCCGAAGGCGCGCGTGGTCTCGCTCGCCGCTGGCTGGGACTGGTGGCGGGCGCGGGGCAGGGGAGCGATGACGATGCCGCCCTCGGCCGCTGCCTGATCCGCGCTTTTCCGGACCGCATCGCCAAGCGCCGCGACGCCACCGGCGCCGACTGGATCAGCGCTGGCGGACGCGGCTTCCGGCTCGATCCCGCCGATCCGCTCGCCCACGCCGACTGGCTGGCGGTTGGTGAGATTCAGGGCAGCGCTGCCGGTGCGCGCATCCTCTCCGCCGTCGCCATGGATGAAGCGGAGGTGCTCTCCGCCGCCGCCGATCGTCTCACCGAGCGCCGCACCGTGCGCTGGCGCAAGGATCTGGGCGGTGTCGAGGCGCTGCGCGAGCGCTGGTTGGGCGCCATTCGCCTCACCTCCGGTCCCGATGAAACCCCCGAGCGAGTCGCCGTCATCGCCGCGCTGGCGCAGGCGTTGCGCAGCGAGGGTCTCGACCTGCTGCCATGGGGCAAGGCCGCCGAGGCGCTGCGGACCCGCGCCGCCTACGCCGGGGTCGGCGAGGCGCTCTCGGATGCGGCCCTGCGTGCCGATTCCGAGGATTGGCTGGAGATGCTGCTTCCGGCCGCCGCCCGCCGCTTCGCCGCCATCGAGCCGGGTGCGCTGCACGATCTGCTCGTCCAGCGCCTCGGCTGGGACGCGGCCCGGCGGATCGAGGCGCTCGCTCCCGCCGAGTTCACCAGCCCCGCCGGCAGCCGCCACGCCATCGACTATGCCGCGCCCGCCGGTCCGATCGTGGAGCTGCGCGTGCAGGCGCTGTTCGGCTTGTCCGAGCACCCGACCGTGGGCACGCAGCGCATCCCGCTGGTCCTCTCGCTCACCTCGCCGGCCGGCCGGCCGATCCAGACCACGCGCGATCTGCCGGCCTTCTGGCGGGGGAGCTGGGCCGATGTCGCCAAGGAGATGCGCGGCCGCTATCCTAGGCACCCTTGGCCCGACGATCCCGCCGCCGCCAACGCCACGCTGCGCACCAAAAAGGCGGACGCGCGGCGCTAGAGTGCGTCTGCTTACGCTGTGCTCCTGCGCAGGCAGGAGCACAGGGAAGAAAAGAACTGTCGGTGCGCCCAAGGCTGCTGCCTTCGCAGGACTGCTGAGCCCAGGATAGGGCTTGGTTTTGCAAAGGTTCGCCAAGGCCGGGATACAGCCCGGCCGATCCGCCTTGACGCCGACCCCCTCAACTCGTCGCGAACAACTTGGTTCCTACCACGCCGATCACGATCAGCGCCATGAAGCCGGCTTGCGGCGCGCTCACCCTGTCGCCGAACAGCAGCACGCCGCCGATGATGACGCCCACCGCGCCAAGGCCGGTCCACACCGCATAGGCCGTACCGGCGGGCAGGCCGCGCATCGCCAGCGCCAGCAGCCCCATGTTCACGAAGCTCAAAATGATAGGCACGCTCGCCGCCTGCCATGTGCCGTGGGTGCCGGCCCATTTGAGGCTCAGCGCCCAGATGATTTCCGTGATGACGGCAATGCCGAGGATGATCCAGGCCATCCCGATTCTCCTGCTGTGCGGGCTCGGGAGGGGAACAGGCCCGCCGGAAACCCGAAAGAGGCAGGCCATGGAGAAATGCCGGCGCCCCATAGCCGCGATGATCGCGATTGGGAAGGGGGAGGGCGGCCATCCGGCCCACGCAACCTTGACAGCCGCCGGCCTTTGGGCAAACGCGGTTGCGCTCAACAAGGGAAGCCAGTGCCAGCCATGTCCGCACGGATCTACCAGATACCCAAGAACGCCATGCAGTCCGGCAAGGCGCGCACCAGCACCTGGATGCTGGAGTTCGAGCCGGCCGAGGCGAAGAAGCCGGATCCGATGACCGGCTGGGCCGGATCGGGCGACACGCGTGAGCAGATCAAGCTGCAATTCGCCAGCGAGGCCGCCGCCCGCGCCTATGCCGAGCGCTACGGCATTGCCTATCATGTCGTAATAACGCCACCCAAGACCCTGAAGATTCAGGCATACGCGGATAACTTCCGGTAATCACATGTGATGATACGAGCCGATGAGCAGGCTCGGCCGACCCAATATCCCGCTATATATCCGTTGCTTGTGCTCCTGCGCAGGCGGGAGCCCAGGGCGGCGGGGAACAGCGGTCGACGCCTGTTTACGCCCCGCTGTTTGAGGGAAAGCAGATCTCTTCGGCGTTTACCCGATCATCAAAAGCTCAAGAGCGGATAATGGCCAGGCATAGCCCTTTGACCTGAACGACTGCCGCCGACCGGTTGGAGAATATACAGCCCTTCGACAAGTTCAGGGTGAGCGGACGGAGCATCCCCATCCGCTCGCAATCCGCCCTAAAATTCGTCCGCCGCCGCCATCAGCTTGGTGAGCCGCTTGGGCGCCACCGCGCGCCAGCTTCGGGCCAGCCATTGCGCGACATGGTCCCAGTCCACGCCGGGCCGGTCGAGCCGCAGGGCGATCCAGCCCGCGGCGCCGTAATAAGCCGGGCGGTAGTAGAGATCCGGCTCGGCGGCGATCAGCGCGGCCATTTCGTCCGGCCCGCTGGTCTTGACCAGCAGCGCCACCGCATCCTCGCCATGATGGTGCACCGAGACGTAGGCGAAGAACTTGCCCGTTTTCTCGCCGCCCACGCGCCAGCCGGGGCTTCCGTGCGACGAGCGCGCATCGGTCTCCGGCAACGCCAGCGCCAGCTCGTTCACCCGCGCGATGATCCACTCCGGGTCGCGTTCCCGCCCGACATAGGCGGCGAGCATGCGCGAATAGAGCTGATATTCCGCATAGAGCACGCGCTGACCCAGCGTCTCCGCCGTATCGCCGGGCAGGATGGCAACGGGAATCTGGCCGAGGATCGGCCCGTCGTCCAACTCCGGCGTGACGAGATGCACGGTGCAGCCGCCATGGCCATCGCCGGCGTCCAGCGCGCGCTGATGTGTATCGAGGCCCTTATACTTCGGCAGCAGCGATGGGTGGGTGTTGAGCATCCGCCCCGCCCATTTTTCGACGAAGCTGGCCGAGAGGATGCGCATATAACCGCACAGCGCGACATAATCGGCGCCTGCCTTGACCAGCTCCGCGTGCATGATCGCCTCATGCGCCTCGCGGCTCAGCCCTTTGTGGCTGTGCGCGAAGGTGGCGATACCCTCCGCCGCCGCGACCTTGAGCCCGCCGGCATCCGCCCTGTTGGAGGCGACCAGCACGATCTCATAGGGGCAATCCGGCAGGCGCGAGGCATAGAGCAGCGACATCATCGTCGTACCCGTGCCGGAGAGCATCACGGCGACCCTGGCCTTGGCCATCAGGCGCTTCCCGCTATTGCACGCGGGCCCATTCGTGCCGAGCGCAGTCGAGACACGCCCGGCGCCGCCATCGCCCGGTCCTCAGCCAAGATGCGTCGCCTCCCACGCTGCCAACGCGCTCCACGCCTCGTCGGAGCCGCGCACCGTGCAGCCCTTGGCGCCAGACCGGATCTCGCCGATGCGGTGGACGGTCTCACCCGCCTCGGTCAGCGCCGCCGTCACCGCCTCCGCCTCGTCCGGCGCGACGACCACCGCCATGCCGATGCCGCAGTTGAAGGTGCGTGCCATCTCGCCCGGCTCGATATGTCCCTGCGCTTGCAGGAACGCCATCAGCCGGCTCTGCGGCCACAGGTCGGCGTCGATATGCGCATGCAGGTCGTCGGGCAGCACGCGCGGGATATTCTCCAGCAGCCCGCCGCCGGTGATGTGCGCCATGGCGTGAATCGTCCCGGCGCGCACCAGCGGCAGCAGCGCCTTCACATAGATGCGCGTCGGCGCCATCAGCGCGTCGATCAGCAGCGTCTCGGGGTCGAACAGGGCCGGGCGGTTAAGCTTCCAGCCCTTGTCCGCCGCCAGCCGCCGCACCAGCGAATAGCCGTTGGAATGGACGCCGCTGGAGGCGAGGCCGAGGATCGCGTCGCCCGCCGCCACCCGGTCGGCGGTGAGCACCTCGCTGCGCTCCACCGCACCCACGCAGAAGCCGGCGAGGTCATAGTCGCCCTCGCCATACATGCCGGGCATTTCCGCCGTCTCGCCGCCGATCAGCGCGCAGCCGGCCTGCTTGCAGCCTTCCGCGATACCCGCGATCACCCGCTCCGCCACACCGGTGTCCAGCTTGCCGGTCGCGAAATAATCGAGGAAGAACAAGGGCTCGGCGCCTTGCACGATCAGGTCGTTGGCGCACATGGCCACGAGGTCGATCCCCACCGTGTCGTGCCTGCCGCTGTCGATGGCGAGCTTCAATTTGGTGCCGACGCCATCGTTGGCGGCGACCAGCAGCGGGTCGATGAAGCCCGCCGCGCGCAGGTCGAAAAAGCCGCCGAACCCACCGAGATCGGCGGCGGCGCCGGGTCGCCGCGTCGCCTTGGCGAGCGGCGCGATGGCGCGGACAAGGGCATTGCCGGCGGCGATGTCGACGCCGGCCTGCGCATAAGTGTAGCCGGTCGGCTGATTGTGCTTGCTGTCCATGTCCGCGCCTTAAGCTGCGGCCCCCGCTTTCGCAACGGTCGATGGGTGAGCGCCGGGGCCCGCTCGACATCGCCGCTCGATGTGGCAATCTGCCTCCATGACCCGACTCTTTCGCCTTCCCGCCGCCGTTGGCAGAGACCCGGCGGTCGACGCATGGTTCGCGGCGGGCGATGACGAGGTGCGGGGCTCCGTCCGCCCATGGTTCGAGCGGATGCGGGCGTGCGGACCGGATGTGTGCGAGCTTCTACACGACGGGCACCCCACGGCCTGCGTGGGCGATGCGGCGTTCGGCTACGTGAACGCCTTCAGCGCGCACGCAAATGTCGGTTTCTTTCAGGGCGCGGCGCTGGATGATCCAGCCGGCCTGCTGGAAGGGGCCGGCAAGTGGATGCGGCACGTGAAGCTGCGCTGGGGCCACCCGGTCGATGCCGCCGCGCTGAACGATCTGATCGCGCAAGCATACCGCGATGTCGGGTTGCGCCTCGACGGGTCGTCCTGAACGGAGAAGGACCATGTATATCTGCGGTCTCGTGATCCCGGTGCCCGAGGAGAATATGCAGGCCTATCGCGCATGGGCCGAGAGTGGCGCGGCGTTCTTCAAGGACTATGGCTGTCTGGAGATCGTCGAATGCTGGGAGGATTTCGTTCCCAACGGGAGCCAGACGGACTTCCGCCGTGCGGTCGACGCGAAAGAGGGCGAGAAGATCGTCTTCACCTGGCAGGTCTGGCCCAGTAAGGCCTATTTCGAGGCCGCAGAGGAACGGATGCATCGGGATGAGCGCATGGACAGCGCCGGGCAGCCGCCGTTCGATGCGGGGCGCCTCATCCTTGGATGTTTCGAGCCGCTCGTTTCGATGGGGAGGGAATGACCAGGCCGAACCGGCAACGGTAAAGGCCGCGACGCCCTCCGCAAATCCCCCCTTGGTTTTCCGGCGCAATGCCGCCAAAAGGGCGCCGTGACGCTCAGCCTCCCATCCCTGCGCCCCATTCATCTCGTGTTCGCGCTGGTGCTGGCGGCCTTCGCCGCCGTGCTGATCGCACAGATCGAGGGGGAGCGGGGGGTCGCGCCCATCGCTTCCAACGGCGATTTCGAGGTGCGCGATATCAAGGTGGACGTTTACGGCCCCAATGCCGATGCGGCGCGGAGCACCGGCTGGCGACTCGCCCAGCGGCGGGGCTGGAGCGCGCTCTGGCAGCGCACCCATGGCGGCGCCGGCGCGAGTTTGCCGGATAGCGCGCTGGACGGCCTCGTCTCCGGCATCGAGGTGCAGCAGGAGCAGATCGGCCCCAATCGCTACATCGCCACGCTGGCGGTGATGTTCGATCGCGCACGGGCCGGGCAGGCGCTCGGCGTCAGCGGTCATGTCATGCATTCGCCGCCGCTGTTGCTCATCCCGGTGCTGTGGGACGGCGGCACGGCGACTACTTTCGAGCATGTCACCGAGTGGCAGAAGGCATGGGCGATGTTCCGCACGGCGGAGAGCGCCATCGACTATGTCCGCACCACCGGCGACGGCGCCGATCCGATGCTGCTCAACGCCGGGCAGATCAACCGGCGCGGGCGCAACTGGTGGCGCGTGCTGCTGGATCTCTACGGCGCGGCCGATGTCGTCATGCCGATCGCGCGGCTTGAACGGACCTGGCCGGGCGGGCCGGTAACGGGCCATTTCTCCGCGCGCTACGGGCCGGACAATCAGTATATCGGCAGCTTCACCCTGCGGGCTGCGCGCTCTGCGGACATCCCCAGGATGATGACCGACGCGGTGACGCGGATCGACGCGCTCTATACCCAGGCGCTCAACAGCGGCCGGTTGCGGCCCGATCCCTCGCTGGTGATCGAGGAGCCGGTCAACGCCGTCGAGCTGACCAACGTTGCCGAGCTGGATTCGCTTCTCGCCGCGCTGCCGAGCGAGAATGGCGGGGTAGGCGCGGCCTATTCCATCCAGGTCGATACGCCCAGCGCCGCCTCGGTGGGCGAGATCGAGGCGCTGGTCCGCTCGGTGCCCGGCGTGCGCGCGGCGGCGACGACCAGCCTCGCCCTTGGCGGCACCTCGGTCATGCAAGTCACCTTCACCGGGCCGGTCGATCAGCTCCGCGCCGGGCTTGAGGCGCGCGGCTTCGCCGTCACCGGCTCCGGCGCGACCATCCGCATCGCCCGCCGCGTGGCTGCTCCGGCCACGCCGGCCGGGGGCAGCGGGCAATGAGCCAGTTGCCGCTGCCCATCGGGTGGCCGCGGCGGGGGGACGGGGAGAGCCTGCTGATCCACGCCGCCAATAGCGACGCCATCGCCCTGCTGCGGGCATGGCGGGAGGGGGCCTCGCACTGCTTCATCCTTGCCGGGCCGCGCAAGGCCGGGCGCAGCCTGATCGGCGCATGGTTCGCGGCGCAGGCCGGCGCGCTGGTCGTCGACGATGCGCAGGCGCAGGATGAGCAGCGCCTGTTCAACCTCTGGAACGAGACGCGCGATGCGGGCCAGCCGCTCCTGCTGATCGCGCAGGAGGCGCCGCCCGTCTGGGCCGTCGCCCTGCCGGACCTGCGCACCCGCCTCGCCGCCGCGCCGGTCGCGCGCATCGCGCCGCCGGACGAGGCCGTCGCCGCCGCACTGATCGCGCACGGGCTGGAGCAGGCCGGCTCGGCCTTCGCGCCCGATGTGCCGGAATTCGTCGCCCGCCGCACCGAGCGATGCTATGAAACGATTGACGCGACCGTCCAGCGCCTCAACGCTTTGTCGCTGGCGTCCGGCCAGAAGATTTCGGTGGCGTCGGCGCGTGCGCTGTTTTGTAACAAAACGGCCATAAACGATGGGACCGACCGGACCTAGCAAGGGAATTGACCAGCGTGGCGGAAGCCGACCCAGTCCAAGCCATCGCCAATATGGGCGCGCGTTATTTCAACCGGGAGCTGTCCTGGCTCAACTTCAACCAGCGCGTGCTGGAGGAGGCGAGCAACCCCATGCACCCGCTGCTGGAGCGGCTGCGCTTCCTCTCCATCTCGGGCAATAATCTCGACGAGTTCTTCATGGTCCGCGTCGCCGGGCTCAAGGGCCAGCAGTTGCAGGGCGTCGAGCAGCGCTCGGTGGATGGGCTCACCCCCGCCCAGCAGCTCGATGCGCTGGAGCAGCGGGTCGATGCGCTGATGGCCGAGCAGCAGACGGTTTGGCACGATATTCGCGGCCAGCTCAGGACGGCGCACATCGCCGTGCTCGGCCTGGAGCCGGTCGACGCCCGTACCGAGGAGTGGCTGCGCGGCCATTTCATGGAGCAGGTGTTCCCCGTCCTCACCCCGCAGGCGCTCGATCCGGCGCACCCGTTCCCGTTCATCCCCAACAAGGGGCTCAGCCTGTTCTTCGATCTGCTGCGCGAATCGGACAAGGAAGTGGTGCAGGAGCTGGTCATCCTGCCCTCGCGCCTGCCGCGCTTCATCCGCCTGCCGGGCCGGGGTGCGCGCTATATCGCCCTTGAGACGCTGGTGCGGCGCTTCTCGCACCTGCTCTTCCCCGGCTTCATCATTCGCGACAGCGGCCTGTTCCGCATCCTGCGCGATAGCGACATCGAGATCGAGGAGGAGGCGGAGGACCTCGTCCGCTACTACCGCAGTGCCATCAAGCGCCGCCGGCGCGGCCGCATCATCCGTGTGGAGATCGAGAGCGGGGTGGCCGAACCGGTCGAGACCAAGCTCCAGACCATGATGCACGGCCATGAGGCGATGGTGGTCGATATTAACGGCTTCATGGGCATCGGCGATCTCGACCAGCTTGTCGAGGAGGGTCGGCCGGACCTCAAATTTCCCGCCTTCGCTCCGCGTTTTCCGGAGCGGATCCGCGAATATGGCGGGGATTGCTTCGCCGCCATCCGCGCCAAGGACATCGTTGTTCACCACCCCTATGAGAGCTTCGACGTGGTCGTGGCTTTCCTCAAGCAGGCGGCGGACGACCCGGACGTGGTGGCGATCAAGCAGACGCTCTACCGCGCCGGCAAGCAGTCCGCGATCATCCGCGCCCTCATCGACGCGGCGGACGCCGGCAAGTCGGTGACGGCGGTGGTCGAGCTGAAGGCTCGGTTCGACGAGGAGCAGAACCTGCTCTGGGCCGGCCAGCTTGAGCGCGCCGGCGTGCAGGTGGTCTACGGCTTCATCGACTGGAAGACCCACGCCAAGATTTCCATGGTGGTGCGGCGCGAGGGCGACGGGTTCCGCACCTATTGCCACTACGGCACCGGCAACTATCACCCGGTGACGGCGCGCATCTATACCGACCTCAGCTTCTTCACCGCCGATCCCCGGCTGGGGCGCGATGCCGCCGCCGTGTTCAACTACATCACCGGCTATGTCGAGCCGCAGCATATGGAGCTGCTCACCATCTCGCCGTTGCACATGCGCGCGCGGCTGGGCGAGCTGATCGACGCGGAGATCGCCCACGCCCGCGCCGGTCGCCCGGCGGCCTTATGGGCCAAGATGAACAGTCTTGTCGATTCGGCGATCATCGAGAAGCTCTACGCCGCCAGCAACGCGGGGGTGAAGATCGAGCTCATCATTCGCGGCATCTGCTGCCTACGCCCGGGCGTCCCCGGCATGTCGGACAATATTACGGTCAAGTCGGTGGTCGGCCGCTTTCTGGAGCACAGCCGCATCTGGGCGTTCGGCAACGGCAAGCCCTTGCCCAATAACGGCGCGCTGGTGTTCATCAGCTCGGCGGACTGGATGTCGCGCAATTTCGACCGGCGCGTGGAATATATGCTGCCCATAGAGAACCCCACCGTGCACGATCAGGTGCTGGATCAGGTGCTGCTCGCCAACCTGCTGGACAACGAACAGAGCTGGATCCTCCAGCCGGACGGCAGCTATGTGCGCGTGAAGGCGGGTGAGGAGCCGTTCAATCTGCACACTTATTTCATGACCAATCCGTCGCTCTCCGGGCGCGGCGCGGCGCGCGGGACGGCGGGTGCCGTGCCCAAGCTCTCGCTGCCGGATCGCGGCTGAGCGGATCGGCGGCCGAATGACCCTGCTCCATCGTGTGGCCGGCGCGCCGATGCAGGCGGTGCTGCGCAGCCCGCATTACCGTCGCATCGCCATCATCGACATCGGCTCGAACAGCATCCGCCTCGTCGTCTATGATGGGCCGCGGCGTGTGCCGTTCATCCTGTTCAACGAGAAGGTGCTGGCCGGCCTCGGCGCGGAGATCGGCCGCACCGGCCGCATCGGCGTGGAGCCGATGGAGCGCGCCATCGCCGCCATCGCGCGCTTTGCCGGGCTGTGCCGCGAGATGGCGGTCGATGAGATACGCTGCATCGCCACGGCGGCGGTGCGCGATGCGGAGAACGGGCCGGAGCTGGTCGCCCGCGCGGCGGCGCTGGGGCTGGAGGTGCGCACGCTGACCGGGCAGGAGGAGAGCGGCACCTCGGCGCTCGGCCTGCTCTCCGGCACGCCCGATGCGGATGGGATCATGGGCGATCTTGGCGGCGGCAGCCTGGAGCTGGCGCGGGTGCGCGCCGGCGCGGTCGAGCGGACCGCCTCGATGCCGCTCGGCGTGTTCCGCGTGGGCGATGTGCGGCGCCGGGGGCGCAAGCTGCTCGCCGACCAGTTCGCCGCGCTGCTCGTCGAACGCGGCATGGCGGACGCCGAGCGGGAGCTGCCTTTCTACCTCATCGGCGGGAGCTGGCGCGCGCTCGCGCGGCTGGACATGCAGCTCACCGGCTATCCGCTGCCGATCCTCCACCATTATGAGATGGCGCCCGAGCGTGCATCGGCGCTGGCGGACTGGCTGGCGAATGCGTCCAGGTCCGCGCTCAAGGCGGTGCCGGCGCTCAGCAGCGCGCGCCTGCCGACCCTGCCGGATGCCGCCCGTCTGCTCTGCACCATCGTCGATCGGCTGGCGCCCTCGCGGCTGGTCGTCTCCGCTTTCGGACTGCGCGAGGGGCTGCTCTACGCGGACCTGCCGGCGGATGTCGCGGCGCAGGATCCGCTGCTCGTCGCCGCGCGGATCGAAGGGGAGGCGCAGGGGCGCTTCATCGGCCATGGCGATCAGATCGGCCGCTGGATCGCCCCGCTGTTCGCGGACGATTCGCCCGCATGGCGGCGCATCCGCTTCACCGCTTGCCTGCTCGCCGATGTCGGCTGGCGCGCCAACCCGGATTTCCGCGCCGAGCGCGGGCTCGATTTCGCGCTGCACGGCAACTGGGCCGGCATTTCCGCCATCGAGCGCGCCGCGCTGGCGCAGGCGCTCTACGCCAATTTCGGCGGCAGCGGCATCGCGCCGCTGCTCTCCGTCCTCGCCGAACCGGCGGTGCTGCGACGCGCCACCCAATGGGGCCTCGCCATCCGCCTGTGCCAGCGCCTCTCCGGCGGCGCGGAAGGCGCGCTGCGCGGCTCCTCGCTCGGCATTCGCGACGGCACCCTGATCCTGCGCCTGGAGCGGCCTTACGCGAGCCTCGCCGGCGAAACCATCGACCGCCGCCTCAAGCAACTCGGTCAGGCGATGGATATGGGCTATCTGATCGACGGCGACGGGTAATCGGGCGGGAGGAGGAGGCAGCGTCTGCCCCCGTAACCGCGCCCAAAGCTTACCCCCCGTTCGTGTCGAGCGAAGGCGAGATACGTCGAGCGCCACGTTCTATCCCGCAAAAATCGCGGCTCAGTAGGCCCTCACCCCTCACTCAAAACGCGCGGTGCTCCTGCCTGCGCAGGAGCACGACGGTCCTATCTGGAAAGGACGGGCTTCCGGGCGCAGCGACCCACAACCTTAGCGAATGCATATCCGCACTGCGCCGTCCCCCCTCAACCGCAGTGGGCGCTCGTAATCACCATGTCGTCATCATAGCTGACGGTCAGCCGGTCGGGCCGGAAGTCCATCGTCATCGCCGAGCGTGGCGGCCCCCAGCGCAGCGTCCGCGCGCCCGAGCGCGCCAGCAGCGTCGCGCCGAGATCGGCCGTCGCCTTCTGGCCGACGAAGCTCTCCAGCCCCTCATGCTTGCAAAGCTGGGCGGTGTCGGACGGTGTTCCGGCCGCCCCGTCGACGGTCGCGGTGCAGGCGGGCAGGGCGAGGGCAGCGATGAGTGCGATGGATCGTTTCATAGGATCACGCCTCCGTTCGGGTCATCAGCAGCTTACCATCGCGCACGGCAAAAGCCATCCGGCCTTCCACAAGGTCCAGCGCATCGCGCCCGAACTGCTCGAACCGCCAGCCTTCGAGGATCGGCAGGCCGTTGCGCACGCCCGCCGCCAGTGCCTCCAGATCGTCCGAGCGCGCGAGCAGGCGGGAGGCGACATTGATCTCGCGCGAGCGGATCTTGAGCAGCAGCTTGAGCAGGTCGGCGACGAGGATACCTTCCTTGCCCAGCCCCGGCCGGCCGGGCTCGCGCTCGGGCATTTCCTCGCGCGGCAGCGGCTGCGCATTCTTGATCGCGCTCATCAGCCGCGCGCCGATGTCGTTGGTCTTCCAACTCGTCGAGAGGCCGCGCACCTTGGCCAGCTCATCCTGCTGGCGCGGTGGGTGGGAGGCGATGTCGGCCAGCGTCTCGTCCTTGACGATTCGCCCGCGCGGCAGGTTCTTGTCGCGTGCCTCCAGCTCGCGCCACGCGGCGAGCGCTTTCAGGCGGCCGAGCACCTCGGCCTTGCGGCTGGAGATGCGCACGCGCTTCCAGGCATCGCCGGGGTCGACCGCGTAATGGCCGGGGTCGGCGAGTCGCTCCATCTCCTGGTCGAGCCAGGCGCCGCGCCCCGTTCGCCGCAACTCTTCCAGCATGCGCGGGAAGATATCGGCAAGGTGGGTCACGTCGCCGATCGCATAGTCGATCTGGCGCCTGTCGAGCGGGCGGCGCGCCCAGTCGGTGAAGCGCGCGCCCTTGTCGAGATGGATGCCCAACCAGCTATCGACCAGATTGCTGTAGCCAATCTGCTCGCCCTGGCTCAGCGCCATGCTGGCCACCTGCGTATCGAACAGCGGGTAAGGCGTCTTGTCGGTCAGGTTGAAGATGATCTCGATGTCCTGCCCGCCGGCATGGAAGACCTTGAGCACATCTTCATTCTCGACAAGCAGGTGAAGCAGCGGCGCGAGGTCCAGCCCCGGTGCCTTGGGGTCGATCGCGGCGGCTTCCTTGCCGTCGGAGATCTGGAACAGGCACAGGTCCGGCCAGTAGCTGTTCTCACGCATGAACTCGGTGTCGATCGCCACGAAATGGGCTTTGGACAGGCGCTCGCAGAGAGATGAGAGGGTTGCGTTGTCGGTAATCAGCGGATGGATTTGCATATGGCAGGTGATCTTATTATGGGCCGGTGCTCGGTGATGAGCTGGAAGGACGGCGCAGCGTCGCGTTTCTTAGCTCCGTCGAGCGTCTTTGTCATTCATCCAGCGCCCCTGCAATGCAGGGCATGAAATTAAAGGCTCTTTTTTGATGCATGCCTATCGCACTCACACCTGCGGCGCATTGCGCGCGACCGATGCCGGCGAGACCGTCCGCGTGTCCGGCTGGGTGCATCGCAAGCGCGATCATGGCGATCTGGTGTTCATCGACCTGCGCGACCATTACGGCATGGTTCAGATCGTCACCGAGGTGGATGGGCCGGTCTTTTCCGTGATCGAGGGGCTGAAGCCCGAGAGCGTGGTGACGATCACCGGCACGGTCGAGCGCCGCGCGAAGGAGGCGATCAACCCCAATCTGCCCACTGGCGAGATCGAGGTGCGCGCTACCGAGGCGACCGTGCTCTCCGCCGCGCAGGAACTGCCGCTGCCGGTGGCGGGCGAGCAGGATTATCCCGAGGATGTGCGCCTGCGTTATCGCTTTCTCGATCTGCGCCGCGAGACGCTGCACGCCAACATCGTCACCCGTACGAAGATCATCTCGGACATGCGCCGCCGCATGGAAGGCGCGGGTTTCACCGAATATTCGACGCCGATTCTCACCGCCTCCTCGCCGGAGGGCGCGCGCGACTTCCTCGTGCCCAGCCGCATCCACGCCGGCAAATTCTATGCGCTGCCGCAGGCGCCGCAGCAATATAAGCAGCTCCTCATGGTCGCCGGGTTCGACCGCTATTTCCAGATCGCGCCCTGCTTCCGTGATGAGGACCCACGCGCCGACCGGCTGCCCGGCGAGTTCTACCAGCTCGATCTGGAGATGAGCTTCGTCACACAGGAGGACGTCTGGACCACCATGGAGCCGGTCATCGCCGGCGTGTTCGAGGCGTTCGCGCAGGGCAAGCCGGTAACGCCTGCCGGCAGCTTCCCGCGTATCGCCTATAGCGAGGCGATGCTCAAATACGGCTCGGACAAGCCGGACCTGCGCAACCCCGTTCTCATCACCGATGTGACCGATCATTTCGTCGGCTCGGGCTTCGGCATCTTCGCCGGCATCGTCGAGAGCGGCGGCGTCATCCGCGCCATTCCCGCGCCGGGGGCGGGCGCCGGCAGCCGCAAATTCTTCGACGATATGAACAACTGGGCTCGCTCGGAGGGTTATTCCGGCCTCGGCTACATCAACATCAAGGATGGCGAGCCGGGCGGCCCCATCGCCAAGAACCACGGGCCGGAAGCGACCGCAAAGCTCATCGCCGCGCTCGGCCTCGGCCCCAATGACGGCGTGTTCTTCGCCGCCGGCAAGGAGGCACAGGCCGCCAGGCTCGCCGGTCTTGCCCGCATCCGCGTCGGCGAGCAGCTCGACCTGATCGACAAGGATCGCTTCGACCTCTGCTGGATCGTCGATTTCCCCTTCTACGAATATGATGAGGACGAGAAGAAGCTCGACTTCGCCCACAATCCCTTCTCCATGCCGCAGGGCGGGATGGATGCGCTGGAGAGCGGCGATCCGCTGTCCATCAAGGCCTATCAGTATGACATGGTCTGCAACGGCTATGAGATCGCCTCCGGCTCGATCCGCAACCAGTCGCCCGAGTTGATGGTCAAGGCGTTCGAGCAGGTGGGCTTGAGCAAGGCGGATGTGGAGGAGCGCTTCGGCGGCCTCTACCGCGCCTTCCAATATGGCGCGCCGCCCCACGGCGGCATGGCGGCGGGCGTGGACCGCATCGTCATGCTGCTTTGCGGCGCCCAGAACCTGCGCGAAATCACGCTGTTCCCGATGAACCAGCGCGCCGAGGACCTGCTGATGGGCGCTCCGTCCCCGGCCGAGCCCAAGCAACTGCGCGAGCTGCATGTCCGTGTGGTGGAGCCGCAGAAAAGTCAGGGATAATGCCAGCGCCGGCCCCGTCCACGGATGGGGCGGCGTGGGCGATCCAGCAGTGGAGGGCGCGGTTGGCGCTGCGTGCCGGCGCATCATGCGCCCGTAGTTGAGCTTCCGTTCCCGACCCGACATGGCTTGCATGCCATCGCCATGCCTCTACTCTCGCGGCAGGCAAGAAGGGGATATGCATGGCCATCGACCTCTCCGATTATGAGAAGGGCCCTGATTTCGAGGGCGATTTCGACGATGCGCTCGCCAAGGTGCAGAAGCGGCTGGAGAAGATCCAGGTCGCCCATATCGTCCACCGCAAGCGCAGCGTCGTCATGCTGGAGGGGTGGGACGCGGCCGGCAAGGGCGGCATCATCAAGCGCATGACGGCGCTGCTCGATCCGCGCTACTATAAGGTCTGGCCCATCGGCGCGCCGACCGAGGAGGAGCGCGGCCACCATTTCCTCTGGCGCTTCTGGACACGGCTGCCGGCGGACAAGCACATCGCGGTGTTCGACCGGAGCTGGTACGGCCGCGTCCTCGTCGAGCGGGTCGAGGGCTTCTGCACCGAGCGCGAGTGGAAGCGCGCCTATGACGAGATCAACGAGTTCGAGGCGCAGCAGGTCGATAGCGGCACCGCCATCGTCAAATTGTTCGTCCACATCACCCAGAAGGAGCAGGACAAGCAGCTCGCCCAGCGGCTGGACAGCCCTTTCAAGCGCTGGAAGACCGGCGCGGAGGATTATCGCAACCGCGCCCGCCGCGCCGAGTATCTGGACGCGATCCATGCGATGCTCAAGCGCACGGACACGCGCTGGGCGCCATGGCAGGTGATCGACGGCAACGACCGCAAATCCGCCCGCATCACCGCGCTCGCCGCCATCGCCGACGCGTTGGAGAGCCACGTCTCCATGGACATGCCCGATGCCGATCCCGCCGTGGTCGAACTGGCCCGCGAGGCGTTCGGCTACAAAGCCAAGGAGTGAGGGGGAGAACGAGCGATCCCATATTGGACCAACATGTGCTCCTGCGAAGGCAGGAGCCCAGGGCCCAGCCGCAGTCCCCTCTCGCCCTTGGGCTCCTGCCTGCGCAGGAGCACGTAGCCCTTATGAGCGCCGGATAGCCAACTCCCTCTCCGTTCTGTCGAGCGTAGTCGAAACACGCCGCGCGCCGCCCTCTACACCAGCTCCTGAACCATCACATAAGCATCCACATAACCCAACGTCGGATGCCGGAACGCTCCCGGCAGCGTACCGACAAGCGCAAAGCCCATATGCTGCCACAGCCGCACCGCGCGCGTGTTGGTCGAGACGACGAGATTATACTGCATCGCCCGATAGCCCTGCCGCCGCGCCTCCTCCAGCGAATGGCGGCACAGCGCCTGCGCGACGCCCTTGCCGCGCTGATCGGGCCGCACCGCATAGCCGCAATTGGCGACATGCGCTGCCGGTCCGGTTGAGTTGGGCTTGAGATAATAAGTGCCGACGATCGCGTCCTTGTCGTCGCGCGCCACGAACACCTGCTTGTCCGCCGCGTGCCAATAGGCGCGCACCGCTTCCTCGCCCAGATCGCGGTCGAGCGGGTAGGTCTCCCCCTCGCGCACCACCGGTTCGAGGATCGCCCAGATGCCCGCCCAGTCGGCGCCGTCCGCCGTCATGATCCCGATCATCCTCGCACCCCGTTTCCAGCCGCTTGACTCGCTCCACCCCGGCGACGAGGTGTAGCGGACCATTACCGGAGAGGACAATTCGCATGAGCGGCAAAGGGCGGCGCATCGTCACGGGGCATGACGCGAACGGCAAGTCGATCATCCTGTCGGACGGGCCGCCGCCGCAGAACCACCCGATGCACGGTCCGGACGTGGGCGCCGACTTCATCGAGGTCTGGAACAGCGCCGCCCCGGTGCCCAACCTCACCGCTACGGAAGCCGCCGAGCCCAACGCGCGCCCGTTCGCCATCATGCCGCCCTCGGGCCATCTGCTGCGCATCATCGAGATGTATCCGGCGAGCATGGGCGGCCATCGCACCGCCATGCACCGCACCCGTACGCTCGATTATATGGTGGTGATCGAGGGCGAGATCGTGCTGCTATTGGACGATAGCGAGGTGACGCTGGGCCCCGGCGACGTCGCCGTCCAGCGCGGCACCAACCACGCCTGGGAAAACCGCACCGACAAGATCACGCGCTGCGCCTTCTTCCACATCGACGCCACCTTCGACGAAGCGCTGCTGGAGACACTGCCCAAGCCGCTGGAATTGATGCGCTGATCGAGGGAAGCAAACCCTGGAAACCGCCGTTATCCTGGACGTGATCCGGGGATCCGCTTTCCGTATCCATCGCCTGCAATTTTGATCGGCGGGACATATAGACGGGCAGGTGTGATTAGGCAGTGGGAACCTGGATCAAGTCTGAGGTGACGAGAGGAGCATGACCGCGATGCAATGCCCTATTCCCGCGGACCGGACGCACACTCTCTCAGTCCCGCACCTTCTCCACCGCCGGATAGCTGATCGCCATCACCTCCCACTCCTTCTCCCCACCGGGCAGCATCACCCGGCGCAGGTCGCCTACTGCCGCGCCGCGCAGGGCGCGCGAGAGCGGGCTGTCCCAGCCGATCCTGCCGGCGCCGGCGTCCGCCTCGTCGTTGCCGACCAGCGTGACGACGCGTTCGGCGTCGTCCTCATCAGCCAGCGTCACCGTGGCGCCGAAGAACACCCGGTTCCGGTCCGGCTGGTTGGCCGGGTCGATCACCTTGGCGGCCTTCATCCGCTCGGCCAGCCATTTCAGGCGCCGGTCGATCTCGCGCATGCGCTTGCGGCCGTAGAGATAGTCGCCATTCTCGCTGCGGTCGCCATTGCCCGCCGCCCAGCTCACAATCTCCACGATGCGCGGCCGTTCCTCGCCGAGAAGCTGGTCATATTCGGCGCGCAGGGCGGCGAAACCGGCCGAGCTGATATAGTTGGGGCGCGCCGCGCCGCTCATCTGTGCAGCCTTCCGCTACTTGCGGCGGCGGGCATACATCAGCGCGGCGACCAGCGCGGCCGAGCCGATCCCCGCCGCGACGCTGCCCATCAGGATGCCTTTATTGTTGGCGCCCTGCTTGTCGGTCTTGCCGGCCTTGGCTTCGGCCTCGAGTTCCTTGTTGCGCTGTGCGAGCGCGGCTTCTTCCAGGGTCGTAGCGTCGCTGTCGTTGTCGGTCATGATGGTTTGCGTTGGTCCTGCGTTGGAAAGGGAAAAGGGAGCGGCCGCCCGGCTCAGCCGGAGGCGCGCTTGCCGAGATAGCGGCTGAGCGGCGCCGCGTCCGCCGAGCGCTGCGACGGATTGAGCAGATCATAGACCACGGCATTCTCCAGCACGCGCTGCACATAGTCCCGCGTCTCGAAGAGCGGAATGTCCTCGATCCACTGGACGATGTCGACACCGGGCAGGCGCGGGTCGCCATTGGCCCTGATCCACTTGTTCACATTGCCCATGCCGCCATTATAGGCGGCGATGGCGAGCGGGTAGCTGCCGCCGTAATAATTGAGCAACTGGCGGAAATAGCTGCTGCCGAGCTGGACGTTGTAGCTCGGGTCGAACAGCGATCCCTGATCGAACGCCAGCCCCATCTTGCCGGCCACTTCGCGCGCGGTCGGCGTCATGAGCTGCATCAGCCCGCGCGCGCCGGCTCGGCTGATGATCTGCCGGTCGAACTGGCTTTCCTGCCGGGTGATGGCATGGATCATCGTCCAGTTGGCCTGCTCGCCGTCCGGCACGCGCATGCGCGGGAAGCTCGCCTGCGCATAGCCGGTGAGGCCGCTCGCGGTGGCGCGCCGGCCGACCATCACGCCCAGGTCCGGCCGGCCCAGCGTCTCGGCCAGTTCGGCGGCGAGCAGATGGTCCTGATCGGTCTGCGCCGTGGCGGCGATGGCACGGACGAACTTGCTCTGGTCCATCCACGCGCCCTGTCGGCCGAGCTGACGCGCCGCGCGCACCAGCGGGCGGGAGAGGAAGGCGCTGCGCTCGGCGCCGGCGATCTCCACCGGCCGTTCCGCCTGCGCGGGGGCGGGGATCGGCCGGCCGAGCCGCTCCAGCGCGAGCTGGCCGTAATATTGATCGGGGAAGGCGCCGGACTGCGCGTAATAGGCGTTGGCCGCATCCGCCCGGCCGCCAGCCGCCGCCGCGCGCCCCGCCCAGTAATAGCCCTTGGAGATCGTCTGCGGAGAGCGTGCCGCGCGGGCATAGCGCGTGAACATGCCTTCCGCGTCGGCCGGGCGGCTCAGGCGACGCAGCGCCGTCTGTCCCGCCAGCCAGGCGAGGCTGGTATAGTCGTCGCGCACGCCCAGGCTCTGCGCGCTGATGTCGGTGCCCGGCGCGAAGGCGTCGTCCACCCTGGAGGCGATGGCATAGGCCAGCGTCCATTGATTGTCGTTGGCGGCGGCACGCGCCTGCGCCAGCAGCACCTCATACCATTGCTCGGGGTCGCTCGGCGTCTGCGTGAGCGGGCCACGGCTGGCGAGCAGGTTGCGCGCCCCCATGCTGTCGCCGTTGTTCACCATCCAGCGCGCCTTGTCGGCCAGATAGCCGGCGTCCATCACGCCCACCGGGTCGGCCGCGCCCATCTTGAGCGCGGCGTCGGGTGCCTTGCGCTGGAAGGCGATGCGTGCCGCGATAACCGCCTGCCGCGTCACTGGCACGGCCGGCAGCACCCGCTCGGCCACGTCGGTCCGCTTGCGCCACAGCGCCGCATCGGCGCGCTTCAGATGATCGTCGGGGGTGAAGCTGCTCCAGAAGGTGCCGCGCAGCCGCTCCTCCACCGCCGGGTCCATCGGCCCGGCCGTCCACGCGGCACGGGCAGCCTCGCGCGCGTCGGCCTGCTGGCCCAGCCGCATCAGCGCGAGGGCCTGGACCGCCTTGCCCTGCGCCGTGTTGGGCGGATAGGCGCGGAAGAAGGCGATGATCTTGGCGGGATCGTCATAGTCGGGGTTGGCGGCGCGCTCGGCGATGCCGCGCAGCCGCGTCTCCTCCGGCCAGCCGGGGTAGGCGATCAGGAAATCGGCATAGGCGGCAAAGCCCAACGTATCGCTAGCGGTGATCCGCCGCCACGTGTCGATCGTGCCGGAAATCTGCGCATCGGCGGCGCTGCTGGCGGCAATGCGGTCCCGCACCGCCTGCCATGTGACGGTCGGTTCCGCGGCGGCGAGCGGCGCGGAAGCGCTGGTCGCGGCGGAGGCGAGGGCGGCCATCAGGAGCAGGCCGGGCGCGCGAAGGTCTTTTCCCATGCCGTGCATTATGGCAGAGCCTTGCTGATCGAACGGTGAACGGGTGCGTGCATGAACCCAATATGCCTGTCCGAGTGCGCGCTTTGAAGGAGTTTTTTCTATGTTTTCCGGTTCGATACCTGCACTTGTCACGCCTTTTCGCGATGACAGGGTGGATGAGGCGGCATTTCGCGCCCTTGTCGACTGGCAGATCGAGCAGGGTTCGAGCGCTCTGGTGCCCTGCGGCACCACCGGCGAAAGCGCCACCATGACCATTGACGAGCATAACCGCGTCGTGCGCATCTGCGTCGAGCAGGCGGCAGACCGCGTGCCGGTCATCGCCGGCGCCGGCTCCAACGATACCCGCATCGCGCTGGAGCATATGTTCGCCGCGCAGGCCGCCGGCGCCACCGCCGCTTTGGTCGTCGCGCCTTATTACAACAAGCCGAGCCAGGAGGGGCTCTATCAGCATTTCGCCTATCTCGCCGCCCGCTGCGACCTGCCGATCATCCTCTACAATATTCCCGGCCGCTCCATCGTCGACATCGGCGTGCCCGTCATCCACCGGCTGGTCGAGGAGTTTCCCAGCATTGTCGGCCTCAAGGACGCGACCGGCAATATCGGCCGCGTGACCGCGCAGCGTCTCGCCTGTGGGCCGGATTTCTGCCAGCTTTCCGGCAATGACGAGACCGCGCTGGCGTTCAACGCCATGGGCGGGGTCGGCTGCATCTCCGTCACCGCCAACGTTGCGCCGCGCCTGTGCGCCGATTTTCAGGCCGCCTGCCGCGAGGGCCGCTGGGACGAGGCGCGCGCGCTCAACGACCGGCTCTATCCGCTGCACGATGCGCTGTTCACCGATTCCTCGCCCGGCCCGGTCAAGTACGCCCTTTCGCGCGTGCGGCCGGAGATGCCGGTGGAGCTGCGCCTGCCGATCACGTGGCCGTCCGGTGCCTCGCGCGCGACGGTCGACCGGGCGCTGGAGATTGCGGGTCTGGTTTAGAGCCGGTTCATCTCCTAGATTTATACTGCATTTACCCGAAACAGAGTCTCCCGCTGAATGGCCCGTCCGCGCCCATCCGCCTTCAACAAGGTCAAGACCGTCGCCGAGAACCGGCGCGCGCGGTTCGATTACGCCATTCAGGACGTGTTCGAGGCGGGTATCGTGCTGCGCGGGACGGAGGTGAAATCCCTGCGCTTCGGCGATGGCTCGATCAGCGAGAGCTATGCCGAGGTGAAGGGTGAGGAGATCTGGCTGGTCAACAGCAATATCCCG
Organism: Sphingobium sp. 66-54; assembly: GCA_001899715.1. Taxonomy (GTDB): domain Bacteria; phylum Pseudomonadota; class Alphaproteobacteria; order Sphingomonadales; family Sphingomonadaceae; genus Sphingobium. The sequence goes on from MKWI01000024.1 coordinate 218,127, forward strand.
GAGTTCAGCCACGGCAACCGTTTCAACCATGAGCCCAAGCGCCCGCGCAAGCTGCTGCTCAACGCCCGCGAGATCGTCAGGATGCATGGCGCCGTCGCCCGGCAGGGCATGACGCTGGTGCCGCTCTCGGTCTATTTCAACGAGCGCGGCAAGGCCAAGGTCGAGCTGGCGCTGGCCAAGGGCAAGAACGTGCGCGACAAGCGGGAGACGACCAAGGAGCGCGAGTGGAAGCGCGAGCAGGGCCGGCTCATGAAGGATCACGGCTGATGGCGCGCATGAAAGGGCGGTTCATGGCGTGGTGGCACTCCAACATGCCCACCCGCGAGAGCCTGGAGGAGAACCGCTTCGTCAAGCCGGTCGCGCACCGCGTGCTGGCGCCCGAATTGTGGCGCTTCACCCGCCGGTCGGTGCCGCGTGGCGTGGCGCTGGGGCTGCTGGTCGGCATCTTCCTGCTGATCCCCGGCCTCCAGATTGCCGGGGCTGCGCTGCTCGCCTTGCCGTTCCGCGCCAATGTGCCGGTGGCGGCGGCGATGACCTTCCTTTCCAACCCGGCGACGACGCCGTTCATCCTCGCCATCTCTTATTATATCGGCTCGAAGATGCTCGGCCGCACCGGCGACATGAGCCACATCATGGGTCTGCTGGAGCGCCATGCCGGCCTTGGCGAGTGGACGCGCTGGCTGCTCTCCGAGACGGCGCCGGTGCTGCTGCTCGGCCTCGCCATCGTGTCCATCGTCACCGCTTTGGTCGGCTATCTGATCGCGTCGTGGCTCTGGCGCGGCCGGCTGGCGCGGCGGTGGCGCCACCGCTCGCACGCCCGCGCAGCCGCGGACGAGGACAGTCCGCCGCTCGAATTGCAGGAAATGCCGTCGTGAAAGCGGTTGGGCCGGGCTCGCATCGTGGCGATCTGCTCAGCCTCACCGCGGACAAGCCGAGGGTCAACCCGCTGCCGCTGATCCTGGTGGCAGCGCTGGTGAGCGGCCTCATCCTGCTCTGGCTGATCGGCGACCCCATCCTCGCCGGCGGCTTCGGCGCGGCGGTGATCGGCGGCGGCGCCCTGATCTGGTATGCCCGGCGCCTGTTCCCGGCGGGCCAGCCGGACGCAACGGTGGTGACGGACTGGACGGTTGCACGCGCCGCCGCGCAGGCCGCCGGACTCGCCATCGCCGTGACCGACCGCACCGGCCGCATCGTCTGCGCCAGCGATCAATATGGCGAGTGGTTCGCCGGCTACCCCGTTCCGCCCGAGATCAAGGTCTCCCCGCGCGATCAGGAGCGGCTCGCTCAGGCCGCCCGCGCCGCCTGGCGCGATGGGGAGGCGCGGGTAGAAGGTATCGCGCGCGGCAGCCTGCGGCTCGACGTGCAGGTGATGCGCACCGGCCGGGTCGACGATTATCTGCTCTGGCGCTTCGCCAGCGTGCGCGCCGCCAGCGTGATGGACGATTATCTGCGCGTGATCGAAGGGGAGGCCGGCCGCCAGATTTCCGAGGCTGGCGTGATGTGCGCGATGATCGGCGGGGAAGGGCGCATCCGGGCCGCCAACCTCGCCTTCACCCTGCGCGCCACCGGCCGGCCGGACAGCAACATCATCGGCCGCGATTTCGCCGGTTACATGCGCGTCGACGCCAAGGGCCGCATCTTCTTCGCGCAGGAGGAGCGGCAGGCCGCGCCGATCCGCATGATCCAGGTGCCGCTCCGCCCGGACGATCCCGCCAGCCTGATGGTGCTCATCATGGTGGACGACACCATGGCCTCGGTCGACGGCATATCCAGCCTCACTTATGTCGAGCAGCTCCTCTCGCTGCTGCCCTTCGGCCTCGGCATGGCGGACCGCGACGGGCGGCTGCTGTTCTACAACATGGCCTTCGCCCGCGCCGCCGGAATCGCGGCGGAGGAGACGCCGAGCTATCCGGGCGATCTCGTCATCGGCGAGGATCAGGCGGCGGTGGCCGAGGCGATCCGCCGCTATGCCATCGGCCCGCAAATGTCCGGCGACATGCAGGTGCGGCTGCGCGGCGCGCCGGACGAGCCGGTGGCGCTCAGCCTCGCCGGCGTGCGCGGGCTGGGCGAGGCGGCGGTGCTGCTCAGCCTCAAGGACAATAGCGAGGAATCGCGCCTCCAGAAGCAGGTGGCGCAGGCGACCAAGATGCAGGCGGTCGGGCAACTGGCAGGCGGCGTGGCGCATGATTTCAACAATATCCTCACCGCCATCATCGGCCATTGCGACCTGATGCTGATGCGCCATACCCCCGGCGACAGCGACTATGACGACATCCAGCAGATCAAGACCAACTCCAATCGCGCGGCCAGCCTGACCCGACAGCTTCTCGCCTTCTCGCGCCAGCAGACGCTGCGCCCGCAGGTGCTCCAGTTGCCCGATGTGGTCTCGGAGACGTCCAGCCTGCTCAAGCGGCTGCTCGGCGAGAACGTCACTCTGGAGGTGTATCACGGCCGCAGTCTCGGTTCCGTTCGCGCGGACCCCGGCCAGCTTGAGCAGGTCATCGTCAATCTGGTGGTCAACGCGCGCGACGCCATGCCGGAAGGGGGCACGGTGACGATCCGCACCTTCGCCGTGTCTGCCGACGACGTGCGGGCGATGAAGAACGAGATCATGCCGATCGGCGACTATACCGCCCTCAGCGTCGGCGATACCGGCGTGGGCATTCCGCCCGAGGTGGCCGGCAAGATTTTCGAGCCGTTCTTCACCACCAAGGCGGTCGGGCGCGGCACCGGCCTCGGCCTCTCCACCGTTTACGGCATCGTCAAGCAGTCGGGCGGTTTCATCTTCCTGGAGTCGGCGGTGGGCGAGGGGACGGTGTTCCGCATCTACCTGCCCGTCCATGCCGCCGCGAGCGAGGCGGCCGGCGCGGCCTCCACCACGCGCAAGCGTCCTCCGGCCGAGACGTGGGGCACCGGCACCATCCTGCTCGTCGAGGATGAGGACATGGTGCGCACCGTCGCCGAGCGTGCGCTGACCCGGCAGGGCTATACGGTCCTCACCGCGAGCGATGGCGAGCAGGGGCTGGCGCGGCTGGAGCAGGCGGGCGAGATCGACCTGCTCATCTCGGACGTGGTCATGCCCGGCATGGATGGCCCGGCGATGGTCCGCGCCGCTCGCGCCGCCCGGCCGGATCTGCCGGTGCTGTTCATGTCCGGCTATGCCGAGGAGCAGCTCCGCAAGTCGATCGACATTCCCAACGTTTCCTTCCTGCCCAAGCCCTTCTCGGTCAGCCAGATCGCCGAGGCGGCCCGCGATGTGATCGGCGCCGCCCGCGAGCAGGCGGAACGGGCGGGGCGGTAACGCGCCTCGTTCAAGCTTCACCCGGTACCACCTAGTCCTGCGAAGGCAGAAGCCCAGGGCGATTGAGCACAAACGCCCCATGCGCCTTTCCAACCGCTGAGGTCGCATCCCAACAAAATTTCGTTCCCCTCTTGTTCTATGAGAACAAATGAGATACGAAGTTCCGCAACGCCATCCCATCACGGCGCGTTTGACATCCATGGGGAGCAGCAGCATGACGGCAAGCCTCAAGCTCATCGACGGCGATAAGAACACGGGAACCATGGAACGACAGAAAGCACTTGAAGCAGCGCTGGCGCAGATTGATCGCGCCTTCGGCAAGGGGTCGGCCATGCGGTTGGGCTCGAAGGAGACGATGCAGGTCGAGGCGATTTCGACCGGCTCGCTCGGGCTCGATATCGCGCTCGGCGTCGGCGGCCTGCCGCGCGGCCGCGTGATCGAGGTTTACGGGCCGGAAAGCTCGGGCAAGACCACGCTCGCGCTCCATGTCATCGCCGAGGCGCAGAAGGCCGGCGGTACCGCCGCGTTCATCGACGCGGAGCACGCGCTCGATCCGGTCTATGCCCGCAAGCTGGGCGTCGATATCGACGAGCTGATCGTCTCGCAGCCCGACACCGGCGAGCAGGCGCTCGAAATCACCGATACGCTGGTGCGCTCCAACGCCATCGACGTGCTGGTGGTCGATTCGGTCGCGGCGCTGGTGCCGCGCGCGGAGATCGAGGGCGAGATGGGCGACAGCCATGTCGGCCTGCAAGCACGCCTCATGTCGCAGTCGCTGCGCAAGCTGACCGGCTCGATCAGCCGCTCGCGCTGCATGGTGATCTTCATCAACCAGCTCCGCATGAAGATCGGCGTCATGTACGGCAATCCGGAGACGACCACGGGCGGCAACGCGCTCAAATTCTACGCCTCCGTCCGTCTCGATATCCGCCGCACCGGCCAGATCAAGGATCGTGACGACATCATCGGTAACGCCACGCGCGTGAAGGTGGTCAAGAACAAGGTGGCGCCGCCGTTCAAGCAGGTCGAGTTCGATATCATGTATGGCGAGGGCATCTCCAAGGTCGGCGAAATTCTCGACCTCGGCGTCAAGGCCGGCGTGGTCGAGAAGTCCGGCTCCTGGTTCTCCTACGATTCGGTACGCATCGGGCAGGGGCGTGAGAACGCCAAGCAGTTCCTGCGCGAAAATCCGGAGCTGATGGCCAAGCTGGAAAAGACTATCCGCGCCCGCACCGAAACCGTGGCCGAAGGCATGATGACCGGCCCCGACAGCGACGACACGGACGACGACGCCTAACGCATCGCTGGCCCCTCGCGCGGATTGACATCTTGGCGGGCGCCGCTTCAGCAGCGGCGCCCGCATTGGCGTGTGGGCTCCATTGCGTCGGCTCGGGCGGAGCGATCGTCGGCGGTCGAGGGCGGATCGGCATGCAGGATTTTCGTTAGAAGCGGCGCATCGAATCGGCTCGGTGCTCCCGCGAAAGCAGGAGCCCAGGGCGGAAAAGCACTGCCCATGCGCCCCAGGCGTCGGCGCATCATAGCTCAACCTGAACGTATCTCAGCATCCATTGCGTCCGCGTCCGCAGGCATAACCGTGAGTCACCCCAGAGGCGGTTCCCACCTGCGCCACGTCGTCCCTCGCAATTCCTCCCATCCGACTCTGTCCTACAGTCCCTCAGGCATGGCATCCCGATACGCCGTGTCGCGGAAGGGCCGGAGAGCAAAAGGGATGAGAAAACGGTGGAGCAGCAGGCTCATCCGGTTTTATTTTTCGATCCACCCCGCGACTTTCGAGACTTTCGAACGAAAATTACAAGCTGACGAACGATCGTTACCATGATCCTTGGCCATTTGTCCCGCCCGGCGCATCACTCCCACCTTGTCGCCGCGCGCGTCATCCCCTAATCGCCGTTCCATGACGTCGACCAACGATATCCGCCGCTCCTTCCTCGACTATTTCGGGTCCAATGGCCATGAAATCGTCGCGTCCGCGCCGCTCGTGCCGAACAACGATCCCACCCTCATGTTCGTCAACGCCGGCATGGTGCCGTTCAAGAACGTGTTCACCGGCCTTGAGACGCGCCCTTATTCCACCGCGACCTCCGCGCAGAAATGCGTGCGCGCCGGCGGCAAGCACAATGATCTCGACAATGTCGGCTACACCGCGCGCCACCACACCTTCTTCGAGATGCTCGGCAACTTCTCGTTCGGCGATTATTTCAAGGAGCAGGCGATCCACCTCGCCTGGTCGCTCATCACCCGCGAATGGGGGATTTCGCCCGACCGGCTGACCGTCACCGTCTACCATACCGACGAGGAGGCGTTCGGCTTCTGGAAGAAGATCGCCGGCCTGCCGGACGAACGGATCATCCGCATCGCGACCTCGGACAATTTCTGGTCGATGGGCGACACCGGCCCCTGCGGCCCCTGCTCGGAAATCTTTTTCGACCATGGCGATCACATCCCCGGTGGCCCCCCCGGCAGCCCGGACGAGGATGGCGACCGTTTCGTCGAGATCTGGAACCTCGTGTTCATGCAGTTCGACCAATTGGCGGAAGGCCAGCGCATCGACCTGCCGCGCCCCAGCATCGACACCGGCATGGGTATCGAGCGCATCGCCGCCGTGCTGCAAGGCGTGCACGACAATTACGATACCGACACGTTCAAGGCGCTGATCGCCCAGTCGGTCGCGCTCACCAGGCGCCCGGCGGAAGGCGAGGAGCGCGCCAGCCACCGCGTCATCGCCGATCATCTGCGCTCGTCCGGTTTCCTCATCGCGGATGGCGTGCTGCCCGCCAACGAGGGGCGCGGTTATGTGCTGCGCCGGATCATGCGCCGCGCCATGCGCCATGCCCATCTGCTCGGTGCGGCCGAGCCGCTGATGCACCGCCTCGTCGGTGGTCTCGTCTCGGAGATGGGCGCCGCCTATCCCGAGCTGGTCCGCGCCCAGCCGCTGATCGAGGAGACGCTGCTGCGCGAGGAGACCCGCTTCCGCCAGACGCTCGATAAGGGCCTCAAGCTCCTCGACGAGGCGGTGGTCGGTCTCGTCCCCGGCGCCACGCTGCCCGGCGAGACCGCCTTCAAGCTCTACGATACCTACGGCTTTCCCTACGATCTCACCGAGGACGCCCTGCGCGCGCAGGGGCTGAGCGTCGACCGTGCCGGGTTCGAAGCGGCGATGGCGCAGCAGAAAGCCGCCGCCCGCGCCGCCTGGAAGGGCTCGGGCCAGAAGGCGTCCGAGGAGGTGTGGTTCGACATCGCCGAGAGCGAGGGCGCCACCGAGTTCACTGGCTATTTGAGCGAGGCGGGTGACGGCAGCGTCGTCGCGCTGGTCAAGGATGGTGCACGGGTCGAGACGGCCGGCGCGGGCGAGCAGGTCACGATCCTCACCAATCAGACGCCTTTCTACGGCGAAAGCGGCGGCCAGACCGGCGATTCGGGCCTTATCACCGGCGCCGATGGCTTACGCGCCACGGTGAGCGACACGGCCAAGCCGCTCGGCCGTCTGCACGCGCATCAGGCGACGATCGAGGCCGGCTCCGTGTCGATTGGCGACATCATCCATCTTGAGGTCGATGCCGCCCGTCGCGCGCGCATCCGCGCCAATCACAGCGCCACGCACTTGCTCCACGCTGCGCTGCGCGCCGAGCTTGGCCCGCATGTCACGCAGAAGGGCAGCCTTGTCGCCGAGGATCGCCTGCGGTTCGATTTCTCCCACCCGGAGGCGCTGACCCCGGCGCAGATCGCCGCTGTCGAAGCCAATGTCAATGCGCAGATCCGCGGCAACGACGCCGTGTCGACGCGCCTCATGACGCCCGAGGATGCGATTGCCGCCGGCGCCATGGCGCTGTTCGGCGAGAAATATGGCGATGAGGTCCGCGTGCTCTCGATGGGGCAGGGCGACGGCAGGAGCTATTCGGTCGAGCTGTGCGGCGGCACCCATGTTCACGCGCTCGGCGACATCGCCTTGTTCAAGATCGTCGGCGAGAGCGCGGTGGCAAGTGGCGTTCGGCGCATCGAGGCGCTGACCGGCGAGGCTGCCCGGCAATGGCTCACCCATCGTGAGGAGCAGTTGAAAGCGGTCGCCGCGGCGCTGCGCACCACGCCGGACGAGGCAGCGGCGCGCGTCACCGCGCTCGCCGATCACGCCCGCAAGCTGGAGCGCGAGCTGGCCGATGCCAGGAAGGCGCTGGCGTTGGGCGGCGGCAAGGGGCAGGGCGCCGCCGAGAGCCCGGCGGCAGAGCAGGTCGCTGGCATCGCTTTCAGCGGCCAGATCGTCGATGGGTTGGACCCCAAGGCACTGCGCGGTCTCGTGGACGAGGCCAAGGCGCGCCTCGGCAGTGGTATCGCAGCCATCGTTGTTACGAATGAGGGCCGCGCGAGCATCGCGGCCGGCGTGACGGACGATCTCACCGCCCAGTTCAGCGCTATCGACCTCGTCCGCGCTGGCGTGGAGGCGCTCGGCGGCAAGGGTGGCGGCGGCCGGCCGGACATGGCGCAGGGCGGCGGCCCGGATGGTTCGGCGGCAGCGGCAGCGATCGACGCGGTCAAGGCCTGCATCGCGGCGGCAAAGACCAGCGTTCCCGCGTCCTGATCCGGCGCAGGGCAGGGAAGGGCGCACCTGCCTGTCATTGCGGACGCCCGGGGACGACGTGCCGGCCTCTGCGTCACGCCATTTCCATCGGGGTCACAAACGGTTAGTTTGTCCCGCCCGGTGACAGGAGGCGCTCCCGCGCAAGCAGGGCCTCAGGGCCGGCCCGATCACCTTGCCGCGCGAAAGGAGCAAGCCATGGCCGCGCCCCGCCTGATCGACCATCCGATTCACCTTGGCCGACACGGCCTCGCCGTGCAGGAACCCGCGTTCGGCCGTGATATGCGCTGGTATGTCGACTACGCCGCCCGCCATGCGGAAGACGGTGCCGAAGGCCGGCTCGTCTGCGAACTGAGCTTCACCGACAATTGGGCCGGCTGGGAGCGCCATCCCAAGGGCAGCGAGATCGTCTATTGCCTCGCCGGCACGCTCATCCTGCACCAGGAACTGGCGGAGGGCCGGGTGGAAACCACGGTCCTGCAACCCGGCGACTACGCCATCAACCCGCCGGGCGTATGGCACACTGCGGATGTTGAGGGTGAGGTGCGGGCGCTGTTCATCACCGCCGGAGAAGGCACCGAGAACAGGCCGCGCTGACAGTTGGAGACTATGCCTGCTCGCCGACATTCCCGCGCAGCTATAACCCGTGACCCTGCTTGCGGAGGCCGGTATTGGTGGAATGAAGGCCATATTGCTACGCGGCCCGGATATTCCCCTCGCGGCATGACGAGGCTCCCAAAGCAGCAGGCTCGTCTGCATTTCTTCGCCATGTTTTTCCTGTTGTCGGAGGAGAACGTGCCTTCCGTTAGCGCGAAGCCTCTCGGAATTACATATCCCCTTACCGCTCTTGCACGGACCCTCGCCCGATCTTAACCCTCCGCGCCGTCCTCCAGCCGGTGGCGGTGCAGGCGTGGTGTTTCGTTGAGCTTGGCGGCCGTTTTGATTTTCTCCTGAAGGTCCTCACGCTTCTGATGGACCGAGGCGATGACCGGCCCCATGGCGATGCCGAGATCGACAAGCGCTGTTTCGGCAAGGTAGAGCGAGCTTTCCAAGGTTTCCGGCACGGCAGCGCTGGCGCCAGCACGGTAAAGCTCGGCCGCGTGGTCGGTGTCGCGGGCGCGCACGATGATCGGGAGGCTTGGCGCCCAGCCGCGCACGCGCCGGGTAATACGCAGGGCGAGTACGGGGTCGTCCATGGTGATGATGAGCGCGCGGGCGTGGCCCAGTCGCAGCCGGTCGAGCGTCTCGTGCCGCGCCACGTCGCCGAACAGGACAGTATAGCCCTTGCGGCGAGCGTCATTGACGAGGTCGATGTCGCTTTCCACCGCGACATAGCTCTGCTCGTGCGTGCGCAGCAGGTCCGCGACGATCCGTCCAATCCGCCCGAAACCGAGGATGACCGCGCCGCCGCGGTCGGCGGCTGCTTCCTCCGGCTCGCCGTCGCCCGCGCGCAGCTCGATCCGCCGCGCAATATCGTGGCCGACGCGGGCAAGAATGGGTGTGATCGTGAGCCCGATGGCCGTCGCCATCTGCCAGAAAGCGGCGGTATTCGCGTTGATGAGCCGTGCGGTCACGGCAGTGCTGAGCACGATCAGCGTCGTCTCGGAGGGACTGGCCATCAGCATGCTCGTTTCCAGCGCGACACCGCGTCGGGCCCCAGCCAGCCGTAGCAGTAGGGTGGTGACCAGCGTCTTGCCGATGATGATCGCGGTAGTGGCGAGCAGCAGCGTGGCCCATTGTTCGGCGACGGCGCGCGGGTCGATCCCCATGCCGACCGCGAGCAGAAACACGCCGAGCGCCAGTCCCTTGAACGGCTCGGTCATGCTCTCGACCTCGCCATGATAGTCGGTCTCGGCGATCAGCAGCCCGGCAACCAGCGCGCCGACGATCGGCGAGAGGCCGACCGCCGCGGTAACGAGGCTGGAGACCATGACCACGAGCAGGCTGGCGGCCAGGAACACCTCAGGGCTCTTGGCACGCGCTGCCTGAGCGAACAGGCGGGGGAGCAGGTAGCGACCCGCGACCAGCATCGCGATCACCGTTGCGGCGCCGAGTGCGAGAATAGCAGCGAGGTTCTCCCAGCTATCATTCTCCACGTTCGGCGCCATCGCGCCCAGCGCAAAGACGATCGGCACCAGTGCCAGATCCTCGAACAGCAGCATGGAAAAGGCGGCACGACCCACCGCCGATTTGGTGCCGGCGATCGGCAGGACCAGCGCCGTGGAGGAGAGGGCGAGGGCCAGCCCCAAGCCGATGGCGGCATACCAGCTATCGCCGAGCAGCAGAAAGCCGGCGCCGATCACCGCCGCGCTGCCCATCAGTTCCGCCGCGCCGATACCGAACACGAAGGCGCGCATTGCCCATAAGCGCCGGAACGAGAGTTCGAGGCCGATCGAGAACAGCAGCAGCACGATACCGAACTCGGCGAAGGAACTGACTGCCGATGCGTTGGAGATCGTCACATAGACGAGCGCTGGATAATCGCCGACATATTGACCCAGCCCAAACGGACCGACCAGCATGCCGACGAGGATAAAGCCGATGACCGGGCTGATTCGCAATCGTGCGAACGCCGGAATGACGAGGCCCGCCGCACCCAGGATGACCAGCGCGTCGCTGTATCCCTGGCTGCCGAACGGGCCGTTCGTCATGGCACCGACCGTGCGGCGTGGATCGCCGCGGCAAGGCTCCGCCCGCCATGCCGGCCCGGTCGCCGGGCTGCATGCGCTGGGCGGGGCGTTGCCGCCGTGTGTCTTGTTCTTACTTCCAGTTGCCCATCTCGGTTTCGAGGTTGGTCCGGATTGCTTCGAAGAACTGCTCGGTGGTCATCCAAGCCTGATCCGGGCCGATGAGGATAGCAAGATCCTTGGTCATCTGGCCGTTCTCGACGGTCTGGACGCAGACCTTCTCCAGCGTTTCGGCGAAGCGCATCACGTCCGGCGTCTCGTCGAACTTGCCGCGGAACTTGAGACCGCCGGTCCAGGCGAAGATCGAGGCGATCGGGTTGGTTGAGGTCGCCTTGCCCTGCTGGTGCATGCGATAGTGGCGCGTCACGGTGCCATGCGCCGCCTCGGCTTCCACGGTCTTGCCATCAGGCGTCATGAGCACGGAGGTCATCAGGCCGAGGCTGCCGAAGCCCTGCGCCACCTGGTCTGACTGCACGTCGCCGTCGTAATTCTTGCAGGCCCAGACGAACTTGCCGCTCCACTTGAGCGCGGAGGCGACCATGTCGTCGATTAGGCGGTGCTGATATTCGATGCCGGCCTCCTGGAAGCGCTGCGCGAAACCCTCCGTCTCGAACACTTCCTGGAACAGATCCTTGAAGCGGCCGTCATAGGCCTTGATGATCGTGTTCTTGGTGGAGAGGTAGAGGGGCCAGCGGCGGTCGAGCGCATAGTTCATGCTGGCACGCGCGAAATCGCGGATCGAATCGTCGAGGTTGTACATCGACATGGCGACGCCCGAGCCGGGGAAATCGAACACCTCGCGGTCGATTACCTGCCCGTCCTTGCCTTCCCAGATAAGGCGCAGCTTACCGGGGCCGGGGACGAGGAAATCGGTCGCGCGATACTGGTCGCCATAGGCATGGCGGCCGACGACGATCGGATCTGTCCAGCCGGGGATCAGGCGCGGCACGTTCTGGATGACGATCGGCTCGCGGAAGATCGTGCCGCCCAGGATGTTGCGGATCGTTCCGTTAGGCGATTTCCACATGTGCTTGAGGTTGAACTCGGTGACGCGCGCTTCGTCGGGCGTGATCGTGGCGCACTTCACACCGACGCCGTATTTCTTGATGGCGTTGGCCGAATCGATGGTGATCTGGTCGTCGGTGCGGTCGCGCTCTTCCACGCTCAGGTCATAATAGTGCAGGTCCACGTCAAGATAAGGCTTGATGAGCCGTTCGCGGATCCACTCCCAGATGATGCGGGTCATCTCGTCGCCGTCGATCTCGACGACAGGATTCTTCACCTTGATCTTGCTCATGCGCGTCTGGTCTTTCCCTGTTTGTGGGGCCGTGTGGACGGCCGATGGCGAGAGGAGGCTGGTGGCCTTTGCTTCCGCCTCTACGGAATGGCGCGCGTGGGATCAACCATTGGTGGCGCGAAAAGCGATCGCGCTGGCTGCCCGCAATCGGAACGCTACAATTCAGGCGTTGTGCGCGCCCGCCCGGCTGCCTAGACTGAGACGATGACAACTGAGCTTTCCGGTTCGCAACCGGCCGTGCCCACCAGGACCAGCGTGAAATGGAGCTTCCCCGGAATTCACCCGGAGGGGCGGCGTTTCGGCGCCATTGCCGCGGGCATCGTGCTTGTGTTCGTGCTGCTAGGCTGGTCGGCGCTGGCCTGGTTGATGGCAGGCGTGACGGTGTGGGTTTTTGCTTTCTTCCGCGATCCGGTGCGCGCCGTGCCGCAGGACGAGGCGGCGATCATTGCACCAGCGGACGGCCTCGTCACGCTCATCCAGACGGTATCGCCGCCCCCCGAAATGGCCGGGCCGGACAGGCTGGGCGATGCGCCGCTCACCCGCGTTTCCATCTTCATGAGCGTGTTCGACGTGCACGTAAACCGCACGCCGATCGGCGGTGCGGTCAAGGACGTCGTCTATATCAGCGGCAAGTTCATCAATGCCGATCTCGACAAGGCAAGCGAGGACAATGAGCGCCAGCACATTCTTGTTGAGCGCGGCGACGGCGTGCGGATCGGTTTCACCCAGATCGCGGGCCTAGTCGCGCGGCGCATCGTGCCGTTCGTCAAGCGCGGTGATATTGTCGCGGCGGGCCAGCGCATCGGGCTGATCCGCTTCGGTAGTCGGGTCGATGTCTACTTGCCTGCGGGCACCGCGCCCAAGGTGACGCTCGGCCAGCATACTGTCGCTGGCGAGACGATCCTTGCTCGTATCGGTGACGACCAGGCGGCGACGGGGATCCTGCAATGAGTGGGGGAAGGCAGGTTGGTGCCATAAACGCGCGAGCGGCATTTCGTTGTACCGCCGGGCTGTTTTGGGCGACCAAGCCACGTCGCGCCTCCGGACTGTATCACGCCGAGAGACCGGATCGCACCATCAGTCTGAGGGTTGGGTGCTCCGCGGCTGCGCCGCTCCGCAAGGCCGGCTTGGCCGAGGTGTGTGACGCTGACAGTCCAGCCTTCCGTTTGGCTGTTTGTCCAAATTCGCGCCGCCCCGCTGTTCCGAGCGCGCATGCTGTCGTCCGCCAAACTGCCCGGCATATTGAGCGCTCGACCTCGCTCGACCCCGTCGAACTGGCGCAATATCCTGCCGTGTCTCATGGGGCGTTGCAGTGAGCCGGCGGCCGGTCCGCATGCGGCGCGGCATCTCGCTGCGGCAGATTGCGCCCAGCGCCGTCACCGCCATGGCGTTGTGCTTCGGCCTCACTGCGATCCGTTTCGCCATTTCCGGCAACGATCCAGAGCAGCTACGGTTGCTGCCGCCCGGCCGGACAATGAGCTGGTTCTGGGAGCTGGCGGTGGGCGCGATTATCTTTGCGGGCGTTCTCGACGGCATTGATGGACGGATCGCGCGTCTCCTGCGGTCGGAGAGTCGCTTCGGCGCCGAACTTGATTCGCTCTCGGACTCGATTGCCTTCGGGGTCTCACCCGCCATCCTGCTCTATCTCTGGTCGCTCCAGCAGATGCCACGGTTCGGTTGGATCGTTGCGCTCGGGCTGGCGCTGAGTTGCGTGCTGCGCCTCGCACGCTTCAACGCCAATCTCGATGTGATCGACCAACCGCGCAAGGTGGCCGGCTTTCTCACCGGCGTACCTGCGCCGGCGGGAGCGGGCCTGGCGCTGGTACCGCTCTATGCGTGGTTCGTGACTGGCGATGATCTGTTCCGCGATTGGCGCCTCGTCGCGCCATGGGTCGTGCTCGCCTCCTTCCTCATGATCTCCAGCCTGCCCACGCTGGGCTGGAAGCGCATGCGCGTGCCGCCGAGCTGGCGGATCTCCGCTATCTTCGTCGCTGGGCTGTTCGCGGCCGCCTTGCTCGTGGCGCCCTGGCACAGCCTGTTGCTGCTCTCGCTCGGCTATCTGGTGCTCATCCCCATCGGGATCGCCAGCTACAGCCGCGTCAGGCGGCGCCACGCAGCGGCTGCCACACAGGTACCGCCACAGTCCTAAGGGGGCGCGCTAGGCTACTCTGGACGGGGGTCGGCACTGGCAGATCATCGAGGCTGAGTGTGCGAAGCGCTGCCATCATCGCATGGCGATAGCGCACGAAATCCATGCACATCACCGTCAGAGCCACCGTCATCGCCAGCGCAAACAAGATGGAAGCGAATGCATAGAGAACCATGGTCGTCCTTTCTGCCTACCATGCGGGGAGCATCTGATTCGGCTCATCGCAATCAATGTTCTTCTTTTGTTCTATTTCGCCTTAGTCGTCAAGTCTTGCATGCACGGCTTTTCTGCGTTAAGGGCGCGCCCCTAATCCACATGGGATCCGCACATATCCCGGTGCCGCTGCGCGGTCACTGGATCCCAGAGGTTCAACCGGTAAGGAGAAAATCCATGGCGGCACCCGTCGTCACACTGCATCAGCTCATCGAGTCCGGCGCCCATTTCGGCCACCAGACCCACCGCTGGAATCCCCGTATGAAGCCCTATATCTTCGGCGAGCGGAACGGCATCCACATCATCGACCTGTCGCAAACCGTGCCGCTGTTCGCGCGCGCTTTGGAGTTTGTGAGCGCCACGGTCGGCGCTGGCGGCAAGGTGCTGTTCGTCGGCACCAAGCGCCAGGCGCAGGAGCCGATTGCCGAGGCGGCGCGGCGCGCGGGCCAGCATTTCGTCAACCACCGCTGGCTGGGCGGCATGCTCACCAACTGGAAGACCATTTCCGGCTCGATCAAGCGTCTGAAGTCGCTTGAAGAGAAGCTGTCGGGCGACACCCACGGCTTCACCAAGAAGGAAGTGCTCCAGATGACCCGCGAGCGCGACAAGCTGGAGCTGTCGCTGGGCGGCATCCGCGATATGGGCGGCATTCCGGATGTGATGTTCGTGATCGATGCGAACAAGGAAGAGCTGGCGATCAAGGAAGCCAATACGCTTGGCATTCCGGTCGTCGCCATTCTCGATTCGAACGTCGATCCGTCGGGTATCGCCTTCCCGGTGCCGGCCAATGACGATGCGAGCCGGGCGATCCGCCTCTATTGCGAGGCCATCGCCCAGGCGGCAACGCGCGGCAACCAGGGCGCGGCGGCTGCCGCCGGTGTCGACCTCGGCGCGATGGACGAGCCGCCGGCGGAAGAGGCGCTCTCCGCCGAGGCCTGAGGCCCCGTCAAACGCACGCAACAATCAGCGGGCAGGGCGCCGGGCCAGACAAGGCCGGGCGCCCGCTCGCCGTTTTGAGACATTCATCCGAAGGAACAGGACTATGGCAGAGATTACCGCGGCCGCCGTCAAGGAACTGCGCGAGCGCTCGGGCGCCGGCATGATGGATTGCAAGAAGGCGCTGGCAGAAACCAATGGTGACATCCAGGCGGCGATCGACTGGCTGCGCGCCAAGGGCCTTGCTGCCGCGCAGAAGAAATCCAGCCGCACGGCGGCCGAGGGTCTTGTCGGCGTGGCGGTGAGCGGCACGCGGGGTGTGGCGGTTGAGGTCAACAGCGAGACCGATTTCGTCGCCAAGAATGATCAATTCCAGACGTTCGTGCGCACCGCAGCGCAAGTGGCGCTGGCGGGCGGCATCGGTGATGCCGAGGCGCTCAAGGCGGCCACGCATCCGGCCGGTGGCACGATCGGCGACGTGCTGGTCGCGAACATCGCCACGATCGGCGAGAACCAGCAGCTCCGCCGCGTCAAGCAGGTCTCGGTCAACCAGGGTCTGGTCGTCGATTACATGCATAATTCCGTCGCACCCGGCTTGGGCAAGATCGGCGTACTCGTCGCGCTGGAAAGCTCGGCCGGTGAGGATGTGTTGGCGCCGCTCGGCAAGCAGCTTGCCATGCACATCGCAGCGGCTTTCCCCGTCGCGTTGCGCGCCGAGGATATCGACAGCGAAATCCTGGAGCGCGAGCGCAAGATCGCGTCAGACAAAGCCGCCGAATCAGGCAAGCCGGCGGAGATCATCACCAAGATGGTGGACGGCGCTGTGGCCAAGTTCGCCAAGGAAAACGCGTTGCTCTCTCAGCTTTTCGTGATGGACAACAAGACGCCGATCGCTGACGTTGTCGCCAAGGCGGCGAAGGAAGCCGGCACCCCCATCACGCTGGTTGATTATGTGCGCTTCCAGCTCGGTGAAGGTATCGAGAAGGAAGTTAGCGATTTCGCGGCGGAAGTGGCTGCGGCCGCCGGCGCCTGATCGCTCATATCGTCATCGGAGCGGGGGCGCCGGAACCAGTCGGCGGCCCCGTTTCCATGTGGGGCCGGGTGTGCGAGAAATTTTTGTGAAAACCCGTTCCCACTTCTTCGCGCGATGTTCTAAGGTCTGCGCGCCGTCCGGTTTGCTCGTTCAGGGATTTTCATGACATCAGCCTCACCCAAGCGGATATTGCTCAAGCTGTCGGGCGAAGTGCTGATGGGGCCGGGACACTATGGCATTGATCCGGATACGGTGCACCGCCTCGCGCTAGAGGTGAGGGCGGCACAGGAAAGTGGCTTCGAGCTATGCCTCGTCATCGGCGGCGGCAACATTTTCCGGGGCATGGCCGGTGCCGCCAAGGGCATGGATCGCGCCCAGGCCGATTCCATCGGCATGCTGGCGACGGTGATGAACGCGCTCGCCATGCAGAATGCGCTGGAGCAGGTCGGCGTCGATACGCGCGTCCAGTCCGCCATCCCGATGAGCGCGATCTGCGAGCCCTATATTCGCCGCCGTGCGATCCGCCATTTGGAGAAGGGACGCATCGTGATCTTCGCGGCGGGGCTCGGCTCGCCTTATTTCACTACCGATACGCCATCGGCCGTGCGCGCGGCGGAACTGCATTGCGATGCCCTTTACAAGGGGACCTCGGTGGACGGTATCTATGACGCCGACCCGAAGAAGGTCGCGACAGCAAAGCGTTTTGATCGCGTAACTTACGATCAGGTACTTACACAGAATCTCAAGGTGATGGATGCCAGTGCCGTGGCGCTGTGCCGCGACAACGCGATTCCCATCATCGTCTTCAACATACGCGAGCAGGGTAATCTGGCCAGGGTGCTGCGGGGCAAGGGCGTCTCTACCACCGTGGGTAGCGCGGCCTGAGCGCGGGTTTATTCGGAGAGGCACGATGGCGAAATATGACAAGGCTGATCTCGAACGCCGCATGACCGGCGCGGTCGAGGCGTTGAAGCATGACCTGGCGGGCCTGCGCACCGGTCGTGCCAATACCTCGTTGCTCGATCCGGTGACGGTCGAGGTTTACGGCGCGACCATGCCGCTCAACCAGGTGGCCACAGTCTCCGCGCCCGAGCCGCGCCTGCTCTCGGTACAGGTGTGGGACAAGAGCAATCTCGGTCCGGTGGACAAGGCGATCCGCTCGGCCGGGCTGGGGCTCAATCCCATCGTTGACGGGCAGAATATTCGCCTGCCGATCCCCGATCTCACCGAAGAGCGCCGCAAGGAGCTGGCTAAGCTCGCCGGCCAATATGCCGAGAAGGCGCGCGTCGCCGCCCGCAACGTCCGGCGCGACGGCATGGACAATCTCAAGACCGACGAGAAAAAGGGCGAGATGAGCGAGGACGAGCGCAAGCGTGCCGAGACCGAGGTGCAGAAGCTCACCGATGCGACCATTGCCGATATCGACGCGGCGGCGCAGGCCAAGGAAAAGGAAATCCTTGGCAAATAAGCGCGGCCTCGGTGTAACGGGCGGCGCGGGCCGGCCATGATCTTTTCGCGCTCCCGCGCGTCTCGCGTCCCGGTGTCTGCCCCTGCCGGCGGCGGAGAGGCGGGCGCGCCGCGTCATGTCGCAATCATCATGGATGGCAACGGCCGCTGGGCAAAAGCCCGCCATCTGCCGCGCATCGCCGGGCATCGCGCCGGAGCTGAGGCTGTGCGCCGCACACTGCGCGCTGCCAGCAAATTCGGCATCGAGTGCGTGACGCTCTATGCCTTCTCATCCGAGAATTGGAAGCGGCCGGAGCAGGAGGTCGCCGATCTCACCGGCCTGATGAAGCAGTTCATCCGCGCCGAACTGGACGAGATGCATCGCAATAACATCCGCCTGCGCATCATCGGCGATCATCGCGCGTTCGAGCCGGAGGCGGCCGCCATGGTCGATGCCGCCGTCGCGCGCACGGCGGGGAATGACGGTTTCACCCTGGTCGTTGCGCTCAACTACGGAGCGCAGGATGAACTGGCCCGTGCCATGCGCACACTCGGCGCGCAGGTGAAAGCCGGCACGCTCGATCCGGCGGAGATTCGACCGGAGCTGATTGCGGCACAACTTGACACCGCCGACCTGCCGCCGCTGGACCTGCTCATCCGTAGCTCCGGCGAGCAGCGCCTTTCCAATTTCCTGCTCTGGCAAGCGGCTTATGCCGAGCTGTATTTCACCGAAACGCTCTGGCCCGATTTCGACGAAGCGAGCCTCGCCGAGGCTCTCGCCAGCTTTGGCCAGCGCGAGCGGCGTTTCGGAGGGCTGTGATGAACGCGGGCGCCAGGAAATCGGACCTTGGTGTGCGCACGCTTTCCGCCATCGTCATGCTGGCCGTTGCCGGAGCAGCTCTGTGGCTGGGCGGCGCGGCCTTCACGGCACTGGTCGTCCTCGTCGCGCTCGGCGTGCTGTGGGAGTTCTGGGGTCTGATCCGAGGCTTCGCGCCGTCGCTGCCCGCGCGCCTGCTCTGGCTGATTTTTGCGTTCATTTATGTCGGGCTGGCGGCTTATGCGCTGTGGGATATCCGCACTCATTGGGCCTCGCCGATATACTGGACGTTGCTTCTGCTGCTGATTGTTTGGGCGACCGATATCGGCGCCTATTTCGCGGGCCGGGCGATCGGCGGCCCTAAGATCGCGCCGCGTATCAGTCCATCCAAGACGTGGGCCGGCCTGTTTGGGGGCATTGCTGCTAGCATGGCCATTGTAGCAGTAATGATTGTCATGTATTTCAATGATCTGAGTGCAATTTCTGAAAAATGGTGGTTGATCCCCGCGCTGGGCCTGCCCCTGCCTGTGATCGCACAGGGGGGTGATTTCTTCGAGAGCGGCCTCAAGCGAGCCGCTGGCGTCAAGGATTCGGGCACGCTGATCCCTGGGCATGGCGGTCTGTTCGACCGGGTCGACGGGCTGCTCGCGGCGGCGATCTTCTACGTACTCTATGCGCGGGGGCTGGCATGGTGATCGCCCCGCGCACCGTCACTATCTTCGGCGCGACCGGGTCGGTCGGCCGCTCGACACTGGACCTGATCGGGTGCGACCCCGATGCCTATGAGGTGCTGGCCCTCACCGCCTGCCACGATGTGGATGGGCTTGCCGCCGCCGCTGTCGCTCACCGCGCTCAGCGTGCCGTCATCGCCGACGAAAGTCGCTACGGTGCGCTCAAGCAGATACTTGCCGGCACGGGGGTCGAGGCAGCAGCAGGCGCGCTGGCGCTCACCGAAGCGGCGGAGATGGGGGCGGACTGGACCATGGCCGCCATCGTCGGCAATGCCGGCCTCGCGCCGACGCTGGCGGCGGTGCGGCGGGGACGCACTGTGGCGCTCGCCAACAAGGAAGCACTGGTCTCGGCCGGTGGACTGATGATGGCAGCGGTCGCGGAAAGTGGTGCCACACTGCTGCCGGTGGATAGCGAGCATAACGCGATCTTTCAGTGCCTTGCTAGCGGTAGCTTGGATGCGGTGGCAAGAATTACCCTTACCGCCAGCGGTGGTCCCTTCCGCACCTTCACGCGCGAGGCGATGCGATCGGTGACGCCGGCGCAAGCGCTCAAGCATCCCAACTGGTCGATGGGCCGCAAGATCAGCATCGACAGCGCGACGATGATGAACAAGGGGCTGGAACTGATCGAGGCGTGGCACCTGTTCCCGGTCGGGTTGGAGCGTCTGGCGATCCTCGTTCACCCGCAGTCGGTCGTCCATTCCATGGTGGAATTTCACGACCGCTCGACCATCGCCCAGCTCGGCTGCCCGGACATGCGGGTGCCGATCGCCAGCACGCTTGCCTGGCCGGCGCGGATGGAGACGCCCTGCCGGCCGCTCGATCTGGTGGCGGTCGGCCGGCTGGATTTCGAGGCGCCGGACGAGCAGCGCTTCCCCGTGCTGCGGCTGGCGCGCGGAGCGCTGGAGGCGGGCGGTAGCGCCCCGGCGGTACTCAACGCCGCCAATGAAGTGGCGGTAATGGCCTTTCTCGATGAACGGATCGGCTTTCTGGATATTGGCCGGATCGTGGAGGACGTGCTAGCGCGGTCCAATCTGGCACCGGCGGCGAGCATTGCCGACATCCAGGCCATCGACCTGTCGGCGCGCCGGCTCGCGGAGCGTCTGGCTGCGGAGTTGATCAGTTGACGGACAATCCCGGCTTCTTCCTCACCGTCATCGCCTTCCTGCTCGTCATCGGGCCGCTCGTTTTCGTTCACGAACTGGGGCATTATCTAGTTGGCCGCTGGTTCGGTGTGCATGCCGAAACCTTCTCCATCGGCTTCGGGCCGGAGATTACCGCCTGGCATGACCGACGCGGCACACGTTGGCGGCTCGCGGCATTGCCGCTCGGCGGCTATGTCAAGTTCGCGGGCGACATGAACGCAGCGAGCCAGACCGATTCCGCCTGGCTGGAACTGAGCGCGCAGGAGCGTAATCGCTGCTTCCCCGCCAAGCCGCTCTACCAGCGCGCGCTGATCGTCGCGGCCGGGCCGCTCGTCAACCTGCTGTTCGCGGCGCTGATCCTTGCCGGCTTCGCCACCATTTATGGCGAGAACGTGACGCCGCCGCGCATCGCTGAGGTGGTGCAGGGCTCGGCTGCGGCCAAGGCCGGCCTCAAGGTAGGCGACACGGTTCGCGCGGTGGACGGGCAAGCGGTCGAGGCGTTTCCGGACCTGCGCCGCATCGTCGTCGGCCGGCCCGGCGAGACGGTGGATGTCGAGGTCGTGCGCGGCGGCGCGCCGCTCGTCCTGCCGCTGGAGATCGGCACGCAGGTGGAGCGCGACCGCTTTGGTAACGAGTTTCGCTACGGCGCGCTCGGCGTGCGCAGCGTGGAACCGGTCGTGCGGCCGGTCTCGCTCATCGAGGCGCCGGTGGTTGGCATGCGACGCACAGGTGAGCTGATCCAGATGATGGCGGAAGGGTTGGTGCAGATCGTCACCGGGCGCCGGCCGCTCTCGGAGCTTGGCGGCCCGCTCAAGATCGCGCAAATTTCCGGCGAACAGGCGGTGTTGGGGCCGGAAGCGCTCATCTCACTCATCGCATTGGTGTCGATTAACTTGGGGTTCATCAACCTGTTGCCAATTCCCATGCTCGACGGGGGTCATTTATTCTTCTACGGAATCGAAGCTATCCAGCGCAGACCGGTCAGCCCCCGTCTCCAGGAAATTGCCTATCGCTCGGGCCTCGCCCTGTTGCTGGGTATGATGCTTCTGGTGACGTTGAACGATCTGGCGTCATTCGGGCTCTGGCGGGGCTTGTCCCGCTTGATCGGCTGATGCGGTTGGGGCAGGGGAGCAGCGCGCGTGCCTGGCTCGGGGCGCGAAGGTCCAGGATTAGGCGAGGAAGCACAGTTTGACGCAGACAGAACGGACATTGACCAAGGGCCGCCTCGCGCCCTTCCTGCTGTCCGGCACCATCCTGGCCGGCCTGTGCGCCACCCCGGCATTTGCGCAGGCGGAGCCCGCTGCGCCGACACTGCCGGCCGCGCCTGCTGCCGCGCCGGTGAACCCGACGGGCACGATCCGCAATATTACGGTCGAGGGTGCGCAGCGGCTGGAGCCGGACACCGTCCTCTCCTACACCAAGCTGCGCGTGGGTGGCAGCTATACACGCGAAACGCTCGACCAGGCGCTTCGCGAGCTTTACGCGAGCGAGCTGTTCGCGGACGTGCAGATCCGTGATGAGTCCGGCGCGTTGACCATCCAGGTCACGGAAAATCCCGTCATCAACCGCATCGTGCTGGAGGGCAACAAACGCCTCAAGGACGACAAGATCCTGCCCGAGATCAAGATGGCGCCCCGGCAGATCTACACGCGCTCAAAGGTGCGTGCCGATGTCGCGCGTATCATCGAGCTGTATCGCCGGCAGGGCCGCTTCGCCGCCGTGGTCGATCCCAAGCTGGTCAAGCTGGATCAGAACCGCGTCGATATCGTCTATGAGATTTCGGAAGGACCCAAGTCCAAGGTCCGTCAGATCAACATCATCGGCAATGACAAGTTCAACGATGGCAAGCTGCGTGGCGAAATGGCGACCAAGCAGTCGCGCTGGTTCCGCCTGTTCTCGTCCGGCACTACCTATGACCCGGACCGCATGGCCTATGACCAGCAGAAGCTGCGTCAGTTCTACCTGACCCAAGGTTATGCCGATTTCCGGGTGGTATCGGCGGTAGCGGAGCTGACCTCCAACAAGCAGGACTTCATCATCACCTATGTGGTGGAGGAAGGCGACCGCTATAAATTCGGCCCGGTTGATGTGAAGAGCGATATTCGCGACTTGTCGTCCGAGGGCCTGACCCGCTCGCTGCGCATGCACGAGAGCGATTGGTATAATGCCAAGCTGGTCGAGGATACGGTCGAGCAGCTCAATCAGACCGCCGGTCTGTTCGGCTATGCCTTCGCGGACGTGTCGCCGGATTTCCAGCCGAACAAAGAAGCGCGCACCATGTCGATCACCTTCCGGATCGCCAATGCACCGCGCGTTTATGTCGAGCGGATCGACGTCAACGGCAATACGCTGACGCAGGACAAGGTCGTCCGTCGCGAGTTCCGCCTGCATGAGGGCGATGCGTTTAATACCTTCTCGGTGCGCCGCTCGCAGGACCGCATCAACTCGCTCGGCTTTTTCCAGGAGAAGCTGGAGGTGGAGCAGAAGCCCGGCTCCGCGCCGGACCGCATTGTGCTGGAGACCAACGTCGAGGAGAAATCGACCGGCGAGCTTCAGCTTTCGGCCGGTTTCTCCAGCCTCGAGCGTTTCATCCTCTCGGCCTCGGTCACGCAGCGCAACTTCCGCGGCATGGGGCAGGAGTTGCGCACCTCGGTCAATTATTCGAGCTACTCCAAGTCAGTGAACGTAGGTTTCACTGAGCCTTATCTGTTCGACAAGAACATCGCGCTCGCCGGTGATATCTTCCGGCAGGATCTGAACGCCTTCAATTACAATTTCGACAATTCGCGCAACACTACCTACAGTCAGGTGCGCACCGGCTTCCAGTTGCGCGCGGGCGTCCCGATCACCGAATATCTCTCGGTGCAGCTCCGCTACGGCCTCTCCTTCGATAATGTCACGCTCGATCGCTTCACTTATTTCAGCGATCGTCTGACGCCGGGCGTCGCTTCGTGCGATCCGTTGCTGGCTGGCCAATATTTGTGCGACGCGCTCGGCAAGCGCACCACCTCGACCATCGGCTATTCTCTGATCTACGACGCGCGCGACAACCGCATCCGCCCTACGCGCGGGCACAGCCTCATCTTTCAGCAGGATTTCGCCGGTCTGGGCGGCAACGTCCAATATCTGCGCAACCGGCTGTCGGCGGACAAATACTGGTCGTTGGGTGGGGGCTTCGTCTTCTCGCTCAAGGGCGAGGGAGGATACATCAAGTCGTTCGAGAAGGCGCCGAGCGCGAGCAGCGATCCGGTGCGCCTCGTCGATCGCTTCTTCCTCGGCGAACCGCAGATGCGCGGTTTCGATATTCGTGGTATCGGCCCGCGCATCGTCCGCAAGCCTTATATTTATGACGAGGACGGCAACCCGATCGGTTTCAACGAGGATCGCTCGAACTGGGCGGACGATTCGCTCGGCGGTCGTGCTTATTATCTCGGCCATGCCGAGCTGGAGATTCCGCTCGGCTCGGGCGCGCGCGACCTTGGCCTGCGGCCGTCCATCTTCATGGACGTCGGCGCGGTGTTCGGCGTCAAGCGACCGACCTACGCCAATGGCGGGCTGATCGACCTGCCCGGCACCCAGACCCTGCCCATTCGCAATGCCGATGGTTCGCTCCAGTGTCAGAACACCACCGACGGCACGCTGACCCCGATCGCGGACGGCGCGTCTTGCCCCACAGGCACTGCGCTTTTCGGACCGTCGGTCGGCGGGTTCAAGGAGTTCTTCCTCGGGGATTCGCCCAAGCCGCGCATTTCGGTGGGCTTCGGCGTCAACTGGAATTCGCCTTTCGGTCCGTTCCGGATCGACATCGCCAAGACACTGCTCAAGGTGGAGGGTGATGACACCAAAGTCGTGACGTTCAACATAGGGACACAATTCTGATGCGCATTTCCATTCTCTCCGCCGTTGCGCTCGCATCGGCCTCGGCTGTCGCGTTTGCGGCCGCCGTTCCCGCGACGGCGCAGGTCAAGCAGGCGATTGCCGTGGTCAACGTCGATCAGGCGGTCGGCCAGTCGGCTGCCGCCACGACCGCGAGCCAGCAGATGCAGACCACCTACAAGGCCAATATCGATCAGATCACGGCGCGTCAGACCGCGCTGCAAACCGAGCTGAAGCAGAAGCAGGACGCGCTCCAGGCCGCCGTCACTGCGGCAGGAAACACGCCGTCGGCCGCACAGCAGACTCAGCTCCAGACGCAATATGCCGATCTCCAGAAGCGCGCGCAGGAGGCGCAGGCCGAGCTTCAGCAACTCGAACAGCCAGTGGCGTTAGCTCGCGCTTATGTACTGGAGCAGATTGGCGCCAAGCTGGACGACGCGCTGCGTAACGTCATGACCAAGAACAAGATTGACCTGCTGCTCAAGGCTGGTGCTGCCGAGGCGTTCCAGCCGAGCGCGGACGTGACCAACTTGCTTGTGCAAGAACTGAACGCGCTGGTGCCCTCGGTCAGCATCACGCCGCCGCAGGGCTGGCGTCCGGGTGGTCAGCAGCAGCAGGGGGCCGCGCCGGCTGCCGCCGTGCCTGCGCCGGCGGCTCCCGCCGCGACGACGCCGGCTCGCCCGCGTCCGCAGGGCCGCTAATCGGCATGAGCGCCCAGCAGGGGGAGGGGGCTGAACCGACCGGCCCCCTCGATATCCGTCGGATCATGGCGGCACTGCCGCACCGCTATCCATTCCTGCTCGTCGACCGCGTGGTGTCGATGGTCCCCCGGACCTCGATCCATGCGGTGAAGGCCGTGTCGATGAACGAACCGTTCTTCCAGGGGCATTTCCCCGGCCGGCCGATCATGCCGGGCGTGCTCATCATTGAAGCGCTGGCGCAGGCGGCGGGCATCTTGGCGGTCGAATCCCTCGGCCTCGCGGGCAGCGGTAAGCTGGTCTATTTCATGGGCATCGAGGGCGCAAAGTTCCGCGCTCCGGTCGAGCCGGGCTGCCTGCTTGATCTGCACGTCGAGTTTACCCAGTTGCGCGGATCGGTCTGCAAGTTCACGGGCAAGGCCAGCATTGAGGGCAAGCTCTGCACCGACACACAGTGCGTCGCGATGATCGCCGAGCCGCCGAAAGATTGAGTTGCGCCCGCCTCGTGCGCCGCCGCGCCGGAGCGGGTAAAAGGTCCCGGTAGGCAGCATGGCAATGTCGCAACGTTGTGCGGCTCCTCCAGCCCGTCCGTGCAGAAGCTTCGTTATAATGCAACGCCGTATTGACGATGCCTTCTCTTTCCCATTCGTGTTGGGAGACGCCAGACACCCGGCTCGCCGTCGGTGCCGCCTAGCCTGACCAATGATGCTCGCTTCCCGGAAAATCCTGGCCCCCTTGCCTTTACACCCGCTGCGCGCTAAGGGCCGCGCTTCCCTGACACTCCCCGGCTGGTCGGAAACCAGCCACTTATGGAGCATTGAGACATGAAAAAAGAAGGCCATCCCGATTACCACTTCATCACCGTCCAGATGACCGACGGCAGCAGCTTCCGCACCCGCTCGACCTGGGGCAAGGAAGGCGATACGCTTACGCTCGATATCGACCCGACCTCACATCCGGCCTGGACTGGCGGCAACCAGCGCTTGCTCGACACAGGCGGTCAGGTGGCGCGCTTCAACAAGCGCTTCGGTGGCCTTACCCTCAAGAAGGGCTGAGCAAATGCGGGCGGCCAACGTCGCCTCCACAATCACATGACAAGAAGGGCCCGGCCACTGTCCGCGGCCCTTTTTTCTTGCCTGCTTCCATAGAAGAAAAAAGGCAGATGGGGCCTAGGCTCTATACTCGATAAGGTTGCGCGCAAGCGGTGACATTGATTCAAGGCTCCTGCGTTGAGCGGGA
>MKWI01000025.1:0-56293 GCA_001899715.1 Sphingobium sp. 66-54
TTCTGCACACGCCTATGGATCGCCGCTAATGAGTCTACGCCCTAGTCCCCTTCGACGTCCGCGACGAATTCGTCGTCGTCCATCTAGTGGCGCGTCAGCTTCGCCTTCGGCGAGGCGGCAAGGTGCTGTGCATCTATAATCAGGCGCCAGAACCCTATGGGGTGGATCATGGGACGAACACCGGGTCGCCCCATGTCGAGCGCACCATCACACATCCGCAGGAATGAGCCATGGTCGAAGATCCATCCTCTGTTTCGCGCCCTCTGCCGAGCGCCGATCTCACGCCGGAAAGAGACGAGATCCTGCACGAGCGCGGTATCGAGCCGATCGGGGGGATGACGCCTTCCAAGCGTAATACCGCCCTCATCTTTGCCGGCACGGCGATGGTACTCGGCATCCTGTGGGTTAATTCCGGGACGAGCCAACAGGCCTCCAATCGTGACCTCACTGCCCCGGGCGGGGCGGCCCAAGAGCGGCGCGATATCGTGGCGCGGGAAACCGTCGATTACGCGGCGGTCGCGCCGCAGCCGAGACCGCTGGGCGCAGGCGGGAGCGACCCCAACGCACCGGTGCTCAATCCCGCAGCGGGGGTTCCTGGCCCCGACGGTCAGATCGTCCCTGCCATGCAGCCCGGTGCGGCGCCAGGACCGACAGGAGGGGCGGGCGCCCGGCCGAACCTGGCCGACCAGGCGCGACGATCGACACTCATCGCCTATGGCGGGCGCGATCTCGGTGGGGAGACCTCGCAAGGCCCGGCGGCGGCTTCGGGCGCGCAACCGACCGAAAATTCAGGAACGCCAGGGAGTACGGAGGGCGGGGCGCCCAATGCGCTGGATTTGCTGCGACAAAGCTCCGCAATCGGAGAGGCGCGAGCCTCGATGCTCCCCAATCGCAATTTTCTGATCACTGCGGGGACATTGATTCCCTGCACCCTTCAGACGGCCATCAATTCCGCGCAGCCTGGATACACGTCCTGCCTGATTCCACGGGACGTGTACTCCGAGAATGGCCGGGTCGTGCTCATGGAAAAGGGTACGCGCGTGCTCGGCGAGTATCGCGGGGGCATCCAACAGGGGCAGAACCGCCTCTTTGTGCTTTGGACCCGGGCGGTGACGCCACAAGGCGTCCGCATCGACCTTGCCTCGCCTGGGTCAGACGCGCTCGGCCGCGCCGGACTCGCCGGAGCGGTCGACAGCTTCTTCTGGGCACGGTTCGGCGGCGCGCTCCTACTCTCGCTCGTCGATGACGCCGCCTATATTGCCGGGCAGGCCGCATCGAGCGGCAACGGCAATTTCAACAATGTCACGCGTGCGCCGAGCGAAGGGGCCGCGATCGCGCTCCAGAACAACATCAACATCCGGCCGGTGCTGAAAAAGAACCAGGGCGAGGAGGTCGGTATCTTC
This sequence comes from Sphingobium sp. 66-54, assembly GCA_001899715.1. Classification (GTDB taxonomy): domain Bacteria; phylum Pseudomonadota; class Alphaproteobacteria; order Sphingomonadales; family Sphingomonadaceae; genus Sphingobium. Next base: position 1,404 of record MKWI01000025.1, read on the forward strand.
GTCGCCAAGGACTTCAACTTCGCCGATGTCTACAATCTGGAGCTGCGGCGGTAAACCATGCGCGATACCGCCGTCCTCCGCCATTATCTCGAACCGCTTCTTCCGTTGCTGGAGCCGGATGATGTAACCGAGCTCGTCATCAACCGCCCGGGCGAGGCGGGGATCGAGGACCGGCAGGGGTGGCGATGGCATGAGTTGCCTGAACTGGACAGCGAGTGGCTTGGAACGCTCGCCGTCGCCGCGGCAAGCTTCACGCACCAGGACATCGATGGGCAGACGCCGATCTGTTCGACCGTCCTTCCAGGCGGCGAGCGCTGCCAGATCGTGATCCCGTCGGTGACGCCGAGCGGCTGCCCGTCCTTTACGATACGCAAGCCCTCGACCGTAACCCTGCCGATCGACCAGCTCGCACGCGCTGGCCTCTTTGACACGACGCGCGCGAGCGCCCGGGGCCTTACCGAAACCGACACTGCGTTGGTGGCGCTTCGCGACGCGGGGGACTGGCCGGCCTTCTTCAAGATCGCGGTCGCCGCGCGCAAGAATATCCTGGTCAGCGGTGCAACCGGGTCCGGCAAGACGACCTTGGCGAAAGCGCTCATCCAGCTCATCCCGCCCGACGAGCGATTGCTTACGATCGAGGACACGCGCGAACTCATCGTGCCCCATCGCAATGTCGTTCACCTGGTCTATTCGAGCGAAGGGCAGGGCCTTGCAAAGGTCGGTCCCAAGCAGCTGCTCGAAAGCGCGCTGCGCATGCGCCCGGATCGCATCCTGCTGCAGGAGCTGCGCGACGGCACCGCCTTCTTCTATTTGCGGAACGTCAACTCGGGACACCCTGGTTCGATCACCACCGTCCATGCCGGCTCTGCCGCGGGCGCCTTCGAGCAGCTGACGCTACTGGTCAAGGAATCCGAGGGCGGCCGAGATCTCGCGCGCGATGATATCCGCGGACTTTTGCGCATGCTCATCGATGTGGTCGTCCAGACCCGGCGCCATGGCGGCCGCTTCGAGGTCGAAGAGGTCTATTTCCACCCGAAGGTGGGCGATGCCGGTGCAGCGTAACTTCTGGATCATCGGCCTGGCCGTTGCCGGTGGCACCATATCGTGCTGCGCGATCGCCATGCTGGTTGCCCTCTTTGGGATGGGCCAGATCGGCCCCAACACCGACATCACGGCCTTGCCCGCGTGGTTGTGGTATTATCGGGCGGACCCGCTGCTTATTCTTTGGCTAAAGCGCGGGGCGCTGGCGGGCGCTCTTCTGGTCGGGCTCCTCGCAATCGGGATTCTGCGCCGCGGGCCGGCATTGCACGGCACCGCCCGGTTTGCGCGCGAAGGCGAGATCCGGCGGGAGGGCCTTCGCGCGGCTGCCGGCATCGTTGTCGGCCGCAAGGCTGGACGTTTTCTGATATTCGGCGGGAGCGAACATGTTCTGCTCGAGGCGCCCACACGCGCGGGGAAGGGCGTCGGCGTCGTCATTCCCAATCTGCTGACCTGGCCAGATTCGGTGGTCGTGCTCGACGTGAAACGGGAGAACTGGGGCGCAAGCGCGGGGTATCGTGCGCGTGCCGGCCAGGCCGTGCACCTGTTCGATCCGCTCGATGCGGAGGGGCGGACGGCGCGGTACAACCCCTTGGCGCACATCAGGCGGACTGATGACATCGAGGTCGTCAACGAGCTGCAGAAGATCGCGGGCATGCTTTTCCCCGCGCCGGAGCGATCCGATCCGTTCTGGGCGGAGGCTGCGCGAGCGGCCTTTGTCGGCGTCGGCGCCCTGGTCGCATCCAACCCGGGCCTGCCCTTCACCATCGGCGAGATATACCGCCGCCTCACGACTGGCGATCCCAAGAGCGACCTTCCCGCAGCGCTTCAGGAAGCCCGCAGGGTGGGCCAGCGCCTCAGCCAAGCCTGCGTGTCCGCGATCCAAGATTTCACCTCGGCCTCGGACAACACCTTTTCCGGGATCAAGCAGACCATCACCGCACGGCTCAATCTCTGGCTCAACCCCATGGTGGATACCGCCACCTCGGAGAGCGACTTCGACCTGCGCGAGGTGCGGCGTCGGCGCATGTCGATTTACCTTGGCGTGTCGCCCGACAATATCGACCGCATCGCGCCGATCTACAGTCTGTTCCTGCAGCAACTCGTGGATCTCAACACCCGCGACCTTCCTGAGGGCGCTAGCAATGTCCCGGTCCTGGTCCTGCTCGACGAGTTCGCCAGGCTCGGCAAAGCCTCGGTGATTGCGAGCGGCTTCTCCTACGTCGCCGGCTATGGCCTGCGCCTGGTTCCGGTCATTCAGAGCCGATCCCAGCTTCGCGCAATCTACGGTCCCGATGTCACCGACGAGATCATCGCCAATTGCGGCCTCGAGGTTGTCTTCACGCCTAAGGAGCTGAAGGTCGCGAACGAACTTTCCGAACGGCTCGGCTTTTTCACGATGAACGTGAAATCCCGCAGCCGTACCATCCACGGGCTACTGGCGAACCGGAGCATCTCGGAATCTGATCAGCGCCGCGCGCTCCTGCTGCCGCAAGAGCTCATGCAGCTGCCGAAGAACGAGCTCCTGCTCCTTCGCGCCGGCATCCCCCCAATTCGAGGGCGCAAGATCGCCTATTACCGGATGCCACGCTTCACGCGACGGGTGGTTGCTCCGCCTGTGCCGTCCGCCCGTCCAATCGCGGCAATGCTTTCCCCACCTACGCCGGCTTCAGCGCGGCAGGGCGCTGGTACACCCGGTCTGAGCGGCGCCCCACAGCAACCGGCGACAAGCTCGGGCGGGACCATACAGGAGGAAATTGTGATGCGGGAAATGACCGACGCCGAGCTGGCAGGTGCGGCCGAGATCACGGATGACATGCTGGTTCTGGGCGACCTGGCCGAACTACCGCCCCCGGGCGACGAGGCCGCCGCGATCGCCTTCGTGTCGGCGATGGTCGAGCGGGCACTTTTGCCACCGGTCGGGCAGCCATCCACATCTATTATCCAGGAAAGGACAGCCCATGTCCGCTGAGAAGTCCGAGAATTCGCGGGGCGCCAGGAAGCGCGCCAATGCCATTTCGATTGGTGAAGGTCAGTCCGTACCGCGTTCTGGGAAAGACACGCGTGACGACATTCCCAAGAAGCCCGGCACCTCTAACAAAGGCAAGGAGGGGGCGGGGGTTCTGCCCCGATCAATTTCTGCCGGCGACATACCGGAGCCCCTGCAAAAGCGCTACTTTTCGTCGACCGGCAAATGGTCGGGCGAACCGGCCTACTTCACGACGGCCCGGGCGAAGGAGCCTGCATTTCGGGACCAAGGACGGCGTCTTGTCACCTCGAGCGAGAGTGAGGAGGTCGTGCGTGATCTCGTCGCCATCGCCCGGCATCGCGGGTGGTCGAATGTTCATCTTACTGGCAGCGAAGCCTTCCGCCGGGCAGCATGGCTCGAGGCCAGTCGCCAAGGATTGGAAGTACGAGGATATCGGCCGAACGAACGCGACCTACAAGAATTGGATCGGCTACAGCGAGACAAGAGCCGCAACAGTATCGCGCCGGCTGCCGTTCCGTCATTCAGCCGGGAGGCCGGCCGAGATCAGTCACAGACTCACGAGCGCTCGGCTCGATCCCGAGCCGCGGCGTCCGGGGACAGAAACGAGCGAGCCGCGCAAAGTCAGTTGCGAGTGATCGAGGCAGTGGTGCGAACCGCATTGTTCGACAATCCCGAAGCGATCTCGCGTGTTATGAAGGTCGCGACCACGAAACTGCAAAACCACGTCGACCGAGGTGATCAAATTCGCCCTGCCATGGTCAGGGAAACGCGCGAGCGAAAGCCGGTCGAAGTTGCATCCATCCGACAGGAGCCCTCAAGAATTCATCCGTCTATCCAGCGATCTCGCGGCCGATAGCGCCACGTCCCATCGTTCAATTCCTTTACCGACGGCGCTACTGATGCGCGACGGCGATCAGACGAAGAAGCGCGTCCTCGGCGTCAACGTTCGCGTCAATGCATTGTCCGTTCTCACAGAATAGCACGAACGCTTTGGTACCGGCATTCTTCGCGCTGCGGTAGATGATGCCGTCCAGCATTTGGCCATCGCGGAGCTGGAAAACCCGTCGAAAATATTCGGTAACGATCTGGGTCGGGACATATTCGATATGCTCCCGGCCGTCGCGCGCGATCGGCTGCGAAATGTCGGCGGCAAATGCGTGAAGAAACCGCAACGAGTGGATCATTTCCTGTCGCGCCATGTCGAATACGCTCGGTATGGACGGAAGCTCGGCGAGGTCCAGCACAGTCAGGTCGCGCACCGGCCGGAAAGTGCCGACTGACAAAACCTTGCCGGCATGCACGTCCGGATCAAAGGTCTCTGCATGTGCCGTTGCAGCGTCGAAGGCGCCGTAGAACATCGGAATGCCAGCGGGGCTCATGCGGTTCGACTGCCGGGCATGCTCCGGCTTGGGCGTACCGATCGCCGTCCCCGTGATCTGTGGTTGATCATCGACGCGGATGCGAACCAAGTCGGTATCGGCACCGATCGTCTTTATCAGGCCTTCATCGGCGAGTTTCGAGCGGATCATGTCCGAAACCGAACCAAGTACCTCTCCCGGCGTCAGCTCGTCATAGCCCTCATGATTGGTCTGTAGGAAGAAGTAGCGCGTGTGGTTCTTCGTGAACGCCTTGAAGCTGTCCCACGCCCAGGTCAGACGCTGGCTGTCGGTTCCGCGATAGAACTCCCGTTCGACCCAGGCCTCGCATTCGATCATGTAATCGAGCGCCGCAAGCACGTCATCGTTTTCGGAGAAGCTGGCATCGTAAAGGACGTCGGAGGTCGTGGAGAGCGGAGCCTGCCATCCCCCTTCACGAGAAATATACATGATTCCTTCGTTGGTGGGTTCGTTCCAGTCGAACCCTAGGCCGCCGAGGACGATCCCGGTGAATGTCTCGAAGGGCGCGGCGATCGGCTGCTCAGATGCGGCGTCACAGAAGCTGCAGGTCTCACTCTCGGCATTCCCTGCGATCCATTCGGCGAGGAATTCATCTGAAACGCAATCCGGGCAGATGTGATCGTCGGATTCGCCGTAACCGCGCTCCTCCATCTCCATCATATATGCCTTCACGATGCCCATCAGATCATTTGCTCCTTCGACGTGGGAGGTAAAGGCAGGCGGAGCCAAAGTCATCAAGATCCACCTCGCACAATCCGGCTCGGCCCACATGTCGATGTCGGGACACGGCGAACCGCTCCGCCAAAAACCGGATCAGGATCGATTGACGCGCTGCTTCTTCGCAGCCCGCCATTCCGACAGCGCCTCTTCAAGCGCTTCGATCGCCTCGTCGCACGCACGGCATGAACGCATATAGGACCGCAGCTTCGGCCCACTGCTGGTATCCACTGGGAAGGTGCGGTCCTGCGCTGCATCGCGCGCGAGATCGCCGATTGGGTCATTCCGCTTGGTCTGCGTGTGCAGCCAGTGCGCGAAGGTGCCGGACTTCGGTTCCGGCATCGGGTCGGGGTCCAGGGCCAACTCGGCGTTCGGATTGTTCTGCTCCCGACGAAGGCCGACCTTGCGATGAACGGCCGCGACGATCAGCGCGCCGTTAGCGATATAGGAGGCAAGGCCGTTTTCCTTGCCCCAGCGTTCGGCCCGGTGCTTCGCGCCATAGGAACCGCATTTGTAGGTCTTGATCTTCTTGACGCTATCGATCCACCGGATGGCCGTCGCGATCTGCGCAAGACTGTCATCCGAAAAGAGGCGAGCCCGGCTGTCATGCTCGGATTTTGCGCCTTCGAACGGATCTTTGTCGAAGCCGTTATACCGAAAGCCATTCAAGCTCAGATCGGGGTGCTGGCGCAACGCGGCGAGGACGGCCTGCTGTGCTTCCCGATAGAGCGCACCATCGGGGACATAGAGATTCGGATGATCGGGATCGCCCAGGGCACTACGGGCAGCATCCTCAATGTGGGATTGAATGTCCTTTTCCCCACGTTCCATCATGCCGACATATTGCGGCGTGACCTTCAGATGCGTGGCAAGCTGCGATTGCGTCCACCGTTTGCGGACACGCATCGCCCTGAGTTCGTCTCCGGTCATGGCCATCGGCACTCTCCTTCAATGTCGATGTATATCAACTAAGTTATGTTATCAACGGATCGATGAAAACTTAGTTTTCTTCTGTGATGAAGTCCGGGGCCGTGACGGGGCGCTGGTGAAGGATATGGTGAACCACGCCCTCGGCCAGCCCCCGTTCGAGCGCCGCGCCGAAATGCGCGATGCTGCGGGTAATCTCTGGCGCTCGAAGCAGGGTCCGCCAGTTGGTGGGCTCGTCCACGCGCTTCTCCCACGCCAGCAGACCGACGAGGGCGCGGTGCGCGAATTCGATGCCTTCGGCTCCTACCGTAAAACTCTGACGGATATGGGTAGGCGAATGCTCTTCCGAGGACTGAAGATCCCATGTCGCGAAGAGCTGGGTGGTTTCCGGATGTAGGTCGTTTCGAACCGCGCCGCCCCCGATCGTGAAATGCACACCGGTAACGCGCATCTGCCACGTTTCCTCAAAGCCATTTTCGGTGGGGCGAGTCTCGACCAATTGCTCCTTGGCGATGTCAAGGTGGAGGCCCGATCCCTCCGCCAGCTTGAATGCGACGTCACCAGCGAGGATGCCGAGCAGATTCTGCCGCATTGCCTCGCCATGGCTGATGTTGAAGTTCTTGCGGGCGAGCGCAAGGTGGCGAATGTCCACCAAGGTCCACAGGGAATAGTGCTTCCATGCGACAAGCAGAGGCAGGCCCATCTGGTCCGCATAGCGCGTGAGGCGCGCATGATAGTCCGCCTTGAAGGAGAGAGTCCTATCGTTGCAAACCTTTACTTCGATCAGGAAAGGGCCGCCGGCGTCGAACATCGCCAGGATATCGGGCACCTGAAATTCGGACTTGGACCGAGCCGGTGTCTGGTGCTGGTCAAGCTTGTGAAGTAGCCGCGTGCGCCCAAGCCAGGCGCATATGACAGCGAATTCATCCTCGGCAGGGAGCCCATGATTGAGTCTGCGTACGCGCCGGGCAACTTCCCCAGCCTCAGCATCGAAGCCGAGATCGGCAAGCACATCCTGTATCAGGCGTTCGATATCTGGTGGCGTATCGGTCATTCGGCGCTTGCGTCAGCCGCGGCTCCCTGCCGATGCCAAGGCCTATCCTTGCCATGCCGGCTCTCCCGGTGTCAGCGAGGCGATGGCGATTTGCAAGCCGGTGATATTCATTCACCTTTGCTCGACACGAACGTACGATCGGTGAAGGATTTTCTTCATGAGTTCGACCAGGGATGCGCTGCCGCGTGTCTTTCAAGCCAATCTCGGGCGGCTGTTCGAGCGGGTCATCCTCCCTGTGCTGGACAGCCTACCGCGCCATGCCACGCTAGAGACCGGGGTAGCCGCGACCCTTGATCAGTTCCTCGACCGCGCCGCGGCTCAGGTCGACAACTATACTGGCAACGAAGCCGCAAAGGCGTTCACGCTGACCTTGGCTGGCGTCTTCGAGCGACAGTTGAGCATCTGGGCGCGCGCGATCCACGACTTGGGCTTGACCGATATGAGCCGACTTCGTGGTTTCGAAGCGCTGTTGGCCGGGTGCGCGAGAGAGGCCGGAATCGACCTGTCTGTCGACCGGCTGGGCGAGGACCTGACTCAGATGTTCGTCGTCGCCAATGTCGTGCGCCACGGCGAGGGTCCATCCTGTGACAGGCTGCGCGCACTGGCGCCCGAGCTGTGGAATGATGCGGCCCCGGATTATCTCGACCTCCTGCCGGGCACGCCCGTTGCGAGCGAGCATCTTCGCCTTCGGAAGGCTGACCTCGTGCGCTATATCCGTGCGACGACCCGGTTCTGGGGTCTCGCCGACCCGCAGCCGCTGGCCGCTACCGATCCGCCATATTGAGCGAACCGTCATGCCGGGAGAGTTCGGGGCGGATGGCGACCGGTGAACGACATTCTCTCACACGGGTGGGGTGATGTCGGCCCAAAAGGTGACTTCTTCCAGGATATGCATGCTTTCGGGATTTTCCCAGCCCTCACGGTCGCTATCCCATCGCCCGATCACAGGGAGGTCAACCTCCCAGAGCAGCAAGCGACGGCCGTCTTTCCGGTCTTCCGGCAAAGTGCCGATCGGCTCCCAAGGGATGTGCTTGGCGGTGATCATGCAAGTTCCCTCGCTCGATTCCATTGGTCTCGCATTTAGCCCATCTTTGTGCAGGCACGAAACCCAGCTGGTTGCCAACCTGTCGGCTTTCGGCAGCCCGAGCAGCTTTTCGGAGCGCCTTCGGCTTTATGACGCCAGACTTCTGTGCGTGAGCTGCCACTCGCTTGTGGGATGCCGGCCCTGATTTAACATAATCATTATTATCAGTCTTTTGTCGTTTTATTTCAAATACTTAGTTTACTTGCTCATTCGCGGTCTCCGACATCAACGTCCGTTGATCGTCGCCTCGATCGCCGCCAGACCTTTCATCAACACTTGGAATTTCGGCGGCGCGGCCATGAACATCTCCGACATCGCGCCATAGTCCCGCTCAAGCTTCTCCCAAGTCGCGCCATCGGGCGACAGGCGCAGCGTTCCAACCACGGCGGTGTCATAGGAGGCCGACCTGTCCGCGAACATCAGGCTCTTGTTGTGCACGACCTGCTCGAGCAGATCGATCCGCCCCATCGCCTCGTTCGTGATGCCCGCCTGGTCGAGCATCAGCACGTCATAATAATGGCGCGACATGCCCTCGCGCAGCTTGCCGTTATGATGGATCGCATGAAGGATCGTGACCTTTTCCCAGAAGGTCCGCGCAACGGCCAGCGTCGGCACTGCGGTCACCGGATCCGGCAGTTCCTCGGGAAAGTCTTCGGCCAGATAGGGCAAGATCGGTCGAAGCGCGAACGGTTCCGTGTCGCCGCGGGCGCCAAATTCCAGCTTGATGCGCGGCTTGATGTAACCGCTTTCATCCGCGCCGCCGTAATTCTCGCCATAGGCGAGCCCGTAACCCGAGGTGCGCGGATAGACGAAGAGCAGCGTCTGCTGGTCCTTGTCGTCGGGATCGAGCGCCAGGCTCCAGCCCTCGGCCGTGCCGAGAGCGACTTCGATTTCGCGCGCCAGGATCGGCATGGCGACCGTGGCGACATAAGCCTGTGCCGCCGCCTTGAGCGCCTTGGTCCGGCGCTCGCGCTCCTTGCCGGTAATGTCGCTGTCCATCGGCGAGGCGACTTCGCTGAGCAGCGGCGCCGCGCGGCTGATGGTGAGGTCGATATCTTCGGAGAAGCGCGCGATGATCCCATAGGCTTTCGACAGCGAGGTCCCACCCTTGAAGGTCATGTGACCGGCGAGGTCGGGACACATGACGAGGCGGCGTAGCGTCCAGCAGACCCAGAAATCCTTCTCGATGATGATCGACGTCAGATCCCGCCGCGCCGCCGCTTCATCGATATAGGCGCGCCGATCCACGGCCGGTCTGCGTGCGAACTCATCCATTGCGGGCGGCGCCGATCTTTAGGACGACGTCGCCCATCCATCCGGGCATCTCGGCCCGGGCCTGGGCGAGCATCCGCATGTCGCGATCATCGAGGCGGGCGGCGAAGTGCCGGATCTTGTCGCTATCGATATTGTCCTTCCCCAGATGCGCGAGCGCCTGCAGAACCGCGTTGACCGAGTCAGGCGCATTGTCGAGCACCGGTGCGCGGCTGTGCTTGAGCGTCAGGCTGCGCCCGCCCGCTTGCCTGACCCGGGTCCGCCCGGTCGTGGCATAGCTGGCCCGGGCGGGAACCTGGGTCGATAGCCCGAGCCTGTTCGCCGCCGCCGCGCCCGACGGTGCGAGCTTGTCCCCACTTTGCGTCGAGAGGGCCTTGGCGACATTGGTGGGATCGGGACTGAGCGCACCGAGCTTGTCATGCTGGCGCGGATAGTCATAAAGACCCCGGCCGATGCGCCGGATGTCGCCGGCGGTCGCGAGGCGCGACAGCGCCATGTCGACCGACCCACGCGTCCCGAAGTCGACGAAGCTCTTGGGCGTGAATACCCAGCCGCGGCCCTTGCCGCGCACGCGCTTCATGATCCGATCGGCTACCGCAGACATTGGCTGTGCTCCTATCTGTTAGATAATAGCATGATTTTTTCTAACAAGATAGGAGCGCGTATCAGCGCCTAAATCAGCTATTTTGCGAGATATTTTGACATCGCATCCAGATAGGATGCCCAGGCCGCACAGGCAAGGTCCGGCAAGCCGGCCGGCAGCGCCGGCCATCATCGTTCCCGATCCCGGTGAGGCGGCGGCCGCCCCTCCTCGGAGCCTGTGGGCGGCGAAACGCCCTCCGGCTCGTTTCGGCGCTCCTGCGGCGGCCGTTCGGATTGCAGTATCTCCCGTGCGCGCGCGAGCCGCCGCGACACCGCTGGCGGCATCGCCGCCAGAAAGCCGGCGATTTCTTGCCCCAAGGCACGATCTTCCGCTTTTCCGGTGCCGGCGAGCGCGACCGCGGCCTCGGCATAGGCACCGCGGATCTGCTTCTGGCGAGCCAGCGCCATGACATCTTCTGCCCGGCGCTCCTGGTCGGCCCCGCGCACGAAGCTTTGCGCGCGCAGTTCGTTGAGCTGCGCGAGATTGAGCCGCCGTCCCTCGGCTCCAAGCCGGGCATCGAGATGGAGCGCGGACGAACGGACCCGCTTCTGGACATGACCGCGCGCACGCCGGGGTGTCGCTTCCGCCGCGACACCGCGCGCGCGCAGCTCATGCGCAAAGGTCTCACGCATATGATGGAGATCCGCCTTGCGCGGATTGAAGCGGGTTCCGTCCGCCCCTTCGGTCGCCACCGTCAGATGGACGTGGGGATGATCGGTGTCGGTATGGAGTGCCAGCATATAGGCATGGTTCCCCTCGAACAGGATTCGCGCGAATGCCTGCGCCGCATCATGAAGCGTCTCGGCGTCGGTCGATCCCCCGGGCATCGACAGCACCAGCGACATCGACGTCGGCCGCTCCCGGCCATGCTCGTTCATGGCCTCGTCGAGCATCGCCCAGTCCTGAGCGATCGCCTTGAGCCGATCCGGCTCGGTGATAATCTCGCCTTCGCTCGATCGGACGGCGAGCTTCCCGTGGCGCGCCACATAGCCGAAATGCTCGGCGACATGATGAGCGCCATATTGCTTGCCGGAGACCTTCACCATCACCTCGGGCGCCTTGCGCACGATCCGCTCGAGCTTGGCGCGCGCCTCGGCCTGGTCCATCGACATCGGCCGGGCGGCCCCGCCCCCGCTTCCGCCCGGTTTGATCCGAACATAAGCGCCGCGCAGGGTCCGCTTGCCGCCTGCCGGCGGCCGCCAGGCCTCCATCAGGCTGGGAAGCGGGAGAACCCCCTCCTCCTCACGCATCGGCCGTGTCCCAGTAGCGAAGATCGCCCTTGAGCGCGGCCCCGAGACCGGCGAGCGCATCGACGATCTCGGACCTAAAGCTTGCGACCCTGGCCGCTTCCCGCGCGACGTCGAGGCCGGATTCGACCATCACCGAGGCGTTGAGCGCGCGGGTCGCCTGGTTGAGGTTGATCCCGATCCGATTGAGCTCGCGCCACGCCTGCGCGATGGCCGCCCGCTCCTCGCGCGGCAAGGGCGCGTTTGCACGCAAGCGCCGCGCCAGCAACGTGGTGATCCAGTCGGTACGCTTCATCCCCAGCACATCCGCCGCGCGGTCGAGCGCGGCGATCTCTTCCGGGATCAGCCGAACCTCGACCCGGCAGGTTGCGCGCTGGCGGGCGCGCCGCGCCTGATGCCCCTCCCCCGCCTCCATGGCCAAGGCGTCACCGATCAAGCGGCGCAGCAGCGCCGAGCGGCCGCCCGATACCGCCGCGAGCGCGGCGAAGCGCTGGGCGACATCATCGTCGAGCCGAAAGGTGAGGACGGGCATGTCCCCAACGCTATTGTCATACATCCCCGGCGCCAAGCCTATCCGGCCCTCACCTTTACTCAACTCATCTTATAGTCTGCTTGGGCAGACTTTCGTTCTTCGGCCAGCAAACCCCTCTCGAACATCGATCGTCCGCAGCAAGGGGCGGCGCCTTCGGCGCCGCCCCCGCCCATCGACACGAAAAGGGCCGCACCCCGAAGGGTACGGCCCAAACCATCGTGCAAGATAAACTACGAACGCGGAGGAGGCGGGTCAGTTGTTGGCAAGGCCTCGCTTCTCTCGCCGGTCGGACCGATCGACGAGGCAGCGACTTCACGCTCGCGGCCATCCTCGAAAATCACCGTGACCAAAGGCGCCAGCGGGAGCCACGCAGGGAAGCCGTCGACCAAGACCGGTAGTCTAGGAGATCGGATCGGCGCGGAGGGTTTGTCCGTGAGGCCCGATCGAACCGGATCGCGGTCGGTGGGGGCCAATGGCTGTGCCACAGGCGCCCGCGGAGGGACCGGCGCCGGGTGCGTCTGCTTGAGTTCGGCGATGAAGCGCGATCCTGCGGCGAGCGTTGCGCCGGCGTCGCCCCAGCTGGCGACATATGCCTCGACCTCGGCAGGGTAGTCCCTCGCCGTCCGGTGCAGATCATAGAGAAGGCGAATAGGCGCAAACGGCAGGGCCGCCTTGAGATAGGCCGGCATGTCGCCATAGGCGGCATAGAGCGAGACGAACTGCTTGGATCGGCCGAGTGCCGCCGCGATCTCGACCTGGTTCATCCCGCCCTTCAGCATCCGGGCGATCGCATGGGCGAGCTCGACCGACGACAGATTGGCGCGCTGGTCGTTCTCGACGATCTGGTCGGCCAGCAGTTGCACCCCCTCGCCGACCGGCACGACGATCGCGGGGATCGTGGCAAGGCCCGCCAGCTGCGATGCGCGGAAGCGGCGCTCGCCCAGACTTATCCGGTGCATGCCCTTCGCGTCGGGCGGCGTGACCGTGATCGGCTGCAGCACGCCGCGCGACGCGATCGAGGCGGCCAGCTCGGCGAGCGCGTCATCGTCGAAGCTGCGCCGGGGATTGCCGGGGTCGGGCAGGATGCGCGCAAGTTCGATATCCTCGACCCGGCGCGCCCGTTCATGGTCGCCGACAAGAAGTCCGAACTCCTCGATGCGCTCGTCGAACTTGCCCATCAGGCGGCCACGACCTCCTGGCTTGTCATGCGCCGCTCGATCTCGGCGAGCACCGCGCGGATCTCCTCGGCCGCCGCCTTGGCGCCGCTGCCGTTCTCCTGCCATACCGGACGATGATTTTCCGCGGCATGCTTGTAGGTCGGCCGCGCCTTGATGAAGGCCGGGAACATGAGCTTCTCGCCGACCGCATGCGCGAGCTTCACCGCATTCTCCATCTCGCGCCGGTCGAACGGATTGACCATCGAGGGGAGGAGCCCGAGGAAAGCGATCTTGCGGCCGGCGCGCGCGGCCTCGGCCTTGCGCAACGCGGTCAGCAGCATCTTGGCGCATTCGACCGAATCCTCGGCAACCTGCACCGGGGCGATCACGGCATCGGCGACCGCCATCGCGCTCAACGTGAGCTCGTCCCACTTGGGACCGGTGTCGATGACGCAATAGTCGAAATGCGGGCGGAGCGCCGGGAAGCGCCCGATGAAGTCGCGCACATCCTGCGCCGCCTTGACCATCTGCAGGCGGGGATCGGCGCCGAGCACGGTCAGCCCGGCCTGCCCGTCGGCGCTGAGCGCAGCGGCAGGATCGAACAGGTCGGCGGAAAACCCGCCCTGCCGCTCGCCGCCCAGGCGCCGCGTCGAGCTGCCCTGGGGATCGAGATCGACGAAGGCGACGCGGCGCTCAGGCGGTTCGGCGAGATACCAGGCGAGATGGGTGGCGAGGAAGGTCTTGCCGACCCCGCCCTTGAGCAGGCTGACCACGATCGTCTTCATGACCGCGGCACCTCAGCAATAGTCGTCCGGACCATCGCGCAGGTTGCGCTCATAATGATCGCGCGAGGACCAGTCGCCGCCACCGCCAATGCCGGGACCGACATAGCGGAACAGATAGACGGTGAGGGCGAAGCAGCCGAACGCGAAGAGAAACGCGTGATCGGGATGCGCGGCGAAATATGCGGCCATGATAGGTCTCCTTGGAGCCGGTGAAGGGCAAAGCGAACGGCGCCACTGGCGCCGGCCACGCGCAATCGCGCGGCATCTCGGACCCGCGCCCTCCCCTCCCACATTTGCGGACGCGGCGTCCGTTGCCCGCATAGTCTGCTCAAGCAGACTTGGGCGGGCCATCCCCCCGGTCGGGGGGATGGCTGCGCCGGATCAATATTCGTCGGCCAGCAGGATGGTGAGCACGCGCGTCGTGACCTCGGGGTTCGCGGCATCCGCCGAGCCATAGGCGAGCTCGAGGTCATAATAGTCGATCTTCCAGTAGAGGATCGCATCCTCGAACTCGAAGCGGCCGAAATCATGCTCGCCGATCGGATCGTTGTCGGGCGTGAAGCTGTCATAGTCGCGCACGATCCGGATGATCTCCGCGCGTCGGCGAAAGCCGCGGAACAGGGCGACCTCGCCGATCAGCGCCGCAACGCCGGCGGTCATCACGATCTGGTTGCGGCCCGGGCTATGGATGGACCGGCGAAGCGCGTCATTGAGTTCGGCGACGCGGGCGATCCGCTCGGCCTGGCTCATCGCATTCGGGGAGGATTGGGACATGAGAACGCTCCTGATCTGTCCAGCCCCGCCCGCCGGGGCCTTCCGACAGGCGTGCCAAGGGCCGGCGGCAGAGCGCGGCCGAGCACCCGCAGGGTCGCAACGGCAGTGGAGAAGCGCGCGGAGCGGGCTTGCACGGGCGCGCGCGCCGGCCAGGCGAGCCGACAGGAGGAAGGTCTTGGCGGGCGGGATCGCGAAGAGATGATCGCGGTGTCCCGATCCTCTGGCTCCGCGGAGAGCCCGGCGCTATCCTCCGCTCATTATGACGAGCAGCGCCACTCTCTTCCGCCTTGCCCCGGCCTGGACCGCGTCACTCCAGGCGATGCGGCTGCGCCAGATCCTCGTCCGATCGCAATGCCGCCGCTGCGGCGGGTTGATGCGCGAGGATGTCGATGCCCTGATCGGGCTCCATGGAGCAGGCGCCAGCCTCATCGACCGGCAGGCCCGATGCCGCATGGTCGGCTGCGACGGCGCGGCCTATTATCTCGCGGCGCGCGGCCATGACCGTCCCTGGCACATATTGCTGCACGATGAGCACCTGCGCGCAGGCCTGGCCAACTGCCCTCCAGCGCGCGGCGCGACCGGCCGGGCCATCGTTTGCGCGCAGGGTTGAAGAGTGCGAGCAGCCACGGCAGGGATCGTCACCCGAATGGGCTGAGACTTGGCACAAGGCTCAGGGCGAAGCCTAGAGCCCGGTCCGGCCGCGCCGGAGCCGCCATTCTCAGGGCATAGATGCAGAGAAATCCGACTTTCAGACGGCAACCGCCCGTCGCAGATTGCCAAGTGCAGAACACAATTTCTGCGATACCTTACGGAGCTGCTGAAGCCTCTCCGCCGCCTCGTTCTCTTCGATCACGAGCGTCGAACGATCAGCCTGCCGTGCCCGGATCGCGATCACACGAAAGATGGCGGCCCATCGACTGGTCCGTTCGACTGTCAGCTTCGCCTGGCCATGGGCGAGCATCGTGCGCAGCCCTTCCTGGCGCCGAAATTCCGCCAGCAGGCTCGCGACACCCTTTCCCTCCACGGAAAAGGGGCCGCCCTCATTGACGAGTGCAGCAAGGTCATCGAGCCGTTGCCCGACCAAATGCCGCAGCTTCACCGACTGTCCTCGTCCCGGCTGAGCGCTCAGATGCAGCAAAGTCTCGGTAACGGCCACCTCCACCGAGGCGAAGCATTGCAGACAGGCACCGCGCCAGGCGTTCACCTCCTGGGTGATACGCGCCCACAGGGCATCATCGCGGGCATTCGCTATCTCAGCCTCAATCGTCATTATCACAGCATAGTCGCGGCATCTGAACAATCGGTTCTCGTCGTCGGCGCAAGCCGCGAGCGAAGCGAGGGGAATAACCGGGAGCCGAGCGGCTCCCGGACGAGCCGTCAGGCAAAGGGATCGAATTCGGTGACGATGGCGACGCTGCCGTCGGCGTCTTCGGCGGTGATGACACCATAATGCTGCCCGATCGCGATGACGAAGGTGACCACCATGAGGCTGCGCGAGAGGCTGAAGGCATGGCGGCGTGCGATTGCGATGTCGGTGAACATGTCGAGGCTCCTTTGCGCGCCGGCGGGTTCGTCCCGCTCGACAGGCGCCCGATGTGTCCGGCCGGTGGCCGCGATCACTTTTTCGGCTGTAGGCCCAAAAAGCCGTAGCGAAGCGACCGGACCCCTTGCGGGTTGATCGCAAAAGGTCACCGGGTGGACCAAGGATCGCGCCGATTGAGAGCGGGCGAACCCGCCGGCCAGGAGGCCAGGTCCCCGCCGATGTCGCGCCCCACCCCTTGCCCTGCCTGCCGCTCCATCCAACGGGGTCCGGATGACAGGCCGCCGCTTGTCGGTTAGCCCCGCCGGATGCTGTTCCCGCTCCTGCTTGCCGCCGCCGTGGTCCCCAATGGTCAGACCTTCGCCTGCACACCGACGCGCGTCTGGGATGGCGATGGCCCGATCTGGTGCCGCGAGGGCGCCCATGTGCGGCTCGCCGGCATTGCCGCGCGCGAGATCGACAACAGCTGCCGCCCCGGCCAGCCCTGTCCGAGAGCAAGTGGCCCGGCCGCCCGCGATGCGTTGGTGCGCTTGCTTGGCGGACCGCGCGGCCAGACATCCACCGGGCATATCCGCGTGGCTGGCTCCACCATGCGCTGCGTCTCGACCGGCGAGGCCAAGGGCAACCGGACCGGCGCCTGGTGCAGCGCGCCCGGCATCGGCGATCTCAGCTGCGCGATGATCGCTACCGGCACCGTGCTGCGCTGGGAACGCTATGCCAAGGGGCGATGCCGATCCCGCTGATCCGCTTGGGACCATGCCGCGCCTGAACAGGATAAGAGGCCCGGCGGCGATGCCGCCGGGCCGCCCTGTCCGACCTCAGAACGGGATTTCATCGTCCTCGGGCTCGTTGCCGCCGCCGCTATTCTCGTTCGACTTGGCGCGGGTGAGGAAGGTAACCTCGTCGGCGATGATCTCGACGCCGTAGCGTTCGATATTCTCGCTGTCGGTCCAGCGGGTGTAGTGGATACGGCCCCGGACCATGACCTTCATGCCCTTGTCGACATATTGCTCGACCGTCTTGCCGACGCCGTTGAAGCAGGTGATCCGGTGCCATTCGGTGTCCTCGAGGCGGCGATTGTTGTCGTCGCGCAGGATCTTGCCGTTGCTGTCGCGCTTCGGGCGCGAGGTGGCGAGGCTGAAATGGGTGATGCGGGTGCCGCCCTGGGTGGTGCGGGTTTCCGGCATGCCACCGACATTGCCGGCGAGGATGACGAGGTTCTGCATGGCTTGGGTTCCTTCGATGTGGGTCCAAGGGACCGTCCCTTCGACTGATCCCCGGCCAAGGCGGACAGGACGGCCCATCCACCGGCAGCGCAGCGCCGGGGAACCCCGAGACAAGGGGTGGTGCGGGCAGCCGTGGCACACGGCAACTCGGCCCGATGGCTCGCGGGTTGGATGCGGCGGACGGCCGGCTTAGGGATCAGATGAGGAGAAGGACGGTGCGTCGCTTGGGCCATGACCGGAGCCCACCCAGCGAAACCGCCGATATTGCCGGCTTTGCCGAGCACGCCGGTCCGGCATCTCGCGGACCTTACGCCCGTGCCTTATCTGCCCGTCCCTTGAGCCGCAGGACGGGATTGTAGATCCTTCGCATGGCCACTCGCGGGCTCGACACGACGTCCGTTGCACGATCACGCGGAGGGGGAAGAGGAGGTACGCAAGGTGGCGGCGCCTGGCGTGGCTGGCCTCAGGCAGGCCGCCACGGCATCGAGGAGCTGCCCGGTCTCGCAAAGCACGGCGCCGATGTCGCAGGCATAGCCACCTGCCACCAGCGCGTCGATCCGATGCACGGCATAGGCCGGGCCGAGGCTCTTGATGAAATCGGCCAGCGGACGACCGGGCGCCGGCAGGCCTAGCTGCCGCGCCTCGTCGAGGGCGCGGACAAGGTCATGACGGATATCGCGGGCCAGCGCATCGTCCGTCCAGCCATGACCCAAAAGATGCGCCTTCAAACCCAGTTCGCAGGAGATCGCGAGCAAGTGCAGTGCCGGCGCAAGCGCAATAGGCGCGCCAATCTGCGCGCCGCGATGAAATTCGCGCGCTCGATCGAGAAACACGGCTGCAAGCACCGGATCGCCGGGCGCCGCCAATCTTTCGATCGCGCGCCAGCGGCGCGGCGTCAGCTGGCGGAGCCAGGAGGGACCGGCCTGGTTGCGAAGATGCCGTAAGTAAGCGCCATCGGCTTCGTCCACATCGCGGCCTGTCGACCATAAGGACAGCAGCTTCGCCTTCCAGTGGCGGCCATGCGCGGCGCGGAAGGCAAGGAGCGCGCACGCACTGGCGCGATCGGGCATGAACATGATGCGGAACCTCCGAAGGGAACAAGGGACGCATCCGCCCCGCCCCCTCCCCTCCGGCACCGGAATCCGCGAGATTGAGAAAAGCCGGCCGCCGAAGCGGCCGGCACGGCGGTCAGCCGCGAGATAAAGCCGCCGGCGGCGTTCCGAGCGGTCCGCGGCGATCGACGACATGGATGCCGCGCGCCTTGGCCTCGACCACCAGCCTTTCGGTGACGCCGTTGCCCTGGAAGGCAATGACGTAGCGCGGCTTGACCGAGAGCATCTGCTCGTTGCGCCGGAAGCCGGCACGATCGCCAAGCTTGCGATCAAGGCCGAACCGCAGCTGCTGGATGCCGTTCTGCTCGGCCCAGGATGCTGCAAGACGCTCGATGCCCTTCATGTCGCCGCCATGGACGAGATACATGTCGCCCACACGTTCGCGCACGGCCTTGAGGGTCCGCAGCAGATTGTCGGCAAACTGCTTGGCCTCGTCGTCGCTGGCGAAGCGAAGGCGCCCGCCGGCGAAGACCACGGGCGTGCCATGGACCATATTGGCATCGCGCACCCGCTCGCGCCGCGCCTGCAAATAGGCCCGGCCATCGACGATCGCAGCGGTCGTGCCGAGCGAGATGCGGTTGCCGGTCGCGGGCACCCAGGAGCGGCCGGTCTCATGCAGATAGTGGCGCGCCGCGGTGTCGCGCATCCCCTCATAGGCCTGGGCGGACTGCTCGACCTTGCGGGCGAGATCGATCTTGTCCTCGAGATCAGCGGTCGCGATCTCCGATCCGTCCTGCTCGGCGAGCAGGAGCCGGATCTCGTCGGTCAGGCGGTCGATCAGCTGATGCTTCTTGGCGGCCGCGCGGTGGAAGAGATTGACGAAGCCCCAGCCCAGATCCTCGATGTCGCGTTCGAGCGCGGTGAAGGGGAAGAGCGCGAAGAGATCGCTCCAGATGGCGCTGACGGTCTGTTCGAGCGCTTCGGCCGGCGGCGGCGCTTCCATCGAGCGTTGGTCGCCCATCAGGTCGAGATGGCCGAGTTCGAGTGCTTGGAGCACTGCTGAAAGGGAGCTGGTCATGAGGGATTGCCTTTCCGTGTCGCAGGGCCGGCGGCCTTCCCGCCGGATGCGCACCCTCCGGGCCATCGAAAAAGCGGCGGCGGCACCGCCGGGCAACGCCCAAGGGGAACCCGATAAGGTCCGGGTGGTGCGGGCAGGCGCGCCTCGGCGCGCCAACACGGCCGGAGCGTTCGGGTTGCCGCCGCCAGCGCGATGGCCCATGTGCCGCATCCTCTGGCGAAAGGCGCGAAGGCCCTGTCGCGTCAGGCATTCATGACGCAGAGGACCTTAAGAAGGGCACCCGCAACCCGATCTCCCGATACGCACAGGACGGCATGAAAGCGCGTCGCATCGGAAGAGCCCGGCCGTCAGGCCTTCGACCGTGAGGCCAGATCTTGGGCCGCGTCGCGCTTGGCGGCTGCCGCCTTGCGTTCCGAATAGCGGTCCACGAGTTGATCGGCATGGCGACGTGTCAGCACCGTGAAGCGCACCAGCTCCTCCATGACGTCGACGATCCGGTCATAATAGCTTGAGGCACTGAGACGGCCGTCCTCGTCGAACTCCTTGAACGCCATAGCAATGCTCGACTGGTTGGGGATGGTGAACATGCGCATCCACCGCCCGAGCAGCCGCAACGTGTTGACCGCGTTGAACGACTGCGATCCGCCCGAAACCTGCATGACGGCCAGGGTCCGGCCCTGGGTCGGACGCATGCCGCCGAATTCGAGCGGCAAATGGTCGATCTGCGCTTTCATGATGCCGGTGATCTGGCCGTGCCGTTCGGGACTGCACCAGACCATGCCCTCGGACCAAAGCGCATGCTCGCGAAGCTCATGCACCGCCGGGTGATCATCGTCCTTGATCTGGTCGGGGAGCGGGAGATCGGCCGGATCGAAGATCCGCACTTCGGCGCCGAAGAGGATGAGCAGCCGGGCCGCTTCCTCGACCGCGAAGCGACTGAACGACCGCTCGCGCAGCGAGCCGTAGAGGAGGAGGATGCGAGGTTTCGGCTCAAGCGCGCCGAGCCCGGCGGCGAGATCGGGCCGGATCATTGCGCGGTCCAGCGCGGGCATGTGATCGGGTTCGGGAAGGATACGAAGACGCGACATCAGGCAATCCATTTGTACAAAAGGGCGGCGCTCGCCGGGCATAGCGATCGGAACTCGGCCGATTGCGCGATGACGGCAGGAACGTCGGTCCGTTCGGCTGTTTCATAGCCGTGACGGCGAAAGAAAGGCTCGGCGGTCGTGGTGAGCAGGTACAGGCTAGTCGCGCCCTCATCAGCTGCAGCGCGTTCGACTGCCGTGAGAATGGCACCGCCCAATCCGCATCCGCGCCGATCGGCCTTCACGACCAGCGAGCGCAGCAGGCGGTCGGAGCCGTCGCCTTCGATCCCGCCATAGCCGACAAGGCCAACATCATCCTCGAACCGAAAGAAGCGGCGTCCCGCCTCGGCGAGATCACTGGCAGGCAGACCCGCCGCGCTCAGCTCCGCCATCAGGTCGGAAAGCGACCTGGAATCCAGCAGTGTAGCGATCATGCTGGAACGCGTTGCTCGTACCAGGGCCGCGTCTTCTTGACGATGCTGACGACAGACAGCATTACCGGCACCTCGACCAGCACGCCCACCACGGTCGCGAGCGCGGCCCCGGAATTGAGGCCGAACAGGCTGATCGCGGCTGCAACCGCGAGCTCGAAGAAATTGGACGCGCCGATCAGCGCGGCCGGAGCGGCGACGCACCAGGCCACGCCGAAGCGCCGGCTGAGCCAATAGGCCAGGCCCGCATTGAAGTAGACCTGGATGAGGATGGGAATGGCAATCAGTGCGATGACCAGCGGATGAGCCAGGATCGCCGGGCCCTGGAAGCCGAACAGGAGGACGAGCGTCGTCAGCAGCGCAACCAGCGACACCGGCCCAAGCGTTGCCAGCAGCCGATCGAGCGCCGGCTGCCCGCCTGACGATAGCAACGCCCGACGAATGATCTGCGCGACGATGACGGGCACGACGATATAGAGCAGGACCGAGATGAGCAGCGTGTCCCAGGGCACTGTGATCGAGGCGACCCCGAGCAGCAGTCCGACCAGCGGTGCGAAGGCGAAGACCATGATCACGTCGTTGAGCCCCACCTGGCTCAGCGTATAGGTCGGCTCGCCGTCGCACAGGTTCGACCAGACGAACACCATCGCCGTGCAGGGGGCGGCGGCGAGCAGGATGAGCCCGGCGATATAGGCGTTGATCTCGCCCTGCGGCAGCAGCGGCCGGAAGAGCCATCCCAGGAACAGCGTGCCGAGCAGCGCCATTGAAAAGGGCTTCACCGCCCAGTTGATGAAGAGGGTGACGCCGACGCCCTTCCAGTGTTGGCGAACCGACCCCAACGCGCCGAGGTCGATCTTGAGCAGCATGGGGACGATCATCAGCCAGATCAGCACAGCCACGACCAGGTTCACGCGCGCGATCTCAGCCGATGCGATGGCTGCGAACAGATTCGGCAGCGAATAGCCGAGCGCGATGCCGACAGCGATGCAGAGCGCCACCCAGACGCTCAAATAGCGTTCGAAGCTGTTGATCGCCGGCTTGGGTCGTGCCGCAACGGTCGCGTTCACGCCCCGATCCTCTTGCCGGCGGCGTCGATGACCTGCTCGCCATCTTCCTTGGTGAAAGCCCCGCGCTGGGCGGACGGGAGAAGATCGAGCACCTCTTCCGATGGACGGCAGAGTTTCACGCCGAGCGGCGACACAACGATTGGCCGGTTGATGAGGATCGGATGTTCGATCATCGCATCAATGAGCTGGTCATCGCTGAGCGTCGGATCGGCAAGACCCAGCTCGGCGAAGGGCGTGCCCTTCTCGCGGAGCAACTGGCGTGCGCTGATGCCCATGCGGGCGATGAGCGAAACCAGGCGCGGGCGGTTGGGCGGCGTCTTGAGATATTCGATCACATGCGGCTCGATCCCGGCGTTGCGGATCATCGCCAGCGTGTTGCGCGACGTCCCACACTCGGGATTGTGATAGATGACGATATCGATTGCGGCATTGCTCATGCGCTGGGTGCCTTTTCGCTTGGGAGGTCGGCGCGGCCCTGTTCCTTGCCGATCCGGTTCAGCCGGTTCTGTAGACTCATCTTGTCGAGGCCTTCGAACGGCAGGTTGGTGAACAGCGAGATGCGATTGAACAGCATCCTGTAAGTATCGAAGAAGGCCGCGTGCTGCACCGTTTCGCTGTCCTCGATAGCGGCCGGATCGGGCACCCCCCAATTGGCGGTCAGCGGCTGCCCCGGCCAAACCGGGCAAAGCTCATTGGCGGCATTGTCGCAAACGGTGAACACGAAATCCAAGGACGGCGCATCGGGGCCGGAAAACTCTTCCCAGCTCTTCGAGCGGAACCGGCTTGCGTCGTAGTTCAGCTTCTCCAAGAGATGAATGGTGAACGGATGGACCTCGCCCTTGGGCTGGCTGCCGGCGCTGAACGATTTGAAACGGCCTAGCCCCTCACGGCTGAGGATCGCCTCGGCCATGATGGAACGGGCGGAATTGCCCGTGCAAAGAAACAGTACGTTCAACAGGCGATCCGTCATGTTGATGTCCTTTCAGGCAGCACGACAGGCAAGCAGTTCATCCGCAAGTGGATGGCAGAGCTCGGCCCGGCCACCACAGCAGTCCTTGACGAGGAACAGCATCACGGAGCGTAGCGCATCGAGATCGGCGCGGTAGTTGATGATCCGGCTGCGCCGCTCGGATGTGACCAGGCCGGCACGCGCCAGGGTCGCCAAATGCACCGACATCGTGTTCTGCGGGACATCCAGCGCCTTGGCGACCTCGCCGGCGGGAAGGCCTTCGGGTTCGTGACGCACCAGAAGGCGGAAGGCGTCGAGGCGCGTGGCTTGGGCAAGCGCGCCCAACGCGACGATGACAGATTCGTTATCCATATATCCACGATAGCGGATATATGGATATAGTGCAATCGGCGACATGGCGAGATCAAGCAGCCGCCTGCTCGTCCAGATCATCCTCGCAAGCGAGATCGGTTGCCCGCAGCAGAAACCCGGCGGCTTCCTCGGCTCGCGCAGCCGCCGTCAGCAATGCGCGATTATCCTTGCGCAAAATGGCGAGCCAGGATCCGATATAAGCCGCGTGGTCGTCGAGATGGGTGGTTGGGAGACCCACATCGGCGCCAACCAGCGCTGCTGTCAGTTCGGCGACCAACTCCTCGAACGCATATGCCTGATCGCCGAAGCGCTTCCCGAACGATCGGGCAAGCCGGGCTGGATGGCCTGTCCAGTGGCCGGCCTCATGCGCAATGGTGGCTGCCCAGGCGGCGCGCGTGTCGAATTGCTCGACCGGCGGCATGGTGATGACGTCCGCGCGCAGATCATAATAAGCACGATCGCCGCCGCATCGCAGCCGCGCGGGCAGCCGATCGACGAAGCGCTCCGCCCGCGGACCGAGCCGGTCGCCCGGCGGGACGAGGGAGAGGGCTTCGGGATAGAAATCGCCCGGCAGTGTATCGATCTGATCGGCATTGAAGACCGCATAGGACCGCATGACCCGGCGCTGCTCATCGACGAGCTCACCCGGACGTTCGTAGGAATCGACCTTCTTCGAATAGGCTTTGTAGAAGATCGCAAATTGCGACTGCTCACCGGCACGGACCTGCCCGCCGAGGCTTTGTGCTTGCCGATAGGTCATCCAGTAGCGGGACCGATAGCCGCACTGCTCGGCGGCCAGCCATAGCCAAAAGGTGTTCATGCCGCGATAGGGCTCGCCATTGGCGCGCAGCGGGCGCCCTTGCGCGGCGCATGATCGCCAGGGCCGTACCCAGGGACGCACACCGGCCTCGAGCCGGTCGATGATGGCGCGCGTGATGGTCTCGGCCGGCGAGGGCCGGCCCGATGATTGGGTCATGGTGGATACTCCGCGAAAGAGCGGCTGTCTCAGCGCCGCCGATGAAGGGCGGCGGGCGACACGAAAGCGCCGCCCGCCGTTAGGCGTTCGCCTCAGGCGGCCTGTTCGAAGTCGCCAGCATCGCCATCGGGGGCGATCTCCCCTGCCCCGCCGTCGCTGTCGTCTTCATCGCTGAGGAAAGCGGAATAGCTCCGGAAGCTTTCGGGCTTTTCGATCGCGCCGAACCGCATCTCGTCGGGCAGCCAGGAGAGCGCCTTTTCCCGGACTTCGGCCTCGACGATGCCCTGCCCCGAACAGAGCGCAGCGCAGGCATTGGCAAGGTCACCCTTCTTGGCGTCCTTGTATCGGCCGCGCAGCACCGGCCCGCCGATCTCGTCGAGCGCTTCGAGCATGACGTCCTTCTTCACCCGCCCGAAAAAGTTCTGGGCATCGGGCCGCCACCATTGCGCGACATCAATGTCGAGCAGCCGTCCGAGATGATCGTGGAAGCCGTTGCGGCGCCCGCCATCGTCGACGTTGAGTGTCGGCTCCAGCGTCTGCGCCATGACATGGGCGAGCCAATCGGCGCGCGCCTGTTCATCCAGTTGCCGGAAGGCATCGAAGCGGGACGACAGCGTGTTCCCGCCTGCCCAGCTCACATCGAGCGCCTGGCGCTGTTCGGTCAGGACATTGCTCGCCGCGCTACCTTCATCGCGGAAGCTGACGATCGGGAAGCTCGCGGCGGCGGCCTGCAACGTCGCGTGGTCCCGGACATAGCTGCTGGCGAACACCGTCCGGTGCGCCATCAGGAATATCGTGAGATCGAGCGCGAACCCGGCATCCGAGGCGACATGGGCTGCCAGGATCTGCCGGCGCTGGGTCGCGAGTTCGTCAACCAGCGTCGCGCTGAGCCGGGAGGCCGCGACCTTGCCGGACGGTGCTTCGGGTTCTGCATCCTCGCCCGCCTGCCGGATGGCGCGCTCGCTGAACATGCGGCTGTGCACCCGCGGACTGCCATCGGGCGCCAGATAGATGAAGGTGCCCAGCTGGTCCTTGATCGCATCATCGACCATCGTGCGCGACGCCTCGATCGTATCGAGTTCCCGCTCGATGTCGGCGAGACGCGCCGAAGCCGCCTCGGCCTCGGGCGTGCCGTCCTCGAGTTCGGTCTCAAGTTCGCGGATGAGCGCGTCGCCCTCATCCGAGAGACTATCGACGCGCTCCTGCTCGTCCCCGCTCAATTCGCGCAGCGGCGGATGATATTCGTGGAGCTGGCACTCCGTATCATAGGGCACATGCGTCGCGAGAACCGGCGTCACGAACGCCAGCTTCTGTTCGGCAGCGAGCGCTTCCGCGGCCGCTTCAAGCTTCTGGGCGGCCAGCTGCTCGATGAGCTCCACGTCGATCCAGCTCTCGTCCACATCTTCACCGAACAGGTCGCGCTCGATCCGGCCGCCCGCGCCGACATAGGCCTCGCGGCCGACGAACCGTGCCTTGGCGTCGGTCGCCTTGACCGTTCCGTTGAGGAGCGCACGGCGGATATTGTCGGGATTGTCGCCATAATAGGACCGGCTCATGCTCTCGAACACGCGCGCCTGGCGATCGACGTCGGGCGTGACGGCATAAGCCTGGGCGACCCCCAGCGTGATCTCGCCCGCCGCCAGCGCCGCGAATACGAGAGGAGCCAGTTCGGCAAGCCGTACCCGCTGCTCAACGAAGCGGGTCGTGACGCCGAAACGTTTCGCCACATCCTCGGCACTCGCGCCCTTGTCGAGGAAGTGCTTGAAAGCCGAGCACTCATCCGCCGGGTTCATCGCGACGCGGTGGAAATTCTCGGCAAGGCTCGCTTCGGCCGATCCGGCATCATCCTCGAGCACCAGCACCTGAACCTCATGGTCCCCGGCAAGCCGACCTGAATCGATCAGCCGCTGGAGCGCCCGCAAGCGGCGGCCACCCGCCTTGACGGTGAAATGTCCTGCCTTCTTGAGCGGCGTGACCACGAGATTCTGCAACAGGCCATGCGCGGCGATATTGTCGGCGAGGCTGTCGAGGTCGGCATCGCGATTGGATTTGCGGACATTGTCCTTCGAGAGCGAGAGGTTCTTGACCTTCACGGACTGGATCATCGGTTGTCTCCTTCGAGGGTTGCGCCGACCTCGTCGGCCGGCTTGAGCCACTCAGGCCCACCCGGCCGAAGGCCCCCTCCCCTCTCTTCGGTCGCTTGGCGCGGCCGCGGGTCAGTCCGTGATCCTGGCGAGGATCTCGAGGGCGCGGCTCGGGGGAACGAACAGCCGCGTGCGGTGCTGGATGATCTCGGTGAAGCAGCCCGCCGCCTTGAGATGCGGCAGCGCCTCGGGCTTCCAGTCCAGCAATTCGAGGCGTTGATCGCCGGCGACCAAGGCGCGCTTCAGCCGCAGCGCTCCGATCGGCATGATCTCGCCCGAGGTGCGGACGTGCTCGACCCGCGCGCCGAGGTCGATCTCGACATGGGCCGCGATGCCGAATGCGCTGGCAATCCGCTCAACCAGCGGCGCCGGAATAAGACGCCCGAGAAGCGACTGGCCGTCATCGCTCGTCAGCCGCCAGACCTGGACATGATCGTCGGGCAGCTTGCCCCACACCGGAAGCAGCAGGCCAGTGACCAGATAGATGATCTGCGTGCGCGTCTGCGCCGCCATTGCGTCGCATTCGGCCTGCCAGGCTTCGTCGAAGCTCGCCCGGTCCACGTCGGTCCAATGGGTTTCGGCGAAGAGGTCCTGCCGGTGCCGTTCGGTGCGCGTCGGCCGCACCAGCTCATAGCGGCGCACGGTCCGCCCCTCTTCGTCCGTCAGCGAGAAGGTCGGCCGGCAAATGGCGGCCTTGCCGGAACGCGGGTTGATCAACCCGCGCGCTTCCGGGTCGGCCAGAAGCCAATGCGCTCGCTCCAGGGTCAGCGGCCGATATCGCTCCTCGGTTTCGATACGCAGGATCTCGGTTTCGGCGCCGCTCACGGGATCGCGCCGGATCACCGTCCGGTCGAGGATCGAAATACGGTCGGCCGCGATCGTTTCGACGCCAAGATCGAGGGTGCCGGCCTCGCGTGCCTTTTCCACCCGTGCTTCGATCAAGCCGAGATATTCGTCGAAGATCGCGTTCTGCAGGTCGATGCGCAGCGCCAGGATGCGGTTCAACCACCGCTGGATCGTGGGCAAGGTCTCGGTGAGCCCCCCGCCCTCCCCGGCCAGGTTCAAACCGGTGAGCGCCTGGAACTGATCGAAGTGGACCGATTGGAGTTTTGCCTGGAACAGCAGGCGAAACCACTGGTCGAGCGATTCCCGCGCGAAGTCGGACTCCAGATTGTCGCGGGGGTCGAAAAGTCCCTGCCCGCCGGTCTGGCGTTGGCCACGGGTCAGCGCGCCCAGGCTGTCGAGGCGCCGGGCGATGGTCGAGATGAACCGCCGTTCGCCACGGCAATCGGTGGAAACGGGCCGAAACAAGGGCGGGCAGGCTTGGTGGGTGCGGTGCGTGCGGCCCAGCCCCTGGATCGCCGCGTCCGCGCGCCAACCGGGCTCGAGGAGATAGTGAATGCGGCGGCTCTGATTGGGCGCGTCGAGGCTGGCGTGGTAACTCCGCCCCGTGCCGCCGGCGTCGGAGAAGATCAGGATGCGCTTTTCGCCGCGCATGAAGATGTCGGTCTCCGCGAGGTTCGTGCGCGCGCTGCGCCGTTCGATCCGCTGACGGCCGTCGGCATCGACGACGATCCGCCGGCTGCGGCCCGTCACCTCGGCCACAGCCTCCGTCCCGAAATGCCCGATTATGTGATCGAGCGCCGAGCCGACGACCGGCAGCGCACAGAGTTGCTCGAGGAGCTGGTCGCGCATGGCCATCGCTTCCCGGCACAGCACGGGCTGCCCGGCCTCGTCGATCATCGGTTCCGAGCGCACCGTGCCGCTATCGTCGGTATAGGTGCGCATCTGGCGCACGGGAAAGGCCGCGGTCAGATAATCGACCAGGAATTCGCGCGGGGACAGCTCGATATCGAGCCAGGCGCGCTCCTCGGGGGACAGGTCGGCAAGGGCACGATCGAGCATCGCTTCCGAGGTCGACACGAGCTGGACGACGGCGCAGTCGCCGCGCGCGAGATCGGCGGCGATCGCCGGGATCAGCGAGGGCAGCTTCATCGACAGCAGGATCTGGCCGAAGAAGCGTTGCTTGGTCGATTCGAAGATCGACAATGCCGCGGCCTTCGCGCCGCTATTATAGGTGGCACCGCTGAAGCCGTCGGTGACGCGCGTGGCGGCGAGCGCGGCCTGCAGATTGTTGTGAATGATCGCCCAGGCATCGGCATAGGCATTGTAGACGGCGATCTGTTCTTCGCTGAGCCGATGCTCGAGGATGTCATATTCGACGCCGGCGAAGCTGAGCGCCCGCGCGGCATAGAGGCCCTGCGCTTTGAGGTCGCGGGCGATCAACTCCATCGCCGCGATGCCGCCTCGGCGCAGGGATTCCACGAAGGCCCGCCGGTCGGCGAAGGCCGTCTGCGGTCCCCACAATCCGAGGCGTGTCGCATAGGCAAGATTGTTGACATCCGAGGCGCCCGTCGCCGAGGCGTAGAGAATCCGGGCGCGCGGAGCGAGATTTTGCAGGCGGACGCCGGCAATGCCCTGCTCGGACCCTTTCGTGGCGCCGAACCGGCCCTCGCCGCCGGCCACCCCGGCCATTTCATGCGCCTCGTCGAAAACGATGACGC
This sequence comes from Sphingobium sp. 66-54, assembly GCA_001899715.1. Taxonomy (GTDB): domain Bacteria; phylum Pseudomonadota; class Alphaproteobacteria; order Sphingomonadales; family Sphingomonadaceae; genus Sphingobium. The sequence goes on from MKWI01000025.1 coordinate 30,505, forward strand.
CGCTGAAATCCTCACCCATCCATTCGATCAGCTGGCGCAGCCGCGTGCCCCTGTCGCCGCGGTTGGAGCGCAGGGTGGCATAGGTCAGGAAGAGGATCCCATCGCCCAGCGCGATCGGGGTGCCGAGCTTCCACTGGTTGAGATGCTGGATGTCGAGCGGCAAGCCGCCAAGCGCCGACCAGTCCCGGCGAGCGTCTTCGACCAGCGTCTCGCTCTTGGATATCCAGAGGTGGCGGCGGTTGCCACGCAACCACTGGTCGAGGATGACGCCTGCCACCTGCCGCCCCTTGCCGGCGCCCGTGCCATCGCCAAGGAAAAAGCCGGTCCGATAGGCGTTACCGGCCTCTGCCGGCGACAGCGAAAGACCCTCCTCGCTGGATATGAACCGCCCGGGAAGATCGCGCTCGAACGCCGCGCCAGCGTAGATCAGCGTTTCGAGCTGCGCGTCCGAGAGCAGGCCGTCGTCCAGGATCCTGGCCGGCAGCACGGGTTCATAAGCGACCGGGGGTGCGGCAATCGATCCCATTGCCTGCGATTCGACCAGCGCGCTTGGGTGCTCACGAGCATCGGCAATCAGCAGACGGCTCGGCCGATAGGGCAGGTAAATCCCTTGCGGTTCGCCCGCGGGTGCGGGCGCGTCGAGACGGTGATAGGCGACCGCGCGGGTCGTGGGCAGGGTCACCGCCGCACGCGAGCAGACGGGGCGGGTCCGCCGCGTGAGGCCCCGGAACAATCCGCTGGGGCGGGAGATCGGCTGCGGCTGCGGCGCGCATGGGGTCGCCATCGCATCGATGGCCGCAAGCGCAGCGCCGAGCGTCGTGCAGGTCTGGCGCGGGACCGAGCCCCCTGCCCCGTCCTTTTCGAGGAGTATGAGCTGGACTGCCTGGCCGGTGCCGTGCTTGGCATAGGCATCGGGCGGCAGGTCGAGATGCAGCCGGGCATGCGCGCCCGCAGTGGCGTGCAGCCAATCCGCGTCCTCCGTCTCGATGCGGTCGGGGAGAATAACGGCGCAGCGCCCGCCTGGAGCAAGCCGCAACAGCGCGGAGCGCAAATGGCGAAGCGCGGCATGGCGATCGCGCGCGCGCCCCTGGCTTCGCGAGAAGGGCGGATTGAGGAGCACGACGCTCGGCACCAGTTGCGGATCGAGCATATCGTCGATCAGTTCGCCATCATGCGTGCTCAGCCTGCCTTCGGGAAAGGCGTGACGCAGCAAACGCGTGCGCCAGGCATCGATATCATTGAGAAGGAGGCGCGCGCCGGCGAGATGGGCGTGTACGGCCAGGAGGCCGGTCCCGGCCGAGGGCTCGAGCACGATATCGTGTGCCGTGATCGCGGCTGCCTTGGCGGCAAGGAAGCCGATCGGCGCCGGTGTCGAGAATTGCTGGAACGCGATCTGCGTTTCGCTACGCACGCTTTGCGTGGGAAGCGCCGCCGTCATAGCGATCAGCTGGGCGAGCCGCGCATTCGCATCTGCCGGGAGCGTCGCGTTCTTCAGATGGAGGACCTGCGCGAGTTCGAGCACATCGTAGGCGTCGCGCAATGACCACAGGCCATCGGCGCTCGAGCCACCGAAAGCGGAGGTCATTTCGGCAAGGAGGTCGTTACGTGCAACCGGACATCCTTCGGACAGCCGGTCGGCTATGCCTTGAGCAGCGGTACGGGCGGGATCATCGAGCGGCAGCGTGAGCGCGAGGGGGTGTGTGGCCATGGGGCATCTCCAGGTCTGACACCTGGCATCAGCGCCAGGTCATCAGCCGGAAGGCTCCCTCCCCTTTCAGGCCGCCTCGGCGGCCCGGCGGACACGCCAAGCATCATTCCAGTCCGCGTGCCGTTCCGGCAGCCGGAGCACCAGTTCGCGTCCATTGGCTGTGAGATGGGGGCGGGCTTTTTTGAGCATGGCGGCAGCGGCGGCACCGCGATCGCCATAGACGATGATACGCTTGACCCGTTCGGGGATGGCGACAAGCCCAAGGCGTTCGACCCCGCCCAGCGCCCAGGTGGGCGTTCCGAACCAGGCCATTGCTGAAAGGGCGTCCTCGATGCCTTCGGCAAGGCCAAGCTCCTCGCCGGCCGGCGCCAGACGAATGGCCGCGTCGCCGAGAAGGCCAAGGGCAATCTTCGGCTTTGGCATGGGTTTGTGCAGGATGTCGGCGAGATCGAGGCAGGTCCGCTGGACGGCGACAACCCCCAGATCATTCTCGACCGCGGCGATCATCGCCGGAAAGAACCGGCGGCGCTCACCGGCCCCGACGATGGTGCGCGGGTTGTAGCGCAGGCAACGCGGATAGGGAGGCGGCAGACCGCGCGCCGCCAGATAATCGGCCGCTGGAGATCCGGCGATGGGCTGGCTCGCCTTCCATAGGCGAAGTGCAAGAGCGCGATGGTCCGCGGCCGCCTTCGGGCGCGGCATTGTGAGCGGCTCCGCATCGTGAAGTTTGCGCCGGCGCAAAGCAGCCAGAACATCGCGCGTGTCGCAGCCGGCAAAGCAGTGGAACAGGATCGCCCGCTCGCCCAGGCGTACCGACAGGCTGGGACCATGATCGTTATGTGCCGGGCACCGGCATTCGCCGCGCGTACCGCGCCAGATCCCACCCAGGGCTTCGACAATGGCTTTGGCGCGATGGGGAGCAGCTATGGGCATCGACTAATCCTCGGAAGTGGTGGAGCGCCGCTGCTGATTGCGCCCTCCCCTCCCCGATATTTCACCCCGGCATGCCTTTGGGTGCCAGGATCCCGAATTCCTCGACGATGCGATCGGTTGTGTAGTGCGTCGCGCCGTCGCGTTCATAGGAGTTGTCCTTGAGCCGTCCGGCTATGCGCACGAGATCCCCGACTTGAGCCCGGTCGGCGATATGTTTTCGCTGGCCTTCGCTGAAGACGCTCACGCGGTTCCAGTGGCTGTCTTCCTGCCATTCGTTATCGTCACCCTTGCGGCGATAATTCGCGCAGACCGACAGCAGGGTGACTTTCGGCCGCGCGTCGATTTCCCCGATCCGGCCGATGATCTCGAACTTGGCGAAGTTGATCATGCACCCTCCATGCGCAAGGTCATTTGGCCGGCAGCCTATCGTAGGCGGCTAACTTCGCGTATCCCTCCAGGCGGGGGGATTGAACGATTGCATCAGGCGCGACGCCGATCTCTTTCTCAAAATAAAAAGAATCAAAACGCCGCTGCTCGCAGCGGAAGCTTTTCCGATTCAAAAGGATTCAGATTCAGGAGGCCGAAAACACAGCATTTCTGCGGGTTTGAGCAAGCTTATCCTGACCGGACGGGGGATTTTGCCTGCCCTTCCGGGGGCGCTTCCCTGACCGATCGGGGGATGCAACCTGACCTGCTGGGGTCTTCCTGACCGTATGGGGGACAGCTTCCTGCTGGAGTGATTCGCTCGCCATAGCGTTCGTCAGGGACTTTCTTCGGCGTCCGCGCTGCCGTTTGCGCGGGTCCGGGCGCTTGGAAACGCGACTCGCCGCACTTCCTCATGGTTTGCTGCTTCGGAGCGAAGTTCCATCCTGACCTCTTGGGGGCCGAATCCGGTGTCTATCCTGCCCTGACTTGACGCGTAAGGACAGGTCAGGCAGATTTTCTCCCACGCTGGACGAATCGGCGCAGACTTCATGGCATGGATGACGAGCAAGCCCTAGATCACGCTGTAACGCCCTCCCCCACCGGCGATGACGCTTCTCCGGGACGGGCGATGCGGGTGGCTGCCGCCCTGCAGGCAAAGGGCGGTGACGAGTTCGCCAAGCCCGGCAGCATCGTCGAGGTCAAGTTCGTCAAAGGCCAGTCGCTTAGCCTGACTGCTTCGCGTTTGCTTGCGCTGATGATTTTGACCGCGGGCGGTGATGCCTGGGAGGACCGCCCGCACAAGATGCGAAAGGCGGACATTCGCCGCGGCCACAAGGGCAATGAGCGCATCTCGGATATGCTTGAGGAATTGCACCGCACGCTTTTCGCGGTCGACGACAAGTCCTGGCGCGGCAAGAAGGCGACGCTGCGCTTTTCGCTTATCTCGTCGTCGCGCGAAGAAGCGGAAGACGAAGAGGGCGCGGACGCTGGGTGGATCGAGTGGGAGTTCACGCCCGAAGCCCGAAAGCTGATCCAGGAATCGGAGACCTATGCGGTCCTGAACCGCCAGGCGGTGCTCGGCTTCCGATCAACCTATGCGCTCAAGCTGTACGAGATCGGGGCGCTGAGGCTGCATAGGCGCCAGTCGCTCTGGAAGGGCGACATGACGGCGCTGCGTGCGCTGCTCGGCATCGCGCCGGACGTCTACAAGGATTTCGCGCAGCTGCGCCGCAAAGTTCTCGAAAAGGCGAAGGCCGAAATCGACCAGCTCGCCCATTTTCGCGTGGAGTGGCGGGAGATCCGCCAGGGCAGAACTGTCACCGAAATCGAATTCCGCTTTGAGCCCAAGGATGCTCCGGCCCAAATCGCGACCGTGGATGAGATCGGTCGGCACTCTGCGGGCAGAAAGGCGCGGCGCGAGGACGAGGTGGAGACCGTTGCCGTCGAGGCTGTCACACAGGCGGCGGTGGCGGCCTTGGTGTCAAAGGATAAGGCTGGGGCAGGGGAGGTCACCTTCCCGAACGGCACGATCCGCTTTGGCTCGGACACGCTCGCGGCCATCGGCCGTTCGGCTGGCGGCGGTTGGGACATCGATCTCATTGCCGATGCCTATCGCGCGCAGATGGGCGAAAGGCTGGCGAAGCTCAAGGGCGCCAAGCTGATCGCATCCTGGACCGGCTTCTGCGAGAGTTTCCTGGCACGACGCGGGCGCCCCTGAGCCGAAATTGCACCGGTGCAATTTCGGGGTGAACTGCCCCCAAGGGGTCAGGTTGCGAGGGGGCGCAAAAGGTCTGCGGCGCAGATTGGGCAAGTTTCGCCCTTCGGGCTGGGCCGACTTGCGAAAATCAGCCTTCGATTGACCTAAAAGTGCAAATTGAGCTATGCCCCCTCTAGTTTCGCAAGGGGGCCTCTCTTGGCTGCATCACTCGACATTGAGGGCACGCAGGACCTGCTGTCCGTCTCGACGCTCGCACAACGGACCAGCTCTGTCCTCGAGCGGCTCCGCGACTCCGCGCGGAGTGCCCGGGCGGACGAGCGGCGCGAGCCGACGTTCCCGATTGGCAAGGCCGCGGAACTGGTCGGCCGAACCGCGGCGGCCATTCGCGAGGCCGAGAAGGACGGCCGCTTGCCGCCGCCTCCGCGAACCGAGAATAATCGGCGTGTCGGCTATACCCTGGCGCAGCTCAACGACATGCGCGGACTGTTCGGCACCCGGCCCTGGCGGGCCGCAACCGATCCCTGCTGCGTTATCGCGGTGCAGAACTTCAAGGGCGGGGTGGGGAAATCGACTCTTTCGGTGCACCTGGCCCAATATCTCGCGATCAAGGGCTACCGGGTGGCTCTCATCGATTGCGACAGCCAAGCGTCGGCAACCACGCTATTCGGCTATGTGCCCGACCTCGACCTGACCGAGGAGGACACGCTCTATCCATTCCTGCGGCACGACGACATGGAGTCGCTCGACTATGCCCTGCGCAAGACCCACTTCGACGGCCTCGAGCTTGTTCCGGCCAATCTGCGGCTGTTCCAGTCGGAATATGAAATCGCAGCGCGCATGGCGCGGGGGCAGGGGAACCTGATCGACCGCATGGCGCAAGGCATCGCGAGCATTGCCGATCGGTTCGATGTGGTGGTTCTCGATCCGCCTCCGGCGCTCGGCGCGATCTCGCTTTCGGTGCTGCGCGCGGCCAATGCGCTGGTGGTGCCGGTTCCGCCGACGGTGATGGACTTCTCGTCGACGGCGGCCTTCCTCGCCATGCTCGATGAGACCATAGAGACGCTGGCCGATCGCGGCTTGGCGCCGTCGCTGCAGTTCCTGCGCTTTGTGGCGTCCAAGGTCGATGAGAATAAGTCGATGCAGAAGGAACTGCTGAACCTGATGCGGACCCTTTTCGGTCACGCGATCGTCCGTACGCCGCTCAAGGATTCGGCCGAAATCGACAATGCAACGGCGCGGCTGATGACCGTCTACGAGCTGGACGGCCCGGTCACCAGTTCGACGGTGCGCAACCGCTGCCTTGCCTATCTTGATGGCGTGAACAGTGAAATTGAGGTCGACATTCGGTCGATGTGGCCGAGCCATTTGACGCGGCTTCGCAAGGAGGGACTCGCCTGATGCGAGCAAAATTGCACCGGTGCAATTCCGGGTAGAAGGGGTGGATGATGAGCAAGAAGAACGCCAACTTCGCGGCTGATCTGGTCGCCGGAATCGACCCGGGGGCGCAAGCCCCAGCGGCGCGGCGCCCTGGCATCGGTGCGAGCGTGCTGGCGGGCCGGGAAAGCCGGCTTGCCGAATTGGCGACGGGCAGCGTCGTCTCGCGCACCCATGAGCTTGTCGATCCCGCGCGCTGCCGAATGTGGGCGGGGCATAACCGCGAATATGCGCTCCTCAATGAGGAGCGGTGCGCCGACCTCATCGAGAGCATCAAGGCGCAGGGCAAGCAAGAAATGCCCGCCATCGTTCGCCGCGTGAAGGACGATCCTGCCTTCGATTTCGAGGTGATTTGCGGCGCGCGCCGGCATTGGACGATCAGTTGGCTGCGCGCCCACAACTATCCGGATTTCCGCTTTCTCGTCGATATCCGTAGCCTTACCGACGAGGAGGCCTTCCGTCTCGCTGACCTCGAGAATCGGGCGCGCGACGATCTCACCGATCTGGAGCGCGCGCGCGACTATCTGCGCGCGCTCGACGCCTATTATGAGGGGCGCCAGAAGGTGATGGCCGAGCGGATCAATGTCACGGAAAGCTGGCTCAGCCGCTATCTCGACCTTGCCCGGCTGCCGGCGGAACTGATGGCGGCCTTCGCCCTTCCGCAGGATCTCAGGATCAAGCATGTCACCGCGATCAAGCCTCTCTTGAAACCGGAGGATCGGCGGCAGCGTGTGTTCGCCGAGGCGGGACGTCTCGCTCAGGTGCAGTCCGATCGCGCAGCACCGATGCCGGTCCCCGATATCATACGCGCGCTCGCTCTGGCCGCCGATCCCCCCAAGAGGTCAGGATCCCCCAAGAAGTCAGGAAAGCCGGAAACGATCGTGTCCGAAGGGGGGAAACCATTGCTGAAAGTGGAGGCGGTGGATCGTAAGGGTCTCAAACTTACCTTGCTCCCGCATGCCGGTGGTACGCGGGCTGAAGCGGAGGCCGCGTTGAAAGCGCTGCTCGATCAGCATTGGAGCTAGGACAATCTTCAGCGGTTCTGAGACGTGAGAGTTTTGTCTTCACATGTTGAATATGGACTGCCCTATGACTGCAGCCTTCCAGGATGACATTCGCGAGAATGAGATCATCTCGCCCCGTCGTCTGGCGGAGCGCCTGCGCTTCTCCATGGCGCATTTGGCTCGCGTTGCTCGCCTGGATCCTAAGGCCATGACTCTGTATCCCTCCGCCCCGACCGTGCAGATTAAACTGGAGGAAATAGCCCGAGTTATAACGCGAGCGGCAGAACTTGCAGGCGAAGAAGGCAAGGCGGTTATCTGGTTCAAGCATCAACCCATTTCTGGAGTTGGGAAAACGGCCGCGGAATTGGTTGCGAATGGCGATATCGATATCGTCATGGAAGATCTCGATCGTATGGCTGCCGGGGTCTATTCCTGACAGGCGTCACTCAAGGCCGAAAGGTTAGCTTGTCCGCAGGACCTTTAGGCGAATGTCTTCTTCTCGTAGACGGTGACAATCGCCCGGCCATCCCAAACGTAGCACAGGTGCCGCTCCTGTCGGCTGTTGGCGAGTAGGCGAGGGCGGAACACCGCGGCGCACTCGCCGTCGGCGTCGCGCACGCTTTGGTACACGATGCCATCCGAACCTTGCTCACGCAGGTGCCGGCCAAGCGCCTGGCCGGCGGCATAGCTGTCCGGGGCGTAGAGGGCAGGGCGTTCATCGCGCAGGCCGCGAATATCGTGGAGCATGGCGTCCAGGTCGACCGCGTAGACGCGCATGTCGAGTTCCTGCGCCGGTTCGTGGGTGTACGCCATGAAGCGGGTTCGGTGATGGCGCGTCTCGGCAACCGCAGTCTCGATGGTGCTGGCAGCGTAGAACACCCCGAAACTGCCGTCACAGAACCGGCTGCCATCGGGATTTAGGTGGGTGAACGCTGCCATGATCGCCGATGTTCCGGGTCCCGATACGCGGTCCTCCGGTGGGACGAGGGCGAGGTCCCCGACCTCGTCGCGAAGCCGGTCGTTGGTCATCGCCTCGATCGCATAGACCGCTTCCAGGTCGGCCGGATCCGCGACATCCTCAAACAGCGATATGGGCGGGAACCGGCTTGCGACGATCCGGTAGCACGGTTGCCACCGCACTTGCGTCGTCGCAATGGCATCCATCAGCCGCGCTGCGCGTCGATATATTGACGCACCACGTAGAGATCGGCGACATTGCCCGAGGCCATCCGCTCGATCGCCGGGCGTCCGGCGAACAGCGGCGCCTCATTGGGTTTGCGTACCCATTCGTTGGCGGTACGGGGCAGGAGCATCTTCAGCCCCTTGTAGATCCCCATGACATAGGAGATGCGCTCCAGCGCATCCTTGGGAATCGCCGCGACCGCGCCGCGCTTCCAGGTCTGGAAGGTCGAGCGGCTGTCGAGCCCGAGAAGCTTCATCTGCTCGGCTTCCTTGAGGTCCCAGGCGTCGGCAATGCGGAAAAAGGTGCGCAGCGCCGGACCGCTCAGATCCTTGCGGCTGGGCGCTTTGGCGGGGACGCCGGAATGGGCAGTTGTGGCCATTGGCCATCTCCTTCTTTCTCTGTCTATGTATGATATCTGTACATAACGTCAAGAAGAGATCAGTTTTCATACACGCCGAATGCGCGCGATGCCGCGTCAGGGATGGCCAGAACTGCCGGCGAGCAGCCGGTCGATCTCACCCATCGCCGCGTCGAACTCGGCAAGAGCCGCATGGGGGAGGGCGGTAGCCTGGTCCAAAGACGCCGGCTGCCCATCCCTTCCCGGTTCTTCGACGACCAGCAGGGCCTTCCCCTTGACCGTCTCCCGCCGTGCCATGCGCGCCGCCACAAGGGCGTCGCCGATCGCATAGGTGCCGCGCCGACTGATCCCGAACGCCCAGGTGATCTGATCGAGCCCGAGTGGCGCAAAACCAGCGAGCAGGATCCACACCTGCGGTGCCCGCGCGCTCGAGCGCAGGTGCCCCAACTGCTCGCGCATCAGCACCGCGCGCCGCCGCGCTTGCGCGACCAGCTCGGCAAGCCGGGTCACGCTGCGCTGGAGGCTGCGGGCCGCCAGCATGGCGCGTTCGCCCGGCCAGAGCTGCGGCTGCAGCGTTTGCGCCGTCACCGCGCCGGGGCAGGGGAGGGCGCGGGCCCACGCGCCGGACGCGGTCAGCAGCCGCCCCAGCGCGGCATCGACCGCCCAGAGCGGGGTGCGCGTGGCGGCCTGCTCGATCGCCACCGCGCGGTTCCCAAACGAACGGATTTGCACCGCGCGCTCCAGCGGCGCGAACCGCGGATCGGCGCGCAGCAGCGCGTGCAGGCGGGCCAGACCCGCGAAGGGCAGGGGGGTCTCGTCATCCGCGCCGGCCTGTTTCATTAGCGTGATCGCCCTGCCGATCGCTTCCTCCGCCAGCGCGTCTTCGGCTTGCATCGGGCGGTCGGCCCCGAAGCGAGCGGCCAGAGCGATGGTCTGCGCGGCATCGGCGAGCGGTTCCCACGGATGACGGCTGAGTTCGCCGAGCAGGGCGCGGACCACGGCATAGGCGGAGCAGCCGGTGAGGGGTGTCTCTTGGGGGCCGCGGTCGAGCCCGGCGAACCAGGCGTTGAACCGGTGTTCGGCGTCCGCAAATCCCGCTTGCGCCAGGGATGAAAGCAACACCTCCCGCAGCAGCCCTACGCAGAACAGCCGTTTTTCGATATCGGTGAGGCTGGCGAGGAGCCCGTCGAGCCGGCCGAGCGCCAGCGCGCATTCGCCTTGCGCGAGGGCGAGCTCCTCGGGTGGGACGTCGGTGTCGGCGGCGAGGGGATGGAAGCGCTCCATGCCGGATGTGTAGTGAATGCCAAAACACTGCACAACTACTCAGGTGGTTGGTGAACGAACATGTGATAATTGCAGTTATCACATAAGCGGATTTGACCGTTCTTTATAAGGTGGGCTACAAGCGCGGCTGTCGGTTTCCCCATACGACCGGACTCTGGCTTACCGCGCGACGTAGCGCGCCAGATTGTCCCCAAACCGCCGGATTCTGGGTAGCAAACCCCCGGACTGGTGCGGCCTCTGCCGAGAAAACCCCGCAGACTGCCCGCATTTTCGAGCTCGCCAGGATGTGAAAGCCGACGCTGCCTGTCCGCGCGGGAGAGCCGGGCTGACAGCGGGTTCTGTGGCCGTCGAGATGGGCCGATCGAACTCGACCACCTCAATCAAAGCTGGCCATAAGGTCCTCGAATTCATATCATATGGGGGCAACCGGTCGTTTGACCCCGTTATATGGAATGTGACAAATGGCTTTGATCGGCTACGCGCGGGTCTCGACCGACGAGCAGGACACGGCCATCCAGCTCAGTGCGCTGCGCGCCGAAGGCTGCACGGTGATCCTCGAGGACAAGGCGAGCGGGGGCAGCCGCGATCGTCCGAACCTCGCGCGTGCGCTCGCACGCGTCGGGCATGGCGATACGTTGCTGGTGGTTCGGATCGACCGTTTGGCACGATCGCTTTCGCATCTGCTCGAGATCGTGGAGACCCTGAGGGGGAAGGGCGCCTATTTTCGCTCGATCAACGATCCGATCGATACATCGAGCGCGCAGGGCATGCTGATGACGCAAATGCTCGGCGCCTTCGCGGAGTTCGAGCGTGCGCTGATCCGCGAGCGGACCCGCGCCGGTCTTAAGGCGGCCGTTGCACGAGGAGCTAAACCTGGAAACCCGAAGATGCGCGCACGCGATCCGGCGGCGATCGCCGATATCCGCTACAGCCTCAAGGAACGCTATCTCAATGAGTTGATCGACGATCGGCACCGCTGGTTGCCGACGGTTGCCAGATTGCGGCCGCATCTGCCTTGGGCACTAGTCCTACGGCAAATCCGCGCCATCACGCCACCCGTGCGCTCGTTCAGCGAGCGAACTCTGGTGAAAGCGTGCCGAGCCCTGGTAAAGGCCGGCTATGCCGATGCAATCATCCTTGACCAGGCACCGCGCCTGCCGCCTGATACGCGGGTCGCGCGGCTTGTCGCCGATCGCCTGAAAACGCATCCGGATTCCTCGTTACGGGACATTGCGTCCTGGCTGACCCGAGATCTGCGTGAGCCAACGCCGCGCGGCGGATTGGCATGGTCGCCCGAGGGCGTGCGGCGGGTGATTGGGCAAGCGCAGAAGCTGCAATTGCTCCAGGATTGATCCAGAGCTTCCTTTTTGCGAATAATTCGCAGATAAGCGCGGTCAGGAATTGCGAAGTTCGCAGGATTCGGGCTTAAGAACACTTTGGAAGGAAAGGCCTCTCGACCTTGCTATGTTGATCGTCCGGCTACTTTCCTTGCTGTTCGTGCTGACGCTGGCTTTCTCCCACGGCGGTCCGATCGCGTCGATCAGCCACGATCACGCGCTCACGGCCGAACATCATCATGCCGGGCATGGCCATAGCCCTAGCGATGCGCCCGATACCGATCATGAATCGGATGGGACCAGCGCCCATGTTCATCTGCTCGTCGACCGGCTCGCGTATGCGGCGCCGGTCCCGGCGACGAGGCTTGACCGAGCGCCCCGACACTGGCCGCACAACCAACCGCAACTGCCATCGGCCGTTCTCGCGCCGCTGCTCGAGCCACCCGCCGCCTGAGCCTGATGCGGCAGCCGCCGCGTGAACGCGGTGCGGGTTTGTTTCGCGCCGTTTCTCCAGGCATGTGCCTGGCGGGCCGCTTGCCCGTCCGGCGCTCAGGAAAGTCATGTCATGAATTCCTTACGGGCCAGACCTCCGGCGATTTGCCGCACGGTCCTCCTTGCCCTGATGGCCTTTTCCTTCGCTGGCGCGGCTTTCGCGCACGGCGTCGCCGAGGGCGATCAGGGCTATATCGAACAGACGAGCGGGCCACAGATCGGCGCGTTCCTCTATCTCGGCGCCAAGCATATGGTGACGGGCTACGACCATCTGCTGTTCCTGTTCGGCGTGATCTTCTTCCTCTACCGGATGAAGGACATCGCCGCCTATGTGACGCTGTTCGCGATCGGTCACTCGACGACGCTGATCGCGGGCGTCCTCATGGGCACGAATGTCAGCGCCTATCTGGTCGATGCGATCATCGGCCTGTCGGTCGTTTACAAGGCGCTCGACAACCTCGGCGCGTTCCAGCGATGGTTCGGCGTCCAGCCCAATACCAAGGCGGCGGTGCTGATCTTCGGCCTGTTCCACGGCTTCGGCCTTGCGACCAAGCTACAAGACTTCTCGCTGTCCCCGGATGGGCTGATCGTCAATCTCCTCTCGTTCAATGTCGGCGTCGAGATCGGGCAGATCCTCGCGCTCGCCGCCATCCTTATCGTCATGGGCTACTGGCGGCGCACGCGCAGCTTTTCGGCCCATGCCTTCACCGCCAACGTCGTGCTGATGACCGCGGGCTTCGTGCTCACCGGCTATCAGCTCGCGGGCTTTGCTCTGGAAGGAGCCGCATCATGAACCAAGTTCCGCAACCCGGCATCGGGGAGTTGCCGAGCCTGCGCCAGCTCAACCGCGCGACCCTGATCGCTCTCGGAGCCGCCGCCGTCATTCTCGTGACGACCGTGCTTCCGGCCGAATATGGCGTCGATCCCACCGGCGTCGGCCGCTTGCTCGGGCTGACCGAGATGGGCAAGGTCAAGCGGGCGGAAGCCGCAAGCCATGCCGTCCCGGCGACGCCCGTGGCCGCAGCGCCCGCCGCATCCCCGGCGCCCGCGCTGAAGGCCGGGGAACCCGTCGAGGTGAAGCTGACGCTCGCTCCCAATGAAGGCCGTGAGGTCAAGGCGACCATGAAGGCGGGCGGCGAGTTCGACTATCGCTGGGCCACGGATGGCGCGGAGGTCCGTTTCGAGCTGCACGGCGAGCCGGCAGGCGCTGCGAGCGACGACTATACGAGCTATGAGAAAGGCAGCTCGGCTGGCGCATCGGGCAAGTTCCGCGCGCCCTTCGACGGCACGCATGGCTGGTATTGGAAGAACCGCACCGACCAGCCCGTCACCATCACCGTGACCGCAACCGGCGACTTCGAGAAGTTCGCCGCGCTTCCCTGAACCTCATTTCCAATCTGAAAAGGATATTTCCATGCGTATTGCTCTTATCGCTCTTGCCGCCTTCGCGCTCCATGCTGCCCCGGCGCTCGCCCATCCCGACCATGACGACGAGGAGCATGAGGCGCGCACCCCCCAGCAGACCGCCCGCGACAATGTGGTGCGGCTCATCAGCCAGGCGAAGCTGCCGGCGAGCTGGTCGAAGGCGACCGTTGCCGGCACGCGCGAGCGCACCAGCCAGGGTCAGCGCCAGACGATCGTGACCTTTCGCAACGAAGCCGAACCGAATGCGGCGCGCAAGCTGTTCCATGTCGTGCTGACGGCAGGCGGCCAGTTCGTCTTGGGCGACTTCCGCCAGCCTTGACCCTGCAAGGACGCCGGGGCCATCCCCCGGCGTCCGCTTTTCCGACTCCGCGATCCTATCGGATCGGCCAGTGCGGATGCAGTTCGTCGATCACGAATATATGGGCCGCGCGACCCTGCGGATGGCCTTCGGCGAGATGGGGATGGTCGGGCGGAAGGGCGGCGTGATCGTGCTCCACCACGTCGGCATCCTCCTTTGGCCAGATCAGGAACGCTAGTCCCACGCCGATCAGCGACAGCGCGGCGGCGACCGCGAACGCCAGGCCCATGCCACCCTGCGCGCCGGTCTGGCCAGCCAGCGGATAGGCGACGAGCCAGCACACATGGCTGAGCGCGAACTGCGCGGCGAACAGGGCGGGCCGATCCGCTTCGCCCGACGATCGTCGTAACAGGCGGCCGCCCGGCGTGATGCTCGCCGAATAGGCAATGCCGAGCACCGCCCACCCCGCGAGAATGACGCTCCAATAGCCGGGCGAGGCATGACCGCGCCATGAGAGAGCCAGCGCGGCCAGCGCGATGGTCATTGCCGAGGCCGCCGCAAGCATCACCGTGCGGTCGGGCAGCTTGTCGAGCAGGCGCGGCAGCAGCAGCGCGGCCAACATCGAGCCGCCGCCGAACGCGGCGAGCGTGATCGCCACCTCCCGTTGCCCCAACCCGAGCGCCGCCTGCACCAGCACCGGCGTATTGACGATCACCATCGCGCTCGCGGCGGCGGCGGCGAGCGTCACCGCCAGCAGCCCGCGCAGCCGGGGCGTCTTGAGATAGAGCCGGGCGCCGCGCGTGGTGTTGTCGTAGATGCCGCCTTTTGGCTTGGCGGCGGCAGCACGCGGCAGAACCGTCGTCAGGACCAGCAGCGCCGAGCAGGCAAAGCCGATCGCGGTGCCCGAAAACAGCCAGTGGAAGTTCATCACCGTCAGCAGCGCGGCGGCGAGCATCGGGCTGGTCAGGCTTTCCATGTCGTAAGCGAGGCGCGAGAGCGACAATGCGCTAGTATAGTCCTTCTCGTCGGGCAGCACGTCAGGAATGGTGGCCTGGAAGGTGGGCGTGAATCCGGCCGAGGCTGATTGCAGCACGAAGATCAGGAAATAGACCTGCCAGACCTGATCGACGAACGGCAGCGCCAGCGCGACCAGCCCACGGATCACGTCCATCGCGACAAGGAAGCTGCGGCGCGGCAAGCGGCTCGCATAGGCGCCGACGGCCGGGGCGACGCCGATATAGGCGATCATCTTGATCGCCATCGCCGTGCCGAGCACGGCCCCCGCATCGGCCCCGGCGATGTCATAGGCGAGCAGGCCGAGCGCGACCGTGGCGAGGCCGGTGCCGACCAGCGCGATTATCTGCGCCAGGAACAGGTGGCGGTAGGTGCGATTGGCGAGAACCGAGAGCATGGGCAATTCCTCAGACTGTCCGCTCCCATGCGCGATCGACGCATGGGAGCGGCATGGGTCAGTTTATGGCGGGCGCCATGTCCGGCGGCGTTCGCGTTTCGGGTTCGGCCCTGCGGCCATGCACGAGGCGATAGAGCGCGGGCAGGACCAGCAGCGTCAGCAGTGTCGAGGAGATGATGCCGCCGATCACAACTGTTGCGAGCGGCCGCTGCACTTCCGCGCCCGCGCCGACGTTGAACGCCATCGGCACGAACCCGAGGCTTGCCACCAGCGCGGTCATCAGCACGGGTCTCAGCCTGGTGAGGGCGCCTTCGCGGATCGCATCCTCAAGGCCGTTGCCACTGGCGCGGAGCTGCCGGATGAAGCTTAGCATCACCACGCCGTTCAGGACCGCCACGCCCGAGAGCGCGATGAACCCGACACCCGCCGAGATCGAGAGCGGCATACCCCGGATCAGCAGCGCCGCCACGCCGCCGGTCAGCGCCAGCGGCACGCCGGAGAAGACGATGGCGGAATCCCTGGCGGATCGGAACAGGCCGTAGAGCAAGCCGAAGATCAGCAGCAGCGCGGCGGGCACCACCAGGCGCAGCCGCTCGGCCGCCGAGATCAATTGCTCGAACGTACCGCCATAGCTCACCCAATAGCCGGAGGGGACTTCGACCTCGGCGTCCACCTTTTGCTGAAGCTCCTCGATGAACGAGCCGAGATCGCGCCCGCGCACGTTGGCGGTCACGACGACGCGGCGCTTGCCGTCCTCGCGGCTGATCTGGTTGGGTCCGATCACCACCTCGACCTTGGCGACATCGGCGAGCGGCACGAACCCGCGCGGGTTGGCGCCATTGCCTGCCAGCGGAATCCGCAAGCGCCCGATCTCGTCGGCCTTGCTCCTGATGTCCTCGGGCAATCGCACGATCACCGGGAAGCGCCGGTCGCCCTCGAATATCCGCCCGGCCTCCCGGCCGCCGATCGAGACCGCCACCACCTCCTGGATATCACCGATGTTGAGGCCGAGCCGCGCCAGCGCCGCCCGGTCGGGCGTGATCTGGAGGACGGGCAGCCCCGTAACCTGCTCGACGCTCACATCCTGCGCGCCCTCGATGCCGCTCACCACGCCTTCGACGGCCTGACCGATCTCCAACAACTGATCGAGATCGTCGCCGAACACCTTGATCGCGACATCGGCCCGGACGCCCGACAGCAGTTCGTTGAATCGCATCTGGATCGGCTGGGTGAACTCGTAATTGTTGCCGGGAATGGTCGCGGCGGCTTCCTGCATCTCGCGGACCAGCTCGGCCTTGGGCTTGCGCGGGTCCGGCCATTCGCTGCGATCCTTGAGCATTATAAAGGTATCGGCGACCGAAGGGGGCATCGGATCGGTCGCCACTTCGGCGGTGCCGATCTTGGCGACGATCCGCTCGACCTCGGGGAACCGCTTCAATCGCGCTTCGAGCGTGGTCTGCATCTGGATCGCCTGGCTGAGACTTGTGCCGGGGATGCGCAGGGCGTGGAGCGCGATGTCGCCCTCGTCGAGATTGGGAACGAACTCCGATCCCATGCGCGTCGCGGCAAAGCCCGCGATGGCGACCAGCGCCACCGCGCCCGCGACGAACGCAACCCGGAGCCGCAGGGCGGCATCGAGCGCGGGCGCATAGACCTTGCGCGCCCAGCCCATCAGACGGCTTTCCTTCTCCTCAACCTTGCCGGTGACGAACAGCGCGACTGCCGCCGGCACGAAGCTCAGCGACAGGATCAGCGCGAAGGTCAGCGCCATGACGACGGTGATCGCCATCGGGTGGAACATTTTCCCCTCGACGCCGGTGAGCGCGAAGATCGGCACATAGACCAGAGCGATGATGAGCATCCCGAACAGCGACGGCCGGATGACCTCCGACGTCGCCGACGCGGCGAGCGCGAAGCGTTCCTCGCGTTTCAGCAGCCGCCCTAGCTGGTGCTGTGCCTCGCCGAACCGGCGCAGGCAGTTCTCGACGATGATGACCGCGCCATCGACGATCAGCCCGAAGTCGAGCGCGCCCAGGCTCATGAGATTGCCCGAGACGCCCGCGCGCACCATGCCGGTGATGGTCATCAGCATGGTAATCGGGATCACCGCCGCCGTGATGAGCGCCGCGCGGATATTGCCGAGCAGCAGGAACAGGACGACGATCACCAGCAGCGCACCTTCGAGCAGGTTCTTCTCGACGGTCCAGATCGCCCGTTCGACGAGATCGGTGCGATCGTAGATCGGCACGGCCTTCACGCCCGCCGGGAGCGCCCTGGCCGCTTCCTCGAGCCGCGCGGCGGCCGCGCGCGCGACGATCCGGCTGTTCTCACCAGCCAGCATGAACACGGTGCCGAGCACGACTTCCTGGCCGTTCTCGGTCGCCGCGCCGGTGCGCAGTTCTTCGCCCATGCCGACATCGGCGACATCGGCCACGCGGATCGGTATCCCGCCCCGATTGGTTACGATGATCGACTTGAGATCGTCGATGCCCGACGCCTGGCCCGGCACGCGGACCAGATATTGCTCGCCGTAGCGCTCGACATAGCCCGCGCCGACATTGGCGTTGTTGCGCCCCAATGCCTCGACAACATCGTTGAGAGTAAGCCCATAGGCCGAGAGCCGGTCAGGCAGCGGCGTCACATGATACTGTCGCTCATAGCCGCCGATGCTGTTGACCTCGGTGACGCCGGGGGTGTTCCTGAGCTGGGGCCGGATCACCCAATCCTGAAGCGTGCGCAGATCTTCGGGTGTATAGCGGCTCCCATCCGGCTTGCGGGCATTCGGCGCCGCTTCCAGCGTATACATGAAGATCTCGCCCAGCCCGGTGGCGATCGGCCCCATCTCGGGCGCGACGCCATCGGGAAGCTGGTCGCGCGCCGTCTGGAGCCGTTCGTTGATGAGCTGGCGCGCAAAGTAGATATTGGTGCCGTCCTCGAACACGGCCGTTACCTGGGAAAGACCGTAGCGCGAGATCGAGCGGGTATATTGCAGGCCCGGCAAACCGGCGATCGCGGTCTCGACCGGGAAGGTGACGCGCTGCTCGGCTTCGAGCGGCGAGAAGCCGGTCGCTTCGCTGTTGATCTGCACCTGGACGTTGGTGATGTCCGGCGTCGCGTCGATCGGCAGGCGCTGGAAGGCCCAGACGCCGATGCCGCAGAGCAGCGCGACAACGACCAGCACGGCCCAGCGGAAGCGGATCGCGGAGGCGACAATCTTTTCCAGAAGAGGTGGGCGTTCAAGCAAGGGCGTATGCTTGTGGGTGGCGGTCTCAGTGGTCATGGCTGGCCCCCGACTTGTCGATGTCGGCGCGGATCAGGAAAGCGCCGTCGGTCACATATTCGGTGCCGGGTTCGAGGCCGCCGAGCACTTCGGTCCATTCAGGCGTGCGCCGCCCGATCTCCAGCATCCGCACCTCGTAGGTGTTGCCGACCCTGGCATAGACCACCTCGAAATCGCGGAACCGCTGGATGGCCTTGGTCCTGACCGCGAGCGGCACTTGCGCTTCGGCCACGGCGAACGATCCCTCGACGCCCATGCCGGGGCGGAAGGTTCGCGACGCTTCGGGCGGCAGATGGACATGCGCCATCATCGTCTGGCTGGCGACGTCCGCGGTCGGCAGCACGGCTTCCACGGGCGCGTCGAGCTTCGCTTCGCCCGACAGGCTTCGCACCCTCACCCGCTGGCCCACGCGCACGCGCTCGGCGTCGCGGGGATAGACGAAGAACTCGGCATGGAGCTTCGTGGGATCGGCAACCACGAACAGCGCCCGGTCGCCGGTGGTGTCGCCGACATTGGCGTTCTTCTCGATGATGGTGCCGCTGATCGGCGCCGGCACCGCGTAGGTCTGGAGCGAATGGCTGGACTCGACGCGCAGGAGTGTCTGCCCCCGGCTGACCCGATCGCCCAGCTTGCCGGTCATCCAGACGATCTGGCCGGGAAGCCGGGCGCGGACATCGGCCTTGCCTTCGGGCGTGATCTCGATCCGCCCGCCCATGTCGATCAGCTCGGCAACGGTCGCGGAACCCGCGCGCTCGGTCTTGACGCCTCCGGCCCGCGCCGCCTCGGCCGAAATCGTCGTCCGGCCCTCATAGGAGGCGTAGGTCCAGTTGTGCGTGCGGCCGCCTTCGACCGCGCGCACCTTCACGTCGAACGAATGAGGCTCGATCACCACACCGCCGCCGCGCAGATAGTCCTCCTGCGGGGTGAAGGCAAAACGATCGACCTTGCCGTCAAGGCGCGACAGCTCGATCGCAAGCTGGACTTCGCCTGGCGGAATGGGCTTGTCTTTCCGGTAGGCATAGACGTGGAACTCGGGATCTACGCCATCCTCGAAGATGGTGATCTCGACCGCGAAATCGCCGTCGCGCAGCATTCGCCCGCGATGCGGCCCGCGTTCATAGTCGTCGGCGGCAGCGGCCGCCTTGGGTTCGGCCGCCTCCTTGGTGGCAGGGGACTCGCCGCATCCGGCGAGCAGGGAAAGAGCGAGCAGCGAGCCCGCGAAAAGGAAGGATCGTGTCATCAGCGGTTCTCCGCGCTGGCAAGGAGGGAGGCATGGCGACCGGTCAGCCGGTCGAGCCGGGCGCCATCGAGATGGAAGCGGCGCAGCAGCTCGACCCGGCGGGACCGGGCATCGACGACGGCCTGCTGGGCCTGGTTGACTTCGAGGAAGGTGAAGGCGGTGCCGCCGCGCGCGAAACCATCGCGCACCAGCACCACCGCGCGCTCCGCGCTCGGCAGAACCTCGCGTTCGATCCGGACGATCTCGGCGGCAAGGCTCGCCCGTTCGGCTGTCAGCCGGTCGATTTCACGCCGCACCTGCACCCGCGCGACGGCGATCTCGGCTTCGGCGGCCTGAGCTTCGGCATTGGCGCGCGCGACATTGCCGCGATTGGCGGCGCGGTTGCCGAGCGGGATCGAGCCGCCAACTATAATCGCCACGTCATTGCCTTGCCCGAAATGGCGAACGCCAACCCGCGCGGTCGGGTCGCCGGCATTGCCGGTCTCCGCAAGCCGCACGCGGGCACCGGCAGCGTCGCGCTCGGCGGCGAGCAGGGCGAGGTCGGGACTGTCCTCGGCCGCCGTCGCGCCGGGGGTAGCGATCCCGAACGGCGAGGGATCGAGACTGTAATCGGCCGTGCCGCCCCAGAAGGCAGCGAGACTGGCGCGGGCGATCCGCGCAGTCTCCCGCGCCTGATCGAGCGCGATGCGGGCTTGCGCCACGGCGGTCCTCGCCCGTTCGCCCGCGAACAGCGGATCGAGCGCGCGCCCGACACGGCGGCCGGTCTCCGCTTCCACGCGCTGGGCGGCGGCGAGGCGCTGTTCGGCAATAGAGATCACTGCTTCGGCTGCCAGCGCATCGACCCAGGCGGCTTGCACCTGGGCCAAGAGGTCGAGCATCCGTAGGCGGTTGCGCTCGACAGCGATGCCCAGGTCCGAGCGGGCCGCACCGATGCGGGCTTCGCGCTTGCCGCCGCGTTCCCACGTTCGCTCATACCAGGCGGTGGTCTGCGATCGTTCGAGCGGGGAATAGGGGCCGGTGCCCGCGAAATCCTCGACATCGACGCCGACGACATCGCGTGGCCGCACATCGGCTTGGGTAATGGCGGCATCGGCCGCACGGAGCCGCGCGGCGTTCGCTGCGACGGAAGGATCGCCGGATGCGACGCGCGACAGCGCATCCGACAGGCTGAGGGACTGCGCCGCGCCGATTGAAGGCGCGGACAGGGCGGCCAGCGCTGCGCCTATCGCAAGCGCGCGCCGCAAACGCGCCGGTCGGCGCGCAACGAGGATGGAAAGCATGACAAGAACGGCCTCACGAGCAGGCGTGGCAGATGCCGCGCCTCACATGACGCGGCGGCTCAGCTTGGGATCGCGAGGCTCTTGGGAGGTCGTTCGGGGCCGGGAATGCGCAGGCCTGGTGTCTGGTTATCCGGCGCAAGCCCGAGCAGTTCGCTGGACAAAGCGACTTGGACGGAATCCGCCGAGGCCGTCACCGGCACAGCCGAGCCGCCATCGCCATGATGGTGATGGCTGCCGGGTAGATGGTCGGACGGATCGTTGTCGCCGGGTTGGGGCACGTGATGATCGTCGGCATGGTCTTGTATGATGGAAGCATCGCTGAATAAGGAATGGTCGTGTTCGAACGAAACACCCGGCGCATGCTGGATCTTGTCGATAGACGTGGAAAGCGAGGCGCCAGCAAAGACGACGGCCAAGGCGATACAAAACATCGCCCAAAACCGGTTCGCCAGGAAGAGCCTCGAAATGCGCATGGATGGGGTTCTAGCCGGTGAAGGGCGGGGGCTCAATCAGTAACCGCTTCCAACGACATGGAATCAGCTTTGGCCAGCGAGATCGCGAGGTTCGGTTTGTTCGTTTGTCGATGCATGGGCGAATACGTTGCGTATCGCTCGATGCGCCGCTTCCAGCTTCGAGATCGTGAACCGGCGGGCCATTCGCTCTCGTGCGGCTTTGATCTGAGAGATAAAGGCGGAAGACCAGTGTCCGTCTGTCATCAGCAAGCGATCGAGCACGCCACGATCTGCTCTGGCAATGAACCGTTCGATCGCTGACGGTGCGTCAGGACCAAAAAGCGCGGCGCCTATCTCGGGATTGGTCTCGATGATGCCGCAAGCGGCGGCAAGCAGGCGCCGGCGCAGGAGCGGCGATGCGGCGGCGAGCGGGTTGAGAGTGTCGCTCGAATAGAATTGGAGGCCCATGTAACCGGGCGTCATCGCGTCGCACGCGAAATCGTTCAGCGGGATGTTCCGTGTCCTGCACCACCAATATTCGTCGTTTGGCGGCTTCCTGGTCAGGAGGCGGCAAATGCCTCGAACCTCGTTGAGGAGTTGGTCGGCCGACGTGAAGTTGAAGCGGAACTGGTCGGGGGTCCTACCCTTTATCGCGCCTATGCATTGCTGCTCGAACGCAATAACATGATCCCAGCAGAGCAGGGCGTCCTTCCCGGCATAAATGGCCGGGGCCGAGGTTCTTTCCATCGGTTGCCAGCAGGCATCGCAAATCATCCGCAGCGGACCGCGCGCGGGCATCGCAAATCGCCATGTCCGCGATCCGCAACCATTACAACGATCCTCCAGCGGCCAGCGGTGCCGATGGCAATAGCCCACAGCGGCCAGTACCCACTGACGCCGGACGTGCGCTGGCCGGTCGGATGCGAAATCTTCCGCGAGGCACCGGCTGCACCAACTGACGTGCAGCCGCGGCACCGGGATCAGCCCGGTAGAACCGGCTGAGCCCGGCGGGTGTTCCCAAGCCAGAAAATCGACCGGTAAGTAGGGATAGTGCTTCGCAAGACTATGTTCGACTAAGCGCGTCGCCGGCACGTTGAGGTCGTCGGCAGTCCCATTGAGCCAGGCTCTTGTCGGGCGAATATCCGGGTGGCGCCAGTCGCCCTTGCGATTTCGGACAGCCTTTGGCTCCGGTAGCGCTCGCCCTCGGCGGGAATGGCGCTGACGCGCGTGCCAGGACGTCAGCAGTTCGTCAGCGAAAGGATTTTCATGCCGCACGGCGCCGCAATGCCCGCTTGGCACTGGCGATGACCTGCATCGAGACGAGCGGGAGCAATAGCTGCTCATCATCGAAGCTGTCGGCGTCGATCATCTCGCGGCCGCTTCGGATCGCCGCGATCGCGACAGCCTCCATCAACCGGAAGATTCGGCCTGTCACGCCCTCACTCAATGCGATGACGCGCTGGCGGACCTCAGCTTCATCGAGCAGGGAAGGGCGGCGCAAGGGGAGCAGACCGGCGAAGCTCGCCATGAGCTGGCGCAGGGCGTGATCGTTGCGCCAGGGTGAAAGCTCGAATGCGGCGAAGCGGTCGGCGAGATTGGGATCGGTGAGGATCGCGATACGCGCATCTTCCGTGCCCGCGCACACGATCGGAATTCTGAGGTCGTTGGTCAGAAAGCGAATGGTGTTGAGAAAAATCCGCTGCTGGCGCGGCGAGCCCGCCAGCATCTTGTCGATTTCGTCCAGAACCAGCACCTTGGTCCCGAATTCCCCGAGGGTGCGACGGGCCAGAGAGCGCAGTGATCGCAGGGAGATATGGTCGAACTCGGAGTAGTTCATAGCCAGCATAAGCTCGGTGTAGAACTCTTCCTCGGTAGGCTGTGGCGGCATCTGGACCATGACGACCGGCATAATCGTAAGGCCGGCATTCTTATCGTACCGGGTTGCGTGCAGCTCTGCGAAGCGATTGAGGATCTCGCTCTTGCCCATGCCAGTGGAACCGAAAAGCAGGAGGCAGGGCATGCGGCCGCGCGGGGGATAGGTCAGCAGATCTTCGAGCCTGCCGAGCGCGGCTTCGGATTGTGGCAGCGATAGCCATCGATCGCGTCTCAGCCAGTCGATGCGTTCGTCGTCGGATAACCCTGCCTGCTCGCGATATGCCGGAAACAGATGATCGTAGAGGTCGGTCATAGTCGCTCCTCGATCTGGAATGGAACGATAGGCGCGCTATCCTCCGGCTCGGACGATACCGGCAAAGCCATTGAAGGAACTGCGGTGGCAGGAGGGAGGCCAGCCTCCAGCGCATAGGCGATGCGCTGGGCGGATTTTCGCGCAGCCTTGGTCTTGTGGGCCGCTTCGAGGACGATGCGCCGCTGCTCGTTCACCATGTCAAACAGCGATTGCTCGTCGACGGCCTGACGCCCGCGTTCGCGCAGTGCTCGCACCGCGAGGTCGTGCTCGAACTTCGTGATGGCAGGCCGCCGCCGATCACGGAGCGGAACCGTCAAATGCTCGGTATCGGACAGCTCGACGTAGACAGCCGAGAGGTTGAGCGGATTATACTTGATCGGGAGCTTGTGATCGCAGTTCGCGAGGAGGCCGGACAAACTGCCATGCCAGTAAAATGCATGGAACAGCTCGATACCCTCACGCCTGACCTTCCGCATCTCGAACGGGAGAAAGTTGAAGAGGAAGCGAGCGGGATCAGCCGGGAGCCGGAGCGGGTCAGCGCGGCTCCCGAGCCCGTCAGCCCAGGCCGTGAGCGGAGGAACGCCAAGCTCGCTGTGAATCGAGCCATGATAGACGCCGACCTCGAGTGTAAACCAGCGCTCGAACTCGCGCAGCGTCATGCAGGCTTGGCCCTCCGCGTCGTAGTCGCCTTTGGCCTGGATGTTTGAGAAGGTCGTACCCGGTAGGAGATGCACGGCGCCGACCGCGGTTCCGATCAAGCGTTCGATGTGGCCACCGTAGTGCGGCGTGCGCCGGGGGCGGTGCTTGAGGTCGATGCCATGCTGCTCACAGCCACGCTCGAGCGCCCTGGACCTAAACTCTGCGGCATTGTCGAGATGCAGAGTTTCGGGGATGCCAAAGACGGGATAGTCGAGATTGATCTCGCGTTCTTGAAGCCAGGCTGCCTTTGGCAGGACCGCATGGCGGATCGCCATGCCTACAGACGTAGCTGAGGGTTTCTCGAGCGAGATGTAGAAGCCCGGAATGACTCGGGTCGCTATGTCGATCTGGAGGGTGAGCGTTGGTCGGCCAAGCGGTTTGCGGAAATGCTCGTCGACGATGATGATATCGGCGGGTGTGTGGTCTATTTGTACGATCTGCAGCGGGTAGTCGGCAGTGTAAGATCGAATCACGGGTCGGTATCGATCAGACGCTGCCTTCGCGCCTTCGCGCGTTCTGGTGAGGCGTTCTCGGTCAATCGCGGCAACGCGCGCGGCGATGGTCTTGCGAGTGGGCGCGCGAAGGCCGCGTTCATAACAGGCATGCCGGATGTCGCGCTGCAATCTCGCGAGGGTCGGTTTGGGGCGCGTCAAGTAGAACCGTTCGATTTCGGAGGCGATCACTTGGTCGATCTCCGGCGCCAGTCGGCGACGCCCTTTGGGAAAACCTTCGGGCCGATCGACGAGGGAGCTGGTAACGGGCTCAGCGCGATAGCGGGCGACAAGCTCAAAGACGCGCGACCTGCTCAGGCCCAGCTCCGCGCTCGCGTTCAACATCGCAGCGCGGGTAATCTTGGGCAGGCTGGCGAGTGCACGAATAGCCGGCTCGCGATTGCAAGCAATGCTCCAGGCTGTAGAATCCGCTCTCGTAAGAGCTGTGCCCGTTTCGGCCATGACCTATCCCCGATCTTGCCAGGGACTCGTGTTGCCGGGTCCACCGGTATTGTATCAGAAACGGGATGGACGGGCGAGAGTCCGGAGGTATTTGGGATAGATGAAGATTGAAAAGCCTGGCAATTTCGGTCTGTCCGTTTGGTCAAACTGACACCCATGACCACTGACCCGCTCGAACCGCTGGCGCTGCCGTCGCCGGCGGCCGCGCCGCCCGATCCGTTCGTGGCGGAAGTCATCGAGGACGTGCGCGATCTGGTCGGCCCCGGCATCCGCCTCGATCAAGAACTGGTGGCGGCCGTGGTGCGGGGCTGGTCGGACAATACGCGCCGCGCCTTCTGCTCAGACCTGAAGGTTTGGGGCGACTGGTGCCGCCGTCATGGCATCGTTCCGGCGCGGGCGACGCAGAGTGATGTGGCCGCCTATATTCGCGCGCTGTCGGGCGTCGCCCCCTCGGCCGAAAAGGTTCGCGCGATGGCGACGATCGAACGCTATGTCTCCTATATCGGGCGGGCTTATCGCATGGCCGGTCTTGCCGATCCTACTGCCGGGGAGCTGGTGAAGTTCGAAAAGAAAGCGGCGCGCAAGAAACGGGGGGTGCGCCAGCGCCAGGCCCGCGCGCTCCGCTTCAAGGGCGACATTGCCGATTTCGACAGCCCGCCAAGCGGCGTATGCCTCGCACATCTTATC
>MKWI01000025.1:56310-73958 GCA_001899715.1 Sphingobium sp. 66-54
TGTTGCGCGTCGCCTATGATGTGGGTGCGCGCCGCTCGGAGCTGGTGGCGATCGACGTCGACCATATCCACGGACCGGACGCGGGCGGGGCAGGGGCCTTGTTCGTGCCCACCAGCAAGACCGATCAGGAAGGCGAGGGGGCCTGGGCCTATCTCTCGCCCGCGACCATGAAGGCGATCGCGCGCTGGCGCGAGGCGGCGCATATCGACAAGGGGCCGCTGTTCCGCCGCATCGAAACCCATTTTGACGGCTCGATCGCGGCGATCGGCACCAAGCGGCTGCATCCCAACAGTATCACGCTGCTCTACAAGCGGTTGGTCCAGCGGGCGTTCGACAAGAAGCTGCTTGGCCCTATGAGCGAGGCGGAAGTCGCGCGCTGGATCTCGGCCGTGTCGAGCCATTCGCTGCGTGTGGGCGTGGCGCAGGACAATTTTGCGGCGCGGGAAAGCCTGCCTGCGATCATGCAAGCTTATCGCTGGCGCGATCCCAAGACGGTGCTGCGCTATGGCGCGCAGCTAGCCGCCAAGAGCGGGGCGAGCGCAAGGATGGCGGTGAGGGTTGGCGAGTAATGCCGCGCCGCTGACAGAACATCGTCGCCGCGCAGGCCAAGGCGCGCGCCATGGCATTGCAGAGACGATTCCCGCAAATCGTCTCTGTTGCACCGTCCCGAACGAGAGACGAGAGTGTGCCCTTAGCTGGCTGGCCGGATCACAGCGCAGCCGACGCGCGCGCCGGCGCCGCCGATCGGCTGCGTGATATGGTCATCGGGGCTGGCGTGGATCACCAGCGCAGATCCATCGGCGTCGAGCAGGTTCGGCCGGTCGGACCCTGCGCCTAGCGAGACGAGCGCGGAGAAGGCTTCGGCATTGGCGGCGCCGTCTGCCCCCACATAGATGTTCGGAAGCTCCCCGAAATCCGGGCCTTCCGGATTAAGGAGCCCGTGCGGCATCTTGTGGCCATATGGGCGCCTGATTTCTGGAAACCCTCATCGGAGCAATCGCCGGTCGCATGGAAGTGCATGGCATGCCAGCCAGGCGTCAATCCTGAGGCCGTCAAACGGAGGAGCACGCCGGTGCGACCGTTGGTCAAGGTCACTTCCCCGATTTTGGCGCCGCCCGCCTGCACGATGTCGCTTTTGAGGCTCGGCGGTGCGGATGTCTGCGCGATCGCGGCCGTGGCCGCGGCGATTCCAGCGATTGTCAAAGCAGCTTTCATCGATTGCATCATTCTTTCTCCTTCCACATTAATATCTTGGACCAGCCCGACGGTCGCCGCCGCACCTCGGCCGGCTTGTGGGGACAGCGACCGCTAGGGGTCATTCACCACACGGTTGCGCACGACGAGCAGCAGGTTTTCGCGTCGGTGGCGCAGGATAATTTTGCGGCCTATGAAAGCCTTCCGCGATCACGCTGGCGTATTGTTCGAGATTCAGCGCAAGCGCGGCGGGGCCGTGTTCCCGATAATGCCTGAATATTCAGCCTAACGCGATCAGCAAAATTGGCTCATCTGGAAGCGACTTTATATCCAAGCCTATGGTGGGAGAGATTATGGCAAGCGCGGCGAGGTCGACCAATCTTATTGTAGATGCAACGCCGGATCGTGACGTTAAGCGCCGTCTGGAGATTGCGCTGGGGCTGACCGCTCAATTGGCCGGTTCGCTCACCGCTATATGTGCGGCATGGCCAAGCAGCATATCCATGGCGGACGCGATTGCCCATAGCCCCTTAAGCTCGCTCGCCAAGGAACGCGAACTGCGTAATGAAATTGCACGCGTTTCGTCAGCCTTCGACCAACTTGCGGAGGGGAGTGCCATTGATACTCACTGGTGCGACGCGATCTCGCATCCCAGCGCGGTAATTCTGGACCATGCGTTGCTCGCGGATCTGGTGATCATGAGCATGTCGTCAGCGTCGAGCCACGCTCATGCCGATCCTCTGGAAATAGCGGCGCGGTCGGGTTCGCCCGTTCTGAGGCTCGGATCAGGACTTGAGACAGCCTCATTTGAAAAGATTTTGATCGGATGGAAAGACAGCCGCGAAGCAGGTTGCGCCATTCGCGCGGCTCTGCCTTTCCTTCAACGCGCCGGAGAGGTCGTTCTTGCAGGGGTGGGGGAAAATGTCTCCGGTGCCCGCCTCGCCGAAGTTGGGGAGCATTTATCGAACCGGGGGGTGGTCGCGCAAATCTTACACATAGAAAGCAGCGAGACGGCTGCGAGCACAATATTGGCAGATCTTACCCGTCGTGAAAATTTTCATCTGGTCGTTGCAGGCGCCCGATCCCATGGCCTCTGGAAAGAGAGGTTATTCGGTGGAGTGACCCGAGATTTTCTCACATTTACGGACGTAAACTGGTTGCTTGCCAATTAAGATCCCATATTGGGCCGCCGCTGGGCGACCCCGCGCCGCTCCGGTGTTTGCTGGGCAGGTGCTGCTTTTTGCAGTCGGAGGTGTGACGTTTCTCGCGGGCTACTTGGAGGGTGCTGGCGCGAGCGCTTCGATGATCCGGCAGTCGGCGATCGTCGAACCGCGGCAGCATTCGAGCTTGCGGACAAGTTCGGTTCGCAACGCGCCGAGATCGGCGAGCTTGCGGTCGATTTCGGCAATATTTGCGGCGGTGATGCTGTCGACCTCAGTGCAAGGCGCGGCGCGATCATCGGCAAGCTTCAGCAGTTTTCGCACCTGTTCGAGTGTGAACCCCAAATCGCGGGAGCGCCGGATGAACGACAGCCGATTAAGGTGCGCCTGCTCGTAGATTCGATAGTTCCCTTTGTTGCGACCCGGCGCAGGCAATAATTCCTCCTTCTCGTAGAAACGGATGGTTTCGACGCGGGTGTTCGTCAGCCTGGCCAGATCGCCGATTTTCATACTTGACCCTATAGCGGCTTCAGGGTGCATAGGTCCACGCCATATCGACGCGACTCGGGATTCGGATATGGCTGATGACTGCTGCTCGAAGAAGGGGGACACCCTCGCGGCGCTGGCGCGCAAGAAGGATCAGCGTCGCGTGCTGATCGTCGTCATGCTCATCAACCTGGCGATGTTCGTGATCGAGTTCGGCGGCGGTCTCGTCGCCCGTTCCTCCGCCCTGATGGCGGATTCCGTCGATATGTTGGGTGATGCGTTCGTCTATGCGCTGAGCCTCTATGCGCTGCATCGCGGCGCCCGATGGGAGGCGGGTGCGGCCATCGCCAAGGGCGGGATCATTCTCGTCTTCGGTATCGCCGTCATCGTCGAGATTGCCGACAAGATCGTCAACGGCGTGCCCCCGTCGTCCAGTCTGATGCTGACGTTCGGCGGCATGGCATTGGTCGCCAATCTTGCCTGCCTCGCGCTGCTGTGGCGCTTCCGCTCAGCGAATGTGAATATGTCGAGCACTTTCGAGTGCTCCCGCAACGACGTTGCCTCCAATATCGGTGTTCTGGTTGCCGCGGGTCTAGTCGCCATGACGGATTCGGCTTGGCCGGACATTGCGGTCGGCATGATTATCGCGCTTATCTTCTTGCGTTCCGCATGGCGTGTGCTTGCTGAGGCCATTCCGGCATGGCGCCAGGCGAAGGCGCTGGCACCCGAGGTTCCGAGATGAAGCAGGCTCGGATTGATCGTTTCGTATCTGCTTCTGCAATCGCCATCTCTGTGATAGATGGCGGATAATGCGTCGAGTCCTGCTCATCCTTGCTGCGTTTTTCGTAAGCCTGTCCCTGACAGGCGGCGCGATCGCGCACGCCGGCGAGCCGCTTGCTTGCGTCGACAGCGAGGTTGCGGCCAGCATGGGCCACGTGTCGGGTGATAGTGATCAGGTTCCTTCCGACGCGGGCAAGGGCTATGTCCACCATCATGGCGGTTGCCATGGCCATCAGGTTTGCGATGCGGTGGCCAGCGACGATCTGACAACCGCATATCATGCGACGGACCGGCTGCTGCCTGCTGGTTTGCAGTTCATTCCAGCTTCCCCAACCGACCCCGCGCTACGCCCCCCAATAGCCTGACGATTCCGCCTTCACCGCGACTTTCGCGGTCCTTGGAATTTGTCAGGAGAATTGTTCATGCACCGCGTTGTCGCGGCCCTGCTGGCTGTGGCGTCCTGCGCGTCGATCGCGCAGGCGCAAACCGCCGCCCCGCCGCCTAGTTCATCCCCACCATACACGCTCGAACGTGCGCTTATCGCCGCTGGCGCGTCATCGCCAAGCCTGGAGGCGGCTGACGCCAGCGTGCGGGCGGCGAGTGCGGCGCGCACGGTCGCGGGCCTACGGCCCAATCCGCAAGTCCAGGTCCAAGTCGAAAATGTCGGCGGCTCGGGCATCTATCGTGGCACCCAAAGCGCTGAAACCACGACTGGCCTCGCCTTGCCGATCGAACT
The DNA here is from genome assembly GCA_001899715.1 of Sphingobium sp. 66-54. Classification (GTDB taxonomy): domain Bacteria; phylum Pseudomonadota; class Alphaproteobacteria; order Sphingomonadales; family Sphingomonadaceae; genus Sphingobium. The sequence continues at coordinate 60,667 of MKWI01000025.1, forward strand.
TGGCGGCAAGCGGTCAGCGCGCATGGCCGTCGCCGACTCGCGCAGCGTTCGCGCTCGCCTCGAAGCGGCGATCACGCTCGCCGATCTGCGCGACCGCGTAACCCAAGCCTATATCGCCGCCGCCTCTGGCGAGCGCCGCGTTGAGATAGCCCGTCAACTCGCCGGCTTCGCGGACGCCGGGTTTCGCGCGGCAAGCACGCGGGTTGCAGCTGGTGCCGCTTCGCCGATTGAGCAGCAGCGAGCCGATGTCCAGCGGGTCAACGCCAATGTCACGCTCGAACGCGCGACGCGGGAAGCAGCGGTTGCGCGGGAAAATCTCGTGCGGCTGATTGGCGAGCCGGTTGCAGGTCCCCTTGATGTCGTTTGGTTCGATCGAGTCGGAGTTTATGGGCCGACGCTGCCAAGCTCGGCCGAAGGCACGCTCATCCTCGCGGCCGCCGAGGCCGACGTTGCAACCGCGAGCGCGCAGGTGCGCCTCGCCCGCGCCCAACGCATTCCCGATGTCACGCTGACCGCCGGTGCACGGCGTCTGTCCGCGACCAACGACATGGCGGCGATCTTCGGGGTGAGTATTCCCTTTCCGCTGTTCAACAATGGCCGCGCGGCGGTGAGTCAGGCCGAAGCCGAACGACAGGCTGTCGATGCTAGGCGGCGTGTCACCATTCTCGACACCGAACAGGCCATTGCCAGCGCGCAGGCAGAACTCGCCAATGCAGCGGCCGCCGCCCGCTCGGCGGGCGGCCCGGCGCTGGCCGCTGCGACCGAAGCAGCACGCATCGCGAGGATCGGCTACGCGCAAGGGAAGTTCGGCCAACTCGATCTGCTCGATGCGGAGCGAACCCTGGCCGACACCAAAGCGGCGGCTGTCGATGCGCTCGTTGCCTATCACGACGCTGAAGCCCGGCTTGCGCGCCTGACCACGCCTGCGCCGGATCTCGGGGGGACAACGCCATGAGCGCGCTTTCCTCACGCACCCGCCTAGCTCGCATTCCCTTCTCAGAGCTGGACGCGCCCCGCGCGGGCCACTGCTCCATCCGTTTCGGAGACTATCAATGATAACACAGGACAAGCGACTCCTTGGCGGCGTCGCCGGCGCCGTGCTGCTGGCAGCGGTCGGTGGCTTCAGCGTCGCGCGATGCACGGCCGACCCTTCGGCGACGACCGCTCCCGCCGAGAAAAGCGGTGAGAGCAAGGCGCCGCCGGACAGTCTGGCGATGACGGCCAATGCGATCCGTGAGGCTGGTATCGCCGTCGAGACCATCCGCGCGGGCGGGCTCGGTTCGGAGATTGTGGTGCAAGGCCAAGTTACAGCGTCGCCCGCAGGCGAGGCGCTGGTAACGGCGCGGGCCGGCGGCGCGGTGACGCGGGTATTCAAACGGCTCGGTGATCCTGTCCGTGTTGGTGAGGCGTTGGCGGTCGTTGAAAGCCGCGACGCGGCGCAGATCGCCGCCGACCGCACCGCGGCAGCGGCAAGGGCGGTGCTCGCGCAAAAAAACCTCGCCCGCGAGCGCTATCTGTTTGATCAGAAGGTTTCGGCGCGCGTCGACCTCGAACGGGCGCAAGCGGATGCGGCGGCGGCGGAAGCAGAAGCCCGGCGCGCGCAGGTCTCGGCCGGTGCGGCGAACGTCACCAGCGACGGACGCGGCGTGATCGTGGCGAGCCCGATCGCCGGACGAGTCACGTCGGAAAATGTCAGCCTCGGTGCTTTCGTCCAACCGGAGACTGAGTTGTTCCGGGTCGCCGATCCGAGCAAGATCCAGGTCGAGGCCGCGATCAGTCCCGGCGACGTCACGCGGCTTGCGGCGGGCGATCGTGCAATCGTCGAACTCGTCGACGGGCGCACGGTCGAAGGCCGGGTTCGCGCGGTCACGCCGACGCTCAGCGGCGATACCCGTTCGGCGACGGCGCTCGTCGAGGTGCCGGGGGGAATCCTTCAACCTGGCCTTGGCGTGCGTGTCCGCCTGATGCCGAGCCAGGGCGCGACGACGAATGCGATCGTCGTTCCGGAAGACGCGGTGCAAAGTGTTGACGGCCGTGATGCGGTCTTCGTCCGCACACAGCAAGGCTTCCGCGCGCGGTTCGTGACACTCGGCCGGCGCAGCGCTGGCAGGGTCGAGATCGTCTCCGGCCTCCAGTCAGGCGCGACCATCGCCACCCGCAACGCTTTCCTGCTCAAGGCCGAACTCGGCAAGGGCGCGGGTGAGGAGGAATAAGCCATGATCGCAAGTCTCATGGCGCTGTCCGTCCGCGCACGCTGGGCGGTGCTCTTCATTTTCCTCGCGATCGCGGGCCTTGGCCTATGGCAGCTCACCAAGCTGCCGATCGACGCGGTTCCCGACATCACCAACAAACAGGTCCAGATTAATACGATCGACCGCGGCCTCTCGCCGGTCGAGATGGAAAAGCTCGTTACCTATCCCATCGAAACTGCGCTGGCCGGTATTCCCGGCCTGGAAACCACGCGTTCGCTGTCGCGCAACGGGTTCAGCCAGGTCACGGCGATCTTCTCGGATTCGACCGATCTTTATTTTGCGCGGCAGCAGGTCGGTGAGCGGCTTGTCCAGGCGCAAGAGAATCTGCCCCAAGGCGTGCAGCCGCAAATCGGGCCGGTAACGACGGGGCTTGGCGAAGTCGTCATGTATACGGTCGGTTATGCGAATCCCGATGGGCGCGGCGCCAAGAAGGTTGCCGGGCAACCGGGGTGGCAGCCTGACGGCAGCTATCTCACGGCTGAAGGCGACCGCCTGACCGATGAGGTTGCGAAGGCGGGCTATTTGCGCACGGTGCAGGACTGGATCATTCGGCCTCAACTCCGCACGGTTCCCGGCGTTGCGGGTGTCGACTCGATCGGCGGCTATGCCAAGACCTTCGTGGTCGAGCCCGATCCGGTGAAGCTGTCGAGCTACGGCATTTCCTATACCGAGCTGGGCCAAGCGCTCGAAGCCGCCAATCTCGCGGTCGGCGCCAACTATTTCAACCGGGGCGGGGAAGCCTATCTTGTCCGCGCCGACGCGCGCATTCGTTCGGTCGACGAGATCCGCAATGCGGTCGCCGCGACACGAGGCGGGATTCCGATCACGATCGGACAAATCGCCAATGTCCGGATCGGAGGCGACTTGCGCACGGGTGCGGCAAGCATGAACGGTCAGGAAGCGGTCGTTGGCACGGCCCTGATGCTGATCGGCGAGAACAGCCGGGTCGTGGCGCAGGCGGTAAACGAAAGGCTCGATCAGGTGAAATCGACCTTGCCGCCCGGCGTCGAGGTGAAAGTGGTGCTCGACCGCGCCAAGCTGGTGAATGCCACGGTCGGCACAGTTGAACGGAACCTGACCGAAGGTGCGTTGCTGGTCGCCGCCTCGCTGTTCCTGCTACTCGGCAACTGGCGCGCGGCGATCATCGCTGTGCTCGTCATACCCTTCTCCTTCCTGATGATGGCGATGGGCATGAACGCCTTCCGGGTGCCGGGTAACCTGATGAGCCTCGGCGCGCTCGATTTCGGCCTCATCGTCGATGGTGCGGTTATCATCATCGAGAACTGTCTGGCGCGGCTTGCGCATCGCCAGGAACATGAAGGCCGCTTGCTCAACTTGCGCGAACGGCTCGAAGAAACGATGGACGCGAGCCAGGAGATGATCAAACCGACCGTATTCGGTCAGGCGATCATCCTGCTCGCCTTCGCGCCGCTGCTGATGTTCACTGGCGTCGAGGGCAAGACGTTCTCGCCGATGGCGATCACTATCATGCTCGCGCTGGTGGCTGCGTTTGTGCTCGCGATCACGCTGGTTCCTGCCCTGGTCGCATTGCTTATTCGCGGCAAGGTCGCCGAGAAGGAAGTCTGGCTGATCCGTAAGTCGAAGGAGCGCTATCTGCCGCTGCTCGACAAGGCGATCGCGCGGCCGTGGCCGTTCATCGGAGGCGGGCTCGCCTTCTTCCTTGCGGCGGTGCCGGCGTTCGGGCTGCTGGGCTCTGAGTTCATTCCCCAGCTCGACGAAAAGAACCTCGCGCTCGCTTCGACCCGCGTGCCCTCGGTGAGTCTCGAACAGTCGCTCGCCATGCAGCGTGGCGTTGAACGGGCCGTCACCAAGCTGCCCGAAGTCGAGCTGATGTTCTCGAAGACCGGCACGGCGGAAGTCGCGACCGACCCGATGCCGCCTAACGTCTCGGACGGTTTCGTGATCCTCAAGCCACAGGATCAATGGTCGAAGGGCGTCGAGTCCAAGGCGGATGTCGTCGAGCGCATCGAGAAAGCCGCCGGAGGCCGTATGGGCCAGCTTTACGAGGTCAGCCAGCCCATTCAGTTGCGCTTCAACGAGCTGATTGCTGGCGTGCGCGGCGATGTCGCGATCAAGCTCTATGGCGATGATCTCGACAAGATGTCGGCGTCCGCCAACGAGATCGTGCGCGTCCTCCAGTCGATCCCCGGCGCGGCAAGCGTAAAGGCGGACCAGACCGGCGGTGCGCCGACGCTTGATGTCCGCTTCGATCGAGCTGCGATCGCCCGCTACGGCCTGACGGTGCAGGAAGTGGCGGACACCGTTGCGGCCGCGATGGGCGGGCGGGCGTCGGGCCTCCTGTTCGAGGGTGATCGGCGTTTCGACATCACCGTGCGCGTGCCGGAGGCTACACGGGTCAACCTCGATGACGTGCTGGCGCTTCCGGTGCTCCTGCCACAGCAGGAGGGCCAAGCGCGCCGCTCGGTCCCGCTCGCGCAGGTCGCGCAGATCCGGTTCACCGAAGGGCTGAACCAGATCAGCCGCGAGAACGGCAAGCGCCGGGTCGTCATCCAGGCCAACTTGCAAGGACGCGATGCCGGATCGTTCGTTGCCGAGGCGCAAGCCAAGGTCGCGCAGGTAAAATTGCCTGCGGGCTACTATCTGGAATGGGGCGGGCAGTTCCAAAGCCTCCAGGCCGCCTCGCAACGCCTGTCGATCGTCGTGCCGCTATGCTTCCTCGCGATCTTCGGACTGCTCTACATGGCACTGGGAAGCTTGGGCCGCGCGGCCGCCGTGTTCCTCGCTGTCCCATTGGGCCTTGCTGGCGGCGTGTTCACGCTGGCGCTGACCGGCATCGCCTTCTCGGTGTCGGCGGCGGTGGGCTTTATCTGCCTCGCCGGCGTGGCGGTGCTCAACGGTCTGGTGGTCATGTCCGCGATCCGCGAGCGGATCGAGGCGGGCCGACCGCTCTCCGAGGCGATCCGCGAAGGCATGGCCGAGAAGATGCGCGCGGTCGTGATGACCGGGTTCGTGCCGGCGATCGGGTTCGTGCCGATGGCGCTCGCCCACGGCACCGGCGCCGAGGTCCAGAAGCCGCTTGCTACGACCGTGATCGGCGGCCTGATCGCGGCGACGATCCTGACCCTGCTGGTGCTTCCTGCAATCGCCAAGGTGGTCCTCGGTGTGAAGGTCCAATGGAAAAGTAAGCGGACGCCGCCACCCCGCGGCGAGCCGATCGCCGCCGAAGGAGAGGGATGATGATGAAGAAGAATGCGCGAAAACTGCTCCGGATCTACACCGATGAGTCAGCCTATATCGGCGACCGCAAGGTGTTCGAATATATCGCCTCGCTGGCCCATGACCGGCAAATGGCTGGCGTCACCGTGCTGGAAGCGCTGCTCGGCTTCGGCAGTTCGGCGCAGGTCCATCGCCGCCTTGTCCTCGAAAACGATCGTGCGCTGGTCATTGAGATCGTCGATTTCGAGGACGAATTGCGGGCGTTCGTCGCCTTGCTCGACGACCTTCCCGACATCGGCCTTATAACGCTCGAAGCCGTCGAGATCATCGGCGGGAAGGCGATGAAGGCCGATCGCGGAGAGCAAGCGTGACGCTCTCGATCAATACGGCTGGACGGGCGCGCCAAGCGCGCCCGTCCATCGCCCTTCGCTTCCGTCGTCGCCTGCGGGCGCGCTTGGCGCGCAGCCGGGCAGGTGCCGGCCACAAGGGATTCTCCCATGTTCACCGTCGACCACTCCCTCCATCTGGCTGTCCCTCTGGCGCGGGTCTGGCGGTTGCTCGCGGACGTCGATCGCTATCGGGACTGGCACCCGTTCATCATCCTCAAGCGCGATCCCGACCAACCCCGCAAGATGACCTACACCTATCGCAGGCGCGGCGCGGACCAATTCTCGGTGGAAACCGAAATCTCGAAGCTCGACCGCCATCACATCATCGCCTGGCGCGTCGGGGTTCGCTGGCTGCTCGAAATCGAGGAGAGCTTCATCGTCGCCAAGGAATTGCAAGGCACCCATCTGGTGCATGGCATGTGTTGCACCGGCTTCCTGTCCTTCCTTTTCTGGCCGCTGTTCCGGCGCGGGCTGCGCAACGTCCTTATGCTGACCGACAGGTCGCTCGCGGCGCACCTCAAGCGCGCGACGACTATCGCGCGATACTCCCAAGCAAAGCGCGGATTGTAGCCGAAGGCGCGGCGGCGTCCGCTCTCCACCACAGCGATGCCCACAACTTCCTTTCAAAAGCAGGAGCATATCATGGTCGATAATCCAGCCCATCAAGGACTTTCCTGTCCCGTTTGTCGTGTCGATCTCGTGATGAGCGACAGGCAAGGCATCGAAATCGATTACTGCCCACAATGCCGGGGTGTGTGGCTCGATCGCGGCGAACTCGACAAGATCATCGAGCGTAGCCTTGCCGGCGCCCCCGGCGGATCGCCTTCCGGCACCCGCGACGATCGCTACTACGGCGAGGAACGCGGGCATGGCCATGGCTCACGCGGGCGGCATGGTCGCAGAGGCTTTCTGCGGGATCTCTTCGATTGAGCTGCAAGGATCGGCCGCCCATGGGATCAGCCCCCACCCGTGCGAGAACGGCCCGCGCCATGGGTGCCCTTACACCCATGGCGAACGATTCCGAAGCGGGAGAACGATCGGCAGGACGCGCGGGATGAGCGGCGCATTTTGTCTCCGTCTCGTCCTGGGCGCGCTCGCGCTGGTGGGAGCGACGGGCTTGTCAGGTTGTTCGTCCGAACCGGATAGCGGCGACAGGTCGGGACAGAAGGACGCGTTCGCCCGGTCACCGATCGGCAGTCACCTCTACACCTGTTCCGACGGCTCGAATGTCGAAGTCGATTTCCTCGAAGACGGCTTGACGATCGATCTCAGGACGCCGCCGAATGCCGCACCGGAACGGCTGACCGCGCCCGCCAGCGGCGTTCCGTTCGTCGGCGAGAACGTCAATATTGCGCTCTCGGACGGTGCGAGGATGACCGTGATCCGCACCGATGAGAAGGCCGTCACCTGTCGGCGGGCGAACCGCACGGGAAACCAGCATCCTCATGCGTCCCCTGATCCGCGCCCGTCGGGCGGCGAAAAGGCCGCCACTCCATTCCAGAAAGGATGAGCGATGATCCAGAAGCTCCGCCTCGATATTCCGCTTTTGCTGCCCGATGTCACCGATGTCGCGGATGCCTGCGTGACGCGCCTGATCGGCTCGCTCGAAAGCCGAAAGGGCGTCGACGAGATCCATGCGGTCAAGTCGTTTGGAAGCGAACCGGCCAAGCTGTGCATCCATTTCGAGCCCGACCTTGTATCTCTCCAGCGCATTCGCGAGCTGGCGAATGCGGCAGGAGCCGATCTCGCCGAGCGCTTCGGCCATATTGGCTGGGACGTCGAAGGCATCACGCACCAGCGCCGCGCACGAACCGTCACCGACCAGCTCCGGGCCATTGACGGCGTGCTTGAGGCTGAGGCCAATATGGCGGGCGTGGTCCGGGTCGAGTTCGACCGCACGCGGACGGACGAAGATGCCCTCAAGGATCGCTTGACCGCGATGGGTGTGCGGCTCCGGACCCCCACGCTGGGCATCGAACAGGCCGTTGAGCCCCGTCCCGGCAACGATAATGACGCGGCCGTTGGCAAGGCCCACGCCCATGACCACGACGCCGGTGAAAAGCATGACCATGACCACGAACACGCGCATGGCGGCATCTTCGGCGCCAATACGGAGCTGATCTTCGCGCTGGCATGCGGTGCGCTGCTCGGGATCGGCTTTGCCATCGAAAAGCTGGTCGCGGGGGCGCCGGGTTGGGTGCCGACGGCATTCTATATCGCGGCCTATTTCTTCGGCGGCTTCTTCACCCTGCGCGAAGCGATCGACAATCTCCGGTTGCGCAAGTTCGAGATCGACACGCTGATGCTCGTTGCGGCGGCCGGCGCGGCGGCGCTGGGCGCGTTCGCCGAAGGCGCGCTGCTGCTGTTCCTGTTCAGCCTCGGTCACGCGCTGGAGCATTATGCCATGGGCCGGGCCAAGCGGGCGATCGAGGCGCTGGCCGAACTCGCGCCCCGCACCGCGACGGTCCGGGACGTGGACGGGAGCACGCGCGAGGCGGCGGTCGAAGACCTCAAGGTCGGCGAAATCGTGGTGGTCAAGCCCGATGAGCGGGTCGCGGCCGACGGTTTCATCATCAAGGGTATCACCGCGATCAACCAGGCGCCGGTGACGGGCGAGAGTATGCCGGTCGACAAGCGGCCGGTGATGGACGATGCGGCAGCGCGCGCCAATCCCGATCGGGTCGATGCCGCGAGCCGGGTCTTTGCCGGCACGATCAATGGCAGCGGACTTGTCGAGATCGAAGTGACGCGCCTGTCCAGCGAAAGCACGCTGGCGAAGGTCATCAAGCTGGTAAGCGAGGCGGAGACGCAGAAGTCGCCGACGCAGCGTTTCACCGACAGGTTCGAACGATATTTCGTGCCGATCGTGCTCGGCCTTGCTTTCGTCCTGTTGTTCGCCGGGGTGGTGGTCGACGAACCGTTTCGCGACAGCTTCTACCGTTCGATGGCGGTCCTTGTGGCGGCGAGCCCTTGCGCGCTGGCCATCGCCACGCCGAGCGCGGTCCTGTCGGGCGTGGCCCGAGCGGCGCGGGGCGGCGTGCTCGTCAAGGGCGGTGCCCCACTCGAACTGCTTGGCTCACTCAACGCCATCGCCTTCGATAAGACTGGCACGCTCACGATGGGCGAGCCCCGCATTGTGCAGATCATCCCGGCGACAGGCGTGGACAAGCAGGAGCTTATGGCGATCGCCGTCGCGGTCGAATCCTTGAGCGATCATCCGCTGGCCCAAGCGATTGCGCGCGACGGGCGCGATCATGCCGGAAACCGTTCCATCCCGCAGGCGGAAAGCCTGAAGAGCCTGACGGGTCGCGGCGTCTCGGCCCTTGTCGGTGAGGATGAAATCCTCATCGGCAAGGCCGAGATGTTCGGCGCTGACGGCATCCCGCCGCTGTCGCAGGGGATGAAGGATGCGATCGAAACCCTGAGAGTGGCGGGCCAGACCAGCATGGTGGTCCGGCGCGATCAACAGGATCTCGGCGCGATCGGCCTCATGGACACGCCGCGCCGGGCCGCGAAGGATGCGATCGATCGGCTGCGTCGGATCGGGATCGAACGCATGATCATGATCTCGGGCGATCATCAACGGGTCGCCGAGGCGATCGCCAAGGAGGTCGGCATCGACGAGGCATGGGGCGATCTCATGCCGGAAGACAAGGTTGCGGCGATCAAGAAGCTGCGCGCCGAAACCAAGGTCGCGATGGTCGGCGATGGCGTGAACGACGCGCCGGCCATGGCGAGCGCGACGGTCGGGATCGCGATGGGCGCGGCGGGTTCGGATGTTGCGCTGGAGACGGCCGATGTCGCGCTGATGGCCGACGATCTGTCTCACCTGCCGTTCGCGGTCGGGCTCAGCCGCACCACCCGTTCGGTGATCCGGCAGAATGTGTTCGTCAGCCTCGGCGTCGTCGCCTTGCTCGTCCCGGCGACGATCCTCGGACTTGGCATCGGTCCGGCGGTGGCGGTGCATGAAGGATCGACGCTGCTCGTCGTGTTCAACGCTCTCCGGCTGCTGGCCTATCGGGATGCGGAGGGTCGGCGATGAACAGACCCATGGCTGAAGCTCGCGACACCCTCCCGACCTGGGTGGGGTCTTCCCTATGACATTTCCATCGTGGTCCGAAGCCCTCACGCATATCTTCAGCCTGGCGATCGCCTATGCCCTCGCGCTGCCGGTGGGCTGGGATCGCGAGAAGGACGAACGTAGCGCCGGCATCCGAACCTTTCCGCTGGTCGCGATCGCCAGTTGCGGCTTCGTGCTTGTCGGCATCGCGATCCTTGGCCGCACCTCGCCGGCACAAGCGCGCCTGCTGGAGGGCTTGATTACCGGCGTCGGCTTCATCGGTGGCGGCGCGATCTTGAAGCATGGTGGGAAAGCGTCGGGCACGGCGACTGCCGCCAGCCTGTGGGCGACCGGCGCGCTGGGCGCGGCGGTCGGCTACGGCCTTTACGACATAGCACTGGTGCTCAGCCTGACCACCTTCCTGACGCTGCGTTGCTCGCGTCCGCTGAAGCGTGCCACCCATGACGACATCGGCGCATCGGACAGCCGGTGACGCATATCTGGTCCTCCGATGCCCGCTTGAAGCGGCGCTTGCGGGTTCTGGTCGATCGCGCTCGGGCCGATCAGCCTTTGGCCGATCCCCAAGTGGGCAAGGAGGGCCGGCATATGCGGCTCGACCGCTGGGCCGCGCTGCTGAACCGCGACTCCCACCAGATTATCGGGCTTCTTTCCCCATCATGGGCCGGTGGGGACAAGCGCGGGCCGCTCTCCCCAAGCCCGAGCGCGATCGATGTCGCATGGGAAGATCCGATCCTGCGCGTCATGGGTCTGAAGAGCCGTGCGCGCGATGATGTGAAGGCATTTTTCGGTCTGTCGGATGCCGAGCTGGACCGGATCGTCGCGGGGTCCTGGCGGATTCGGCTACGGCCCGCCTGGCAGGTTGCCGCGCGCATAAGGAATGTCGGCGATCCGCGGGCGGAAAGGCTGGTCCTGGCGGGCGTCACAGCAATCATCCTGATCTTCGTCGCCGCCGTCCAATGGCTGCGATGAAGGGTCTGTTCCGATGGAAGGTCTGATGTCAGCGATACCCCATCCCCTGCTTGCCGATGGCGCCCCCATAGGCGATGCGACATGAAGTGGCTGATCGTCTTCGATCTCGACGGCACCCTTGCCGAGAGCAAGCGCCCATTGTCGGCCGAAATGGCGGCGTTGCTCGCCCGCCTGCTCGCGCTGGCAGACGTCGCGGTGATCTCCGGGGGCGATTGGCCGCAATTCTATAAGCAGATCGCCTCGCGATTGCCGGTCGACGCCGCGCGCGAGCGATTATGGCTGATGCCGACCACCGGCACCAAGCTTTACCGCTTCATTAACGGTGAGTGGCGCGCGGTCTTTGCGGATCTGTTCGATGAGGCGGAGAAGGTGAATATCCGTGCAGCCTTTGACCGCGCGCTGTCGGCGGCGGGGCTCGCCAGCGAACGGACTTGGGGGGAGCGGATCGAGGATCGGGGAAGCCAGATTACCTTTTCTGGCCTGGGCCAGAACGCACCATTGCGAGCAAAGAAGGGCTGGGACCCGGACCGCGCCAAGCGCACCGCCCTTCAAGAGACGCTTCGCGCGGCGCTGCCGGGCCTGTCGGTCAATCTCGGCGGCACTACGTCGATCGATGTGACACGCGAAGGTGTCGACAAAGGCTACGGCCTGAAGCGGCTGAGCGAGGAAAGCGGCGTGCCGCTGGCGGGAATGCTGTTCCTCGGCGATGCCATCTATCCGGGCGGCAACGACTATCCCGCCGCGCAAACCGGCGTGGACGTGGTGAAGGTGCGCGATGTCGAAGAGACCGCGGCCGTCATGTCAGCGATCATCGCATGTCTGAAGCGCTGAGCCTCGCTGCCGCTGCTCGCCGTGCTCAAGGCGCCGCGATTGCCTGCTTTTCGGAACATTGGAGATACGCCATGAACTCATTCCCAAGATTGGTCTGGATTGCGCTTCCGCTTGTCGCGGCGAGCCCCGCGCAGGGTGAAACTCTGCGTGAAGCGTTGATTTATGCCTATCGCACCAACCCCAGCCTGACCGGGGCGCGGGCTGGTTTGCGCGCCACGGATGAAGGTGTGCCGATCGCCAAGGCGGCGGGGCGCCCGGCATTGAGCGCGACCGCCGACTATCAGGAATTTGTCGTGCGCTCGGCCAACAGTTTCTCCGCGCCCTTGCGGGCCGCGAGCGCGAATGCCAACGTATCGTTTCCGCTCTATCAGGGCGGTCGCGTCAAGAACACGATCCGCGCGGCCGATGCGCGCGTGGAATCGGGCCGTGCAAACCTGCGCTTCACCGAAGCCGATCTCTTCACGGCGATCGTCTCTGTTTACATGGACGTGATGCGCGATGAGGCGATCGTAGGCTTCAACCGCCGCAATGTCGCGGTCCTCGAAACCAACCTTCAGGCTACGCGGGACCGCTTCGAGGTCGGGGATCTGACCCGCACCGATGTCGCGCAATCCGAAGCACGCCTTGCCGTGGCCCAAGGCCAGCTCGAAACGGCGCTCGCGCAACTCGATACCAGCCTGGAAAATTATCTCCGTTTCGTCGGCCTGCCCGCACGCGATCTGGAATCACCGCCGGCGCTGCCGGGTCTCCCGCAATCGCCTGCCGATGCCGTTGCCATCGCCGTCGAGAACAATCCCCAGCTTGTCGCGGCCAAGGCCGATGCCAGGGCGGCGCGCTACGACGTCCGTGTCGCGGCCGCCTCGCGCCTGCCCACGCTCTCGGTTGTGGGAAGCAGCGGCTACAACAATTATTTGGGCACGCTCGCCGGCAATATTCCCGGCCGGGTGTTCCAGCAGGCTCAAACCACGGCGACCATCGGGCTTTCAGCGACGATCCCGCTCTATCAAGGCGGCCTGCCCGCCGCCCAAGTGCGGCGGGCGACCGCGCTCGAAAGCCAGGCGATCGAGCAAATCATCTTCATCGAACGGCGCGTCGTTGCCGAAGCGCGTGCCGCCTATTCGCGCTATCTGGCCGCACAGACGGTGATCCAATCCTCCAAGACCGCAATCGCGGCCAACACGCTCGCCCTGGAGGGGGTTCGGGCGGAAAACAGCGTCGGCACACGCAATGTCCTCGACGTGCTCAACGCAGAACAGGAACTGCTCAACAGCCGTGTGCAGCTCGTCACCGCCGAGCGCGACGCGTATGTTGCCGGATTCACGCTGCTGGCCGCGATGGGGCGGGCCGAAGCGCGCGACCTCAATCTCTTCGGCGGCACACTGTTCGAACCGGGTTTCAGATGATCGCCATCCGGCACCGGGCGTCTGTCCCATGTCGGATCGGCGCGCCCACGCTCGTATGCACCTACAGTCGAAAGGAGATTGCCGTGACATACCCCTCCAAGGGCTCTGTTGCAAAGATTGGCGGCAGTCAGAGGTAGGCTGTCGCTCTGCGCCGATCAGGCGGCTGCTG
>MKWI01000026.1 GCA_001899715.1 Sphingobium sp. 66-54
GGCGTGATCGCGGCACTGTCATAATGCGCGACGATGGCATCGAGCGCGGGGAGGGAATACGATGGGGTGGGCGTCGGCGTGGGCGTGCCGCCCTGGCCCGCGCCCAACGGCGTGCGGCGGGCGTGTCCCACCGCGCCATAGCCATAGCCGAAACCGTGGCCGGGCATCAGGCGAGGCCCACAATGTCGGCGGCGGTGGTGCCGGCCGCGCGGACGTAGCGCACGCGCACATCGAGGATCTGCCCCGCCGCGACGTTCTTGAACACCACGTCCGCCTGCCCATCCGCCGCGCGCAGGGTGATGTCGCCGCCGGTGCCGATGTAGAGTGCCTTGGGCAGCGGGTCGATCTCCGCCGTGGCGTGGGGTGTGATCGCAAAGGCCTGGCGCGCAGGCTGGGTGAGGGAATCGATCTGGCTGTCGAAGCGGTCGGCCATGGTCCGTGCCTTTCCTGATGCTCGTCGCGGCCGAATCGCCGCACGCCTGTTAAGCCAGAGGAAGCACGCTGTAGGACAGCAATAAATAACCTATTTGGATAATTTATGGATGCAGCGTCTTGTCCTTGTAGAGGCAGATGTCGTTAATCGGGCAGCGCCAGCACTCCGGCCGCCGTGCCTTGCAAATATAGCGTCCGTGCAGGATCAGCCAATGATGTGCGTCGCGCCGAAAGGGCTTTGGGACGCGTTTTTCCAGTCCCTGCTCCACCGCCAGCACGGTCTTGCCCGGCGCCAGCCCGGTGCGGTTGCCGACGCGGAAGATATGTGTGTCGACCGCGAACGTCTCCTCGCCGAACGCGGTGTTCATCACCACATTGGCTGTCTTGCGTCCCACGCCGGGCAGCGCGGTCAGCGCCTCGCGGTCGCGCGGCACTTCGCCGCCATGGTTCGCGATCAGAGCTTCGGAGAGGGCGATGACGTTCTTCGCCTTGGTGTTGAACAGGCCGATGGTCTTGATGTGCGCCTTGAGCGCCTCCTCCCCCAGCGCGACCATCTGCGCCGGCGTCTTCACCTTCTCGAACAGCGCGCGCGTCGCCTTGTTGACCCCAACGTCGGTCGCCTGCGCGGAGAGCACCACCGCGACGAGCAACTGATAGTCGTTGCCATAGTCCAGCTCCGTCCGGGGCGCCGGATTGGCCTCGGCCAGGCGGGAGAAAAGCTCGAAGATCTGCGCGCGGTTGAGCTGGCGGGCGGCCATCCGCTAGAGCCCGAGCACGTCGGCCATGGTGTAGCGCCCCGGTCCCTTGCCGGTCAGCCATTGCGCCGCCCGGATCGCCCCGCGCGCGAAGATGATGCGGCTTTCCGCCCGGTGTCCCAGCTCGATCCGCTCGCCCTCGCCGGCGAGGACGACCATATGGTCGCCTGCTACCGATCCGCCGCGCAGCGCCGCGAAGCCGATGTCGCCCGTCTTGCGCGCGCCGGTGATGCCGTCGCGCCCGCGCGCGCTGCGGCTGGTGAGGTCGATGCCGCGGCCCTCCGCCGCCGCCTGCCCGAGCAGCAGCGCCGTTCCGGAGGGCGCATCGACCTTGTGCCGGTGGTGCATCTCGACGATTTCGATGTCCCAGTCCTCGCCCAGCCGCGCCGCCGCCTCGCGCACCAGCGCCGCGAGCAGGTTGACGCCGAGCGAGGTATTCCCGGTCTGCAACACCGGGATGCTGCGCGCCGCCACGTCGATCGCCGCATGCTGCGCCGCCTCCAGCCCGGTCGTGCCGATCACCAGCGGCTTGCCGGCGGCGACGCACGCATCGAGATTGGCCTGCAACGCGTGCGGCGAGGAGAAGTCGATCAGGATATCGGCCATCGCCGCCAGTGCCGCCGGATCGGTGGTGATCGCCGCACCGTCCGCGCCGATGGTCCCGCCCGCCTGCGCATCGGTACCGCCGGCGACCGCGAGGCCCTGTTCGGCCGCCACCTGCGCGATGGCCTGTCCCATGCGGCCTCTCGCCCCGAAAATGCCGATCGCGCTCATGCTGCCTGCGTCCCTTCGTTCAAACCCGTCCGCCCGTGCCGATGCCAGACTGGCGCGCGCTTGTCATCCCGACCGATGTGCCCCGCTTTACGCGATGCCGTGCGCCTCGAGCACCGCCTGTTCGTCGCCCGTCACCCAGCCGAACACCTGCGGCTCCCCATCCAGCCCCCGCACGAAATAATGCACGTCGAAGTCGATAGCGGTGTCCGGCCGCCCCTCCCGCGCATAGGTCGCGGTCCAGCCGACATGCGCGACGCAATGCAGCTCGTCGAGCGGCGAGAGCCGGACGCCCCGCACCCGCATTCCCTTCGTTCCCATCGTTCCCATCGCCCGATACCGCGCAAAGCCCTGCGCCAGAGCCTCCCTGAACCGGTCGTCATTCTTCCCGGCCAGCACCCCCGCCGGCGCCGCGCCGATGAACTCCGGCGCATAGAGCGCGGCGATGGCCTCCATATCCGTGTCGCCGCCCAGTGCCCGGTTGAACAGCCGCTCATAGCGCTCGAAAAGCGCCCTCATGCTGGCGTCCATCAATGCTCTCCCGATAGAGCCGGCATGCTAGCAATGTCGCTCCAAGGAACAAGTAACTCTCTACGACCCCGTCGCCCCGGACTTGATCCGGGGTCCCGCTTCTCTCACCCGACACGGATGAAGCGGAGTAACGAGGCGGCTGGGTCTATCATCATGGCCGGCCGCTATCGCGGCACTCGGTATGTCGGCGTCACGTCGCACCTCGCCGCCTGTATTCATCAGCACCGATCCGGCACCTGTTCCGACTTCTACACGCGCTACAGGCTGGTTCGTCTGGTCTGGGCCGAACGCGGCAAGGATATTGTCGACTGCATCAAGCATGAGAAGCGCCTCAAGTACTGGCGCCGCGAGTGGAAATTCGCCCTGATCTAGCGCGGCAACCCGGACTGGCGGGACCTGTTCGACCGGCGGGCGTGAAAAAAGGCAGCGGGACCCCGGATCAAGTCCGGGGTGACAAGAAAGAAGGGCTGCAAACAGATCATTGTCAGCAACCAGACTTGCGCCTGTGCCAAGGCTGCTATTTGATCCTGTCCATGCCCAAAACCCATCCCATCGTCATCCTCACCGGCGCCGGCATTTCCGCCGAGAGCGGTCTGGAGACCTTCCGCTCCGCCGATGGCCTGTGGGCAAACCACCGCATCGAGGATGTTTGCACACCCGAGGCGCTGGCGCGCGATCCGGCGCTGGTCCACCATTTCTATAACCAGCGCCGTGCAGCTCTCGCCTCCGTCGCCCCCAACGCCGCGCATCAAGCGTTGGCTCGGCTGGAGCAGGCGTGGCCGGGCGAGTTGCTCATCGTCACCCAGAATGTCGACGATCTCCACGAGCGCGCCGGCTCCCGCCGGATCATCCACATGCACGGCGCGCTCAACAGCGCCCTGTGCGCCGCTTGTGGCGAGCGCCAGCCCTGGCAGGGCGATCTGCCGCCCGGCGCACCCTGTGCCGCCTGCGCAGCCCCCATGCTCCGGCCGGACATCGTCTTCTTCGGCGAGATTCCCTATCATATGGACCGCATCGAGGCGACGCTCGCCCGTGCGGGTCTGTTCGTCTCCATCGGCACGTCCGGCGCGGTCTATCCCGCCGCCGGCTTCGTGCGCATGGCCGGCGCGCTCGGCATCCCCACGCTGGAGATCAATCTGGAACCTTCCGCCGGCAGCGGCTGGTTCGACGAGTGCCGCCACGGCCCCGCCGGCGCGCTGGTGCCTGCATGGGTGGATGCGTTGCTGGCTGGCTGACGCGCTCCGTCCCCCGAACCCGGTCTTGCGCCGCCGCCGCCCGCCTGCCAGATCGTCTCCCATGACGACCGCCCCCCAGACGCCCGATCCCCAGCCGGCCGAGCCGCCGATGCGCGTGGCGATGATCCCGGTGACGCCGCTCCAGCAGAATTGCTCCCTGCTCTGGTGCACCCGCACGATGCGGGGCGCGCTGGTCGATCCCGGCGGCGATCTGCCGCGCCTCAAGGCGGTGGTGGCGCAGCATGGCGTGACGCTGGAGAAGCTGCTCGTCACCCACGGCCATATCGACCATTGTGGGCAGGCCGGCGTGCTGGCGAAGGAGCTTGGCCTGCCCATCGAAGGCCCGCACGAGGCCGACCGCTTCTGGATCGCCCGGCTGGAGGATGACGGCCGCCGCTGGAACGTGCCCGGCGCCCCGTTCGAGCCGGATCGCTGGCTGGTCGATGGCAACACGGTGCGCGTGGGCGATCTGGTGTTGGACGTGATTCATTGCCCCGGCCACACGCCCGGCCATGTCGTCTTCCACCACCCGCCCTCGCATCTCGCCATCGTCGGCGACGTGCTGTTTCAGGGCTCGATCGGCCGCACCGATTTCCCGCTCGGCAATCATGAGGATCTGCTCGCGTCGATCACCCGCAAGCTCTGGCCGCTGGGTGGGGAGACGATCTTCGTCCCCGGCCACGGCCAGCCGAGCAGCTTTGCGCAGGAGCGGGCGAGCAATCCCTTCGTCGGCGATCGGGTAACGGGCCTTGGCGGCTAGGCTGCGCATGAGCACTATCGCGCATGGGCCGCGCCTTTCCGCCAAATCGCCCGATTTCCAATGAATCGGTTGCGCCCTCCCCAAAAAGCGCTATAGGCGCACACTCTCGCAAACGCCCGGCCTCCCGTTGGTCGCGGCCCCCGTGGCCGCCGACATGGCAATGTGACAGCCGAGCGCGCGAACCCGTTTTTTTGACCGTTGCGATTTTTGAACAGGTGCCCTGATGGCTGTCCCAAAGAGAAAAACCTCGCCGTCCAAGCGCGGCATGCGCCGCAGCCATGACAAGCTGCCCGTCGAGTCCTATCAGGAATGCCCCAACTGTGGCGAGCTGAAGCGCCCCCACAATCTGTGCGGTGCCTGCGGGCACTATAACGGCCGCGAAATCGTCGCGATCGGCGCCTGAGTCCCGATAGGGGGAGATGAGGGTGACGACGCCGCGGATCGCGATTGATGCGATGGGCGGCGACGAGGGCGTGCGCGTCATGGTTGCCGGCGTCGCGCGTGCGCGTCGCGGCCATGAGGGGTTGCGCTTCCTCCTGTTCGGCGATGAGGCGCGGATCGGCGCCGCGCTGAAGAATCACCCCAATCTCTCGAAAGCGGCGGAGATCGTCCACACCGACAAGGTCGTGGCGGCGACTGACAAGCCCAGCCAGGCGATCCGCCATTCGCGCGGCAGTTCCATGGGCCTCGCTATCCAGGCGGTGAAGAACGGCGACGCTATGGCCGCTGTCTCGGCCGGGAACACCGGCGCGCTGATGGCCATGGCCAAGCTCGCCCTGCGCACGCTCCCCGGCATCGACCGGCCGGCGCTGGCCGCCATGCTGCCCACGCTTGGCGACAATGACGTGGTGATGCTCGATCTCGGCGCCAACACCGAGTGCGACGCGCGCAACCTCGTCGAGTTCGCGGTGATGGGTGCCGCTTATGCGCGCATCGTCAACAATCTGGCCATGCCGCGCGTCCAGCTCCTCAACATCGGTACCGAGGATTTGAAGGGCACCGGCGAGATTCGCGAGGCGGCTGCCATTCTGCGCAAGGCGCGCGGCCTGCCGCTGCGTTTCGCCGGGTTCATCGAGGGCGACCGGATCGCCTCGGGCGACGCCGATGTGATCGTGGCGGAAGGCTTCGCCGGCAACATCGCGCTCAAGACGGCGGAGGGCACCGCGCGTTTCGTTACCGATGTGCTGCGCCGCGCTTTCACGAGTTCTTTGCGTTCCAAGGCGGGGTTCCTGCTCTCGCGGCCGGCGCTGCAACTGCTCAAGGTCCATCTCGATCCCAACAATCACAACGGCGCCGTGTTTCTCGGGCTCAACGGCATTGTCGTCAAAAGCCATGGCGGCGCCGACGAGAAGGGTGTTGCCAATGCGGTGCATGTTGCGGCACGGCTGGTCGAGGAGGGGCTGAGCGCGCGCATCGGTGAGGATCTGGCGCGCGTGGGGCCGATTGCGAGCGAGGAACTGATCGCCAAATGACCTTGCGGTCCGTGATAATGGGAACCGGCTCGGCCTTGCCGCGCCGCTGCGTCAGCAATGACGAACTGGCGCAGACGGTCGACACCAGCGACGCCTGGATCGTCGAGCGGACCGGTATCCGCCAGCGCTACATCGCCGGCGAAGGCGAGACGACGACGACGCTCGCCGTCGAAGCCTCGCGCCATGCGCTGGAGGCGGCCGGTGTGGCCCCGGACGAGGTCGATCTCATCGTCCTCGCCACCGCGACGCCGGACCAGACCTTTCCCGCCAGCGCCACCATCGTGCAAGCGCAGCTCGGCATCCCCGATTGCGTGGCGTTCGATGTCGGCGCGGTCTGCTCGGGCTTCCTCTACGCGCTGACCGTGGCGGACAACATGCTGCGCGGCGGCGCGGCGCGCACCGCGCTGGTGATCGGCGCGGAGACGTTCAGCCGCATCCTCGACTGGGAGGATCGCGCCACCTGCGTGCTGTTCGGCGACGGCGCCGGCGCCGTGGTGCTGCGTGCGCAGGAGACGGATGCGCAGGCCGGCAGGGGCATCCTCGCCAGCAAGCTCCACGCGGACGGCCGCTACAATGCGCTGCTCAACGTGGATGGCGGCCCCTCGACCACCGGCACGGTCGGCAAGGTGCGCATGAAGGGGCAGGACGTATTCCGCCACGCCGTGGTCAACCTCGCCGAGGTGCTGCGCGAGGTGCTCGCTTCCGCCGGAGTCGCCGCCGGGGAGATCGACTGGGTGGTGCCGCACCAGGCCAATGCCCGCATCCTCGATGCTACCGCGCGGAAGCTCAAGCTGGACCCGGCCAAGGTCGTCATGACCGTCGACCGGCACGCCAACACCTCCGCCGCCTCGGTGCCGCTGGCGCTCGACGTGGCGGTGCGCGACGGGCGCATCCGCAAGGGCGATCTGGTCGTTCTGGAGGCGATGGGCGGGGGTTTCACCTGGGGTGCGAGCCTGCTGCGCTACTAGGCGAAAAGCGTTTCGACGCCGTCTTGGCACGCATCATCGCACCTCATTCCGATTCTTCTCGTTGCAAACCTAGAGATTCTGCCGCACAGACGGGCTATGTGGGGCGCGTAGGGGGCGTACCCCGCGCGCAAGTTTCGTTTTGGGGGCGGAATGGCTTCGGAAGATACTTTAACGCGGGCCGAGATAGCGGAACATCTCAACAGACAGGTCGGATTGTCGCGCGCGGATTCGGCGCATCTCGTCGAGCAGGTGCTGGATCTGGTGGCGGATGCGCTGGAAAAAGGCGAGAATGTCAAGATTTCGGGCTTTGGGACCTTCGTCCTGCGCGACAAGAACGAACGCGTCGGGCGCAATCCAAAGACCGGCATCGAGGTGCCGATCACCTCGCGGCGAGTGCTGACCTTCCGGCCCAGCCAGGCGCTGCGGGATCGAGTCGCCGGCGCCTGATCCGGCTCGCCGGATTGACCGGCGCCGCGCGATCGGTGCACAATGCGGCATGGACAAGGACGAAGGCGCCTTTCTGACGATCGGGGAGCTTGCCCGCGAGCTTGGCGTCGCCCAGCATGTCCTGCGTTATTGGGAGACGCGGTTCCCGCAACTCCGCCCGCTGCAACGCTCAGGCAACCGCCGTTATTATCGCCCGCGTGATGTAGAGATCGCCCGGCGAATCAAGGACTTGCTCAACGAGGAAGGCTTCACCGTGCGCGGCGCCCAGCGTCTGCTGTCCGGCCGCGGCGGCGCCAAGGCGCAGGCCGACAGGGCTTCCGTTGCCGCTGCCGCGCCAGGCATCCCCGCCACCCCGGCCGCTGCCGCCGCACCGCCCGCCGCTGCCCATCCGCAGGGCGAGTTGCCGATCGGCTCCACCCCGGCGCCTGCCGCCGGTGGAACGGGGCAGGGCGTGCGCGCTTCGGGCCAGGTCGGCGCCTCGGATCTCGCCCTGCTGATCGCCCGCCTCACCGTCATCCGCCAGGCGTTGCGCGACGCGATTGGAGAGGAGTGAGGCCGGCCCGCTTGTCCATGGGCCGGAGGTTCGCCTCGCCGCAATAGCCTCCCCGAGTGTCGTTCTTTTCTCTCTACCGGAAGCTGCACCTCTCCAAAGCGTGGTCCGGTGCCCCGGTGCATATGAGGCCGAAACCCGCAACCACCCTCCGTGCTCCTGCGGAGGCAGGAGCCCAGGGCGCCAAGGGAAATGCAGCCGGGCCTTGGACTGCTGCTTCCGCAGGAGCGGCGGTCTCTCGTCCTCCGTTCGTGCCGAGCGAAGTCGAGATCCGAGGACGGCGCGCGGCGTGCCTCGGCATGAACGGAGCGTTTAATGCACCCGCCCCGCTCGCGAGCCACATAAACCCTCCCCTTCAGGGAATCGTTGCAAAGCCAACGCCAAAGCCGTTCGCCCTGAGCTTGTCGAAGGGCTGTCGTTCTTCCTGCGGCTCCCGTCGAAAGAATAGACAACCCTTTCGACTACCTGTCCGGAACAGTCGCTCAGAACGGTTCTTCGACAAGCTGGGCGAACGGCATATCGCTCTATCGAGATGTTGCAACGATCGCCTTCGGCGGAGGGATCCCAAGCCCCGTGTTGTTCACCGCTGATCCGGCCCCAGCGCCGGGTCCAGATCGCGCGGCCGCACGAAGGTGCGCAGCCGCCCTCGCCCCGCGAAATCGCCGGCAAGGTCGCCCCATGCGCCAATGTCGAAATCCAGCACCGCCAGCGCGGCGGTGGGGAACTTGATCTCCACCTCGTCGCGCAGCGCGGAGCGCCCGTCGTCCGGCACGCAGGCGAGGATGAACTCCTCCACCCCCGCGCTGTGCCCGGCGATCAGCAGCCGGTCCGCCGCGCCGCCCGTGTCCGCGATCACCTCGGCGATCATCGGCGCGCTGGCGAGGTAGAGCCGCATGTCGAACTGCGGCTCGGGGCAGCTTCCATGCGCCTGCGCGAAGCGGTGCAGCGTCTCGACCACCCGCACGGCGGGGGAGGCGACGATGCGCTCGGGCGGGGCGATGTTGAGTGCCGCCCAGCGCCCCATCACGGCGGCGGCACGGTCGCCGCGCCCGTTCAGTCCACGATCGAAATCGCGCAGCGACATGTCGCCCCAATCCGATTTTGCATGCCGCAGAACGATAACCGTTTTCATGCCTGCCCGCGTATGTCCTCTGCCTGCGACCCGTGCGACGACTCCTGCCCCAAAACCGCGCCGGAACCAAGGCGCGAGCGCACCGCCGCGATCGCCTCATCCAGCAAAACGCGCCGTACCGGCACATCGGCGGGGAAGGCGGTGAGCAGCCGGCTCGGCATGGCGGCGGAGAGGATGACGAACTGGCCGGCATCGTCGGCGCGGCGGATCAACCGGCCGAACGCCTGCGCCAGCCGGGCGCGCACCAGCCGGTCCTCATAGCCGCTCGGGCTCTCGCTGGCGCGCTTGCGGGCGGCGTGCAGAACGGAGGGCTTGGACCAGGGCACGCCCTCCATTACCACCAGCCGCAGCGAGTCGCCGGGCACGTCGATGCCGTCGCGCAGCGCATCGGTGCCGAGCAAAGAGGCGCGCGGATCGTCGCGGAACATGTCGATGAGCGTTGCCGGGTCGAGCGGGTCGACATGCTGGGCGTAGAGCGGCAATCCGGCGCGGGCCAGCCGGTCGGCGATGCGCGCCTGCACCGAGCGTAGCCGGCGGATCGCGGTGAACAACCCCAGCGTGCCGCCGCCCGCCGCCTCGATCAGCCGGGCATAGGCGCCGGCCAGCGCCGGCAGGTCGCCGCGCTTCAGGTCGGTGACGATCAGCACCTCCGCCTGCCGCGCATAGTCGAACGGGCTGGTCACATCCACCCAGCGCGGTGGCGCGTCGAGATGCCCCGCGCCCGAGCGCGCGATGGCGGTCTGCTCGTCGCCGCCCGCGCGCAGCGTGGCGGAGGTGACGAGCACGCCATGGGCGGGCCGCAGCACCACCTCGGCGAGCGGCCGGGTCGGGTCCAGCCAGTGGCGGTGCAGGCCGATATCATATTCGTGCCCCTCTACCCGGTCGACCGCCAGCCAGTCGACAAAGGCCGGGTCTGCCGGGCCGCCCACGCGCAGCAGCAGCGCGATCCAGCTCATCAGCAGGTCGCAGCGCCAGCCGAGCGCCGAGAGCGCACCGTCGATCCGCGCACGTGCCGGGCCGTCGAGCCAGTCCGGAGCCAGTTCCAGCACCGCGACCAGCCGCTTGCTGAGGCGCTGGAGCGGCGCCAGCAGCGCCTCCAGCGCGCGGGCCGCATCGGTCGCCGCGTCGATCAGCGCGCCGTCCGCTTCGGCGAGATCGACCTCCAGCCCATAGCCGGGATCGGTCTCGCGCCCGTCTCGCTCGGCGCGGGCGTAGACGGTGTCGCGCACCGCGCCGAGCAGCGCCTCCACCCCGCCCAGCGGCGCGCGCTCGACCACGCGGCGCAGCCAGTCGTCGCCCGGCAGCGCACGCGCCGCTTCGGCCGCATCCTCGATCGCCTCGGCGCCCTCGCCATCGTAGCTCGCCACATCGGAGAGGCGCGCGGAGAGGCCCCGCCGCCGCCCGCGCCGCGCAGTCTCCGGCCCCAGTACCCAGCGCCGCAGCTCGATCGCCTCGCGCCCGGTCAGCGCCGCGCCGAAGGTGGAGTCGGCCGCGTCGAACAGATGGTGCCCCTCGTCGAACACGATCCGCGTCGGCGTGCCCTGCGCTTCCCGCCCGCGCGCGGCGTTGATCATCACCAGCGCATGGTTGGCGATGACGATGTCCGCCCCCTGGCTCGCCCGCGTCGCCCGCTCGATGAAGCAGGTGCGGAAATGCGGGCAGCCGGCATAGATGCACTCGCCGCGCCGGTCGGTGAGCGCGGTCGCCCCGGCGCGGCGGAACAGCGCCGGCAGCCAGCCCGGCAGGTCGCCGCCCACCATGTCGCCGTCGCGCGTGTAAGCCGCCCAGCGCGCCACGAATTGCGCGAGGATGGCCGCGCGTCCGGCAAAGCCGCCTTGCAGCGCGTCCTCCAGATTGAGCAGGCAGAGGTAATTCTCCCGCCCCTTGCGGATCACGACATGCTTCCGAAACGCCGCGTCGCTCGGATAATGGCGGCGTGTCTCGCGGTCGAGCTGGCGTTGCAGCGCCTTGGTGTAGGTAGAGATCCACACCGTGCCGCCCGCCTGCTCCGCCCAGAGCGTCGCCGGGGCAAGATAGCCCAGCGTCTTGCCGATGCCGGTGCCGGCCTCCGCCAGCACGATATTGGGCGACTCGCCCCGCAGGCGTGGCGCGAAGGCCGCCGCCGTTTCGCCCGCGAATACGCGCTGGCCCTCGCGCGTTTCCGCACCGGCCCCGGTCAGGGCGGCGAGGCGCGCCATCACCTCCGACTCGGCGAGTGTCACCGGGCGCGGCTGCGGGCGCGCCGGCTGCTCCTCCCACTGCGGCAGGCGGCTGAACAGCCAGCGCTCGGCCCGCGCCGGCTGGGCAATGCGCCCGCGCAGCAGCGGCGTCCAGCTCCAGCGCAGCCGTTCGAGTTGGCCCAGTCCGGTCCAGGCGCCCTCGCGCTCGGTCCAGTCGGTCCGCTCCGTCCAGGCGAGCATAGCGCGGGCGAGGTCGGGGATCAGCGCGGCCGCCTGCGCATCGCTCTCCGGCGGCGGCAGGCCCATCGCGCGGGCGAGGCCGGCGACGGTGGGAATCACGAACTGCGCGGGAAAGAGGAAGGCGAACAGCTCCAGCAGGTCGAGACCGGAGAGGTCGGCATGGCCCAGCCGCGCGCCCAGCAGCGGCGCGTTGACCATCAGCAGCGGTGTGTCAGCGGCCCGCGCCAGCGCCTCGCCCCGGCCGAGCGAGGCGAGCGGCCGGCCTTCCTCCGCCAGCCAGATGCCGGCATGGCTGGCGTGCAGCGCGGAGGGGAGGGGAGCAGGCGTCACGCCCCCGCCTTAGCGTCCCCTGCGCCGCAGGGGAACGGTTCGTGAACGAAAAACGCCCGTTCAAGGCCCCGAATGGGTCTCAGGCCATGTCTAGCCGGCCCGTCGCCCGAACGACCGCCCGCCTGCCGGCGCGCGGTGGACATGCGGGAAAGGCATCACCGTCCCTCCCGGCATCCGCCCGGCCCGCGCGACTGCCAGCCGCTCGAACAGCGGCCCATCGGCGAGCGGATAGACGAACTGCACCCCCATCCGGTCCACCTCGGCCCAGCGGCATTGCGCGTAGATGGTCTGTCCCAGATAGTCGATCTGGATCCGCGCGCCCGCCTCCAGCGCGCACCCGGTGATGAGCGCCCCCTGCTCGGTAAGGTCGGCAATCGCCGCCTCCATCGATTCGAGCACGGTGGTCACGGTCACGGCTATGTCCACGCCTGTCCGTTGCCGCCTCTGTATCTGGCCTTCCTGTATCGCCTGCGTTGCCATGGCTTCGTCCCCAATATTCGTCCCTGGTCCGGGATTGCGGGGGCAGTGTCGCGCTATCTGGTAAAATTTCCGGTAACTGCGCTCCGGTGCCGCTGTGCGCACGATCCCCTTCAAACCGGCGGGATCATGCTCTAGAGGCAGCCCTCATGACGCAGGAACACAGTTCGACCGCCCTTCGCGACGCCGCGATGGTTTCCAAGGCATGGCCCTATGAGGAGGCGCGCAAGCTGCTCAAGCGCTACCCGCAGGGCAAGGCGGGGGCGCCGGTGCTGTTCGAGACGGGCTACGGCCCCTCGGGCCTGCCGCACATCGGCACGTTCAACGAGGTGCTGCGCACCACCATGGTCCGCCATGCCTATGAGGAACTGACCGGCGCGCCGACGCGGCTGGTTGCGTTCAGCGACGATATGGACGGGCTGCGCAAGGTGCCGGACAATGTGCCCAATCAGGAGATGCTGGCTGCCCATCTCGGCAAGCCGCTGACGCAGGTGCCCGATCCGTTCGGCGAGTATGAGAGCTTCGCCCATCACAACAATGCGATGCTGCGCACCTTCCTCGATCGCTACGGCTTCGATTATGAGTTCGTCTCGTCGACCGAGCAATATCGCGGCGGCCATTTCGACGACGCGCTGCGGGGTGTGCTGCGCCACTATCAGGCGATCATGGACATCATGCTGCCGACGCTGCGCAAGGAGCGGCAGGCGACCTATGCGGCGGTGCTGCCGATCAGCCGCAAGAGCGGCGTCGTGTTGCAGGTCCCGGTCACGGTCGTCGATGCCGAGGCGGGCATCGTCCGCTTCGAGGATGAGGGCGAGACGGTCGAGCAGTGCATCCTCTCCGGTGGCGCCAAGCTGCAATGGAAGGTCGACTGGGCGATGCGCTGGGTCGCGCTCGGCGTCGACTATGAGATGGCCGGCAAGGACCTGATCGACAGCGTCACCCAAAGCTCCCGCATCGCCCGCGCGCTGGGCGGCCGCCCACCTGAGGGCTTTAACTACGAGATGTTCCTCGACGAGAAGGGCGAGAAGATCAGCAAGTCGAAAGGCAACGGCCTCTCGATCGAGCAATGGCTGACCTACGGCTCGGAGGAGAGCCTGGCCTTCTACATTTATCGCGAGCCCAAGGCGGCCAAGTCGCTGCACATCGGCGTCATCCCGCGCGCGGTGGACGATTACGAGCAGTTCCGCGGCAATTACGCGGGGCAGGACATCGCCAGGAAGCTCGGCAACCCCGTCCATCATATTCATGGCGGCGCCGTCCCGGAAGACACGCTGCCGGTGACGTACGGTCTGCTGCTCAACCTCGTCGGTGTGATGGGCGCGGACGCGACCGAGGCGCAGGTCTGGGCCTATCTGCGCAACTATGCGCCGGATGTGACGGCACAGGATTATCCCCGCCTCGCCGGTCTGGTGCGCAACGCGCTGGCCTATAGCCGGGACTTCATCGCCCCCACCCTTCAGCGCCGCGCGCCCGAGGCTCATGAGGCGATGGCGCTGCGCGAGCTGGATGCCCAGCTTGCCGCCCTGCCGGAGGATGCGACCGCCGAGGAAATCCAGACGCTGGTCTATGAGATCGGCAAGGACCCGCACTACGGCTTCACCCAGCTCCGTGACTGGTTCAAGGCGCTCTACGAGACGCTGCTTGGCGCCGAGCAGGGGCCGCGCATGGGCAGCTTCATCGCGCTTTACGGCATCGAGAACAGCCGCAAGCTGATCGCGCAAGCGCTGGATGCCGTACCGGCCTGAGGGGTGCGGATGGGCGCATCGCCGTGCTCCTGCGCAGGCAGGAGCCCAGGGCGATAGGGAGCTGCCGTCGGGACCGAACGCCGGGCCGCGCGGGTTCGTTGCTGAACCGATAAACAGAAAAACCGTTCGCCCTGAGCTGGTCGAAGGGGCTGAACTTCTTCTGTTCGAGCGGAGCTTGCCGAAAGAAAGACGGCCCTTCGACCAGCTCAGGGCGAACGGTTTTCGCGCGAGCACGTCGGGTCGGTCCGTGGCGGGAAGCCCTGGTCCCCTTCCCGCACGAGGATGCGGGAAGGGGTGGGGTGAGGCAGCGGGGCCGGGAGGGGTGCCGCCGCCTCGTCAGAATGATCGGCCGCTCACCGTGCGCACCCGCATGCGCGGGAACCCACGGCGACAAGGACAAGCGACCGATCCTGGATTCGTCGGGTCATGCTGATGGCTTTTGAGCCCATGCTCATGCGCCCGGCCGATGTGGCTGGAGCTGTGCTGCCTGGATGGCGCCCGCTGCCGCGACGGCCTCCAGAAAGAGATGCCGCGCCGTTTCCGCCGGCAGCATGTCGCGCAGAAGCAGGGCCGCACCGCTCTCGTCGCCCTGCGTCGCGGCGACGGTGAGATCGCCGAGCAACGCCTCGTCCGGGCTGAGCGCGAGGCAGCAGGGGCGATGGACCAGAAACTGCTCGGGCCAATTGTGCTGGATGCTCCGCACGATCCGCTCGACCCGCCGCGCCGCCTCCATGCTGCGCAGCCGCACCGCCAGATCGGGCAGTGGGTCGCGGCCGGCCTGACCGAACAGGATGCACAGCCGCATCGCCATAATCATGTGCATCGCGGTCAGCGGAAAGGCGCGCAAATCCCTGAAAGCAAAGAGGACGGAGAGGTCTTTGGTCATTGCGTCATCCCGAACCGAGCATCGTCTGGTTCGAGTCGTTATATGCTATTGAGAACGAATTGCAATAATGGTTGAGGACTTTCTGTCGCTTTCCGCCGGTACAGCGGCGACCCGCGACCTCTGGAGCCGGCAGGACCCTTCATGCGCGACAAGTGCTCCTGCGCAGGCAGGAGTTCAGGGCGATAGGGAACTGCGGTGGGGTCCTGGGCTCCTGCCTGCGCAGAAGCACGAAACCCACCTCACGCAGACGATTTTTTGTCCCCGGAATGCGCTCTTTCAAACCACCGGATGGAACTGAAAGCAAACGCTTGATCCGCGTCCCATCATAGCGCCCGCCGGCCAGCCCGTCCCGGCCGCCTTCGCCTCACCCCGCCTTCTTCGCCGCGATCCAGTCGTCGATCTTCTTCTCCAGCACGCTCATCGGCAGCGCGCCGGTCATCAGCACCTGCGCATGGAAGTCGCGCACGTCGAACTTCGCTCCCAACTCGTCCTGCGCCTTCTTCTTGAGCCGCTGGATGGTCAGCGCGCCGATCTTGTAGGCCAGCGCCTGTCCGGGGATGGCGATGTAGCGCTCCACCTCGGCGGTGGCGTCGGTCTTCCCCATCGAGCTGTTGTCGAGCATATATTGAATGGCCTGATCGCGGGTCCACCCCTTGGCGTGGATGCCGGTATCGACCACCAGCCGCATGGCACGCAGCATCTCGTCGTCGAGATGGCCCATGCGCTGATAGGGGTCCTTGTAGAAGCCGAAATCATAGCCCAGCGTTTCCGCATAGAGCGCCCAGCCCTCGACATAAGCGGTGTTGCCGCCGAAGCGCATGAAGGCGGGCAGGCTCTCATTCTCCTGCGCGAGGCTGATCTGGAAGTGATGGCCCGGCGCGCCTTCGTGCAGATAGAGCGTCGTGTTGCCGGGCAGATTGCGTGAGGGCAGGTCGTAGGCGTTGAAATAGAAGACGCCCGGCCGCGATCCGTCCGGCGTGCCGCTCTCATAGCTGCCGCCCGCCTCATATTTCTCGCGGAATTCGGGGTATGGGCGGATCTCCAGCTTCGTCTTGGGCAGGGTCGAGAACTGACTGGCGACCTTGGCGTCCACCGCCTTGCCGATCTCGCGGAACTGCTCCGCGAACCCCTCGCGCGAGGTCGGGTGGAACTGCGGGTCGCTGCGGATATGGGCGAAGAATTCGCCGAGCGTGCCCTTGAAGCCGACTTCCTGGCGGACCTGATCCATCTCCTTGCGGATCCGCGCCACTTCGGACAGGCCCAGCGCATGCACATAGTCGGCCGTCAGCGGCAACGTGGTCATGTTGCGGATCAGCTCCGCATATAAAATGTCGCCACCTTTCATGCTGCTCAGGCCCACTGCATCGCGCGCGACCGGCAGATATTCCGTCCTGAGGAAATCGCGCAGCCGCGCTTCGGCGGGGGTGATGCCGTTGGCGATGATATCGCGATAAGCCTCGGTCAGCCGCGCCTTGTCCGCCGCCGAGAAGCTCGCGGGAAACATCATGACCGGCTGATAGAAAGGCGATTCCTCGATCTTTTGCGAGACCAGCGTATCCAACTGGGCGATGACGTTGGTGATTGTCAGCCTGGTGTCCACCACGCCCGAAGCCATGCCTTGCCGGAACCGGCCGATCGCCGCATCGAGCAGCGTGATATATTGCCGGTGCCGCTTGAGGTTGTTCTCATAATCCAGAACCGTCTTGAACGGCGCCGCACCCTTGCCGGAGGCCAGGGTGGGGTAGAAGGTGTGGAAGCCGCTGAAATGGTTGATCGGCCGCACCGCGGTCAGCGCCAGTATCTCCGGGCGTAGGCCGGAGAGCGCATCCTTCATCTGCCACTCGAACACATCGTAGGCGATCTTGTTCTGGGCGGAGAGCCTGGCGCGGTCGATCCGGTGCAGGGCCGCCAGATCATGCTCGTCGGCCGCGCGCTCGGCGTTGAAATAGGCGTCGCTGATATAGTCGCCGAGCTGGTCGGCATAGCGCATGTCGCCCCGGAACAGTGCGTTGAGCGGATTGCGCTTGAGGCTGGCTTCATCCGATGTGGCGAACAGGGCGAACAGCCGCGCGTCCTCGCTCTGCGCGGCCGTGGCGGAGGCGGGTGCGGGCTGGGCGAAGCAGGGTGCGGCGAAAGAGCCGGCCATTAGCAGGCAGGCGAGGGCGGGGAGGCGGGGCATGCAAAAGCCTTTCGAGTGCGGCGGGACTCCCGCCGATCCATAGCCCGTGCCTAACGCGCGCGCTTGTCGTCGGCAATCGCATGGCGCGCCGAAATCCCATGAAAAAAGCCCCCGCCACAACGGGCGGGGGCTTCGGGGGATGGTATCCCGTGGTTCAACGGAAGGCGTTGTAGATCACCTTCACCACGCGGCCGGTGCGGGTGTTCACCAGCAGCGCGTCGTCATAATGGCGCACCCAGCGCTGGTTGGCGCCCGGCCGGCTCCAGTGGAAGCGCTGATAATCGCGCACCGCATACTGGTTGCCGTAGTAGACCGGCTGGATGCGCGCGCCCGCGGTGAAGCGCTTGTAGCGGAACGGTGCGGAGCGCCACGGATGGGCGCGGTTATAGGCGCGCACGTCCCGGCGATAGTCCTGCCGGGCGTCCCGCACGTCCTGCCGCGCATCGCGCACGTCGCGCCGGGCATCCCGCACGTCGCGCTGGGCCGAGCGGATGTCCTGACGGTCATGGTGCGGTCCGCCCGCCGGCTGCGCCATGGCGGTGGCGGGAACGAGGACCAGTGCGGCCAGGCTGGCGAGCATTAATGTCTTCATGGCGATTCACTCCTGCATGTGCCGGGCGGGGCGGGGTTGCCGCGTAGGAGACCGGATCTTCCGCCGTCGCCCGACAATGCCTTTGTGCAGGAGTCGCGCTGAATGGCGCGCGAATGTGCCCGTCAGTTTTCAGTCATAAATGTCGCGATTTGTCGTCGGCGCGGCAGGGTGGATCCGCCGGTTCAGGGCTTGTTGCGCGGTTCCCAGGGGCGCTCGCGATACCAGCGGGTGACGACATATTTGGCGCCCTTCGCCACGGGCAACGCGGCGTGGAGCGTATCGTGATTGGGGCTGCCGTCGGCAAGCATGTTGTTCCAGATCAGCAGCGTGCCGGCGCGCGGCGGGATGGTTACGCCGAGGCGGGGGAACTGCGTTTCGCCGCCCGCCTCCACGTCGCAGAGATAGGCCATCGCCGTCCAGCAGCGCTGGCCGCCGCTCACCCGCATCGCTGGCCAGTAAGGGACGTTGGCGGGGAAATAGTCGCAATGGAGGTGATATTGCTGGCCCGGCTCGTAGCGCTGGCCCTGAAGCAGCTCGCCATAGCGGGTCTCGATGCCGAGCAGCGCGTCGATGCGCTTGGTGACGGCGATCACCAGCGGATCGTAGATATCGAGGTTGCAGCTACTGCTGGTGCGATACTCCTTGTTGGTGCCGGAGAACAGCTTGGAGGGTTTGCAGCCCGTGTCGGTCTGCGCCATCAACTCGGCGCATTCGCGGGGCGGGATGAGGCCGTGGCGCAGGAACATCTCCGCGCGGGGCGTCGGCACGCTGCTGACCATGGGGTTGCGCTTGAGCCGCTGGCGGACGCGTTCGCCGATCTCCGCACGCGCCGGTGACGCGAGGTCCGCGTCGTCGAGCCATGTGTCCTTCATGGCGCGGTTCCTGCCATCCCCGCCGCGCGGCGGCAACGAAAAACGGGCAATAAAAAGAGCCGGTCCCACCGGGTGGGGGAACCGGCCCAGTCTTTCCTGAAGGCCGATCAGGAAGCGGGTTCCAGCGAGCCTGCCCGGCTCACCAGAAGAAATCGTGGATCACGTCGACCACATAGCCGTCGCGAATGTCGACGAGCAGCGCGTCGTCATAATAGCGCACCCAACGCAGCCAGCCGTAGGCCGGCGGCAGGCGGTAGTAATAAGGGTCGCTGATCCAGTAGCTCTGGTCGAACAGGATGTTGTTCAGATAGATGCCGATGGAAAAGCGCGAATAACCGCGGTTCCAGCCATAGGGCGCATAATAGGTCGGCAGCCGGTAGATGCTGCGATGCTGCGTGCGGTAGCTGCGCCAGTCGTAGCGGCGGTCGTTGCGCCAACTGTTGGACCAGCGGCGCTGGTCGTTCCACCGCTCGCGATCCTGGAGCCGGCGCTGGTAGTTGTAGCCCCGGTCGCGGTCATTCCCGCGCCAGTTTTGGCCGTTCCAGTTTTGGCCGCGATTGTCGGCGCGGTTGTCGCGATCGCGGTTCCGGTCGGCGCCCTGCCGATCGTTGTTCCGCCAATCGCGATCATTGCCCTGTCCGTTGCGGTTGCGCGTGGCGTCGCGGTCGTTGTCGCCGCGCCGGGCCTCGCGCTGCTGCCAGGTTGCGCTATTGCGCGGCTGGGCCTGCGGCGTGGAGGGCGCGGGCCGTGTCGCCTGACCGGCATTGCCCGACCAGCGCGGCCGCTCGGCGCGATTGCCGTTGGCCGCCGGATTGGTGGCGGCATTGGGGCGCGATGGACGGTTGGGCTGGCGGCCCCATTCGCCCGCCGCGCTGGACGCGGGCACCGGACGGGTCTGGACCGCCGATGGCGCCTGTTGCGGGGCCGGGCGGGGAGCCGCCTGCTGCGACCGGGCCGGCGGCGACCAGCGCGGCTGGGCCTGACCCGGATCGGCCGCCTGATGCTGGCGCTGGGCGCCGGTCCAGGCGCCGCGCTCGCGTCCTTCGGCGCGCTGGGCGGCGGCGGGCGTGGCCATGGCCAGGATGGTGGAAACCAGCAGGCCCGTCGTCAATATGCGTTTCATCTCGCAATATCCTCAAGCACATAGGCGAGTCTTCGCCATTGCTTCATGATATGCGGCAAGAGGACTGTCGCAGTGCTGAACATGGGTGACAGCAACGCGCAAGGATTCGCCGGGGCGTTTCAACGCGGGACGGTGGGTATCGCCTTGCTCAGGGCAGGTCCTCGGCCGGTGGGGTAAGGCCGGGGACGCGCCGTGCCGCATCGTCCGGGGCGATGCCCGGCGCGGGGGCGGCGGCGACCCGCTCCTCGCCGCGCATGATCCGCCCGGCCTGCTTGATCGCCTCGCGGATGCGCGGATAGGTGCCGCAGCGGCAGATATTGGTCATCGTCGCGTCGATCTGCGCGTCGGTCGGGTTGTTGGTGCGCTTGAGCAGCACCGATGCGGTCATAATCATGCCGGACTGGCAATAGCCGCACTGCGGCACGTTCTGCGCGGCCCACGCCTGCTGCACAGGGTGGCTGCGGTCGGCCGAGAGCCCCTCGATGGTGGTGACGAACCGGCCCTCGATCGCGGCGATCGTTACCTGGCAGGAGCGGATCGCCTGTCCGTCGACATCCACCGTGCAGGCGCCGCAATCGCCCGTGCCGCAGCCATATTTGGTGCCGGTGAGGTTGGAAGCGTCGCGCAGCGCCCAGAGCAGCGGCGTCTGCGGGTCCATGCGATACTGGACCGGGCGGTCGTTGACGGTGAACTTGGTCATGGCGTGCCCGATGCTCTAGAGCATTTCACGCGCGAGCGGAACGCCCAACGACTCGGGGGTGCCACTCGGTCGCGCCAGTTCTCAAGGTCGAGTCGAGACGGTCGCACGGCTCCATTTCGCTCGACCGATGGCGCTTTTGCGCCCCGTGCGGTCTTGATCCGCTGGCCTTCGCCTGATATGGGCCGCCCGATCCGCCGTGACCCGTGGTTACGGCGCATGTTATTTATGGGCATTGCCCGCGTCCGGCTCTGATGGCCGGGTCGGCGCCGGGCCAGCGTGGAATTGGAGACTGACGAGCTTATGCAAATCATCGTGCGCGACAATAACGTCGATCAGGCGCTGCGGGCGCTCAAGAAGAAGCTGCAGCGTGAAGGCGTGTATCGCGAGATGAAGCTCCGTCGCCATTATGAGAAGCCGTCCGAGAAGCGCGCGCGTGAGAAGGCTGCCGCCGTGCGCCGTGCGCGCAAGCTGGAGCGCAAGCGCGCGGAGCGCGACGGCGCCCGTTAAGCCGGGGCCGGGCCGCCTGCGTGGCGGCAAGTTTGCGTGTTCAGATGAGGTAGGCGGTCATGTCGGTCACAGCGGTTCCCTTGCAGCCCATTCAGCGCGGCTCGGTGCGCCGCTTCTGGCTGGCGATGATCCTGCTGGCGGCCTGTGCGATCGTGCTGGCCTGGGCCGGCAATCGCCAGTTCGGCCGCACCGGGAGCGGTCTGCGCTACCAGATGCTGACGGAAGGCACCGGCGCCAGCCCCACGCATGACGATTTCGCGCTGGTCCGCTACAAGGGCACGCTGCCCGATGGCACGGTGTTTGACGAGAATGCGAGCGCGCCGATGGAGCTGGCTTCCACCGTGCCCGGCTTCTCCGAGGCGGTGACGCTGCTCAAGAAGGGCGGCAGCCTGCGCGCGTGGATCCCGGCGAAGCTCGCCTATGGCGACCATCCGCCGCAGGGCAGCAACATTCCCGCCAATAGCGACCTTCAGTTCGAGATCGGCCTGCTGGAATTCAAGACCCGCGCCGAGGTGATGGAAGCCCAGCGCATGATGCAGATGCAGCAGATGCTTCAGGGCGGGCAGGGCCTGCCGCCGGGGGTCGAACTGCCGCAGCAGTGATGCGGAGTGCCGCGCGGGTGCGATCCTGATAGCAGTGGTCTGTGCCCGGAAGGCTATTCACGAAATTACCTTTAACGAGAACATGGGCTTCTGCGCAGGCAGGGCCTGGGGCGCACGAGCGATTCTTTTCCGCCAGGAACTCTTGCCTTCGCAGCAGCCCTGATTCCATCTCATGCGGACGCCCTCTAGCGAGGGGGCGCTGGGCCCTGCCTGCGCAGGAGCACGTCGCTTCTTCCAAATCATCTCCGCCGATTGAGGCCCTCATAGGCGATTGCTGCCTTGGGTCGGATTGGCATTCAGGTCAGATCGAGCCGGAGTCGTAGAAGACCGATGGGCAAAATGATGGTTTTCCGTGACCCGGAGCACAGCATACTCACGCTATGTGGGCACCGGAAGCGCACAGGCTGGCACGGGGCTGAATGTCGATCCGTCATAGCCCCATGATAGCCCCTGCGCTTGGCTCGCAGGTGGCGGATCCCTATCCGCGCCGTTCGTTCGCCGCCACGCGGCGCTTGGCGCGCTCCTCCAGCGTCACCTTGGTCATGGCGAGCAATGGATCGGCGAGCGCAAGGCCAAGGATGCCGAACAGCGCGCCGAACAGGATCTGCGCGCCCAGCACCAGCGCGGGCGGCATGTCGACCGCCTTGCGCGCAACAGTAGGCGTGATGAGGTAGCTCTCGACCACCTGCACCGTGAAATAGACGCCGATCGCGAACAGGCCGTGCTGCACATCGACCGAGAAACCGACCAGCATGATAAGCACGCCGGAGATGATTGCGCCGATATTGGGCAGGAAGGCGAGGATGAAGGTGAGCACGCCGAGCAGCGTCGCCATCGGCACACCGCCCATCATCAGCAGGAAGCCGGTGAGGCCGCCGGTCGCCATCATGCCCACCAGCCGCCCGGCCATCAGCCGGCGCAGCGTGTAGCCGACCTTGTCGATGATCTCATGCGTTTCCTCGCGATGGGCGACGGGAACGAACCAGGCGAGTCCGCGTGAATAGATGTTCGGCTCGACCGCGAGAAAAATGGCGAGCACCAGCATCATGACGAGGCTGGAGACGATGCCGGCAGCGGAGCTGAGCACCGCCGTCACCCGCCCGACCGAGCCGAGAAGCTGCTGCCCGGCCTCGCGCAGCTCGTTGAGGCCGAGGTCCACACCGTGCGAGCTGGCCCATGTCTGCATCCGCGCCACCTGGCTTTCGATCAGCGCCGGGAGCTGGGCGGCCTGCTGCGCGACCTGCGTGCCGGTGAGGAACACCGTCCACGCGATGAACAGGAAGACCGCCACGGTGACGATCGCCAGCCGATAACCGCGCGCAATCGGCAGCACGCGGCCGAGCAGGCGGGTGCCGCCGTCCAGCATCACGGCGATGACGATGGAGGCGAGGATGAACAGGATCGGCTCGATCAGCAGCACGATCAGCGCCGCGCCGCCGACGACGCCGACCCAGGTAACGGCGCGGCGCAGCTCCAGCCAGATTTCGGGCGAATGGGCGTCCGCCGGGCCGGGGCGCTCGGCGAGGGCCTCCGCTTCCTGATCGCGCGCCGCGAGCTTGCTCAGCGGCGAGGTGGCCTTGCGGGCGCGCGGGCGAGAGGCCGGGCCAGCCGCGCCGGATGCCTTCCGGCTCGCGCCGCCGCCTGTCGCCCGCCCGGTCACGGCTTGGCCGGCTCGGTCTGCGCCGGGTGGAGCGAGAGGCCCGCCCGCCCGCTGCGGAAGCCGCCGAGCCATGTCAGCGGATTGAGCGCGGTGGTGCCGTTGAGCGAGAAGGTAATGAACTCGGCCCGGCCGCCGATCGTCTCCCATGGCACGGGGCCGCCGAGACCCTGCTGCTCCAGCGAGACGCGGCTGTCCGCGCTGTTATCGCGATTGTCGCCCATCAGAAAGATTTCGCCGGCGCCGATGCGGACGGGGCCATACCAGTCCGTCTCGCGCGCGCCCATGTCGATGATGGTGTAGCTGCGACCGTTGGGCAGCGTCTCGCGCTTGACCGGCAGCACGCAGCTTGCCGAGCCGTCTGCTTCATATTGCAGCGCGCCGGGGAACTGGCGCGGGTCGCACGGCGCGTTGGCGTCCACCGGCAGGCGCAGCGCCGGCAGCGGCGTCTGGCGCACCGGCGTGCCGTTGAGGATGACGACGCCGTCGCGCACCTCCAGCAGATCGCCGGGCAGGCCGATCACGCGCTTGATATAATCCTCGTTGCTGTGGCGCGGGGTGGCGATCACGATGTCGCCGCGCTCGGGCAGCTTGCCCCAGATGCGGCCCTTGATGAAGGGCAGGGTGATGCCCCACGGCTCGGCCGGCGTGCGCAGCACGACGTTGCGGAAGATCGCCGCAGGATTGGGGATGGTCGGCGAGACGTAGGACCAACCATAGGCATATTTGGTGACGACCAGCCGGTCGCCTACCAGCATCCCCGGCATCATGGATTCGGACGGGATATAGAAGGGCTTGGCGATGAAGCTGTGGAAGCCGAGCACGGCGAGCACCAGCAGGCCGATGCTCTTGACCTCGCCCCACCAGTCCGTGCCGCCGGACTTGTCCTTGCCGCGCTTGCGCAGCTCCGGGTTGCCGGGCGCCTTGCTGCCGGTCTCGCTCAATGCCTCGTCCGTCACGGAAAGCGTGCCTCCAGAATGACGAACGCCTGCGCCCATGGGTGATCGTCGGTCAATGTCACGTGAACAAATAAGCTGGCCCCCGGCGGGGTCAAGGCGTCGAGCCGTGCCTTGGCGCCGCCGGTCAACGCCAGCGTGGGCGCGCCCGAGGGCAGGTTCACCACGCCGATGTCCTTCATGAACACGCCTGCCTTGAAGCCGGTTCCGACTGCCTTGCTGAACGCTTCCTTGGCGGCGAAGCGCTTGGCCAGCGTCGCGGCCTTGGTGAAGGGGCGCCGGGCGGCCTTGGCCCGCTCGATATCGGTAAAGACGCGCGCCTCGAATCGTTCTCCAAAACGTTCTAACGACGCCTTGATGCGCTCGATGTTGCAGAGGTCCGAACCGAGGCCGATAATCATGGCGCCGTTATAGCATCCCGAATGCGGCAAAAGGCGGGCGGTGCCGCTCCGTCCGGCGCACGAGCGATCATCCCCGCGCCGCGTCCATGTGCCGGCGCATCTCGGCGATGCTTTCGTGCAGGCCGCAGAAGAGCGCCTCGCCGATCAGGAAATGGCCGATGTTCAGCTCGGCGATCTGCGGGATCGCCGCGATGGGGCCGACATTATCGTAGGTGATGCCGTGGCCGGCGTGCGGCTCCAGCCCGTTCTTGGCGGCGAGCGCGGCTATGTCCGCGATGCGCGCCAGTTCGGCGGCGCGCTCCTCGCCCTCCGTGTCGCAATAGCGGCCAGTGTGCAGCTCGACGACCGGCGCGCGCAGCCGCAGCGCGGCCTCGATCTGGCGCGGCGTCGCTTCGATGAACAGCGAGACGCGACAACCGGCTTCGCTCAGCCGGTCCACCATCGGCGCCAGATGATTGTGCATGCCCGCTGCGTCCAGCCCACCCTCTGTGGTCAGCTCCTCGCGCCGCTCGGGCACGATGCAGACGGCATGGGGCCGGTGGCGCAGGGCGATGGCGAGCATCTCCTCGGTCGCCGCCATCTCCAGGTTGAGCGGAATGCGCAGCGTCTCGGTGAGCCGGGCGATATCGTCGTCGGTGATGTGCCGCCGGTCCTCGCGCAGGTGGGCGGTGATGCCGTCGGCGCCCGCCTCCTGGGCGATCAGCGCGGCGCGGACCGGGTCGGGATAGGCGGTGCCGCGCGCGTTGCGGATGGTGGCGACATGGTCGATGTTGACGCCGAGCCGCAGGGCGCGCGGCCCGTTCATGCGCGGCTGCCGGGCTTGACGGCGGGGATCGCCGCCAGCTCAGGCGGCAGGTCGCCGGCGTCGTAAACCGGGAAGTTGAGGCTGACGAGCGGGAAGAACGGCACGCCCAGATCGGCCTCGCCGCCGGAGCGGTCGACCAGTGCGGCTTCAGCGACGATCTCGCCGCCCGCCGCGCGCACCGCATCCATCGCCTGGCGCGAGGAGAGGCCGGTTGTCACCACGTCCTCCACCATCAGCACCTTCTGGCCGGGCGCGAGAGCGAAACCGCGGCGGAATACGAAGCGGCCCTCCGGTCGCTCCAGGAACAAGGCATCGCAACTGAGCGCGCGGCCCATCT
This sequence comes from Sphingobium sp. 66-54, assembly GCA_001899715.1. Lineage (GTDB taxonomy): Bacteria > Pseudomonadota > Alphaproteobacteria > Sphingomonadales > Sphingomonadaceae > Sphingobium. The sequence continues at coordinate 25,646 of MKWI01000026.1, forward strand.
CGTGACCGATGATGATGCCGCCCATCGCCGGCGAAACGACCACCTCCACGGCGGCGCGTATCTCCCGCGGCAGGCTCTGCGCCAGTGCGATGGCGAGGCGGGAGGCGCGCTCGGGGCTCATCAGCACCCGCGCGCACTGCAGATAATTGGCACTGTGCTTGCCCGACGACAGCACGAAATGCCCCTGCAGAAGCGCCTCGGATGCCCGAAACTCGGCGAGCACTTCTGATTCGGTCATTGCGATCCTCGATGTCCTTTGTCGAGCGGGGCAGATAGCGGCGGATCGGCCGACAATCAACGGCTCGCTCCTGCCCAACAGAAGGCTTGAGGCGGGAGGGTTGCCTGCGTATATGGCCCGGAGATGACAGAGGGGGGTCGCTCGTTCCGGCTGGGAGCGAAGGGGCCTTTAATTGAAAGCAGGTCGACCGCATGAACAGAAGAACATATGGCTTCATGATGGCGATGGCTCTTGGTCTGAGCGCGCTCGCGCCGTCCGCCGCCATGGCTCAGGAGGCAGCTCCCGCCGCGCAAGCGCCCGCCGTCGCGGCTCCGGCCGAAGCGGCTGCCCCCGCCGCCGCTGATAATGCGGTTGCCGACAATGCGGCCGTGGCGACTCCGGCGCCCGCGTTCGATTATGCCAAGCCCGTGCCGGGTATCGGTCAGCCGCAGTCGGGCGAGATCGACTTCCAGAAGCAGTTCACCTCCACCGGCCATTATGCCTATTGGATGCACAGCTACATCCTGCTGCCGGTCATCACGTTCATTTCGCTGCTCGTTCTCGCGCTGCTGCTCTGGGTGATCGTGCGCTATCGGCGCGGTGCCAATCCGGTCGCCTCGCGCACCTCGCACAACACCGCGATCGAGGTGGCCTGGACGTTGATCCCGGTGCTGATCCTGATCGGCGTGGCGATCCCCTCGATCGACCTGCTCGCGAAGCAGTTCAAGCCCGCGCCCAAGGATGCGCTGACCGTCAAGGTCACGGGATACCAGTGGTATTGGGGCTATGAATATCCCGACAACGGCATCGGCGAATATGTCTCCAACATATTGCCGCCGGAAAAGGCCATCGAGCGGGGTGAACCCGCCCTGCTGGGCGCCGACAACCGCCTCGTGCTGCCTGTCGGCGTACCGATCAAGCTGATCGTGACCGGCGCGGACGTCATCCACAGCTTCTCCGTGCCCGCCTTCTGGGTCAAGGAGGACGCCGTGCCTGGCCGCCTCAACGAGAAGACCTTCACCATCGACAAGCCGGGCGTCTATTACGGGCAATGTTCCGAGCTTTGCGGTGCCCGCCATGGCTTCATGCCGATCGCGGTTGAGGCTGTGACGCCGGAACGGTTCGCGCAGTGGGTCAAGACGCAGGGCGGCACCATGCCCGGCGACGAGGCCCCTGCCGATGCAGCGCCCACCGCCGTGGCCGCACCTGCTGCCGCACCCGCCGCTACCTCGAACGCCGCCGAGCCTGTCCCGGCGGCCGCCACCACGTCCTGAGGGAACCGACACAATGACCACCACAACCGTAGATGGGCTGGGGCATGATCATGCTCACGACCATCATGATGCCGATCACAAGCCGGGCTTCTTCGCCCGCTGGTTCATGTCAACGAACCACAAGGACATCGGTACCCTCTACCTGATCTTCGCGATCGTCGCCGGCATCATCGGCGGTGCGATCTCCGGCATGATGCGCATGGAGCTGCGCGAGCCGGGCATCCAGTTCCTCCAGGCCTGGGCGATCTATTCGGATGGCGCGGGTGCGACGCTCGATCAGGCCTATCATCTGTGGAACGTGCTCATCACCACGCACGGCCTCATCATGATCTTCTTCATGGTCATGCCGGCGATGATCGGCGGGTTTGGCAACTGGTTCGTGCCGATCATGATCGGCGCGCCGGACATGGCCTTCCCACGCATGAACAACATCAGCTTCTGGCTGCTCATTCCAGCGTTCCTGTTGCTGCTGCTCTCCAGCTTCGTGCCGGGGGGCACGGGCAACGGCGCGGGCACCGGCTGGACGATGTATGCGCCGCTCGCGACAACGGGCAGTCCTGGGCCGGCCGTGGATCTTGTGATCCTCTCGATGCACCTCGCGGGCGCCAGTTCGATCCTGGGTGCGGTCAACTTCATCACCACCATCTTCAATATGCGTGCCCCGGGCATGACTCTGCACAAGATGCCGCTGTTTGCATGGTCGGTGCTGGTCACGGCATTCCTGTTGCTGATTTCGCTGCCGGTGCTTGCCGCGGCCATCACCATGTTGCTGACGGACCGCAATTTCAGCACGACTTTCTATGATGCGGCCGGTGGCGGCGATCCGGTGCTCTACCAGCACCTGTTCTGGTTCTTTGGCCACCCCGAAGTCTACATCATGATCCTGCCGGGCTTTGGTATGGTCAGCCACGTCGTGTCGACCTTCAGCCGCAAGCCGGTTTTCGGTTATCTCGGCATGGCCTATGCCATGGTAGCCATCGGTGTCGTGGGCTTCATCGTGTGGGCGCACCACATGTTTACCACCGGTCTCAGCGTGAACGTGAAAATGTATTTCACCGCTGCGACGATGGTCATCGCGGTACCTACCGGGGTCAAGATCTTCTCGTGGATCGCGACCATGTGGGGCGGCTCGATCAGCTTCAAGACGCCGATGCTCTGGGCGCTGGGCTTCATCTTCATGTTCACCATCGGCGGCGTGACTGGCGTTGTGCTGGCCAATGGTGGCATCGACGACAACGTCCACGACACCTATTATGTGATCGCGCACTTCCACTATGTGCTGTCGCTGGGTGCCGTGTTCGCGCTGTTCGCGGGCTTCTACTACTGGTTCCCGAAGATATCGGGGAAGATGTATAATGAGGTGCTCGGCCAACTGCATTTCTGGATATTCTTCGTGGGCGTGAACATGCTGTTCTTCCCGATGCACTTCCTGGGCATGAGCGGTATGCCGCGCCGTATCCCGGACTATCCGGAAGCCTATGCCTACTGGAACCAGTTCGCGACCCACGGCTATGAAGTGATGGCCGTCGGTGTGCTGATTTTCTTCGTCAACCTGATCTGGTCGCTTGCGGCCGGCCGGAAGGCGCAGGCGAACCCGTGGGGTGAAGGTGCGACCACGTTGGAGTGGACGCTGCCTAGCCCGCCGCCCTATCACCAGTTCGAGACCCTGCCGGTTATCGACTGAGGACGGCGCGGAGCCATAAGGCTCCGTGGGCAAATGAATGATGGACGGGAGAGGGCGCGCGTGCGCCCTCAACCGCATGACGAGCGGACGAGAAACGAAAGAAGGTCGACGGTTTTGGCGAGCAACATGTCCATTCTGACGAGCGGGAACGGTTCGCCGTCGGTGCCGTTGCCGGCGGACTGGCGCGATCTCGTCGCGCTGACCAAGCCGCGCGTGATGACGCTCGTCGTGTTCACTGGCCTGTGCGGACTACTCGCCGCGCCGGGGCATCTCTCGCCGGTGTTGGCCTTCACCGCCGTGCTCTGCATCGCGCTTGGTGCGGGCGCGGCCGGCGCGCTCAATCAATGGTATGAGGCAGATCGTGACGCCAAGATGAAGCGCACCGCCAACCGGCCGCTGCCGGCCGGGCGAATGACGCGCGAGGCGGCCTTGCATTTCGGCGTCGGTCTGGCCGCTTTCTCGGTGCTGCTGATGGGCTTTGCGACCAACTGGCTCGCCGCGGCCATCCTGGCGGTGTCGATCCTGTTCTACGTGTTCGTCTATACCATCTGGCTCAAGCCGCGCACGGCGCAGAACATCGTCATCGGCGGTGCGGCGGGGGCCTTTCCGCCGTTGATCGGCTGGGCAGCGGTGACGGGGAATGTGGCTGCGCTGCCAATCGCGCTGTTCATGCTTATCTTCTTCTGGACTCCGCCGCACTTCTGGGCGCTCGCGCTGTTCGTGCGCATGGATTATGCCAATGCGGGCATTCCCATGTTGCCGGTGGTGGCGGGCGAGGCGGTCACGCGGCGGCAGATCCTGCTCTACACCAGCATCATGGGTGTGGCCGCGCTGGCGCCGGTGCTGCTCCAGCTCACTGGCCTGATTTACGGCGTCACGGCGCTCGTCGCGACCGGCATCTTTGCAGTGTTCGCAGTGCAGGTGGCGTTGAGCCGGGAGACCGACCCGGCACGAATGAAGCCGGAGCGGCGTTTGTTCAAATATTCGGTACTTTACCTGTTTCTCCTGTTCGGCGCAGTGGTGGTCGACCATTGGGTGCTGGCATGACCCCGGAGGAGCAGCGTCTCGTGCAGGCCCGGCAGCGCGCCCGTTCGCGGGTGACGGCGATCATCCTGTTTGCCCTGGTGGTCCTGTTTTTCGGAATTGCTGTCGCCAAGATGATGGGAGGATAGCAGATGACAACTCTTGCCACGCGGCGCGCCGGCCAGCGCCGGACCGCCCTGATTGCGGCGGCGGTTGCCCTGGCCATGCTGGGGCTTGGTTTCGCCGCCGTACCGCTTTACCGCATGTTCTGTGCCGTTACTGGCTTCGGCGGTACACCCCAGCGCGCCACCGAGGCCCAGTATGAGGCGAGCGGCGAGGCGATGGCTGGATTGGCCCGTCAGCTCTCGATCCGCTTCGATTCGAATACGGCCGGCGGCTTGCCCTGGGCTTTCTATCCGGAAAAGCGCCGCGTGACGGTGGGTGTCGGCGGCAAGTCGATGGCGATCTTCATCGCTAGGAACAATTCCGACAAGCCGATTACCGGCCGCGCGGTGTTCAACGTCACGCCGGCGCAGGCCGGGCCTTATTTCACCAAAATCCAGTGCTTCTGCTTTACCGAGCAGACGTTGCAGCCGGGCCAGGAAGTGCGCATGCCCGTGCTGTTCTATGTCGATAAGAAGTTCCTTGATGACCCAGACGACAAGGATGTCGAGGAAATCACCTTGAGCTATACCTTCTATCCGGTTGAGAAGCCGGACGACCAAAGCTAAGAGACGCGCAAACGCACGCGCAGTAGAACAGGGAACGTCATATGTCCGGCGCCAAGAACCACGATTATCATATTCTCCCGCCCGCCATCACGCCGTTGATGGGCGCGATGTCCGCGCTGGTCATGGCGGTTGGCGCGGTGAGCTGGATGCATCCCGACTCGATGCCCGCGCATGGCGGCGTCATCTTCATCCTCGGCGTGCTGGGCGTGCTGGCGACGATGTTCATGTGGTGGTCCGACGTGGTGCGCGAGGCACATGCCGGCGATCACACCCCTGTCGTGCAGCTCCACCTGCGTTACGGCATGATCCTGTTCATCGCCTCGGAAGTAATGTTCTTCGTCGGCTGGTTCTGGGCCTATTTCGATTTTGCGCTGTTCCCTTCCGAACTGCCGCCGATCGACGGGCTGTTCCCCTCCAAGGGGATCGAGGTGCTGAATGCCTTCGAATTGCCGTTGCTCAACACGCTGATCCTGCTTTGCTCGGGCACGACCATCACCTGGGCGCACCACGCGCTGATCCACGGCGACCGCGATGGCCTCAAGAAAGGCCTGTGGGCGACCGTCCTGCTGGGCGCGCTGTTCACCTGCATCCAGGCTTATGAATATGCGCACGCGCCCTTCGCCTTCGGTACGACGCCTTATGGCTCGGCCTTCTACATGGCGACCGGCTTCCACGGCTTCCACGTTCTGGTCGGCACGATCTTCCTGATCGTCTGCTTGATCCGCGCCTATAAGGGCCACTTCACCCCGCGCCAGCACTTCGGCTTCGAAGCGGCTGCCTGGTATTGGCACTTCGTCGACGTGGTGTGGCTATTCCTGTTCCTCGCCATCTACGTCTGGGGTGGCTGGGGCGCGCCGGTCCACGCCGGCTGACGCAGCCATGACCGACAGCAGGGTCGCGCCGACGACATCGCTCGTCCGCGCGGCCTTGTCGGCGCGTTGCCCTGCATGCGGGATCGGTCCGCTCTATGATGGCTGGCTCCTCTTTGCCCCGCGCTGCCGGGCTTGCGGGCTGGACTATGAGCGCTTCAACGTGGGCGACGGGCCGGCTGCTTTCCTGATCCTCATTGTCGGCGGGCTGGTAACGGCGCTGGCACTGTTTCTGCATCTGGCGGCCCATCCGCCCTTCTGGGTGCATATCCTGCTCTGGGTGCCGATCACCACCGCGCTGGTCGTCCTCTGTCTGCGTGTCTCAAAGGCGGCGCTGCTCATTCTCGAATATCGAAACGATGCTGGCGAAGGCCGAGTCTCTGCCCGCTCGGGGCGGGACAGGCAGCCATGAAGCGGCGTCTCCCGCTGGTGCCGACGCTCATCGTCGGACTGGCCATTGCCATCATGATCGGCCTCGGCATCTGGCAACTCGGCCGCGCGCACCAGAAAGAAGCCGCGCTAGCTGCCTATCGCGCCAATATGACGCTGCCGGTCACGGCCTATCCCGGCAGTCAGCCGACCGATGAACGCTATCTGTTCCGGCGTCTGTCCGCCAATTGCCTGCGCGTCGTCGGCTGGCAGGTGATCGGTGGGCGCTCGGCTCAGGGCGGGGCGGGCTGGCGCCACATCGCCTCCTGTGCGACGGGTGCGGAGGGGCCGGGTTTCCTCGTCGATATCGGCGTCGCGGCGACCCCCGATGCCAAAGTCAATTGGGCGGGCGGGCCGGTGCGCGGGCGTGCGACCCATGAGCCGGATCATTCCACGATGATCGAGCGCCTGACCGGCAAGGCCATGCCACTCAGGTTGATGATCGTCGCGGAGACGCCCGCACCGGGCCTCGCCGCCAGTGCGCCGCCCGATCCATCTTCAGTGCCCAACAATCACCGTTCCTATATGGTGCAGTGGTTCCTGTTCGCTGCCATCGCTGCGATCATCTATGGTCTCGCGCTGCGCAAGCGCTGGCGGGATAGGCTGGATGGGTCCGGTCCTGCGGTTTGAGAGGGCGGCCCGACCTCGCGGGCCACATTACCGTGCGAACATGCTCTACGCGCTAACGGGAGGGGTCTCGTTGGCGCATTTGGAGCGGGTTCGAACAAACCCGACGCGCGTCGCTTGCCGCCATCGTTGCAGCCCTGCCGACTCGCCGTTAAGGAGCGCCCTCATGCACTATGTGAGCACCAGGGGGCGCGCCGAGGCGCTCGATTTCGAGGGAGCGACGCTGGCGGGGCTGGCGAGCGACGGTGGTCTTTACCTGCCGGAGCGCTGGCCGCATTTTTCGGCCGAGGATTTCGCCGCTATGCGCGGTCTTTCCTATGTCGAGACGGCGGTGCGTGTCATCAAGCCGTTTGTCGGCGATAACCTTACCGAGGGCGAGCTGCGCGATCTGTGCACGCAGGCCTATGGCCGTTTCGCGCATGCCGCCGTTACGCCGCTGGTCCAGCTCGATCACACCCATTGGCTGCTGGAGCTGTTCCACGGCCCCACGCTCGCCTTCAAGGACGTGGCGCTGCAACTGCTCGGGCTGCTGTTCGAGACATTCCTCAGCCGGCGCGACACGCATATCACCATCGTCGGCGCGACCTCGGGCGATACCGGCTCGGCGGCGATCGACGCGGTCGCCGGCCGCGCCAATATTGACATTTTCATGCTCCACCCCGCCGGCCGCGTGTCGGACGTGCAGCGGCGGCAGATGACCACCGTGCTCGCACCCAACGTCCACAACATCGCGGTGGAAGGCAGCTTCGATGACGCGCAGGCGCTTGTGAAGCGCATGTTCAACGATGCCGATTTCTCCACCCGGTTCGATCTGTCGGCGGTGAACAGCATCAACTGGGCGCGGCTGGTCGCGCAGATCGTCTATTATGTCTATGCGGGCGTACGGCTCGGCGCGCCGGAGCGGCCGGTGGCCTTCGCCGTGCCGACCGGCAATTTCGGCGATGTGTTCGCCGGCTATGTCGCCTCGCGCATGGGCCTGCCTATCGAGCGGCTGATCGTTGCGACCAATGTCAACGATATCCTCCATCGCGCGCTGGCGGAGGGCGACTATAGCCAGGGCACTGTCATCCCCACCGCCACACCGAGCATGGATATTCAGGTCTCCAGCAATTTCGAGCGCTTGCTGTTCGATCTCGGTGGGCGGGACGGCACAGCCCTCGCCGCGCAGATGGCCGGTTTCGAGGCGACAAGGGCGATGCGCCTCACCAACGCGCAGCGCGAGGGGGCGGCTGCTTTGTTCGGCTCGGCTCGCATCGACGCTGACGAGATGGCGCGCGCCATGCGCTGGGCCTATGACGCCGCCGGGCAGGTGATCGACCCCCACACCGCTGTTGGCCTCGCCGCCGCGCGGGCAGCCGGGGTCGATCCGTCCGTGCCGGTCGTCACGCTGGCAACAGCTCATGCCGCCAAGTTCCGCGATGCCGTCGAGCGCTCGACCGGCGTGCGACCTTCGCTCCCCTCGCGCACCGGCGATCTGTTCGGGCGCGAGGAGCGGTTCGTCACCCTGCCGGCGACGTTCGAGGCCGTGACCGACTATATTGCGGGCCGCGCCACCCCCCGCCGTGGCTGAAGCGCGTGCCGCCTTGCCGCTCGGCGTGATGATCGCCGAGCCATGGGCGGACTATGGCCTGATCGACAGCGGGGACGGCCGCAAGCTGGAGCGCTACGGCGCCTACCGCTTCATCCGGCCCGAGCCGCAGGCCATGTGGGCGCCCGCGCAGGGGGCCTGGGAGGCGCATGGCAGCTTCATCCCCGCCTCGGACGAAGACGGTGGCGGCCGTTGGCACTTCGACAAGCCGGTGCCGCGCGAGGGCTGGCCGCTTGCCTGGCGCGAGGCGCGGTTTCAGGCGAGTTGCACACCATTCCGGCACCTGGGCTTCTTCCCGGACATGGCACCGGTCTGGCAGTGGGGCCGCGAGCGGCTCGCAGGGCTGGAGGCGCCGCAGTTCCTCAACCTGTTCGGTTACACCGGCGTCGGTACGCTGGCCTTCTCGGCCATCGGCGCGCAGGCCGTGCATGTCGACGCCTCCAAGAAATCCGTTGCGCAGGCCCGCGCCAACGCCGCGCTCTCCGGCATGGAGGATCATCCGATCCGCTGGATTGTGGATGATGCCGCCAAGTTCGCCGCGCGCGAGGGACGGCGCGGCCGGCGCTATGACGGTATCCTGCTCGATCCGCCCAAATATGGCCGCGGCCCGGACGGCGAGATATGGAAGCTGGAGGAGGATCTCCCCGGCCTCATCGCCAGTTGCCGCGCGCTGCTGGACGAGAACAGCCGCTTCCTGTTCCTCACCGTCTATGCGGTGCGCATGTCTGCCCTCGCCATCGGCGAGCTGTTGCGCGCCCGTCTCGGCGACCTCCCTGGCCGCATCGAGTGCGGCGAACTCGCCGTGCGCGAGGAAGCGCGTGGCTTGCTGCTGCCGACCGCCATCTGGGCGCGGTGGGTGCGGGATTAGCGCATCGGTTTATCGCATCGCTATTTACCGGAATGCGCTGCCGTAAATCAGGGGGGGCGTTTACCATCCGCTAACCACGACCCGTTAAAATGGGGGATCGCTTTTCCTGGAAGGCTGCCGGCACGGTGTGCAGCGGGGGCGACTGACCAAGCCTGTTCGCCCGTCGCGCGGACACGATGAACCTGTGAGGAACGCATGCTTGGTGTGAACCATATCCCTCTCGCCGTCGCCCTTGCCCTTTTGACGCAACCGGTCATGGCGACAACCACCATTACCAATCCGATCAGCAACCCGGCTGGCCAATGGGCTGGCATCGACTATTGGGGCGTTCAGGTCTCCGCCTTTTCGGCGGTCGATCAGCTATTCACCTTCACTGTACCGACCGACAGCAAAATCGCTATCTTCATGCAGGGGTCGCCCAAGTTCCAGTTCAAGGATATCGTCTTGAATGGCTCTTCCATCGGCAACAACTTCACCGTGAATAACGGCAATGCCATGCTCGCGGCGACTGGTTTCGCGCAGGCGGGTGAGGTTTCGCTCCGTTTTGTAGCCGATTATAGCTGCAAGGATTGCTGGGGTGACTGGTTTGGCGGCTATGTGCAGGTGTCGGAAGCGACCCTGCCGAAACCACCTGTGTCCCAGCCGATCCCCGAGCCGGCGACCTGGGCGATGATGCTCGTTGGCATGGCGTTCGTTGGTGTTCTCATGCGGCGGCAGAGCGGACTGTCCCTGTCCGCACGCTGAACCTTCCGCACGCTGAACCTTATTCCCGTCCAGCCCGCAAGGCTGCGCCCCCGGCGATCGGTGCGATCACGCACAGCAGGAGCGAGCAGGCGGCAACCAGCTTGAGGGCGCTCCCGCCCCCGAAGTGCAGCGCGCCGGCGCCGAAGATCAGGATCGGCACCGCCAGCGGCAGCACCAGCAGGCCGGTGAGCGCACTACTGCCGCGCAGACCGGCGGTAAGCGCGGCGACGAGGATGGCAAGTGCGGCCAGCCCCGGCGTACCGAGCAGAAGGCCGAGCATCACCGTGCCGAGCACGTCTCCCTCCAACCGCAGCAATGCGCCGGCCGGGAGCGCGGCGATGAGCAAAGGCGGGCCGAAGCTCAGCCAATGCGCCACCTGCTTGGCGAGCAGAATCGTTCCTTCGCCATGTGCGCGCAGCACGAGCTGGTCGATCACCCCACTCTCGCGGTCCGGTTCGATCAGACGGTCGATCGGCATCAGGCTGGCGAGCAGCGCGGCGATCCACAGCAATCCACCGCCGGTCTGGCTGAGCAGCGTTGCGTTGGGACCGACCGCAAACGGAAACAGCGCCGCGATGAGGAGCAGGAAGGCGAGCGGCATCCACGCGCCGCCGCTGCGGAAAGCGCGGCCGAGATCGCGCAGGATCAAGGTGCCGATCATGCGGATGTGCTTCCGGTGCCGGCCAGACCGCCGGTGCTCTCCGCACCATCGTCTTCGGCTATGTCGTAGGCCGACGCGTTGAGGTGCAGCGTCACGTCCTGCTCCCATGCCAGCGGCGTATGCGAGGCAGAGAGGACGATGCCGCCCCGCGCCTGATGGCGTTCGACGATAGCGCCCAGCGTCGCCGCGGCTTGCGCGTCGAGGCCGTTGGCTGGCTCGTCGAGCAGCCAGATCGGTGCGCCGCCGGCGAGAGTGCGGGCGAGCGCGGCGCGTTTGCGCTGGCCGGTGGAGAGCATTCGCACCGGAATTTCGGCCAGATGGGTGATGCCGAGATCCTCCAGTGCGGCGTCGATGGCATGCGGCGGCGCCTCATCCATACGCGCCCAGAAGGCGAGGGCGGCGCGCACCGTGCGCTCCCGGTCGAGCGCGTCCAGTTCATCGGTCAGTGCCACCGTGCCCTCGCGCCGCACCGTCCCGGCATAGGGCCGGAGCAGCCCTGCGACGATTCGCAGCAGGCTCGACTTGCCCACGCCATTCGGTCCGGCGATCTGCGCGCAGCCGCCCGCCGCGAGATCGAGGTCCAGCCCGGTAAACAGCAGCCGCCCGCCACGCAGACAGGCGATCCCCTGGAGCGAAAGCGTGGCCACCGTCACGGCTTGACCCGCACCGCAGCATGAGTGGACATTGGCACGCTCACCAAGGAGACCAGCATGCCTCGCATTGCCCGATTAACCGACGAGGAGCGCATCGTCGCGCTGGCTGCGCTGCCGCATTGGCGGCTTGCCGACGATGGCAGCGGCATCAGCCGTAGCCTCAAGTTCAGTGACTTCGTGGAGGCGTTCGGCTTCATGAGCCGGGTTGCTTTGCTCGCCGAGCGGGCGGACCACCACCCGGAATGGTCGAACGTATATAACCGCGTCGATATCCGCCTCACCACCCACGATGCCGGTGGACTCAGCGCGCGAGACATTGCGCTGGCGCGAGCGATCGACGCGCTGATTGCCCGGGCGGACTGATCGCGGGGAGGGGGCGGAACGGCGGTCACAGCACCTTGGTGTTGTAATGGTGCCAGGCCATCAGTGCCATCGCGCCGCGGTGCGGCCGCCAGGCTTCGGCGATGGCGCGGGTCTCGCGCTCGCTTGGCCGCTCGGGCAGACCGACGATTTGCCCCACTGCGATCTGGATGGCGAGGTCGCCTGCCGGCCAGATGTCGTTCCGCGCCTCGGCGAACAGAAGGTAGATCTCCGCCGACCAGCGGCCGATCCCCTTGATGCGCGTGAGCAGGGCGATGGCCTCCTCATCGTCCTCCGGTAGCTTGTGGAAGTCGATCTCGCCGCTGGTGACAAGCTCGGCGAGGCTGCGCGCATAGCCCTGTTTCTGTCGCGAGAGGCCGCAGGCGCGTAGGGCGTCGGCATCGCTGGCGAGTAGCGCCTCGGGCGGGCAGCCCGTGCCCAGCGCGGTCTCCAGCCTGGCCCACACGGCGGCAGCAGCAGCCACGCTTACCTGCTGGCCCACGATAGTGCGAAATAATGTCACATAGCCGCGCTCGCGCAGGCGAGGCGGCGGGTAGCCGAGCCTGTCGAGCAGCGCTGCAATGATGGGATCGTGCGCTGCAAGCGTGTCCAGCGATGCGTGCAGCGCCGTTTTGTCGAGCATGTCTGCCCCCATGCGGATCGGCCGGTGTCGGCCGCCTTGATTTCTGCCTGTCTGCCCCTCATAGCGGCGCGATCCACCGTTGGGAGATAAAAAATGCCGCATTTGACGGTTGTGCAAAGGGATGGGACGCGAAAGGAATTTGATGCGCCGAACGGCCATTCGGTCATGGAGGCGATTCGGGAGCAGGGCATCGACGAGTTGCTGGCGATCTGCGGTGGCTGCTGCTCGTGCGCGACCTGCCATGTCTATGTGGACGATGCGTTTTTCGACAAGCTGCCGGGCATAAAGGGCGACGAGGACGACCTGCTCGACAGTTCCGACCATCGCCAGCGGACCAGCCGGCTCTCCTGCCAGATCCCGATCGGCCCGGAGCTGGACGGCTTGATCGTCACCATCGCGCCTGAGGATTAAGGTACGAGGGTATCGCCCGGAGCGCGAAAAGGGGCGCGCTTTGCGGAGGTAGATGACCAGTCGAGCAGGCAAGGGCGGGGAGTATAGTAAGGAAGAGTTCGCCCACGCGCGCTAAGCTATTTCCTCCCGAGAGTGTCGCGCGGCCTCAATGCGGCTGCATTATGGGAGCGGCTGCACGTGCAGCACCGCCATGGGCGCATCGCGCGTATCCGGCGTGACCGTCCAGACGATCCGCCGCTTCCCATCCCCGGTCGCCTCGCTACCATCCTCCTGATTCTGGCTGATGATCTCGGCGTTGGTGGTCAGCGTGAATCGGCCGTCCAGCCTTGCGCCGGGGCTGGCCTCGTCTGCGCCGCCGATACCGCCCATGGACGAGGCGGCATTGCTGTCGTTCGCGAAGCCCGGCGCCTTGACACGCACCCTGTCCTTGCCGCGCAACTCGATTGCGAGGAACGGAACGACTGCCTCGCCGTCCGGATTGAACGGGAAGACGAAGCTATGGTCGAGCCGCCCGCTGATCCGATAGTCGATCGCCAGCGAGCGATTGCCGATGGAACGGACCGAGCGGAAGCCATATTCCTTGGAGAGCGTTTCGGCGAGGCGCTTGAGCCGAGTCTCCTCGTCCGCCGTATCGTCGGACGGGATCTCGCCGCTCTGGGCAGCGACCGGGCGCAGGCGTGGCTCGCTATCGTCCTCCCAGTCCTGCCTGATGCCGTCGTCGCCCGGTATATCCGTCTCGTCGTCGGAGAAATCCGGTTTGCCGGTCTTGAGCAACTGCACCTCGCCCACATAGGTGAAGGTGAAGCTGCGGTCTGCGCCGATATCTAGCGTCGAGGCGAATTTGGTCGGGACGAGCAGGCAGCTTGCCAGCATGAACGGCGCAGCGAACAGCGTGAGGCAGCGGATCAATCTTGCCATTTCCGGTCCCCACGGGGCGGGTGGCGGCCCCTAGCGCGTCATGCAGGCATATAGCGCGATCGCTGCCGCGTTGGAAACGTTGAGACTTTCCATGCGCGAATTGATCGGCAGGCGGGCCAGCATGTCGCAATGGTTGATGCTATTGAGTCGGAGCCCTTCACCCTCGGCTCCCAGCACCAGCGCCACGCGAGTCGCGCCGTGCAGGGCGGTGCCGAGCGTCTCGTCGGCCTCGCCGTCGAGTGCGATGCGCCAGTAGCCGGCCTCGGCGATCTCGTCGAGTGCGCGGGCGAGGTTGACCACGCGCACCCATGGTACGCTCTCCAGCGCCCCCGCGGCGGCGCGAGCCAGCACACCGGATTCGGGTGGTGCATGCCGGTCCTGCGTGACGATGCCGAGCGCGTCGAACGCGGCGGCCGAGCGCAGGATGGCGCCGACATTATGCGGGTCCGTCACCTGATCGAGGATGAGAATAGGACGCCGCGCGGCCTCGTCGCCCGTGCCTTCCTCCAGCAGGTCGCCCAGCCAGAGGTCGTCCAGCGCCTCGACCTCGGCAACGAGGCCTTGGTGCGGTGCGTCGTTGGGCACCATCCGGCCAAGATCGGCCACGTCGGCATAGACGATCGGCAGTACAGGGGGCAGGTCGAGCGCGCCCAGCGCATCGCGCGTGCCCCAGAGCTTGCGGATGACGCGGTTGGGGTTGGCCAGCGCCGCGGTGACGGCGTGGCGGCCATACAGGCGGGGATAGCCGCCCTTGGGCTTGCCGGTGCGATGTCCTCTTTTCATGGGCGACGCTTTTCCACGCACGGCATTGACAGGCAAGGCCCCATTCGCCATTGAGCCGCCTCCGGCAGGCTTCGGCGATCCCGAAGTCCTCGTGCGCACTGGACAGGTGGCCGAGTGGTTAAAGGCAGCAGACTGTAAATCTGCCCGCGTGAGCGTACGATGGTTCGAATCCATCCCTGTCCACCACCGTCCAATCTCACGAGATATCGGGGGGGCTTATCTCTGGTCAGAGATACCGGAAAACCGGGAAAAAGTCCTATCAAGGCTTCTCAATACATGTCATGCAAGCGCGGCATGTTTGGGGACATACACGGGGGCACTGATCCCGATTTTGGGGTCATCGGCGAATGCTGACGGATCTCGCCTGCAGAAAGGCGGCGCCAGCGGCCGAGGACTATCGTCTGGCGGATGGTCTCGGGCTCTATCTGCTTGTCATGCCCAGCGGTCATCGATCGTGGCGGATGGGCTATTGGTTCGCGGGGAAAAAGAAGCGCATCGTATTGGGCGCGTATCCCGAAATGGGCCTGCAGGCGGCGCGCGAGGCGCGGGACGCGGTGCGGGCGCAGGTCGCTGCGGGGGTCGATCCGGCGGTGGCACGCAAGCAGGCCAAAGCGCGCAAGCTGCTGGAGGTGCAGGCGACTTTTCGCGTGATCGGAGATGCCTGGCTCGGGGAGCGCCGGGCGGCGTGGAGCGGCTCCTACGCGAGCACGGTCGAGCGCATGCTGAAAAACCACCTCTATCCGGCCTGGGGCTCGGTGCCGATAACCGCCATCACCAAGCCGATGGTCGCGGAGCGGCTGAGAGCGATCGAGGCGACGGGCGCGATCGAAACGGCGCATCGGGCGCGCCAGAAGGTCCGGGAGATCTTCGACTATGCGGAGGCGCTGGGATACGATCTACGCAATCCGAGTCGCGTCGAGGCGGCGCTGAAGCCGGTTGTCCAGAAGCAGCGACCGTCGATCACGAACTTGCAGCAGCTCCGCGCCATGTTGTGGGCGATCGAGAAGGCGCCGGCGCATCCGGTAACACGCCTGGCGTCACGCTTCATCGCGCTGACGGCCGTTCGGCCGGGCGTCGCGCAAACGCTGACCTGGACGGAGATCGACGCGGTGTCGGCAATGGACCCGATCTGGACCATCCCGGCCGAGCGGATGAAGCTCTCCCAGGAGCGCAAGCAGATGCCGGCGTTCGATCACCTTGTTCCGCTCGCGCATCAGACAATCGAAATTCTGGATTGCCTCAGGGTGCTGACTGGTCATACGCCGTATGTATTTCCGAGCGTGCGCTCCGCTCGCCGGCCGATCAGCGATTCGACGGTGTCGAAGTTGTATCGAGACAATGGCTATCGGGGCCTGCATGTGCCGCACGGGTGGCGGTCGAGCTTCTCCACGATCATGAACGAGCGCGCCATGCTGGCCGATCGGCCGGGCGACCGCGTGGTGATCGACGTGATGCTCGCCCACGTCCAGGAAGGCGTCGAGCCGATTTACAATCGCGCGCTCTACATGCCCCGCCGGCGAGAGCTTGCGCAGGAGTGGGCCGATCTGCTGCTGGAGGGCTTGCCGTCAGCGTCACATCTGCTGACCGGCCGGCGCAAGTAAATGCGGAGGCGCGGGCATGACGGCCCGTGCGATCGGCGATGTCACCGCCGCTTTCGTCCAGTACCGCAACCCCGATCGCACCAATGTGCCACGGCGAAACAGCTACGACGTCGATGATCGCCGCGCGCGCGTGTTCGTGCGCATCTGCGACGGCTCGAAAGCGCAAGGGCGGGCCTGGCGGGCTGCCAAGCTGGAGACGGTCAAGGCATGGATTCATCGACAATGGATGGAGCACTATGATGGGCCGCATAAGCTCCGGCGCATCGATCGGTTCGTGCTTGAGGCTCTGCTGTCGTTCGTGAACTACGCCACCGGCGAGCTTTATCCCTGCTATAAGTCGATCGCCAGGGAGGCCGGCGTTTCCCGCGCGGCCGTGGCGCAATCTCTCCAGCGTCTTCGTTTCCATAAATTGATCGACTGGGTCCGCCGTACCGTCACGGCCGACACAGCCGGGGAAATGGGGCCCCAGCGGGAGCAGACGTCCAACGCCTATCATTTCGGCTGTGAGCGTCAGATGGAGCCGCGCGCCCGCCAATATTTCCTGATGGCGCTGGCGCGAAACCTCGCCAAGCTTGGCGGCGCTGCGCGCGCAAAAGTCCGCGCCCCGGAGCCCACGCCCCCCCTCGATCCCGGCACACAAGCCGTGTTCGATCGCATGGAGGCCACCCTTCTCAAGCAAGAGAGCGCGAGTCCACAAAATGGGCTCTATCCCGGGGAAGGAATCTAAGTGGGAAAGGACTGACTTCGTCAGGCGCTGATTAGCGGAGATCGACCCCCAGCAAGGCCCCAGGAGGCACGCTCACCCCGCGGACGGACCGCAGGGGGCGGACCGGCTTTGGCCGGTCCGGGGGCTTCCCAGGGGGAAACCCGGCAAGATCTGTGCCGCCCGTGCGGCGGCGCGCCGTGTCGATAGGGCGCCGGGCGCCCTGGTCAGGCGAGCTTGAAGTTGCTGATGATAAGCTCGCTGGCGCGCTGCGCCTTTCCGGAGACGGTGTAGGTCGTATCGACCTCCACGATCTGGAAGGCGGCGAAGATCTCCCGTACCGCCGGGACGTCATTGATCGAGAGAATGAATTTCCCCGCGACGCCGGCGAGCTGGACGGCGAGCCGCGCGAAATCTTCCGGCGCGAACACGCCGGCGCCATAATCCTTCTCGCTGCCCCAATAGGGCGGATCGATATAGAAGAGCGTGCCCGGCCGATCGTAGCGCGCGATGAAGGCTTCGAACGGCATCCGCTCGATTACCACGGATGCCAGGCGCTCGTGCAGGTCCTCGAGAGCCTGGCCCAGCTTGGTCACGTCGAAGCGGGCGGGCCCATGGACGTCGACACCAAAATTCCGGCCGGCGACCTTGCCGCCGAAGGTGGTGCGCTGAAGATAGAGAAACCGCGCCGCACGCTCTAGGTCGGTGAGCGTCGACGGATCCGTGCGCATGAGCCGCTCGAATCCTGCGCGCGTCGTCAACTGGAAGCGCAGCATGTCCATGAACGCGACGTAATGGCGCTGCAGGATGCGAAAGAAGGTGGTGACATTCTCGCTGATGTCGTTGATGACCTCGCACCTCGGGCGGCGTGTGCGACGAAGAAACACGCCGCCCATCCCCACAAATGGCTCGGCGTAGGCCGCATGATCGGTGGCGTCGATGATCGCGACGAGGCGGCGGGAGAGATTGCGCTTGCCGCCGATATACGGCGCAGCCGGGCGCACCGGCTTCACGAAATTTAGGGCTTCCATAACGTTTGAGGGTCCAGAGGGTCCCCGCCCGTTGCGCGGGTGCGGGGCGGCCAGTGTGGCCAGCTGTGTCGTGACGAGTGTGTGCTCGTCGGCTCTCCGGGTGCCAGCCCGGATCCCCCGCCGGGCGCGCGGCGCCGGCGACGAATTCGCAAAAAATGCAAGGAGGGGCGGTCAGCCCATGAGCAATTCCGCCCAGCGGCGGAAAAGGTCGCGCCGTCGCGCCAGATGCTCGGCACGATTATAGGCGGCTTCGACCTTGTTGGTCGGCACATGCGCCAGCGCCTGGTCGATCAATGCCTTGTCGCCGGGGCAGTGCTCATTGAGGATGGTCGAGAAGCTCGCGCGCCAGCCATGTGGCACATGCCGGCCGGCAGAGCCGGCGCGATCATAGAGCGCGCCGATCGCGCCCTGGCTGATCGGGAAAATCAGCGGAGAACGGGTATGGCACCCATTCTCGCGCAGCTGCTGGAGGATCCGCACCGCCGGCGGGCTGAGCGGGATCACATGCGCATTGACTGGGTCGGCTTTGCGGGCCTTCGTGAGCTTCATGTGCTCGGCGGGGATACGCCAAAGCGGTTGCGCGCGATCGAGGCCCTCGATCTCCGCCCAGGTCGCCGCGCGCAGCGTGGCCATCCGCACCGCGGTGAGCGCCAGGAATCGCGACGCCTTTTTCACGATCGGCGCGGCATCGACCAGCTCGGACGCTTCGAGCAGCTCGCGCGCGAGTTCGATTTCAAGGAAAGCCGGGTGGTGCTGCCGGCCGATCGGCGCCGGCGCCAGCTCGGCCGCGATCAGCGCTGCCGGGTTGGCGGTGCAGAGTTTGCGGACGAGGGCATAACTGAAAACGGCATCGATGCGCTGGCGCACGCGGCGCGCTGTCTCGTGCGCCCCGCGCGCCTCGATAGCCCGGACGATATCGAGCACGGCAATCGCCTCGATCGCGTCGACCGGATTTTTCCCAATGCGGGGAAACACGTCATTCTCAAGGCTGGCGATCACGTCATGCGCATGCGCTTCGGACCAACGATCGTTGCGATCGCTGAACCATGCGCGCGCGATCTCCTCAAAGGATTTACGCGCGCCGGCGAGCTGGCCGCCCGAGGGATCGATGCCGCGGGCGAGCAGCTCGCGCGCGTCGTCGGCGCGCTCACGCGCCTCAACCAGCGCCAGATCGGGATAGCGCCCGATCGAGAGCAGTTTTTCCCGCCCGGCGAAGCGATATTTCAGGCGCCAGGCCCGCAGGCCCGCCGGCGAGACGAACAGGTGCAACCCGCGTTCATCGAATATCTTATAGGCGCGCGCCATCGGCCGCGCGGCCTTGACCGCTGCATTGGTGAGCATGATACCTCGAAGGATGGCAAATTTAGAAACGCTGCTCGGAGAGTGCGCACGACTGGCGGCCGACAGCAGCACGGTCGCAGCTTCGATATTTCTGGTCGTTGTACCGGAAGGCGTGCTCGTCTCCGGCAAGGGACATGAGGGGAGCGCCTACAACATCGCTGTTAGCTGGGCGGAGATCATGGATAGCGAAGGGGCCATCCTTGAGGAGGCGGTTAAGTTGGTCCGGCGCAAACTAAATTGACACAGATTGGACGATGCAAATTTGCATGATCGCGACGGACACTCCCTCCGTCCCGGCCACGCATTTCAGCCCATCTTCAGCGCACGATACCCCGCCTCATACCCCAACGCTATTGACCGGATCTCCACGTTCGTTCTCATGATGTTCTCATGCGAATGACGCGAAACGAGAAGGTCGGTGATACGACCTATGTGGCGATGACCTGCATCAGATGTGGGCACGAGAAGGTGTCGCCGTCCTGGAAGATCGCCAGCCTGTTGCGAGATCGGCAAATTGTCCCGGAAGCGTGGGATTATGCGGCGATTGGCAGGCTTTTCCGGTGCTCGCGGTGCGGGGCAAAGTCGCCTGAGCTAACCGGCAGATGAGACGACGATGCGAACGAATGGTATGATGGTAACTCCGGCCCCGGCACCGGACTAGAGCAAAGCGATGTCGTCGAGAAACCGCTTCGTGAGATCCTCGCCCAATACGGTCAGTTCCAGATAGACTCGCCTGCCATCCGCTATGTCAGTGACCCGGTGGATCAGGCCGGCGTCTTGCAGCACGCCTAGATGGCGCAGAGCGGTTGTCGGCGGCACGACCGTAGCAAGGCAGGCATCGGATATAGAGACTCTCCGACCAAGAGCGGACGAGACCAGCAGCTCAACCAATATGTCCCATGCCGGCTCGCGAAGCCGGGAGGCCAACCGGGCATCCCTGCGATAGCGGGCCCGCAGATAGCCGGCGCCAACTGCCGCGAGCGTTCTGGGCTTGCGCGGTGCCGCCGGCGCACCGGGCGCCGTCAGATCGCCGGCGAGCGCCGCTACTTCGGCCGCCAGCCTGCACAAGGCTTCATGGATCCTGCGGAGTTCGGCCACGTTGACGGCCGCGGCGCCGCAGCCATCAGCCGTCTGGGGCTTTTGGTCGGCGGCAGCCAGCTTGAGACAATTCTTCTGTTCTGCTGGCGGCAGCGGTCGCCGTGGCACGATTATCCCCCTCCGACCCGCGCGGAGGGGCGTATAGCCATCGACGTAACGCCTGCGCAATCGAGCGCGGATTGATCCACATTGAATTATTTATCCGCTGCTTGGCGCCGTCTGGCGGCGGCAGGGCGCCTGCCCATGATAGTTACTAAAACCCGCTCCAATTATTTTGGACCCGAAGCGCAATATTTAGCGCTTAACAAGTCGTCGCTGATGTTGCACGGGCGGGCGCCAAGACGGGGGTTGACCGTGTGGGAATTCATGATCGTTGTTGCGACCATCGTTATGGCCGGCGCGCTCTGTATCTTTCGCAAGAGGCCCGATCTCTCGAAGAAGCCGCATCAGGAGCCTCTAGACATAGAGGATGAGATGAGTGTCTGGTAGCCGCGACAACGTCGGCTGCTTCATCGTTACGCTCATCTCGACGGCTATCGCTATCGCTCTAGTGTGGGCTCTATGACCGAGCGGATCGAGGCCATCTTCGTCGGCGCCCTGATCGTCTATGCACTGGTCCAGCCAGCGTGGCAGTGGCTGCTGGCCTGACGCGAACTTTCTGCGCCGATGCGCGTTAGGGCGGCACTAGGCCAAAGGACGCTTTCATGCCACTAACGCAACTCGACCCCGCCCTCCCTGTCATCGTGCTCGATAAGGGATCCGGATATGCCTTCGCCGTCATCGACTATGGTCAGGAGCATAATCTGATCTGGGTCACGGCGATCAATGAAACCGGGGAAATCTGGTGCGCCCCTAATCCGAAGGTGAGAATGGCCAGCAACTGGACGATGGGGCGGCAAATCGACGCTTCCAAGCGTTAGCGCGGGGCATCGGCCTCGCAGGTCGCCCGCCAGCGCGCATTGTAGATCGCGATCCCGGTGACGGTCTCGGCAGTGTCATACTGATTACCGGGGTCGTCGGCCTTTTCCTCTCCGGCCTTTGCGCCGGAATAGGTCAGGGTTGAGAACGCTGCGCAGGCGCTGTCAACAGTTCTCGGGGTGACGGTTGTCGCGCAGGCAGTCAGCCCGCTCAGCGCCGCCAGCACGGCGCACCTTTTCAGCGGCGGCATTGGCCTTCTCCACTTGGTTGATGATGACGGCGGACGATTCGGCGCGCTCTTTCTGTACGCCGGCTTCGGTGGCGCTCTCCTGCATCTCGCCCATCGCGTATTTGGCGCAGCGGTCGAGCGCGAAGATGAGTGCGAGGAAGGCGAGGCCCACAGCGAGGCCCTGCGCCCAGCGGTTGGTCAGGATCAGGCGGAGGATGGTCATGCTGCATCTCCCGTGGAAAGCACGCGCTCGGCATCCTCGCCGGTCATATCCAGTTCCTTGTCGCCCACGCGGATTTTGAAGGTCCGCCGGCCGAGGATCGCGGACAAGCCGATGAGGTCGAGCGCAATCAGCGCGGCGGCCGACTGACCGAGCCAGAACGCATAGTGGTTGCGCGGATAGAGATGCACGATCCACAGCGAAGCGGCCATGATGGCGGTGAGCGGGATCGCCGCCAGCGCCATCAGCATCAGGGCGGAGAACTGACGCCAGTCGCGTGCGGTCCAGCTCACCGCGCCCACTCGCCAGTCTTGCCGTGCAGCCATGTCAGAAACTGCCCGACCGTCTTGCCGCGCAGGATCGACGGATTGGCCTTTGTCGCCGCCTCACCCGCGATCAGATCGGCACGGGCGTCAACATCGGCACCGATGACCCGAGCGGCTGTTTGCGGGCCGAAGAAGTGAGCGGCATAGAGCGAGGCCCTGTTGATCGGGATGCCCTTCGACCGCAGATAGCCCGCGTTCTTGGCGGTGAACGTCTTGGCGCGGGCAAGCTGCTCCTCCACACTCGGCTTGAGCCCGCCGAACGCCTGCGACAGATCCGAGCCCCATTGCCCGCCCTCAGCGATCCATGTCGCGCGGATGAACTGATACAGGCCGGACGCGCTGGACGAGCCGGCCTTGATGTAGGGCTGGTTGTCGCTCTCGATCCGGGCCAGCATCGGCCAATAATCGTCCGGGATGCTGGTCGCCGGAACGTCGATCCCGAGCGCCCTGGCGATGGCGGCGGCGGTAGCCGGGCCGGGGACGCCATCGGCGGCCACACCCACCTTGCGCTGAATTTCCTGCCAGACGGTCATCTCATCCTCCGATCAACTTGACGATAGCGCCACCGGCCCCGCAGGCGGCCAGCAGAGCAATGACGCGAAACAGCCAGCTACTTGCCCCCAGCGCCCCGGCTCGCTTGTTCTCCTGCGCCTCCAGCACGGTCACGCGGGCGCGCAGGTCAGCAACCTCGCCCTTGAGCGCCTGGATATCAGCCGGGATGCTCTGCGATGCCGCGACCTGTTGGGAGAGCGCTTCCAGCTTCTGCGAGACATTGTTGATATTATGGATCAGCTCGCGCATCTGGCCGCGCATCTCCCCGATCAGGAGTTCAAGGGAGGCTGCCGCCTGCGTAGCGGGTGAGGCGCTCGGGGTCATGGTCAGGCGCTTTCATCGCCCGGCGCCGGATCGTCCAGCGTCGGCGCTCCATCGGGTCGATCCTGCTCGGGATCGCCATAGAGCCGCTGCTGGTCGAACCAGAGCTGGATGATCGGTGCGAGGCCGGCGAGCCGCTTATCCTGCTCGGTGCTGGCCTGCATGTAGGCGATTAGATCGGCCTCGGAGACCGGTCCCTCCGCCTCAGGATGCGCCGCCTTGTATTTGTCGATCTCGTGCTCGACGAGCTGGCGAATCAAATCAGGGATGGTGTTGAACGCGGCCTGCACCTGGTCGACCGTGGCCGTGTGAAACGCGAGTTGGCTTTGCAGCGATTCCAATAACGTCATGATCTTTCTCCCGACGATGATGAAAAGGATGGCGAGGCCGGCGAGTGCGGTATCCTGCTCGGTGCTGGCCTGCATGTAGGCGATTAGATCGGCCTCGGAGACCGGTCCCTCCGCCTCAGGATGCGCCGCCTTGTATTTGTCGATCTCGTGCTCGACGAGCTGGCGAATCAAATCAGGGATGGTGTTGAACGCGGCCTGCACCTGGTCGACCGTGGCCGTGTGAAACGCGAGTTGGCTTTGCAGCGATTCCAATAACGTCATGATCTTTCTCCCGACGATGATGAAAAGGATGGCGAGGCCGGCGAGTGCGGCGGTCAGCGCGGCGATGGCGATCCAGATCTCGGTCACCGCCGGTCCGTCCAGATGAGTTCGTAGCCCCAGCCATGGATGGCGATCAGGTGCACCGGCACGTGGGCCGCCTGAAGCGCGCGGCGCAGGCCATGGAGATGCACCTGCACGGTGCCCGATCCGCTGTCCTGCCCCGGCAGTGTCATCAGCAGAGCGCTCGTGCTGGCGCGGCCGAGACGGGCGAGCAGACTGAGCAGCCTGATCCGCGTCGGCGTGGTCAGGATGGGCTCGCCGCGCCAGAGCGCCTCGGGCGGATTGTCCCGGATCACCAGATCGCCGGAGCGGAACGTTTCCGGCAGCGGCTGCCCGCACGCTTCACACAGCGCCATGGCTCACCACCCCGCCAGCGCGTCGCAGGCATCGACGATGATGCCGGCCTGCACAGTCTGCCCGTCCGGTGTGAGATGGATGCCGTCACCCCAATACGGGGTATAGGGCGCGCTGTTGGGGCACGCGTCGTCACCGCC
>MKWI01000027.1 GCA_001899715.1 Sphingobium sp. 66-54
ATGTGTGGGGCAGCGTGCTGGGCGGTGACGACGCGTGCCCCAACAGCGCGCCCTATACCCCGTATTGGGGTGACGGCGTCCATCTCACACCGGATGGGCAGACCGTGCAGGCCGGCATCATCGTCGATGCCTGCGACGCGCTGGCGGGGTGGTGAGGATGACCGACCTCAACGCCAAGCTCGACCGGATGCTGGGGAAGGTCGACGCGATCATGATCCTCCAGACCGAGCACTCGCAGCGGCTGGACGACCTCAGCCGGCGCGTCGCGCTGGTGGAGCAGGGCGTCACGGCGACCAAGGATGTGGTCGAGGCGTGGTCGGCCGCCAAATATTCGCTTCGGCTCGTGCAGCGGATCGCCGGTTTCGCGGCGGCCATCGCGGGGCTGGTGGCGGCGGCCAAGGGCTGGCTGCACAGATAGGAGACAGACGATGCTCAACTATCAGCGGGCGCGCATCCGGGCGCGCCTGATCGACGACGTGCGCCGGGCGCACCGACTCTGGTCCGTGCGGATCGCGGCGATCGGCGCAGCCTGTGCGGCGGCATGGGGCGCGCTGCCGGCGGATAGCCGCGCGCTCATTCCGGGTGCGCCGTGGATCGGCCTGGCGCTGTTCGCCGCGACCGCGCTTGCCCGCATCCTCCACCAGCCGGAGCTGCACTCGTGATCCCCGCAGGCGGCCTTACCCCGCTGCGGGCCGGCGCGCTGGGCGGCGCGATCGGCGGCGGCGCGTTCGTCGCGCTCGCGGTGGCGATCGCCACGCCAGTGGTCGAGCATTGGGAAGGGACGCGGCTCGCGCCCTATCGGGACATTGCCGGTATCGCGACCGTCTGCACCGGCGAGACGCGGGTGGAGATGCGCCGCTATACGCCGGCCGAATGCAAGGCGATGCTGCACCGGGCGCTGGCCGACGACTATGCCCCGGCGGTGCTGAGAGCGGTGCCCGCCCTCAAGGATCGGCCCAACCAGTTCGCCGCGTCCATCTCGCTCGCCTACAATATCGGCGAGGTCGCCTTCACCCGCTCGACCGTGGCGCGGCGCTTCAATACCGGCGACTGGCGGGGCGGCTGCGACGCCTTCCTGATGTGGACCCGCGCGGGTGGGCGCGTGCTCCCCGGCCTGGAGAAGCGCCGCCGCGCCGAACGTCAACTGTGCCTCAAGGGGCTATGATGGGCGCGCTGCTCGCCCGGCTGACGCCGCCGTTAGGGATCGGCGCGCTGCTCGCCATTGCCGGCCTGAGCGCAGCGCTGATGCTGAGCCGTGCCCGGCTGGACAGCGCGCGGCAGGCCCTCACGGCCGAGCGAGCCCTGCGCGCGGCGGACGCTGCCGCGTTCGAAGCCGCACAAGCGCGTGCCGATGCCAGCTGGCGGGCCGAGGTCGCCCGCATCCAGAATAGGAACCGGAGACTGAACGATGATGCCGATCGCAAGGTTGATGCTGCCCGCGCTGACTATGCTACTCGTGTGCTGCGCCTCCCCCCGGCCCCGGCCGATCCCGGTCCGTCCGGTGGCGGTGCGCTGCCCGGCGCCGAGCTTCCCGCGCGCGCTGACCGATCCGGTGGAGCGCCCATCCTTCTTGACCGTGCCGACGCCCTGATCTGCGCCGCCAATACCGCCCGGCTGGAGGCCGCCCACGAATGGGCGGCAGAGCCGGGGTCTCCAGCCGAATAATTGCCCCGCCGGCATAATTGCCCCGCCGGCGGAGTTTCATCCGATATGGCCGCGAGCTAGGGATGGAAACACCGACGCACTGCACGCAAAATTAAGGGTCTGCCGTTAGGCGGTGCCACTATGGCACGGGACAGAGCTGCGCATCGGGCGGACTTGTCTCGGGATTGGCGGCGCTGTATCAAAGCACCCGGCCAATCTGCCGGATAGCGAGGGTTTCGGCATGGTTCGACAAAAGGGGAAGACCATCCATATGAGATGGAACGCACAGCGGGTCCGTGCCATGATCGCGCGGCCCTGACCTTGCGTCGCCAGCCGTCCATCGCCTCGCAGCGCGCCGGTTCGCCCACGGCCGGATCGTCGCATATCCACCTAGAACAAACCGGTCGCTCCCTTACCCCAATTCCAAAGCATAACAGCCATCATGCCTGACTGGAGACCGTCAATGCCCAAGCTGAGGAGCGCCTCGATCATCGCGCTTACGTCCGCCGTCCTTCTCGTCACCGCCTGCCAGAAAAAGGCGGAGGGCCAGGTGGTCGCCATCGTCAACGGCGAGGAGATCACACTCACCGAACTCAACGCCGAAATCGCCGACCTCAACGTGCCCGCCAATGCCGACAAGGAGGCCGTGCGCAACCAGGTGTTGCAGCGCATGGTCGACCGCCGCCTGCTGGTGCAGGCCGCCAAGGAGGCGGGTCTGGACCGCGACCCGCAGTTCCTCACGCAGCAGCGCCGCATGGAGGAGCAGCTTCTCGTCAGCATGTACGGCAAGAAGACGATGGATTCGATCCGCGTGCCCGACCAGACGGCGATCGACAAATATATCTCCACGCACCCGACGCAGTTTGCCGACCGCAAGCGCTTCAAGCTCGATCAGTTGCAGATCGACGTGCCGGCCGACCCGACCCGTCTCAAGGAACTGGAGAGCGCCCATTCGCTCGCCGAGGTCGCAACGCGGCTGACCGCCATGGGCATCGCCTTCCAGCGCGGCACCGGCACGCTGGATTCGGCCGGCGTCGCGCCGGAGATGCTCCAGCGGCTGCAATCGCTGCCGCCGGGCGAGCCGTTCATCGTGCCGCGCAACGGCAAGCTGGTCATCAACGCCATCACCGCCGTCGAGTCGGTTGCCGTCTCGCCCGAGCAGGCCCGGCCGATCGCCGCACAGGCCATCCGCAACGAGGAGCTGAACAAGGTCGGCGAGCAGCGGCTGAAGGAAGCCAAGACGAAGGCCAAGATCGAGTTCCAGCCGGGCTATGAGGTGAAGGCGGACGCCGCCAAGCCCGCCGCGCTGCCGGCCGCCGGCAATGCGGCGGAACCGGCCGGTAACTGAGCGGACCACCAAGGGCGCGCCGGTCCGGGCGCGCCCTCCCGCTCTCGGTCCGCCGCCTGAAGCCGCCACGCGCGGCTGAGCGGCACAGAGGTTGGCTCCCGTGATTCTCGATCTTCTGGCCTGGGGCCTCGTCGCGCTTCCGCTGCTGTTGCTGGCCGTGCTCGCCATCGAGCTCGCGCTGGGGGTGCTGGTGCGCCCGGCCCGGACCACGAGAGCCGGCGGCGAACGGCGCCGCACCGTCATCCTGATGCCGGCGCACAACGAAGCGGGCGGCATCGCGGCCACCCTCGCCCGGCTGGCGCCCGCGCTCGATGACTGGACGCGGCTGATCGTGGTGGCGGACAATTGCGCCGACGAGACAGCCGCCATCGCGCGCAACGCCGGTGCGGCAGTGCTCGAACGCCACGATAGCACGCGGCGGGGCAAGGGACACGCGCTCGCCTTCGGCCGCGACACGCTGCGCGGCGACCCGCCCGACTGCCTCGTGGTGCTCGACGCGGATTGCGAAATGGACCGCGATGACCTGCGGCTACTGATCGACACCGCCTGCGCGCGCGGCCGCCCGGTGCAGAGCCGCTATCTGATGCGCCCCCGCCCCGGCGCGAGCGCGATGACGCAGATTTCCAACTTCGCCTTTCTTATCAAGAATCTGGTGCGCGCGCGGGCCAATGCGTGGCTGGGAACGCCGGCCATGCTGGGGGGGACCGGCATGGCCTTCCCCTGGGCGCTCGTCGCGAACGCACCGCTCGCCACCAGCCATCTCGTCGAGGATCTGGTGCTCGGCATCGGCTTCGCGAAAACTGGGCACGCGCCGGTCTTTCTGGAGCAGGCGACGGTGTGGAGCGACCCGGCCGGCCAGCAGGACACGCTGACGCAGCGCACCCGCTGGGAGCATGGCTATATCGCCACGGCACTGCAACAGGGCCTGCCGCTGGTGCTGCGGGGGCTGGGCACCGTGCGGCCGGCACTGTGCTGGCACGGGCTCAGCCTGCTGGTGCCGCCGCTGGCGCTGATGATGAGCGTGAGCCTGCTGGTCCTCGCGCTGACCGCCGTGCTCGCCCTCCTCGGCGCCAGTTCGATGCCTGCCGCGCTGATGGCGGGCGCGCTGGCGCTCTGCGCGCTGCTGCTGGCGCTCGCCTGGTATCGCGACGGGCGCGAAACGGTGCGCGCGGCGACACTGGCGCGGATCCCGCTCTATCTCTTGTGGAAAATCCCTGTCTATCTGCGGCTTGCCGGCAAGCGCGAGCGCAACTGGGTGCGCACCCGGCGCGACGGCGAGGGATAGCGCAAGGGCCGATAGCGGTGGCAGTGGGGGCCAGCCCGGACGCGTCGAGAAATCTCGATGCCGTTGCAAACCCTGCCTCATTCGTCACCCGGGCTTGACCCGGGATCCCGCTTTCTTATCCGCAAATAGCGTGCGAATGGTGGCCGGCCATCTGTCATAACTGCCGCTTATCCTGCGCTTCGGCTCTGGACTGGCCTTCACAATTGGGAAGCGGGACCCCGGGTCAAGCCCGGGGTGACGAAGGTTAGGCACTTGGGATGAAGAGGGATTAGGAATACCGCTACTCACCACTACCGGGGTCGTTTTGGCGGCAGGGTTCTAGCCACGGAGCCGGTCAATCATTCATGTTGAAATTTGCTGTCGGGGGCCGACATGCCTTCAAGTTCCCGTCGCAAAAGTAACATGGACACTGAAGCAAAGTCTGCATGACGGCTTCCCTTGAGATAACGCGCGTTATCCACCCAGACCTCATCCGCTCCAGCCTCCCGCTCGCCAGCCGTCCGCGGCATGCGACCGAGTTTCCACTTGCATCGCGCGGCGCGACCCGCCTCTATGCGCGGGGCCGGCGCGGCCGGCCACGATGGAGGGGATGATTTTGTCCAGTCAGAGCGACACGCCGGCGGCAACCGGCGACGCAGCCGGCCACAGGGGAACGATTCGCGGCTGGGGCAGCTTTGTCCTCATCCTGATCTCACTGATCGTGGAAGGGTTCGATTTGCAGGCCGCCAATTTCGCGGCGCCCTCCATTGTCGAGGATTTCGGCATCGACCGCGCGGAGATTGGCCCGCTGCTCTCCGCCAGCCTCATCGGCGTGCTGATCGGCGCGCTGACCATCGGGCCACTGGGCGACCGCTTCGGCCGGCGGACGATCCTGATCGCCTGCTGCGTGGCCTATGGCACGCTCTCGCTGATCGCGGCGCTGGCGGTCAACCTGCCGCAACTCATCGTGCTGCGCTTCCTCATCGGCATCGGTCTGGGCGCGGTGCTACCCAACGCACTGGCGCTGGCCGGCGAACTGGCGCCGCGCCGGCTGCTCGCCACAGCGACGGGGCTGGTCGGCATCGGCATCACCTTCGGCGGCGTGGTCGCCGGCGCGGTTGCCGCGCATTATCTGCCGACCCATGGCTGGCCGGCGCTGTTCGTGGCCGGCGGCGTGCTGCCGATCGCTATCGCGCTGTTGCTCTGGCTGGCGCTGCCGGAGAGCCCGGCGTTCCGGCCGGGGGCAGCGCCAAAAGCCGCCACGGCCGGGGTGCGCGCCGTGCTGGCACCGGAATTTCGCGGACGGACGCTCGCCATCTGGCTGATCTTCGCGCTCGTGCTCATGGTCATCTACCTGCTGAGCGGCTGGATTCCGCTGCTTATCAGGGATCAGGGCTATTCGCTCGCGCAAGCCTCGTGGATCGCCACGGGCGTCCATGCGGGCGGCGTGGCGGGCGGCGTGTGCGCCAGCCTGCTGCTCGCTCGCGCGCAGTGGAAAATCGTCGCCATCTTCGCCGCGCTCGCCGCCCTCTCCCTGCTGCTGCTCGCCGTTCACAACTGGGGCATGGGGATGCTGATCGCGCTGCTGCTGCTCGTCGGCTTCTTCAGCACCGGCACGCAGAACGGCCTCAACGGATCGGCCAGCGCCACCTATCCAGCCGCCTTCCGTGCCTCCGGCCTCGGCTGGGCGCTGGGGCTGGGACGGGTGGGCTCGATCCTAGGTCCGCTGGCCGGATCGCTCGCCATTCTGCTCGGGCTTACAGCGGCCCGGCATTTCTTCCTCATCGCCCTGCTGCCGCTCGCCATCGCCGCGCTGCTCGCGCTGTGGCTGGCGCGCCGGCAGCGCCTCGCCCCGCCGATGGATGAGGGGCAATAACCCGGAAGGAGAACCGTCATGTCTGCAAAGATGCGTCTGATTGCCACCGAGGAAGCCTGGTCCATCCCGGAGGTCGCCGCGCAACTGCGCGAGGAGGTGCGCGGGCCGACGCAGAGCCTCGACAAGCTGCTCTGCCGCGGCATCTACGATGCGGACCCGGACGCCTCCGGCTACGGTAGCATGAACTTCCTCGACGGGCTGCTCGACGTTGAGGCCAAGCGCCTGCCGGAGATGGATGCGCTGGGCGTCGATATGCACCTGCTCTCGCTCACCGCACCCGGCGTGCAGATGTTCGATGCGGATACGGCGACCAACCTCGCCGCGCTCGCCAACGACAAGCTGGCGGACATCTGCCGCAAGCGCCCCGCCCGCTTCTCCGGCCTCGCCAGCTTCGCGCCGCAAAGCCCCAGGCGCGCGGCCAAGGAGATGGAGCGGGCAATCAACAGCCTCAAGCTCAACGGCTTCATCCTCAACAGCCACACCCATGGCGAATATCTGGACGACCCCAAATATTGGCCGTGCCTTGAGGCCGCCGAAGCGCTGGGTGCCTGCATCTACATCCACCCGCGCGCCGCCTCCGACACGCTCAAGGGGCCGCTGATGGACTATGGCATGGACAGCGCCATGTGGGGCTATGGCGTGGAGGTGGGCACCCATGTCGTCCGCATGATGGCGGGCGGCGTGTTCGACCGCTTCCCCAAGCTCAAGATCTGCATCGGCCATATGGGCGAGGCGATCCCCTTCTGGATCTGGCGGATCAATTTCATGAACAGCCGTGCGCAAGCCATCGGCCGGGCGCCGAAGACCAAGCTCAGCATCGCGGAGTATTTCCAGCAGAACTTCGTAGTGACGACAAGCGGCGTCGAGGACCCGCTGGCGCTGCGCTACACCATCGACAAGATCGGCATCGACAATGTGCTATGGGCCATCGACTATCCCTATCAGCCCATGAAGCCGGCGGTGGACTTCATCGACGCGTTCGACTGCACGGACACCGAGCGACACGCGCTCTGCCACGGCAATGCCGAGCGCATCTTCCACATAGCGCCGCGCTGAGGAGGGGGCGATGACACTCAAGACCAGGGACAAGCTCGCCATTTACGAGCTGTACGCCCGCTATAGCTGGGCGCTCGATACCGGTGACACCGAGGGCTATCTCGCCCTGTTCACGCCGGATGCCGAAGCGACCGAGGAAACGCGCGAGGGCGGCATCGAGGTGCGCAAGGGCCGCGAGGAAATCCGCAAGCTGGTGCTCAAATTCCACGAGCGCCCGGATTTCCCCGGCCACCAGCACCAGATGGCGCAGTTCGTGTTCGAGCCGGACCCGGAGGAGCGCAAGCATCACTGGGTGGTGCGCTCCTACGCATGGGCCACGATCAACCGCCCGCCCGAACCGCCGCATCTGCACTGGTGCGGCCATGTCCGCGACGTGGTGGCCAAGGTGGACGGCGAATGGCTGATCGCCTCCAAGCAGATCATGGGCTGGGCGGGCAAGGTGCTGGAGCGGTTCGAGACGGAGTGATCGGGCTGCGCGGGCGCCATCGTTTCCGGTCGTATCGGGCGTAGCCGGGCTAGATTGGCGTTTTTCCAGCGTCAGTGCTCCTGCGAAGGCAGGAGCCCAGGGCGCATGAGCGGTTCATCGCCGCCCTAGGCTCCTGCCTTCGCAGGAGCACTAAGCCCGGTCTAGTGGGACGAGCGTCAACCCATCTCGCCGACGCTCACCATAAGCGGCGAAACGAGCAGCCCGCCACCTCATCCGCCACCCCGCCCTTGCCCCGCCGCCCCGCATGGCTATGAACGGCCCGGTGACAGCCTCGATCGTGATCGGGACCGATGCCAATGGCGCGCCGGTCCCCATGGACATGGAAGAATTGCTGGCGACCCGGTTGCTCGTGCAGGGCAACAGCGGGTCCGGCAAGTCGTATCTGCTGCGCCGGATGCTGGAGGAAAGCGCCCGCATGGTGCAGCAGGTCGTCGTCGACCCGGAGGGCGATTTCGTCACGCTCGCCGAGCCGTTCGGCCATATCGTCATCGACGGGGCAGAGCATGACGGGCGCGAGATCGAGCGGCTGGCGGCCAAGGTGCGCGAGCGGCGCGCCTCGGTGGTGCTGACGCTCGATGGGCTGGAGCTGGAGGCGCAGATGCGCTGCGCCGCGCAGTTCATCGCCGCCCTGTTCGATGCGCCGCGCGAGCATTGGTATCCGGCGCTGGTGGTCGTGGACGAGGCGCAGATGTTCGCACCCGCCGCCGCCGGAGACGTGTCGGACGAGATCCGCCGCATGTCGCTCGCCGCGATGACCAACCTCATGTGCCGCGGGCGCAAGCGCGGGCTGGCGGGCGTCATCGCCACCCAGCGGCTCGCCAAGCTGGCCAAGAATGTCGCGGCGGAAGCCTCCAACTTCCTGATGGGCCGGACTTTTCTCGATATCGACATGGCGCGCGCCGCCGATCTGCTCGGCATGGAGCGGCGGCAAGCCGAGCAGATTCGCGATCTGGAGCGCGGGCGCTTTCTCGCGCTCGGCCCGGCGATCTGCCGCCGCCCGATCGCGGTGAAGATCGGCGCGGTGCAGACCAGCGCGCGCACCGGCACGCACCGCCTGATCCCGCTCCCCGATGCGCCAGCCGAGGCGGCGGAGGATTTCCTCGCGGTCGAGCCGGAACCGCGCGAGCCGGACCTGCCGCTGGCGCCGCCACCGCCCAAGCCAGTCGACAGCAGCGTGCGGCTGGACCGGGCGGAGGACGAGGGCGATACGGCGGCGCTGGCCGAGAAGGAGGTTGCCGATGCGCCGCGCGAGCCCGCCTCCGCTGCGCCGGAGCGCGAGACCATCATCCGCGCCGTGCTGCGCGACATGGCGGCGGAGGAGGATTGCACCTATCGGCCGATCCCGGCGCTCTATCAGGACTTTTGCGTGCGCTGCCGGATGCAGCGGCTGCCCGATGCGGGGCTGGACATGCTGGCTTTCCGCCGCCGGTTCGCCGTCGCGGTGGCGGGCGGCGACGGGCTGGACGATCCGCAATGGCCCGCCGTGTTGCGGCTGGCGGAGGGCGTGCCGGACGATCTGCTGGCGCCTTTCCTGCTGCTCGCCCGCACCGCCATCGCCGGCGAGCCCTGCCCGGACGACGCGGCGCTGGCGCGCATCTACGGCACGCGCTCGGCCGGCCGCATCCGGCGACTGCTCGATTATCTAGAGAAGAGCGGGCTGATCGTGGTGCGCACCGATTTCGGCGGGCGGCGCTCGGTGGCTATTCCCGAACTGGGCCTGACGACTGCACCGGCGGAGGGATAGGGGCTGCAAGCGGGGTGTCCCGCTCCTCCCCACCCCAATCCCTCCCCTGGAGGGGGGGCGTAATGGTGCGTCCAAGGCGCCGTTCGTGTCGAGCGAAGGCGAGACATGTAGTGCGCGGCGTTTGAGCGTATCCGCTTCATGTTAAGCCATGTAGTGCTCCTGCGAAGGCAGGAGCCCAGAACCCAGCCGTAGCTCCCTGTCGCCCTGGACTCCTGCCTTCGCAGGAGCACTGCATAGTTCAATCTGGATCAATGGCCCTCTGAACAAGAGAATGGGAAGACGGGAGAGCCGGAGCGCGGCTCAACCCCCGGGCTCCGACTCTGGCTTCAGCTCTGGCCCTCCCCCGCCCCGCTCTTCACTCGAAGAAGGCGATACTCCGGCACTCGATGCTCTCGCGCACGTTGGCGCCGGGCAGGCTGTCGTCCCAGAAGGCGGTGTGAGGGCAGCGCCAGGCGTCCCCCCCGGCACTGTCGTGGAACTTGAACAGCAGCGCCTCGTCGCGCGTCATGTTGGAGAAATACCACCAGCGGTGAGCGGGGTTGTGGTAGAAGATCGCCGCCGCGAGCGGGTTGGCGTCATCGTCCATCGGCGCGAACATGGCGTCGCCTTCCGGGATTTTGTCGACCACCCAGAGCACGTTGGGCGTGCCCTCATCGTCCCGCACGCTGCGCCCATCGCACACGGCAAGCGGGCAGTTCTGCGGCGGCGGCGAGAAGGTGCGCCAAAAGCTGGAAATGATGAAGCGCTTGAAGCCCGGCCCGTTCGGCCGCGCGCGCTCATAGGCACGCCGGGCGGCGGCGGGCTGGCGGCTCGGCTCGGTATCGACATGCACCTCACCGGCGGCCGGCTGGAGGCCGCCATAATGGCGATAGGGCTGGTCCGACTTGGGCGCCTCCGGGATTTCGCCGGACGTGCGCAGCATCCAGCCCATCGGCACCACCAGATCAGCGCCGAACGCCTCCCGCACATAGCGCTGCACCTCGGCCTGATAATGCGCCTCCACCTCCGCCTTGTCGTGGAAGTCACGGATCGCGGTCGGCGCATCGAGCAGGGTGAATCCCTGGCGATCGAGCGTGAAATGGTCGCGGATGGCGCGTGCGTCGCGCACCGTGGTGGGATAGGGGCCGTTGCGCCCGGTGTTCACCTCCACACCGGCGGAGACGAAGCGCCGGTTGATGGGCGTACCGGGCAGCAGATAGTTGAGATTGGCCTGCACCGTGCGAGCCGTTTCCTCGATATCGACCGCTTTCGTGGCCATGTTTTCTCTCCGTGAAGTTGATCTTGTCCGAATCGAAGCGGCAGCATGACAAGATTGGCGGCGATCCGGCAAGAGCCATTTGGCGCGTCCTCGCTTATCGCCCCTCTTGGCGCGGCCGCTCCGCGCTGCCATGGTCCGCCGCAGCATGACCCCACCGCGCCAAGACCCATTGGAGGGCCCGCCCGCCGATCCCTCCGACGACGCCCTGCGGCGCGCGCGGATCACCGCCTGGGTGCTGGCCGGCACCATGTTCATGGTGGGGCTGGACAGCACGGCGCTCATCACCGGTCTGCCCGCCATGGCAACAGACTTTGCCGTCTCCGCGACGACGATGAGTACCACCGTCACCATCTATATCCTCGTCTCGGCGGTGATGCTGCCGGTGAGCGGCTGGATCGGCCAGCGCTTCGGCTCGCGGCGGGTGTTCACCACCGCGATCCTCGGCTTCATCGTCTCGTCCATGCTGTGCGGCATGGCGCAAAACCTGCCGATGTTCCTTGCCATGCGCGTCTCGCAGGCCACGTTCGCGACGCTGATGGTGCCGGTGGGCAATATCGTGCTGCTCAGTATCACCCCCAAGCACTATCTGGTCACGGCGATGACGATCAGCTCCACCCCGGCGCTGGTCGCCCCGGTGCTGGGGCCGCCCCTTGCTGGCTTCGTCATCACCTTCCTCGACTGGCGCTGGATCTTCTTCCTCAACGTGCCGACCGCGCTGGTCGCACTGGTCGCCAGCCTGCGGTTCATCCCCAATATCCAGCCGGGCGAGCGCACGCCCTTCGATACAAGGGGCTTCGTGTTGACGGGAGGCGCGCTCGCCACCTTCATCGCCGGGATCGACCGGATCGGCGCCAAGGGACAAGGCTGGGAACTGGGCGCGCTGCTGCTGGCGGCGGCGCTCATCTTCGGCGCGCTTGCCCTGCGCCATACGCGGCGAGCGGCGCACCCCATCGTACCGCTGACGCCGCTGCGCTTCCCCTGCTTCCATGCCTCGACCGTCGGCGCGGCGATGTTCGTGCGCATCCCCTTCACCGGCCTTGGCTTCCTGTTGCCGCTGATGCTCCAGATCCCGCTCAGCCTCACGCCGTTTGAGGCCGGACTGCTGCTGCTCGCTCAGAATGCGGGCGACCTCGTGCTCAAGGCGATCGCCTCGCGTGCGCTGCGCCGGCTCGGCTTCCGCACCGCACTCATCAGCGGCGCGCTGTGCATGGCCGCCTCGCTGCTGGTCTGCGCCGCGCTCACGCCCGGCATCCCGTTTACCGTGCTGCTCGCGATCATGGTCGGCGTCGGCATGGCGCGCTCGATCCTGTTCACGGCGATGATGGCGCTGCGCTTTGCCGACGTCTCGCAGGAGGAGGTCGGCAACGCCACCGTGCTCGGCAACGTCACCAATTCGCTGGCGCAGGCCATCGCCATCTCCGGCGTTGCCGCGCTGCTCAACCTGTTTTCCGGCGCATCGGCCCAGCCGACCCTGCTCGCCTTCCGGCTGGCGATCCTCACCCTGGCGGTCATGGCCGTGATCGCGGCGCCGCTGTTCGCCCGGCTGGCGAAGGATGCCGGTGCGGACGTGACCGGCCACACCCGGCACGGGCTGCGCGAAATGCAGGTGAGCGAACTGAACTGAGCGCCCGGCTTGCGGCTTGCGCGCGTGGCCCCTAGATTGCGGTGAAGCGCGCCATGCGCGGGAGAGGACATCATCGCAGCCATGCACGCCCCCGCCGGTCATCAGGACGATCATAGCTGGACCTCCAGCGGGCTCGCCCGTGGCGAGGCACTGAGCCAGTGGTGCGACTGGGCGGCGAGCACCATCGCCCCCATCGACGTGACGGTGTTCGACACGGACCGCTTTGCCGCGCGGTGGAGCAGCCACGGCGTCGGCCAGCTCCGTCTGCTCCAGCTCCATGCGCCCGCGCAGCGCGTCGTCCATTGCGGCACGGACGGCAGCGCCGGCCGCGCCAGCCCGACCATTCAGCTCGTCTATGCCCGCACCGGCGGGCTCAAGACGCGGATGGGCGGCAAGCATTTCACCGTCGAGCCGGGCCAGTTCGTGCTGCTCGACAATACCCGCTTCTACCAGATGGAGATGGACACGGCGCACGAGGCCATCGACCTCATGATGCCGCAGGGCTGGCTGGAGAAATATCTGCCGGACCCGGATGCGCTGCTCGCCCGGCCGATCTCCGCACGCGAAGGCTGGGGCGCACCGCTCGGCAGCCTGCTGGAGACGATGATCCGCGGGATCGACACCAGCCCCCTGCCCCGCCCGCTCATCGCCGAGCAGGTGGGCGCGCTGCTAACGCTGGCGACCGGGTTCCATGAGCCCGCGCAGGGGCAAGGCGCCAGCCGCCATCGCGGCCAGCTCGCCCGCCAGATATTGCGCCGGATCGAGACCGACCATGCCGACCCGGAGCTGACGCCCGAGCGCGTGGCGCGCGAGTTGGGCATCTCGCGCCGCTACATGCAGGCGCTGCTGGCGGGCGCGGGCACCAGCTTCGTGCTCGAACTCAACGCGGTGCGGCTCGACCGCGCCGGCAACCTGCTCACCGATCCGCGCGCCGGCAGCCTTTCGGTGAGCGAGATCGCGTTCCGCTGCGGCTTCCTCGATCCCGGCTATTTCACCCGGCTGTTCCGCAAGCGCTTCGGCGTAACGCCGACCATGTGGCGCGAGGGGCGACAGGGTCACTGAGGCTCCGCCCGGACCGGGACGGGGCGGCTTCGCTTTTGTCCTGTTTGCCGTGCGCTCGTGTCCTTTGGGTTCGCGAGCCAACGCTTTAGCTTCTAAGCGTATCGCATCGGATATGGGTCGAGTCCCTATGGGACTGGCGCGTGCCGGTGCGGCCGCAACCTATCATCAGCCCGCCGCCAGACGAGACAAGAAAACGCGGCGCCGGGCCGGAGGACCGAGAGGACTGCCATGAGCCAACCGACCAAGGGCTTCCCGCTGCCCAGCTCGCTGAAAGTGGTGCCCGGCACCGAGGCCGCGCAGGCGGCGCATCCTTATTACATCCAGTTCAATCCGGGCGACGACGAGCGCTTCTGGTTCTACAACAGCATGCACTTCCCCGAGCCGATGCACCATTTCGACATGGTGACGGCGGAGGCGGCCTATTGCGCACTGGGCAGTTTCAACACCCGCGTCCACGTGCTGCCGACGACCAAGGGTATCGACCACCGCATCATCAACGGCCGCGTGTTCATCGGCGGCGTGGCGGTGACGGACCCGGCCGAGATCGAAGCGCGCGCCAAGGAGTTCCAGCAGCGCGCTTTCTATTATTACGAGCATTGGGAAACGCTCTACGACCAGTGGAAGGAGAAAATGAAGGCGCTGATCGCGGATGCGCAGGCGCTGCCCAAGCCTTCCCTCCCCGATCTGGAGCCGCTCGAGACGACGCACACCGGCAAGGGCGTCGCCGCCAACCATGCGCTGATCGACACCTACCGGAAGACGCTCGAAGGCTACTTCCGCATGTGGCACCACCATTTCGAGTTCCTGCTGCTCGGCTACGGCGCCTATCTGACCTTCTTCGACTTCTGCAAGAAGGCCTTCCCGGAGATCAGCGATCAGGCGATCAGCCGTATGGTCGCGGGCATGGAAGCGGAGATTTTCCGCCCCGACGAGGAAGTGAAGCGCCTCGCCCGCCGCGCGGTGGAGCTGGGCGTGGACGACAAATTTCACGACGGCATGGTGATCGACGACGTACTGGCCGCGCTCGACCAGTTGGGCGGCGCCGGCAAGGAATGGCTCAAGGAACTGGAGACCAGCCGCAACCCGTGGTTCAACGTGAATGTCGGCGACGGCTTCTACCATTATCACCGCTCATGGAACGACGACCTGTCGATGCCGTTCGCGGCACTGCCCGGCTATATCGAGAAGGTGAAAGCCGGCCAGCCGATCGAGCGGCCGACCGGGAAGCTGATCGAGGAGCGCGAGCAACTCGTCGCGGATTATCGCGATCTGCTCGACACGGACGAGGACCGCGCCACTTACGACCAGCTCATCACGCTGGCGCACCGCGTGTTCCCCTATGTGGAAGGGCATAAGTTCTACTGCGAGCACTGGTACACCAACCTGTTCTTCAACAAGATCCGCGAATATGGCGAACTTCTGGCCGAAAACGGCTTCTTCGCCGAGCCGGCAGATGTGTTCCACCTGACGCATTACGAGCTGGAAAGCGCGATCATCGACCTGATGCTGACATGGTCGAGCGGCTCGCAACCAATCGGTCCGCAGCACTGGCCGGCCAAAGTCGCCGAACGCAAGGCCGCGATCAAGGTCTGGGCCGAGCATACGGTGCCGCCGGCGCTGGGCGTGGTGCCGGACGTGATCGACGACCCGGCCATCGTCATGCTGTGGGGCATCACCCGCGAGAGCCTGGACGCGTGGCTCTCCGACGGCGAGGGGCCGAGCAACGAACTGAAGGGCTTCGCCGCTTGTCAGGGCGTGGTCGAGGGCACGGCGCGCGTGGTCAAGTCGGTCGAGGAGATCAGCCGGTTGCAGCAGGGCGACATTCTCGTCTGCCAGGTCACGAACCCGACCTGGGCGCCGATCTTCCAGAAAATCTCCGCGGCGGTCTCCGATATCGGCGGGTCGATGAGCCACATGGCCATCGTCGCGCGCGAATATGAGCTGCCGGCCGTGGTGGGCACCGGCTCCGCCACGCAGCGGATCAAGGACGGCCAGCGCATCCGCGTGGATGGCGGGCGCGGCATCGTCACGATCCTCGAAGACGAGCCCGTGCTCGAAAACGCCTGAAGGAACGCGAATGACGATGAGCGAAACGGATGCGATCGGCTGGTTCGCGGACCTGCGCATCGACGATCGCCCCACGGTCGGCGGCAAGGGCGCGAGCCTGGGCGAGCTGACCCATGCCGGCATCGACGTGCCGCCGGGCTTCGTGGTGACGACCCACGCCTTCGAGCTGTTCTTGCAGGCGCTGGAGCAAGCCTCGCCGGTGCGCGCGCTGGTCGAGGCGCTCGACCCGGCCGATCTCGATGCGGTGACGGCGCTGTCCAGAACGCTGCGTGCCCGTGTCGAGCAGGAGCCATTGCCGCAGCAGGTGGAGCGCGCCATTCTCGACGCGCACGCGCAGCTTGCCGGCGGCAGCGGCGCGACCGTCGCCGTGCGCTCCTCGGCGACCACGGAGGATGCCGAGGATGCGAGCTTCGCGGGCTTGCAGGACACGTTCCTGTGGGTGCTCGACGCGCAGGACACGGTGCATCGCGTGCGCGAGTGCTGGGGCAGCCTCTACTCGGTCGAGTCCGTCACCTACCGCCGCAAGCATGGGCTGCCCGAGGAGGGCGTCGCCATGGCGGTGGTCGTCCAGACGATGGTCGACGCGCGCACGGCCGGTGTCATGTTCACGCGCAGCCCGA
This sequence comes from Sphingobium sp. 66-54, assembly GCA_001899715.1. Lineage (GTDB taxonomy): Bacteria > Pseudomonadota > Alphaproteobacteria > Sphingomonadales > Sphingomonadaceae > Sphingobium. The sequence continues at coordinate 16,051 of MKWI01000027.1, forward strand.
CGACGGGCGACAAGTCGGTCATCACCGTCGAGGGCGCGTGGGGCTTGGGCAGCGCGGTCGTCTCGGGCGAGGTGACGCCGGACCGTTGGGTGATCGGCAAGATCACCGGCGAGATCAGCACGCGCGAGATCAGCGACAAGCATATCCGGCAGGTGCCGGCGCCGGGCGGCGGCATCGTCGACGAGGCGCTGCCGGCTGACATGCGCAATGCACCATGCCTCTCCGACGAGGAGTTGCAGGCGCTGCGCGCGGTGGGCCGCCGGGTCGAGAAGCATTACGGCCGCCCGCAGGACATCGAATGGGCCATCGACAAAAGCGGCGCGCTGCTGCTGTTGCAAAGCCGGCCGGAGACGGTGTGGTCCGCCAAGGCGCAGGCGCCCGTCACCGCGCCCGTGGCCGATCCGCTCAAACATGTGATGACGATTTTCGGAGGACGCAAGTAAATGAGCCTCACCGCCAAGGACGTCGAGGAGATCATGAAGCTGCTCGAAGCGTCCACCTTCGACCGGCTCAGCCTGGAACTGGACGGCGTCAAGCTGGAGCTCGAGCGCGGGGGCGCCGCGCCGCCTCGCGCCGCGCGCTTACCGCGTGAAGCAGCGCCGGCACCGGCGGCCAACCCGGCTCCCGCGCCGGCAGCCGCGCCTGCCGTCAAGCCGCGCAAGAACGGCGAGGAGGGTCTGATCGAGATCACGTCGCCCTTGCTCGGCATCTATTATCGCGCACCCAAGCCGGGCGAGCCGCCGTTCGTCGAGGTCGGCCAGAAGGTCGATACCGAGACGGTGATCGGCATCGTCGAGGTGATGAAGCTGATGAACTCCGTCTCCGCCGGGGTGAGCGGCGAAATCGTCGAGATCCTCGCGCCCAACGGCGAACTGGTCGAGCATGGCGAAGTGCTGATGCTGGTGCGGCCGGACGCTTGAGATGCAGCGCCTTCAGAGAACCGATCCGGCCTTCCCGTCCTGTTCGCGCATCGTTGCGAGCCACCGGGCGCTGACGTGTCTCGCCTTCGCTCGACACGAACGGGCGGGGAGTGCGCAGCCTTTTGCCGGAGATGACGCCCGGTGAGCATCCGCCGCATCCTCATCGCCAATCGTGGCGAGATTGCCGTGCGGGTGATCCGCACCGCGCAGGCGCTCGGGCTGGAGACCGTGCTGGCCGTGTCCGAGGCTGACCGCGGCTCGCTCGGCGCGCGGATGGCGGACCGCGCCCTGTGTATCGGCCCGTCGCGGCCGGGCGACAGCTATTTGCGGGTCGAGACCATCGTGCAGGCAGCGCTCGGCTCGGGCTGCGATGCAGTCCATCCCGGTTATGGCTTCCTATCCGAACGTGCCGATCTGGCTCGTTTATGCGAGCAGGAGAATGTGATCTTCATCGGGCCGACCGCAGCGCAGATCGAGGCGGTCGGCGACAAATTGCGCGCCCGCACCGAGGCGATCGCGGCGGACGTGCCGGTGGTGCCGGGCGGGGCGGTGGCCAGCCCAGCCGAGGCGCAGGCACTTGCGGCGGAGATCGGCGCGCCGTTGCTCATCAAGGCGGTCGGCGGCGGCGGCGGACGCGGCATGAAGCTGGTCGAGGATCTGAAGGATCTTGCCGCGACGATGGACATGGCCTCCGCCGAGGCCGGCGCTGCGTTCGGCGACGCCCGCGTCTATCTGGAGCGCTATGTGGCGCAGGGCCGCCATGTCGAGGTGCAGGTGCTGGGCGACGGGCGCGGCAACGTCATCCATCTGGGCGAGCGCGACTGCTCGGTGCAGCGCCGCTACCAGAAGCTGATCGAAGAGACGCCCGCGCCGCATCTGCCCGAGGACATTCGCGCACAGATGCACGAGGCGGCGGTGCGCTTTGCCGCGCGGCTCGATTATCGCGGCGCCGGCACGGTCGAGTTTCTCTACGACGTGGCGCGCAACCAGTTCTACTTCCTGGAGATGAACGCGCGCATCCAGGTGGAGCATCCGGTGACGGAGATGGTGACGGGCATCGACCTCGTCGCCGAGCAGATCGCCATCGCCAATGGCGAGGGATTGCACCTCACGCAGGGGGATGTGCGGATTAACGGCGCGGCCATCGAAATCCGCGTCAACGCCGAGGACCCGGCGCGCGACTTCATGCCCAGCCCCGGCACGGTGAGCAGCGCGCGCTGGCCGGACGGCGAGGGCATCCGGGTCGACACGCATATCGTCGACGGCGCCAAGATCCCGCCCTTCTACGACAGCATGGTCGCCAAGATCATCGCGCACGGGCCGGACCGGGCGACCGCACTGGCGCGGCTGCGCGCGGCGCTGGGTGAAACCCGCATCGAAGGTATCTCGACGAACATTGCCTTTCAGGCGGAGAGTCTGGCTGATCCGGATTTCGCGCGGGGCGGCGTCGACACCGGCTTTCTCGCGCGCCGCGCCACCCGCGCGGCCGCTGCCACGGGAGACTGACCATGGCGGACATTCGACTCGTCGAAACATCGCTGCGCGACGGCAACCAGTGCCTCTGGGCCGCGCTGGGCGTCGACACCGCGCGCACGCTGACCATCGCGCCGGTGATGGAGCGCGTCGGTTTTAAGGCGATCGACTTCACCACCTCCACGCATATGGGCGTCGCCGTGCGCTACAAGCAGGAGGATCCGTGGGAGCGCATCCGGCTGATGGCGGCTGCATGCCCTACCACGCCGCTGCAATTCCTCTCGACCGGCTTCCGCTTCATCGCGTGGGAAACGGCCAGCCCGGACTTCATGGCGCTCGCCTTCCGCACGCTGATGAAGAACGGCATCGGCCGCTTCGCGCTCGCGGACCCAATGAACGACGCTGACTCGAACGTCGAGGTCGCGCGGATGATCCGCAAGGACGGCGACGCGTATATCGTCGGCGCGCTGGTCTTCACGCTGAGCCCGATCCACGACGACGCGCATTATGCCGAGGCGGCGCGCAAAATGGCTGCGAGCCCCGATATCGACGCGCTCTACATCAAGGACCCCGGCGGCCTGCTCAGCCCGCGACGCGCGCGCACGCTGATCCCGGCGATCCGCGCGGTGATCGGCGACAAGCCGCTGGAATTGCACGCCCATTGCACCATCGGGCTGGGCGAGCAGAGCTATTATGCAGCGGCGGACCTCGGCATCGAAGCCCTGCAATGCGCGAGCGGCGCGGCGGGGGACGGGACCTCCAACCCGCCGATCGAGCGCGTGGTCGCCAACCTGCGCACGCTGGGGCACACAGTCGATATCGACGACGAGGCCTTGGGTGAGGTCAGCGCCTATTTCACCGCGCTGGCGCAGGCGGAGGGGCTGCCCTCCGGCCACCCCATGCCCTACGACGCGAGCTACCGCCAGCATCAGCTCCCCGGCGGCATGGTCGGCACGATGCGCCGCCACCTCGCCGACCACCGCGTGCCGCATCTGGAAGGCGCCGTGGTCGAGGAGCTGGGCCGGGTGCGCGAGGAGCTGGGCTGGCCGATCGTGATGACGCCCTTCGCCCAGATGGTGATGACGCAGGCGGTGATGAACGTCACCGCCAAGGAGCGCTATAGCGTGATCCCCGATGAAGTGATCCGCTACGCCATCGGCAAGTTTGGGCGGCCCAACCAGCCGATCGCGCCGGATGTGCTGGACCGGATCATGGCCCTGCCGCGCACCAGGGAACTGGCCGACGAGCCGGGCATGGCGGACCTGCCGGCGCTGCGCAAACGCATCGGCGCACATCTCTCCGACGAGGAATTCCTGCTGCGCGCGACCATGCCCGCTAATCTGGTCGACGCCATGCAGGCCGCCGGTCCCGCACCGCGCCGCTACGATCCGACATTGCGCCCGGCCATGGCGCTGATCCGCCAGCTCCTCGCTCGCACGGACGTGACGCGAGTGAGCGTGGAGAAGGCCGGCTTCCGCCTCGAACTCGAATCCTGCACGGATTGAAAAGGACAGATATCAGGTGACTGCCAAGCTCTGGAGCGAGCCGCTGCACCCCGCAGGCGGCTTCATGTTCGACCTCGACGGAACGCTGATCCTCAGCGACAGGAAGCTCGGCGGCTATACCGTGCTGCCCGGCGCGGTGGACCTGCTGACCGATCTGGAGGCGCGCGGCGTGCCCTATCTCGCGCTCACTAACGGCAGCGCCTACCCCGCCGCCGAGCAGGGGCCGCGCTTGCGTGCCCTCGGCCTGCCGATCCCGGACGAGCATCTGTTCACGCCCAACAGCGTGGCCGCCAAGGTCTTTCACGACCGCGGGATCGAGCGCGTGCTGCTGCTCGGCACGCAGGGCGTCGCGGATGCGCTGCACGGCGAGGGCATCGCCACCTGCTTCCCCGGCGAGGAGGGCGCGGCGCAGGCCGATGCCGTCTATGTTGCCTGGCATCCGGACTGCTCGATGGCGGATATCCACGCCGCTTGCGAGGCAGTGCTGAACGGCGCGGCCTTCTTCACCGCGTCGGATGTACCCTTCTTCGCCAGCCGCCACGGCCGCGCCTTCGGCTTTAGCTGCGCCATTTGCGGCGCCATCGCGCGGGTGACGGGGCAGGAACCGGAAGTGACCGGCAAGCCCTCGCTCCACGCCATGCAGTTCGTCGCCGCCAAGCTCGGCGTGCCGTCCGACTCGATCGTGGTGATCGGCGACGACCCGCGCGTCGAGACGGAAATGGCGCGGCTCGGCGGCGCGATGGGCATCGGCGTCACCACCGGCACCACCTCGCGCGACGAATGGGCCGCCCAGCCACCCGAGCGCCGGCCGCACCGGGTAATCGACAACCTCGCGGAGCTGGAGGCAGTGGGACTACTCGGCTGAGCGACTGGCCCTGCGTAGGGCAGAGCAGACGCCGGGCCCGACTGGCCATGCGAGGCCAGGCGCGGTCTGCATTCATCCCTGACGGCCTGCAAATAGCGGCGCCGCGCTTGCGGGGCTCATGGACCGAAAGTTCCCTGCGCTCCGGGTCACGCAAACCCACCATTTTGCCCTGCGATCGTCTGCGACTCCGTCATGTCATCATCTGAACGCAGACAGCACCTGGAGCGGATTGTGAACGGTCGGCGTCACGCCCTTCCGTCGACCCTGCGCTTGTCGAAGGGCTGTTCTCTCCCAGCAAGGCGCTGGTCAAGACATAAGGATTGCCCTTCGATAAGCTCAGGACGAGGGGGCCTATCTGGTCGCAATCTGTTCTAAGCGGCGAGTGTCTCCACAGACAGGCGCTAGGACGGATCGGTCCGAGGAAACGCTCCCTGCTGGCCTTTGATCGCCATTTAGCGGAGACTGCCCGACGACGCTGCTCTCTGGAGACCTCTGGTTCATGATTTTCACCGATTCCGCCGCTGCCGCAGTCTTTGCCGATTATGAGGCGCGCGCCGCCGCCGAACAGGCACGCTTCGGGGCATCCTCGGCAGAGCGGCCGCCGATCCCGCGCGACGAACTGCTGCTGCCGGTGGGTCCGGAGGTCGGCGCTTTCCTGCACGCGCTGGTGCTCGGTCGACGGCCGGCACGCATCCTCGAACTGGGCACCAGCTACGGCTATTCCACCCTGTTCCTCGCCGATGCCGCGAAACGGATCGGCGCGCGGGTCATCACCATGGACCTCGCCGACTACAAGCAGGCACACGCCCACGAACAACTCGTGCGGGCGGGTCTTGCCGATGTGGTGGACTTCCGCCTTGGGGACGCCGTGGCGATGATCGCGGCCGATCCGGGGCCGTTCGATCTGGTGCTGCTGGATATCTGGAAGGACATGTATCTGCCGTGCTTCGAGGCGCTCTATCCCAAGCTCGCGGACGAGGCCGTTATCGCGGCTGACAACATGATCCACCCGGCGGGGGCGCGCGAGAGTGCACGGGCCTACCGGGCGGCTGTGGCTGCCAAGCCCGACCTCCAGACCGCGCTGCTGCCGATTGGCCAAGGGGTGGAACTCACCGTCCGGTGGCGGGCGGACAATCCGAAGCTTTGACCGCTTGCGAGAACAGGACGGGCACGGAGGCGAAGGCTCTCCACGGCTGTGGCGGTGAACAGACGGGACCATGGGCCCTTCCGTTCGTCCTGAGCTTGTCGAAGGGCTGTATTTCCTTCGGCCCGTTGGATGAAAAAAGGCAACCCTTCGATAAGCTCAGAGCGAACGGGATCTATTTGGGCACGCTCCCCTCCAGCTTCGCCGGATCGACACCGGGAATGGCCGCCACGCGATGCAGCCGTTCATTGAAGGCCCGGCCGCCCTCTGATAAAAGCGCCGCCGTCAGAAAAGGAAAGGCCGGAGCGGTTGGTCCGGCCCCGCTTCGGCGGTCCTGGCAGCCCGGCGGGCGAGCCCCATGACCTTGAACGGCGGCATGGCAGGCATGACGCCGAACGGAGGTTATGGGTCATGCAAAGCGTTTCGGTCATCACATTGGGCGTTACCGATCTCGCCCGGTCGCGCCACTTTTACGGCGAGGGCTTCGGCTGGTCGCCGGTGTTCGAAAATCACGAGATCATCTTCTACCAGCTCAACGGCATCGTGCTGGGGACCTTCCTCAATGCCGCGCTCGACGAGGACATGCAGCGGCGCGGTTCGGAGGGAAATGCCGCCTTCGCGCTCGCCCATAATGTGGCCGACCGGGAGGCGGTTGCCCCGCTGATCGAGCGGCTGGCCGATGCCGGCGGGACCTTGCTGCGTGCGGCCGACGCACCACCACATGGCGGCCTGCGCGGCTATGTCGCCGACCCGGACGGCCATGCCTGGGAAATCGCCTGGAACCCCGGCTTCACCATGGACGGCGAGGGGAACGTGCTCTTCGGCACCTGAGCGCCGTGGCTTGTCGGGTGACGGGAGCAAGCGGGTCTCTTGCTCGCGCGCTCGTCGCCCGGTGCCTGTTCCTGCGCGATCAGGCAATCATTCGGTATGTTGGAAGAATGATTTCCTGATTGGCTGGAGCACATTCCAGAGCGTCCGCGAGCCTTGCTTGACGATCCAGCCGTCGCCGGGCCCGTAAGCAGCCTTTTCGCCGGTCGCAAGGTCCGTGATCTCGACGCTTCCTTCGAAGAGGAAGGCATGCTCGGTGAAGGGCCAGCTCAGGACGGCAGAGCCCGGCTGCTGCCGGAATTCGCCCGCCACGATGGGACCCATCACCAGGTCGATGCGGAACTCGGCTTTCAGGTCGTTGGAGATATCCGTGGCACCGTTCTCGGCAGGATCGAACGGTTGCCAGCCTGTCGGGGCCGCCGCAGCCTTGTGCTTGTAAACGAAGATGTTGGTGTTGGCGCCCGGCTGGGCCGCCTCCAGATTTTGCTGCACGTCCGCCATTTCGCTCTCCTTTCGCTGTGCCGCTGCAATCGTTACCGAAAACGCCTCACTTGCCCGCACCCTCCGGCGCTCCAATCTGCTGATACTGAGTGGCGAAGGACGGGTCGCAATCATAGGGGAAGACGTAGTTCCCCTCCTTCTTCTCCCACTGAATGAAGCGGGCGCCGTTGTTATCCAGTACCTCCGGGTCCTCGAACCACTGGGTAGCCATGAGGGTCTTGCCGCCGGCACCCAGCTTGTAGCGCTCCACCATGTGGACGTTGGCGCTGTGGTCGAGCCCGTTGTTGGTGATGGTCGCCGGCGCAAGATGGGTGGTGTCGACCACCAGTTCGTCGCCGTCCCAATGGCCGACCGAATGGCCGACCTTGCTGTGCGGCGCATCGGCCGGCGGATGACCGCGCCCGTCCATGAAGATCAGCCGGACCTGATCGAAATACTCATATTTGAACACGATCAGCGTGGGCGTCTGGTAGATTTCGAACGGGAACGGGCCCTGAATGGCGTAGATCACCGAGGGCGCCGCGCAGACGCGCGAGAGGGTCATCTCATCCTGCGGTTTCCATTTTTGCGCTGCCGCCAGCGCCTCCGGCCTGGGCTTGAGACCGCCATAGTCGCCGCTGGGAAACTCGGTGATGCCGGTATCATCCAGCACCACCGTGTTGGGCGGCAGCTTGGCGATAAGCCCCGGATCATTCGCATGCGGCGCTGCTTCCAGCGACCAGAAGCCGGTGAGATCGGGCGGGGACTTGTCCGCGGCGGTGGCGGGGATCGACCCCACGCCGACCGCCGCAACCGCTGCCGCCAGTCCGGCCAGAAGCATCCGCCGCGTCCAGATCACGCCCCTCTCGCTGTTTATTTGACCGAGCATGTGTCAGCCGTCGCTCTGGCCGAAGGGCTGGCCGATCGGTTTGCCGTTGGCGTCGAACGCGGCGCGCAGGCGCAGGTAGGGCTTGCCGTCGCGCGAGCCCCAGCCCTCGATGGTGATGACGTCACCCGGCTTGACGCTGGTGCGCGACCAGCCGCGCCGCATCAGCACCACCGGGGCGTTGGTCTCCGCCTTCCATTTCTGCACCTTGCCCTGCGCGTCCGTCACATCGAGGCCGATGGTACCGTGCGGGTTGGTGAAATGGAAATCCGTGACCGTGCCGCGAATCTTGATGACCTTGGTCGAATCGAAGAACGCGGCGAACGAATGATGCGCCTGCGCAGTCCCCTGCCCCAGCAGGAACAGCGCCGACGCGGCCACGAGCAATTTGCCCAGCATATCCAGATCCTCCCCGAAGCGAAGAGAATGGCGGGGCGCGCGGCGAAAGTCGAGCCTTGGTCTGCGGCGGGAGAGGTTTGGGGATGGGACGGCGAAATGAAGGGCCCGTGGGAAGGGCAGTATGACGTGCCTCGACTATGCTCAACACGAAGGGTGGGAGAGGTTGCCCGACTAAAGACGTGCTCCTGCGAAGGCAGGAGCCGAGGGCCCAGCCGCAGTTCCCTACCGCCCTGGGCTCCTGCCTTCGCAGGAGCACGGCATTTTCATAGAGCAAGCTCGGGCGGAGGGGCCGTGTCTCCGCCCGGCCATGATGTCAGGCCGTGACCAGCTCGCGTGGCCGCAGCACGATGTGGCCGACCGCAGTGTTGGAGGCGGGCACGTGGTAGAAGCGGTGCAGTTCCTCCACATCCTTGCCCAACGCGGCCCGCATAATGAGCCACATGATGAGTTCGATCCCCTCCGAGCCGGACTCGCGCAGATATTCGAGACGGGTGATCGCCCGCAGCCGGTCGGTGTCGTCAATCAGCCCGTCGAGGAACGCATTGTCGAATTCGGGATTGATGAGGCCGGCACGCGGGCCCTGAAGCTGGTGGCTCATGCCGCCCGTGCCCCAGATCTGCACGTTGAGGTCCTCGGGGAAGCTCTCCACCGCATGGGCGATCGCCTCCCCCAGCATCCAGCAGCGATTGCCGGATGGCGTGGGGAATTGCGTGACGTTCACCGCCAGCGGGATGACACGGCAGGGCCATGCCTCAACCTGCCCGAACATGAGGCTGAGCGGCACGGTGCAGCCGTGGTCCACGTCCATATTGTTCATCAGGGTAAGATCGAACTCGTCGATGACGAGCTGCTCGGCGAGATGCGCGGCCAGCTCGATATGTCCCTGGACGACCGGCACGGGGCGCTGACCCCAGCCTTCATCGGCGGGAATGAACTCCTCCGCCATACCGAGCGCAAAGGTCGGCACCACGTCGAGCATCATGGCCGATGCGTGATCGTTGTAGCAGAGAATGACCACATCGGGCTTCTCCTGCTTCTCCCACTGCTTGACCCATTCATAGCCGTCGAACACGGGTTTCCAGTATGCGTCGCCCGCGCGGCCCTGATCGAACGCCGCGCCGATGGCGGGCACGTGGCTGGTGGCGACGCCTGCGGTGATCCGGGCCATCAGTTGCCCTCCCGCTTGGAGCGCTGGCCCTCGGGCGAGCGGCCGCCTGCGCGCATCATCGCGGCATATTCGTCCGCCGTCATGCCGGTCATCGAGCTCACTGCCTTCTGGGTGCTCCAGCCATCCGTGTTGGAGAGCTTGACGAGGAAGTAGATGTTGCCGCCCAGGTCGATCAGCCGGTTGAAGTCACGCTCCAGCACCGCTTGCTTCTGATCCTCGCTCATGCGGAAGCGAGCGAGATAGGCGCGCTCGTCGGCCTTGAACGCCTCGCGATTGGCCGCCTCCATCAGCGACATGCAGAATTTGTGGAGGTGATAGGCCTCCCGCGACCGTTTGGCGGTAAATACCGTCGTGCCTGGAATGTCCTCCAGATCTTCGAGCGGATAGAGACGCGTGCGCATGGCCTGACCTTTCGATCGAGCGGGGATGGATGGTTCGGGTGAGGTGCCTCCCCTGTCGCCGGGAGTTGCGCTCCCCTGTCATTGTGCATGTGCGAAATCAAGTCTCCTTTTAACATAGGAAAGCGATTGCGACCATGCGGCGATGGTGCGGAAACGCGGATGGGGGAAGGATGGCGCGGGAAACCGGCGCTCGGATGCGCTCCAAGCCGACGTCCGGCCGGAGCAGCGGGAACAACGGCCCTCCCGGTCGGGACATTTCATGGACGGATCCGGCCGCTGGGGTAGCGGCAGGCAATGCCGGAGAGGAAATGACCATCGCGCGTTTGCCTTGCGCGCGCTTGTTCCATAGCCTGTTCCCGCCGGGCCATGCCTGCTTGCTGCCAGTCTGCCCGCCCGCCTCTGGAGAAAACCGCTCATATGCCAATCGCAACATCCGGCCTTCCCCCCTTCCGCCAATCCCTGGCGGCGCGGCTCATCCGCGCGCGCGAGGCAGTCATCAGCCCGTTGCGGCCGGCGCTCAAGAAAGTGTCGCTGAGCGAGCCGCAATGGCGCGTGATGCGCGAACTGGCCGAGCGGACGAGTTGCGACCCCACAACGCTGGCCATCGCCGCGCTGCTGCATCCGCCCAGCGTCACCCGCATCATCCGCGACCTGGAGGCCCGCGGCCTCGTCATCCGCCGGGAGGACGGGCGGGACCGGCGCCGCGCCCACGTCAGCCTGGCACCGGCCGGGCGCGCGATGGTGGAAGACGTGTCCAGGGAGATGGCCGGTGTCTACGAGCATTTTTCAAGCCGGTTCGGCACCGGTCGGCTGGCGCGGCTGGCGGATGAACTCGACGCGCTCGCCACGGCGCTGGATAATGATGCCGGGCCGGATTCTCCCCACGAAACGGGGTGATACAAAGCACTTGGTTAAAACTAATTATCGTGTTAATTACATTTTTGACCATCGTTGAAGTGAGTCGTTCAGGAGAGCGTCATGCAGGAAGTCCGTGTCACCCCATCCGGCGCATTCGACAATCACGCACGCTCCTACCGCCACATCGTCGCCCGCCCGCTCGCCGCCGCCATGGGCGCCGAGATACAGGGTGTCGACGTGCGCTCGCTCTCGGACGAGGCGTTCGCGGAAGTTCAGGATGCCCTGTGGCATCACAAGATGATTTACTTCCGCGACCAGCCGCTCAGCCATGCCGAGCATGAAGCGTTCAGCCTGCGTTGGGGCCCGTTCGGCACCGACGCCTATACGGCCGGCGTGCCTGACCACCCGGACGTGCAGCCGGTCATCAAGGAAGCCGACAAACGCACCAAGGCGCTGTTCGGCGGCTCATGGCACACGGACTCGGCCTTTCTCGCCCGGCCGCCTTCGGTGAGCACGCTCTACAGCGTGGAGATCCCGCCCTATGGTGGCGACACGGCCTGGGCCAATACGGTATTGGCATACAATATGCTCAGCCCCACCATGCAGGCGATGCTGGCGCCGCTGCGCGTTCATATGTCCGCACAGGTCAATTTCGCCACCCAGCAACGCCTGGAGGGCAAAGCCATCCCCTTCGCCTCGGACGAGAAGAAAACCCAGGCGTTCGACGGCTCATTCCACCCACTGGTGCGCACTCATCCGCATTCGGGCGAGAAGGCGCTGTTCGTCGACGAATCCTATGCCGTCGGCATCGAGGGCATGACCAGCGCGGAAGCAGCACCTCTGCTCGCCTTCCTCAGCGCGCACATCATCCAGCATGCCTTCACCTGCCGCCTGCGTTGGGAGCCGGGCATGCTGGTGCTGTGGGACAACCGCATCTGCCTGCACCATGCCAGCAACGATTATGACGGCTACCGGCGCGAACTCTACCGCACCACCGTGCAGGGTGAAACGCCCGCCTGACCGGATAAGGGGGCAGAGCAGGCGGGCTTTCGCCGGTCTGCTCGTGCCCCCCGATCACACGCTTTCTCCGCGATGGCAGGGGCCGCGCGCAATGTGACGGCTCACGTAGCGGCGTCTCCGTCTGTTGAAGCCGTGCTTGGAAAACCGGGCATGACACCCCGTCTCGATGAACTTCAGAGGCCAGCATCCGGCGTGTGTCCGCGATCTAACGCCTGATCTGTCGGCCTTCCCACCTCCATAGCAGTTCCATCACTCAAATTCCGCGCCAGTGGCTGGAATTCTGCTCTGGCGGGCTATCATCCAGTTCCGTATTGGCAATAGAATGGATCCATTCTATCGAAACAAGGCTATATTATGGTGGGATAACCACTAGAAATCAAATAATTGGATTCATTCAACCAAATCCCCGATTGCACCTTGCCCGCCGGGAAAATATAGCAGGCTAAGCGATTCAGTAGATATCTACTTGATTCGCGGCGCGCGGACCCATTGCGGATCGCCACCACAGAAAAGAAGCTCGGCCTGCAAAAAGGGGAGGAATAATGACGGGATATCCATCGGACGAGGGGCGCCGCGCGTCCCGGCGCATTCATCTGTTCACGGCGGCATCCTGCTGCGCGGCAGCCGCCCTGGCGCTCGGCGCCGGCACCGCCCACGCCCAGGACGCATCGCAGCCGGCTCAGGCAGCGGAAGAAAACGGGACGGAAGACATTATCGTCACCGCGCAGTTCCGTAGCGAGCGCGTGCAGGATACGCCACTCGCGATCACGGCCATCTCCAGCGCAAACCTGGAGCAGCGCTCCATCACCAACGTCTCACAGCTCAGCGCCGGCGTGCCGAACGTCAACATCCAGCCGCTCGGTGCGGGCTGGGGCTCCACGCTGGCGATCTTCATCCGCGGCGTCGGCCTCAACGACAACAGCCTGTCGTTCGAGCCGGGCGTGCCGATCTATATCGACGACGTGTATAACGGCCGTCCGCAGGGCGCGATCCTCGATCTGGTCGATGTCGACCGGGTCGAAATCTTGCGCGGCCCACAAGGCACGCTGTTCGGCAAGAATGCTATTGGCGGCGCCGTGCGCATCTTCGGCAAAAAGCCGGTCGGCGATAATAGCGGCTTTATCGAGTTGGGCACGGGCAGCCGCAGCCTGTTCCGCGCACGCGGCAGCTTCGACCTCGCCATCGTGCCGGATACGCTGATGATGCGCGCATCCTTCGTTGCCAAGCGGCAGACCGGCTATGGCGACATTCTCGATTACACATGCGCTACCGGCAACGCCATAACCGGCGGCACCGGCATCCTGCCCGGCGAGACCGAGCCGACGCTGCCCTCCATCGCCATCCCGTCGCAGGTTGCCGCCACCGGCGGGCGGAGCTGCGTGGTCGGGCACGAAGGCGGCGTGGACGACAAGGCGGCGCGCGTGGCCCTGCGCTGGGTCGCCAGCCCCGATCTCGAAATCAACCTGATCGGCGACTATACCCGCAACGACGACGAGGCACCGGTCGGCAAGTTCCTTTCGGTCAATTTCGATCCGAACACCGAGAGCGGCACCAACGGCCTGGCGGACGGCTGGAACGCACTGGTCGGCATCCCCGTCTTCGGCGTCGGCATCAGCGACGATTTCGTGACGCCCGGCAAGTTCACCAACTACAGTACCTATAGCGATCCGCTGACCGGCCTCTCCTACCCCAACATCAACAATGTCGAGCATTGGGGGGTTTCCGGCACGATCGACTATGATGCCGGCGGCGTGCACATCAAGTCGGTGACGGCCTATCGCCGGTTCGAGAATGAGTTCGGCCGCAATTCGGACGGCACGCCGCTGCCGTTCAACCGCACCTACAACATCACCACGCACAAGCAGTTCAGCCAGGAGTTGAGCTTCACCGGCGCGGCTCTGGGCGGCGCTCTGGAATGGGCGGCGGGCGGTTTTTATTACAAGGCTACCGACGAGGACAACCAGACCACTATCCTGCTGCCCTTCTTCCCGGCGCCGATCTCCTCGACATTGCGGCAGACCGTGGAGACCGAGGACTATGCCTTCTTCGTCCACGGCATCTACCACGTCACCGATAAGCTCAGCCTGATCGCCGGCCTGCGCTATACGCACGACGCGCGCGACGCCGTGTTGTTTCAGGTCGGCTGCTGCAACGCCGCACCGTTCGACGGGCTGGTGCTGATCGACAATGTCTCGCCGCCGCCGGTGCGCACCGAGCGCTGGTCGCCCAAGGTGGAGCTGGCCTATCAGATCAACCCGGACGCGATGGTCTATGCGCAATTCTCCACCGGTTTCCGTGGTGGCGGTTATGCGCCCCGGCCTTCCAATGCGTGGCAGGTCCTCTCGTTCGAGCCGGAGGATCTCAAGAGCTACGAACTGGGCGCGAAAACCCAGTGGTTCGACCGCAGGCTGACGCTCAACGCATCGCTTTATTACAGCGATTATGAGGGGCAGTTGCAGGGCTTCAACACCGTGCAGCCAGCCGGCACGCCGGGCGAGGGATCGCCCTGGTTCAGCACGGTCAACATCGGCGGATCGCGCGTCTGGGGCGCCGAGCTGGAAGTGCAGGCGCGGCCCGCGCCTGGCCTGCAACTCCAGGCATCGGCCGGCTATACCAACTATCTGATCACCGATCTGGGACCTGCCACCGGCTTCCTCTCGCCGCGCGACGCCAACGGCAAGGCGATCTATCCGCCCTATGTGCCCAAGTTCAATTACTCGGTCGGTGCGCAATACAGCTTCGACCTCGGTGGCGCAGGCACGCTCACTCCACGTGTCGACCTCCGGGGCCAGTCCAAGGTGCATTTCGTCGGCGATTTCGTGCAGAAGGGCCATGCTATACTGGACGCACGGCTGAGTTGGGAGGCACCGGACCAAAGCTGGACCGTCTCGGTCTACGGCACCAACCTCACCAACAAATATTATTTCTACGGCGTGCTCGACCTGCGCAGCGTGCTGGGCTTCGCTCAGGCCAACCCGGCCGCTCCGGCGGAATGGGGACTATCGGTCAAGAAAAGCTTCTAGGAGCCAGGCCGGCCGGTCTCTCCTCGGCTTGAGGGGTGGACCGGCCAGTCTCCGCCGGAATGAGGCGGATACTCGCCAATCGTTCATGCATGCGAACCGCCTCCCCTGAGAAGACTGCGGAGGCGAAAAGAGGTCACAGTTCGGGATACTCCGATGGAGTCGATGCACCGCCGATGCCGATACCGAGATAGCGTATCATGTTCTCGACATCGCTATGCTCCAGCAGGGCCCAAACCGCGCAAAGGTTGCCACATCATCACGTTTCCCGCTGCGGTCAACGCATGCGATATGCTTTGGGGTCGATGCAGTGCTTCGTCAGCTTATCGTAGAGCGTTTTTCGCGGGACCACCAGCAGCGCCATCGTCTTTGCGATATCGCCATTGGTCAACTCAAGCGCATCCCTGATCGCTGAAGCCTCGAACTCCTCCATCCGCTTTGGCAACGGCTTGCGTTCTTCGGTGCGCAGGCGTGCGGCCATGCCATCGGGCAGCCCGATGACCGCACTGAACGCAAAGTTGCGCAACTCGCGCACATTGCCGGGCCAGTCATGCTCAAGCAGATGACGGCGGATCTCGTCATCCATCGCAAAATCCTCAATGCCCATCTGCTCCTTGGCGATATCAATGAAATAGGAGAATAGCTGAGGGATATCGGCACGGTGTTCGCGCAACGGCGGCAACCGCAACCGCACGACGTTGAGGCGGTAGTAGAGATCCTTGCGGAAGGCACCGGCATCGCTCGCCTGGGCAAGGTCGCTCTTCGATGCTGCGATCACTCGCAGATCGACCGCCCGTGGCTCGTGCGCGCCGATCGGGACCACCTCCCGCTCCTCGATCACACGCAGCAGCTTGGCCTGCACCGCGGGGCTGGTGCTGTCGATCTCATCGAGAAACAGCGTGCCCGAGTTGGACGCAACGATACGGCCGATCCGCTCCTTCGGGTCGTTCTGGACAACGCCATAGGCGCGACCGAACAGGTCAAGCTCGGCAAGATCGTCCGGCAAGGCACTACAGTTGACCGCCACGAACGGCCGCCCGCGCCGGGGGCTCTTGCGATGAAGGAGCAACGCGACGAGTTCCTTTCCTGTGCCCGTCTCCCCCTCGATCAGCACGTCGATATCCGCGCGGGCAATCTGGGCAATCGTCTCGCGCAGCTTCACCATCGGCGCGCTGTCCCCGATCAAAGGACTATCTCCGCCATCGAGCGTCTCGCGCAGGTAGCGATTGTCCAGCACGAGTTGCCGCTTCTCCAGCGCGTTGCGGATTGATGCGATCAGTTCCTCGACGGCGAACGGCTTGGTCAGGAAGTCGAAGGCGCCGTCGCGAAGAGCCCGCACTGCAATCGACACGTCGGCATGGCCGGTGATGAAGATGACCGGGATCTCCGGGTCGATCTGTTGGACCTCTTCGAAGAGTTGCAACCCGTCCATACGGGCCATGCGGATATCCGTGACAAGCACGCCATCGAAATCCCGATCCAGCGCGGCAAGCGCAGCGTGTGCGCTGGCAAAAGCAGACACACGCATGCCAGCCAGTTCGAGCGACTGCTCGGTCGCCTGCCGTAGCTGCGGATCGTCGTCGACGAGAAGGACGGTCTGTTCGGATCGGGGAAAAGTCATGCTTGTGCCAGTCTCAATCTAAAAATCGTGCCGTCCGCCGAGGACTGAGCGAGGATGACATCGCCGCCAAACTCCCGGGCGATATCGCGTGCAATGCTAAGACCCAGGCCAAGCCCATCGGCGCGGCCGGTGATGAACGGCTGGAAGATCTCGTCGCGCAACGCGGCTGGAATGCCGGGGCCATTGTCCGCAACTTCGACGATCACCGTGCGGTCTACCGCGGTCGTGGACAGGATGATGCACGGCTCCACGCTGCCTTCAAGGGCCTCGGCCGCGTTCTGCATGAGATTGATCAGCACCTGCTCCAGCCGGCACCTGTCTGCAATCACATGGACAGCAAGATCGTGCCCGACCCGCTTCAGGGTGATCCCTGACGCCCGCAGATGATCCCCGATCAGCAGCAAAGCACCGCCCACGACGTCGTTGATCGGGACGGGTTCGACCCGGCGCGTCCCTCGCCGGGAGAAAGACCGCAGCTCGGCGGTGATCGAACCGATGCGCTCGGTCAGGTCGATGATGATATCGAGGTTGGAGAGCACCTGAGCCGGCCGGCTGCGAGCCAGAAACTCTCTGGCGTTCTCGGCAAAAGTGCGGATCGCCGCGACCGGCTGGTTGATCTCATGGGCGACACTGCTGGTGATCTGGCCGATATAACCGAGACGATTGGCCTGGGCGAGTTCATCGCGCGCCGATTGCAAGCGCTGATTGGCCTGCTCCCGCTCCCGCGACTCCTTGTGAAGCAATGCATTAGCCTCGGTCAGCTCGGCCGTGCGCAGGGCAACCTCACGCTCAAGCTCCGCGCGCACCCGGGTTTGCAGCAGAGCCTTTTCCCGAACCCGCAGCAGGAACGCGAGGATCAGTGCGATCACGGCAACGCCGGCCACCACCGTCACCCGCGCCGTGGTGCGCGCGGCGTCGAGGGCGGGCTCCATCGGCTGCAGATAATGCAGCTCGGCTCCCTTCATGTCGAACGGCACGGCCACGGGGAAATAGCGTGGTTGCCACCCATCCGCGACCGATAGCGTGCCACGCTCCGCCATCGGGAAATGCAGCGGAGACAGCGAATGATCGTCATATTGGCGGGTAGCCCGCAGCCGTGCGAGCGCCGGGGCCGCCAGCAGCCGGGATGTGTGGAAGCGCCATTCCGGCCGGCTGGTGATGATGATGACACCGTTCTCATCGGTGACGAACGTCGGCCCGGCCCGACGCGCCCAAACCGTCTCCAGATCCTGGAATTCCACCTTCACCACGATAACGCCCAACGCTCGTCCGTTACGGGTCACGCGCTGGGCTATGAACAGGCCTGGGCGCCCACTCACCGCCCCCAGCGCATAGAGTTCGGCCGCGCCGTTGCGCAACGCTTCGCGAACATATGGGCGGTAGCTATAGTCCCGGCCGACAAAGCTTGTCGGCAAGCGCCAGTTGCTCGCGGCAATCGTCCGCCCATCCAGGCGAATGATGTAAATGACCGCCGCATTGGTCCGTTGCGCCAGCGTCTCCAGCTTGGGATTGAGGCGCAGGGCGGAGTCCGGCTGGTCGTCCTCCAATATCGCCGCGACATCGGGATATTCAGTCAGGACGAGGGGCAGGAGCCGGTATTTCTGAAGCTCGCTCGACAGCAGGCCCGCCTGGGCATGCGCCGTCTGAACCGCCGCTTCTTCGGAAACCGTTCTTGCGCGCGCTTCGACCCAGCGGAGCGATGCTGCCCACCCCGCGAGTAGCAGCAGCAGACATACCACGGTGAAAGCCAGAATGCGGAATGGCTTCGCCAGAAGGACCGAATCAAGGCGTTGCATCAGGCCAGCAATGTGCGACATTTCACATATTCTATAAAAACAAGAGCGGATTTCCGCACTATGCGGGGTGCAGCCACTCCCGCGGCCTTCACCATATACCATGAAATCAATATGTTATACCTTATTCGCCGAGATTCTGGCGGCGGCTTTCGGCACTGATATACCCTTATCGCCGAACAGAATGCCGGCCAAGCTTTCGATTGGGGAGGGATTGCATGTCGCCGAGCGCTGGACCTCCTGTTCCCTCGCCGACTTCTCACCGTTGGGGCCTGCTGCGCCATCTCTATGTTCAGGTAGTGCTGGCGATCATAGCCGGCGTCGTCATCGGCCATTTCTGGCCCGAGACCGGCGAGGCCCTGAAACCGCTCGGCGACGGGTTCATCAAGCTCGTGAAGATGGTGATCGCGCCGGTGATCTTTCTCACCATCGCGATCGGCATCGCGGGCACGCGCGAACTGGGATCCATCGGCCGCGTGACGACCAAAGCATTCGGTTACTTCCTCGTGGTCTCGACGCTTGCACTGATCATTGGCCTGATCGTCGCCAATCTGGTGCATCCAGGTGCGGGAATGAACATCAACCCGGCGACGCTCGATGCCGGCGCGGTGGCCGCCTATAGCGACAGAGCGCACGAAAGCAGCATTACCGACTTCCTGCTCGACATCATTCCCACCACGCTGCTGTCGGCCTTCACGGACGGTTCGATCCTGCAAGTCCTGATGGTCGCCGTCCTGTTCGGCCTCGGCCTGTCCATGGTTGGCAAGCCCGCGGAGCCGGTGCGCGACATGCTGGAACGGATCGCGCTGGTCGTCTTCAAGCTGGTCGGGATCATCATGCGCGCCGCGCCCATTGGCGCGTTCGGCGCAATCGCCTTCACGATCGGCAAATACGGGCTCGACTCCCTCGCCAATCTCGGCGTCCTCATCGCGACATTCTATGTGACGTCCTTGCTTTTCGTCCTGGTCGTGCTGGGCGCAATCGGGCTGCTCAACGGCTTCTCGATCCTTCGCCTGATCCGCTATCTGCGTGCCGAGCTGCTGCTGGTGCTCGGCACCTCGTCCTCGGAGGCTGCGTTGCCTAGCCTGATCGAGAAAATGGAACGGGCCGGCTGCGCCAAATCGGTGGTCGGCATCGTCGTACCCACCGGCTATTCGTTCAATCTCGACGGCACCAACATCTACATGACATTGGCCGTGCTGTTCATCGCGCAGGCAACCAACGTGCCGCTGTCGCTGGGCGACCAGATCGTGCTGCTGCTTGTCGCCATGATCAGTTCCAAGGGAGCGGCCGGCATTACCGGTGCCGGCTTCATTACGCTGGCCGCGACGCTCTCGATCATGGACACCGTGCCTGTCGCCGGTCTCGCCCTCATCCTGGGGGTCGATCGGTTCATGTCGGAATGCCGCTCGCTCACCAACTTCATCGGCAACGCGGTCGCGACGATCGTGGTGGCGCGCTGGGAAGGCGCGCTGGACCATGCCAAGCTGGACGAAGTGCTGTCCGCCCCGCCGGCCAAAGAAGCCGGCGGCTACCGCGCTCGCGGTTGAAACGGACCCGATCGAGTTTGACGCATGGTGGGACAGCATATCAGGCCGGAGCGCTCTAGGGGCGCTTGGGCGTGCCTTCGGAATCCCGGCCGGACCGATTGCTGCCAACGCTGGTCAACGGATATTTGGCCGCGATCTTCTCGTCTATATCGACGCCGAGGCCGGGAAGACCATTTCCGTAGCGCACACCCTTGCGCACTTCCGGGCAGCCGGGAAACATCTCCTTGATCTGATCGGAGAACTCCTCACCCTCATGGATGCCGAAATTGATCGTGGCATAGTCGAGGTGCATGTTGACGGCATGGCCGATGGGCGAGACGTTGCCCGGCCCGTGCCACGCTGTCTGCACACCGAAGAACTCGCATGTGGCAGCGATCTTGCGGGCCAGGTTGAGCCCGCCCCCGGCCGAAACATGCATGCGCATATAGTCGATCAGCCGGCCAGCCACGAGCGGCAGCCACTCGTTCTGGTTGACGAACAACTCGCCCATCGCAATGCCGATCGCGGATTGCGCGCGCACCACCTTGTACCATTCGCTATCCTCGGGCGCGAACAGGTCCTCGATGAAGAAGGGGCGATATTGCTCGACCGCCTTGGCAAGCACGAGCGCCCCTTGCGGGCTCGGCCGCTCATGCACGTCATGGCCGATCTCGATATCGAAGCCGATCGTCTTGCGGATATGCTCGAACGCCAGGCACAATTCGTTAATATAGGCGGCATCATTCCCACGAAGTGGCCCCGAGGCGCGCCGGGCGGCCTGCGCGGCAGTCTGCCGGGGCCCGACCGTGCCGGCCAGCGTCCCGCCCCCAGCCGTGCCGAGAAAGATACGGAAATGCTCGTAGCCGTCCGCCATCTTCCTGCGGATCTCGTCTTCCATGGCCTGCGGGCTGCTGAACCGCACATCGGCGAGCATCCGCAAGCCATCGCGCACCTTGCCGCCGAGGAGGTCATGGACGGGAACGCCAGCGCGCTTGCCGAGAATGTCCCATAACGCGCCATCGACTGCCGACATCGCGTTGCTGGCGTCGACGCTGGCCCGCCAGTAGGGCGCGACCCACAGTTCCTGCCAGATCTTCTCGATCTCGTCCGCGTTGCGGCCGATCAGGAACGGCTTGATATACTGCTCGATGGTTGTCGAGACGATCAGCGGCCGCTCCGAATGGGAGCCGCAGCCGACACCGTAGAGCCCCGGCTCGCTGGTATAGACTTTGACATTGGTCAGGCGATTGTTGCCGACCTGGGAATTGATCACCTTGACGTCGGTGATCTTGAGCGGCGGCAGGCCGCGCCGGGCGGTCTCTCGCGCCGCCGCCGCCGGCCCGCTTGCACCCGCCTGCGCGAAAGCGGCCTGGGGGCTGACCGCCGCCAGGCCGATGCCGGCCGCGCCCGCCAGCGAGGCGAGCGCGGAACGTCTATCCAGAATGTCGGCCATAAGCCCCTCCTATCGCATCAATGACTAACCTCCGAGAGTGCCGGCGCCGCAGCGGGCACCTGCGCCGGACGCAGCTCCGCAAGGTTCATCCCGTTCACCTGATCGATGATCGAGGCGTAGGCGCGGCCGACCGCCGTGATGCCCGAAGCGGGAACCATGTCCAGCGTGTCGATCGTGCTGTGATAGATCACATGGTCGAGCACATGGAAGCTCGGCGCCTTGTGGAAGATGAAATACAGCTCGCCGCCGGGGCGCCGCTCCGGCTGCGCGTAGAGCGAGACGCCATAATCGCGCAATGTCCCGGTGATCTTGTCGTTGAGCGCCGGGCTGCCGTTGATATACCAGCGCCGTGCGCTGACCGTGTTGGCCGTCATCACCCCCGCGTCGAGCAGATACATCATGGTCTGCGAGGGATGCTCGCAGTTCATGATGAAGGCGGTCTTGGAAAAATCGTAGTTGTTGCGCACCCATTCGATGCCGACGAAGCTCTGATGATGCGCTGGCGTGGTGAGGAAGACCAGCGTGCGCTTGCGCTCGCTTTGGGGGGTGCGCGCATAATGGCGCGCCAGTTCCAGCATCATCGCAATGCCGGAGGCATTATCGAGCGCGCCTTCGAAGAAGGAATCGGTGTGCGCCATGATGAGGATCGATTCATCGGTAGCGCCGGGCAGCACGCCCCAGACATTGCCGGTGGTAAGTCCTTCCCGCTTGCCGATGTCGGCGGTGACATGCACCGAGACCTTGCGGCCGGCGCCGAGCGCCGCACGCACGGCATCGCCCTCATCCGAACTGACAGTGAAAGCGGGCACGGAGGTCGCACCGCTCTGCGGCTCGGTGATCGCATCGCCGGGGAAACCCATGACGACGAACACCATCCCGGCGCCGGCATTGACGGCGCGCTTGATCGCACCGTTCCAGTTGGCCGAATGGGCACGCCCGCCGGGCGTCGCGATCGAATAGAGGAACACAGCCTTGCCCCGAACGTCACGACCGACGAAATCGGCGTCCGTGCCCAGTCCGAGCCAGACTGCCTCGGCGGTAAGGCCTGCCTTGGTGGTCCCGACCGTGTCGAGAATGGGAAAAGCGGATTTGAGGGAAAGAGCCGCGCCGTCCGCCGAAGCCGAGACAGACCAGGATTCAGGATACCAGAGCGGTTCCATCTTCAGGGGCTGGCGGCGAACATCGGACAAGCCGATCTGCCGGAACTGCGCTTCCACCCAGTCCTGCGTCATGTGATCGTAGACAGTACCGGTAATGCGCCCCCAGAACTGGTTGCCGTCGTCCCGGCTCTTGCGGGCGATGGCGGTGATCTCGCCGGCGACCTGCTTGGCGCGCACGCCGTCAATGTCGCTATAGGCTTCCCAACCGGCCGGACGCGGGACTTCGGGGAATTTCTCGTCCGGGATATACAGCTTGTCGCCATCGCGCGGCAGACCAAGCGGGGCGCCGAAGCGCGGCGGCGACGTGGGAGCCGTCGCCGCCGTCTGCTGGGCGGGCGCAGGCGAGGCCTGCAACCCGACAAGCGGCAGGGCAAAGGCGGCGGTCAGTGTCTTCAACCTCATGATCCTTCTCCCTCCCTTTTGGATCGTCGTCAGAAGTGCAGCTTGGCGGTGACCCGGAACATGCGGCCCAGCTGGTCGTAAAGCGCGGCGTTGGTGGGCACGTTGTAGTTGCTGACCAGCGGCGCGAACGGCGGCTTCTTGTCCAGGAGGTTCTGGATATTCAGCGCCAGTTCGAACTGCTCTCCCACCTTCTGGCTAAGCTGGCCATCGAAATAGACCTGCGCCGCGACACGATTGAAGTCGGTGGCCGTCTCATCCCAGGTATTGTCCAGATTGCCGGCGCCGATGTAGCGCATTTGCAGGAAACCGCCGGTGCCGCCCTTGGAATAGTTGAGCGTCAGCAGGCCACGCCAGCGCGGCACGCTGTTCGTCGAAGGTGCGCCGCTGTTCAGATCGCCGGCGCGGTCGATCTTCACCGTGGTGGTCGTCGAAAGCTCGTCGACATAGTTGAGCAAGCCGCGCACCGATAGCGTGCCACCGGCCAGCGATGTGCGATAACCCATCTCGAAGTCGATACCGCGTGCCCGGAGCGACTGGAAATTGAATGCGCCGATGAAGCCGCCGGTCACAACGCCGCTGCTGTCGCGGTTGATGTGCGTGCAAGCGTCAGCATCGCCGTTGAAGCAGCGGTTCAGATATTCCTGCGGTGACAGATTGGCGATCGCATCCTTGATCTTGATGTCATAGCCATCGACCGAGAAGTCGAAGCCGGGCAGCCAACTGGGCCGATAGACCAGACCGAGCACGGTAGTGTCCGCCTTCTCCGGCTTGAGGGCGGGATTGCCCTGGCTGGAGAACTGGACACCGCCGCTCTGTGCGCCGTCCCGGAACGGATCGCTGATCGGATAGGTGGCCGAGAGCGCGCCGCGGAACAGTTCCTCGGGATTGGGTGCGCGGATGTCACGCGAGCGTGTTGCGCGGATACGCAAATCCTCCACCGGCTCCCAGATGGCCCCGACCTTCCACGTCGTGGCGCCGCCGCTCGTGCTGTAATCGGCGTAGCGCACCGCCGCGTTCAGATCGAGCGCCTGGAGCAGCGGCAGGTCGCGAGCGAGTGGGACGTCGATCTCGGCGAAGCCCTCCCAGATCGTATAGCCGCCCTGCCAGCCGGCGAGGCTGGCGGTGAAGAACTGGCCGGCCGCGGCAGCCGGGTTACTGGTGACGGTATCGTCGACCCGGCGGAAGTCGATGCCGGTTGCGAACGAGATCTCGCCCGCCCAGTTCGCGACCAGCGGACCGGCGACGTTGATGCCGGCCACCTGATCCTCAACGATGCTGGTGGCGTTGTTGAGCGGGTTTGTATAGGCGAGCGCCTCCGCGGACGGCGATCCCTCGCCGAACGGATTGAACGGAACGCAGCCGTTGCCCGGATCGGTCAGCGTGGACCGGCAGACGATCTTGTCCGTCGCCGGATCCACTACGGCATCCACCGCCAGCCGCGAATTGTTCAGCAGATACATGCCGTAATTGAGGACATTCTGCTTGTTGCGGCCATATTGGTAGAAGGCCTGCCACCGCAGCGCGCCGAACTCCCCTTCGAGCCCGCCGAGGATACGTGTCGTGTAGTTGTCGACACGCAGATAGGAATCCGGCTCGCGGTCATAGCGTGCCAGCCGGAAACTGGTGATACCGAGATCGACCATCTGATCCCGCAGCGCTTCCGGCAGGAACGCATTGTCCTGCTGAATGGTCATCGCATTGTTGCCGGTGTGGTAATATTGGGTCGGCGCCAGCGCACGGGTGGCCGCGTAGGAACCCTCGAGATAGGCCGTGACGTCATCCGTAACATCATAGCTCAACCGGCCGAAGGCGGTCGCGCGGCGCAGAGGGCGCTGAATCGGCTGAATGACCGCGGTATTGATCCCATCGCCGCCCGACTGCCCGCTGCTGGTTGAGAAACGGCCATAATCAAAGGGTGCGACGATGCCGCCGGGCAGGAACTGGAGGCCGACGATCTGCGCATTGTCGGCGGGTGTGCCGCCGGTCGCGCTGATGATGAGGCCGCCATAAGTGGCAGGGATACGGACGTCGGGCGCCGCAATGCGCGTCGGATTCTCCGCCGTCGGCGGCTTGCCAGCATTGGGATTGGTCAGCAGGTTGTTGCCGGCCCGCCGGAACGCACGTGCGTCGCCACGGACAAGCTCGGAGTCATAATATTCACCGTTGAGGATCAGATGGCCGCGACCACCCGCGAAAGGCGTGCCGACGGTGAGGCTGGCGCGCTTCTCCGAACCGTCGCCACGCTGGGTGATCCCCGCGCCGATATCGGCCTTCACGCCGGTGAACCCCTTGTCGAGCACGAAGTTGATCACACCCGCCACGGCATCGGACCCATAAGCAGCCGATGCGCCGCCGGTAACGACCTCGACACGCTGGATCAGCGCCTGCGGGATGAGGTTGGTGTCGACCGTATTGTTCGTCGCGGTCGCCGGGAACCGGCGGCCATCCATCAGCGTCAAGGTGCGCATGATCCCGAGACCGCGCAGATTGAGCGAGTTGCGGCCGGCGCTCTGCGAGCCGCCATTGGCAGAGGGGCCATAGGTCGAAACCAGCGACGGCAGATTGTTAAGCGCCGCCGCTGCCGTGGATGGTGAGCTGGCGAGAAGCTCACTTGCCGAAACGACCGAAACCGGCGTCGGTGCATTGGCGCCGTTGCGGGGAATGCGCGACCCGGTGACGACGATGTTATCGTCCGAAGCGGCGGAAGCCTCATCCGCAGCGGCATCAACGCTGGTATTGACTCCATCCCCATCCGACGTCTGCGCGAAAACGGATGCAGACATGGCGAGCGCGAAAATGGAGGCCGCGCACTTCAGGAGCGTGCCGGCGTCGACTGATGGCGTCATCTTGATATCCTCCCCCGGATAAACTGCGTTTGATGAATGTGACGGGAAGCCTAGGGGGAAGGATCGTCCTCACAACCGCTTTCTCCTCGGAGGCCGATCTTGATAATTTATCTATATATAACAATGCACTAATATATTTCCAGGGAAGGAGGCCGATCCATAAGCAGGGTAGATGAGTGCGGAATTCCATCCACCTTCTTCGAAATTGTGCGGCTTATCACACGGATGCCTTATCTTCACCGATAGCGTCGGAGAGCGCGCAGGGAGAGCGCGTGTCGACATTCTTTGACCAGATGGGTTGCTCGCCCTTTTTCATCTGGAAATATTTGCATGCGCCCCGAGTAACGTTTCCATGCCCAACGCAGCGCTACATCTGCGGCCACCCATGACGTGATGGGATGAATGGCCCCGCGAGGGTGGTCGCAGAGCCACGTGCAGAACGTTCCGATCATCCCGGGCCTTGCCGAGAGCCTTTATCCCTCGTCCTCCTTCCAGAGAGCAAACCGGAGGGGAGGATACCGGAAATGTTACAATCAATGGCAGCCAGTCCTGACATGCACATGATATCGCCTTGGCAAATCGGACCATTCGCGGCAAGATCATGACAAAGTCAAAAAGGTGGGACACGCAGTCCCGATGGAGGGGTTAACGTCATGCGCATGCAATTTCGCCTGCTCTTTAGTTCCATGCTCATTCCTGCGCCCCTTTTGCTGGGCATGGGGATGGAGGCCGGCGCTCAGGAAACGCACGATCATATGGACATGTCCGCGCAGACGCCGTCCTCGGCGATCAAGCGGTCGCATTGGTCCGATCCCGCGTCCTGGCCCGACGGAATGGTTCCACGCGAAGGCGATGCGGTGACGATCGGCCGGGACAGGGACATCGTCCTTGACGTCAGTCCGCCGGCGCTGCGCAGCCTGACGATCAACGGCAAGCTCAGCTTTTCGAACGACCGCGATATCGAGCTGAAAAGCGAGTGGATCCTGGTAGCGCGTGGCGAGCTGGAAATCGGCAGCGAGGCCAAGCCCTATACGCGCAAGGCAACGATCACCCTGACCGACACTATTCCCAATGAGGATGTGAACGGCATGGGGGACCGCGGCATCATGGTGATGGCCGGTACTTTGAACCTGCATGGCGACCGCAAGAACAGCTGGACCAAGCTCGCAAAGACGGCGAAGGCCGGCAGCGCCAGGATCGAAGTGTTGGACGCGAGCGGCTGGCGCAAGGGCGACCAGATCGTCCTCGCCTCGACCGATTTCAATCCCAGGCAGGCGGAAGAGCGCACCATCACCGCCATCAAGAACAATGCGATCACGCTCGATAAGCCGCTGGAATACATGCACTTCGGCGAAATCACCTTCGGCGTTGACGAGCGCGGTGAAGTCGGCCTGCTAACGCGCAATATCCGGGTTCAGTCGTCTGATGACGCGGAACGCTCCTATTTTGGCGGGCACATCATGGGGATGGCCGGGGCCAGGATGTACGTTTCAAGCGTCGAACTGTTTCGCATGGGGCAGCACCTGCAACTGGCCCGCTATCCGATCCACTGGCACATCATCGGGGACGGACAGGGACAATATATCCGGAACTCGTCGATCCACGACACCTACAGCCGCTGCGTGACCGTGCATGGCACCAACAATGTGCGGGTAGAAAACAATGTGACCTTCAACGCCGTGGGTCACTGTTTCTTCCTTGAAGACGGGATCGAGACGGGCAACCAGTTCATCCGCAACCTCGGCATCCAGACCAAGTGTCATCCGACACTGCCGTGCGAGCCGACAAACCTCACGCTGGCCCACCAGTCCACGAAAGGGCAGGAGTCCGACCAGATCCTGATCCCTTCGGACAATACCGTCTCCACGTTCTGGATCACCAACCCGGACAACATCTACCGCGACAACGTGGCCGCTGGATCGGACCAGATCGGCTTCTGGTTCGCGATACCGCAGCATCCGACAGGGGCGTTCGAAGGTACGGAGATCAGCAAGAACACCTGGCCGGGACGGGCCAGGCTGCGGGAGTTCAGCGGCAACGTCGCCCACTCCAATTTCGATGGTCTCATGCTCGATCGCGGCCAGAGGCCCGATGGGAGATTCGGCATCGCCGGCCCCAACCTTACCAGTTACGCCGATCCCGCCGATACGAGCAGCGATCTGGTGTTGGCCGTCTTCGATAATTTCACCGGTTACAAGAACCGCAACGGCGCAATCTGGGGCCGCGGTGAGTATCACCTGTACAAGAATCTAAAGCTCGCCGACAACGCCATCGGCTTCACCCATGCGTCCGGCATTCCGGGAATCGCGCCCTTCACGTCACGGGTGGTCGACTCGCTGTTCGTAGGTGAAACCGACAATATCGGAAATCCGACGACGCCCGAGGAAATCGCTTATGGTCGCAGTCTGCCAGCCGCATCTGCAGATTTTCCGATCCGCGGCTACGAATATTATGATTTCCACCACGAAGTGGAAAATACCAAGTTCGTGAACTACGTGCCCAACGCGCGTCGTGATGCGGGCGCGCTCTCCTATCTGTTGTTCACCAGCTTCGGTATGAGCACCGAAAACTCGGTTAAAGGCCTGACATTCGTCAATGCCCAGCCGGTCAGCTTCCCGCCGATCCAACGCCGCTGGGCGTCCGATTACGGACGCAGCGCCGCTTACAGGAGCGCGGCATTCCGTGACCTGGACGGATCGATCAGCAGCACTCCCGGCGCCTACATCGTCATCGACAACGGTATCGCGTCCGATGAAGGCACATGCGAAATCAAGGCGAGCTGGAATGCCGCCATCTGCAAGGGGGACATGGGCCGCTTCAGCATCGCCGGTGATTTCAGCGGGTTCCAGACCGGCCCCATCACCAATCCCATCATCCTCCAACGCAATGGCAAGCGGTTCGAATATACCGGCGAAACCACGATCGGCAGTGGCGCCGAGCTAAGAGTCGAGACGGCCAGGGAGAAGCTGTCCCTTTCCTTGCGGGAAATGGACCAGGGTTCCTTCCTGATCTTCGAACTTCCCGGCTTCGCCACCACCGCTGGCGGCACACAGGCGAACAGCCTTGCTGCACTGCGCGACGCGAGCAGAACGGCCTACTACAAGGACGGCAATACGCTGTGGGTCAAGCTCATGGTCGAAGAAGCCGATCACAAAGGTCCCGTCGTCGAGCAGGTTGGCAATCTCATGGCGCAGGCCAGCATTGACGTTAGCAGGTGATAGGCGCCCCGCTGAATGAAGAAGTCCCCGGCGCGAGCCGGGCCTTTTCGTCTTGGCCAGCAGTTTTGTTTTGCGTTTGTTTTATTACCCGCCGTCTTAATCTTTCTACTTCATGGGTTCCTCAGCTACCGATTTCATCCCTCCCCTACCCGCCCCCCAGGAAAGAGAAACGTTCGCTTTTCACCCTTTTGAGCAAGGTAGCCGCAAGCGACGACTTATCTCAGCTTTTGAGATCGGATTGATGGGATACAGTAAGGCGACGATTAGGCCGAAGCCTCAATTCTCGGCTAATCCATCGAGAAATCTGGAGCGGGCGAAGGGATTCGAACCCTCGACCCCAACCTTGGCAAAGTTGCATAGGCACTATTCCAAGATACGCTACTGTCCGCCATTCTACGATTAAAGATATGATTTTACGTTTCTTTTTTTAGAACTCTACGCTATACACGGCCGAGAGGAAACCCGCTTTTTCCATCTAGCGTTGTAGCCCGGTTGTAGCCTGAGAAATGGTGAAAGCCCGCAGAAAGACAGAGAAAAATGGCTAAGCAGTCTGAAATCAAGCTCACAAAAACGGTGGTGGACGCCGCTGAGCCAGGCGCAAAGCGTTATGTGCTGTGGGATAGCGATACCAAGGGCTTTGGCGTTCGCATCGGAGTGAGCGGGGTCAAAACCTTCGTGGTCAAGTATCTCGCCGAAGGCGGCGGTCGGAGTGCGCCGCAACGCTTCTTTACGATCGGGCAATTCGGCCCGCTCACCGTCGAGTTGGCGCGTAAGCGCGCGAAGGAGATCGTGGCTTCCGCGCTAATGGGCAAAGACCCCGTTTCGGAGCGCAATGCCAAGCGCAAGGAAATGCGGGTGAGTGCGCTGATCGACCTGTATGAAGCCGAGGGTTGCTTCATCCAGCGCGGCAAGCGCCAGGGCCAGCCGATGAAGCCACTGACCAAGAAATACACCATCGCCCGCCTGCGCCATCATGTCGTGCCGCTGCTCGGCCGGAAGCGCGTGACGGAGATCGGCGCGGCCGACATCGAGCGGTTCTTCCGCGATGTCGAAGCTGGGAAGACAGCGAAGAATGAGAAGACGGGGCCACGCACGCGGATCATCGTCAAGGGCGGCGCCGGTGCGGCGCGCAAAGTGTTCCGCGATCTGTCAGCCGTGTTCAGCTTCGCCAAGCGGCACGAGATCGTCACCGCCAACCCCTGCGAGAAGGCCGTGGTGAACAAGTCCGACAACAAGCGCACACGCTTCCTTACGCTTGAGGAAGTCGCACGCCTGGGTGCGGCGTGTGACGCACTGGAAGCCGAGGGCGTCAACAGCAAGGCGCTCAACATCACCCGGCTGTGGGTGCTGACCGGCTGCCGTCGCAATGAAATCGCCGAGCTGAAATGGGATGAAGTCGATCTGGATAACGGCCTGCTCGTCCTCGACGACAGCAAGACCGGCAAGTCGATCCGTCCGCTCTGCCTAGCGGCGGCGACCTTGCTCAAAGGTGTCGAGAAGGTGGACGACACGGACTATGTGTTTCCCGCCGACGAAGGCGACAACTATTTCCAGGGCACCAAGAATATCTGGCCGAAGATCGTGAAGAAGGCTGATCTGCCCGGCATCACTCCGCATACGTTGCGTCACACGGTCGGCGCTACGGCCACCTCGCACGGCGAGGCGCTAGCGCTAACAGGGGCGATCCTCGGCCATGCGAATCTGCGCTCAACGATGATCTATGCCCATGTCCAGCATGATCCATCGGTGAAGGCTGCCAATCGCGTAGGCCGCCGGATCGCCTCGGCGCTGGCTGGCGAAGCCAAGCCACCCCCCCGCAAGCGTCGCAAAGCGGCCGAATCCATACCGATCAAGGAAGTGGCTCCCGCCAGCAATGGTTTGCTGCCCGATCCCGAATGGGATGCGTTGACTGAGCTTGCCGTATTGCCGGCTGAGGAAAAGGGCTTTCTGGCTTCAGCCAGTGATCCGACGCTTACTATGTTGGCGAAGCGGGGCTTCGCGATAGCAAATGCGGGGCCGAACGATCTGCTCGCATGGTGGCGTATCAGTTCTATCGGCTCAGCGCTGGTCGAGTTGCATATTGTGCATAAAGCTGCCGCATAATAAGCGACGAGTTACCACTATCCATGCTTTCTGGCAGTGCGAAAGCCCCGAAGAAACTCCTCTCGGTCAAGCGCGCCCTCAATCAGGGATGGGCCGATCAGAAAGGCAGGCGTTCCGGCAATTCCAAGCGCAAATGCATCTCTGGCCGTTCGCGCCATTATCGAGTCGATCTCGCGAGCATGGACCTTCAAATCATTTTCGAGCTGACCCCATCGGCCGCCAACTCGCTCGATGACTTCACAGAGAACAGCCGGTTCAAGCGATCGTTGCTCGCTCATCAAGGCATGATGGACCTGCGGATAGATCGATTGCCGGTCGGCAGCGATCGCGACACGCGCCGCAAGCTGCGACACCGCCCCGAAGATCGGCCAGTCCTTATAGATGATCGTCACTTTGCGATCTTCTTCAAATGCCATCCGCAATTGCGGTTCGGCCATCCGGCACGCCGGGCACTGGTAGTCAGTAAAGACCGCAAGGGTGACGTCTGCGTCGGATGGACCCTCACGCGGCGCGCCATGCTCACGGAGGAGCGATTGCGCAACGTCGCTGCCCGATACGTCGCGTCCGAGAGGCGCCGTCTTTCTGAGGACAACGCTTGCCCCGAAGCCGATCGCGACGACGCCGGATAGCTGGATCAACTCTCGACGGGTCA
The DNA here is from genome assembly GCA_001899715.1 of Sphingobium sp. 66-54. Lineage (GTDB taxonomy): Bacteria > Pseudomonadota > Alphaproteobacteria > Sphingomonadales > Sphingomonadaceae > Sphingobium. The sequence goes on from MKWI01000027.1 coordinate 47,795, forward strand.
ATTTTAGTCGCCGCTCCACTAGCCCGCCTGCGCTGCTCTCTCATCCCGCCCGTGTGATGATGCCCCTTGACCATTTAACCTTACGCCAAACTTAAACGCTGCATCCTAGCTGGTGGCATCGCGCACCTAAGACGGCCTTAAGCTTGCCAGTCGAATATCCGATCATGAACGGCCCGCTGAAATCCGAAGTTTCGGCAAATACGGCGTCAGCATTCGCTCCATCGACTAGGAAAGCCTTTGTTTCCAGCATCGTTGGGAAGGTCGACGCCGCAATTGCCCGGCGCCCTGGCCTCACATGTCTCGGGGCGATCGCCGCAACCGGCTTTGCCCCATGGGGTTTCTGGCCCGCGACGGCCGCGTCGCTGGTACTATTTCTGCGGACGGTCGGCGAAATGGCCTCGATGCGTCGCGTTTTCGCGGCGAGCTGGTGGTTCGGATTCGGCATCGGGATCGCGAGTCTGTTCTGGCTCGCGCATGCTTTCAGTTTTCAAGCTGCGATGCCGCCTTGGCTCGGATGGGTCGCGGTCGCTCTCCTTTCTGCTTATACGGCGCTTTATTGGGCGCTCGCCATCGCCGTCGCCCATGCCGCGGCGCGTGGAGCATCGCAGATCAGCTTTGCCGTTTATGCGTCGGCAAGCTTCATGATTGCCGAATGGCTGCGCGGTATCATGTTGACCGGATTCCCCTGGAACCCGCTAGGGTCGATCTGGCTGGCCGCACCTGACGTATCTCAGGGCGCTGCCATGATCGGCGGCCTTGGTCTTTCGGGCCTGACGATCCTGTTGTGTGGCCTGGTCGCCGCCGCCACACACGGCGCCAGTGTGCGACCACTCATCGCCGCGATCGGCATCGTGGCGGCCTTGTTGGCCTTTCCCCGGAAATCCGTGGTGGCGGATACGCCCATTCCAATTAGCGTCGTGCAGGCGAACATCAGCCAATCCGACAAATGGCGCGCTGGCGCGGCCGATGCCCAGCTCACGGAATATATCGCCTTGACCAAGGCTCGGCCTTCCGGCGCCCCTCGGCTGATCTTCTGGCCCGAAGCGGCCATCACGAAGCCGTTGGACACCGATCCGGGTTTGAGGCGGCGCGCGGCAGCGGCTTTGGATTCCCAAGATTTGCTTTTCACGGGGGCAATAGGAACGATCGATGATGAGGGGCTAGCGAACAGCGTGTTCGTGCTCGATGCGGGCGGGACTGTCCTTGTTCGCTATGACAAGGCCCATCTCGTCCCGTTCGGCGAATACCTGCCATTTGCAAGTATCCTCGAACGGGTCGGCATGTCGCGTCTGGTGCCGGGCGATACCGACTTCATTGCCGGGCCTGGCCCACAGACTTTCGACGTCCTGAACCTCAGGGCCGGTGTGTCGATCTGCTATGAAATCATATTCCCGACCGCGGTGATCGACCCGGCAAATCGGCCCGCGTTCCTCTTCAATCCATCTAATGACGCCTGGTTCGGATTCGGCGGACCACAGCAACATCTCGCGCAAGCACGACTACGTGCGATCGAGGAGGGTCTGCCAATCATCCGCGCGACGCCGACGGGCGAGACGGCTGTGATCCGATCGAATGGCAGTATCGCCGCGCGTCTGCCTGCACACGAGGCAGGCCGCCTCGATGCTTTCTTGCCATCGCCCGGAGATCCGACACCATATTCGCGCTGGGGCAATGCTATCCCGTTGGGCGCAGGAATATTCATGATCGCCATTGCCGGGCTGTGGCGTGCGCGCCGAAGGTTCCCGGCGAAAAGGTGATGATATGGACTTCGAGGAGTGGTTCTAGCGCCCAACAACGCGCGCGAAGTGGGCCACGCCAGGCACAAGATCGGACCGCTCATCATGGGCCACACCGCTGGATAAGCCTGATAGGTCGCCCGCTCCGAACACCGCTTCGATCCCGCGCACGCAAAGTTCCGTCCCGCTATCGGCAATGCTGTAATAGACCTGCCGGGCCTGCCGCCTCGTGGTGACGAGGGACGCCTTGCGCAGTTCGGCAAGCTGCTGGCTGAGCGCGGGTTGGCCGATGCCGGTCGCCTCATCGATCATCGAAACCGACTGCTCGCCCTGTTCCAACAGCAGCGACAGGATCATCAGGCGCTGAGGCTGGGCGTAGATCCTCAGCTTTTCCGCCGCTTCCTCGGCCCGTTCGCGCGCGGCATGGAGCGGGGTCATGGCGCGCTCCGGCAGAACCAGTCATCCCCATCGGTGTCGTCCGAAGACGGGAGCAGCAGCGGTTCGCCGGCACGCCATCCCTCGGGCGCGAGCCGGTCGCCACTATGCGCGGCCTGAAGCGCGGCGAGCATCCGCAGCATTTCATCGACCGAGCGCCCGACATTCATCGGATAATGGGTAATCGCCCGGATCACGCCGTCCGGATCGATGAAATAGGTTGCGCGGACGCCGGCGCTGTCCCGCGCATCCTCGCCGATCATGCCATAAGCCCGCCCGATCGCCATAGAGGGGTCTTCGACCACCGGGAAGCGGACCTCCACGTCGAACAGGTCGCGGATCGCCTTGAGCCAGGCAAGGTGCGAATAGAGACTGTCCACCGACAGGCCGAGCAGCACGCTGCCCAGTTCCTCGAAGCGATCCTGCGCCTTGGCGAGGCTGACGAATTCGCTGGTGCAGACGGGCGTGAAATCGGCCGGATGCGAAAAGAACACCACCCATTTCCCGCGCAGCGATGAGAGGCGCAGCGGCCCCTTCGTCGTGCGCGCCTCGAAATCGCGCGCGGTGTCGCCGAGGCGCAGGCTGGGGACGGATTCAGGCATCGTTGTCATGATTTCACTCTCGCATCCCGGCAGGCTTGACGCAAGCCGATTACACACTTACATAGTTTTGTAATTTATAAATTAAAGGATCGAGCCATGGATGATGCGATCGGTCGGGCGACCCAGCAAATCGAGGAATCCCGCAAGGGAGTCCCGCAAATCCGCGCTTTCTTCGACGACGCCACCAATACCGTCAGCTATGCCGTCCACGATCCCGAGACGCGGCGAGCTGCGATCATCGACAGCGTGCTGGATTATGACGCCGCCGCGGGGCGCATGGATCACGCGTCCGCCGATGCGATCATCGCCTATGTGCGCGAGCAGCATCTCACCGTCGAATGGCTGCTGGAAACCCATGCCCACGCCGATCACTTGTCGGCTGCCCCGTATCTGCAAGAGCGGCTGGGCGGAAAGCTCGCCATCGGCAAGGCGATCCTGACCGTGCAGGAGACGTTCGGAAAGCTGTTCAACGAGGGAACCGAATTTGCGCGCGACGGATCGCAGTTCGATCATCTGTTCGAGGATGGCGACCGGTTCGCGATCGGCCATCTCGACGCGACGGTGCTGCATGTGCCGGGCCATACGCCGGCCGATCTCGCCTATGTGATCGGCGATGCGGCGTTCATCGGCGACACTTTGTTTATGCCCGATTATGGCACGGCACGGGCGGATTTTCCGGGCGGCGACGCGCGGACGCTCTATCGCTCGATCCGGCGGCTGCTGACCCTGCCCGCCGAGACTCGGCTGTTCCTGTGCCACGATTACAAAGCGCCGGACCGGGACGAATATCGCTGGGAAACCACGGTGGCGGAGCAGCGCGCCGGCAATGTCCATGTCCATGATGGCATTGACGAGGACGGCTTCGTCGCGATGCGCGAAGCGCGGGACGCGACGTTGGATATGCCGAAGCTGATCCTGCCGTCGATCCAGGTGAACATGCGCGGCGGCCATCTGCCCGAGCCGGAAGGCAACGGCACGCGCTATCTCAAAATCCCGCTGGACGCGCTATGAACACGCTGTTCCCGGGGGCAATGCCGGGCATGGGCTTCCTCGGCGGGCTGCTGATCGGCCTGGCCGGCGCGATCATGCTGCTGGGGCTGGGCCGCATCGCCGGCGTCAGCGGTCTTGCCGCGCGCGCCGTGGGGATCGGCAGCGGCACGGATTCGCGCGCCGTCGCGCTGGCCTTCATCACCGGCCTGCCGCTCGGCGCGGCGTTGGTGGCGGTCGTCCGTCCGGTCGCCGTCACTTTTCCGCCGTCGCTCGCGGTCCTCGTCATCGGCGGCTTGCTGGTGGGTTTCGGCACGCGGCTCGGCAGCGGCTGCACCAGCGGGCATGGCGTGTGCGGCCTGTCGCGCTTGTCGCTGCGATCCATGGCGGCGACGGCACTGTTCATGGCGGCGGGGTTCGCGACCGTTGCCGCGATGCGCGCCTTGGGGTGGGGCTGACATGCGCGCGCTCATCGCCTTGCTGGCCGGAGCGATCTTCGGCGCGGGGCTCGCCCTCTCCGGCATGGCCGATCCAGCGCGCGTCCGCGCTTTCCTCGATCTGTTCGGAACATGGGACCCGACGCTGGCCTTCGTGATGGCGGGGGCCGTGCTACCGATGGCGGTTGCATGGCTCATCCAGCGCCGCCTGCCCCGCGCGCTGTCCGGCGACGCCTTCACCTTGCCGGGCACAAGGCGCATCGACACTCCGCTAGCCATGGGCGCGCTGTTGTTCGGCATCGGCTGGGGCATTGCCGGCCTGTGCCCCGGCCCGGCCATCGCCAATCTCGCGCTCGCACCCTTTGCGGTCCTGCCGTTCCTCGCCGCGATGATCGCGGGGATGCTGCTCCATCGTCTCCGGGCGGCCGGGCGCTGACATAAGCGGAGACATTCCATGGAAAAGACCACCCCCGTCACCGCCGATTTCTCGGTATCGCCTCAGATCAGGCTGGAAGACATGCCCGATGTGGTAGCCGCAGGCTTCCGCTCGATCATCTCCAACCGTCCCAACGGCGAGGAGCCGGGACAGCCCGACGCGGCCACTCTTGCGCGCGCGGCGCTGGAGCGTGGGCTTGCCTTCGAGCATCTGCCGGTCCCCAATCCCGACATCGCTCCGGCTGATGCCCGCGCCATGCGGGCCGCGCTGGACCGGCTTCCCAAACCCGTCCTCGCTTTTTGCCGGACGGGCGCGCGCTCGACCGCGATGCACGCCGCCGCCATGGCGCTGGGCGACGGTGCGGCGGCGACCTATGATGTGGTGATCGTCGGCGGCGGCAGCGCGGGCATCGCCTGCGCCGCCAGCCTGCTCAAGCGCCGGGCCGATCTGTCGATTGCGATCATCGAGCCAGCGGATGCGCACTATTATCAGCCGGGCTGGACGATGGTGGGCGCAGGCGTGTTCGATCCGCAAATCACGCGCCGGACGATGGCGGAAGTGATGCCCCGCAAGGCACATTGGATCAGGCAGGCCGCAAGCGCCTTCCAGCCCGACAGCAACAGCGTGACGCTCGACGATGGCACGGCGATCGCCTATCGCGTGCTCGTCGTCGCACCGGGCCTGAAGCTGGACTGGGCGGCCATTCCCGGCCTTGCCGAAACCCTTGGCCGCAACGGCGTCACCTCCAACTATCGCTACGATCTGGCGCCCTATACGCACGAACTGGTGCGCAAGATGGCGCGGGGCCGCGCGCTGTTCACGCAGCCGCCCATGCCGATCAAATGCGCCGGCGCGCCGCAGAAGGCCATGTATCTCTCCTGCCATGACTGGGAGAAGCGCAGGTTGCTTGGCGGCATCGGTGTCGAGTTCCACAGCGCCGGTCCGGCCTTGTTCGGGGTGGCCGATTATGTGCCGGCGCTGACGGCCTATATCGAACGCTACGGCATCGACTTTCGGCCCGGATCGAAGCTGGTCGGCGTGGACGGCGATGCGCGGATCGCGCGGTTCGAGCAGGGCGATGGCGATGTGATCGAACGCCCGTTCGATATGCTCCACGCGGTCCCGCCGCAGGTGGCGCCGGACTTCGTTCGATCCAGCCCCATCGCTGACGACAGCGGCTTCGTCGCGGTCGATCCCGCGACGCTGCGCCATCCGACATGGCCCAACCTGTTCGCGCTGGGCGATGTCATCGCCGCCAGCAACGCCAAGACGGCGGCGGCCGCGCGCAAACAGGCTCCGGTGGTCGCGGTGAACGTCATCGCCGCCCTTGACGGCAAAGCCCCAGCCGCCGCCTATGATGGCTATGGTTCCTGCCCGCTCACCGTCGAGCGCGGCCGGATCGTGCTGGCCGAGTTTGGCTATGGCGGCAAGCTGCTGCCGAGCTTCCCCACCTGGCTGCTCGATGGCCGCAAACCGACGCGCCTCGCCTGGTTCCTCAAGGATCGGATGCTGCCGCCGATCTACTGGCATGGCATGCTCAAGGGCAGGGAATGGCTCGCTGGTCCCCGTCCGATCGGAATGGCCCCGAACGGAATGGCGAGGTGACGCTCGAACCGCTCCAATATCTGCTGGGCATCCTGTCCGGCTCACTTGTCGGGTTCAGCCTGGGGCTGGTCGGCGGCGGTGGGTCGATCCTGGCGGTGCCGCTGATGGTCTATCTGGTCGGCGTGCCCAGCGCCCATGTCGCGATCGGCACCAGCGCGCTGGCGGTGGCCGCCAATGCGGTGACGGGCCTCGTCCAACATGCCCGCGCACATAACGTCAAATGGCGCTGCGGTGGCATGTTCGCGGCAGCAGGCGTCATCGGGGCGCTGGCTGGCTCTACCTTCGGCAAGATGGTGGATGGCGAAAAGCTGCTGTTCCTGTTCGCGCTGGTCATGCTGCTGGTCGGGGGGGTGATGCTCAAGGGGCGCGGCGACCCCGGCAATCCCGGCGCCGAATGCAACCGGGAGAAAGCGCCCAAGGTGCTCGGCTATGGCCTCGGCTCAGGTCTGTTCTCCGGCTTCTTCGGCATTGGCGGCGGGTTCCTGATCGTGCCGGGGCTTGTCGCATCGACCGGAATGCCGATCCTGTTCGCGGTCGGCACCTCGCTGGTCGCGGTGACCGCCTTTGGCCTCGCGACCGCCGCCAACTATGCCTTTTCCGGGCTGGTCGACTGGCCGCTGGCGATCCTGTTCATCGTGGGAGGCGCGGTGGGAAGTTTTGCGGGCACGCGCCTCGCCAGCCGGCTGGGCGCGCAATCCGGCCGTCTGACGGTGGTGTTCGCAATGCTGATCTTCGCCGTCGCTGCCTATATGCTCTGGCGCAGCGCCGGGGCGTTTGTGGGCCTGTGAGGCGGAATGTCCACTAGCAATGCGCCTCGCCGATCATAAAGCGGACGCGGAAAGGTAATGCAGATGTTCGGATCGTTCGACGCGCTATTCCTCGCCCGCGCGCAATTCGCCTTCACGGTGAGCTTCCATTTCATCTTCCCGGCCTTCTCGATTGGCCTCGCCAGCTATCTGATGGTGCTGGAGGGGCTGTGGTTGAAGACCGGCAAGGGCGTCTACGCCAACCTCTATCGCTACTGGCTGAAAATCTTCGCGATCACGTTCGGCATGGGTGTCGTCTCCGGCATCGTCCTGTCCTATCAGTTCGGCACCAACTGGTCGGTCTTTTCCGACAAGGCCGGGCCGATCATCGGCCCGTTGATGGCCTATGAGGTGCTGACCGCCTTCTTCCTGGAGGCGGGGTTCCTGGGCGTCATGCTGTTCGGTATCAACAAGGTGGGGCCGAAGCTGCATTTCACGGCGACCTGCGCGGTGGCGGTCGGCACGCTGATTTCCGCCTTCTGGATCTTGTCCGCCAACAGCTGGATGCAGACGCCCACGGGCCATGAGATCGCCGCGAACGGCCAGTTCGTGCCGGGGCCGAGCTGGTGGGCGATCGTCTTCAACCCCAGCTTCCCCTATCGGCTGGTCCATACGGTGATCGCCGCCTTCCTCACCACCGCGTTCGTCGTCGGCGCGGTGGGGGCTTGGCACCTGCTTCGCGATCGGGCCAATCCCGGCGCGCGCAAGATGTTCTCCATGGCGATGTGGATGGCCGCGCTGGTCGCCCCGGTGCAGATTTTCGCCGGCGACATGCACGGCCTCAACACGCTGGAGCATCAGCCGGCCAAGGTGATGGCGATGGAGGGCCATTATCAAAGCCACCCGGACGGCGCGCCGCTGATCCTGCTAGGCATTCCCAACAGCGCGCAGCAGCGCGTCGATTATGCGCTGGAGATTCCCAAGGCCTCCTCGCTGATCCTCAAGCACGACCTGAACGCGCCGCTGGCCGGCCTCGACACCGTGCCGGAGGATGAGCATCCCCCGGTCGGCGTCGTGTTCTGGGCCTTTCGCATCATGGTGGGCCTGGGCTTCGCCATGTTGGGCATCGGCCTGTGGAGCCTCCTCGCGCGGGCGCGGCGCCGGCTCTACGACTGGCGCTGGCTGCATCGCGCCGCCGTCGTCATGGGGCCTTCGGGCTTCGTCGCGGTGATCGCCGGCTGGGTGACGACCGAAGTGGGGCGCCAGCCCTGGACGGTCTATGGCCAGCTTCGGACCGCGCAATCGGTCGCCCCGCTCGACGCGCCGGCGGTCGCGACCTCGTTGATCGCCTTCATCATCGTCTATTTCGCGGTGTTCGGCGCGGGCACGCTCTACATCCTCAAGCTGATGGGCAAACCGCCAGAGCCGCATGAGGATGCCGTGCCGACGCGCGGCCCGGTGCGGACCGCCGGCATCACGCCGGCTCCGGCGATCGAGGGAGGAAAGCCATGATCGACCTCACCATCATCTGGGCGGGGATCATCGCCTTCGCGGTCGCCGCCTATGTCGTCATGGATGGGTTCGACCTCGGCATCGGCATCCTCTTCCCACGCTTTCGTGTCGGACCGGAACGCAACACCGCAATGAACAGCGTCGCGCCGGTCTGGGACGGTAACGAGACATGGCTGGTGCTGGGCGGCGGCGGGCTGATGGCTGCTTTCCCGCTGGCCTATGCCATCGTGTTACCGGCCCTTTATGCGCCGATCATCGCCATGTTGCTCGGCCTCATCTTCCGGGGCGTCGCCTTTGAATTCCGCTGGCGCGATCCGGGGCATCGCCGGCTGTGGGACATCGCCTTTTGCGGCGGTTCTGTGGTCGCGACGCTGGCGCAGGGAATTACGTTGGGCGCGCTGTTGCAGGGGATCACGGTAGAAGGGCGCGCTTATGGCGGCGGCTGGTGGGAATGGCTTACGCCCTTCTCGCTACTCACCGGCCTCAGCCTGCTCGTCGGCTATGCGTTGCTGGGCGCATGCTGGCTGATCTGGAAGACGCAAGGGCCGCTTCAGGCACAGGCGCAAGGCATGGGCAAAGTGCTGCTGCCCGGGCTGCTGGTGGCGATCGGCCTGGTGAGCCTCGCGACGCCCTTCCTGGAGGCGCAATATCATCAACGCTGGTTCGAATGGCCAGGCGTGCTGGCGAGCGCGCAGATGCCGCTGCTGGTGGCGATCATCGGCTTCCTCGCGTGGCGCGCGATCGGCAGGGTGCAGCGAGGCGGGCGGGATTGGGTGCCCTTCTTCCTCGCCCTGCTGCTGTTTGGCCTGTCGATGGTGGGGCTCGCCATCTCGATCTGGCCGGACGTCATCCCCGGCCGCGTCTCCATCTGGGAAGCCGCCGCGCCCGAACGCAGCCAGGTCTTCATGCTGGTCGGCGCCGGCCTGCTGGTGCCGGTGATCCTGGCCTACACCGGCTGGGCCTATTGGGTGTTCCGGGGGAAAGTGGATGAATCCGGATACCACTGAACCGGCAGGCCCCGGCCCGCGCTGGAAACGCCTTGCATGGTTCGTCGCGATCTGGGCGATGAGCATCGGGACGCTCGGCGTCGTGGCCTATGGCATTCGCCTGATTCTCAAACCTTGAATGGAAAAGGAGCGATCCGCCCCATGACTTTGCCACCATCTGCGCCCGATTGGGACGCCCGCTATGACCGTGCCGATTATCTTTTCGGCACCGAGCCCAATGCCTTCCTGAAAAGCGAAGCGGCGCAACTCGACGAGCTGGGCGAAGTGCTGTGCGTTGCCGACGGTGAAGGCCGCAACAGCGTCTGGCTCGCGAAACAGGGATTTCGCGTCCATGCGGTGGATGCGTCCGCTATCGCGCTCGACAAGGCGCGCGCGCTTGCGACGCGGGAAGGCGTCGCGGATGCGATCCGCTTTGAGCAGGTCGACCTCACGCGATGGCACTGGCCCAAGGCACGCTATCACGCGGTGGTTGCGATCTTCATTCAATTCGCAGGACCGACAGCGCGAGCCGATCTGTTCAGCGGCATGAAGGAAGCTCTCGTTCCGGGCGGTCTGCTTCTGCTGCAAGGCTATCGGCCAGAGCAGATCGGCTATGGAACAGGCGGGCCGGGCGCGGCCGAAAACCTGTATGATGAACCCATGCTGCGCAGTGCTTTCGATGATTTCGAGATACGCAAGCTTGTCAGCTACGACGCCGAGATCAGCGAGGGCGACGGGCATAACGGCATGTCGGCGCTGATCGACCTGATCGCGCGAAAGCCGGTCTCGTGACTCTGCCGGAGAAAAATATGCCATCGAACAAGGTCCGCGTGCGGGCGCATTCCTGGAGACGGACCGGACTGGCTCTGGTTCTTGGGCTGATGATGACGGGCAACGCCAACGCGCAGGATGCCAATCACCCGGTCATTGCCGGCTATGGCGCCATTCACCCGGCTCAGGATCTTGCGAACCTGCCCGATCCTTCGTTGCGCTATCGCGTCGCCTTTGAAATCACGCGCGCCGCAAATGACACTGGACAGGTCAATCCGGCTCTCGATCGAGTTGCCCGCTTCATCAACCTTCTGGGCGCGGCGGGCGTGCGGCCTGATCCCGGCGATATTGTCGTGGTCATGCACGGTCCGGCGACGCCTTCGATCCTGCGCGATGCCGCTTATGAGACCCGCTTTCATCAAGCCAACCCAAACAGCGGGCTCATCGCAAAACTGCAACAGGCGGGCGTTGCCATCCATGTGTGCAGCTTTGCCCTCGCCAATCAACGGATCGAGAGGGATGAAGTCGCGAAGGGTGTGACAATCGATCTCGCAGCCATGGTCACGCTCGCGAATTTGCAGCTCAAAGGCTGGGCGCTCATTCTCTAGCGCGATAGTCGGACTGTCCTTCGCCGCCTAAGCCAGCCTTAAGCTTGGCGCTCGAAATGCGCCCCTATGACACGGAATTCCCGACTCTCGCAGGCGGCACGGTCGTTCCCGCCTTTCGTTCAGATCGTGCTTCTCCGCGCGATGGGCGCGATCCTGCTGCTTTGGCTTGCGCTTGCCGGTGTTCAGGTGACGGCGCAGCCCGCGCAACATATTCAGGCATCGCTATACGCGCAAAGCGAAGCACCGAAACCGGGCGAAAAGACCCGCCTTGCGATCCGCATGATCCCCGAGCAGGGATGGCATGGTTATTGGATCAATCCGGGTGACAGCGGCCTGTCGGTCGATGCCGAATGGCATCTGCCGGAAGGCGTACACGCTGGCCCGCTCGAACATCCCGCGCCCGCGCTGCTCGAATTGGCGGGCCTTGCCAGCTATGTTCACGAGGGCGCGTTCTCACTCTTGGCCGATCTTGAGATCGACGATTCCATCGTGCCGGGCACATCGCTGCCGATCAGCGTCGATCTGTCGTGGCTTGCCTGTTCTGATGCTTTGTGCGTGCCTGAACGCGCGACGCTCCAGCTTGCGTTGACCACAGGCGACGGAGCCGCAAGCCCGGAACATCGATCGCTGTTTTCGGCGGCGGAAGCGGCATTGCCGTCAGTGGCAGCGCAAGGAAGCCTGCGGGCTGCGGATAGCCGCTGGTCGTTCGTCATTTCAGGCGCGGAGGGGCTGGATGCCAATCGTGCGCTGCTCTTCCCTCAGGAAAGCGGCTGGTTCGAGGCGGGTGCCCGGCAGCATGTGACCCGCCAGCCGGACGGGACCATCAAGGTCGAGGTCGCAGCGGCAGGACCGGCGCCCGCCGCGCCATTCGCCGGGGTCATGGCCGATGGCCACCGAAGCGTCGCGATTACCAACGTCAAGCTGGACCTGGCCGAAAATCCGCTCGCCATAGCCGAGAGCGAGTCCGCGCCAGATGCGGCCGCTCCAGCGGAGAGCATTCCCGCCGCTATGGCGTCCCCTGATCCAGCCACGCCGACCACCGGCGATATGCCCGCCTTGTGGGTCGCGCTCGCCGGTGCCGTGCTCGGCGGCCTGCTGCTCAATCTGATGCCTTGCGTCTTCCCGATCTTGTCGCTGAAGGCGTTGAGCCTGACGAAGGCCGGCGTTGATCGCCGCGCGGCGAAAGTCGAGGGCATCGCCTATTTCGCTGGCAGTGTCGCTACCACCTTCGCGCTGGGCGCCATATTAGTGAGCGCGCGGTTGCTGGGGCATGATATCGGCTGGTCCTTCCAGCTCCAGAACCCGCATATCATTCTGCTGCTAATGCTGCTGTCGCTGGCCATCGCCCTCAATCTGGCCGGATTGTTCGAGATAAGGGGCATCTCCATCGCGCATCGCGCCATGGCGGCGCCGGGCTGGCCAGGAGCCTTCGGCACCGGCGCGCTCGCCGCGCTGATCGCGACGCCTTGCAGCGGCCCGTTCATGGGCGTCGCGCTGGGCGCGGCGCTGGTGCTGCCAGCCCCTGAAGCGCTGACAGTGTTCGCCGGCCTCGGCATCGGCATGGCGCTGCCGTTCCTCGCCATCGCCTTCATTCCCGCCCTCCAGCGGCTTTTGCCCAAGCCGGGGGCGTGGATGGAAACCTTCCGCCGCATGCTGGCGCTTCCTATGCTGCTGACCACCATTGGCCTCGCCTGGGTGCTGGGACGACAGAGCGGCGTGGATGGCCTGTCTCTTGGCCTGCTGCTCTCCGCATTGGCTGGGGTGGGCCTGTGGTGGGCGGGACTGCGCCAGAATCGCGGTCGTAGCGCCGGGGCCGCGTTACTGCCGGTCGCGGCAGCCCTGTTGCTTGCGGTCGGCCTCGATCTGCCGCGCCCGGCTCTGGCAGCTCCGTCCAACGCCGATGCAAATGTCGAACCGTTCAGCGAAGAGCGCCTCGCCGAGCTTCAGACCGAAGGGCAGCCGGTATTCGTGGATATGACCGCCGACTGGTGCCTCGTCTGTCAGGTCAACCAGCGTGTCGCTATCGATCGACCGGATACGCGCGCGGCGTTCGAAAAGGGTGGCGTGGTGACGTTGGTGGGCGACTGGACGCAGGGCGATCCGGCGATCACACGCTTCCTCGCTTCCCGCGGGCGCAATTCCATTCCCTATTATCTGTTCGTCACCCCTTCGGGCGAGGTGCGGGAATTGCCGCAGATTCTTACGAGCGACCTTCTGGTCCGGCAAACCATATCCTCTTCGGGACCGTCATACTAAAATGAAGCTTTGAAAAAGGAAGCCGACCCATGGGTCAACAGGTGTTTGAATTCGATGGTGCTTCGGAAAACCGCCTCTCCGGTCGTCTGGAATTTCCGCAGACGACGCCGCGCGGATGGGCGATCTTCGCTCACTGCTTCACGTGTGGAAAGGACAGCCTCGCCGCCGTGCGAGTTTCGCGAGCGCTGGCACTAGGCGGGATTGGTGTGCTGCGCTTTGATTTCGCCGGCCTGGGCAGTGGTGGCGAAGGGACTTTCGCTGCCGACGTCGATGATCTCGTTTCCGCGGTCCGCGCGATGACGGAAGCCGGCATGCCGCCCTCGCTCCTGATCGGTCATAGCCTGGGCGGCGCGGCTGCCCTCGCGGCCGCGGGCAGCCTCGCCTCAATTGAGGCTGTCGCCACCATAGGCGCGCCGGCTGATCTTGAACATATCCTGGGCCATTTCGATCCGACCATGCTGGCTCGGGCGGAGACTGAAGGCACCGCGGAAGTCGAACTAGGCGGCCGAACATTCGTGATCCGCCGGAGCTTCATCAACGATGTCCGCGAGCAAGATCTTTTGGGCTACGTGCGCAACCTGCGCCGCCCGTTGCTTATCTTGCACGCTCCGGGCGACAGGATCGTCGGCATCGAAAATGCGTCGAAGATCTTTCAATCCGCGAAGCACCCCAAAAGCTTCATCTCCCTGGATGATGCCGATCATCTGCTGATCCGTCGCGGCGATGCGGATTATGCCGCCACCGTCATTGCAGCGTGGGCGTCGCGTTATCTGTCGCCGATCAAGGACGATCTTCCGAGTGTCTCGGATGGAGAGGGCGTGACCGCATTGGAAACCGGCAAAGGGGCGTTCCAACTCACCATGCAAGCCGGCAACCATCGCTTTCTGGCCGATGAGCCGGTCTCGGTCGGCGGGTTGGGCAGCGGCCTGTCTCCCTATGAGCTTGTATCGGCGGGCCTTGCGGCTTGCACCGTCATGACCATGCGCATGTATGCACAGCGAAAGGGCCTCCCGCTTGAACGGGCGGGCGTAACCGTGAAGCATTCGAAGCGGTCCGGGGAAACACCCGCCGATCTGTTTGAGCGCATGGTCACGCTCGATGGGCCGCTTGATGACGAACAGCAGGCCAAGCTGATTTCGATCGCGGATCGCTGCCCCGTCGATCTGACATTGGTGCGGGGGTCGGACGTGTCAACCAAGCTGGTGGCGTGAGGGTCATCCTTCCTTCCCTCCGTGCAGAATTTGCAGCGAGATCCAAGCTATCATCTGCTTGCGCCGTTGCCTTGCTGACGCATGTAGGATCGAGGGCTTGCCCCCATTTCAGTGCGAAACGCATAGATGAACGCCGAGGGCGATCCATAGCCGAGTTCCAGCGCCACGCTAGTCACATCCATCCCGCCGCCAAGCAACTCGACGGCCTTGAACAACCGCATCCGGCGGCGCCAGGAGCGCAGGCTCATACCGATCTCGGCTTCGAAGCGACGGGTCAGAGTCCGCGACGACATACCAAGCGAGCGCGCCCATTCCTCAGCCGACCGTGCATCGGCGGGATCGGCATAGAGCGTGGCGCAGAGGCCTGAGAGGACTTCGCCTTGTGGCCATTGCAAAGCTGCCGGGATTGGCGCGGCGCGGCGCAATTGATCGAGGATGAGGTCTGTGACGCGGCCAGCATATCCGCGGTCATTCTCCTTGGACCGGAGGTCGACCGTCTCCGCTATCAGCGCTTTGAGAAGAGGGCCGACCGCATGGACCGTGGGTTCGCGGGGAAACCCGACTCCGGCTTCCGCCGCGATCCAGAGGCTGCGAAACTCGGCCCCCAGCAGCGATCCGACGCGATGGGTGATCCCGGAGGGCAGCCACACGGCCTGTTCGGGTGAAATGACGAAGGATCGCCCCGCGATCGCGACCGTGAGAACCCCTGAAATCGCGTAGACCAACTGACCCCAATCATGGGCGTGTTCGGGAAAGTAACTGCGCGGCGGGAGCGACTGCGCGCGCATGGTCATCGGCGCGGGCGGTTGCGCGTCCGGCGGCGCCGCCACGGCCAGCCAATCCAATGTTTGTCCGCTATTGTACATAGATTGTCTTGTAATTGAAAGACGGACAGTCGGAAAGTGATTATAACGCGAGGCAGCGCCCGGCGGCGCTTTGCCCGCAATCCAACCCACGGAAATAGAGCCGCCAATGGCGAAACTCGACACTTACGACCTTCCTCTTTCAACCGCGTCCGATGAAGCGGCCGCGCTCTATCGCGAGGGCGTGGCTTTGATGCTGTCGGCGTGGCCGGGAGCGGCGGAAGCATTGGATGGGGCGATTGACGCCGATCCCGATTTCGCCCTGGCGCATGCGGCCCGCGCGCGGTTGCACGCGATGCGCGCCCAGCCTGCCGAAGCGCGCGGCCGGATCGTGGTCGCACAGGAAAAGGTGGGTTCCACTCATACCGAGCGGGAAGCAGGTCATGTCAATGCGCTGATGCTCGCGATCAACGGACGTTCGCAAGAGGCGCTGGCGTCCGCGCTCGCCCATGTCGAACGCTGGCCGCGCGATGCGATCATCCTGTCGCTACCGATCGGCGCTTTCGGGCTGTTCGCTTTCTCCGGCATGGCCGACCACAATCAGGCCAAGGTCGATCTGTGCGCCCGCCACGCGGCGGAATTCCCCGACGATGATTGGTGGTTCCTCACCTATTATGGTTGGTCATTGGCCGAAAATGGCGAGGTCGCGCGCGGGCGCACTATGCTGGAGCGCGCGATCGGGCTGCGCCGTGAAAACGCCAATACGGCGCACGCGCTGGCTCATGCGATGTTCGAGAGCGGTGCGAACGACGCGGCCGACGCGCTGATCGCGAATTGGCTTCCGGATTATCCCCGCGCCGGCATCCTGCACGGACATATCGCCTGGCACGCGGCGCTCGTCGCGCTGGAGCGCGGCGACGCCGATCGCGCGCTCGCCATCTATGCCGACAAGGTGCAACATTCGGTGTCACTGGGAACGCCGATCAATATCGTCAGCGACGCCGCATCGCTGCTCTGGCGGGTGCAAGCCTATGGCCATGCCGTGCCCGAGGGACTCTGGCAGGATGCGGCCGCCTATGCGCGGGACGCCTTTCCCAAACCCGGCCATGCCTTCGTCGATGCCCATATGGCGCTGCTCGAGGCCGCGACCGGCGATAGCACAGGCCTCGTCCGCCGCATCGCCGCGCTGGACGAGATGGTCGCCGATGGGGCGCTGGGTGCGGGCGCGATCGTGCCCGCTATCGGCCGGGCCGCGATGGCGTTCGCCGGGCAAGATTATGCCGGATGCGCGCGGATCCTCGCACCGATGGCTGCGGATGTCGCGCGGATCGGCGGCAGCAACGCTCAACGGGAGTTTCCCGAAGACATGCTGCTGATCGCGCTGATGCGCGCCGGCGAGACGGAGAAGGCGCGGACCTTGCTCGACCGCCGCCTCCATCGCCGTCCGTCGCCGCGCGACAATCGCTGGCTTTCCGGGCTGGCTTCATGATCACCTCGACCGCCGTGCCTGACCTGGGGAGCCGCCGCGAACAACGCGGCACGATCATCCGGCTTTCGCTGGCGCAGGCGCTTGCCGGCGCCAATTCGACGGTGATCTATGCGACCGGCGCGATCATCGGCGCGGCGCTCGCCCCGGACAAGGCGCTGGCGACATTGCCCATTTCGGTCTTCGTCGTCGGAATGGCGGCTTGCATTCTACCCGCGGGGATGATCGCCCGCCGTTATGGCCGCCGCGCGGCGTTCCTCGCCGGGACCGCCGGCGGGGTGCTGACCGGCCTGCTCGCGGCGCTGGCGGTGGTGCTGGGATCGTTCTGGCTGTTCTGTCTCGCCACCTTCTTTGGCGGCGCTTACGCCGCCGTCGTCCTGTCGTTCCGCTTCGCCGCGGCGGATTGTGTCGAGCCGGAATGGCGGCCGCGCGCACTTTCCATCGTGATGGCCGGCGGCGTCGCGGCAGGCGTGGTCGGGCCACAACTCGTTACATATACCATGGACCTGTGGCCCCCGCATATGTTCGCGGCAACCTTTCTCGTACAGGCGCTGGTCGCGGTCCTGTCGGCGGTGGTGCTGGCGGGCGTCAGATTGCCGATACCGACCACCGCTGAGAGGGCGGGCGGCCGGCCCCTGTCGGTGATTGCCCGACAACCGCTGTTCATCGTCGCCGCGACCTGCGGCGCGGTGTCCTATATGCTGATGAACTTCCTGATGACCTCGGCCCCGCTCGCGATGCGCATGTGCGGCCATAGCCAGGAAGCCTCCAACCTCGGCCTGCAATGGCACGTCATCGCCATGTATGCGCCGAGCTTTTTCACCGGCCACCTCATCACCCGCTTCGGGGCGGGCCGCGTCGTCGCGGTCGGCCTGGTGCTGATCGGCATCTCGGCAGCGGTGGGCCTCGCCGGCATCGACGTCGCGCATTTCTGGGCCACGCTGGTCCTGCTCGGCGTGGGCTGGAATTTCGGGTTCATCGGCGCGTCCGCGCTGGTGCTCGAATGCCATCGGCCGGAAGAGAAGACCCGCGTGCAGGCATTGAACGACTTCATCGTCTTCGGGACGATGGCGGTCGGTTCCTTCTCATCGGGCGGCCTGCTCACCGCCTATGGCTGGGACATGGTGCTGTGGGTGTCGTTCGGGCCGCTCGCTCTCGCGGTGATCGCGCTGTTGTTCGTCGCCCGGCTGGAGCGCTCTCCCTCAATCGGCAAGGAAGCTGTATCATGACCTCAACGGAAATGTTTGTCCGCGCCGCGCTGGTCGGCGTCGGCGGCACGATCATCCTCGATCTCTATACCTTCATCCTCCAGCGCTTCTTCGGCGTGCCCGCGACCAACTGGCAGATGGTCGGGCGCTGGATCGGCCATATGCCCAAAGGCGAGTTCGTCCAGCCCGCCATCGGACAGGCAAAGCCGGTGCCCGGCGAACATGCGCTGGGCTGGGCCTTCCACTATGGCATCGGCATTGGCTATGGCTTGCTGCTGCTCGCCATCTGGGGCGCAGGCTGGTTCCGGAGCCCGAGCATCGTCGAGCCTCTGATCCTGGCGCTGGTGCTGCTGGTCCTGCCCTATTTCGTGATGATGCCCGGCCTGGGACTCGGGCCGGCCGGATCGCGCACGCCTAAACCCAATGTGACGCGCCTCAAAAGCGTGATCGGCCATTCCGTGTTCGGCATCGGCATGTATCTCACGGCGCGCCTGCTCGAAACGACCACATAGACAGGAGAATTTGGATGACCGGCGTAAGAATAACACCGTGGCAGGATGGTGATCCTGCGCCCGCCGATCTGGTGGAAAGCATGAAGGCCCGCCGTCCGAATGGCGAACTGATCGGCATCGACCGCGTTCTCCTCAAGAGTTTCCCGCTGGCAACCGGGTGGAACGGGCTGCTCGGACGGGTGCGCGCGGAGTTCGATCTCGACCTTGAATATCGCGAACTCATCATGTGCCGCGTGGCCGCGCTCAATCGCGCCGAGTTCGAGTGGAATGTCCACAAGCCCGCCTATCTCGCGGCTGGCGGCACGGAGGCTAAATGCGAAGCCCTGCGCGGCGACGGGATCGACCCGCTCTTTGATGAAAAGGAAAGCGCGCTTCTGGAACTGACGGACCAGTCCACCCGCAATGTCGACGTCGATGGCCAGCTCATCGACGAACTCAAATCGCTTTTCGGCGAACAGCAGACTGTCGAGGCGGTCGCGACGGTCGCCGCTTACAACATGGTGTCGCGCTTCCTGGTCGCACTCGCGATCTGAGACTGCGGGATATCCGTATCAGGAGGCATGGATCATGCTGGACGGAAAGACGGCGCTCGTAACGGGCGGATCAAGCGGCATCGGGCTGGCCACGGCGCGCCTGCTGCGGGACAATGGCGCGCGCGTCGCGATCCTCGGTAGTTCGCAGGAAAAGCTTGATCGCGCTGTTGCCGATCTGGGCGATGATATCGTGGCGCTTCGCGGGGACGTCACCTCCCTCGACGATCTCGCGCGAATGCGCGAAGCGCTCGATACGGCCTTTGGTGGCCTTGATATCCTGTTCGCCAATGCCGGCGTCGCGTTCGGGACACCGATCGCGACCACCGACGAAGCGGCATACCACCGTATGATGGACGTCAATGTGAAAGGGGTCTTCTTCACCGTTCAGGCCGTGCTGCCGCTGATGCGCGAAAGCGGCTCGATCATTCTCAACACCTCTTGGCTCAATCAGGTCGGGGCGCCGGGCCGCACCCTGCTGTCGGCCTCGAAAGCAGCGGTGCGCTCCTTCGCCCGCACGCTCTCGGCCGAATTGCTTGACCGGAAGATCCGGGTCAACGCCGTCAGCCCCGGCTCGATCGAAACGCCGATCCATCGCGGTAAGGATCAAAGCGAGGAAGACTTCCGCGCCTATGCGGAGAAGGTCGGCGCGCAGGTGCCGCTCGGCCGGATGGGCTGCCCCGAGGAAATCGCCGCCGCCGTCCTGTTCCTCGCAAGCGATGCGTCAAGCTATATGCTGGGCGCTGAAATCGTCGTGGACGGCGGCCGGGCTGAGTTGTGAGCCATGCTGCTGAACGATGATCTTTCGGTCCGCACGCTGGTTCATGCGGCCACGCTGGATTGGGTGCCAAGTCCGGCCAAGGGCGTCGAACGCCGGATGCTGTTCCGTATCGGCGAGGAAAAGGCGCGTGCCACCTCGATCGTTCGCTACGCGCCGGGCAGCCATTTCGCGCGGCATGGCCATCCGGGCGGCGAGGAATTTCTGGTGCTGGAAGGCACGTTTCAGGACGAAATCGGGGACTTCCCGGTCGGCACTTATGTCCGCAATCCGCCGGGAACCGGACATGCGCCGGGCAGCGAGGACGGTTGTATCATCTTCGTCAAATTATGGCAGTTCGGCGCCACGGATCGGGAACGCGTCGTAGCGCGCCCCGGCGATGGCAAGGCCATAACCCTTCGCCCCGGTGTCATCTCTTCGTTCCTTTTGTTCCAAAACGCGTCGGAGCATGTGATGCTCGAAACATGGCAACCCGATGCCGAAGTCAATTTGGGCAATCCTGAGGGGTTGGAACTGCTGGTTCTGAAGGGGAGCTTCGACAGCGAAAGCGACACGCTGGCCTGCTGGAGCTGGTTGCGACTGCCGCCCGGCGAACCGCTGACCGCACACGTCGGACCGGAGGGCGCGAGCGTCTGGTTCAAGTCGGCGCCACTGCTTCACGATGACGTGTGCGCCTTCGCGGATTGATGCGAACCGATGTCGTCATAATTGGCGGAGGGCTTTCGGGTCTTGTCGTCGCTCGCGCGCTTTATGAGGCCGGAATAGAATTCACGCTGGTCGAGGCCAGAAACAGGCTCGGTGGCAGGATAGTCTCGGCTGGCGGGGACGGGACAATGGCCAAAGATGACTTCGATCTCGGCCCCTCATGGATATGGCCCGACATCCAGCCGGAACTTGGCGCGTTGATTCGCGCGCTGCAATTGCCGGTTTTCGCTCAGTTTAGCGACGGCGACATGCTATTCGAACATGCGACCGGACAAACACCCCAGCGTTATCCCACGATGGCAGCCGCACCGCCGTCGATCCGGGTCGCCGGGGGAATGAGCACAATCGTCTCCGCGCTGGGCAAGCCGTTGCCTGCACAGTGCATTCTGCTCGATACGCCGATCACGCATATAGCCTCCACGAAGGAAGGCGTGGACCTTGTAACCGATGGCCGTGGCAGCATTAGCGCCAGGCAGGCGGTGCTCGCCGTCCCGCCAAGACTGGCGCAGGCCCTGATTCATTTTTCACCTGCTCTGGATGAGGCCACAGTCCGACGCTGGCGCCAGACCCCGACGTGGATGGCGCCGCATGCCAAATTCTTTGCCCTGTATGAGCGGCCATTTTGGCGCGATGCTGGGCTTTCCGGCCACGCCCGCAGCGCGATGGGGCCGATGACGGAAATCCACGATGCAACGACCGCATCGGGACAAGCCGCACTATTCGGTTTCCTTGGCCTGTCCGCATCCCAGCGCAGGCAGTTCAACTCGGAGACGATTGCACAGGCCTGCCTTCTCCAGTTTGCGCGGCTGTTCGGGAAGGACGCGGCCAGCCCACGCGCCACGCTGTTCAAGGATTGGGCGGCCGATCCGCTGACCGCGACAGAGCTCGACCAGAGCGGCGGCGAACACCCTTTTCCCGCCTCAGCGCCGTGGCTAGGCGAAGACTGGCAGGATCGTCTTGTCCTTGCCGCAAGCGAAACAAGCCTGACCGAGCCGGGCTACCTTGCGGGCGCGGTGGAAGCAGGACAGCGTAGCGCGGGTACGGTCATTCGCCGCCTGGAACGCGCTCCATAAGTCCGCCTTAAGCTAGGGCCTGTCTCTCCCCCGGCAATCCGGGAGGAATCATCAATGCCCAAAGTTTTCGACCGCTGGCGGCGGAGTGCCGTCCTATGATCGCGCTGGTGCGGATCGCGCTCACGCGGCCGCTGACCTTCATCGTCATGGCTATCCTCATCTTTGGGCTGGGCATATTCTCGGTTTTGCGGATGCCGGTCGACATTTTCCCACGGATCGGTGTGCCCGTCATCGCTGTGGCATGGAGCTATAACGGCCTGTCGCCGGAAGAGATGGCTGGCCGGATCATCAATCCGTTCGAACGCGTGCTGACCACTACCGTCGACGATATCGACAGCATCGAAAGCCAGTCACTGAATGGCGTGGCAGTGGTACGGATCTATTTTCAGCCAAGCGCCGACATCCGCACCGCGACCGCACAGGTCACATCGATTTCACAAACAATTTTGCGACAATTGCCGCCGGGCATCTCGCCGCCGATGATTACCAATTACGATGCCTCGACCGTGCCGATCGTTCAGCTTGCCTTGGCTGGCGAAGGCCTGAGTGAGCAGCAGCTATACGATCTGGGCCTGAATCAGATTCGCCCGCAGCTCATCACCGTTCCGGGCGTCGCCATGCCGTTCCCTTTTGGCGGCAAGCAGAGGCAAATCCAGATAGACATCGATCCCGGCGCACTGCGTTCAAAGGGTCTGTCCGCCGGCGACGTCGCCGCCGCAATCGCCGCGCAGACCCAGATCACGCCGGCAGGGTTCGCCAAAATCGGCGGATTGCAATATAATGTTCGTCTCAACAATGCGCCGGGATCGGTCGAGCAGCTCAACAACCTGCCGATCAAGGTCGTCGATGGCGCTACCATCTTTATGCGCGATATTGCCCAGGTGCGCGATGGTTCGCCCCCGCAGACCAATATCGTGCAGGTGGACGGGCAGCGCTCGGCGTTGATGACCACGCTCAAGAGCGGCGCGGCCTCGACCCTCACGATCGTCGACACGATCCGCGATCGGCTCCCGGCGATCACCGAGGGACTGCCGGACACCCTCAAGGTGCAGCTCATCGGCGATCAATCGGTGCTGGTGAAGGCCGCCGTTTCCGCCGTCGCCTATGAAGGCGTGCTCGCCGCAGTGCTGACGTCGCTGATGATCCTGCTGTTTCTCGGCTCGTGGCGATCGACCGTCATCATCGTAACCACCATTCCGCTGGCGATCCTGGGCGCGCTGTTCGCACTCGGCGCGACCGGAAACACCCTCAACATCATGACGCTGGGCGGGCTGGCGCTGGCGATCGGCATCCTCGTCGATGACGCCACGGTTACGATCGAGAACATCAACTGGCACCTTGAGAAAGGAAAGCCGGTGCTCAAATCGATCATGGACGGAGCGGTCCAGATCGTCACCCCCGCTTTTGTCGCCGTCACCTGCATTTGCATCGTTTTCGTGCCGATGTTCTTCCTGCCCGGCGTCGCCGGATATCTGTTCGTGCCGATGGCGCTGTCGGTGATCTTCGCGATGATCACTTCGTTCATCCTCTCGCGCACGCTCATCCCCACC
Source organism: Sphingobium sp. 66-54 (assembly GCA_001899715.1). GTDB lineage: Bacteria > Pseudomonadota > Alphaproteobacteria > Sphingomonadales > Sphingomonadaceae > Sphingobium. Next base: position 70,768 of record MKWI01000027.1, read on the forward strand.
ATGGCCATGTATCTGCTGCGGCCCCATCGTCACGGCGATGAGGCGGCGCGGGCGCAATCGGCCAACCCGCTGGTGCGTCTCCAGCACGGTTTCTCGCTCTGGTTCGATCGGCAGAAGGATCGGTTCGGCGGTCTGCTGTCCCGCATCCTCGCCGTCCGAAGGGTTTTCATGCCGGCGTTCCTCGCGGCCATGGTTGCCTCGCTGCTGCTAATTCCCACGCTGGGCCGCGATTTCTTCCCCAGCGTCGATGCCGAGCAGATCACCCTGCATGTCCGCGCGCCCGTGGGCACCCGTCTGGAAGACAGCGCGGCGCTATTCTCGCAGGTGCAGAGCCGGGTGCGGGAGTTGATCCCGGCGAAGGAAGTGAAATCGATGGTCGCTAATATCGGCCTTTCCACCGCCCCGCTCAACGTGATCTACAATAATTCCGGCACGGTCGGCTCGCATGAGGGCGACATATTGATCGCCCTCCAGCGTAATCGCTCGCCGACGGAAGGTCATGTCGCAACGCTCCGCCGGGAACTGCCCCGAAGCTTCCCCGGCATCGACTTTGCGTTTCTGCCGGCCGATATCACCAGCCAGATCCTCAACTTCGGGTCACCGGCACCCATCGACATCCAGGTGAGCGGTCGCAACCTCGCGGCCAACGAAGCCTATGCGCGGAAGCTGTTGCAGCGCGTTCGCTCTATTCCTGGCCTTGCCGACGCGCGAATCCAGCAATCCTCCCGCGCGCCGCAGATCAATGTCGATATCGACCGCGCACGCATCGCCCAATATGGGCTGACCCAGCGCGACGTCACCACCAATCTCGCCACCGCACTAGCCGGGACCACACAGACCGCGCCAGTTTTCTGGCTCAATCCTGAAAACGGTGTTTCCTATCCTGTGGTCGCGCAGGTTCCCGAAATGCGGGTGGATTCGCTCGCCTCACTTGAATCGCTGCCGATCTCGGCGGCGGGAGGTGAAGCGCAGACGCTGGGCGGCCTAGGTGCCATCACGCGCGATACGACTTTCTCGGTCGTCAGCCGCGCCAACATTCAGCCAATGGTCAATCTCTATGCGACCACGCAGGGACGCGATCTGGGCGCGGTTGTAAGCGATGTCCAGCGGGCTATCGAAGGTCTGGAAAAGGAGCGGCCCAAGGGCGTGACCGTCACGGTCGCCGGACAGTTTGAGACGATGAATCAGGCTTTTTCCGGCCTGACCTTCGGCTTGATCGGAGCGATCGCGCTCATCTATCTCATCATCGTCGTGAACTTCCAAAGCTGGGTCGATCCACTGGTGATCATCGGTGCGCTACCCGCCGCCTTTGCCGGTATCGTCTGGATGCTGTTCCTCACCGGAACGACGATCTCCGTGCCCGCACTGACCGGCGCAATCATGTCCATGGGGGTGGCGACTGCCAACTCAATCCTTGTCGTCAGCTTCGCGCGGGAGCGCCTCGCCGAAACGGGTGATGCCGTCCAGGCAGCGCTGGATGCCGCGACCGTGCGATTCCGGCCGGTCATTATGACGGCGCTGGCGATTATGATCGGCATGACTCCCATGGCCATCGGGATCGGCGAAGGCGCTGAACAGAACGCGCCGCTCGGACGCGCCGTGATCGGCGGTCTCATCTTCGCGACGGTCGCGACGCTCGTGTTCGTGCCCGCCCTTTTCAGCTTCGCGCACCGCAAGGGTGCGCCGGCCTCACCTGCAAGGGAACTGGAACTCAAACATGTCTGACCAACCTTCTGGAAAGCGGCTTTGGCGCTATGGCGGCGGCGGTGCCTTCCTCGTCCTTGCGCTCGTCGGCGGCGGCTTGATGGCGCGCGGCGCGGCCGAGCGCGAGCAGGCGACGATCGCGGCGGAGAACGCCCTTATCAACGTAAACGTGGTGCGTCCGCAGCCCGCGCAGGGCGGGAAAATCGTGTTGCCCGGCACTCTCGAAGCCTGGAACCGCGCGGAAATCAGTGCGCGGGTCAGCGGCTACGTCCGCGCCTGGCGCGCGGACATCGGCGATACTGTGCGCGCGGGGCAAACGCTCGCGCTACTTGACGCACCAGAACTCGATCAGCAGCTTGCACAGGCGCGGGCGGATTACCAGACAGCCTCCGCCGATCGCGAACTGGCCCGGATCAGTGCGGAGCGCTGGGAAAGCCTGTTGGCCAAGGATGCGGTATCGCGGCAGGAGCGCGACGAAAAGCACGGTCAATTTGTCTCCATCGACGCCCGGGCGCGCGCGGCGGAGGCCAATGTCGGCCGACTGCGTGCGATGCAGGGCTTCACGCAACTCAGCGCTCCCTTTGATGGCGTGGTTACAAGCCGTTCCGCCCAACTCGGCGCACTCGTGAGTGCAGGTAGCGCCGGAGGCGAACCACTGTTCACCATCGCGGATGTAAGTCGATTACGCCTCCATGTTCGCGTTCCCCAGACTGCCGCACACGGCCTGGCAGAGGGCATCCGGGCGCAATTCTCGCTGCCACAGCAACCGGGCGAGCATTTCGAGGCTGTGCTCGTCCGTACCGCCGAGGCCGTGGAACGGCGTTCGGGGACGATGCTCGTCGAATTTCTCATGGAAAATCGCGACCGACGCCTGCGTCCCGGCGCCTATGTCGATGTCCGCATTCCAATAGCCGGCGCCGCCGGGGCCTACCAGCTTCCCGCCAGCACATTGATCCTCGGATCGAAAGGGACGCGCGTCGCCGTTGTCGATGGGAACGGTCGGGTGTCGTTGCGCCCCGTCAAGGTTGGCCGGGATCAGGGCGCAACGATCGAAATCCTTGCCGGCGTTACCGCGCGGGATCGCATCGTCCTGACCCCGCCCGATTCGCTCGTTCAAGGTGAGCAGGTTCGCGTTGTTCGTTCCAATATGCCGAAAGCCGATAATGCGAAAAGTTAGTTTCCCAGCCTTCGCCGCCCTCGCGCTAACCGGATGTGCGACCCTCAATTCACCCGAATTACCGGAGATGGCGGTGCCGTCGTCGTTCAATCACGGCGCTGCCTGGACAGCGGCCGTGCCTGCCGACGCCTTCGATCGTGGCGACTGGTGGCGCGCCTTCGACGATCCTGTCCTCGACGGTCTGATGGCGAAGGTCGATGCCGCTACTCCAACCCTTGCCGCCGCACTTGCCCGTTATGATCAAGCATTGGCCAATGCGAGCGCCGCCGGAGCTGGACAATTCCCAACCCTTAATGCCCAAGGTGCAGCCTCGCGCGAGAGGCTATCGGCCGGCCGGCCCATAGGCCCGGGCAATCCGGTGACAGCCAATCAATTCATCCTCGGCGGCGCGATGTCCTACGAACTCGACCTCTGGGGGCGTGTGCGCAATTCCGTGCGGGCCGCGCAGGCGGATGCCGAAGCGCAAGCCGCCAATCTGCGATCGGCACGCCTCAGCCTTCAGGCTGCGGTCGCGGATCTCTATATTCGGCTACGTGGCATCGAAACGGAGCAAATGCTGCTCGATCAAACCGTATTGGCCTATGAGCGTGCGCATCAGCTCATCGTGACGCGCCATGATGGCGGTATTGCCTCCGGTGTCGATATCAACCGATCACAGACGCAGCTTTCCAGCGTCGCCGCCCGCGCTCATGGACTTCAAGCCGATCATGCGGAGATAGAGCATCAGCTCGCCGCGCTGATCGGCGAGATGCCTTCGACCTTTTCCGTGGAGCCTCAAGTGCGCCCAACGGCACTCCCGGCCTATCCCAGCGGTTTTCCCTCTGAGCTGCTTCAGCGGCGTCCCGACATCGCTGCGGCACAGCGCCGGCTTGCCGCTGCCAATGCCCGGATCGGCGTCGCGAAAGCAGCATTCTTCCCCGACATCTCACTGGGTCTGGCCGGCGGATTTCAAGCAACTGACACGCCAATTATCGGTGCACCGACCAGTTTTTGGGGCTTGGGTCCGCTGAGCGCGGTTCTCAACCTGTTCGACGGGGGACGACGCAAGGCCCAGCTCGCCATGAGCAAGGCCCAATATGAGGAGTTGGCGGCCAACTATCGGAGCATCGTGCTTGGGGCTTTTCAGGAAGCTGAGGATGCGCTTGCGCGGGTCGATGCACTTGGCCGACAGAATGTCCGGCAAAGCGAAGCGGCCAATGCTGCGAGGCGGACGGAAGACTTGGCGTTCGACAGGTATCGAGACGGGGCAGCCGATTATCTCGAAGTCACGACCGCACAAACGGCATCGCTAGCGGCCCAGCAAGACAGCATCAGGATCTCGGTCGATCAACGGCGGGCTGCGATCGCGCTGGTTCGGGCGATCGGCGGTGGAGCGAAGGCATCCTTACAAGCCGCGGCTCCCTGAGCCGGGGCGCGACTTGCCGGGATCATGCGGTCGCGCCTTATTGCGTTTGCGCCTGCTGGCCCTGGGAACGCGCCATCGCGACTGCCTCGCGCATATTGGACAAATCGACTGCTCCGGGGATCAGATAATTGCCGACCAGCATTGCCGGTGTGCCCGAAAGTCCCATCATCGCCGCATAGCGGCTGGACCGGCTGAGTGTCTGATCGATCTCCGTGCGGTGCGCTGCCAAATCCGCCTGCAATCTGGCCCAATCGACACCGGCGCGGTCGGCGGCGGCCCGGATAGATTCCGAGCTGAGCTTTCCCTGCGATCGCATGAGGGCGTCGTTGAAGGCCGCGTGCTTGCCTTGATATTGGGATGCGATTGCCGCCTTCGCCGCTTCCGTGGACGCGGCGCCGAAGATCGGCCAGTCCCGATGAACCAGCTTCACCTTCTTGTCCTCGCGCATCAAGTCTTCAAGAACGGGATGCACTTTGCGGCAATAGGGGCATTGATAGTCGGAGAAGAACACGATCGTCACGTCGTATCCTTGCGGTGCGACGGTTGGCGCAACCGGATCATTCTGTATCTCATGACGGATACGCGCGCCCTCAGCCGACGCCTGAGAATCTGTATCTGTGGACCCAGCGGTCGATTGGGCATGGGCGCTGCCGTCATCGCCGCCAGCCCGGACAGCCACGACGCCGGCGCCGAGAGCGACAGCCCCCAGCATGCCGACAAGTGCGAGTTTCTTCATATCGGATTCCTTTCCAGATCGCGGATAGTCGCCATTAGTGCGGCACGAGAGATTTCACCCGCATGGGTGCGGCGGATCTGCCCGGCCGCATCAACAAACAGGGTGGTGGGAAATGCCTGCGCGCCAGTCGTCTCGCCCAGGACGCCGACGGGATCGAGGACAACGGCGGATGCAGCGAGATTTTCGCGCTTCAGATATGCTGCAATCGCGACACGCGTTTCGCGCTGGTTCACCAGCAGAATAGGAACCTTCGAGCCGCTCGCCACGTCGATCAGCATGGGCATTTCGCGGCGGCAAGGCGGGCACCAGGTCGCCCAAAGATTGAGCACGAACGGCTGTCCTCGCAAGCTGTCAAGCGACAGCGTCTTGCCGTCCATGTCGGCAAGGACAATGCCTTGGGGAAGCGGGCGGACGGACGGTGCAAGCCAGTGCGTCAGTCCCATATGCGCCAGCGCCAGCGCCGCGAGCGACACAAGCAGCCCTCCGGTTGCCCGCTGTCGTCCAAGCAGCAAAGCGGTCGCCGCGGCCGCGGCGCCAACGCCAGGCCAGATCGTGAACCCGCCTTGCCAGAGCGCGATGACAGTCCACGGCTCGGCCGCAAACGCCGTGAAGTTCTCCACCACATAGGCAAAGCGCGCGGCCAGGATTCCCACGAGAGCGGCTATCCATGCCGCACGTCCCGCGCGACTGCCAGTACGCGTGTCGATCCATGCGCCGACGCCGAGAAACAGCCATAAAGCCACGACCGCAAGCAGCCGGTCGCTCGCGAGCATCAAAGGGCCGATCTGGATAATGCCGTCCATAGCGCGGGGTGATTGGCAGCAAAACTTAAGGCAAGCTTAGCCTGCGCGTTAAGTGTGCGATAAGCTTGGTGCGTGATCGGAAGAGCTGATGCGGATATTGATAGTCGAAGATGATGATGTACTGCGCGACGGCCTCGTCGCCGGGCTCGGACTTGACGGGTTCGAAGTCGATGCCGTGGCAAGCTGCGCCGATGCCCGCGCCGGTCTCGATGCCGGCGATCATGCGGCCATCGTGCTCGATATCGGCCTGCCGGACGGTTCCGGTCTCGATCTACTCGGCGAGTGGCGCGCGCAGGGCGTCGCGACGCCTATTCTCCTGCTGACCGCTCGCAATCTGATTTCGGACCGGATTGACGGGCTCGATGGCGGCGCCGACGATTATCTCGGCAAGCCGTTCGATCTTTCCGAACTGTCGGCCCGGCTGCGCGCGCTGTTGCGCCGCTCGAACGGCCGCGCCCATAGCGAGATCCGGTTGGGCGCGCTCACCATCGACGAAGCGCGGCGACAGGTGCGTCTGGACGGACTGGAGATTACGCTATCACGCCGTGAATATGCGATCCTTCATGCGCTAGCGGCCCATCCAGGCCATATTCTTTCGCGCGCCCAACTCGAAGACCGGATTTACGGCTGGCAGGAGGAAATCGAGAGTAACGCCGTCGAAGTGCATATCCATAAGCTGCGCGCTAAACTCGGTCGCGACTGGATCGAGACGGTGCGCGGCGAAGGCTATCGGATCGCTCGCCTGTGAACGCCCCCCTGAACTCGCTGCACGGCCGCCTATTCGCGCTGGTCGCGGCCGTCACCATGCTGGTCTGGGCGGGCGCTGCGACCTGGACATCGCTGTCCACTCGCGCGCAGGTCGAGGAAGTGCTGGATCGCCGGTTAGTGGAAGCGGCGCGTATGGTCGCCGCGCTCGACGTGCCAGTCACGGACATCGCACGGCGCGGCCCGCGCACGCCCTATGACCGGGAATTGTCTTGCCAGATATGGTCGCTCCGGGGCGAGCTGGTCAGCCATTCCGCCGGTTCCCCCGCCACGCCGCTCGCGACCGGCGAAGCGGGCTTTTCCGAACGTTGGATCGGGGACGAACACTGGCGGGTCTATACCCACGTCGATGCGCAGCGCGGCATCCGCGTCATGGTTGGCGATAATCTGAGCGTGCGCGACCGGCTGGTGTCCGGCATGATGCTGGGCCTGTTGCTGCCCGCCCTCGCCGGATTGGCCGCGCTGGCGATCCTGTCGTGGCTGAGCGTCTCGCGCGGATTGCGACCGCTCGACCGGCTGGCGAAGAGCATCGAGGCGCGCTCGCCCGATCTGCTGACCCCGCTCGGGATCGACAAGGCGCCGACCGAACTGGCGCCGGTGGTCCGCGCCATGGATGGATTGCTCTCCCGTCTCGCGGCCGCACGCCAGGCCGAACGTGATTTCGTGGCCAATGCCGCCCATGAATTGCTCACACCGCTCGCGGGACTCAAGACGCAAGCCGAGGTTGCGCGACGGGCAAGCAACGAGAACATGCGCAGCCATGCGCTCGAACGCATCGTCTTTTCCGTCGATCGCACCAGTCGCCTGGTTCGCCAGCTCCTCGCTCTGGCACGCGAGGAAGGACGGGTGCGCGATGGCCCGCCGCCTCGGACATCGTTGCGCACCGTGCTGGACGAGATCACGCAGACCTGTGAGCCACTCGCCGATGCGAAAGGCGTGACGCTCGACGTGGATCGCTCCTGTCGCGATCGTACTGTGGCCATCGAAGCGGAGGTTCTGGCGTTGGCGCTCGGCAATCTGGTGGAGAATGCCATCCTCCACGGCGCAGCCGGAGGCACAGTGCGGATCATGTGCGGCGAGCAAAGGGAAATCCGGGTCATGGACGATGGCCCCGGCATTCCACCCGATCAGCGGGAGCGGCTGCGCCGCCGCTTTGAGCGAGGGATTGGCACGGACGTTCCTGGAAGCGGGCTCGGCCTGGCGATCGCTGAAGCCGCCATCGCCGCAGCCGGGGGCAGTCTGGATCTCCGCTCAGCGGAGCCGCACGGTCTTGTTGCCGCGATCCGCATTTGAGAACGCGCCGTCACAGAACATCGCGCTAATCTCTCTTCGGTGCCGGGCTTCATCGCTTTGTCTGACGCGCCGATAAGCTTCGCTTAAGGATCGCGCAGAATTACAGTCGTGATGCAAGAAAGGCTAGTCTTGCCGAATTACCGGATTGGCCTGACGCCATGTCTCGATTTGCGTTGTGATTGAGTTAAGGCAACTTCGTTATTTGATCGCGGCAGCCGACGCCGGTAGCTTCAGTCGTGCGGCGCGTAATATAAATATCAAGCAAGCAACGCTAAGTCGTCACATCCTCGAAATCGAAAAGCGGCTGGGCATGGCGTTGTTCGACCGCAAGACGCGGGGCGCTACTCTGACTCCGAATGGTAGAACCTACCTGCGAACGGCACAACGCATCGTGAAAGAATTCGAGGAACTGAATGCTTGGGTATGGGCCACGAACAATGGGGTGGCCGGCAAGCTCACGGTAGGTTTTTATACGTCCTTCTCGGCCGGAAATCTGCGAGCGACCTTGAGCGAGTTCAGCCACCAGTTTCCCGAGGTCAAATTGAGCGGCTTCGAGCGCGACCGTGATATGTTGCTAGCAGGTATTGAGAACGGCCTGCTCGACATCGTGATCATGATCGGTGACGCGACCTATTCGGGGCTGGCAAGTCGTTCTTTCTGGAGCGAACGCATCCTGGTTGCGTTGCCGGAAAGCCACCCGCTTGCCGGCCGCCAACGCGTCCACTGGACCGATCTGACCGGCGAGCGGTTCTTGCTCACCGAGCAAGATCCCGGCCCGGAGACGCGCAACATGCTCCTGGGCAAGCTCGGGATGCCGGGCTACTCGCCGGAGATCGACATGGACGACATCAGGCGGGATACCGTGCTGAGCGTCATCGCACTCGGCGGGCACATCTCGATCGTCGCCGAATCGGCGCTCGGCATTCACGTCCCCGGCGTGGTCTTCCGCGAGGTCCACGAGACCAACGGGCACACGCGGATCGGCTTCTCGGGCTATTGGCGCGAGGACAATGAAAATCCGGCGCTGCGCCGTTTTCTTGAGTTCGTCACCGCCCGCTATTCGATGCCGTCCGTGCCTGGGCCGCAACCACCGTTTCAGCAACCGGGAAAGGAGCCGTCATGACGCAAGGAAAGACACTCATCATCGTGCTGGTCACGCTCATCATCGGGTTCGGGGCGGGCTTCGTCCTGCGCCCGGTGATCGTGCCCGTCGAAAGGGCGGCGATCGTCGCCGGCCCGCCTGCCGCCGCGCCGATGCCGGCCGAGCCGCGCGGGACGCAGTATTTCGCGGCGCATCTCGATGAAGCGCGGCAGATCGTGGCGCAATGCGCGGAAGGAACGGCGCGCGGCGACGAGTGCGCCAACGCCGAGCAGGCCGTGATCGAGGCGGAAGGCCGCGAGCGGTTCAAGAAGTTCATGAGCAACTGACGGCGAGCGCCGCGCGCTCACTTCCGCTGCGCGAGCCACCGGCGAAAGCCCCGGTCCGTCGCCATGAGCTGAATGGCCATCGGCACAAGCAGTTTCTCGGGCGGCACAGGCGAACCGCCCGTCTCGGCGGCGTGCGCCTCCGCATAGGCGGTCAGTTCGCGATATACCGCAGCGGGAATGTCCACCGTGGCCTTTATTGGCTTCTCGTCGGGAAGCGGCCCCAGCTTCAATTTGCTCATCGTGCGCCTCCGACCGGCTCCAATACGAGGTCGCGGGTCAGAACCACGCGCAACGGATGACCGGGCCGGATGGTGAGCGTCGGCTGCACGTTGAGCTGCCGCCGCACGATCTGCTGGCCGGCCTGATTGATGGTGTCCTGCGAGCCGCGGCGCAGCGCGCGGGTCAGGTCGTCCTCGCTGTCCGCGCCCAGCTCGGCCCCTACTCCGAGCAGCGTCGAGACGGCGGCGGCCTTGAGCAGGTTGCCCCAATGCTGGTTCACGCGATCCTGCAAGCCGGCATAGCCGGCCGCATCGGCGCCGGGCTGGCGCTCGAGAACGATCGAGCGGCCGTCCGGCATGATGAGGCGGTCCCATGCGAGCAGCACGCGGGTCTGCCCGGCGGCGATCTCGCTATCATACTCGCCGATCAGTCGCGCCCCTTGCGGGATGAGCAGGATGCGGCCCGTAGGGCTGTCATAGACATTGGCCGTCACCTGGGCGGTGATCTGGCCCGGAAGGTCGGAGCGGATGCCGGTGATGAGGGCGGCCGCGATGATGCTGCCGGCCTGCACGATGCTGGGCGAGGCCGGCGCGGTCAGGCGCTCGACGCTCACCGTGCGCTGGCTGGACGCCTGCGCCATGAAGGCGCGCTTGGCGGCCTGGTCGCGCAGTGCGCCCTCGCCGGGCTGCGGAGCGGCAGCATCGGGCGTTGCGATTGCGAGGTTCGGCGGCGAAGGCATCGCAGCGGTCCCGGCGCTGCTGCCGCCGAGGAACACGCCGCTCATGCGCGCCGCATCGCGCTCTTGGCTGATGCGCTGGCGCGCGGCTTCCTCGGCCTGCGCGCGCGGATCGGGCGGGGCGCCGACCGGTGGGACCGGGACATTCTCGCCGCGCTGCTGCGCCGAGACGATCGGGCGGCCGAGATCGCCGGGAAGCGGCGGGCCGAGTTTCGGCGCCTGGCTGTAGTCGCGCGGTCCCGATGTGATGGTCTCGGAGGTGGCGCGGCTGTCTGTGCTGTAAAGCTCCTTGGCCTCCTTCTCGCCGGCCGGCTTGAGCGCATAGATCAGCGAGCCGCCGATCCCGAGGCTGGCGACGACGCCGATGGCGGCCAGCGCCTTGCGCGACAGGCGCATGACGCGCGGCGTCGGCCCACGAAGCTGGAAGGCTTGAGGATCGGAGCGCGGCGCTTGCGGTGCGGCCGCCTCGGGCGGGGAATTGTCGGCCGGATCGGTCACCGCCGCCCCCTGCGCCCATCGTCACGCACGATGCGGACGCGCTGCTCGCTGCGCTTGTCGCCCAGCCGCAGCTCGGCGGCGGCGAACAGCCGGTCCACCACCATGTAGCGGCCCTGGACGCGGTAGTTGACCAACTCGGCATCGCCGGCCGCGCCGGTCACGAACAGCGGCGGCATCTCGCCCTGCGAGATCCCGGCCGGAAACTCGATGAATACCTGGGCGGAATCGTCGAAGGCGCGAACCGGCTTCCACGGCACGCGGTCGCCCTCGATCCGGTAACGGAAATTGAGCGCCGCGAGGTCGAGGCCGGCGGCGACGGGGGCCGAGGCGGCGGCTGCGGCATTGGTGCCGCGCAGGGCGATGAGCTGGTCCTGCGGATAGGTCCACGAGACGGACGCCATGTAGGTCGATGCCGTCGCGCGCAGCTCCAGATGATAGGTGCGCCGGTCGGTGTTGATGACGAGGTTCGTGGAAACGTCGGGGCGCGTGGGCTTCACGAGGATATGCACGCGCGCCGTCGCACCGCTGCCGCTCACCGTGTCGCCGATGATCCACCTGACCGTATCGCCGGCCGCGACCGGCCCCGGTCCCACGAGTTGCTCGCCTTCCTGAAGCGCGATGTCCGTCACCTGGCCGGGCGCGGCATAGACCTGATAAAGCGCGCCGTCGGTCCAAGGATATTGCTGGATGGCGTTGAGGAAACCATCACGCATCGGCTGCACGCGGGCGGCGGCGTTGGCCGCGCCGACGCGCCTGCGTGGATCGGCGGGCTCGGAAGTCGTCGCCCCGGCCGCAACCGGCTTCAATTGGCCGGGGAGCGGCAGGGGTTCGGGGATCGTCACCACCTCGACGGCGCGCGGCGGTTCCGGTGCGGGCGTCGCCGCGATCTCGCGCGGCGGATCGTCGTAGCGAATCGCGGGCGGCTTCGCCGATGTGGTGGCGCAGCCGGCGAGCGCGGTGGCGGAGACAAGCAAGACCGCCGAGGCGGAACGGCGAAATGGCGTGTGCGTCATTGCGACAGCTCCTTTGACCAGTTGAGGGCATTGACGAAGACGCCGAGCGGATTCTTGCGCAACGCATCGGGCGTGCGCGGCGGTTGCACGACGATCGTGAGGATGGCCGACCAGCGTTCGGTGGCTGCGAGGCTACCGTCCTGATAGCGACGCTCGGTCCAGGCCACGCGGAAGCTGTCGGGCGATGCCCGGATCACGCTCGACACGTCCACCGCGACCTGCACCCGGCCGACATTGGCGAACGGATCGTTGGCGCGGGCGTAGTCGTTGAGCGCCACCGCTCCGCGATCGGTGGTGAAGTCGTAGGCACGCAGCCAGTTTTGGCGGACGATGACGGGATCGGCCGGGATCGCCCTGACCTGCTCGATGAAGCGGGCGAGGTGGAACGCGATCTGCGGATCGGTGGGGCGATAGCCGGCCTTGGCGGGCGCGACCGCCTGCGCCTCGCCGAGCCGATCGACCTGCACCACCCAGGGGACGATATGGCCGCGCGCCGATTGCCAGACCAGACCGGCGGAAAGGCCGCCCGAGAGCGCCAGTGCGCCGAAGAAGGCGAGGCGCCAGTTCTTCGCCTGGACGCGGGCGGAGCCGATGCGATCGTCCCATTGCTGGGCTGCGCGCTGATAGGGTGTCGTGGGTTCGGGGGTCTGGCCGTAGCGGATGGTGGGGCGTCGGAACATGAGAGGTCAGTCCTTCTCTTTGATGTCGGGACCAGCGCCGCCGCCGTGGCTGTCGCCAGCCTTCACGGTGTGGGCGAGGACGGTCGCGCCGTGGGTAACGGACTGGCGGCGTTTCATCGCGGCGGCCCATTCAGGCTGGGCCGACGAGCCCGCCGATGCGGAACCGCCTGCGGGTGCGGTCGCGGGGGCGGCGGTCGCGGGCCCGCCGGTGATCGTGCCGCCGGTGGCGGTGAACCCGGCGCGGGCGCCGGAGCGAAAATTGGACTTCATCGCCGCGCCGCCCTTGGCGGCCGCTTGGCGCAGCGGCGACAGGACGGCGTTCGCCGCGCTGCCCGCCGCCGCCTGGCCGACCGCGGCCATGCCGCCCGCGACGGCGCCCACGCCGCTCTTGCCAAGCGAGCCGAGGCTGTAGGCGCTGGTGGCGCCGCCCGCCATCTGAGCGCCGCCTCGCGCCGCGGCGCCGGTCATCCGGCCAGCCGCGCCGAGGGCGGAACCGGTGGCCCCGACGCCAAGCCGTGCGGCGGCCGCGCCACCGACCAGCACGCCGCCTGCGGCCAGCGCGGTCCCGGCCGCCGCGCCCGCGCCAAGCTGCGGGCCGCCCGAGACGATGCCGTTGGCAATGCCGGGGCCGAAGATCGACAGGCCTAGCAGCGACAACGCGGCGAGAGCGATGGCCATGACCTGATTGATGTCGGGCGCGGGGCCGAGGGCCGCGCCGGTGAACTGGCTGAACAGCGTGGTGCCGATGCCGGTGATGACCGCGAGCACCAGCACCTTGATGCCGGTCGAGACGACATGGCCCAGCACCCTCTCGGCCATGAAGGCGGTCTTGTTGAAGAAGGCGAACGGCAGCAGGACGAACCCGGCGAGCGTCACCAATTTGAACTCGATCAGCGTGATGAAGACCTGCACGGCGATAATGAAGAAGGCGAGCACCACGATCACCCATGCGAGCAGCAGCACGAGGATCAGCGCGAGGTTCGAGAACACGGCCCAAAGGCTGGAGAACTGCCCCGCCGCGTCGAGCAGCGGCTTGGCCGCTTCGAGCCCCTTGGCCGCGATCGTGCCGGGCTTCATGAACTCGTCGATCGTCATGGCGCCGCCGCTGGCCTGGAGGCCGAGCCCGGCGAAGCTCTCGAACACGATGGTCGCGAGCAGCGCGAAATTGCCGATGATGAAAGCGAAGGTGCCGATGTAGAGCGTCTTCTTGACAAGGCGCTGAAGCACGTCCTCGTCTGCGCCCCAGGCCCAGAACAGGCCGGCGAGCGTCACGTCGATGGCGATCAGCGTGGTCGAGAGAAACGCAACCTCGCCGCCGAGCAGCCCGAATCCGCTGTCGATGTAGCCGGTGAAGACGCTGAGGAAATTGTCGATAACGCCGGTGTCGTTCATGGCCGCGCGCCTTCATCCGGCGCCATGTCGTCGCCGCGCTCAGTCGCGGGTGTGGTCTCGTCCTGGCGGAAGAAGCGGCGGCGGTTGGCGGCCCAGGCCGCTTCGCAGCCGCTGTCCGGCATGGTCAGCGAGGCGCAGCGGTCCAGCTCGCGGGCGAGCCCGGCCTGGTCTTCGTCCGCCGGCAAGATGAGCGGCGGCGCAGACGCAGGCTCATCGGGCTGGACGGCGGCCACGATCGCCACCGTCATCATCAGCCCGGCCAGCGCCGCTACCCCTGCGATTTTCGCCGTACGCGACATGGGTAGTCTCAGTTGCCCATGAAGCGGCGAAACCGCTCACGCCCTTCGGCCTCCTCGGCCGCCTGACGAGCGGATTGCAGCGCCTGCGCCCGGCCCTGCGCCGCGACCGCGGCGGTGAGGTCGGCGAGCTGCTGCGATTGCAGCGCGAGGAGCTGGTTGCCCGCCTGCGTCGCCTGGAGCGCGCCGGTCGCCGACTGGCTGGCCGAGACCAGGCTGTCCATCGTCGTGCGGGCTCCTTCGATATTGCCGACGACGCCGGCCTGCACCTGCAAGGCATCCTGAAAGGCGCCGACGCTATCCTCCCAGCGAGCGTTCGCATTGGCGACCATCTGCGCGTGATCGCCGGTCAGCGCCGCACCCTTGTAGCGGCCGTTGAACGCCTGCTGGATGTCCTGCACATCGTAGGCGATGCGCTGCGCCTCGGAGAGAAGCTGCTCTGTTGCTGGAGCTGCTGGAGCGAGGAGAACGGCAGCGAGGTGAGGTTGCGCGCCTCGTTGATGAGGCTCGTCGCCTGCTGCTGGATTTGCTGGATCTGATTGTTGATCTGCTGGAGCGACCGGGCGGCCGTCAGCATATTTTGCGCGTAATTGGTTGGGTCATAGACGATCCCGCCGAACTGCGCGTAGGCCGGCATGGGCGCGATCATCGGCACCATGGCCGCGCTGGCGAGGACGCCGGCCAGGATGGCGCGGCGCAGGGGGATTCCGGTCATAGAGGTAGCTCCTGCTGAGGTTGACGTTGCGGATCGGAGGGAAGAAGCTCGACGGCCCAGGCGAGCCCGCGATGGCGCAGCCATTCGGCCGCGAACCCGGATTGCCCGTGGGTTTCCATGATGTCGGCGATGGCGATCTGGTCGGTTTTCGACGACGCGGCGGTGAAGGCGAGCGCGACCTCTCCCAGCCCCAGCTCGAACAGGCGGTTGCCTCGCCGCGACTGGCAGTAATAATCGCGCTTCGGCGTCGCCCGGCTGAGGATTTCGATCTGCCTGGAGTTGAGACCGAACCGCTCGTAGATGGACGCGATCTGCGGCTCGGCCGCGCGCTCGTTGGGCAGGAAGATGCGCGTCGGGCAACTCTCGATGATGGCCGGTGCGATGCTCGACGTATCGACGTCCGCGAGGCTCTGCGTCGCGAACACGACGATGGCATTGCGCTTGCGCAGGGTTTTCAGCCACTCGCGAAGCTGTGCCGCGAAAGCCGGGCTATCGAGCACCAGCCAGCCCTCGTCGATGATGATGAGCGTGGGCGAGCCGTCCAGCCGTGCCTCGATCCGGTGGAACAGATAGGAGAGGACCGCCGCGGCGGCTCCCGAGCCGACAAGCCCTTCCGTCTCGAACGCCTGGATATCGGCTTCGCCGAGCCGTTCGGCCTCGGCGTCGAGCAGCCGACCCCACGGCCCGCCGATGCAATATGGCGCGAGCGCCTGCTTGAGCGCCTGCGATTGCAGCAGGACGGCGAGGCCGGTGAGCGTGCGCTCCGCGACCGGCGCGCTGGCGAGCGATCCCAGCGCCGACCAGATATGCTCTTTCGCCTGCGGATCGACGGTGACACCTTCGGACGTGAAGATCGCGGCCAGCCATTCGGCCGCCCATGCCCGCTCGGCGGGGTCGTCGATCCGCGCGAGTGGCTGCAACTGGACGCCGCCGTCGCTGTCGTCGGACAGACCGCCGCCGAGATCCTGCCAGTCCCCACCCATGGCGAGCGTGGCGGCACGGATGCTGCCGCCGAAGTCGAACGCGAAGACTTGCCCCTTCTCGTAGCGGCGGAACTGCATCGCCATCAGCGCGAGCAGCACCGACTTGCCCGCGCCCGTGGGGCCGACGACCAGCGTGTGGCCGACGTCGCTGCCATCGGGGTGAAGGGAAAACCGGAACGGGGTCGAGCCTTCGGTCTTGCCGTAAAGCAAGGGGGGAGCGCCGAAATGCTCGTCCCGTTCCGGCCCCGCCCATACCGCTGAGAGGGGGATCAGGTGGGCGAGATTGAGAGTGGAAATCGGGGGCTGCCGGACGTTGGCGTAAGTGTGGCCGGGCAGGCTTCCCAGCCATGCCTCGATCGCGTTCATGCCCTCGGGAATGACGGTGAAATCGCGGCCCTGGATGATCTTCTCGGCGAGCCGCAGCTTCTCGGCGGCAATGGCCGGATCGCGGTCCCATACCGTGACGGTCGCCGTCACATAGGCCATGCCGGCATAGTCCGCGCCAAGCTCTTGCAGCGCGGCATCGGCATCCAGAGCCTTGTTCGAGGCGTCGCTGTCGAGCAGCGTGGACGCCTCGTTGGTCATCACTTCCTTGAGGATGGCCGCGACCGACTTGCGCTTGGCGAACCACTGGCGGCGGATGCGAGCCAGCACCTTGGTCGCGTCGGTCTTGTCGAGCATGATCGCGCGCGTCGACCAGCGATAGCCGAACGCCAGCCGGTTCAGCTCGTCGAGCACACCGGGGAAGGTGACGCTGGGGAATCCCACGACCGTCAATGTGCGGACGTGATGCTCGCCAAGCTTCGGCTCCAGCCCGCCAGTCAGCGGCTCGTCGGCCAGCAGCGCGTCGAGGTGCATCGGCGTTTCCGGGGCGCGCACGCGCTGGCGGCGGGTCGAGACGGTGCTGTGCAGATAGGTCAGCGTCTCGGCATCATCGAGCCAGCGGACCTCCGGCACGAAGCCTTCGATCAGATTGAACACCCGGTCGCTGCGATCCTTGAAGCCCGCCAGCGATTCCCACGGATCGACGCCCGCGCCGGAACGGCCTTCATAGAGCCAGGTTTCGGCGCGGGCGGCGTCCTCCGCCGGAGGCATCCAGAGCAGCGTCAGATAATAGCCGCTCTCGAAATGCGCGCCTTCCTCGCGGAACTGTTCGCGCCGCTCCATATCGACCAGCGCCGAGACGGGATCGGGGAAGTCGGAGTCGGGATAGTCGAGCGCGGGGGTGCGCTGCGCCTCGACGAAGATCGCCCAGCCCGAGCCCAAACGGCGCAGCGCATTGTTGAGCCGCGCGGTCGTCGCGACCAGCTCGGCGGGCGTCGCGCTGTCGAGATCGGGACCGCGAAAGCGCGCCGTGCGCTGGAACGAGCCGTCCTTGTTGAGCACCACCCCTTCGCCGACCAGCGCCGCCCAGGGCAGGAAGTCGGCGAGATGCGCGGCCTTGTTCCGGTATTCGCGCAGGCTCATCATGGCCGCATCCAGACCGGAAAGCGCAGGTGCCTGCGCGCCACGTCCACGAACTGCGGATCGCGGCGCGCGGCCCATACCGAGAGAGCGTGGCCGATGGCCCAGATCGCCAGCCCGGCGATCCAGAGGCGCAAGCCCAGGCCAATCGCGCCCGCCAGCGTCCCGTTGACGATGGCGAGCGAGCGCGGGGCGCCGCCGAGCAAGATCGGCTCGGTCAGCGCGCGATGAACGGGCGCATAGAAGCCCGCGATGGGCTCATCGGTGTCGGCCGCGCCCGTCATGCGACGATCAGCCCCCCGCCGAAGCTGAAAAACGACAGGAAGAAGCTCGACGCCGCGAACGCGATGCTGAGCCCGAACACGATCTGGATCATGCGCCTCGCCCCGCCCGACGTATCGCCGAAGGCCAGGGTCAGGCCCGTCACGATGATGATCATCACCGCGATAATCTTGGCGACCGGCCCTTCGATGCTTTCGAGGATCGACTGGAGCGGCGCCTCCCACGGCATCGACGATCCGCCCGCATGGGCTGGCGCGGCGAGCGTCACGGCGATCACGCTGGCGGTGGCGGTGAGCATGGCGCGGCGTGCGCCATGCCGGAAAGCATGGATCATGTGGGTTCTCCCGGCTGGGTGTTGGAAAGAGGCGTGAGGCGGTAGTCGCCGGTCGCGGGGTCGAGCCCCTCGACGCGGGCCAGTTCGGCGAGGCGGCGGCCGTGTCCATCGCGGACCAGCACGGCGATCAGGTCGATCGTCTCGGCCAGCAGCGCGCGCGGGACCGTGACCACCGCTTCCTGGATGAGCTGTTCCATGCGCCTGAGCGCGCCGAGCGCGGTGCCGGCGTGGATGGTGCCGATCCCGCCGGGATGTCCGGTTCCCCAGGCTTTGAGAAGGTCGAGCGCCTCGCTCCCGCGCACCTCGCCGATGGGGATGCGGTCGGGGCGCAGGCGCAGCGAGGAGCGGACAAGATCGGACAGCGAGACGACGCCGTCCTTGGTCCGCATGGCGACCAGGTTCGGCGCGGCGCATTGAAGCTCGCGGGTATCCTCGATCAGCACGATGCGATCGGTGGTTTTCGCCACCTCGGCGAGCAGCGCATTGACCAGCGTCGTCTTGCCGCTGCCGGTGCCGCCCGCCACGAGGATGTTCGCGCGGGCCGGAACAGCCTGCCGGAGCGTGTCCGCTTCAGCGGCCAACATGATCCCGGCGGACACATAATCGTCGAGCGTGAACACCGCGACGGCGGGCTTGCGGATCGCGAAAGCAGGGGCCGCGACGATCGGCGGCAGCAATCCCTCGAACCGTTCGCCGCCCTCGGGCAGCTCGGCCGAGACGCGCGGGCTGCGCGCATGAACCTCGACGCCGACATGGTGGGCGACCAGGCGCACGATGCGCTCGCCGTCCGCTGCGGCCAGCATCATGCCGGTGTCGCTGATGCCTTCGCCGAGCCGGTCGATCCAGAGCCGACCGTCCGGGTTGAGCATCACCTCGATCACTTGCGGGTCGTCGAGCCAGGCCGCGATCGACGGTCCGAGCGCCGTGCGCAGCATCCGTGCGCCGCGCGTCCTCGCCTCGGATCGGATCGGGTGGACGGTCAAGAAGAAGCCCCTGAAATAGGCCGGGCGAACCGCCGCCCGGCGTCAGGGACACATCAAGAGAGACAGAAAAGGAGGGGATTCAACAAGGAAATGCAGCCGTCGCAGGCTGGCGAAGAAAGACAGGGAATGGCGTAGGGGCGCTTTCGCGCAACCCCGAATCTGCGCTTGTGGGCAGTGCGCGGCGGCGACGGTCACGAGGGCGTGGTCGTTACCCCGAAAGCTGCCGTTATGCTCGCTACCAATTGGCTGTCATCCCCAGCCAGATACGATACAAATCCTTGCAGTCTGCCACTGGTGCTGTGAGTTTTTGTATCAGCGCCGCGGACTAATTATTCGCTTGCGGTGCTTTGCCTATCAGTTCGAGAAACTGGCGCACCGTGATGATCCGTGCGCCCGCGTGCCGTTCCAGACTCAACAGGTCGGCCTTGTCGCCAGTGATGAGCATATTGGCGGCTCCCGCTTCAACGGTGGCGAGCAAATAATTGTCCCAGGGATCGCGGCAAATAGTGACAACAGGCAAATCATCGAGAACGGTGGCGATTCTCCGCAATTCATTGACCAAGCGCCCGGCCAGCATCGGCGACAGACGGGCGCGTATCTTTGCGTAGCGCGTGACGCGGCGCAATTCTTCGATCTGCTCGATGGATGTCAGCAGGCTGAAATGCCCCTGCTGCCATAGCGCGACCAACTGTGCGGGCAGTGATCGGCTCGACAGCAGGGCGCTGATAAAGACATTGGTGTCGATGACAACGCGCATGGCTTACTGCTTGCGCGCGTCGGCGACCGCTTCCTCGATCAGGCTGTCCAGTTCATCGACGGAAAGATCGTCGAACCCGGCCCTGACTTCCGTGAGGGTCAGGTCAAGCAGACGCCATTTGACTGATTCTTCGATGAATTTCGACAGGTCGCCCTTCTTCATCCCGCGTTGTGCGAGATAGGTCCGAACCTCGATATCCGTTTCCGGCGCTACATTGACGGTCCAGCGGGTTACATCGCCCATGACCACTCACTCCGATAAGCTGTTTTACGCTTAAACGCTTATCATGTTTCACGCCGACTGGCAATCAGTGGCTATTCCTTCGCGGCGGTCGAGACATCCTCGCCGATCTCCTGCCGGACTCTCGGTCCATTGGCGAGCCTACGCCCCAGCGCCTCGATGAAGGCGTCATAGCGGTCGTTCCCCAGGCGGCGCAGCGCCGCGCGTTCCGTTTCGGGCGGTGGCGGGGTCGATGTCAGCCAGAAGCGCACGAACTGCGCGATCATCTCGACGCCGATGCCGAGATCGCGTTCGAGTCGCGCCGCCTTGCGATCTAGCCGGTCCATGCGCTTCGCCATCGCCGCCTCGCGCCGCTCGTCCCCATCGGGCGAGAGGAAGGAGGCAATGGCCGCCTCCGCCACCAGCGAGCGGGATTGCCCGCGCCGGTCGGCATAGGAGGCCAGCGCCTGCATGATGTCGCGGTCGAGATAGACCGAAAGCCTGTCCTTGCTCATAGCTCGATCCCGTCATCCCGGTCCATTGCGGCCCGGCGCGCGTTCATCGCCTGCTCGCGCTGGATTTCCCGGTTGCGGATGGCGTCCGCATCGGATTCCGGTTCGTCCGGGTCGAACTCGTTGGACGGCGTGGACCGGGGTTTGGGCGCGATGTCGAGATGCCGCTCCTGCTCGGGCTCCTGGCGGATATCCGCCGCCGCTTCGCTCTCCCCTGTGCTGTCGGACTTCTCGCCGTCCGCCTCGTCAGCCTTTGCCTTCCCGCCCTTCGGTTGCCCGATGCCCTTCGCTTCCTCCCGCCGCCTGGCGAACGCGCGCATCATCGCATCGTCGGGCGCGATGGGCGGCAGGTTCCGCCAGTCGTCGGGACGGGTTTCCCGATTGACCCATGCGGCCGGGTCGGGCGGCGCCATGATCCGCGCCGCCAGACGGGGGTCGGCGTAATATGCCGCCTTCTTCGCCCGGATCGGATGGATGCCCGACACCATGACGATTTCCTCGTCGGGCGGAAGGGTCATGACCTCGCCCTGGGTCAGAAGCTGGCGGGCGGTTTCGGAGCGCGAGACCATCAGGTGCCCGAGCCAGGGGCTCAATCTATGTCCGGCGTAATTTTTCATCGCCTTCATCTCGGTGGCGGTGCCGAGCGCCTTCGAGACGCGCTCTCCCGTCCGCTCGTCATTGGTCGCGAAGCTGACCCTGATGTGACAATTGTCGAGGATGGCGTTGTTGGGTCCATAGGCCTGCTCAACCTGGTTGAGGCTCTGTGCGATCAAAAAACCTTTGATTCCATAGCCAGCGACGAAGGCCAGAGCCTTCTCAAAGAAGTCGAGCCGCCCCAGCGCCGCGAACTCGTCAAGCATCATGAGCAGGCGATGGCGCTTCGTCCCGCTGTCCAGTTCCTCCGTCAGCCGCCGGCCGATCTGGTTGAGCATGAGCCGAATGAGCGGACGGGTGCGCGAGATGTCGGATGGCGGGACGACCAGATAAAGCGTGACCGGCTCGGGGCCTTCAACGAGATCGGCGATGCGCCATTGGCAGCAGCGCGTCACCTCGGCGACCACCGGATCGCGGTAGAGGCCGAGGAAGGACATGGCGGTCGAGAGCACGCCCGACCGCTCATTGTCGCTCTTGTTCAGCAACTCGCGCGCCGCCGAGGCGATCACGGGATGCACGCCCGCCTCACCTAGGTGCGGGGTCGCCATCATCCGGTCGAGCGTCGTCTCGATCGGCCGCGCGGGGTCCGACAGGAACGCGGCCACCCCCGCCAGCGTCTTGTCCGGCTCGGCATAGAGCACATGCAGGATCGCTCCGACCAGCAACGAGTGGCTGGTCTTTTCCCAATGATTGCGGCGTTCGAGCGAGCCCTCGGGATCGACCAACACATCGGCCACGTTCTGCACGTCGCGGACCTCCCATTGGCCGCGCCGGACCTCCAGTAGCGGGTTGTAGGCTGCCGATAGCGCGTTGGTCGGATCGAACAGCAGCACGCGGCCGTGCCGCGAACGGAAGCCGGCGGTCAGCGTCCAGTTCTCGCCCTTGATGTCATGGACGATGGCCGATCCCGGCCAAGTCAGCAGCGACGGCACGACCAGGCCGACGCCCTTGCCGCTACGGGTCGGCGCATAACAGAGAACATGCTCCGGCCCGTCATGGCGCAGATAGGCCCGCCCGAACTGGCCCAGCACCACGCCATTGTCGCCGAGCAGACCGGCCTTGCGGATTTCCTTCTCGCTGGCCCAGCGCGCCGAGCCATAGGTTTCGGCGTTCTTCAGTTCGCGCGCGCGCCACACCGACATGGCGATGGCGACCGCAATCGACACGAACCCGCCGGAGACAGCGATATATGCCCCGGTCTGGAAAATGTCGGGTGCGTAGGCGTCGAACGAGAACCACCACCAGAAGAAGGCCGGCGGCGGATAGATCGGCCAGTCGCCGACCATGAACCAGGGTGGGCCAAGCTCTGGCTGATACGCCAGTGCCGATGCCGTCCATTGGGTCGCGCTCCAGATGCTGGAAAGCACGATTAGGAAGACGGCGGTGATCTGGCCCCAGAGGATTTTGGTCGCGGACATATGACCTCCTTGCGGCAAGGAGAGAGGCTAGGAATCCGCTGTTTCAAGCACTATTCGCGCAGATCGCAGGCTGGCGAAGAAAGACAGGGAATGGCGTAGCCGCGTGTGTCCGTCAGATGTGTGGCGGCAGTTTCCGCCAACATACCCGCCGTTCGGGGGCGAAATTGAGCTGCCTGATACCTGCCTTTCGTTCATCAGGATTCGATGAGACTGCTTCGTGCTCCATAGCCGTTCGAAGGCGATCCCGACGCACTAACTGCGGCCGATTGTTGCGCTAGCCACTCACTGCCCGATCTTGGTGTACAACGGATATCAGCACACACGCCTGTGCTAGGCCGTTCTTGCTTCCGACGTCAACCGAGATGGCAGATTGGAAGCCAATTGGCGTTAGAGCTGTCAACCTGGTTATCGCACCGCCAAGGAGTGTAATCGTCGCCGGCAACGTCGATTGATCTACCGAGATATCGTACCAATCGACAGTCTCGTCGATCCCGGTCCCGAGTGCCTTGGCGCAGGCTTCCTTGGCACAGAAGGCGCGCGCGTAGAAGGCTGCCTCGGTCAGATTATCGGGAACCCGGGACCGTGCCAGTTCCTCGTCAGAGAACACTTCTTCAAGATAGCCGCGCCCAAATCGCGCCAGCGAACGGCGAAACCGTTCGATCTGCAAGATGTCAATGCCAATCCCGATCAACACTGACTGACTACCACAAAGCGCGAATGGCCAAGACACAGGTGAGAAAGGCGGCGATCCATAGTAGCAATGTCGCCGTCGCCCCTTCGGCGCGCAGGCCCATGACCTGGATCGTCGCAGCGCCGCCGATGCAGCGTGCCGCGGCGACGATGGCGAGGCTAAGCAAGGCGGCCGCAGGAATGCCAACGATCGCCGGACCATGCGCCAGAACGAGCCCAAGTAGCTGGGCGTCCGACAAGCGGCGGACCAGCACGACGATGCTGATGATCGCCGTCACGCAGGCGATGATCGTGACGATGAGTGCGCTTCCGCGGATCGGCCAAAAGGCCTCGCGCGCGGTCGAAGCGGTGGCTGTCGAAGGCGTCGGGCTGGCTGATCCTCCGGTGGGCCTGGCCGGCGGCGGAGGGGGCGGGGCCGCATTGGGCGGCAACGGGGCGGTCGCGGTCATGCGAAGAGGCTTCGCTTATGCATGCAGAGCGTCGGCGCGGTCAGATCAGCCTCGGTCACATCGAGCCCCCATTTCGGCGGAAACATCGGCGCCGGGATCGGTGTGGTCGTCGCCCGGAAACTCTGCTTGATGCGCGTCCGCCCACTGATCCCCGCGAACTGCGGATGGGACACGCGGGCATATTTCGAGATTTCACATAGCAGATTTTGGCAGTCAATCGGCTGGAGCCTGCGGCCGTAGAGCGTTTGAAAATCGATCCCGCGGGCTTCGAAGGCCCCCTCCTGCTGGTCACAGATCCAATGGATCACTTCCTCAGGGCTTTGGCCGCCCAGGTCCTCGAAACATTTGGCCAGGCCGTCGAGCGCGCCCGGTCCCGCCACGACGAAGCCGGCTTCGTTGTGGTCAAGCAACGCCGAATAATTGAGGTCGATAGCGTATTGGAAAGCGAGGAACCGGCCAATGCCCGACCAGCGAAGGAGCGCCTCATAGACTGAATCGAGCGTAGGCAATTGCTGCAGCCGCTGGGGAAGCCGCTGTTCCATCATGTGAGCGATAAGGGCGAGATGGTTGGCGTGCTTGCGCGCATGGCCATATCGCGGCGAGGGCATGATATAGGCTGCTGAATAGATACGGCGTCCTGACCGCATCAGCGCGTCGAGGGTCGCGTTGATGCGGTCGAGGTCGGAATCGGCCCATGTCAGCGGTCCGAGCTTCGCCTCGAGCGCCTCCCAGGTATCGATCCGGTTGAAGATCTTGAACAGGATGGTGCGGAAGAAAAGCTCGTCGGGCGTGCCCGGTCGATCGGACCGGTATTGTACCTCGCGGATGAGATACTGACTGACGCGGTCGCTTGCCCGGTAGCTATTGGTGAATCTATGGCTCGCCAGAACTTCGTCATCCGTCCATGGGCCGATCGGATCAGCTAGGCGCCTGAAATAGACACGCTGCCGCTCGGCCGCGAATTGCCAATAAAGATCAAAGACTTCGGTTGCTTGCATCTTGTACCAGATTGGTCGGAGCGATCGGGCGCCGCCGCCCACATCCGCATCGCGTCGTACTCGACTGGGCCCGATCCGGGCGACGCTCGCTCTCTCCTTTCAGTTCGCGTTCGTCAAGCTGTTCTGGTCGGCTGCAGTGGCATTCGTCGCGCTTTGGCTGGCATTGGCGGTGATTGCCGCATTAGCCCGGTCGGGTGGGCGATCGATCCCGCATTGCTTGAGCCCGAGCGTCAGCACCACGCCCGCCGCCAACCCTAATCCCCATTTGAATACGGCCTGTTCGCGCTCGAGCGTCGTGACGCGGTCGGTCAATTTCTTCTCGGTCTCGCTGATCTTGCTCTCGAGTCCGGCGAAGGACTGGATGCCGGCGGCAAGCGGGCCAGTCAGGTGCGAAGGAATATTGGCGTAGCCGACCTTGGTCTGGGCCGGCCCCGCCTCGGCAAGGTCGGCATACCAGATCAAAAAGCATTCCTCGTTGCGCGACAGGTGCACTGCATTGGGCCCGGCGTTGAACACCGAGAAGAGCAGCTTGCCCTTGAAGCCTGGGTCAACGTGGAACCCGGAGACATTGACCAGCCCTGCGAACTTGTAGCTTGCCCGGATCGAAATGAGCGCCAGCGCTTCCGCAGGCACTTCGATCTCCTCCTCGGTTAGGATAAAGCCAAACTGACCGGGCGGAACCGTGAACCCCGCGCCGGGCGTGAGCTGGGTCTTGGCCTTATTGCGAAGGTCACCGGGCTGACCGGTCGGCGAGACATAAACTTCCTCGCCGACGCTCAGCCGGTACGCCGCGCCATCCAGCCGCTTCGCGTCGTAGCTTGGGATAAACTTCGGGAGCTCGCGGGCGAGCTTCTCGCTACCCCAGAACATCGTCGTTCCGGGCCGGCCGGCGCTGCTGGATGAAATCGTCGAAGGGCGAGCGCTTCTCGACGTCGCGCAGCCGCTTTTTATAGGCGGGGACGATGTCCATGCCGTGCTGGCTGACGCCGTGCAGCACAGCCGCAGCGAGAGCCGTATTGGCCTGTTTCATCAACGCCTTGAATGGCAAGTCCTCGATATGATCGAGCGATTCGCAGGCCTTAGCCAGAGCGCCCGTCTCTTTGACGAACACGCGCCATACCGGCACCGGGGCCCCCTCGCTATTGCCGCTGGCATCGACGTTGCGGCCCGCCAAGTCGCGAGATAGGTCTTGCCCCAGCGTGTTGCCGATCGCGAGGATGATGGCGAAGGCGTCGATCAACGCCCGTTGTGCAAGCGCCGTATCACCGCGGTCGTCCGCATCGAGGAGATAAGCGGCATATTTGGCCATATGCAGCGCGAAATGCTTCATCCGCGTCGCCGGCGGCATCGAAGCGATATCGCGGTGATAGGCATCATCATGAACTAGTTGGTGCCATTGCAGGTCTCGCAAGATGCTCGTCACGTCCGTCATGCCAATGCGTCCTCTTGCTCCTGCACGCTGTCATGGATCCTCGCGCATTCGGCGATAAGCCCATCGACATCAGGCTTCGTCCAACGGCCGCCGCAGCTCCCGCCATCCCCGCGATCAATCTTCGCATAGGTCGAATTGATCGTTAGACCGCCAATCGCTAAGCCGGTCTCGGACGCTAGGAAGTATTGTAGCCTGCCGAGGCCGACGAGATTCCCGAACAACCGCCTAACATAATAGTGAGATCGATAGGTAGCGTTCAGCCGGATCGCGTCATCATGGGCCTTAATGCTGAGATGACTGAGGCAGGGGCCGCCATAGAGCCGCCGGCGATCGGTCGCACCCTCATAGATGTGAATGTCTTCCTCGAGCGGATGGCCCATGCCGAGTTCGAACGATGCCTTATATTTGCCGTGGGCCCGGATTTTCGTGACCATATCCTTGAGCGGATTATAGATCTTCCCGTCGCGATCCTTCTGCCGCAACAGCCGGTAGGCATAGGTGCCCCAATTCTTATCGTCGCGTGCGGCATGGATCGCCTTAATGCGCGGCGGATAGGTCTCGAACACGGCTTCGCGCCCGCCCCGCATATATTCATCGAGCGGGAAGATCGTCTCGGCAACGGTGTGGATGCTGTACGCGCCATGCTTCTTGAAGAACGCATCGACGATCTCGTAGATCGCGCGGTCGTTGGCCTCGAGGACCGTCGGCTCGCGGACGTGCAGGAAAACATCGAAATCCTCGTGGCGGGGACAGGCATCTACGTGCTGTACGGCCTTCAGCCACACCTCGGGAATAGTTCGGCCTTGAAGTAGTTCCATCCTTACCTCGTCACGATTGTGGCTGTCTGATGCAGATGATTCTCGACATAGTCCTGCCTTAGCCAAGCATGACCATTTAGTCCCCAGTCGGTGCCCCAGCTGTTGCGCACCAGCAAAAACCTCCCGTCCCGATCCGCGCCATGCCCGATCGCCAGCAGGGCATGGCCGCCCCGCACGATGTCGCCAGCGGCGAGAACGACGCGGCCTTCGGGGCAGGGTACATAGAAAGCGTCGCTGATCAGCAGGCCAAGGACGACTGGTCGCTCGGCGTCGAGTTCGGCAACTATCTCGTCGAATGACAGCCTGCCGATCCTGAGCGTGCTACGAAACGGTTGGACGGTAAGGGTGGGCGGCGCCCAGCCGACGGGGATCGCGTCGAGATAGGGCCAGTGGGTTTCGACCGGCTGGCCATCGTGCAAAAGCGCCTCGGCGGCCGCCTCCATTGTCGTGCCAACATGAGGGCTCGCCCCCGGCGTGCGCGCGACGGCGTGGAAATACAGATACTCGACCGAGAGATACTCATCGACGCGCGCAAGATTCTCGTTGGCAGCGGATGTCGCGAAGGCAAGGCAGGTCGGCCGGTTGCCTTGAGATCGGACCGCCAGCAGCGCGGGCCGCAAATCCCGGATGGCCTGAATCATTGGTTCAATCCCAGACGCTGCCGATCAATTCGCGAAAGGCCGGGTTGCTCGGGTCCTTGGAGGGCAATAGCGATCTCGAACGACGGAGCGTTGGGCAAATCTGCGGTCCAGGGTTGAAGCTCATTTAGCTCGATGCGGCCAAGCCCGCCATGGCGCGGGCGGGCAACGACGACGCGGCGCGACGGCGCGCCGTACAGTAGCGGCGAGGTCTGAAACTCCGACCGGTCAGTGAGC
The DNA here is from genome assembly GCA_001899715.1 of Sphingobium sp. 66-54. Taxonomy (GTDB): domain Bacteria; phylum Pseudomonadota; class Alphaproteobacteria; order Sphingomonadales; family Sphingomonadaceae; genus Sphingobium. The sequence continues at coordinate 98,496 of MKWI01000027.1, forward strand.
ACTTCCCAATCATGGGCGTCAAGCGCCTCGACGCCCCAACGTTGCCCGCTGCTCGGCGACTCGTCGAGCTCGATGCGGAGTAGGTCGTCAGGATTGCCGAGCAGGGTCGCGCCATGGTCGCGCGCGGTCACTTTCCAGACATCGGCCCAGGAATCGCGGGGTTTGTGCCCCTCGCCGAGGCCAGCCTTGAGGTTGCTGAGCTTGGCCCGGCTAAGCTCGCGGACGTGTTCATATGGGAGGATCTGATGGCTCAAAAGCCCCCAACACGTGGCTTCGTAGCTCGCGACCATGCGTAGCGAGAGCTGATAGATGGTTTCGGGAAGACGCAGATCGTGCGCGAGGGTCCAGCCCTGCGCCTGGATGTGGTGGCGGTAGAGCCACCTTGGCAACACGAACTCGGCCGCGAAGGCGTCCGCCGCGACTTCGCGCAAATCCCGACCATCGGACGGCGAGTTGGGACCGCGCTCGAGGATTTCCTGATCGACGCTTCCCTCATGCCCCAACGTGTCATGGCCGAGCTCATGCGCGGCGGTGAACCGCTGGATATGCAGGCCCCGCTTGGTCGTGACCATGATGCCGCGCAAGGGTGCGGGCAAGCAAAGCCCGAGCGCGGAATCGAGCGGCTTGAACACGAGCGGGATATCCAGGTCGCCGATCGCCTCGAAGACATCGACAAAGCCCTGCCCTTCACTCACCCGGCGGCGCAGATCGAGATCGGCGTGAAGCCGGTTCGCGGCGGCGACGGCCTCGAGGCGTGCGGCGGCCGCCGGCGACCTAGCCATTGCCGCTGACCTTGGGAGACCGGGCCTGTAGGAATTCGGCGAAACGCAGTAGTTCGTCGCGGTCGTTCGCTGACAATTCGGTCGCCGCGCGGGCGAGCGCCTTGACGCTTTCTGGCAGCGGGGGCAGGGGCGAGACCCCGGCCAACGCATCGACCGACTGGCCATAGACCTTGGCGAACCGCGTCAATTCCTCCGAATCCACCTTCCGGCGGCCGTGCTCGATCAGCGACAACGCCGAGCGCGATACGCCCACAGCAGTCGCTGCTTCCTCTTGAGTCAGTTCCAGGAACTCCCGTGCCTTGCGAAGGCGTTCACCAATACCTCCGCCATTTCCGGTCTCTTCACTCATCGGGTATCCCTCAAGCCGGCTCGGCAACTTTGGCCGGGCGGCGTTTCTTGACCTTCAACTCGCCGGTATAGACGCGCTCGAGCTTCGGCATCAGGTCGTTGATCATTTCCTCGCAGCTCTCATAGCCGCCGCGCTTGATGATCTCGGGCGGAAGCTCGATGTCCAGCACGGCGCGGGTTACCCGGGCCGCATCCACCATCCGCTTGGAATCGATAGCTGGGCGCATCCCGACGATCGATCCGCCAGCGCCGGCAGGTGCGGGCGGCGGGGGTGATCCGTCGATCGGCGCGGTCTCCTCCTCAAACCAGGCCTGCAGCTCTTGCACAAGCAGCGCCGACTTTTCCTTGAACCGCTTTCGCTGCTCTTCGATGTCCGCACTCATAACAGACCTCATGTTCGATTATCTAACATAGATGCAATCTGTTGTCGGAATTGTCAACGGCCAATGAGGTGTCCCCAACGCCGAGCTGGCTACAGAACCCCACTGAAGGCGAGGATCGCCGCATAACGAGGGGCTGCTCATTTGATAGCGTTTTACACAGCAATTACTGTAATATGGCTTCGATTTTCTTGGACGAACAGCTGACGCTGAGAGATCCTAGGTGGTTGGGTTTCAGGATGGCCGGCGTGTCGATTGTCCGCGCTAGATTCGACGCCGCGCCGCCCGGCGGCGGTATGACGCGCTCGATGGCGACCTGTTGAATTCGGCGGGGGGCGCCCGTCTGGAGCGTGTTGTGTCCGAGATCGAGCGGGCGATCTGCATGACGATCGCGCTTTGGAATGGAAGCCCGGCCTTCCATTCCTCGTTGAGCACTGGGTTCCAGCAAACGACGAGCGGGTTCCATTCGTTGACCGGATCGATGCGCATCGATGGCCGATAGGCGCTGAACACAGCAGCGCCGATATGTGCGCACTCGCGTGTTGCGAAGAAATAATTGGCAACCATCTGCAGTCGTTCGGCAACATGCGGAAAGAGAAGCTCGGAAAAGTCGAGATCATCGAACTGGAGGGCAACAAAGGCAGCCTTGTCGGTCGGGAGCTGACGGGCCGCAGCTTTGAGTGCGTCAAGTTGTGGTTTGGTGTGATCGTCCCCGATAAGGCTGCGCAAAACGATGGTGAGACCGGCATGTCGGTCGGCGGTGGTTACGGCATGACAATCTGCTCCAAACAATTCCTGTGCGCGGTCATGGAAAAGCGTTTGATCGGCGATTGGGTCAAGTCCGAAATTCGCCGCGTAGCTGAGTTTCACTACTTCGAAAAAGCCGCCCCGAATCGTCGTCTCGAGCGGCTCGGCGACGATCTGCCTGACGACGTCGACAAGCTCGCGACGCGCGGCATCGGCAGCAGGCAGGCGGTCGTCGAGCGTGACCAAGATTATCGCTGGGATCGCTTGGCCGCTGCCGGGGGGCACCAGGGTGTCGAACAACTCATGAATGATGCGGTAGAAATCCTTCTGGTGGATACGCCGTCCCGCGTCCGCGGTGATATGCTTGCACTCGATCGCGAAGGCGATGCCGTTTCGCTGGCCTTCGACGTCGTACCGTGCGTGCTTTTCGAGATCGGGCAGAGCCACCTCGAATCCATGGCTCGAGAGCGCGGCGGCATGGAGCACCTCGAGATAGAGGGGCGCAAACCCACAATTCGATTTGAGTGCGTCGCGCAGGCGGCCGCGCAATTCGGCACGACCGCGAGCATTCAGGCGCGCATCGATTTCGACGCAGGCGGCCGCGAAACGAAGCGCCGATATGCTAGCAGCACTTTCCATTCTCGGCGATAGGCCACCGGCTTTCTGTCGCCATCGCCTAAGATAGGCTAGCTCAAGCTCGAGCCAGTGATAGCGCTCAACCACGTGGGATTGGAACGTTGTGCCGCGCGCCTGTTGCAAGAGGGCGGTCGCACGTTTGTCCCACGCCTTGACGCCGATCATCGCGACAAAACGCGGGAGGTAGGCCTGCAACCGGCCGATATCATTGTAGAATGGGAGTCGCATCGGGCAGGACACTCTGGCGGCATGGCACCGGGCTGTCACGGTCGTTTCCGTCAGTTAGGCCCGCCGATCGGCAACTGGGCGCGAATCTGCCGCTGTGCCGATCAGGTGAACGAAGGGTGGCTTCCCCCCTTCCTCACCCGAACCAGACCTTCCGGTCTGTCCAACAGGGCGGACAGGAAGGCTCACCGCCGCGGCCGGCCGTCGTGTCGAGAATTTCTTGAAGCCGCGCGGCCCATGCTATGATGGGCGAACTATTCGCGCGGCCATTGAAGGAGGAGGCGCCGTGATCGTCATCCAGATCATCGTGTCGATCCTGGCGCTCTGGCTGCTCTATCATCTGATGATGTGGGCGCTGCCGCTCGCCGCGGGTATTGGCCTTGGCTACCTTGCCTTTCAGCATGGCTCCGGCTGGCTGCTGGCGATCGGCATGGGATTTATTGGCACGGTGATCGGTCTCGCCATCCTGCATCTCGGGATGGCCGCCCGTTCGCTCTGGATACGGCTGCCGGTCATTCTCGCCTTCGTCGGCCCGGCTGCATATGCGGGCGCCGCCGCGACATATGGGATGGCGATCCAGACCGGCGCGCAAGGTCCGGTGTGGCCGGTCGTCGCAAGCATCGGCGGCGGGCTGGTGTTCGCCATTCTGGCATTCGTCCGCCTGCTTACCATGACAGGCCAGCCTGCTCCTGGCGCGCAGCCCGCCATGCCTGCTCCGGCGCAGGGCGAACCGTTCTCGCAGCCCGAACCTACGATCGTCTATTATCATCCGATCGAGCCGGTGCGTCCGCGCCTTTCTCATGAGCGCGGGAGCGCGGGCCGCACGATCGACCTCTGACGCCCTGATCACAGCCCCAGCCCCCGGCCGCGCCCGAACGACCAGTCCACGCCGCCATTACCGCGCATGACGCCGGAGATGTGCTTGCCGATCTGGCGGTCGAGTGAGGGCGACCAGGGCACAAGCTGGAAGCCGAGCGCATTGTCGATCATCGCATAGCGGCCCGATGCCAGCGTCAGGCGCTGGCGCACCGTGCCCATGACATAGTCGCCCGTCTGCGAGGGCGTATGGGGCAGGCCGATCTCGGCTGACAGCTTCGCGGCGGCGGCATCCAGTTCGCGCCGCCTGAGCGTGTCGAGCAGATTGCGCGCGAAGACGATGCGCTGGCCCCGCCTCTGCGCCAGTCCCTCGTCGGCGAGATGCTCCGCGCGGGCTTCCATGGCGCCCCGCACCTCTGCCCCGAACCCGCCGCCGAGATCGCGGCCGTTGCCCGACAGGTTGCGGCGGTCGAGCCATGTCGCGCCCGGCGCGGTGATCTGCCCGGCAAGGTCGAGGTCGGAACGCACGGCAAGCGCCACGCGCTGCCGCCCCTTGCGGTCCTCGAAGCGGCGCAGTTCGACGATGGCGCCCGGCCGGCAGTCCCCCGTCGCCTTGATGTCGGGAAGCTGGACATGGTGGGTGCGCCCGTCGATCCCGTCGACGATAGCGTAGGCGCTGCCGGACAGTTCGTCATGGAGACCACGATCGACCAGCCTGCCGATCACCGGCTGGCCGGGATCGGGTTCGAGCACATAGCTGGCTGCGCCCCGGTCGATGCCGCGCTCCGCCATTGCCTGGTGCATCCGCTTGATGATGTCACCGCGGGTCTGCAACTCGCGCAGCGTGGTTTCCGCGTCGCCGCGCATCGTCCACTGGCCGGGTGCGATCTCGCTGGCGAGGCCCAGCCCCTCCAGCTTGCGCAAGCGGCCGATCCGCAGTCCATGGTCAGGGCCGGGAGGAACGCCCCGTTCCGGCGCGGTGTCGATGATGCCGTTGCGGTCGCGCTCCCGCGCGAGGGCGCGATCGATGTCGGTCCAGCGTTCGGCATCGACCTGTCGTTCCAGCGATTGCCGGATTTCGAGATCGGTGCGCAGCCCGAGTTCCTGGGTGACGATCTCGCGGGCCGACGCGCGCATCCCCTGGCGGATATGGTCGCGGGCTATGACCAGGTCGCGGCCATCGTCGCCGACGCCGCGCACGATGATGTGGACATGGGGATTGTCGGTGTTCCAGTGCTCGACGGCCCGCCAGTCGAGGCGGGTGCCGAGATCGCTTTCCATCTGTGCCATCAGCTCGCGGGTGAAGCCCTTGAGGTCGCGCATCTGGGCGGCATCCTCGGGCGAGACGATGAAGCGGAAATGATGCCGGTCGTCCTCGCAGCGTGCGGCGAACGCATTTCGGTCGAGGCCCTCCGCCTCAGCGCCGAACAGCACACCGCGCTCGCCGTCGCGGGTGACGCCGTCGCGTTGCAGGTAATTGAGATGGGCGGCGAGCGAGGAGCGGCCACCGTGCCGGACGACACGGGCCTTAATGACGACATTGCGCGCCCTTCTGCCGAGACGATGGGTGGCCCGGATGCTTGCTATCCGGCCGCGACCGAAGGTCGAGAAGCCGGCGCCCGATGATCGCGCACGGCCAGCGCCAATGCCTCCGGCGCGCTGCGCGGCGGCGAGCGCCTGAGCAATCGCGGGTCGCCCGCGCTGGCTTCCCCGCGAGCGAATGCGGCCGGGCCGGATGCGGAAATCGTCCTCTCCTTTCATGGCCGCCAGCCCCGCGATGTGCGGCAAGGCCGCGCGAACAGCGGAAAACGGTGCAAGGTCCACATCGCGGGGCTTGCTCCGCACATCGCGGCGGGACGCCGCAAAGCCTTGAGAAACAAGGCTACGACCGGGTGCAGATGGTCCCACACATCGTGCTTTTTATCTTGCCCTCCACTTTCTCCTTCGATCTCAATGCCCTGACACCTTCTCTGTGCCACTCCTGCGGGGCCGGGAGCACGCCAGCGGGCGCTCATGGCTGCCTCTGGCCCGACAGTACGACGAACAGGCTGTTCGCGGCCGGTTTGACTGCGGCATTCATGTCGGCCGGAGGTTCGTCGGGCCGCGATGCCGGTGCGGTCGCAACGTCGGCCGCCCGCGGTGCGAACAATGCGGCCCGACGCCAGGTGAAGCGATCGGACAGCGGCGCCTGCGCAAGCTGGCTGTCGCCCGCGCTGCCGGCAATCGCCGCCAGCTTCGCGAGATAGGCGCGCGTCTCGGCGGGCAGCGGGCGGCCGCGCGACAGATATTCGTCGTAGCGGCCCGGCCCCGCATTATAGGCCGCGAGCATGGCCGTGGCGTTGCCATAGCGGTCGTGCATCGCGCGCAGATAGGCCGCGCCCGCCATGATGTTGTCGCGGACATTATAGGGATCGTTCCCGAGCCCATGCCGTGTGCGCAGGTTTGCCCATGTGCCGGGCATGATCTGCATAAGGCCCATCGCGCCAGCGGAGGAAACGGCGCGGGAGTCGCCGTTGCTCTCGACCCGCATGACGGCCCAAATCCATGCCTCCGGGATGCCGAAGCGCCGGGCCGCGTCGGCGACATGGACAGCATAGGGATGGCGTACGGTCGATTGTTCTGTCGCCACGTCCTGCGCCAGTGCGGCGTCGGGCATGGCGCCCGGCGCGAGCAGCAGGACCGCGAGCACGGCGGCCGACCCGCCCCCGCTCCGCCGCCAGCCTGCCAGCGTGCTCGCTGCGGTAAAGGGTGCGCGCGAAGCGCCGGCCGGGGGTCGCCCTTGACCTTCGCTGCGCGCGCCGGCCGGCCTGCGACCGAGCGGGACGGAGGGATGCGGTCTTTCCACGAACAGAGGGATGACCGGCACCGATCAGCTCCGATCGTCGCGGGGCCGGGGACGCTTCCACGACAGCCGGAACGTCCGCCCATCATCATCGGCACGGAACAGCACCGGCCGGAACGGTGCCGGGAAAAGCGGGCTATCGATCTCCAGCGCGATGTAGTCGCCGGCGCGTTCGCCAACCCGTTTCCACGCGCCGACGATGTCGGGACCGTCCTCGTCGTCGAGGTGAACACGAAAGTCGGGCGCGTTCTCGATGTCGCCCGGATCGAGCGCGACCAGCACGATCTGCTCATTGATGCCGAAATACCGGGTGCGGCCCGCGTAACCGTTGGTGGTGGGTTCAAAGATATTCGTCGGCATGGCCGATCTCCTTGGCTTCGAGGGTTGAAGGAGTTTGCGACGGCGCGCGCAGATGCAGCGGCGTGGCGCGGCCGATGACGGCGGAGGTTGGCAGCGGGCCGAAGTAGCGACCGTCCAGGCTGTCGGGGACGGACGGATTGAGCAGGAATATCTCGCCGGGCTTGAGCGTGCGGCAGCCCCGCCAGATCGGCAGCGGGCGGCCCTTGCCGTCACGCGCGCGGGCGGTGGCGACGGGCCGGGCATCGACGCTCACCACGGCGCCGATCCGACACACGCGCTGTCCGGCCTTCGCCGCGACATGCTTCAGCAACGGCACGCCTTCGGGCAGATAGCCGCGCGCCGAGAGCCAGCGCGCAAGGTGTCCGGGCGGCGTGACGGCGACCAGCGCGCCGATGGCTGGATCGTGGTCGGTGTGGATACGGTAGAGCCCGATCGGCGCGCTGGCGCTGGCGTTCCAGACAACGCGCGGGCGCGGATCGGCGATGGCGACGGCGACGAACGAAGCCGCCGAGACGGATGCGGCGATGGCCGTCGCGATGGCGTAGCGGCGGCGCGTCACCCCTCGATCTCCCGGCGTTTCAGCCAGGCGCGATGACGCTCCATCGTGTAAGGGCGCGGTTGGTGGCCGGCAGCGATCCGGTTGTGGACGTGCCGCCAGTGATCGGCCGCGACATCGCAAGGATCGACGCCCGCCGCCTCCGCCGCGTCGATCGCGGCGAGCACCTGGCTCACCTTCGGCCAGCTCTCGACGTGCAGGAGGATGTCGCCGCCCGGCCGCACGAAGGGCAGCGTCGTGTAAGGTTCGCCCGGCGCGACCGCGCGCACGATGTCGATACGCGAGATGACCGTGCCATAGTCGTTCGCGGTCCAGCGGACGAACGCGAAGATCGCGCCGGGCCGGAAGCTCACCACGCGCGTTCGCCGCGTGAGGATGCGGTCCTGGGCGATGCGGCCGAAGCGTATCCAGTGCTCCAGCTTCTTCTCGATCCAGGTCAGCTCAACTTCGGTCAGCCGCGTTTGCGATGCCAGTGCCGAGGGAATGCGCGGGGCGCGCTGGACTTGCGCCTCTCGCGCTGTCTGACGTCGCAACGCTTCGGAAAAGGCGCTGAAGTCTATGCGCTCCGGGCGCGCGGGATCGCTCATCGTTCGTCTCCGGTCATGTCGAGGGATGCGCGCCCGAGCGCGAGGTCGAGTGCGGCTTCGGTGCGCAGGATCGCGCGGCCGATGGCTTCGGGAATTTGCGGAAGAACGGCGTCGCCGAACGCCTCGACGATCAGGCTGGCCGCAGCCGTCCCTTTGCGAGTGCCGAGCGCAATGCGCGTGCCAGCCACCCAGGCGGATAACCCATCATCCAGCCATAAGTGACGGGCAAGGCCGCCGTTCCAGTCAGCCCATGGCTCCGCAGCATCGCCGCCAGCGCGCGGGCGCCCGCCCATTTGTCCGGCGCCCGGTCGGTCATCGCGCCGTCCATCACCGCGTCCATCGTCGGGGATTTCCTGCGATCGTAGGCCGGGCTCCAGCCGTCCATCCGGCTGTCCCGTTTCGTTGGGGTCGGCAAGAGTTCCGCCGCGTGCCGCAGCAGGTTCGGCGTGTCGATCTGCGCCTTCGCGCCGTTCGCGCGACGTCCCATCTCGATCTCCCGCGCGCTCAACCTGCGCCCGCCATTCGGCTTGACCGGCGTCGGCATCATGCCCGCGTGACGGCTCGCATGACCCTGCAACTGACTGAGCACGTCGCCACGGCCACCCCGATCCGCATCGGATTTCCTCGGCGTCGCCAGAATCATCCGCAGCGGATATGTCGATCCCGCCCCGCCGCCCGCGCCGTCTTTCATCCCGTCCCCCGCCATCGGGGTTGGCAAGCTGCTCGGGATCGTAGCCGATAAGCCATGACCGCTTGCGGACGTGGTTGGCGCCGACGTCGCCAGCACCCACCACGCACGGTTCGCAGGCGTAGCCGAGCGCCTCCAACTCGCCGAGCACCCGGTCAGCGCCGCGAGTTCGGAGGACAGGGCTGTTCTCAAAAGCGAACCAGCGAGGGCGGCAATCCCGCACGAGCCGGACGGCTTCAAGGTAGAGGCCCGAGCGTTCCCCGTCGATGCCGCGCCCTTTCGTGTTGGCGCTGGAGATGTCCTGGCACGGCGGAGATCCGACGATGATGTCGGGGAGCACCCCAAGGTCGGAAAGAAGTCGAGCTGCCGTGAGGGCGCGGACGTCCTCGTAGAGTCGGACATAGGGATTATTCTCCGCATAGAGGATGCGGCGCCATTCGATGATCTCGCAGGCGGCCACGGTGACGAAGCCGGCGCGGTGCAGGCCGAGCGACCAGCCGCCCGCCGCGGCGCTGAACAGGTCGAGCGCGCGCATCACTCGCACAGCCCATATTCGCTGTCGCAACGCAGGCCGTGCTCGTCTGCCTCGCGTTGCTCCTGCGCGATGAACAGATCGTAGTTGCGGCCGCCCCGGCTGGTGCGCGACCACGCGATCGCCCTGTCGATGGTCGCCCGGCCGTGATCGGCGGGGTCGCCGGGAACGGTCGGCGCGGGCAGAAGCGATGCCGGCGCTCCCGACACGGCGGAACGGCGCGACACGAGGCTGACCAGCCGCTCCCATTCCCGCACCCGGTCAACCTCGGCGGGGAAGCGCATGGCCCAGGCGCGCAGCTCGCGCTTCCTGACCATGATGCAGGTCGAGCAGCCGACCCGGCTCATCCCCATCGTGTAGAGGGGGTTATGCTTGAGGCCGTGGCGCTCGGAGATGGCGAAGGCCTCGGCCGCCGACCAGCGGAAGATGGGCCTGTAAAGCACCTGTCGGGCGCCGGAGGGATACCGCACCGACTGGATGGGCGGTTTCTTCGCCCGCGCCGGGCTTTCGTCGGCGCGTTCGCCGATCCAGTCGATGACCGGCAACCCCGCGTCGAGCAGCGGGCGCTTGCGGTGCATCATCGGGATCAGTTTGGTTTCGTCGGTGCAGAAGCGCGTTTTGGTTCCAGGAAACCGGCCGTGCAGCATCGCCATGTCGAGGAACGGAATGCCGGTGGGATGGAGCAGCGCGATCGCGCGGTCGATCAGGTGCTCGGGGACCGGGGGCGATACCAGGATGGGGCAATCGCAGCCGGCGATCCATTCGGCTCTGGTGATCGTGCCGGCACGCCATGCGGCGCGGCGCTGGTTGCACGCGCCCTTGTGGCGGGTCCGGCGCTTCTCCTTCGACCATTCCTCGCGCAGCATCGCCCGTTTGCGGGCGAAGGCTGCCGCATCGGTGAGGCCCGGCACGTCGTTCGCCGAGACGGTCTCAATGCGCAGACCGACGCGCTGCCAGAGCCAGTTGTCGAGATAGGCGATGTGGTCGAGCGTGATGGGGTTCTCGTGACCGTTGTCGGCGGCGAGAAAGCGCGGCGCGTGGTTCCCGAACGCGGCGAGCCCCTTGCGCTCGATCCGCTCGACCATCCGGCAAAGCACAGCCTGGCTGTCCTTGCCACCCGAGATGCTGCCGAAGTGCTGGATGGCGATCATGGCCGCCGCCCCGCGATCCAGCCTTCGATGTCCGGCTGGCGCCGGGCGAGATCGAGCCGTGGCAGGGCCGATGCGAAGCGCGAGACCCCCGATCCGTCGAAGCTGTCGGCTCCGGCGGCGGCACAAAGGCGGATGCGCCGTGCGGTATTGACGCGGCCGACATGGCAGAGGCCACCACGTTCATGCGCGAGCCGCGCCCATGCCGCCATCGTCGCCAGTTTCCACGGCGTATCACCACCGACGAAAATGCCGACTTCCGGCCCGGCAAGGGAGACAATATGCCCCGGCTCCATGCCGTTCTGGACGGCGAGCATATAGCGCGCGCCGCGAAGACTGGACCGATTGCGCAGCGTGTCCAGCCAGTGGAGCGAGAAGCGCAGCGATGCGAGGCCGCCCGCCACGATGTCGGGCAGGACGATCCAGTCGGCACCCGGCCCGAGCCGCGCGACCGCCTTGTCGAACGCGGGGACGTCGAAAGGCTCGCTCCGCTGGAAAGCCGTCCACGCACCATTGTCGAGGGCGTAGCGGAAACGCTCGGGGCGCAGCGACCCCCTGGCCGACACCATTAGTCGCCAACCGGCGCGGCGCAGGGCATCCAGATTGCGGCGCGTGCCAGTGCGGGAAGCGTAGCCGATCACCGGCCGCTATCCACAACGCGAATCCGCGTTAGCAAGAATACGAAGTATTCTTTTCTATTAGCATAGTTAGGGGGCGCGGGATTTCGTGAGGATTTCTGCGGGTTTTCGAGCCTCCAGCGTTCCCGATAGTCCGACTCTGGCGTTCCTGATCGTCCGAATCTGACCGTTCCCGATAGTCCGTGTCTCATGGCCAGTTCTCCACAGGCTTGAGACCGACACGGCGCATGGCAGCGTCGAGAGGGTCGACAGGAAGCGGGGCGAAGTTCAGCCGGTCGCGACCGAGCGCATGTTCGAGCGTGAGGACGTAGCCGGGCAGCGATTGGCGGGCGACGATGGCGCGCAGCTCGAACGCGAAACGGCGGAGCGGCGAAAGCGCACCCGATTTCATGTAGAGGTGCGGGATGTCGAAGCTCCAGCCGCCTTCCTGCCGCCCGCCATGCTTGCGGACGATGCGGTAGAGCCAGCGTTCGAGCCCGCCGGTCAGGTCGAAATAGGCGCGGTCGATCGTCAGCACGAGCGCACGGTCGAGCACGCCGGCATAGAACCAGTCGGGCAGGATCAACTCGATGCCAAACGCACGCCCGTTGCCATCCGCAAGCTCGCGCCATTCGTTGATCCATGAGAAGCGGTGGCGGCGGCGCTGGTGTTGTTGGCGGATCGAGGTCGCGACGGTGGTGGATTGCAGGCGGTCGAGCGCGGCCTTCAGCCGCTCGTAGCTCGCCTTGCCGGTCCCGCGTCCGGTGAACGCCAATATTTCGTGCGGCGTGGTCACCATGAGGCGCGAGGTCGGCCGGCCGGCATCGCGCGCCTCGATGAGCTGGCTCGCCGCCCAGATGAGAACATCGGCGTCCCAAATAGTCGCCATGCCATGCTCGGGCACCGCTTCCACAGAAATCCATGTCGCGCCCATGCGGAAGTCGATGGGCGTCACGCGCCTGGTTTTGGCGAGGCTAAAGAACGGCCAGGCCATCAAGTCCTGCGCGTCGCGGGGCGCGAGGTCGCCGGGTATGGAGCGGAACAGCTCAAGTTGCGCGCGTTCCAGGCCCGGCCGGTCATGACGAGGAAGAGTTGCTGGCATGAGCAGTCAGCGCCGAACGCAATCGGCCGGCAGACGCTTGGCGGGGTGGACGATGCCGTTCCCGGGATCGGAGGTCGAGCGGCGGGTGCCTATTGCTGCCCAGGCATCAAGATCGTCGATCGCATAGACGATACGCCCGCCGAGTTTGCGGAATACCGGCCCGGTGCCATAGCAGCGATGCTTCTCCAGCGTGCGGGCCGATAGTCCGAGATGAATCGCCGCGTCGGGCGTCTTGAGATAGCGTGGCGTTGCGGCGGCAACAGGCTCGGTCATGATGATCCTCCTGGTGACGTCCGGCCCCGAAAAGCGAGGTCGGCGGACAGGAGGCGATGGTGGCGAAACAGCCCCTGCGCGGAGAAGGGACGCCGTCGGGGGTGACGGAAATGTCCCCCTCAGCCGCCGCGCAACAGGCGAATATAGCCGCCGTCACGCAGTTCGACGGCTTCCTTGATCCAACGGCTGATGCGTTTGCGCTCGCGGCTCTCAACCCAATCGGCGGCATTGAAGTCGCGCACGTCGTCGTCGATTAGCGTTGCGGCCATTTCCCTGCGGCTGGCGCCCGCATGATGTCCGTCGAGCACTTGCAGCAAGGTCAGAAGACGCTCACGCCGAAAGGGTGGTGGGCGCAGCGCCGGCGGCCCGGATGCCATGCCATTGAGGCGTCGGCACAAGCGCTCGGCCGACACGAGGCGGGCGAACGGATCGGAACCGATGGGCAGCATCATGGCCATTGGTTGATCGGGCGAGCCCCAAATCCAGAGATAGTCATCGCCACTATTGTCGGCGAGGATCAGATGAAGAAAGCCGCCGATCTTCATGCGCGCCCGAACCGCGCCGAGGGTTCGCATATCAAAAGCCGATACGGCTTCCATACCGGGCAAGGCTGGCACCAGGACGACGCTCGCTGGCGAAAGGTCAGGCCGCGCCACGATAAGTTTCCGGTCATAGGCGGCAGAAGGCGCGGCATGAAAGCTGATCCCCCAGCGCCGCACGAGCGTCGCGGTCGCGTCATCGGCGCTGATCGCACCTTGCTCTACCTGGCGGAGCGTTAGGGTATAATCGGCGCGATAACGGGTATTGCGGCTCAAATAGCCCATGGCGATGTCGCAATATTGCAGCGCGTCGTCCCCGGCTTCATCCGAAGGCGCACGCCAGTCCTTCTCAGGCGGCATTGTAATCCTCCCAAGCATGGCTCTCTGCGGAGCGCGAGGGGAGATGTTCTCATCCGCTCAATTGCGGAGAAGTCCTGCCAGAAGGGCTACCGTATAGGGAATTTTAGTCAGCGTTTCGGGAGGTTTTTCAGGATTCCGGCGGTGCTACGGATTTGATTCGATGGCTATGATGAACGCAAATAATGGCGATAACCGATCTTGGTCATCCACCGCGCGCGAGCGAGATGCGAGTCGTGGACCAGGCGCGCGCGTTCCGGCTCGGCGATCGGATCGATCCCGAAAATGATGTGAACGGCCTCGTGCCAATCGGCGTTTTCCGCCGCCGCATCGAGTAAGCGCCAATAGGTGCGATGATGGCGTTCATCATACTTGGTGACCTGTGGTGTGTCGGGAGCCCGATCGTTGAATGGGATAATTGCCATCGCCTTGCTCCGGCCTTAGCCGTTCCTACGGGGAAGTCGCCGGTCACACGCTATACACCACAATGGACCAACGTAATCGCCCTATCTTGGCTATGACCCGGTGATAGAATGGGGATAATGGAAAGAACCTTGGCGCTCTTTACTTATGCGATTTCTCCGGTGCGCCGCGCACAAGCATGACGCCTTCGCCTCGCTCCGAATCGAGAAAGACAATCCCCGCGCCCTCCAACGCCTTGACCACTTGATGGCGGGTATCCTCACGCACGGGCAGATCATTGGCGGATTCAAGGCGTTTGAGCGCGGTCAACGCGACAAGGGCCTTGTCAGCAAGCATCTCCTGGGTCCAACCGAGAAGCGCACGAGCGGCCCGCACCTGGCGGGAAATGATCATGCGCGATCACGTTCACGAGGCGGGAGCTATACGCCATGAAAACGACTATTATAGTCGTCTTGGTATAAGGCCGAATATACTCGCTCGCCGGGCCATGCCCGGCGAGCGAGCGAAATCCGGCCGTGCGGACCTCTGGGACGCGCGGCCGCCGCCGGTTCAGATGGGCCGGCGGCGGGATCATTCAGGCGCAAGTGGGCTATGGTTTGAACCTGCGCCATCCGTCCTGACTTCCTGTGCGCCTGTAGCTCATCCGGCGGCAGCGGGCATGAGTGTTCCAGGTGAACATCAGCGGCTCGAAGCCATGCCACCAGTCCGCGTCAATGTCGCCGCACCGGCCTTCAAAGCAAAGGAGGCCAGCCGCATTGTATAGCCGGAACTCCATGGGCAACTGATGACCCTGCGAGACTTCGGCACGAGCGGGGATTCCTTCGCCATTTTCGCCAAGTTCAAGACAGCCGCCCATATGATCGGTCGTGATGATCCAGCGCATGATATGATTCCTTGTGGGGGTGGCGCCCGTCGCGGGGACGGGCGCGATGATGGGGAAAGGTGGCGACCTATGCGGCCGCCCGGTGATGCTGCCGCGCGGCAAGCCGTTTGCTGGCGGTGTGGTAGTGGCCGTTGTCCAGTTCGATGCCGGTCCAGTCGCGGCCAAGCTGCTGGGCTGCCGCCAGGGTCGAGCCGCTGCCGCTGAACGGGTCCAGGACAAGCTCGCCCGGCTGCGTGAAAGCCTCGATCAACGGCGCCAGTGCTTCAACCGGCTTCTGCGTGGGGTGCAGACGGTTGCCCGAATAGGGGAAATCCAGAACATCGGGGATGGGACGCGCGGGACGGACGGGATTGCCCTTCGCCAGCAAATAAGCCTGTTCGTGCTCATAGCGCAGGAAGCGGGCCGACGACGCATAACGCTTGCGGAAAACGAGGTGCCCGACGACGCGAAAGCCCGCCGCCTTCCATGCGTCCATGAAAAGGTCGATCTTGTTCCAGCCGTAGAAGGAAACCGCAAAGCCGCCATCCTTCAAGATGCGGTGCATCTCGCGGAACGCCGGACGGAGCCACCGACCGTTATCGTCGTTCGCCACCTTGCGGCCCTGGCGATCCCGGTAGCGGGTGACATAGGGCGGATCGGTCAGGATGAAATCCACCGTGCCGCTATCGAAAGCCTGCATCACTTCAATGCAATCGCCGTTGAAAATCACATTGCGGGGAGCCTGTGCTTTGCTGGTCATGTCTCAATCCTTTGGGTCTGAAGTTCAGCGAAGCGGAACGCCGCGCCTGAACTTCTGCCCGTCGGCGAGACCGGGGTAGCACGGGACAAGGGCGTTCGGGGTGGAGGGGAATCACCCGCCTGCACAAGGCGAAGCCGCGGAAGGTGGGGATACCATCCCGAACGGTGTCACTTCCCTTGCCCGGCGCGAGGGCAGCGCCATTAGCCACGATCGCGGCCGCATGGCCGCGCGGGACAGTGCGCCGGCTATGCTGGCACCGAATTGCGTTCAGGAAAGAGGGATCAGGCCGCCAGACGTGCGGTCGTTATGCCAATCGGTCGCGTCAATAAGATCCGCAGCGACTTCACCGCGCAATCGAGCGCGGCGACAAGGCCGCTATCGCCTGACGAAGGACTGGCTTCGTCAAGCATACCGATCAGGCGATGCTCGTCTTCGGAAAGCGATGGGCCAGTGCCGGTGGCGATGCGCCTGCCGGACACACCTTCGACCAGCGTCATGATGCTGTCGAACACCGGCGCCGACATCCCATGACCATAGCGGGAGAGCATCGCGAACAGGCTGGGCTGGACCGGCTCCCGGCTGTCCTGGGCGTCCCGCCAGCAGCGCGCCGCCTCGATCAGCATCGCTGGCATAATGCTCGCATCATGCGATGGCGGCGTGAAATGGCGGGTCATGGTCGGTCCTTTCGTGCTGCCCCTCACTCTCTTTTTGAGAATTGTTCGCAACAATAGCCGTATGCGATGACAATCACAAGACAGCGCCGCAATATACGGCGCTGTCCGCGACCGTCCTGACGACAACGAAAGGCGCGCCCCGCCATGGCGCGGCGGGGCGCGGGTGGCGGTCAGCGGGACCAGAGCAGGACGTATTCGCCGGGACGCTCGTTGCTCTCGACCAGGCTCGCGTAAAGCGGTGCCGGGAAGCTGGGATCGTCGATCTTGACCGACAGATAATCGCGCTCGTTGCGACTGGTCTTGATCCAGGCGGCGCCGACCTCGACGTCGACGTGATCCGCGTTGGCGAAGGTGAGCCGGTAGTCGGGCGCCTTGGAGGCGTCCTTCTCTACGGGCGTGAACACCGCGCGGGTGTTGAGCGTGAGGGTCACGACCTTGCCGACGATGCCGCCGTCCTTGTCCCTGCTGAAAGTGCCGATGGTGCTCATGATGATTCTCCGTTCGCTTGTCCGGGCCGCGCCCATCGCGGCCTCGTGGCGATCGGTGGATCGGGGACGTTCGGCGGCGCACCGCTGCTCGGGGTTCCCGTCGCGTCTGCGCGTCGGGGTGGGCTTGCGGCCCTGGGACGGCCAAAGGGCGGCTTTTTTGCTTCGCGCTGCAAAGCCGAAGGCGGCGGAAAAAAGCCGCCCGGCGCCGTTGCGCCGACAGGTGGAACCGGTCAGATCAGCCACAGGAGAGGCCGTGAGGGGCGGTCAGGCTGCCGAGACGAAAGGATATGCTGCATCCCGGCGTGACTGTCTTCTGGGCAACAAACAAGGGTCGGTCCGCGTCACCCTTCGTTCGACACTCCTAGGGCGTAGACTCATTAGCGGCGATCCATAGGCGTGTGCAGAAGAGCTTGATG
>MKWI01000028.1 GCA_001899715.1 Sphingobium sp. 66-54
TCCTCGCCGCCTCGCTGACCTTCTGGTGCAATTGAGTCCGGACCCTAATCGAGGAGCGTGGGGCCGACGATCAGAATGATCTCCCGTCCCTGAACCTCCATCCGCTTGGCACACCCACCGCGTTGGTGAATCTCACCTCTATCGGTTCACCGAACGGGGAACATGTATGCGCGTGGCGCGCGATCCATCGCCATAACCGCATAACCGCGCTTCAATGTTGATGGCTCTGCTGGCCACCCTGATGCCCGCATTGATGCTGTTCGTTCTGTTGCGCCGGCCGATCCGGGACGTCGATATCTTCTGGCAGCTCAGGCTTGGGGAAATGGCTCTTGCCCAGGGGCACTGGATCACGCGTGAGCCGTTCGCGGCGAGCCCTGCCACCGATCGCCTGGCTCGGCCAGATAGTGCTGGCGCAGGTACGGCTCTGGTGGGGCTGGGCAGGGCTGCGCCTGTTCGATGCGCTGTGCTGGCTCGGTGCTATGAGCGTGGTTGCCTGGATTTGCCGGCGGCATGGCGCGCCGGTGGCGGGTGTATTGACCGGTCTGGTGAGATCGCCTTCGTTCTTGCCCTACCTTATGCGTCGATCCGTCCGCAGAGTCTGGCGCTGCTCTGCTTCGGGCTACTCCTTGTCTTGCTGCGCCTGCAAGGATCTACCATCCCGCCGCCTATGTGCTGAGTCCGAGTTGGACGCCCGATCTGATTGCGGCCCTGAAAGCTGATCCAGAGCATTGGCGGCTGGTTTCGGGAGATCATGTGGCCGTGATCTTCGTGCGCCCGAAGCCACCCACGAAGGCGCGCGCCGACGCGAAGGCGGCGATTGAGCCGCGAGACCCTGACCATACGGCGCAGGCCGAATAGCGGGACCTGGCCCGCGATGCCTCCTGGCTCCATGGCCCTCCTTGCGGTCTCAGGGTCTCACCTGCACCGAAGCGCTTACCCTTCAAGCACTGCGTCCCAATGCAAAAAAAAGGCCCGCCGGAGATTGTCCGGCGGGCCTTTCATGCTCTGTTTCCCGAAGGGGCGTGAGACTTAGTTCAGGTCTTCGGTGGTGAAGTCCTCGCCCTGTACCGCGCCCAGTGG
Source organism: Sphingobium sp. 66-54 (assembly GCA_001899715.1). Taxonomy (GTDB): domain Bacteria; phylum Pseudomonadota; class Alphaproteobacteria; order Sphingomonadales; family Sphingomonadaceae; genus Sphingobium. Next base: position 1,081 of record MKWI01000028.1, read on the forward strand.
ATCGTCGCCGATTGCCGCCTCAGGACCTTCGTTCAACTCAGCCGCATGCTCCTCAGCCGCCGTCTGCGGGGCGACGAGATGTGCCTGGTTGGCGGCCTGCATGGCGGCTCGCAGCGCGGCGTCGCGGCTGTTGGCGGCGATACGCAGGCGGTTCATCGAAGAACCGGTGCCGGCCGGGATCAGACGCCCGACAATCACATTCTCCTTGAGACCGATCAGCGAGTCCTTCTTGCCCTGCACGGCGGCTTCGGTGAGCACGCGGGTGGTCTCCTGGAAGGAGGCCGCCGAGATGAAGCTGCGCGTCTGCAAGCTCGCCTTGGTGATGCCGAGCAGCACCGGCTTGCCCTCCGCCGGCTGCTGGCCGGCCGGGAGCTTGGCGTTGATCTCGTCCATCTCGTCGCGGTCCACCTGTTCGCCAGCGAGCAGGGTCGTGTCGCCGCCGTTGGTGATCTCCACCTTTTGCAGCATCTGGCGCACGATCGTCTCAATGTGCTTGTCGTTGATCTTCACGCCCTGCAAGCGATAGACTTCCTGGATCTCGCTGACGAGATATTCGGCTAGCGGCTCGATACCAAGCACTTCCAGAATGTCATGCGGATCGGGCGAGCCGCCGATCAGGTTGTCGCCGCGCTTGACGAAGTCGCCTTCCTGCACGTCGATCACCTTGCTCTTGGGGATCAGATACTCGACCGCATCGCCGCCATCCTCGGGGAGAATCGCGATCTTGCGCTTGGCCTTGTAGTCCTTGAGGAACTGCACGCGGCCGGAGACCTTGGCGATGATCGCGTTGTCCTTCGGCTTGCGGGCCTCGAACAGCTCGGCCACGCGCGGCAGACCGCCGGTGATGTCGCGGGTCTTGGCGGCCTCGCGGGAGACGCGCGCAAGAATGTCACCGGCCTGCACCTGTTGCCCGTCCTCGACGGAGAGAGTCGCGCCCACCGCCAGCAAGTAACGGGCCGCCTCGCCGCTCTCGTCATCGAGCAGGGTGAGGCGCGGCCGCAGGTCCTCCTTCGAGCGAGCCGCCGCGCGATGCTCGGTAACGACGCGCTGGGAAATCCCCGTCGCTTCGTCCGCCTGCTCGGTCAGCGTCTTGCCGTCGATGAGGTCGACATACTTCACCACACCCGGCTTCTCGGTGATGACCGGCATGGTGTAGGGGTCCCACTCGGCGATGCGGTCGCCTTGCTTCACCTTGGCGCCGTTCTTGTGCAGGATCACCGCGCCGTAGGGCAGGCGGTGCACCGCGCGCTCGCGGCCCTCGTTGTCGATGATCGCCAGTTCGCCGTTGCGGGCGAGGCTGAGATTGCGGCCGTTCTTGTCAGCGATCGTCGGCATGTCGCGCAGTTCCAGCGTGCCGTCGCTCACGGCTTCGAGGTTCGACTGCTCATTGAGCTGCGCCGCGCCGCCGATGTGGAAGGTCCGCATGGTGAGCTGGGTGCCCGGCTCGCCGATCGACTGCGCCGCGATAACGCCGACCGCCTCGCCGATGTTCACCGGCGTGCCGCGGGCGAGGTCACGCCCGTAGCATTTGGCGCAGACGCCCATGCGGGATTCGCAGATCAGCGGCGAGCGGATCTTGACGCTCTGGACGCCGATAGCCTCGATTTTCGCGACCATCGCTTCATCGAGCAGTTCGCCCTGCGCCACAAGGACCGAGCCGTCCTTGCTGTCGACGATATCCTCGGCCGTGGTGCGGCCCAGGATGCGCTCGCCGAGCGAGGCGATCACGCTGCCGCCCTGGACGATGGCCTTCATCTCCAGCGCCTTTTCGGTGCCGCAGTCCGGCTCCACGATTACGCAGTCCTGGCTTACGTCGACCAGACGGCGGGTCAGGTAGCCTGAGTTCGCCGTCTTGAGCGCGGTGTCGGCCAGACCCTTGCGGGCGCCGTGGGTGGAGTTGAAGTACTCAAGGACGGTCAACCCCTCCTTGAAGTTGGAGATGATCGGCGTCTCGATGATCTCGCCCGAAGGCTTGGCCATCAGGCCGCGCATGCCGGCGAGCTGCTTCATCTGCGCTGGCGAACCGCGCGCACCCGAGTGGCTCATCATGTAGATCGCGTTGATCGGCTTCTGGCGGCCCGTTTCCGGGTCCTTAGGCATCGCCTTGAGTTCGTCCATCATGGCGTTCGCTACCTGGTCGCCGCAACGGCTCCAGGCGTCGATCACCTTGTTGTACTTCTCCTGCTGGGTGATGAGGCCGTCCTGATACTGCTGCTCATAGTCGGCCACCAGCGCCTTGGTCTCGTCGACCAGCCCTTCCTTGGCGGCAGGGATGATCATGTCGTCCTTGCCGAAGGAAATGCCGGCCTGGAAAGCGTGGCGGAAGCCCAGCGACATGATGGCGTCGGCAAACAGCACCGTGTCCTTCTGACCGGTGTGGCGATAGACCGCGTCGATAACGTCGCCGATGTCCTTCTTGGTCAGCAGTTTGTTGATCGTTTCGAAGGGCACCTTGTGTGACTTGGGCAGACACTCGCCGATCAGCATACGGCCAGCCGTCGTCTCGACGCGCTTCATGTATGTGTTGCCGTTCTCGTCCGTTTGCGGAACGCGACTGGTGATCTTCGAGTGCAGCGTCACCGCCTTGGCGAACAGCGCCTGATGGACCTCCTGCATGTTGGAGAGCACCATGCCCTCGCCCGGCTCGCCGGTTCGTTCCATGGAGAGGTAATAGATACCTAGCACCATGTCCTGCGAGGGGACGATGATCGGCTTGCCGTTGGCGGGCGAGAGAATGTTGTTGGTCGACATCATCAGCACGCGCGCTTCCAGCTGAGCCTCAAGGCTCAGCGGGACGTGGACGGCCATCTGGTCGCCGTCGAAGTCGGCGTTGAAGGCCGAGCAGACCAGCGGGTGAAGCTGGATCGCCTTGCCTTCGATCAGAACCGGCTCGAATGCCTGGATGCCGAGGCGGTGGAGTGTCGGCGCGCGGTTCAGCAGCACCGGATGCTCGCGGATCACCTCGTCGAGGATGTCCCAGACTTCCTTGCGCTCCTTTTCGACCCACTTCTTGGCTTGCTTCAAGGTCATGGAGAGACCCTTGGCATCGAGGCGGGCGTAGATGAACGGCTTGAACAACTCGAGCGCCATCTTTTTGGGCAGGCCGCACTGGTGCAGCTTGAGTTCCGGACCGGTCACAATTACCGAACGGCCGGAATAGTCGACGCGCTTACCGAGCAGGTTCTGGCGGAAGCGACCCTGCTTGCCCTTGAGCATGTCGGAGAGCGACTTGAGCGGCCGCTTGTTGGCGCCGGTGATGACGCGGCCGCGGCGGCCGTTGTCAAAGAGGGCGTCGACGGCCTCCTGCAACATACGCTTCTCGTTGCGCACGATGATGTCCGGCGCGCGCAGTTCCATCAGCCGCTTCAGGCGGTTGTTGCGGTTGATGACGCGGCGATACAGGTCGTTGAGGTCGGAGGTGGCGAAGCGGCCGCCGTCCAGCGGCACCAGCGGGCGCAGCTCGGGCGGGATGACCGGCACCACGTCGAGGATCATCCACTCCGGACGGTTGCCGGAGTCGATGAAGCTCTCGACCACCTTGAGGCGCTTGATGATCTTCTTGGGTTTCAGCTCGGACTTGGTGACGGCCAGCTCTTCGAGCAGCGCCGTCCGCTCCCCTTCCAGATCGAGGGCGATGAGCATCTGCTTGACCGCCTCGGCGCCGATGCCGGCAGTGAAGGCGTCCTCGCCATATTCGTCCTGCGCGTCGAGCAGTTCGTCTTCGGTCAGGAGCTGGTATCGCTCCAGCGGAGTGAGACCCGGCTCGATGACGATATAGCTCTCAAAGTAGAGCACGCGCTCAAGCTGCTTGAGTTGCATGTCGAGCAACAGGCCAATGCGCGAGGGCAGCGATTTGAGGAACCAGATGTGCGCGACCGGCGCGGCCAGTTCGATATGGCCCATGCGCTCGCGGCGGACCTTGGAGACGGTCACTTCCACGCCGCACTTCTCGCAGACGATGCCCTTGTATTTCATGCGCTTGTACTTGCCGCACAAGCACTCATAGTCCTTGATCGGGCCGAAGATGCGCGCGCAGAACAGGCCGTCACGCTCGGGCTTGAACGTGCGGTAGTTGATGGTCTCGGGCTTCTTGATCTCGCCGAAGGACCAGCTGCGGATGCGCTCCGGGCTCGCGATGCCGATCTGGATCTGGTCGAACACGTCCGGCTTGGCCATCGGGTTCGCGAAGGTGGTCAGTTCGTTCATGGTTCAATTCCCTCTTGAGGGCTGAAAGTCGTGTGGGGCGAAGCAGGGAGGGGAGCGTCGCCTCCGCAAAGGCAACGCTCCAACCGCCCCTTACTCCGCCGCCTCGGGCAGTTCGCCGTCGCTTTGATCGTCACCATCCGTGAGGTCTTCCAGCGCCGCCAGCTCCACATTGAGGCCGAGCGAGCGCATTTCCTTGACCAGCACGTTGAAACTCTCGGGAATGCCAGCCTCGAACGTGTCGTCGCCCTTGACGATCGCCTCGTAGACCTTGGTGCGGCCGACCACGTCGTCGGACTTCACCGTCAGCATTTCCTGCAAGGTGTAGGCGGCGCCGTAAGCTTGGAGCGCCCAGACCTCCATTTCGCCGAAACGCTGGCCACCGAACTGCGCCTTGCCGCCCAGCGGTTGCTGGGTAACGAGGCTGTAGGGACCGATCGAGCGAGCGTGGATCTTGTCGTCCACAAGGTGGTGCAGCTTGAGCATGTAGATGATGCCTACCGTCACCTTGCGGTCGAAGGGATCGCCGGTGCGCCCGTCATACAGCGTCGACTGGCCCGAGTGATCGAAGCCCGCCTGATCCAGCATGTCGATGATGTCCTGCTGGTTGGCGCCATCGAACACCGGAGTGGCGATCGGCACGCCGGTCAGCAGATTGGAGGCCAGCTCGACCACCTGCTCGGGCGTGCGGGACTTGATCTCCTCGGCATAAGGCTCGCCGTAGATGGAGAGCAGCCGCTCTTTCACCGCCTCGGGCATCGCGCCCGGCTGCGGGTTGGGGTTGGCCTGGCGCCATTCCTCCAGGGCCGCCTTGATCTGCTGGCCCAGGCCGCGCGCGGCCCAGCCCAGATGCGTCTCGAAGATCTGACCCACGTTCATGCGGCTCGGCACGCCCAGCGGGTTGAGCACGAGGTCGACTGGGGTGCCATCCTCCAGGAACGGCATGTCCTCCGCCGGCAGAATGCGCGAGATGACGCCCTTGTTGCCGTGGCGGCCGGCCATCTTGTCGCCCGGTTGCAGCTTGCGCTTCACCGCGACGAACACCTTGACCATCTTGAGCACGCCCGGCGGCAGCTCGTCGCCGCGCTGGAGCTTCTCAACGCGGTCCTCGAACTTCTCGACGATCAGCTTGACCGCCTCGTCATACTGCGCCTTCACCGCTTCAAGGTGCGACTGGACAGTGTCGTCCGCCACCGCGAACTTCCACCATTCGTGCCGCTCGACCTCGCCAAGCAGCTCTTCGGTGATCTCGCTGCCCTTCTTGACGCCTTTGGGCGCCGCCGTGGCCGTCTGGCCCAGCAGCATATCGCGCAGGCGGTTGAAGGTAGCGCGATTGAGAATGCCACGTTCGTCCTCGCGGTCCTTGGCGAGACGGTCGATTTCCTCCCGCTCGATCGCCATGGCGCGTTCGTCCTTGTCGATGCCGTGGCGGTTGAACACGCGCACCTCGACGATTGTGCCGGCCACGCCCGGCGGCAGGCGGAGCGAGGTGTCGCGCACGTCGCTGGCCTTCTCACCGAAGATGGCGCGCAGCAGCTTCTCTTCCGGCGTCATCGGGCTTTCGCCCTTGGGCGTGATCTTGCCGACCAGAATGTCGCCCGGTTCAACCTCGGCGCCGATATAGACAATACCTGCCTCGTCGAGGTTGCGCAGCGCTTCCTCGCCGACGTTCGGGATGTCGCGGGTGATGTCCTCCGGCCCGAGCTTGGTGTCGCGGGCCATGACCTCGAACTCCTCGATGTGGATCGAGGTGAAGACGTCGTCCTTCACGATCCGCTCGGAGATGAGGATGGAGTCCTCGTAGTTGTAGCCGTTCCACGGCATGAACGCGACGAGGCTGTTGCGGCCCAGCGCCAGCTCGCCCAACTCGGTCGAGGGGCCATCGGCGATCACGTCGCCGGCGTTGACATGCTCGCCCACCTTCACCAGCGGGCGCTGGTTGATGCAGGTATCCTGGTTGGAGCGCTGGAACTTCATCAGCGTGTAGATGTCGACGCCGGACTTACCCGGCTCCACATCCTCCGTGGCGCGGATAACGATACGGGTCGCGTCGACCTGATCGACGATGCCCGAGCGCTTGGCGGCGATAGCAGCGCCGGAATCGCGAGCCACCGTCTCTTCCATGCCGGTGCCGACGAACGGTGCCTCGGCACGGACCAGCGGCACGGCCTGACGCTGCATGTTGGAGCCCATCAGCGCGCGGTTGGCGTCGTCATTCTCCAGGAAGGGGATGAGCGAGGCCGCGACCGAAACGAGCTGCTTGGGGCTCACGTCCATCAGCGTGATCTGGTCCTTTGGCGCCATCAGAAACTCACCGCCCTCACGCGCCGAGATCAGGTCCTCGGCGAAGGTGCGGTCGTCGTTCAGTTCGGCGTTGGCCTGCGCAATGGTGTGCTTGGCTTCCTCCATGGCGGAGAGGTAGACCACCTCGTCCGTCACCTTGCCGTCGATCACCTTGCGGTAGGGCGTCTCGATGAAGCCATATTTGTTCACCCGGCTGAACGAAGCCAGCGAGTTGATGAGGCCGATGTTCGGGCCTTCCGGCGTCTCGATCGGGCAGATGCGGCCATAATGGGTCGGGTGGACGTCGCGCACCTCGAAGCCCGCGCGCTCGCGGGTGAGGCCGCCCGGCCCGAGCGCCGAGACGCGCCGCTTGTGCGTGATCTCGGAGAGCGGGTTGGTCTGGTCCATGAACTGCGAGAGCTGCGAGGAGCCGAAGAACTCGCGCACCGCCGCCACCGCAGGCTTGGCGTTGATGAGGTCGTTCGGCATCACCGTCGAGACGTCGACGCTGCTCATGCGCTCGTTGACGGCGCGTTCCATGCGCAACAGGCCGACGCGATACTGGTTCTCCAGCAGTTCGCCCACCGAGCGCACGCGGCGATTGCCGAGATTGTCGATATCGTCGATCTCGCCGTGGCCGTCCTTGAGGTTCACCAATTCCTTGACGACGGCGAGAATGTCCTCGCGGCGCAGGGTGGTGATGGTGTCCTCGGCATCAAGGCCCAGGCGCATGTTGAGCTTGACGCGGCCCACGGCCGAGAGGTCGTAGCGCTCGGGGTCAAAAAACAGGCCCTCGAACAGCGCCTCGGCAGTCTCGCGCGTCGGCGGCTCGCCGGGGCGCATGACGCGATAAATGTCGCTAAGCGCGTGATCGCGGTCCTCGGCCTTGTCGACCTTGAGCGTGTTGCGAATCCACGGGCCGGTGTTGACATGGTCGATGTCGAGCAGTTCGAGCCGGTCGATGCCGGCCTGGTCGAGCTTCTCCAGATTCTCGGGCGATACCTCGTCACCGGCTTCGATATAGATCTCGCCGGTGCTGTCGTTGACGAGATCATAGGCGCTGTAGCGACCAAAGACCTCCTCGGTCGGGATGACGAGCGTTTCCAGCCCGTCCTTCTCCGCTTTCAACGCGGCCCGTGGGCTGATCTTGTGGCCGGCGGCGAACACCACCTCGCCGGTCTTGGCGTCGACAATATCGAACGCTGGCTTCAAGCCGCGCCAGGCTTCCGTCACATAAGGGATCTGCCAGCCGGTTTCACCGCGCACATAAGTGACTTTGTTGTAGAACTCGCCGAGGATTTCTTCGCTGTTCAGGCCCAGCGCATAGAGCAGGGCCGTCACCGGCAGCTTGCGCTTGCGGTCGATGCGGACGTTGACGATGTCCTTGGCGTCGAACTCGAAATCGAGCCACGAACCACGATAGGGGATGACGCGCGCGGCGAAGAGATACTTGCCGGAAGAGTGGGTCTTGCCGCGGTCATGGTCGAACAGCACGCCGGGCGAACGGTGCATCTGCGAGACGATGACGCGCTCGGTGCCGTTGACGATGAAGGTGCCGTTCTGGGTCATGAGCGGCATGTCGCCCATGTAGACGTCCTGCTCCTTGATATCGAGCACGGAGCGGGTCTCGGTGTCCTGGTCCACCTCGAAGACGATCAGGCGCAGCGTCACGCGCATCGGCGCGGCGTAGGTGATGCCGCGCTGGCGGCATTCCTCGGTATCGTATTTGGGGTCTTCCAGCTCGTAATGGACGAAGTCCAACTCGGCCGTGCCAGCGAAATCGCGGATCGGGAAGACGCTGCGCAGCGTCTTTTCGAGGCCGGATACATAGCCGATTGCCGGGTTGGAGCGCAGGAACTGCTCGTAGCTCTCCCGCTGAACCTCGATCAGGTTCGGCATCTGCACCACTTCGTGGATGTTGCCGAAGACCTTGCGAATGCGCTTCTTTGCGCTGTCACCGGGCGAAAGGGGAGGGAGAGCCTTGGTTGCCATGCGTTTCCTGCCTGAAATGGTCCCAAAAATTTCCGCATCGCAGCGAAAAACTCAGCCGATGCGGACCGGATCGCCCACCTGTTCGGCGGCGACAGCCACGCAAAAAAGTGCGGGCCGGGGCTGTCCGATCCGCACTGCAGCGTCTGTTGAACCTGCTCGACGCCCCATACATGATGCGTGCCGTGCGCAACTCGGCATGCTGGCCCGGGCGAGGGCAGGCGACTCCGCGCGGCCAAGCCGCAGGAAATCCGTTGAGACGCAGATATAGTCCTACAGCGCCGCAATGCAAGGGGGGAGGCATGCGGCCGCCCGGTCGTGCGGCCGCTTGTCCACGTGTCCCGTCAGCCGCCCTTCTTGTAGAAGACGCCGCACATCACGCGCGCGCCGCTGTTGCCGCTGGGGTCGGTCTTCATGTCGTCCGGGTCGGCGTGCACCACGAAAGCACCGCCATCGGCGTCAAGCACACTCGCGAGTGCGCCGTTCACGGTGAAGGTCATCGAGGCCGCGCCGGCAGTGTCGGCGACCAGCATCGGCAGATCGCCCTCATGCGCGCCCATCGGGTTCTGGAGGCCATGCTGCTTGCCGCCCGGATTGAGATGGCCACCGGCCGACGCGAAGTCCTTGAGCGTGCATTGGCCGACCGCATGGATATGCGCGCCATGCGGGCCCGGCGTTAGGCCGCGCGTCACCTGTACGGAGCCGGCCAGCGTATCGCCGCTGGGGATCAGCGTTACCCGGCCGCTCTGCTGGCCGTTGGTGTCATAGAGGATCGCTTCCGCATAAGGCGTAGCGGGCGGCGGTGCACCCGGAGGTGCCTTGGCGGCGCAGGCGGCAAGCACGAATGACAGACTGGCAAGACCGATTGTCGAACAGGCGAGGCGGGGCATCGGGGGCATCGTGATCTCTCTTGCTGGGATGCGGGACGGTCGCAGTCTATCGACTTATCGCCTCGGATCAACGCCGCGTCGTGAAACAAATCTTCAGAGTAGAGCGATCAGCGCTGCCATTGCGTCCGCTGCGCGCCGTGAGGCTGTGCGGAGATTGGCATGGAAATCGCCGGTGCTGGCATGATTGGCATCGTCAGTCGTCGCCTTGATGCCGAGCCAGGGCAGGCCGACCCTGCGCGCATATTGCGCCAGTGCCGCCGTCTCCATGTCGACCAGATCGGCGTTGAGCGTGGCGACGAGATGCGCGGCATAGGCGGGATCCTCTATGAAGGCATCGCCGCTGGCGATGACGGCGTGCGGTAACATCAGGCCGAGGTCGGGCAGCGCCGTATAAGGCTCGGTATAGGCGGGACCCATCGGCCAGGCGCCGGGTGGATAGTGAACGAATGCCTCCGCCTTGCGCGCCCCGTGATCGTGCTGGACCGCTTGGGCGAGGTAGAAGCAATCGCCCTGGATCCCGCGCAATTTGCCGGCCGTGCCGATGGTCGCCAGCAGGTCGGCGCCGTGCAGCATATGCAGCCGCGCCGCCGCCGTGGCGATGTTTACCTTGCCGATGCCGGTGGTGGCCAGCAAGATAGTGTGGCCATCGGTCTCGATCCGGCGGACGGGCGGCCATGTCCCGACGAGTGCCTCGCCCGTGCCGGGCAGGAATGTGTCCGCCTCTTCGTCGAGTGCCGCCAGCAGAAGTATCTGCATCGCGCGTCAATCCCCACCGAAGCTGACCAGTGAAACCGGCGTCACCCCGGCCGCGCGCAGCCGGTCGCCACCACCTAGGTCGGGTAGGTCGACGATGAACAGCGCGGTATCCACCCGCGCGCCCTGACTGCGCAGCAGCGCCACGCCAGCCAGTGCCGTGCCGCCGGTGGCGAGCAGGTCGTCGACCAATACGACGCGCTGACCGGGCCGGACCGCACCGAGGTGCATCTCGATCCGATCCGCTCCATATTCGAGCGCATAGTCGACACCCACCGTCTTGCCGGGCAGCTTGCCCTGCTTGCGCAGCATCACCTTGCCCTTGGTGAGCGTGTAGGAGAGGCCGGCGGCGACGATGAAGCCGCGCGCCTCGATGCCTGCGATCAGGTCAACCTGTGCCGGGTCGATCGCCTTGGCCAGCCGGTCGATGGTCGCGCGGAAGGCGTTGCCGTCGAGAAGCAGCGTGGACACGTCGCGAAACTGGATGCCCGGCACCGGATGATCGGGAATAGTGCGGATCAGGGCCTTGAGGTCGGCATTGCCCTCGGGAATCCGAGCGGGTGGAGCGGTAGTCGTCATGGCGGTCCTCGAATGCTGGCGCGGCTGGGCCGGGATGGCGGCTCTGGCCGTCCGCCCCGGCGAAGCAACGCACGGTCGCGCCGAGTCGGTGTCCCGCTTTACAGAACCGGGCCGTCGCGCATAACTGTCTCAAAATGGGTCAGATCACATGAGGCCAGTTCTTCGCCTTTTCCCATTGCTCTGCGCGTCATGCGTTTTCGCGTTCTGCCCTGCCATGGGGCAGGGGAAGGCTGCTGCCGGGGTCGCAGAGGCAACGCCTGCATCAAGCACATCGTTGATGAACACTGCACCCGCCCCCGCGCCGGATCCGCCGGTGCGACCCACACCCTCCTTGCGTCTCCTCGCCAGCGAACCGGATCTCGCCTCCCTGCCGCGCACCGCTTTGCCGGAGACGGCAAGCCAGGCGCGCGCCGCGCCTCAGGAGTCGGCCCGCCCGAAAGAAACGCCCCGGAACGATGAAGCCAACGAGGGTGAGTCGCTGGCGTTCGATCATATCCGCGAGCGCATCGCATCGCTTCCGGCCGCGCCCGAGATTGCCCTGTCCATGCCGAGAGCATCGGTGCCTTCATCGCCACGCTCGCGCAGCATAACATCGTTCGCCAATCGTGCCGAGGCAGTCCTGAACGGCATGAACCTGCCGGGCTGGTGGCGTGGTGCGGCGGCGGGGCTGCTGGCATTGGTTGCGGCCGGGCTTGCCTGGCATCTTGGCAGGCGTCGCCGTGCGCGATTGATGGAAGAGGAGGCCCCCATCCAGTGGGGTCCGCCTGATGAAAGTGAAGCTGCTCTGCGCGCCACGTTGCTCGCCAAGCGCGATGCTGCGGCGCAAGGCCGGTCCGCGCCGCGACTGTCGCGCGGATATGCGACGCTGGGCGAGGCTCTCATCGCCATGAAGACCGCTGCGGCGAAACCGACGCCGCGTCCCGCCGCTCAGGATCAACCGCGCGTCGATGCCTGAGTTAACCTTGCCGTGGGATGGGCAAGGGATCTTCTGGCAACTCGGGACGTGAGGTGCGCGCGCGGATGCGTTGTGCGTTTCCGCAGACACGGCGGATTGCGTTTCCGGATCGCGTCATGGGGGCAGTTCGCCCTTCGGAGGATGAACAGTCTTTCCGACCTTCATGCCTGTCGATAGTTGTAGATGGTAGCAATTCGCTGTCGCACCTTCGGTGCGTATTGCTCCACGAAAAAAGGGCGACCCCAACCGGGATCGCCCTTCCTTGTTCGCAATGAAGCGACGAACTTACTTCAGCTCGACGGTCGCGCCGGCTTCCTCGAGCTTCTTCTTCAGCTCTTCGGCCTCGGCCTTGTTGACGCCTTCCTTGACGGCCTTCGGCGCGCCTTCGACGAGCGCCTTGGCTTCGGTCAGGCCCAGGCCGGTGATGGCGCGGACTTCCTTGATGACGTTGATCTTCTTGCCACCGTCGCCGGTGAGGATCACGTCGAACTCGTCCTTGGCTTCCTCGGCCGGCGCGCCGGCACCGGCGCCACCGGCCGGAGCGGCCACGGCAACGGCTGCGGCAGCCGAGACGCCCCACTTCTCCTCGAGCGCCTTGGAAAGCTCGGCGGCCTCCAGGACGGTGAGCGCGGACAGCTGGTCGACGAGAGCGTTGATGTCAGCCATGATAATTTACTCCATTTCTAGCGGGGCCCTCGGGCCCGGATCGGTTTGTTGCAATCGGTCGGGCGTGCCTGAAACTCAGGCGGCGTCCTTTGTGGCGTAAGCGTTGAACACGCGCGCAAGCTGCGCGGCCGGCTCCTTGGCGACGACAGCGAGCTTGGTCGCCGGCGCCTGGATGAGGCCGATAAGCGTCGCACGCATCTGGTCGAGCGACGGCAGGGAAGCCAGTGCCTTCACGCCTTCGGCGTTGAGCAACTGCGCACCCATGGCGCCGCCGACGATCTCCAGCTTGTCGTTCGTCTTGGCGAACTCGACCGCGACCTTTGCGGCCGCGACGGGATCCGCCGACGTGGCAAGACCGACCGGACCGACGAGCATGTCGCCAATGGCGGCATAATCGGTGTCCACGATGGCGATCTTGGCAAGCCGGTTCTTCGTCACCTTGTAGGACGCACCGGCCTCGCGCATCTTCTGGCGGAGCTGGGTGGACTGAGCGACGCTCAGGCCCAGGTTGCGGGTCACGACGACCACGCCCATCTCCTTCAGAGACGCGTGAAGCGCGGAAACGACCTCGGTCTTTTCATTGCGATCCATGCCATTCTCCTCAGCGGCGTTGCGTGTCGGTCCCCGAGAGGAGCCGGCCTTGCGCAGCCGCGTTCACACATGCGCCGGGCGCGACCCATGGCGGGCCGCACACGGCAGAATAGTCCGAGGGGAAGGGTTGACTGGCCACACGCCAAGATCGGCATCGGCAGACCCGGTAGCCCAGCGCACAGGCGCGGGAGCCATCCGGCTAGAACGTTTCCCCGTCTCGGCTGGAGATTAAGATGGCGGCCTATGCGCCATCACCAGCTGTCTCGGACGGTGTGCCGGGATACAAATCCCGGCAAGCGAGCGCCCGATAGGCGTAATCACAGGAAAATGCAAGAGTGGGGCACGTATGGCCAGCCAAGGTGCGCTCCGAACTCGGGGCAATGCATCGCGGCCGGCTTCCCTAATACATGCGTTTCCCCAAGATGGCCCATTTTTCGTAGCATGGCCCTTTTCCGTGACCATCTTCGAAAGCGCGCCCCGTCCAAGAGCCCGTCTTCCCCCAAACCGCCACATGCGCTCCTGTGAAAGCAGGAGCCCACGGCGATAGAGCCGCTACGGCTGGGCCCTGGGCTCCTGCAATCGCTAGATAATCATGTTGCGCTTCGGCCTCGCCGTATAGCGCATACAAAAAAAGCCCCGCCGCGGTCCTCTCGCAGCGGAGACTTTCTCATTCGCTGATCCGACCGGTCGCCCGGCCGCGCGCATCAGGCGGTGGCGACTTCCGCCACGTCGATCTTCACGCCCGGTCCCATCGAGGAGGAGAGGGCGATCTTGCGGACATATTTGCCTTTCGATCCGGCCGGCTTGGCCTTGACGATGGCATCGACGAACGCGTCGAAATTCTTGCGCAGGTCGTCGCTGGAGAAGCTGGCCTTGCCGAGACCGGCGTGGATGATGCCGGCCTTCTCGACGCGGAACTCGATCTGGCCGCCCTTGGCCGCCTTCACGGCCTCGGCGACGTTCGGGGTCACGGTGCCGAGCTTCGGGTTCGGCATCAGGCCCTTGGGGCCGAGCACCTTGCCGAGGCGGCCGACGAGGCCCATCATGTCCGGCGTCGCGATCACACGGTCGAAGTCGAAATTGCCGGCCTGGATGTGCTCGAGCAGGTCTTCGGCGCCGACGATCTCGGCGCCTGCTTCCTTGGCCTGATCCGCCTTGTCGGCGCGGGCGAACACGGCGACGCGCACGTCCTTGCCGGTGCCGGCGGGCAGCGTGACGACGCCGCGCACCATTTGGTCGGCGTGACGCGGGTCGACGCCCAGGTTCATCGCGACTTCAACCGTCTCGTCGAACTTCGCGGTGGCGTGCTGCTTGATGAGAGCGATTGCCTCATCGACGCCGTGCAGCTTGTCGCGGTCGACTGCGCTGGCGAGGGCCTTGGCCTTCTTGGTCTGCTTTGCCATGGTCTTAGCCCTCCACCACGGTGAGGCCCATCGAGCGGGCGCTGCCTTCGAGAATCTTGGTTGCCGCCTCGATGTCATTGGCATTGAGGTCGGCCATCTTGGCTTCGGCCAGTTCGGCAAGCTGCGAGCGCTTGATGGTGCCGGACGAGACCTTGCCGGGCTCCTTCGAGCCGGACTTGAGGTTCATCGCCTGCTTGATGAGATAGGTTGCCGGCGGCTTCTTGGTGATGAACGAGAAGCTGCGATCGGCATAGACGGTGATGATGGTCGGCAGGGGCGTGCCCTTGTTTTCCTTCTCCGTCGCGGCGTTGAACGCCTTGCAGAATTCCATGATGTTCACGCCGCGCTGACCCAGGGCAGGGCCGATCGGCGGCGAGGGATTGGCGGCTCCAGCGGGCACCTGGAGCTTGATATAGCCCGTAATCTTCTTGGCCATGTCGTCTCACTCTGTAGAGGGCGGCGCGGATGCCGCCCGGTTCAAGCTGAGCGGTCGAACGGAGCACGCCTCAGGGCAAGCTCCTCCCGCATCTGGCTTCCGCGCCCACCTGCAAGGCCGGCCCGGATGCGGGGCCCTATAGGGGGATGAGCGCGAAAAGGGAAGGGGGCAGATGGAGACGAACGAAGCGCCTCAATTGGTTAGGGGAATTTATGCGCCTGTCACTGCAATCCATTCAGGCACTTGATGCCCGCGCCGAAAATGGTGGGAAGGTCGTGGTCGACATAGAGCGACTGGGCATAGTCGAAAATGACGTCGTTGCGCCAAGCCGTCATTCTGCCCCGTTCTTATACTTATGGCGATACGGACCGCGCCGGAGTCTTGTCCGGTTCCAGCGTGATCACGATGTCTTCGGAGCTAAAGCGATGCGGATCGCTCGGGCAGAAACGTCTACTAGAATCCGGGGATTTGTCCGCCGATCGCCGCGTCTGTCGTCGTCTTCTGGACTGCCGTGCAATCAGGCACGATGTGGCCCTAGCAGGATGACCGCCGCGCCGGCCAGGCAGAGCAAGGCACCGCCCAGATCCCAGCGATCGGGCGTTACGCCTTCCACGACCCACAGCCAGAGCAGCGCCGAAGTGATGTAAATGCCGCCATAGGCTGCATAGGCGCGACCGGCCTGGCTCGTGTCGACCAGCGTCAGTAGCCAGGCGAACAGGAGCAGAGAGAGGGTTCCCGGCACGATCCAAAGCGCGCTCTTGCCCAGCCGCAGCCATGCCCAGAAGGCGAAGCAGCCCGCGATCTCTGCCAGCGCCGCGCCTGCATAAGCAAGAATACTCGTCACCGGCACAAGCATGGCTCCCGGTGGACTGGGGCCGTTCCGGCCGGATGAGATAAACCCCTCGTGGGTGTCGAGCAAACGCGAGCCATGGTTAGCGCGACCATCCGGATCGGACGGGACGAGCGTCCGCCGGTTGCGTTACCACCCGCCACCCGATGATCGCGCTGATCCGCGGGCGCCTCACTCGGCCGGGGCGGGCACGGCAACCGGCGCCGTTACCGTGCCGCGCCGCTTGACGATCGCGCCGATCCCCATCGCGCAGAGCGCCAGCGCGGCGGGGCAGATGGCGAGGATGGCGAAGCTGCGCACGATCGGCAGGCCGCTCGCCAGCACATAGGCGCCGATGATCGGCCCGGCGATCCCGCCGATCTTGGCCACCGAGGTTGCCCAGCCGGCGCCGTTGGCGCGGATGGCGCTCGGATAATAAACGCCCGCAATGGAGAGGATGCCGAAATGCGCGCCGCCCACAAAGCTGGTCGAAGCGATCGAGAGGATGAGGAAGGTTGTCGGCGCCATCGGGATAAGACCTACCGCGAGCAGCAACGGGAAGGCGACCAGCGGATAGACCGCAACCGCATATGGCCCCATTTTGTCAGTGAAGCGCATCAGCAGCAGGCCGAGTAGCGCGCCCAGCATGCCGGAGATAGAGGAGACGTAGGCGGCGGTATCGCGCGAGAAGTGCAGATCCTCGTAAACGATGGGCCCCCAGTTCGCCTTGAAGTAGACGGCGAGGGTGCTGGCGATATAGCCGATCCACAGCAGCGGGGTCAGCCATTTGAGATCGGCGTGGAACAGCTTGCCGACCGTGAAATTGCTCTTGTCCTGCTTCTCGTCGCTGAGGATGAAGCGGTCGCTGGGCGAGGCGTTCAGCGCCGGGTCGATCTTGTTGAGCGTGGCGGCGATCACCTCCGGCTTCTGGCCCTTGCTGGCGAGGAAGCGCACCGATTCCGGCAGCCACAGCAGCAGCCCCACGGCGCAGACCAGCGTGCAGAGCCCGCCGAACACGAATACACCTTCCCAACCCCAGGTCGGGGCGAGCCAGACCGTCACCGGGCCAGCCAGCGCGGTGCCGAGGCTGTAACCCATCATGATGACGGTGACGACCGTCGAACGCATCTTGGAGGGCACATATTCGATGTTGAGCGCCCAGGCGAGCGGCAGCATTCCACCGATAGCGAAGCCATCAAGGAAGCGCAGGATCAGCAACGCCTCGTAGCTGCGCGCAAAGGCGGTGGCGGTGGTGAGGATGCCAAAGGCGAAGGCGGCGCAGATGATCGTCTGCCGCCGCCCGATCCGGTCGCCGATATAGGCGAAGGCGAAGCCGCCTACCATCATGCCGAATAAACCTGAGGAGAAGATGTTGCCGAGCATCAGCGTATCGAGCGCCAGCTCGTCGCGCATCCAGGGCGCGGTGAAGCTGATCATCATCATGTCGAACCCATCGAACACGGTGATAAGCCAGGAGAGAATGATGAGCCGATAGTTGAATCCGCCAAGCTTGCGCCCGTCGATGAACCCGGCAATATCAATGGATCGCGGCGCACTGGCCATGGTTGGTCCTCTCCCGTGATCGCCGGCGATTCATTCGCAAGGCAACGATTGCATCTCTGGTCCACCTTGCCGCAATCGGCAAGGGGGAAAGCGATGCGGGCGGCATTGGGGTGGCTTGGGGTGGGTTGACATTCAGCGGATAGGAGCACGCTCTTCCCCCCGATCATCCCGGCACGCGGACCCTCGCTTCAGCGTGACGAGGTGATCGAATGCAGCGGGGCCTTCCTTCGGAACCTATGAGTATCGATTCGCTCTGGAAGGGCCGTGCCAAAATTCTTCCCGAGCTTGCTCGGGCGGGAGCACCCGCACGGCCGGGTGGAAGAGGCTGTTCGCGAAGCGCCTCCGTCTGTCCTACGCCGCCGGACCATGCATGATCGCGGTTTCCCGCTCCTTGACATCGTCCGTGCATCTTCCGGCCGTCAGTACGCGGAAGGCTTTAGTCGCGCGCCGACTTTGCGCGTACTTCCCCATGCGCGTTATGCATGAACTTCCAGGAATTCCGCGGTCTGGCAGCCATGAAAAAGGCCGCCGGATCGTCTCCGGCGGCCCACTAAAATCGTGATCTTCCGTTACTTGGAGAGCTCGACTTCCTCGAAATCCAGTTCCACCGGCGTTGCGCGGCCAAAGATAGAAACCGAGACCTTCACGCGGCTCTTCTCGAAATCCAGCTCCTCGACCGTGCCGATGAAGCTCGCGAACGGGCCGCTCATCACCTTGACGCTGTCACCGATCTCGTAATCCACGTTCACCTTGTGGCGCGGCTGAGCGGCAGCTTCCTCGCGGGCGCCGAAGAAGCGTGCGGCCTCCGCTTCGCTGATTGGCTGTGGCTTGCCCGATGAGCCCAGGAAACCCGTCACCTTCGGCGTGTTCTTGATGAGGTGATAAATATCGTCGTTCATGCTGAGCTTGGCGAGAACATAGCCGGGCATGTTCTTGCGCTCGACCTGCACCTTCTTGCCGCGCTTCACCTCGGTCACGGTCTCGGTGGGCACCTCGACCTGCTCGATCAGCTGCTCCAGGCCCATACGCTCGGCCTCGGACAGGATGGAATCGCGGACCTTGTTCTCGAAGCCCGAATAAGCGTGGATGATGTACCAGCGCGCCATATGCTCTCTTTTTCCTCAGTTCACCGCATCGAGCGCGGGTCTCAGCCCTGGCCGCCGGCCAATCCCAGCAGCATTCGCACGATCCAGCCGAACAACGCGTCAATGCCGAAGAAGAACAAGGCCAGCAATCCCGTCATGATGAGCACCATGATGGTCGTCGTCAGAGTCTGACGGGGTGTCGGCCAGACAACCTTGCGAGTTTCGGCCTTGACCTGGTTGATGAACTCTGTGGGAGACGTTTTCGCCACGCTCGTTTCTCTTTCAAAAAATCCGAAGCTGCCTGACACAAGAAAACGGACCAGGCCCGGGCTTGTCTGCCCGGCTAGTCCGCGGCCTCGTTTCGCAACGGCTTATCCCCTACGCGCAGTCGCGCGCCGGGGCAAGTCTTGGCAGGAGTGGAGGGACTCGAACCCCCGGCATTCGGTTTTGGAGACCGACGCTCTACCAGCTGAGCTACACTCCTGTGCCGGCGAAGGCGACGCCCTTAACGCGGGTGGCGAAGCGGCGCAAGCCGTGGATGGACGATGTGCGCCGCGCGGCACGGATTCTGCCGCGCGTCCGCCCCTGCATGAAGATTATGGGATTTCCGCCACAAACAAGGTAGAGGCCGCCTGTATTGCGGCGAACCGTTCATCTTTTGGTTATCCCGCTCGTATATCTGGAGCGGACTGGCCCAATCCCCAATCCAGAATCGGGCTTTGTTCGATCCGGACCGGAGATGGCTGGTGAAACTATTTTATCGTTTCCTTGATTCGAAATGGTCTCCCTTCTGCGCAGCCGCTCTTCTGCTTGGGGGCATTGCGTTCGTTCTGCTGAGATCTCTCGTCGAGCCGCGCGCTGAGGTGGATTTCCGGTTTTTCTGGCTGGCCGGCAAGCTGTGGGCTGGCGGGTTGGATCCCTATGGTGACAGCTTCAGGGAGATTGGTGCCGCCATATTGCCGCCCGGCAACGTGGTTCTCTATTGGTTCTATCCCCCGCAATGGTGGAGCGTGAGCCGCGTCATGGCGCTGCTGGAGCTGGAGCAGGCCGTCACGGTCTGGCGCTTGCTCAACGGCGCGATGATTCTGCTGGGCACCGCGTTGCTCGTCGCCAGCGTGGAAAAGGAGCCGCGCCGGCGCTGGATCGCGACAGCGCTCTGGGGCGGGATTGCGCTCCTTATCGAACCGACTGCCAACCTGCTCGCTTTCGGTCAGAGCGCGGGCTTCGTCTTTCTGGCGCTGACCCTGCTCACGGCGGGGGTGCTGCGTCGCGAGCCATGGCTGGTTGGGCTCGCCGTGTTTCTGGCGACGTTCAAGCCGCAGGTCGGCGTGCTGGTGTTGTTCTGGGCCCTGCTGGTGCCTCATTTCCGGGTTGCGGCGCTGGCTGGACTGGCGAGCGCGGGTCTGTTCACTTTGCCGCATGTTCTGCGGTTCGGTGCGTTTACCACCATACATGAATATCTCGCCAACGCCGCGCGGTGGGGCGACTTGCCCTCCAATACCGCGCTCACCTCCAGCGGTCCGCTGAACCTGCTCGCGCGCATCGGGGTCGAGGGGATCGCCCTGTCTTGGCAGGTGCCGGTTGCCATCGCGGCCATCGCCGTCGCCGCCCGGCTGATCGGCGAACAATCCGCCCGGCCGATCATGCCGCTGGCGCTGATGATGGCAGCTATCGCCGCCTTCATCCCGCTGCATATCTACGATCTGACGATCCTGCTGATCCCGCTGATTCTTCTCGTCGCCGCGGGCGCTACGCCGCTGTGGGTTCTGCCGCTGGTGACACTCCTGATCGTCCGGCCGGGCAAGATCGAAGCTCTCCTTGGTCTGCCGCAATATTCCAGCGGTGTATCGGCAGGGTTGATCGGCTTCGATATCGCTGCGCTGATCCTGTTCGCCTTTGCGGCCCGCGAGGCGCTGCGGAGCCTTGTGGGGGCAACCGAGCCGCTACAAGTCCCCGCACTCGAGTCAGGCCGCCTCGCCTAGCAGGATCTCCAGGCAGCCGGGCAGGTCATCGTCCCACACCATATGGCCGGTGGCGATCTCATGCACCTGCCAGGCCGGGTCGGCGGTGCAGCGATCGCGGAACTGGGTGAAGGTGGTGAGCGGACTGGCATTGGCATATACGTAGGTGCGCCGCCGGATCGCGCCTTCCTGGCCACCGAGCTTGACCGGTTCGAGCAGCGTCAGCAGCGGATGGCCGGAGACGCGCGCCGTGCGGCCCTCCGGCATCGGGAAGATCGGCTGCACGAGACCCGGCGTTGCCTTCTGGTTCTCGATATAGAGCTGGCGCGTGGCTTCGTCCACCACGTCCCACAGCGCCTGCCCGTCCTGTGGCAGGAACGCGTCGAGGTAGACGAGGCTGCGGATGCGGCTGCCGCGCTGCGCCGAGACGCCGGTGACGACCATGCCGCCATAGCTATGGCCGACCAAAACGATGTCCGAAAGCTGTTCGCAGTCGATCAGGCCGATCACATCGTTGATATGGTCGGTGAGGGTGATGCCGCCATGGGCAAGGTGGACGCGTTCGCCAAGGCCGGTGAGTGAGGGGACATGGACCTCATGGCCCGCCGCGCGCAGTTTCCGTGCCAGCGGAGCATAGCCCCAGCTTCCGCCCCATGCCCCATGCACCAGCACATATGTCGCCATCGTCCCTCTCCTTTGTCGCGCCACTCGTGATCGCTGAACCGTCTATAAGCTCGCCCGTGCCTTATCCATCCCCTGCGGATCAAGGCTGTCGATTGGCGGGGCGGCTCTGCTAGAGAGAGGCGTGGCCATCGACCTTCCCATTCTGTTGCGCGCTTATGCCGTGGGCTTGTTCCCCATGGCGGATGATCGCAGCGCGCGCTCCATCTATTGGGTCGAACCGGAGAAGCGCGCCATCCTGCCACTCGACGGCTTCCACCTCTCGAAATCGCTGCGCAAGACCTTGCGTGCTGATCGGTTCGAGGTGACGGCGGATACCGCCTTCGCGCAAGTTGTGGCGCTCTGCGCGCAAAGCGCGGCGGACCGGCCGACGACCTGGATCAATCGCGATATCGAGGAAGCCTTCAACCGCCTCCACCGGCGCGGGTTGGCCCACAGCATTGAGTGCTGGAGCGGGAAGGGGAAGGCGCGCACGCTCGTCGGTGGGCTCTATGGGCTGGCGCTGGGGCGCGCCTTCTTCGGCGAGAGCATGTTCAGCCGCGAAACGGATGCCTCCAAGGTCGCGATAGCGTGGCTGGTCGCGCGGCTGCGGGTCGGCGGCTTCACGCTGCTCGATTGTCAGTTCATGACGCCGCACCTCGCTTCGCTCGGTGCGGTCGAGATCACGGCGGAAGTTTATTCAGGCTTGCTGGGTGATGCGCTGGCGGACGGTGCGGAGGCGTTATCCGCTGAATTCGGTGCGCTGGACGCATTGTCCGCCGTGCCGGTCGACTCGGCGGAGCGGGCGCTACGCTCGGCTGAGCGCACCGTGTCCGGTCCGGTCTCCGGCCAGCTCATCGCGCAACTCATCACCCAGACGTCATAGACTGGATGGATGACGACGTTGCGGTCCGGCCGTTCCTTGAATAGCCAGCCGGAGAAGATGCGGTGCCATTTGTTGTCGCGGCTCTCCTGCACGTCAAGCTGGACGAAAGCGCCGGTCTCCGGCTCCGTCTCCCATGGCGCAGTCGTTTCGCAGGCGCGCAACCGTACGATAGCGTTGCCAACGCGGACCGCTTCACCGGGTTTCATCTTCAGTTCGCGCGTGAGGCCGTTGCGCTTGTTGAGCAGGCCGAGCACTGCCTCGCGCTCCGCCATTGGCGTACCGGGCAGGCCCGCGCCGGCGCGGGCCAGCGGCTGGTCGCGCGAGCGCTCCTCGCGATTGGCCGAGTCGGCAGCGTTGTCGGCACCCGCTGGTTTGGGTCCGCAGGCGGAAACCAGAAGAAGCAGGCCCAGCGGGATCAGCCACCGGCCCGGCGCCGCGGACCGGCTATGCCTCACGCGTCCGGCGTCCACGCTTCATAGTCGCCCGTGGCCATCTGGCGGCGGCCGCCGGCCTCGGTCGCACCGGAAGGGCGATAGGCTTTTGGCGTGCCGGTGAGATTGGGCGTGAACTCCGTTTCCCAGATGCGCGGAGGCGGCAAGTTGCTTTCGGGCGGACCGTCGATGCTGTGGTGGAGCCAGCCATGCCATTCGGACGGCACGCGGCTGGCATCGTTGGTGCCGTTGTAGATCACCCAGCGGCGGGTAAGGCCGTTGGGATCCTTGCCGCCTTCGTAATAAACATTGCCCTGGCTGTCTTCACCCACGCGGGAGCCGTGGCGGACGGTGTTGAGCCATGTGCCGAAGGTCGAGCCTTCCCACCATGTGAAGATGTTCTTGACGATGCCCATGGCCGCTGCGCTTAGCCGTTCTGCCCCGCCATTGGCAACCGAGGAAATGGGCAGTTCGCCGCTCAATCGAACCCCTCGGGGCAGAAACGATCCGGCCGCCACGCGTTGCCGGCAGGGGCGGGTGTACCCGTGCAATCCCCCCAGCGTACTCGGTCGCCAGCGGTCAAGCCCAGCGCCCGTGCGCGGCCCTGCCGGATTTCGAGCACGGCCGAGACCGGCTCGCCGGCAGAGAGGGGGTGCAAGTCATTGGGCTGGCCCGGCAGGATGGCGGCAATGGTGCCGTCCGGGCGGATGAACAGCAGGTCCAGCGCCAGCGGCGTGTCCTTCATCCAGAAGGACGCCGTGTGCGGCACCGGGAAGGGGAACAGCATGCCGTGATCGTCAGGTAAGGTGGTGCGCCCCATCAGGCCGCGCTGCTGGCTGAGATCGTCTACCGCCAACTCGACGGTGAAGCTGTGACGCTGGCCGGTGGCGCTGTGGATCTGGAGCGTGACGGGCGCGGCTGCGGGGACGGCTGCCGTCTCGTTGTCGCCATCTGTCGAGGGGCCGCAACCGCCCGCCGCGAGCAGCAGGCCGAGCGCGAGGGCGCATATCTTTCCGCGCATCAGGCATCCTCCGGGCGGGGCGGTTCCTCGCCCGGCGCTGCGTCTACCCATGTCCGCGCGGTCTCCAGATCATGCCCGGCGCGCAGGAAGGCGGCGAGTTGTTTTTCGCGTGCGGGCCGATCCGGCCGCTCGAGCGCAAAGGGACCGATGTGCCGGCGCCGCGCGAGGCACTCGGCGGCTTCCCATCGGGCAAGCGGGTCGGGTGTTACTTCCTCGCGAATATCCGCTGCGATGCCGTCATGCCGCAGCGCCTGTACGATCCGGCGGGTGCCGAGGCCGCGCCGCTGCATGGCGCTGGTTTTCATTGCGGCATAAGCTTCGTCATCGACATAGCGCAGCGCGACCAGTCGGTCGGCAATGGCCTCTACGGGTGCATCTGCACCGGCGTCGGGCGCCCAGCCCCGCTCGCGCAGCTTACGGCCGAGATAGGCGATCAGCTTGGCGCGGCTGGTCGCGAATCGCCCCACATAGGTCAGCGCCAGCGCCTCCAGCGCGGCGCGGTCGAGCGGCCGCGGCGGTGAAGAATTTTGGCCTGCGCGGCCGGTGCGCCTTTTTTGTGCCATAGTCCCTGTCTTAATGGACGCTGCCCGGTCGACACAAGAAAAGCGGCCGGCCCGACGTGATTGCGGCTTTCGGCTCGACAAGCGCATGGCACGCCGAACAGCCCGCCACGGTTCGGTTTCGGACGGAGTAGGCGGAAGAGAAGGGTCCCTTGATGCAGCCAACACCGACGGAAGATCGGCTTGCGCGCAGATTTGCCGATTTCGAGACTTTGAGCGAGGCGCTGGATTATGCGGCGCGGGGTGCCCGTGGCCTCAATTTCCACGATGCGCGCGGCAATCTCGTGCGTCCTTATCCTTTCGCCGAGATGCGCGAGGATGCGCTTGCCTGCGCCTATCGCCTGATCGCGCGGGGCGTGAAGCCGCAGGACCGCATTGCGCTGATTGCCGAGACGGGGACTGAGTTCGCGCAGCTTTTCTTTGGCATCGTCTATGCCGGTGCCTGGCCGGTGCCGCTACCGCTGCCGACCAGCTTCGGCGGGAAGGAAAGCTACATCGACCAGCTCGTCGTCCAGTTGCAAAGCTGCGATCCGCTGATGCTGCTGTTCCCCGGCGAGTTGGGCGAAATGGCGAGTGCGGCGGCACGGCGCGCGGGTGTGGAGCCGTTGGGCTTCGCCGATTTCCTGTCTGAGGCGCCGGTGGCATGCCCGCTTCCCGCGGCGGAGAGCGAAGATATCTGCTATCTGCAATATTCCAGCGGCTCGACGCGCTTTCCGCACGGCGTTGCGGTGACGCACAAGGCGCTGCTCAGCAATCTCGCCGCGCACAGCCACGGCATGGAACTGACCACGACGGACCGCTGCATAAGCTGGCTGCCCTGGTATCATGATATGGGTCTGGTTGGCTGCTTCCTCTCGGTGGTCGCCAACCAGGTCTCGACCGATTATCTCAAGACCGAGGATTTCGCGCGGCGGCCGCTCGCCTGGCTCGATCTCATCTCGCGTCATGAGGGCACCTCGATCAGCTACTCGCCGACCTTCGGCTACGATATCTGCGCGCGCCGTATGTCCAGCCAGACCAAGGCGTCCGAGCGGTTCGACCTCTCGCGCTGGCGGCTGGCCGGTAACGGCGCGGACATGATTCGCCCCGACGTGATGCAGCAATTCGTGGACGCCTTTGCGGAGGCCGGGTTCAGCCCGTCGGCTTTCCTGCCAAGTTACGGCCTTGCCGAGGCGACGCTGGCGGTGACGATCATGCCGCCGGGTGAGGGGATTGTCGTTGAATTGGTCGAGGAGACCGAGCTTTCCGGCGGCAACGCGCCACCGGACCGGCCGCAGCGCTATCGCGCCATCGTCAACTGCGGCAAGCCGGTGATGGGCATGACGGTAGAGGTGCGTGACGATTTCGGCGGATTGCTGCCGGATAAGACGATCGGCAAGATCTGGACCACCGGGCCTTCGCTGATGACCGGCTATTTCCGCGATCAGGAAGCGACGGACGCCTGTCTGGTCGACGGTTGGCTAGATACCGGCGATATGGGCTATCTGTCGGATGGCTATCTCTACATCGTCGGCCGCGCCAAGGATATGATCATCATCAACGGCAAGAACCACTGGCCGCAGGATATCGAGTGGGCGGTAGAGCAACTGCCGGGTTTCAAGCAGGGCGATATCGCCGCTTTCTCGATCACTACACCGGGCGGCGAGGAAGCGCCCGCCGTGCTGGTGCATTGCCGTGTATCGGACAACAGCGAACGGGTGAAGCTGCGCGAGGATATCCGCGAGCGGGTCCGTTCGATCACCGGCATGAACTGCGTGGTGGAGCTGGTGCCTCCGCGCTCGCTGCCGCGCACCAGTTCGGGCAAACTCAGCCGCTCCAAGGCGCGCAAGCTGTATCTGGAAGGCGAGATCGTTCCTTACGATATCGCGGCCTGACGAGGGCGGCACGCGGCGAACCGAAATACGCTGAAGCGCCGCTTACCGCTTGATAACCTGACTTGCATTAACATCGGGGGGTGACAGACCGCCCTTCGCCTCGGACCCCGCGGGACAACTCCCCTCCCGAGACGCTGTCTCTGGCCGTACTCACCGGCTTGAGGCGGCTTCCGGCCGAGCATGCCGAATATGTCTATGGCAGCCAATTGCGCGCCACGGACCGCATGCTTGGCGTCTATGCCGCGTTTACCGCCTTCTCGGTCGTGCTCGTCGATGTTCATTTCGCGACACGAGCACCGATATGGTTTCTGGCAATCTGGACCTTGCTGGCGTTCAGTGCTCACTATCTTTCGTTCAAGCTGCGCCGCGAGAACACCGCTGCCGACTATGCGTCCGGCATGCGGCGGGGCTTGTTGCGCCACGGCCAGCTCTCGCTCCTGCACGGCGCAGTGTGGAGCGCCGCCATGATTGTGCTTTCGGTGAACGGAAAGCCGGTCGATATCATGACCCTCTGGACGATCGGCTGCTGCCTGACCGCGATCGTCGCCATCGCTTTCCAGGCGACGCCTCTGGCGGCTGCGAGCTTCGTCGTCATGGTTGGGGGCGGCGGCGCGTGGATGCTGTGGGGTCATGCCGATCCGCTGCTTGCCGGCGTCGTCACCGCTTATATGGCGTTGCTGCTCGGCGCGAGCCTGTGGCTGGCCCATCGCTTCGGCGTGCAGCTTCATACGAGCCGGATGCTGGCTGAAAAGCGCGAAGTGGTGAGCTTGCTGCTCAAGGAACATGACGTCGAGGCGACCGACTGGCTTTGGCAGACCGATTCGGCGCGGCGGCTGACCGGCATCTCTCCCTCGTTCGCGCGCATGTTCGGCCTGAGCTGCGACGATCTGGAAGGACGCTCCGTGCTGGAAGTTCTGGCCGGCCCGGCATGGCAGGAAGGCCGGTTCGACCCCGCGCTGCACCTGTTCGCGGAGAAGCTCAAGCAACGCCAGCCCTTCTCCGACCTCGTCGTGCCAGTGGTCATAGACGGGCAGCGGCGCTGGTGGGAGATGTCCGCCTCGCCACGGAGGGATGAGAAGGGCGCGTTTCTCGGCTTCCGGGGCGTCGGTTCGGACATTACCGTGCAGAAGGAGACGGCCGAGCGTATCGCGCTCATGGCGCGTAACGACGGGCTTACCAACCTGCCCAACCGGTTACATCTGACCGAGAAGCTTGCCGCTGCCATCGGAAATGTCGCCCGCTGGAATAGCCGCTGCGCGTTCCTGCTGGTCGATCTTGACCGGTTCAAATCGGTCAATGACACGCTGGGCCATCTCGTCGGCGATCAACTGTTGGCGCAGGTTGCCGAGCGGATCCAGAAAGTCTGCTCGGCCAACGAAACCTGTGGGCGGCTCGGCGGCGACGAATTCGCCATCGTTATCGACGATCTGCCCGATCCGCTCTACGTCGAGCAACTCGCGTTCAAGGTGATCGAGGCGGTCTCGCACCCGTTCGTGGTCGATGGCCATACGCTGTTCGTGGGCGCAAGCATCGGCTCGGCCATGGCGCCGCAGGATGGTCAGGATGCCGAGACGTTGATTCGCGGCGCCGATCTTGCACTGTATCGCGCCAAGGATGCCGGGCGCGGCAAGCATTTCCGATATGCGCCCTCCATGCATGCCGATGCCGAGGAACGGCGTGCGCTGGAGGTGGCATTGCGGGATGCGCTGGCGAACGATGAGCTGCATCTGCTCTATCAGCCGATCGTTGATTGCCACAGCGGCGGAGTCTGCGGTTTCGAGGCGCTCGTGCGCTGGACCCATCCGACGCTGGGCGTGGTATCTCCGGCGAAGTTCATCCCGATTGCCGAGGAGGCGCGGCTCATCACCCCCATCGGCAATTGGGTGCTGAGCACGGCCTGCCGCGAAGCGGCGGCCTGGCCGGAAGATGTGCGCATCTCGGTCAACGTCTCGCCGGAACAGCTCTATATGCCGGAGTTCCTCGATACGGTGGTGTCGGCGCTGGCGCATAGCGGGCTGCCGGCCCGGCGGCTGGAACTCGAAGTGACGGAAAGCGTATTCCTGCGCGAAGGGACGGGGGTGAGCCAGCTTCTCGACCGGCTGATCTCTCTTGGCATCGGCCTTTCGCTCGATGATTTCGGCAAGGGCTATTCCTCGCTCGGCTATCTTTCACGCACGCGCTTCCGCACGATCAAGATCGACCAGAGCTTCGTCGGCGGGGCGGCGCGCAACCAGCGGGAAAGTCTGGCGATCATTCGCGCGGTCGTGGCCATGGCGCAGAGTCTGGACATGGCGACGACCGCCGAGGGGGTGGAAACCGAGAGCGAATTCGAGCTTGTCCGCTCGCTGGGGTGCAGCAAGGTGCAGGGTTTCTATTTCGGTCGACCGATGCCGGCGGCGGACGCGCGTGTCCTGTTCGCCGGCGCGGGCAGCCGGGTCGCCTGAGGCAAATTCAGCCGCCATCCTTCGCCAGCCGCCGCTCGATTGCCGCCCAGAGTGACGCGAACTGACCGGTAGCACTGTGGGTGGCAGCAAAAGCACCCACCGGCAGCCGTCGGCTTCCCATCTGCTCCACGATGCTGGCATAGTTGACCTGCGGCCAGTCGGGATGGTCCGCCAGTGCTGTAAGATGTAATTTGCGCCGGCGGTCGACCATGGAAAAGACCGGCGGGATCGGCGGATGCCGGCCGCTGCGCCGCAGCAGCAGCGTCGCCAGATCGTCAAGCGCCTTGCGGGCGAGCGGCGAGGGGGTGACCGGCACGATCAGCAAATCGGCCGCATGCAGGACCTGCTCCGCCGTTTCGCTGAGACCGGGCGGACAATCGAGCAGCAGCCGGTCGTAATGAGACTCAAGACCGCGGAGCAGCTTGGCCAGCCGCTTGCGCTTGCCCAATTCGAACAGGAGGCGCTCCAGCCCGTGAAGTGATGGATCGGCGGCGAGCAGATCGAGCCGCTGCACATCAGTCGGGCGGCAGAGGCTCTTCGGTTCGACGTGGCGCGCGAATACGGCCTGCGCAGCATCTCTCGGTTCGCCGCCCGGTGCCATCAGAAAGGTCGCTGCCGCCTGTGGATCGAGATCCCAGAGCAAGGTCCGCCGCGCGGAGAGCGTTGCCGAGGCCCAGGCGAGGTTGACCGCGAAGGTCGACTTGCCGACGCCACCCTTGAGGCCGAAGATCGCGATGCTTTTCATCACCCATAGCGCTGCCATGCAGGTGATGACAGTTTGATGACGCTTCCGTGACGAGCGACGTCATAGCCATGGAAGCGCTTGCAACGATCGGTCATGCCGCGCAACAAGGCGGCGATTCGAACGCGGGAGGACTGGTTTTGGCAGAGTGGCAGATGCCTGCGCTGGTGATCGTGATCGGATATTGTCTGGGATCGGTTCCCTTCGGTCTGTTGCTGACCCGCCTGGGCGGCGCGGGCGACCTGCGCGCTATCGGGTCCGGTAATATCGGCGCGACCAACGTGCTGCGAACGGGGCGCCGGGGACTCGCGGCGGCGACGCTGCTGCTCGATGGCCTCAAGGGCGCGCTGGCGGTATGGCTGGGGGCGCAACTCGTCGCGGATGGCGGCGCTGTATTGGGCGGTGTTTCTGCATTGATCGGGCATTGCTATCCGCTTTGGCTACGCTTCCATGGCGGCAAGGGCGTGGCAACGATGCTCGGCATCAGCCTGGCGCTAGCCTGGCCGGTCGGCGTGGCTTTCGGTGTCGTCTGGTTGGGAGCGACGGTGCTTTCGCGGATTTCCTCGGTGAGCGGAATGAGCGCTGCGATCAGTGCGCCGATCGCCGCCTGGCTGCTCGGCCTGTCCGCCTTGTTGCCGGCGTTCGCCGTGATGGCGGTGCTGGTTCTCTGGCGGCATCGCCCCAATATTGCCCGTCTGCTGCGCGGCGAGGAGCCCCGTATCGGCGCATCCCGTTCGTGACGGGCAGAACCCCACTTACGGCCGATCAGCTCGACAGGCTCCGGCTGATCCGCACAACCCATGTGGGTCCGGTGGCCTATCGCCAGCTTCTGCTGCGTTTCGGCACCGCAAGCGCGGCGTTAGAGGCGTTGCCCGGACTGGCCACGAAAGGCGGATCGCGGCGTTTCCAGCTAGCCGATGCACGAACAATCGAGCGAGAGACGGCGCATGTGGCGGCGCTCGGTGCGCGCTACTGCTTCCTTAGCGAGCCTGACTATCCGCCGCTGCTCGCACAAGCGGATGCGGCGCCGCCGGTGCTGGTCGTCCGTGGCGATTTGGATCTGGCATCGCGCCGCTGTGTTGCCATTGTCGGCGCACGCAACGCTTCAGCGGCCGCCTGTCGCTTTGCCCGCGAACTGGCGCACGACCTGGCCGGGATGGGCATGTCGATCGTCTCCGGCCTCGCGCGCGGGATCGACACGGCCGCGCATGTGGGTGCGGGGGCGCGGGCTACGGTGGCAGTCATTGGCTGCGGGATAGATGTGGTCTTCCCACCGGAAAATGCTGAGTTGCAGGAACGGATCGCGAGCGAGGGCCTGCTGCTTACCGAATTGTCGCCGGGTGCGGAGCCGTTGGCGCGGCATTTCCCGGCGCGCAACCGCATCATCGCGTGGATGACGCTCGGCACGGTGGTGGTGGAGGCGGCACCGCGCTCCGGTTCGCTGCTTACCGCGCGGCTGGCCGGCGAGGAAGGGCGCGACGTGATGGCCGTGCCCGGCTTCCCCGCCGATCCGCGCGCGCAAGGCTGCAACGGCCTCATCCGTGACGGCGCGACGCTGGTGCAGAATGCGCAGGAGGTGATCGAAGCGCTGGGGGCCGGTGAGATCAGCACCGTGAGGGCGCCGGAGAGCCGCTATGCCGGTGCTCCGCCTGCTGACCTTGCAGAGACCGAGCGGACGCGCGTGGTTGGCCTGATGAGCATGAGCCCGGTTGCGGTGGATGAACTGATCCGCCAGTCCGGTCTGCCGCCCGCGCTGGTGCAGACGGCGCTGCTCGAACTGGAGATTGCCGGACGGTTGCAGCGCCATGCTGGCGGGCGGGTGAGTTTGGCCTGAGGAGCAGAAGTTCATCCCCGCTCATTCCCCAGGTGATATTCTATAGCGTCACCGTGGAGAGTGAGATGCCTTTCCGGTCGTTAATCCAGGGTTTTGCCATCGGATCGCCGGTGGCGATAATGCCGCCGCTGACCGCGGGCGCGCAGGATCAGGCGCATGTCCCGGCACGACGGATCGGGCTCCTGATCCGTTGTCGGCCAATATGACGCGGGCCGCTGCATCCTGCCGCGCGATTTCGATCAGAGTTGAAGGCGGAGACGGGAAGGCTTGACGAGGGGGTGTTTCACTTTTCACTCTCGCGCGTACACGTGAGAGAGGTTAGCGGACGCTCCATGCAGCTTGTCATCGTCGAATCGCCGGCCAAGGCGAAGACCATCGAAAAATATCTGGGCGGCGATTATCGCGTGCTCGCATCCTACGGCCACGTCCGTGACTTGCCGCCGAAGGATGGATCGGTCGATCCCGATCAGGATTTCGCGATGGCGTGGGAGAATTATGGCGACAAGGCCAAGCAGCTCCGCGCGATCACCGATGAGGCCAAGAAGGCTGACCGCCTGATCCTTGCCACCGACCCCGACCGCGAGGGCGAGGCGATCAGTTGGCACGTGCAGGAAGTGCTCAGGGCGCGCAAGGCGCTGCCCAAGGATGTCGAGCGCGTCACCTTCAACGCGATCACCAAGGCCACCGTGACCGAGGCGATGAAGAAGCCGCGCGCGCTGGATACGGACCTGATCGACGCCTACCGCGCACGCCGCGCGCTGGACTATCTGGTGGGGTTCACCCTCTCGCCGGTGCTGTGGCGCAAATTGCCGGGAGCGAAATCGGCCGGACGCGTCCAGTCCGTCGCGCTGCGGCTGGTGGTCGAGCGCGAGCGTGAAATCGAGACGTTCGTGCCGCAGGAATATTGGTCCGTCACCGCCGATCTGGAGCAGGGCGGGCAGGGCTTCGAGGCGCGGCTGGTGCGCTGGCGCGGCGAGAAGATCGACCGGCTGACCATCGGCAAGGAAGGCGACGCACTCGCTGCCAAGGCCGATGTGGAGGCCGGGCGGTTCACCGTCGCCTCGGTCGAGACCAAGCCGGCGACGCGCAACCCGCCGCCGCCCTTCACCACCTCGACGCTCCAGCAGGAGGCGGCGCGCAAGCTTGGCCTCTCGGCCAGCGAGACGATGCGGATCGCCCAGCAGCTCTACGAGGACGGCGCGATCACCTACATGCGGACCGATGGCGTGCAGATGGACGGCAGTGCCATCTCCGCCGCGCGCAAGGCGATCGCGGACCGCTATGACGGCGGCTATCTGCCGGACAAGCCGCGCCACTACCAGACCAAGGCCAAGAACGCGCAGGAAGCGCACGAGGCCATTCGCCCGACCGATTTCTCGCGGGCGAGCGTCGGTTCCGGCGTCCATGCCAAGCTCTACGAACTGGTCTTCAAGCGCGCACTGGCGAGCCAGATGGCTTCGGCGCGGCTGGAGCGGACCAGCGTAGAACTGACCGACGGCACCGGCCAGCACGCGTTGCGCGCGACCGGGCAGGTGGTGCTGTTTCCCGGCTTTCTCGCGCTCTACGAGGAGGGGCGGGATGACGCGACCGACGAGGACGGCAAGCTGCTCCCCGCGCTCAAGGCGGGCGACCAGCCAGCCAAGAAGGGCGTGCGGGCCGAGCAGCACTTCACCCAGCCGCCGCCACGCTACAGCGAGGCAAGTCTGGTCAAGCGGCTGGAGGAGCTGGGCATCGGGCGGCCATCCACCTATGCCTCGACGCTCCAGACGCTCAAGGACCGCGACTATGTCCGCGTCGAGAAGAACCGCTTCTTCGCGGAGGAGAGCGGGCGGCTGGTGACGGCGTTTCTGGAGCGCTTTTTCGAGCGCTATGTCGCCTATGACTTCACCGCCGAGCTTGAGGACGAGCTGGACGATATCTCCGGCGGCCGTGCGCAATGGCAGGAAGTGCTTGCCGCTTTCTGGCGCGACTTCAAGCCCAAGACCGCCGAGATCATGGATCTGAAGCCCTCCGAGGTGACGGCGCAGCTCGACGCATTTCTCGCGCCGATGCTGTTCCCGGACAAGGGTGACGGCAGCGATCCGCGCGTCTGCCCGCTGTGCGGCGATGGCCGCCTCTCGCTGCGTGGGGGGCGCTACGGGGCGTTCATCGCCTGCTCCAATTATCCGGAGTGCAAATATACCCGCAAGTTCGGCCAGCCCGGCGGATCGGGCGAGGGGGGCGAGAGCGGCGGGCCAGAGGAGTTGGGCGCACATCCCGAGAGTGGCGAGCCGGTGTTGCGCAAGGCCGGCCGGTTCGGGCCCTATATCGAGACTAAGATCGGCGATGACACGAAGCGCGCCTCCATCCCCAAGGATTTGCCCGGCGGCGAGCTGACGCTGGACTGGGCAGTGAAGCTGCTTTCGCTGCCGCGCACGCTGGGCGATCATCCCGAGACGGGTAAACCGATCACCGCCAGCCTTGGCCGCTATGGGCCGTATCTCGCGCATGAGGGTAAATATGCCCGGCTCGGTTCCACGGCGGAAATTTTCGAGACGGGAATGAACGCGGCGGTCGTCAAGCTGGCCGAGGCGGCCAATCGCGGCGGCCGCAAGAGCGCCGAGCCGCTCAAGATACTCGGCGCCCACCCGCGCACGGAGGCTGAGATCCGCCTCATGGAAGGGCGTTACGGCCCCTATGTGACCGACGGCACGACCAATGCGACCTTGCCCAAGTCGATCACACCCGAGGCGCTGACGCTGGAGGAAGCCGCGCAGCTTATCGACGACCGGGCAGCCGCCGCACCAGCCAAGGGCAAGGGACGCAAGACCAAGGCGAAGGCCAAGACACCTGCCAAGGCCAAAACCAAGGCGGCCGGCACCAAGGCGAAGGCGCCCGCCAAGAAGAAGGCCTCAACCGTCTCCTGAGCGGATGGTCTCGCACCGCATACGATTCTCCGCGCGGCGGTTGCGGTGGGTGAGGTGATGCGGCATCGCGACGGGCTAAAGTGCTGGTAGGGGCGGTTGTTAGCAAAAGGCGCGTGCCAAAGTGGCCGCGAGGGGCTAGCCGGTCCCCCGTATCTTGCTGACAACGCGCTCGCATTGGCGGGCCAGGACGATGGAATGACCGACAACCTCACGCATCTCGAACGACTGGAAGCCGAGAGCATCCACATCATGCGGGAGGTGGTGGCGGAGGCGGAAAAGCCGGTCATGCTCTATTCGGTGGGCAAGGATTCGGCCGTGATGCTGCATCTCGCCCGCAAGGCTTTCTACCCCTCGCCGCCGCCTTTCCCGCTGCTCCATGTCGATACGACGTGGAAGTTCAAGGCGATGTACGAGCTGCGCGATCGGATGGCGAAGGAGAGTGGCATGGAGCTGCTCGTCTACCAGAATCCGGAGGCCAAGGAGCGCGGCATCAACCCGTTCGACCATGGCGCGCTGCATACCGACATGTGGAAGACCGAGGGGCTGAAGCAGGCCCTCAACCTCCACGGCTTCGACGTGGCGTTCGGCGGTGCGCGGCGCGACGAGGAAAAGAGCCGGGCGAAGGAGCGCATCTTCTCGTTCCGTACGGCGAGCCACGGCTGGGATCCCAAGAACCAGCGGCCCGAATTGTGGAACCTCTACAATGCCCGCAAGAACAAGGGCGAGAGCATCCGCGTCTTCCCGATCAGCAACTGGACTGAGCTGGACATCTGGCAATATATCCAGCTCAACGACGTGCCGATCGTACCGCTTTACTTCGCCGCGCCGCGCCCGACGGTGGAGCGCGACGGCGTGCTGCTGATGGTCGATGACGAGCGCTTCCGGCTAGAGCCGGGCGAGGAGCCGGTGATGCGCTCGATCCGCTTCCGCACGCTCGGCTGCTACCCGCTCACCGGCGCGGTGGAGAGCGAGGCGGCGACGCTCTCCGAAGTCATTCAGGAGATGCTGCTCACCACCACCAGCGAGCGGCAGGGCCGGGTGATCGACAAGGATGCAGGTGGCGCCGGCATGGAGAAGAAGAAGCAGGAGGGCTATTTCTGATGCGCCCGCTCTCACATGCGTCCATAGGATATTCGCGGTTTCGGAGGGTGGTGTGATGGATGATCTGGTCGAACCGATTTACCGGACCGACGCGCTCATCGCCGAGGATATCGACGCCTATCTGGACCGCCATCAGTATAAGTCGATGCTGCGCTTCATCACCTGCGGCAGCGTGGACGATGGCAAGTCGACGCTGATCGGCCGCCTGCTCTACGACAGCAAGATGATCTTCGAGGACCAGCTTGCCGCGCTGGAGGCGGACAGCAAGCGGGTGGGCACGCAGGGGCAGGAGATCGACTTCGCGCTGCTGGTCGACGGCCTCGCCGCCGAGCGCGAGCAGGGCATCACCATCGACGTGGCCTATCGCTTCTTCACTACGGAAAAGCGCAAGTTCATTGTCGCGGATACGCCGGGGCACGAGCAATATACCCGCAACATGGTGACGGGCGCTTCCACCGCCGACCTCGCCGTGATCCTGATCGACGCGCGCAAGGGCGTGCTCACCCAGACGCGGCGGCACAGCTATCTCGCCAAGCTTGTCGGTATTCGTCACATCGTGCTGGCGGTGAACAAGATGGATCTGGTCGGTTACGATCAGGCGGTGTTCGATGACATTGTGAAGGACTACGCTGCCTTCGCGCGAAGCATCGGCATCGAGCGGTTCGTGCCGATCCCGATTTCCGGCTTCAAGGGCGACAATATCACCGCGCTTTCGGCCAATACGCCCTGGTTCAAGGGGCCGGCGCTGATCGAGCATCTGGAGACGGTGGAGGTGGACAACAGCGCCGACCAGGCGCGGCCGTTCCGCATGCCGGTGCAGTGGGTCAACCGCCCCAATCTCGATTTCCGGGGCTTCTCCGGGCTGATCGCGAGCGGAGCCGTCAAGCCAGGTGACGCGGTGCGCGTGCTCCCCTCCGGCAAGACCAGTACGATCAGCCGCATCGTCACGCTGGATGGCGATCTCGATGAGGCGGTCGCCGGCCAGTCGGTGACGCTCTGCCTTGCCGACGAGATCGACTGCTCGCGCGGCGACGTGATCGCGGCGGCCGGCAATCCCCCGCAGGCGGCCGACCAGTTCGAGGCCTCACTCGTCTGGATGGCGGACGAGGCGCTCAAGCCGGGCCGGGCCTACTGGCTCAAGATCGGCACGCAGATGGTCTCTGCCACCGTGCAGGCGCCCAAATATGAGGTGAACGTCACCACGCTGGAGCATCTGGCGGCCAAGACGCTGGAGCTGAACGCGATCGGTGTCGCCGAGATCGCGACCGACCGGCCGATCGTGTTTGAGCCCTATACGGACAGCCGCGCGCTCGGCGGCTTCATTCTCATCGACAAGCTCAGCAATGCCACCGTGGCGGCCGGCATGCTGCACTTCTCGCTGCGGCGCGCGCAGAACGTGCATTGGCAGGCGGTCGATATCGGGCGAGAGGCGCACGCGGCACAGAAGGGTCAGCGGCCGTTCCTGCTGTGGTTTACCGGCCTCTCCGGCTCGGGCAAATCGACCATCGCCAACATCGTCGAGAAGAAGCTCTATGCGCTCGGCCGGCACAGCTTCCTGCTCGATGGCGACAATGTGCGCCACGGGCTCAACAAGGATCTGGGCTTCACTGAAGCGGACCGCATCGAGAATATCCGCCGGGTGGGCGAGGTCGCCAAGCTGATGACCGACGCCGGGCTGATTGTCATCACCGCCTTCATCTCACCCTTCCGCGCGGAACGCGAGATGGTGCGCGCGATGCTGCCGGAGGGTGAGTTCCTGGAGATCTTCGTCGATACCCCGCTGGCCGAGGCCGAGCGGCGCGACGTGAAGGGCCTCTACCGCAAGGCGCGGGCCGGGGAGTTGAAGAACTTCACCGGCATCGACAGCCCTTATGAAGCACCGGAGCAACCGGAAATCCGCATCGACACGACACGCACGACGCCCGAGGACGCCGCCGACCTCATTGTCGAGCGTGTGCTGGGCGTGTGGAGCCCGGATCTTTGAGCGATGCCGATCTAGCCGCCGAGCTGGCGGAGGAGGCGGGCCGGCTGTTGCTGGACCTGCGCGCCTCCGGCCGGTTCGAGGGCAAGGCACTCGGCAAGGAAGGCGATGCGGCCGCCAATCGCCTGCTCGTCGCGGCATTGCATGCGCAGCGACCCGAGGACGGCTTGCTCTCGGAAGAAAGCCAGGATGACGGCTCGCGGCTCGCCTGCTCGCGGGTGTGGATTGTCGACCCGGTTGACGGCACCCGCGAATATGCCGAGGGGCGCTCGGATTGGGCGGTCCATGTCGCGTTGGCGATCGACGGCATACCCGTTATCGGCGCCGTAGCCCTGCCGGGGCTGAACATGGTCCTGCGCTCCGACGCGCCGGCAACACTGCCGCCGGCTGAGACCACGCCGCGTATGGTCGTGAGTCGTACCCGGCCCGCTGCCGAGGCTCTTGCTATCGCGCAGGCGCTGGGCGCCACGCTGATCCCCATGGGCTCGGCGGGTGCCAAGGCCATGGCGGTGGTGTACGGCGCGGCGGACATCTATCTCCATTCCGGCGGGCAATATGAGTGGGACAGTTGCGCTCCCGTGGCCGTTGCGCGCGCGCACGGCCTGCATTGCTCGCGGATCGACGGCACGCCGCTCGTCTATAATCGCGCGGACGTCTATCTGCCTGATCTGTTGATATGCCGCCCCGAACTGGCCGGGCGAGTGCTGGAACTACTCGCTATTCTCGCCAGCTAATCGGGGTGTCGCGGGATCGCTTCCACCCCGCCCGCGCCCGCGCGAGGGGTTGCGTAACAAATCGGACATGAATCCGTCATCGCTCCGACACCGGAATCGCATCCGCCTGTCACACTCATCCCCTAGCTGCGCCGCCGAGGGCGCAAGGGGGCACCAGAGAGTCGATACTCCCATTGGCCGTCCTGCACTCGACAACCCGGACCAATCCGGCAGCGGAGACGACGATGAAACATATCATGCGGACCAAGACGATCATGCTGGCGGGAGCGGTGCTGCCGCTGCTCGCGGGCTGTGGCGCGAATGAAATCGCTTCGCCCGGCACGGGCGGCAATGTCATCATCAACCCCCCGAGCACCGGCACGCCGACGCCGTCGCCCACCCCGACTCCTGCCGCGAAAGTGACACCGGCCGGCGGTTGCCCGACGCTGCCGTCCGGCGCGAATCCGCTGGTCGACCGTGGTGTCACCGACGATACGCCGACCGGCATCTGGCGCATCTGCGAGCTGCCCGCGACGATCAATCAGTCGATCACGCTTACCAAGGTGCCGGGCCTGGTCTATTCGCTTCCGGGTCGCGTCAACGTGGGTTGCGATCGTGGCTTCAGCGAGAGCCAGGTGCCCGCGGCCTGCACCATTCCGTCGGTCACGCTCAAGATCGATCCGGGCGTCATCATCTATGGCGCGACCGGCCAGTCCTGGCTCGCGGTCAATCGTGGCAACAAGATCAATGCCGTGGGCACCGATACCCAGCCGATCATCTTCACCAGCCGCGATAACGTCCTCGGTCTCAACAACGATGCGTCGAATGGCCAGTGGGGCGGCGTTGTGCTGATGGGCCGCGCCAGGATCACGGATTGCAACCATGGTTCGTTGGCCTCGGGCACCTGTGAGCGCGATACGGAGGGCTCGTCCAGCCCCGCCATTTTCGGTGGCGCTGACGACAGCGACAGCAGCGGCACGATGAAATATGTTCAGATCCGCTATTCCGGCTTCGTGCTGGGCAGCAATGTCGAACTGCAGGCGCTGACCACCGAGGGTATCGGCAGCGGCACGGTGCTCGAATATATCCAGAGCCACAACAGCTCGGACGATGGCGCGGAGTTCTTCGGCGGCGTCGTGAACTTCAAACACTATATCGCAACCGGCGCGGACGATGACAGCCTCGACGTGGATACTGGCGCGCGCGCCAACTTCCAGCACGTGCTGCTTATCCAGCGTCCCGGTGCCGGTGACGCGCTGATGGAGATCGACAGCAACAATCTGGAAGGCGACACGCCGCGTACGAACCTGAAGGTGGTGAACTTCACTGCCATTCAGAACCAGGTGAGCAGCAACAACGAAGCCAACGACCAGGCCTCCATCCTGCTGCGCGGTAACTCGGATACGACCTTTGCCAACGGCATCGTCGTCACGCCGAACAACGAGTGCCTGCGCCTGCACGGCACCGGATCGACCGGGGATCGCGCAACGCTGGTTGCCCACGCGACGGTGCTGACCTGCAACAGCACGAAGTATATCGGCAGCGGCACCAGCGGCATTGCCTATACGGCGGCGGACATCGCGGCGATCTTCGGCGCGAATGGCAATAACGACGTGTTTACCACGACGCTCTCCAGCCTGTTCGTCAACGGCACCAACGAGAGCCAGGTGACGGCGTTCGACGCCAAGACGCTCGACGCCTTCTTCGACACGACGACGCACATCGGCGCCGTAAAGGATGCGAACGACAACTGGTTCAAGGGTTGGACCTGCAACTCGTCGACGGCGACCTTCGACGACGCAGCCAACGCCAACCGCGCCTGCACCTCGCTGCCGATCGCCTGAGGCGGCAGCCTGACCAGGACGGGGCGGAGTGCGGCCATCCGGCACGCACCCCGCCGCAAGTGAGACCATCCAGACCCAAGGGGACCTTCCATGGCGACGCCGCTCAAATATGCGGGCCTGCTCCTCATTTCATCGGCGCTTGCGTCGCCCGCTTTCGCGCAGGTAGCGGCCGGCGATACTGCGTTAGCGGCCGCCGATACCGCGTCGGACGCGGCAGCCGCCGCTCCGGCTCAGGACGAAGGAGCCGAGGCCGAAGCGCCCGATATCTCGCTGCCGGGCGGCGAAATCGTGGTCGTCGGCCGGCGTGGCGCCAACGTACAGAAGAGCGCGCCCGCCGTCGTCTCCGTGCTTTCCAGTGCGGATATCGCGCGGACCGGCGAGGGCAACATCGCAGGTGCGCTCGGCCGCGTCACCGGCCTGAGTGTCGTCGGCAGCGGCTTCGTCTATGTGCGCGGCCTGGGCGACCGCTATTCGCTGGCATTGCTCAACGGCTCGCCATTGCCCAGTCCCGAGCCGCTCAAGCGTGTGGTGCCCCTTGACCTTTTTCCGACCAATATCGTTTCTTCCTCGCTGGTTCAGAAGAGCTATTCGCCCAACTTCCCCGGCGAATTCGGCGGCGGCGTCATCAACCTGACGACCACGGCCGTGCCCAGCGAGAGCTTCCTGACGGTCAGTGGCGGTGTCGGCGGCAACAGCGAGACGACCGCCTCCGTCGGCTATGTGCATTATGGTGCAAACACCGATTGGACCGGCTTCGACAACGGCTCGCGCAACACCCCGCCGGCGCTGGCAGCCTATTTCGCCAGCGGCGAGCGCCTCAACGACGGCAATGTCGATACGCAGGCGATCGGCAAGGAATTAGTGACGTGGCGCAACGGCATCGTGCAGCGCCAGGACAGGATTGCACCCAACTGGTCGGCGACGCTCTCGGGTGGCACCTCCTTCGAGATCGGCAGCGACGCCACGCTCGGCCTCATCGCGACCGCCGGCTACAGCAACAAGTGGCAGACGCGCGATGCGATCCAGCAATTTTCGGGCAGCTCGGACCTGTCGTCGGTCGATACGGATTTCGAGCGGGTTTCGACCGACAATCGTATCGTGGTGAACGGCCTTGTCGGCGTCGGTCTCGAATTTGGTGACAGCAAACTGCGGTGGACTAGCCTCTACATCCGGGACACGCTTAAGCACACGCGGCTGGGGTTGGGGCAGAAAAACCACACCCAGACCGACTATATGCAGCAGGATACCGCCTGGTATGAGCGGCAGCTCATCAGCACGCAGCTCACCGGCGAGTTCAAGCTGACACCCGAGCTGAGCGTGGACCTGCGCGGCGGTTACGCCAATTCGCAACGCGAAGCACCCGGCGAACTGTCGATCGAATATGTCCGCACCAATGCGGAGTCCGACCCTTATGGCCCCTATTTCGTCAACCGGCTGGACGGCAACCGCGGCAATGCGGAAATCGTCTATTCCGATCTCAACGAGGATCTTTGGTCGGGCGGCGCCGATATTAGCTGGCGGGCAATTCCCGATCTCGCTTTCTCGGCAGGCTATGCCTATCAGCGGACGATCCGCGATAGCTCACGCCGTGATTTCCAGTTTCGTGCGCCCAGCACGCTGCCGGGCGGCGTCGACATGTTCCGGCCGGACCTGTTGCTTTCGAGCAGCATCATCGACGCCTTTCAGATCGGTCTGGTCGAGGACGACACGACACCGGCTTTCCGCGGTCGCCTGTTCAACCATGCGGGCTATGCCAAGCTCAACTGGCAGGTGACGCCGGAGCTGCTGATCGACGCCGGCGTGCGGTATGAGACCGCCAAGCAGACGGTGGCGGCGATCCCGGTGTTCAATACGCCCGACCCGACGCTCGCGGAAACCAATCTCGACAATGACTATTGGCTGCCGGCGGCAACGATCACCTGGCAGATGCAACCGGACATGCAGATCCGCATCAACGCCTCCAAGACTATCGCGCGGCCGCAGTTCCGCGAGCTGATCTATCAATATTATTTCGATCCCGACACCAACCGCCAATATCAGGGCAACCCATTGCTGACGGACAGCGAACTGTTCAATGCCGAGGCGCGCTACGAGTGGTATTTCGCGCGCGACCAGCGGCTGTCGTTCGCAGGCTTCTACAAGCGGCTGGACAACCCGATCGAGCCGTTCAACTTCATCCTTGCCGATAAGCTGGTGACGAGTTTTGCCAACGCCCCCAAGGCGGACCTGTATGGCGGCGAGGTCGAGGTGCAGAAATATTTCGATGCGTCGGCCCTCTCCGGCAGCGATTTCTTTGCGAGCCGCAGGATCGTTGCGATCGCCAACTATACCTACACCAAGTCCAAACTGAAGGTGGGGCCGGACGATACGGTGGCCGTGTTCAGCGCGACATCGACCATCGCATCCGACTTCTTCCGCGACGCGGCCGCGCTCACCGGCCAGTCGGACCATCTGGTGAACCTGCAACTGGGCCTTGAGGATACGGACAGCCTCTCGCAGCAGACGCTCATCATGTCCTACGCCAGCAAGCGCGTGACCAGCCGCGGTATCGCCAACCAGGGGCAACCGGACGTATATGAATATCCGGGTTTCAATCTGGATTTCGTCGTGCGGCAGGGGTTCGATCTGGCGGGCCGGGCGTTCGACGTGAAGTTCGAGGCGCGTAACCTTACCAACCACAAATATCGCGAGCAGCAATCGAACGGCACCAACAAGGTGTTCTATAATCTCTACAATAGCGGCGTCAGCGTCAGCCTGTCGCTCTCCACGACTTTCTAGCGGCGCGCCCCTCCCATGGCGCATATGGAAGGGGCGGCCTGACGGTCGCCCTTTCTGTTATGGTGCTGCCTGCCTGGAGTCCCTCCGGAATAGTCATCAGAACGGAAACGCGAACAAAGCTGAAGGAGGCGAGCCCAGAGGGTAATTCGTTAGCGGCGCCTGTAGTTAAGTCCATGCAATCTGTAGCAGGATGGCGACTATAATGGGCGCAACAGCGTGTGAGATGTTCGTCCGTTAGAAACGTCTCGCTGTTGGATTCAACCCGCCCAGACCTGCTCGCGATACCACTTGGTGATGATATATTTGGTGCCCGCGCGCACCTTCATGCCATGGTGGAGTGAGGCGCCGTTTACCGCGCCGTCGGGGAGGCGGTTGTTCCAGGCGAGCAGCTTGCCGGGTTCGGGTTGAATGATCTTGTTGATCCGATTGAAGCGGGTGGCGCCGCCAGCGCCGGGGGCGTTCAGATAGACCATGAGCGTCCAGGTGCGGTTGCCCGAGCGGCCGCAATAGGTCTGGTAATCGCTGCCTTGCGGCTCGAAATAGTCGGTGTGCGCCTTAAACTCCTGCCCTACGGCATAGCGTTGGCCTTGCAGCGGTTCGCCATAGGCCGGGTCGATGCCGGCGAAGGCGGCGAGCCTGGCGTTGACGGCGGCAATGAACGGGTCGGCGTCGTCCAGATCGCAGGTCTCGCTGGTACGGAACGCCTCATAGCCCATGTCGTCGGCGATGGTGGAGGGGCGGCGATTGGCGTCGATTCGCTCGATCAGCCCGGCGCATTCTTCCGGGGCGAGAAAATCGCGCTTGATGAACAGCGCCAGTGCCTTGCCGGGAAAGCGCTGGATGCCGGGCTGGCCGGCGATGAGGGGAGCATCGAACGTCGACATGGTTAGCGACAGCATCTAGCAAGACGGCCGTGGGGCAATCAACCGACCAGAGACGATGTGAAGATTGTCTTTTTTTGGTAACGATCTTGTCTTCGATCGGTCATAGTGCGCGCCTAGGCAGCGCGTGCTGTGGAGGGCATCAAGCTTAACATGCGATGGAGCAATTTCATGCGGCGCGGGCGGCCGGCGCAGGCGAAAGCCACGTCCGATGTCGGCCAGTGGATCGAGGCGGCGCTGCTCGTGCTGCTGCTGATCCAGATCGCCCGGTTGCTCTGGGCGCTGGTGACGCCGGTCGGTCTGTTCGGCGAGTGGCGGGCGCGCGAGCCGGTGGTGGTCAGCGCCGATGCGCGGCGAGCTTTGTTCGCGGGGTTCGATCCGTTCTTCCGCACCGGAGCGGCGATCGGCGCGGATGGGGCGGCACAGCAAATCACCACCCTGCCGCTCAAGCTCTACGGTACCAGCGTCAACGAAGCTTCTGGCCAGGGCACCGCGATCATCGCCAACGAGAGCGACGAACAGGCGAGCTATGCGGTGGGTGACGAGATCGCGCCCGGTGTGGTGCTCAAGACGGTGGCGTTCGACTATGTCGTCATTCAGCGCGGCGGCGCTACCGAGACGCTGTATATCGACCAATCAAGCGGCGACGTTGTCGGGGAGGACGGCGCAGACGCTCCCGCTCCGGATGCTTTGCCGGCGCCGCGCCCTGCCGGTGCGTTGGAGTCTGGTGCCCTGACCGGCGCGCTCAACCTTGCACCGCGGACCGAGAGCGGCAAGGTGACAGGTATCGTCGTCGGCATGCAGGGCGGCAATGAGATGGCCGCGCTGGCGGGCTTCCGGCCGGGCGACATCATCGTGCAGGTCAACGGACGACCGGTGACGAGCGCCGGCGATATCAACGCGCTACGCGGAGCCATCCTGCCCGGCGCGCGCCTTTCCCTCATGGTCGAGCGAGGTGCCGCGACCGTGCCGATCTCTCTTGTTCTCCCGGAAAATAGATGACCCCCATGTTCAAGCTGCGGCGCCTCGCCGGAACCGCCATCCTTGCCCTGGTCTGCGCCCAGATGCCCGTGACTCCGGGCCTCGCTCAACTCACGCTCAATGTGCGCGATGCGGATATCCGTGCCTTCATTCAGGATGCCGCTCGCAATACCGGGCGCACCTTCATCATCGACAGCCGGGTGCAGGGGAAAGTCTCGGTCGTCACCGACCGCTCGCTGACGCGATCGGAATATTTCGAGATATTCCTCTCTACGCTGCGTGCCAACGGGCTGGTCGCGGTGCCGTCTGCCGGCGGAGCGTTCCGTATCCAGCCGGTCGAGGGGGCGGCGGGGCAGCCGGGGCCGGTCGGACAGGCGGCCAACCGCAACCAGTTCGTGACCGAAGTGATCCGCCTGCGCTCGATCGACGCCCAATCCGCGCTCGATACGCTGCGGCCGCTGGTCAGCAAGGACGGCTCGATCACCGCCAACCGCTCCGGCCGCTCGCTCGTGGTCGCCGACTATGCCGACAATATTGCGCGCATCCGCCGGGTGCTGGCGCAGGTCGATACAGACGGCTCGTCCACGGCGCTGATTCCGCTCAAGAATGCTGGCGCGCGCGAGATCGCGACCTCGTTGCAGACGCTGGTGGGCGGCGGTGGCGAAGGCGCGGCGGCGAACGCGACCATCGTCGCCATCGACAGCTCCAACAGCATCGCCATCCGTGGCGATGCCACCAGCGTGGCGCGCCTTTCCAACATGGTGCGCGACCTCGACAAGCGCGCCGAATCGGGCACCGAAATCCGCGTCTACTGGTTGCAGAATGCCGACGCCGATAAGATG
The DNA here is from genome assembly GCA_001899715.1 of Sphingobium sp. 66-54. GTDB lineage: Bacteria > Pseudomonadota > Alphaproteobacteria > Sphingomonadales > Sphingomonadaceae > Sphingobium. The sequence goes on from MKWI01000028.1 coordinate 45,746, forward strand.
CTGCCGGTGCTCCAGCAACTGCTCGGGCAAGCATCCGCGCCGATAACCGCCGCCTCATCCGCCGGCAGTTCGGCCGGCAATGGTGCGCGCAACGCCGGACCGGCCGAAACCACGCCCGTCGCGGCCACGACAGGCGAGCCGGGCACCGGCATCAACGGGCGCGGCGCGGCGGTGGTGACGCGCTATGAGGGCGCCAATGCCGTTATCGTGGCGGCGAGCGGCGATACCCAGCGCATGCTCGGCGAGGTGATCCGCCAGCTCGATACGCGGCGCGAGCAGGTATTGGTCGAGGCGATCATCGTTGAGATCGGCAACAACGCCGCGCGCAAGCTGGGTGTGCAGTTCCTGCTCGGCAGCACCAAGACCGGCTTTGCGGCGACCAACTACTCCAACGCCAGCCCCAATCTGCTGACGCTGGCCGGTGCGATCGGTGCAACCAAGCTCGGCACGCAGGAGACGGTGGTGGTGGCGCCGGATGGCACGAAGACCACCACGACCACCACCGAGAACAGCGGCCTCGCCAACCAGCTCCAGAGCGCAGCGGTGGAAACGCTTCAGAATGCGACCGGCGGCTTTGGCGGGGTCGCTACCCAACTGGGCCGCAACGGCATCCTGGGCGCGATCATCAACGCCGTGCAGTCGGATACGGAGAGCAACGTGCTCTCCACGCCGTCGATCACCACGCTGGACAACCAGCAGGCGCACATGCTGGTGGGGCAGGAAGTGCCGGTCGCCACGGGTGAGGCGCTCAGTCCCAATTTCGACAACCAGTTCCGCACCGTGCAGCGCCAGAATGTCGGTATCATGCTGGATGTGACCCCGCAGATCAACGCGGGCGGCACCATCAAGCTGTTCATCAAGCAGGAGGTGAGCAGCGTGGCCGGACCGGTCTCCAACGACAGCAGCGACCTCATCATCAACAAGCGCCAGTTCGAGACGACGGTGCTGGTGGACGATGGCGATATCCTCGCGCTCGGCGGCCTGCTCGACGATAATGAGCGCCGCACGATCGAGAAGATTCCGCTGCTCGGAGACCTGCCGGTGCTTGGCAACCTGTTCAAGTCCAGGAGCAGGGCGCGCACCAAGACCAATCTCATGGTATTCATCCGCCCGACGATCCTCACCAACAAGGCGGACGCGCAGGAGATGACGGCGCGGCGCTACGGCTATATCCGTGGCCGGCAGGCGCTCGCCAATCCGGGCGCGGAGCCTTCGATCGACGAGCTGGTTCGCGATTATATGGGTGCGGCGCTGCCGGTGAGTGGCCCGCAGACGGGCGATCAGGTGATTGACGGGCGGGTGGTGCCGATCGAGGCGACGCAATCGCAACAGGTGGTGCGTCCGACAGCCGAGCCGGCCGATACGGACGATCGGAAATGACGGGCGACCCCGCCGATCTGCCGCCCGAGGGGGTCGGTGCACCAGCGCCCGCGCCGGGCGCGGAGGCGGAGGTTGAAACGCCGCACGCGCTGCTGCCGGTTGACATCCCCTATGCCTTCGCGCGCAAGCACGGCGTGGTGATCGTCTCCGGCCGTGACGGGGCGGAGCGGGATGGACGCCTCACCATCGCCCTGCGTGAAGGGGCCGATCCAAGGGCGTTGGTGGAGGTGCGGCGGCATCTCGGGCGCAGTTTCGATGTGTCGATCGTCTCGCCAGCGAACTTCGACCGGAGCCTTTCCGACCATTATGCGATGGAGGGCTCTGCTGCTGCCATGGCCGGATCGCTGGCGCTGGGCAGCGACGATCTCGATTTCATTGCCGGCGACCTGCCGACCGCCGAGGACCTGCTGGCGAGCGGCGACGATGCGCCCGCTATCCGCCTCATCAACGGCATCATTGCCGAGGCGGCGCGACAGGGCGTCTCCGATATCCATATCGAGCCCTACGAGACGGGCCTCGTCGTGCGGATGCGCATGGATGGTGTGCTGACCGAGACGCTGCGCATGCCGCCGCATGTCGCGCCGGTGGTGGTCAGCCGCATCAAGGTGATGGCGCGCCTGGACATCGCCGAACGGCGGGTGCCGCAGGACGGGCGCATCGGCCTGACGCTGGGCGGCAAGCTGCTCGACGTACGTGTCTCCACGCTGCCGAGCAGGGCGGGCGAGCGGGTGGTGCTGCGTATTCTCGACAAGGAGAATGCCGGCATTGCGCTTGATGTGCTGGGCCTCACCGGCGCGGCGGACGAGGTGCTGCGCGCGGCGCTGCGTGAGCCCAATGGTATCATCCTCGTCACGGGGCCGACCGGCAGCGGCAAGACGACGACGCTCTATGCCGGCCTGCGCCAGCTCAACGATGGCAGCCGCAACATCCTCACCGTCGAGGACCCGGTCGAATATGCCATCGAGGGCGTGGGGCAGACGCAGGTGAACGCCAAGGTCGGCCTGACCTTCGCCGCCGGTTTGCGCGCGATCCTGCGGCAGGACCCGGACGTGGTGATGGTCGGTGAAATCCGCGACCGCGAGACGGCGGAGATCGCCGTGCAGGCTTCGCTCACCGGCCACCTCGTGCTTTCGACCGTGCATACCAACGATGCTGTGGGCGCGATCACCCGCATGCGCGACATGAAGGTGGAGCCGTTCCTGCTCGCCTCGACCCTGCGCGCCGTGCTGGCGCAGCGGCTGGTGCGGCGGCTGTGTCACGAATGCCGCGAGCAGGTGCCGGCCGACAAGGCGGCGAGCGCGCTGCTGGGGATCGACGAGGGGGCGCTGATCTATCGCCCGGTCGGCTGCGATGCCTGCAACCATAGCGGCTACAAGGGCCGGGTCGGCGTGTTCGAGGCGATCCGGGTCGATGAGACGATCCGGCGGATGATCAACGAGGGCGGCGACGAATCGCTGATCGCGCGCCATGCCTTTCTCAACGCACCCAATCTCGGCGCGGCGGCGCGGGCGCTGGTGCGCGATGGCGAGACGAGCGCGGAGGAGGCGATCCGCATCTCGCGGCGTGAAGCGATCGATGCCTGATTTCGATTATGTGGTGATCGACAAAGCCGGGCGGGAGAAGCGCGGCTTGCTGCGGGCAGACTCGGTGGGCGATGCCCGCGCGGCATTGGCGGCCAAGAAGCTGTTCGTCGTGCGTATCGCCGAGGGGCGCGGCGCCACCGGCGGCGTGAGCGAGGGCGGCAAGGCGCGGCGCAGCCTGCTCAGCTTCGAACGCAACCGGCTCTCCGCCAAGGAATTGACGTTGTTCACCCGGCAGCTCTCCACGCTGGCGCAGGTCTCGCCGCTGGAGGAGGCGCTGCGCACCATCACCCGCCAGAGCGAGCGGCCGCATGTGCGCGAGATTGTCGGGCGCGTGCATGGCGGTGTGGTTGAGGGACGCAGTCTCGGCGAGGCGATGAGCATGGAGAGCCGCAGCTTCCCCGGCCTCTACCGCGCGATGATCGCGGCGGGCGAGCGCTCGGGCAGCTTGTCGGCGCTGACCGAGCGGCTGGCGCTCCTGCTGGAGCGGCAGGCGGCGATGCGCTCCAAGATGCTGACGGCGCTGGCTTATCCCTCGGTGCTGGCGATCTTCGCGGTGATCGTGGTCATCTCGCTGATGATCTTCGTGGTGCCGCTGGTGGTCGAGCAGTTCGATACGCTGGGGCAGCAGCTGCCGCTGCTCACCCGCATCGTGATGGGCCTTTCCAATTTCCTCGCGACATGGTGGTGGGCGCTGCTGATCTTGCTGGGCCTGCTCGGCGTGCTCGGCTGGCGGGCGCTGCGCAACGAGGCGGTGCGGCTGCGGGTCGATGGCGCGCTGCTGCGCATGCCCTTCGTCGGCCGGTTGCTGCGCGACCTGCATGCCGCGCGTATGGCCCGCACGCTGGCGACGATGGTGGAAAGCCGCCTGCCGGTGATGGAGGGCCTCTCGCTCACCGTGCCAACCATCCACAACCGCGTGCTGCGCGCGGCGACGGCGGACATCGTCGAAGCGGTGCGCGGCGGCGGCAGCCTCTCGGCGGCGATGCGCCGGGCAGACGTGTTCCCGCCGCTGCTGGTCTATCTTGCCGCCAGCGGCGAGAGCGCGGGCCAGCTCGATCTGATGCTGGAGCGCGCGGCCGACTATCTGGAGCGCGAGTTCGACGGGTTTACCGCTGCCGCGCTGGCCATGCTGGAGCCGCTCATCATCATCGTGATGGGCGGCATCGTGGCGATCATCATTCTCTCGATTCTGCTGCCGATCATGCAGTTGCAGAGTCTCACAGGTGCCGGAGTTTAAGCCATGAAGATCGTCCATCCCGAGGGTGCCGCCGGGCGGGTTGCAAAGCTGGTCAGGAGGAGTCTGGCCGCGCGCAGGCGTTGCTCGGAACACGGCTTTGAGTCTTTCAAGCGGTCCGCCGAAAGCGGCTTCGGATCTTTGAGACGTTCCGCCGAATACGGCTTTACACTGGTCGAACTGCTCGTCGTCATCGTCATCATCGGGCTGCTGGGGACGATCGTGGCGATCAACGTGTTCGGCGCGCTCGGCACCAGCAACGTCGCCAAGGCCAAGGCCGATATCGCCACGCTGGAATCGGCGCTCGACCAGTATCGGCTCGATAATCTCACTTATCCCAGCACCAGCGACGGGCTGAACGCGCTGCTCTCGCCCCCGCCGGGGCTGGCGCAGCCGGAGCGCTACCGGCAGGGCGGCTATATCAAGAAGCTGCCGAACGACCCGTGGGGGCAGCCCTATCAATATGTCGCGCCCGGCCGCAAAGGTGCGTTCGACATCTACTCGCTGGGTGCCGACAAGCAGACCGGCGGCGAGGGCGAGAACGCCGACCTCTATTCGAGCGACCTTTAGGGGCGGCGGCGCGAGCGGACGGGACGACGCGGATGGCTCCGGTCAGGCAGCATAAACAGGTGAGGGGCGGCATAGTGCCGCTCCGCTTCGTTTGCCCTGGCTCGCGGGATGGTGGCTTTACCCTGCTCGAAATGCTGGTGGCGCTCGCCATTTTCAGCCTCGCCGCGCTGGCGCTGGTGCGCTTGCAGGCGGTCTCCGCGCGCACGACGGTCGATTTGCGCGTGCGCACCATGGCGCAGATCGTGGCGCGCAACCTGATGATCGAGCGGCTGACCGACCCACAGGCACCGGCGCTAGGCGCGAGCAGCGGCATCGTCGAGAATGCCGGCCGCCAGTGGCCGTGGGCGCAGCAGGTGGACAAGGCGGACAACGACCGGCTGCTCGTCGTTACCGTCCGCGTCGATGGCGGACCGGGGCAGTCGCCGGCAGTGCTGACCTTCGGGCGGCCGGCGCAATGAGCGGGCGTGCGGCCTGTATGTTGTCGTGGCGGTCATCCGAGCGCGGCTTCGGGTCTGTGAGGCGCTCGCCCTGGACGCCTGTCTTGGCGGGGCCACGTTTGTCTGAAGGTGAGCGTGGCTCCGAATCTCTGAAACATTCCGCCGAACACGGCTTTACTTTGGTCGAGCTCATGGTGGTGATCGTCATCGTCGGACTGCTCTCGGGGGCGGTTGTGCTGACCATGGCCGATCCGCGCGGGCGGATCGCGGACGATATCGACCGGTTCGCCGGTCGCACGCGCGCCGCGCGGGACAGCGCGATCGTCTCCGGAAAGCCCGTCGCCCTGTGGGTCTCACCGACCGCTTACGGGTTCGAGCGGCGGGAGAACGGAGCATGGCAAGCGGTGACGGACGGGCCGCTGGCGACCCGCGACTGGGCGGAAGAGACGCGTGCGCGGCTCGGGTCCGCCACGCAGGTGCGTGCGGTGTTCGACAGCATCGGCCGCGCCGACCAGACGCTGCGTTTCACGCTTGAGCGCGGCGGGAGCGCGGTCACGCTGCGCATGGACCTCGACGGCAAGGTGACGAGCGGTGGCTAGGCGCGACTTCTCTCCGCCGCTCCCCGAACGGCGCTTCGGGGCCTTGAAACGTTCCGCCGACCACGGCTCCGGGTCTTTGAAACGTTCCGCCGAGCACAGCTTCGAGTCTTTGAGACATTCCGCCGAATACGGCTTCACACTGGTGGAGATGCTCGTCGCGGTGATGATCTTCGCGATGCTGGCGACCGCCGGGGTCGTGTTGCTGCGTGGCGGGGTGGAGGGACAGGCGGCCGTCACAACGCATCTTGATGCGCTCGCCGACGTGCAGCGCGGCCTGGCGACGCTGGACGCGGACCTCTCGCAGGCGACGGAGCGGATCAGCCGCACGCAGTCCGGTACCTTCGCGCCCGCCTTCTTCGGCCGCGCCGCGCAGGGCGACGAGCCGCTGATGCAGTTCGTGCGCGATGGCTGGAGCAACCCCGGCGCCCTGCGCCGCGCCAGCTTGCAGAAGATCGAATATTGGTGGCGCGAGGGGCGGATCGAGCGGATCGGCTATCCGGCCGTGGATGGCGCCGCACCGCCCGAACCGGCCGTGCTGTTCGAAGGCGTACGGGCGCTCACGCTCCGTTATCGCGACCGGCAGGGCAACTGGCGCGAGCGCTGGGCGCCCGAGACGCCCCGGCAGATGCCGACCGCCGTCGAGATGGTGCTGATACGCGGCAGCGATCCGCCGCTCACCCTGCGTTTCCTTGTCGGAACGGCGATCAACCAGCCGGAGAGCGATGACGCCACGCCCGAAGGATTCGGCAATGCGACCTGAGCCGCCTATGCCCGCCGCCGGACGTCCTGCCGAGACTGGCGCGGCGCTGATGACCGTGCTGCTGCTCATCGCCATCCTCTCGGTGGTGGCGGCGGTAGCGCTGGAGCGGCTGACCATCGCCAGTCGGATGACGCGCAACATCGTCTCCGCCGATCAGGGGCGCGCCTATCTGCTCACCGCCGAGCGGATGGCGGGCACGCGCATCGCCGATCTGCTCGCGCTGCGGCCTGACCGTACGACGCTGGAAGGCGGCTGGCTGGGCAGGGAGCAGATAATCGCTGTGCCGGGTGGCACGGTCGCCGCGCGGATCATCGACAAGGGCAATTGCTTCAACCTCAATAGCCTGGTGCGCGCCGCGACGGGCGGCACGGGGCAGGGGGACGAGACGTTCACCGCGCGGCCGGAGGGGATTGCGCAATTCGCGGGGCTGATGCGCCTTCTCGGCGTCGATACCAGCCTGGCCTTGCAGGTGGCGACATCGGCGGCGGACTGGATCGACAGCGATTCCGTGCCCGGCAACGGCGGCGCTGAGGACGATTATTACAGCGGGTTCGATCCGTCCTATCGCACGGCCAACACGCTGATGGCGGACCCGAGCGAGCTGCTGATGGTCAACGCGGTGACGCCCGATGTCTACCAGCGCATCCGGCCATGGATCTGCACGCTCCCGGACGCGGAGATGTCGCCGATCAACGTCAATACGCTGCTGCCGGGGCAGGCGGTATTGCTCGCCATGCTGGCGCCGGATGCGCTGGGCCTGGATCAGGCGCGGCAGGTGCTGGCGCAGCGTCCGGCCGCGGGTTATGGCAGTCTACTGGCGTTCTGGGCGCTGCCGGCGATGGTACGGGCGAAGGCAGGTATGCCCGATGTTGCGCAGACGCAGGTGCAGCAGAAATCGCGCTGGTTCGAGGTCGCGCTGCGCGCCGATCTGGGGGGAGACGAGGTGGAGGAAATGGTGCTTTTCGATGCGAAGGACGGGCAGGCCCGCCTGACGCGCCGAAAATGGGGCGAGGGTGACGGCTGAGCGTGGCATACGATTACATCATTCTGCTTCCGCCCGAACGCGAGGCGCCGCCGCTCTGGTATCGGGTCGATGGCGACCGGATCGCGCGGCGCGGCAAGGGCACCGATTGGCTGCCGCCCGCGCATGAGGAGGACTCGGCGGCTCCGGTCGGCGAGGTGTTGCTGGTGCTGCCGCCGCACGCCACCACCCTGCACTGGATCGCCTGCCCCGGCATGACCGCGCGGCAGGGCGCCACGGCGGCCCGGCTGATGGCGCTGGAGGCGAGCATCGGCGAGGGCGAAGGGTTGCATGCCGTGGTTGCCGCCCATGACGATGCCGAGGCGCCGCATGTCGTCGCTGTCACCAGCCAGAGCGCCATGGCACACTGGGTCGACTGGTGCGAGGTGCATGGCATCGGCCACGCCAGTATCGTGCCGGCTGCGCTGCTGGTGCCCGCACCGGAGGACGGCTTCGTGCGCGCATCCGTGGGTACGGCGGACGTCGTGCGCGGGAGCAATACCGCCTTCGCTGGCGACGAGGCGATGGCGCGGCTCATCATCGGCGATGCGCCGGTGGCGGATGTGCCGGCCGACAGCATCGACACCGCGCTGCTGCGCGCGCTGGACGAGCCGCCGCTCGACCTGCGGCAGGGCAGCTTCGCGCGCCGCTCGGGCCGGCTGTTCGACCGCGCACGCTGGACGCGCATCGCCGTCATGCTCGGTGGCATCGTACTGGCATCGCTACTCATCTCGCTTATCGCCATCCTGCGGCTGAATACGGAGGCCTCCCGTCTCGACGCGCAGACGGTGGCGCTGGCGCGGACGGTCGACCCCACGGTGAGCGACCCGGCGGCGGCCGAAAACCGCGTGGCCGGGCTGCTCGCGGCGCGGGGCGGGCGTGGCGGCTTCACCGGCACCATGGCCGGGCTGATGACCGCGATGCAGGTCAACCCCAATGTCGTGCTGACCAGCGTCAACCAGGGCGCGGACGGATCGCTGCGCGTGCAGTTCGCCGCCAACCGGGCCGAGGAGATCAACGAGGTGCTCATCGCCATTCAGGAAGCGGGCTGGCGGATTAGCGCCAACGCGGTGCAGCAGCGCGGCGCGCGGCTGGTCGCGGATATCATGGTGGTGCGCTGATGAAGGAGGCCATGCTCAACTGGTGGCGCAACCATAGCGCGGGCGAGCGGCGGCTGATGGCGGCGCTTGGCATCGTCGCGCTCGCCATTTTCCTGTGGCTAGGCGTGTGGCGGCCGGTGATGACCGGGCTGGACAGCGGCTGGGAGCGGCAGGGCGCTGCGCTGGATCGCTATGCCTCGGTGCGCGCCAAAGTGGCGGAATTGCGCCGCCGCCCGGCGCAGCGTCCGCAGGGCGACCGGCTGCCGATCGACCAGCGCATCGGCCAGAGCGCGGCGGAGGCCGGCTTCACGCTCGACCGCGCCACGCAGCAGGGGACGGGCCGCATGTCGGTCAACATCGCCTCCGCGCGCGCCGGGCCGCTGCTCGAATGGATCGCCGGTCTGGAGCAGGCAGGCGTGACGGTACAGACGATCAGCATCGTGCCCGGCGCGACGGAAGGGACGGTTGCCATGCAGGCTGTGTTCCAGGAGGTGCAGCCATGAGCGGCTGGCTCCATAGTACCCGCGCGCGGATCATGCTGGTGCTGATCCTGTGCGTTGGCCTGCTCGTTACCTGGCCGCTGCGCGCGGCCTTCTCGATCTTCGGTCTGGCCGACATGGGGGTCGCGGCGCGCTCGCTGCGCGGGCCGATCTGGTGGGGCGGCGCTGAGGAATTGCAGATTCGCGGCGTGCAGCTCGGCACGGTCGACGTGTTCCTCAATCCGGTCCAGCTTCTGGTCGGCCGGGTGCGCATCGACATGACCCGCCATTCCGGCGCACCGGACGATATCAGCGGTGCCTTCACGGTTGGTTGGGGGCAGCGCGGCATCGACGATGTGACCGGATCTGTCGCGCTGGCCGCGCCGCTGGCGCCGCTGCCGGTGAGCCGGGTCGAGTTCGACGATATGACGATCCATTTCGCCGGTGGGCGCTGCGTGCTGGCGGAAGGGCGCGTGCGGGCGCGGGTGCCGGCGTTCATCAACGGGCTCAGCCTTGCCAACGGCCTGAGCGGTGACGCGACCTGCGCGGGCGATGCCGTAGAACTGCCGCTGGTGAGCCAGTCCGGGCTGGAACGGCTGACGGTGCGGATTGGCGCCGATGGGCGCTACGAGGCGACGATGCGGGTCAAGACCGCCGATCCGCTGCTCGGCGCGGCGCTGGGCGCGAACGGGTTCCGCGCGATGGGCGACGAGCAGGTCCTGCGCACCGTCGGCCGGTTGTGACGCCCCTGGCGGAAGACGCCGCCCGCCTCCTGATCGGGAGCGGGCTGGGGGCGATCATCGGCAGCTTCCTGGGCGCGGCAGTGATGCGCTGGCCGCGCGGCGAGTCGGTGATGAGGGGCCGATCGCGCTGCGACGGCTGCGGGCGGACGCTGGGGGTAGTCGACTTGATCCCGCTGCTCGGCGCACTGATCCCGCGCGGAAAATGCCGGCAATGCGGGGCGCGGATCGACCCGATCCACATGGTTATGGAAGCGGGCTGCGCAGCAATTGGCGGCATCGCGTTCTTGCTGGCGCCACCACTCGCCGCGCTCCTGACCGCCGTGGCGGGATGGATGCTGCTGGCGCTCGCGGTGCTCGATGCGCGCCATTTCTGGCTGCCCGATGCGCTAACGCTGCCGCTGGCGGTGATCGGCCTGACGCTGGGCGACTGGGCCCTCCCCGCGCCCTTCCGGGACCGCGTGATCGGTGCGGCGTTGGGCTACGGCCTGCTGTTCGCGCTGGCGTGGAGCTATAAGCGCCTGCGCGGGCGCGACGGGCTCGGACTGGGCGATGCCAAGCTGCTTGGCGCGATCGGCGCTTGGACCGGCTGGCAGGCGCTGCCGCTGGTACTGCTGATGGCAAGCGGCGCGGGGCTGCTCTGGGCGTTGATCGAAAGGCTGCGGGGTCGGGCGGTGGAGCGCGGCACCCGGCTGCCGCTGGGCACCTTCCTCTGCCTCGCCGTGCTGCCCACCTGGGCGCTCGCCCGGCTGCTCGGCCTGTGACCCGCACGCCCGCTTTCGCGTTGACCGGGATCGGCGCAATCCCTAGGGAAGCCGGTCATCGCCGGATTAGCACAGTGGTAGTGCAGCGGTTTTGTAAACCGAAGGTCGGGGGTTCGAATCCCTCATCCGGCACCAGCTTCCTTTTTTCTTTTATTTTCTGACATTTACGCAGTGACGTGGGGTCGCTGTGTGCCAGCTTTGTGTGCCCGTTTTGTGGGGCAGGGGAACCCCGGCCACTGCCCCGCCAGTGCCTTACGTGTTTTCGCGGCAGAGAGCGGCGGATAGAGACGAGGGATGCCCCTATTCTTCTTTCTCAATGTTCCTCCTATGTTCTAATCTTGGTTATCCGATTCGGCAGGAGGCGCTCGCGTGGTGGGACGAAGGAAGGGTGAGAAGCCCATCAAGCATAAGCCGCTGCTCTGGTCCGATGACGGGCCGATAGCGAGAGCCATCCGCACTGGGGACTCTTGGCTCTATGCTTGGGTAGCCCAACAGTGTGTTCCGATGGAGACCCTCAGCAGGCGCTCGGGGATCGCAATGGCCCGGCTGGATGATCTTTGGAGAGGCGCAGGAGCGACCGAGGGAGAACTTGAGGCGCTCGCGGGGCCGTTCGGAACCGACGTGGAAAGCCTGCGGGCTTCGATTGCTCTTGACCGCCTGACAGGGGAAGCTTGAGGCGGCTCCGGTTGTGCTAGATCGGCCCTTCAATCGGGACGAGGTAAAAAGCGTTCGATTACGCTCCGAGCCAACCGGGCGGGGCGCTTCGTGTTCGCGTCGAGGCAGCACCAGCTTGACGTGACTTCGGCCAATATATCCTCGCCCCGTTTGATAATCGTGTCATAAAAGGCCCGAGCCCCTTCGACTTTTCGCAGGAGCACGGTGGCAATAACATCATCTTCCAGAAAGGCGGGCTTCCGATAGGTTATCTCGTGCTTGAGCGCGACCCACAAGTGAGTCGTGACGGCCTCCGTAGGCGCGAGGCGCTGCCAATGGCTGATAACTGCGGCCTGCACCCATTTGAGGTAGCTGGCATTGTTGACGTGACCCATGAAGTCGATGTCTGCGGGCTCAATGCTAATCGGATAGCTATATGGGATGCTGGACATAGCACTCTGTAACACGAACTCCGCCCCTAAGCGACGTGTCGCCAGTCGCCTGGCGGGGTAGGGCGCCGTGATGGCGCCGCGTGCTATGGCGGGGCCACGGGGCGGCTGGGGTATCTTGCTACTGCGCTCGCGTTTGTCATGGCTGGGACGCCGGCAGGGGCTCGGCTTTCCGATGAGCAGGTGCGACGGTTGATCGTGCAGGACTCCATCAACAGCTACCCAGGCAACCGCCCCCTGTCCTTACAACACGATGAGGAATGGCGCCCGCTGAGGAGGCCGGAGCGCATATTCCAAGCCCGGGGGTTATACCCCGAAGTGTTTCCCCAGCGACGTAACTGCCGCCGACATCGCGAAGTATCGGGCAGCGAATGGCGTGTAGGCGGAGACCGGCGGAACTAGAACTGTCCTACTTCCCCCTTTCTATGGCCTACATTCTGGGGAGGTAACGCCATGATCGTTTTGGATACGCCACAGCTGCTCGGGATTTCAGCTATCATTACAAGTCTATCATCGTTCATATGGGCCGTCCGGCGGAAACCTTGAGTAACCTCCGCCCTTCGCGGGGGCTCCTCGGTGTTGTCCACCCATACATCCACAGAAATTTTTCTGTGGACCGCCCGCGCCACATAGACGCTCTTGCATTTGACTAGGCCTCTGAAATCCGACGATTCAAGAATGTTACAGGAACAAAATGGGCTGGAAATCGAGTCGCCTTATCAACGAACCGGAGTCGTCGAAAATCATTTCAGTCTTGCATCCGCCGCCCCCTGTGGCACAATTCGTGGTGTCCAGCCGCTAGGCCGGACGCTACCCCTCGTGCCCGTCCACAGTGTATGAGGCTGCGAAGAGGTCGGCGCCTGTCTCGGGGATTCCCTTCCAGAAGGAATCTTCCTCCGTCGACCTCTTCGCGGGAGGTAGTGTCCTGCAAAACGCGCTGTTGCGCAAGACGTATCAGGCACTGCGCGTCAATATGGTCTCTCGGCTCGACGCGGACATGAGCAAATAGGGCTGCTCTAGTAGGTTCATGTGCTGGCGCCGGGGCTGGGAAACCATCCGCTTATCATGCGACGTGTCGAATGATCTACTTGCGGACGGCATTGATGGCCGGGGCTGTGGCGCCATAGCGGGCGGCTAAAACCTTGTTGGGCTCGTCGCTCTCGCGGATGGCTCTCACAGCGTCTTCGGTGAGCTTCCACTTATGACCGCCATTAGGCAGCGCCTCCCGTGCGCCCGGCAGGTCCGCCCAAGTGCGCCCCTGGACGGCCCGGCGGGCGGCTGACTGAGAAATGCCGTAACGTGCTGCCAACTCCTCAATCGTTCCCTCGGCTCCCCGCAGGGCCAGCGCGCGCGCCTTGCGGACGGCTAATGGCTCCCTGCGCGGGCGGTAGCGGCCGGCCCTGATAGTGTCTTGGGCGTTCTCCAGCGCCGTGCCGACTGCGAGGTGATCCGGCCGGCAGCATCGCGGGTTACTGCAAAGGTGACGGATGGGGAACCTGGGGCGCGGGCGGGACGGCCCTACAGAATGATCGCGAAGCCCAGCAGGGCGCCCAAGGTGTTTTCCTTGCCTTCCTGTCGCTGCTTCCCCTTGGCCGGGGGCACTTGACGAACGACAAAGAGCCCAAACGAAACAAAGCAGGGCATAGCGGACCCAAGGGGAAACCAACGCGCCACCCGCCGGGCCACCTGCACCACGCCCGAAGCGTCAAATAGGTGCTTCTTTCGAGCGCACAGCAGCGAAACGGGTTGGGCTGGTAGTGACCCCTAGGGAGCACCGCCGGAGCCTCTGAGGGAGCGATAGAAGCGTGTTCTGCCTGTCTCGCTTGAGGTTCCTGCGGGCGCCCCTCAGTCAGCCAGACGGAGCGCCAGAAAGTTGCTGAACACAAAACAACCATCAAGAAAGTGACATGCCCTTACAACATTACAATCGTCTTTCGTGCCCTGCTCCACCAGTTGTGCGAAGGCATCATGCCCGTTGGCCTTATAGAATTTTGCCGCCCGTTCTCTCGCCCTTACTTCGCCCTTACTAGGGCGTAGACTCATTAGCGGCGATCCATAGGCGTGTGCAGAAGAGCTTGATGGCAGCGAGGAAGT
>MKWI01000029.1 GCA_001899715.1 Sphingobium sp. 66-54
GTTCCTAATTCAGATCAGAGGCTTACGCCACTCCCGCCAACCCTTCAGGACACTTTTGGTGAATAAGGCGGGTTAACACCACCCGCGCGGAAACCCTTGCTCGCTGACGCGTAGATCATGCTCCCGGGGGTCATCTGATATTGCACACCGAATTTGGGCGTGATCGGCGACTCCTTGACCGATCCGCCAACGATACCGCCGTTCTGGACCGTGGGGACGTTCCATCCGCTCGCCGGGCCATAGAACTTCTGGTCATAATCGAAGGAGACCTGCGAGATACGGGCGCCGACGGTGAACTTCAGCTTGTCGAAAAGCAGGTAATTAAGCTCACCAAAGCCCGCGATTTCCTTGTCGGTCAGATGTTGCAGGCGCGTCGTGACGATGCCGTTGGGCAGAGCGGGAATACCAACCCTGTTCCCGTTCTCATCGAAACCAGTATAACGCTGTTCCGGTTTCATACCAAACAATAAGGCAACCTGCCGCTCGATATCACCGATGTAGAAATATTCGCTGGATGCCTTGATCTTCGAGGCATAGGCACCAACAACCCAGCTAAACGGCCCGTCATTTGTCGAGGCGAGCCGCAGTTCCTGCATGAAACCGTGGCGCTTGTTGTACCCATCGTCGACCAGAACGTAATAATCAGGCCAAGGCGAAAACAGCGGGAAGCCTGTACTGGCCCAGAGATTGCGGTTGGTCTGGTCAGCAGGAACGTTCTCCAGGCGCTGCTGGGCAGTCAGCTGATTCATTTCCGTGCCGTCGCCAACGGTCTTGTCGCTAATGAAGGACGTAATAGACTTGACGGAGAAGGTGTCGAACGAATGATCGACCGTCAACGACCCCACATGTAGCGTCGTTCCAACTTCGTTCTTGCGGCGATCAATCGACTTATACTTGCCAAGATACGGGAACGGTCCATATTCGACTCGCTCACGGCGGTATATGTAATCAGGTTGTTCATCCCGGGCCGGACAAGCCACCGGAGTGATGGCGGATGGCACGGAGGATGCCGTACGCCGCGTGTCGAAACAATATTCCGCCGTCGCATATTTCTCGTTGACCGGCAGGTTATAGCCGCGCGGACCACCTTCATCATACTGATATGAGAAGAAATAGGAGGCTGTTATGCTCGTATCCTGAGACGGTGCGAACAACAGCGAACCCCGCGCTGACGTTTCTGTGCGCCCATTGGCGTTCTTATTGAGCAGGGCGCCATTATTATATGGATCCACCATGTCGATAAAGCCCGCCACGTTGCGGTGGAAGGCGCTGATACGAACGCCCAGCCTGTCTTCGACCAGCGGACCGCCAAGCGCAACACCGCCCTCATAACCGATGCCTCCATCCATCACCGTGGATGCCTGAACCATCGCGCGTCCGGAGAATTCGGTGAGGCTGGGTGTCGGCGTAATGAACCGGATCGTGCCGCCCTGCGAGCTGCCGCCATAGAGCGTGCCCTGCGGCCCACGCAGAACCTCGATACGGTCCAGGTCGAACAGTGTCGGCGCGGGAGTACCGTTGTTCTGCTGCACGCCGGCCGAGTTGCGCCGCTGAAGCGGCGTATCATCGAGATAAAGGCCGGTGGTCGCTGCGCCACTCGTGGCGACAATGCCGCGAATTGAGAAGTTCTGAACGCCGCCAGCCTGCCCTGATACCGTCAACGCGGGCACGGTGCGTTGCAGATCCGATGGGGATTGCAGACCCTGGCGATCGAGCCCCTCCTGCGTCACCGCCGTGATGCTGAGCGGCACGCGATTGACCGTATCCGACCGCCGCGTCGCGGTTACGACGATGTCTTCGAGACCGAGAGTCTCCCTTTCCCCCCGCTCGCTCACATCCGATTCCTGTGCGAGTACAGGACTGATCGCCAACATATTTGCCAGTGCGGTTCCAATGAACGCCGCACCGGACAAGCCCAACCTACTCATCGCATCCTCCCCACTGCAATTGAAGCTTACGCACTTCGTTTCTGGTGAATTTCTCCGACCCGACCGGTCACGCGACGCGCTGCCGAAGACCCGTTGCGCACGACCGAAAGGAGCTTCGTGTGCGGCACATGTTCGCCCTGCGGACTCATCAGCTTCGCGGCGCCAGAACCTTCACGGCACCAACCGGCAGACGCCCGCACAATATCGCGCCAGCCGGGCAGCCGGGCGCGAGAGCGCGGCGCTACCGAACTGAGATGACACTGATGATGGGATATTCTCGCCGAAAACGGAGCGGCGACCGTCTGCCCCAGACTTAGGCCCGGCTCGCATCCTTGCGACACCCATAGCGAGCCGATCCGCCGGAACCCGGCACGACGGCGGACACCACGGCGCAAGGTCGGCACGAGGGCACTCCCGCGGCCGCAACGGTCGACGATCGACGCGCGCGAGAACGTTATGCGTGCCCTTTTCAAGTTCCCTCCCCCGAACCGCCGGCTGATGCCGGTCCTCCGCACGATCATTCCCGACGAATATGGATCCAGCAGCCCAAGTTCGTCTGTATTTATTTAGTTATAAATATAACTATCTAGGCCGGAGTCAACCCGCTTTTGGGCGCCAGCCGGGCGCCGTCGATTTTATATCGATGAATGCAGTGGGCGAGGCGGCCTAGCCGCCCTCGGCTTCCAGGAGCCGGCTGCGCAGATGGGAAAGGACGCGCAGCATCGCATCGATGTCAGCGTCCGGAATACCTTGCCAGATCCTCTCGCGCTGTTCCTTCACGACGGCGGCCATGGCCGTGACCGCAGCACGCCCCTTGTCCGTCAGAAAAATCAGCCGCGAACGACGGTCATTGCCGTCCTGTCGCCGCTCAATGAAGCCGCCTGCCTCGAGTTTCGCCATTGCCCCGACAATGCTGGGCGCCTCCAACCCGACACGCCCCGCCACCTCCATCAACGTGCATTGGCCCGAGTCGACCGAGATGGCATGCAGGATTTCCCAACGAACTTGGCTGTGCCCCGCATCCTTCAACGCCCGATCGACGACACGGCGGTAACGCCGCCCGACAAGCTTGATGCGCCGCGTTGCCGCAACCAGACGCTGGTCGTCATAATCGTCATCGAACGCCTTCGGCGGAACGGAATCGCGAAAATCGTGGGCTGTTTTTTTTGGTGGCATTTTGCTTTGTATCCGGCTTCATTCGAAGGGATCAAATAGATAGATATCTATCTATATAGCGACCTCAAAGGAGCTTGACATCATATGTCCCCACGGTGCTCGACAGAACAAAGGGGGCCACGGAGGCAGCTTATTATCTATTTTCGTCCGTTCATACAACCATTCAAGAGAAAGCGCTTCCGCCGGTCGGATAGGAGACAAGCAGCCCCATTGATGGCATTCGACATCGCGCAAACACGGCGCCGCAGCCGTGAAAGACCATCCCCGGTCCGCCGCTTGGCGCTAACCTCCTTATGCACAGCGGCGCTACCCCACTGCCTCGCCGCAATAGTCGAACAAAAGAGCCACCAGGGATTCCCACGAATTCACGTCCATCCTCCGCTGGTACGCAAGTCGCCTGAAGCCTCTCACAACGATCCAGCATTCCCCATAATATCGGGCCCAGGCGGCGACGTGTTTTTTAGCAGTCCCATATAATATACGTGCCACGCGTTCCCTATCGACGAGCGAAGAGAGGTCTCCCCACGCGCAGGGCGAGAACAGCACGCCGTCATCGAAAGAAGGCCGGAGAGCATCTTAAAATGCCGGGACCGCCAATGGCGGCCCCGGATTGTTTCCGGACACTCGTCAGAACGTCACGCGGGCACCCACATAGAAAGAACGGCCGACCGCGTCATAGGTCGCCACGTCCGTCGAATTTTGCGAACTGGCGACCACCAGCAATCCCTTATCGAAGAGATTGTTGATACCGGCGCGCAGGGTGAAGGCGTCATTCACACGCATCGTCCCGAACAGGTCGAACAGATTGTAGCTCGAAACGCCCGGCGATGGATTGGTCGGGGTCGTCACCGAGGTGATGTCCTGCATCGCATCGAGATACTGCCAGCGCAGACCCAGCCCCAGACCGTCCGAGCGATAGCCGACGGTGGTGAGCGCCTTCCATTTCGGCCGGGGCGCGCCAAGCGTATTGGTCCCGGCAAAATCCTGGAACGGCGAGGTCGGCAGCGTCTGCACCTTATAGTGATTGGTGTAACCGATGGCGCTGTTCAGATAGAGCTGGCCGCTCCCGTTGCCCATGCCGGCATCCGACAGGCGCAGGCTCCAGCCGGCCTGGATCTCGATGCCGTCCGTCTTGAGCCCACCCAGGTTCATGAAAGGCTGGCCGATGGTCTGCAACAGACCCTGCGCATCGCGCGTCAGCAACTGGCAGAAGGGATTGGTGGCCGAGTAAGTCGGGTTTGCGCCGTCGAGATTGTAGCAGCTCGACAAGGTGGTCAGACCCGGAATGGTCGAGATCACATCCTTGATCTTGATATTGTAATAATCGACCGAGAGCGAAAGGCCCGCCAGCCACGGTGAGGATGCGCGGGAATTCCAGATGAAGCCGATATTGAACGTATCGGCCTTCTCCGGCGTCAGATTGCGATTGCCGCTGATCAGCCCGGCGGTCGCAGTGGTGGGGAACTGATAGCTGTCGATGGCCGCCGTCGGAATACCCTGAGCAAGGCACAGCGTGCGCACCTGCGCGCCATTGGCGCCCGTGCGCGCGATGGAGCGGATATCGCACGGATCACCCACCGATGCAGGCGGCGTGCCGAACTGCACCTGCACGCCCGTATTCGGCGAGAACAGTTCGCCAATGTTCGGCGCACGCACGGCACGCTGATAACTACCCCGGATCAGCAGCGACCGGATCGGCCGCCAGCGCAGGTCGCCCTCATAGCTGGTCACGCTGCCGGTCACGGAATAGTCCGAATAGCGGAACGCGCCGCCAACGCCCAGTTCCTGGATGAACGGCACATCCTTCACCAGCGGCACGTCGATCTGAGCCGCGAATTCCTTCACATTGAGGTCGCCGGTGGCGGGCGCCGAGGCGATCACGGCCTCGATATTTTGCGCCGCGAGATCGGAATCGGGCGTGTAGACATAGCTGTTCTTGCGATAGCCCGCCTGCAAGGCCAGTTGCACGTCGCCGGCGGGAAGCGTGAACAGCGGGCCGGACACGAGGCCCTGCACCTGCGTTTGCGTCAGCTTCTCCCGGCTGAACGCGGTCTTGGTCATATACAAACGGCACGCTTCGGAAATCTGCGAAGAATTGACGAGGCCGAAGGGATTGAAGCCGCCCGCGCAGAGGGAATTGCCGCCATCGGCCGCATTGAGCAGTTGCTGCACCCGGCTCTTGACCACGGCATTATGGTTGGACTGGTTATGAACCGTTTCATCGTAGGCGGCGAACAGATCGAACTTCCAGCTACCGAAAATATTGCCCTTCACGCCGGCCAGATATTGCTGGACGATGTAATTCTCATTCCAGGACTTGTCCGGCAGCCCCACATAGCGGCCGTTCCAGGTGAAGGGTGCATCGGCATCCGGGCGCGAGGCGAGCAGCGTGCGCAGATCCGCCGGAATGAACGGATTGGTCACGGGAATGGTGGTCAGAAGGCCGAATTGCGTGAGACTGCCGCCGCTTTCCGTCTTGGTCGTCGTGTCGACATAGAGGAACTGGCCGTAAGCGGTCAGCCCGTCGGTGAGTTCATAATCGAACTTGGCGAAAGCGGACTTGCGCTCCAAACCCGACAGTTGCTGGATCTGCTGGGCGACCGGCATGCGGACGTTCCCGCCCATGACGGCATATGCGCCGCTTGTCGGCCCCCGATAGTTGATTGCGCCCGTCTGCGTGAACAGCGTGCCATCGTCATTGAAGCCGAGGTTCAGGGTGCGGTTGATCGGCGTCGTCACGCCATAGCTCTGGAAGATACTGTCGAGAGCCGCTTGCGACGGCAGGTTCGTTGCCAGCGGCACATAGGTATCCTGGCCGATGAACGAGGACGGCGTGGCCATGTTGAAGAAGGAGCGGCTGGAACCTTGCAAGCCCTGCCGATCGGCATAGCTGATCGCCACCATCACATGGCCGCGATCCTCGGCAAAACTCGATCCGAACGCCAACGACCCGTTGAAGCGCCGCAAATCGCCACGGAAGGCGTTGCCGATCTGCACGTCCGCCTTGATGCCATCGAAAGCGCGGATCGTCTTGAAGTTGACCACGCCGGACATCGCGTCCGAACCATAAACCGCCGACGCGCCGCCAGTGATGACGTCAATATCGCCGATGATCGATTCCGGGATGATGTTGATGTCGACATTGCCGTTGATGTCGGACAGCGGCAGACGCTTGCCGTCGAGCAGCACCAGGTTGCGGTTGGACCCGAGGCCGTGCAGATTGAGCGTCGCCCGGCCGCCGGAGCCCTGCCCGCCCGTGCCGGCACTGCCTGCCGGTGTAAAGCCCGGAAGCTGGTTCAGCGCATTCTCGATGTTGATCGCGCCGGTCTGCTTGATGGCTTCCGAGGACACCGAGACAATGGGGCTGACCGACACATTATTGGGCCGCACGATGAGCGAGCCAGTCACGATGATGTCCTGGCTGGCTACCTCGTCCGCATCTGCTGGCGGCGTTTGTCCGGCCGGTGCATCCTGCGCCAGAAGCGGGGCCGGCACGGCCATGACGGCACTGGCCAGCAGGCCCGCAATCGCAAGCTTGCGCCATCCGCCGGCTTGATACTCTGCTTTGGTCATCATCCCCTCCATTTCCTTATCTGTCTGGCCGTTAGCCAATAAACTAACTGTTTCGTTTAATTTGACTGGAAAAGGCGGTTAGCGAGGTTTGCCGATCGCCCTGTCGATGAAATCAATCGAGACCCTGAGCGCCTCCAGGCTGGCCTGCCGGGTGCTGTCCGGCGTCTTGCCGATCCAGCTATGGCCAACGCCCGGAACGACGATCTTGGTCACGGCCACGCCGGCCTTCTTGAGAGCGACCTCGAAAAGCTCGGTCTGTGCCATCGGAACAGTCTGATCGTCCGTGCCGTGGATGAGCAGAAACGGAGGATCGGACCGGTCCACATAGGTGACGGGCGACGCCGCGCGCTGCCGGCTTTCGGCGCATGGCTGCGTACCGCATCCCAGAAATTGCGCGGCCGCGTCACCAGCCGATTCAACGGCGGCCGGCTGAGGCGCCAGCTTGGTGAAATCATAGATGCCAAACCATGCGACCACCGCCTGGACGCAATCGGACGCCTCATCCGCGCCGGCTGCCGTCGAGGCGGTCGTTTCCACATTGCCCTGTGCAGGCACCACGCGGCCAGCGGGTGCCAGCGACTTAACATGGCAGCTCACGCCGGCCAGCGCCGCCAGATGGCCGCCCGCCGACTGGCCCCAGATCGCCGCGCGCGCGGGGTCGACACGATAGGTATCCGCATTGGCACGCAGCCAGCGAATGGCCGCCTTCACATCCTGGATCGCAGCGGGAAAGGGCGCCTCGCCCGAGAAGCGGTAGCCGACCGACGCAACGACATAGCCCTTGGCGGCCAGCGCCGCGAGAACCTTCGGCCAGTCCGCATAAGCGGCGCTGCGGCGCGGCCCGCCCGCCATCCAGCCGCCGCCATGGACATAAATGACCAGCGGATGCGCGTCCGCCCCGGCCGGCACGAACAGATCGAGCTTGAGCGGACGATAGCCGGGCAGCGTCGCGTAGGTGAGATCGGGATAACCGGTGACTCCATCGGCAAAAGATACCGTGGCCTTCGCCAGCGAATCCGCGCCGACGGCCTGCACGGCCGCACCGACATCCGTGCCCTGAGCGACCTGCTCCTCGATGGACGGTGAGTCGGCGGCCATCGCGCCGGACGATAAGGCCCACAGAACAGCAAAAAGCGCGGCAGATTGCCTCACATCATTCCCCTCTCCACGCCGGCCGATTTGACCCGGCTTGAAAACTGGCCTTCCCTGACCACGAAAATTAATGTACGAAATGGTTCGTTACGTGTCAATTACCTCTTGCGAGGTGAACGAACGAATACTCAAACACACGAAAAATCAGCATGTTAAATCATATTAATCTGGAGAGAGGGGCGTTTGGCGGCACTATGTCGAGCACTGGCATCAAGGATGAAATCGCGGGCGGCAGGGGTATATTGACGGGCCTGATCGGTGCGGGGATCCAGGGCTCACGCTCTCCGGCCATGCATATGCGAGAGGCCGATGCGCAGGGCCTGCGCCTGATCTACCGCCTCTACGATCTTCAGGTGGATGGGCGCAGCCTCGACGATCTTCCGCGCCTGCTGGACGCGCTCGAAACCGCGGGCTTTGCCGGCGTGAACGTCACGCACCCGGTCAAGCAGCGCGTGATTCCGCTGCTCGATGAATTGAGTGCGGAAGCCCGGCAGGTCGGCGCGGTCAACACCATCCTGTTCGCCGGGGGTCGCCGGGTCGGCCACAATACGGACTGGTCCGGCTTCGCGGAAAGTTTCACCCGAACGCTGGGCGACGCACGCATCGCCAAGGTGGTGCAGGTCGGCGCGGGCGGCGCCGGCGCCGCTACCGCCGTGGCCATGCTGCGGCTGGGCTGCACCGATCTGCTCATTCACGATAGCAGCACCGAGCGCGCGACCGATCTGGTCGAGCGCCTCTCGCACGATTTCCCCGACGCGCGCCTGACGGCCCAGACCGGATCGCCGGAAGCGGACATGACCGACGCGGACGGGCTGGTGAACGCCACGCCCATCGGCATGGAAGGACATCCCGGCATGCCAATCCCCGCGACATGGCTTCGTGCCGATATGTGGGTGGCCGACGTCATCTATTTCCCGCTCGAAACGGCCTTGTTGCTGGCCGCCAAGGCGCGCGGCTGCGCAACGCTCAACGGTGGCGGCATGGCCGTTTTTCAGGCTGCGCGGGCATTTGACCTGTTCACCGGGAAAATTGCCGACCGCGAGCGCATGGTGCGCGATTTCGGAACGATCTAACAACAAGCCGGCGCCGCAAGAGCGCCGCGGAGGGGACGACATGGGCGATATCGAAGCCACGCATGCACAAACGGCCACGCGGACGCGGTTCGGCATCCTGGCGCTGATCGCGACCGGAACGCTCATCAACTATCTAGACCGGACGATCCTGGGCATTGCCGCGCCCGCGCTGATGAAGGATCTCGCGCTCGACGCAGCGGTCATGGGCGTGGTCTTTTCGGCCTTTTCGTGGAGCTACGCCGCATCGCAGGTGCCGGGCGGCCTGTTTCTCGACCGCTTCGGGACCAAACTGACCTATGCGCTGTCGATCGGCTTCTGGTCGCTGTTCACGCTGCTCCATGCCATCGTCTCCAGCCTCACCGCCCTGCTCGGGCTGCGCCTCGCTCTCGGGATCGCGGAGGCGCCGTGCTTCCCCGCGAACAGCCGTGTCGTGGCGACCTGGTTCCCCCGCTCGGAACGCGCCTTCGCAACCGGCGTCTATACGGTCGGCGAATATATCGGCCTCGCCTTCCTCAGCCCGGTCCTGTTCTGGCTGCTCGCCCATTATGGCTGGCATTCGCTGTTCATCATCTGCGGCGGGGCCGGCATCCTGTTCTCCTTCGCATGGTGGCGCAGCTACCGCGAGCCGAGGGACCATCCACGCACCAATGCGGCGGAACTCGCGCTGATCGCGGAAGGTGGCGGCATGGTCGACGGCGCCTCGAAGGGCGCGCCGATCGACTGGAGCAAGGCCGGCAAGCTGCTGCACTTCCGCCAGATGTGGGGCATTTGCATCGGCCAGTTCGCGGGCAATTCCACCCTGGTGTTCTTCCTGACCTGGTTCCCCACCTATCTTGCGACCGAGCGCCACATGGATTTCCTCAAGATCGGCTTCTACGCCGTGCTGCCGTTCATCGCGGCGTCGGTCGGCGTGCTGTTCGGCGGCTGGTGGTCCGATGCCATGCTGCGGCACGGCTATTCGCCCAACATTGCCCGCAAGCTGCCGATCATCGCCGGCCTGCTGCTCGCCTCGACCATCATCACCGCCAATTTCGTCGAGTCCGATCTGGTCGTCATCGCCATTCTCTCGCTGGCCTTCTTCGCGCAGGGCATGGCCGCGCTGGGCTGGACGCTGGTATCCGACATCGCGCCGGAGGGAATGCTGGGGCTGACGGGCGGCATCTTCAACCTCGCGGCCAATATGGCGGGTATCATCACGCCGCTGGTGATCGGCGCGATCGTCGCGGCGACCGGCTCCTTCTTCTTCGCCCTCGCCTATGTCGGCTGCCTCGCGCTGGTCGGCGCGCTGGCCTATATCTTCGTGCTCGGCGATGTTGAACGCATCCGGCTCTAGGGCACTGCTCGCCGCCGCCCTGCTGCTGGCGGCCGGGAAGGGCGCGGCCCAGCCTGCCGCCACGCCCTTATCCTGCGCGCCGGGGGACAAGCTTGCCTATGTGTGCGGCCCCGCAAAGCCGGAAGATATCGTCGCCATCCCCGGCACGCCCTGGCTGATCGCCAGCGGTTTCTCGCAAGGCGCCGGCCTCAAGCTGGTGGATGGCGCACGGGCAAGCACGCAGCTCTGGTTCACCGCGCACCCGGAGCAACTGGCGCCGGACCGCAAGCGCTACGCTTCTTGTCCAGGACCGGTCGACCCCGCCCTGTTCAATGCACGCGGTCTCAGCCTGCGCCGGACCGGGCCGGAGCGCTTCTCCCTGCATGTCGTGAACCATGGCGGACGCGAATCGATCGAAGTCTTCGATGTGACGGTAACGGCGGGCCAGCCCATGTTGCGCTGGCGCGGCTGCCTGCCGATGCCCGAGGGATTGGTCGCCAACAGCGTGGCCACCTTCTCGGATGGCACCGTACTGGCAACGGTGCTGAACCGGCCCGGCGCCACCATCGCCGACTTCGTGCTCGGCAATCTGACCGGCGCGGTTTACCAATGGGCGCCGGGCGATACGGCCTTCAGGCTCGTCAGGGGCACCGAGCTACCCGGCAATAACGGCCTCGAAACCGCGCCGGACGACCGGCATTTCTACGTCGTGGCGTTCGGCTGGCACGCGGTCGTCGTTTATGACCGCAAGAACCCCGCCAGCCCCAAGGCCAAGATCATGGCGCCCGGCTTCATGCCGGATAACATCCACTGGACGGACGGCCGTCTGCTCGTGGCAGGCATGCGGCTCGACGAGCCCGGCTGCGGCGGCCTGCGCAAAGTCGTCAACGGCGTGGCGGACGGGATGCTGTGCCATCGCGGCTATGTCGTTGCCGAGGTCGATCCCCGGTCGAACAGCATGACGCCGATCCTGAGCGGCGAGCCGGAAGCGGCCTTCAACGGCGTTTCCGCGGCGGCCCTGTCGAAGGGTCGCCTGTGGATCGGTTCCTATCAGTCCGATCGGCTGGCCTACATCGCCTTCCCCGAGCAGCCCCGCTAGAGCATTTTCAAGTCAGGCGGGCCCGTCTGACGGCTCGGAAAATGCGAAAAACAACGGATAAATAGAGTATGATCCGCTTCAGCCGAAGGGGATCATGCTCTATGACGCGCGGCACCACGCAAGCACGATATCGACGACCTGATCCCGCCGGCGGCCCATGGCCGCCTCCGATGTCATGTCGCGGTTGAATATCTGCGAAAAGGTATAGCGGTTGGACACATTATAGAAGCACAGGGCGCTGATCGTCATGTGCAGGTCGATGGGGTCGATACCGGCCTTGAATACGCCCTCCCGCTCCCCCTTGGCGATGATCTCGCTCAGGGAGCGGATGACGCTCTCGTTCCGCCGCTTGATCCCCACCACGTTGGTGATGAACGCGCCGTGATGGATATTCTCGTTCATCACCAGCCGGACGAATTCGGGATGCTGGTGATGATAGTCGAAGGTGAGGCGAACATTCGCGCTCAGCGCCTCCACCGCGCTCAACTGGTCGATGGGCACGGCGGTCTCGGTATCGCGAATGGCCGAATAGGCTTCTTCCAGAACGGCCCGATACAGGCCCTCCTTGCTGCCGAAATGATAGTAGATCATGCGCTTGCTGGTGCTGGTCTTTTCGGCGATCTCGTCGATGCGGGCGCCGGCCAGCCCCTTGTCCGCAAACTCGTCTCTGGCGATCCTGAGGATATTTGCCTTGGTGAGTTCGGCTTCGGCAGACCGGGAACCTCGGCTCACCGCCCCTGCTGTCGCACTCCTCGCCAAGTCCATATCTCCCGTTCCGATTGACCGGTCCCCACCGGCCGGCAACGCTTGCCAAACTAGGCGGTAAGTCGGGCGCGATCAACGCCTCTAGAAAACGGTCTCATCCTTGAAACGGGCCTGCGCGGCAAGCCGCACCGGCGCGTTGGACGCACCATAGCCCTCATAAGAGCGCCGCTGGACCACCTCGAAGAAGAAGGTCTTGGCGAAGGCCCGCGAGTAGAGTTGGAAATACTCGCCATCCGCATCGCGATCATACAGGATGCCGCCCTCTTCGAGCCGGGAGAGAAGGTCCGCGTCCAGCCCGAACTGGGCCTCACGGTCCTCATAGTAATTTTGCGGAATATCGAGCTGGAGCAGGCCACGCTCGCGCAACCGGGCGGCTGTCGCGAAAATATCGTCCGTCTCGAATGCGATATGCTGCACGCCGGCCCCCACATAGCCGCGCAGGAAGCGCGCGGAGAGCGTGCGCTGGCTGGACGAGCCGTTCAGCGTGAAGCGAACCTTGCGATCCTCGCTTTCGATCGCCTGGCTCTCGACCAGCCCCTGCGGATCGGCAATCTCCAGTTGCGGCGTCTTGCGGGAGGCCATGAGGCTGACGAAGAACAACTGCCAGGAGAGGAATTCCTCATAGGCCATGGAATAAGCGATATGGTCGATGCGCTTGAGGCCGGCATCGGCGAACGGCTCCGGAGGCGCAACCGGAACGAACTCCGCCTCCCAGATGGCCGCCTCCCGCCCCTGCGGCACAAGGTAGAGCAAGGTGCCGCCGACCGAGCGCAGGGACGGTATTTCCATGTCGCCGGGGCTGACGGCCTGCTGGAAGCGCCCCATGCGCAGGGCCGCCGCCCGCTCCAACGCCTCCTCGGGATCGCCGACCGAGAGGCCGATAGCGCAGACCGATGCGCCATGCACGATATTGTGGCTGTGCGCGAACCCCTCCGTCTCGCTGTTGATGACGATGTTGATCTCGCCCTGTTTCCACCACTGCACGGATTTGTGCCGATGGCGCCCGGCCAGCCGGAAGCCGAGCGCTTCCAGCATCTCCGCAAGCGCTCCGCCCTCCTCCTCATCCGCCGCGAACTCGATGAACTCCACGGCGGTGGGCTGAACCGGCGGCGGCAGGCGCGCCTCGCCATTCCGGCGCGCTGCCGCATCTTCGAGCCATCGCAACGAGCGATAGCCGTCGATCGCAATCTGGTTGGTCGAGCCGGTCCGGAAACGATCGTTGAAAATCTCCAGCGACATCGGTCCGCGATAGCCGATGCGCTCCAGCGCCGCGAAATAGTCCACGACCGGCAGATCCCCCTGCCCCGGCAAGTTGCGGAAATGCCGGCTCCAGGACAGCAGGTCCATGTCGAGACGCGGCGCATCGGCGAGCTGGACGAGGAAGATCTTCGCCGGGTCGATGCCGGAGATGCTCATCGTCGGCACGTCGCGCACCAGCGAGTGAAAGCTGTCGAGAATGAGGCCGACGGCAGGGTGCGCCACAGCGCGGACGATATCCCAAGCATCGCGATGATCGTTGACATGGCGCCCCCAGGCCAACGCCTCATAACCGATCCGCAGGCCGCGAGCGGTCGCGCGCTCGCCCAACTCTTGCAGATCGGCCACGATGCGCTCCCGGTCGCCCGATGCCGCGGCGGACACCGACGAGCAGACCAGCACCAGATCCGTGCCGAGGGCCTGCATCGTATCGAACTTGCGCTCGGCCCGGTCGAAGGTGCGTTGCCGGATGGCATCCGGCATCCCCTCAAAGTCGCGAAACGGCTGATAGACGGTACAGACCAGCCCGTGATCGCGGATCATCCGGCCGATCACCTCGGGCGCGTTAGGCGATGTGATCAGATCATTCTCGAAAATCTCGACCCCGTCGAAACCGGCGCGGGCAATAGCACCGAGCTTGTCTTCCAGCACGCCGCTCAAGGAAACCGTCGCAATTGAGGTGAACATGGGGCTTCCCTTTGCAGCTAGTCTCTCGGGCGCGGCGCCAGGCGCTCGGCCGCGATCGGATGGGCGCTCAACCAGTCCATGCGGCTGCTGTCATAACGGCGCTGGGTGACGTCCGATCCCAGCTCAAGATAGGCTTCGGAGCGGGGAGACCATTGCGGCCACGCCATGGCGGCTGTGGACGGCGTGCCGTCCCTCGCCAGGGCGATCAGGGCGCCCATCATCCGGTCCGCCATGGCGCGATCCGCCTGCGTCCAGTTCCGCGTCGTGCGGAGCTGATTGTAGGCATCGAGCGTGCCGAGCCAGAACGGCACGTCCGCAGTATGATAGGCGCCGACGGCTGCCGGGTCCTGATCGGCGAAGCGAACGCCCGGCGCATAGCTGTGCTTGCGGGAGAACAGCCCCAGATAGGCTCGGTCGCCAAGGCCGGTCATCGTCCGGGCGCATTGCCGCGCGGCGAGCGCAAAGCCGGCATCATGCGCGACCCGCAGGGCGGCCGCCCTCGCCTCGGCATCCGATTTGGCCGGGTAAAGCTCGAGGAAGGCGGCGGCGTCCTGCCCGAACACCATCTGCGCGAGCGCGCGATAGTCGGCGAGCGTCGTCACCTTCGAGAAAGGGCTCATCGGCAGGTCGATATCGTCGCTGTTATAGGTGGCGATGATCGGCACGCGGTTGATCGCTCCGCGCGTCAGCGCCTCGGACCGCGCCACCGGCAGCACATAACCGTCACGGATCGGCCCGCCAGTGCGAATGCCGTCCACATGAGCGCCCATCTGGCTCTCGCTCTGGATCGCGAGGATGCGATCGGCCGGCACCTGGCGCATATCGTCCAGCGACCGAGCGCCGAGCCGCTCCTGCACTTGCAAGCCGATCGCCTCGGCGCTCTCCAGCGCCGGCGGCTCGGTCGTCAGATTGCAGCCGCTCGACATGACGGCACCCCGGAACAGCCCCTTGGCGAGCGGCGACATCATCAAGGCGGCAACCGAGGAGGCGCCCGCCGATTGTCCCATGATGACCACCTTATCGGGATCGCCGCCAAAGCGCGCCACGTTGTCACGCACCCAACGCAGCGCGGCGATCTGGTCCAGCAGGCCGTAATTGCCCGAATGGCCGCCTTGCTCCCGCGTCAACTCGGGATGGGCCATGAAACCGAGCGCACCAACGCGGTAGTTGAAATTGATGGCGATCGCGCCTTTCGCGGCGAGCGCCGCGCCATCATAATTCGCCATGCCCGACGATCCGATGGTGAAGCCGCCGCCGTAGATGAAGACAATCACCGGCAGCCTGGCCACGGGATCGGCCTTGGCCGGCGCCCACAGGTTCAGATAGAGGCAGTCCTCGGAGGTCGGCTCCTCGCCGAAATAATGGTTGATATTGTGCGGGCGCAGCACCTGGATGCACTCCGCGCCCTTGCGGTCGGCATTGCGTATGCCTTCCCACGAAACCGGCTGAGGCGGCGCCCAGCGCGACGGCCCGACCGGCGCCGCCGCGAAGGGAATACCGAGATAGGCCTTCACGTCGGACGAAAGCTGCGTTCCGGCAACCCGCCCGCCACTGATCGTGAGGGGATCACCCGACACAGGGACCATGGAAGCCGGACCGCTCGCCATCAGCAAAATCGACAGACCCGCCACGGCGAATCCCAACCTGCTCTTTCCCATTGCGCACTCTCCCAACTTCAATTTACCAGTGTACGGACTAGTTCGTGCACGTCAAGTATGATTGAATTGGTCTTGCCCGGCTCGATGATGAGCATGGACGTGTCCCACGTTGAAAGGATTGAACGGGACGCGGATACTCCAGCCGGACTAGGTCGGAGCCTCCACGACACTATCGTTGCGAGCGATCGACCCTACGCACTCAATCGCAAGATACTTCTCGCCGCAGCCTTCCCATTGATTGGACCAAGCGGGAGCAGCCGTCGACCTTGCGACCAGATAGCCGCACGCCACGACACCCTCGCGACAATTAGAGATGAAATCTGACTTTTCGGGGCAGAGCTTCCGGCCATTGCCTTGCCGTCTCACGGCTATGCCATCCACCCCCGCCGCCACTGCCCAGCCCCGACATCACAAATGCCACAAAGACTGGGTGGTTTCATGTGCAAGCTCGCCCGAAGGCCAAAATCACATGCTCTTGGAGACTATCTGGTGCGGTCGAGAAGACTCGAACTTCCACGGGCTTTCGCCCACAACGACCTCAACGTTGCGCGTCTACCAGTTCCGCCACGACCGCACATCAGAGGGGGGTCGGGAGCCGGTCGGCTCCCAGGTAGGCGGCGGCCTTTAGCAAAGGGATTCGGCCCACGCAACCACCCTTCGCATGGGATGGGGTCGCGTGGGAAATGCCGGCACAGGACGGGCGGGGTCGGTGCCCGGTGCAACACATTGCCAACCAGCACCGACCCGGCACGAAAGCGACCGCTGACCGCCAGGCGCTGTCGCATTCAGAAGATGGCGTGACGGGGTCGCAAACAACCGCAGGGCAAAATGGTGGGTTTGCGTGACCCGGGGCGTAGTGGATTCTCGGGCCATGAGCACCGCAAGCGTACAGAGCCGCCTTTTGCAGGCCGTCAGGGATGAGGGCAGACAGCACCTAAAGCGAAATCGGCGTGCCCGCCATCGGCGGAAACGATCAAGCCGATCCGGCCAGCCTCTCAGGCGGCCGCGGATATCGTGCCCCGAATCACCGGGCGCCTCTCCCGCTCCATCCTGCAACATAAGCGCCCGCCCCGCGTCACAAGGCGCTGGACCTTCGGCGAGCCCTCACCTATCGGCCCAC
The DNA here is from genome assembly GCA_001899715.1 of Sphingobium sp. 66-54. Classification (GTDB taxonomy): domain Bacteria; phylum Pseudomonadota; class Alphaproteobacteria; order Sphingomonadales; family Sphingomonadaceae; genus Sphingobium. The sequence continues at coordinate 16,801 of MKWI01000029.1, forward strand.
GGACGAACCCCGACGCGCGATATCCGCACCGGCGGAGCGGCCGGACAGGCGCCGCGATGACCAGCAACGCCCGGCACGACCGGCCGGCAGGGACGATCCGACAAAAAAGCATGCCGCACCTACGCGAGATCACGGACCGGAGTCTCACGGCGGAAGCCCGGCGCATCGCCCGGCTGGCGTGGCCGATCATCCTCACCAACCTCAACTGGACGATCATGCATCTGGTCGACGTGGCGGTGGTGGGGCTGGCCGGCACGCACGAGCTGGGCGCGCTGGCAGCCGGGCGGGTGCTCAATTTCGTGATCCTCATGCTGCTGCTCAGCGGCATGTCCGGCATCGTGGTGTTCACCAGCCGGGCGGACGGCGGCGGCGACCTGCCCCGCACCGGCGGGCTATGGCGCGAGGCGGTGCTGACCGGGCTGCTGCTCGGCCTGCCCAGCGCGCTCATCATCGGCCTATCGGCGCGACCGCTGCTCGCGCTGACCGGCGTCGCGCCCGATCTGATCGAGCCCGGCGCGGCGGTATTGGTGGCGATGATGGTCGGCCTGCCGGGGCAGATGCTGCTCATCGCCTGCGGCTATTTTCTGGAAGGCGTGAGTTCGCCGCGCCGGGTGCTCGCGGTCAATCTGGGCACGCTGCCGTTCAACGCCGCGCTCGCTTATGCGATGACGCTCGGCCATCTCGGTTTCCCGCCGATGGGCGCGGTCGGCGCGGCGCTGGCAACCTCGATCACCAGCACGATCGGCGGCCTCGCCATGGCGCTGCTCGCCTGGACGCTGCCGAGCGCTCCGGCACGCAATCTGCACCGGCTCGATGCCGCCGCCTGGCTGGACGCGCTGCGCGGCATCCCGGCGATCATCCGTTTCGGCACCATGCCCGGCATCGGCGCGGCGATGGAGGTGCTCGGCTTCTCCTTCCTCATCATCCTCTCGACGTGGATGGGCGATGTGGTCGCCGGCGCCTTCCAGGTGATGCTCTCGCTGCACAATATCGGCTTCGCGCTCGCGCTCGGCCTCGGCTCGGCGGCGGGCGTGCGGGTGGGCAACGCCGTCGGCGCGGGCGAGCCGTGGACGGCGCGCGGGCGCACGCTCATCGCCAGTGGTCTCTCCATGGTCATCATGGGCAGCGTCGTGCTGGTCTATCTGCTGTTCGCCGGGCCGATCGTGAACGGCCTCACCGCCGACGCGGCGGTCGCGCGCGAGGCGGTGCTGATGGTGCTGATCCTCGCCCCCTTCATCCTTGCCGACGGGCTCCAGGCGATCTTCGTCGCCGCGCTCCGCTCCCTGGGCGATCAGGTGGTGGCGGCGATCAACGGCGTCATCGCCTTCTTCGCGGTGATGTGCCTTGCCGGCTGGGCGGGCTGGCACTTCGGCTGGGGATCGGCCGGCCTCGCCATCGCCTCGGCGGTCGGCATGGTCGCGGCGATGCTGCTGCAAGCCGCGCGCTTCTGGCAGGTCAGTTCGCGCTATCGACGAACCTGAGTTCCAGATTGCGCGCGTTCTTGGGGATATCCAGCCGGCTCTCGGAGACCCGCGCCTCCTCGTTGGGCTTGAGGCGGTTCTTGTCCGCCTTGGTCATCCAGCTGAACACCAGCCGCCCCTGATCGTCGCGCAGCTCGACGACGACCGGCGGCACCGTCAGCTCCTGATCGCTGTCGTTGAGGATGCGGGCGTTGAACGCGAAATATTCCTCGCCGGTCGGCAGGTTGCGCCGCTCGGGCGGCTTGGGCAGGTAGAAGTTGAGGCCCGCCTGCTGGTCGCGCGCGCCGAAGCCGAGATCGACCGCCCAGGCCGGCGGCCCGAAATAGGCGAGCGCCCCGCCCAGCACGCTGACGAGCAGGAAGAACGCCACCGCCGCGATGGTCCACAGCTTCGCCGGATTGCGCCGCCCGCGCACCGGCGGCTGATAGTCCTCGTCCGGATAATGGACGAACTCCTCGGTCGGGGAGGCAGCGGGAGCCGTGACAGCCTCGGCGGATACGGCTACCGGCTGCTCGGGCGCGGCTGGCTCTGCGGCGGCTTCGGCCGGTGCCTCATCCTCCTGCCGGGGGAAGGGAAATTTCCCCGCCGCGGCCGGCATGGACGGCGCCGCAACCGGCTCCTCCACGCGCGGCGCCGGCTCGGCGGCGACGTGCACGGACGCCTCGGCGCCGACCTCCGCCAACACCGGTTCGGCCGCCGGCTCCGGGCGCTGGACCGCAACCCCGTCCTGATGCCAGCTATGGCGGCAGGAGGCGCAGCGGACCTGTCGGCCGGCGGGGCCGATGGCGCTGTCCGGGACAACGTAGCGCGTGGCGCATTGCGGGCAGACGAGGATCATCGGATGCTCATAAACACTGGATTTCCCCCAAGAGCAAGCGGGGCTTTCACCATCCGCGCATGCCGAGCCAACCGTCGCGCGCACTGCGCCTTGCCCGCGCCGGGAGCCTGTGCCATGCACGGCGCAGCGATCAGCGGGCGCGGCAGGATAGCGCCCCACCAACGGGGAAAAACAGCGCCGCGATGGCCACGATTGTCCAGTTCGAGAATGTCGGGCTGCGCTATGGGCCGGGCCCCGAGACGCTCTCTGACCTGAGCTTCTCGCTGCACGAAGGCGCCTTCTATTTCCTCACCGGCGCATCCGGTGCGGGCAAGACCTCGCTGCTCAAGCTGCTCTACCTCGCCCAGCGGCCGAGCCGGGGTGCGATCCGCCTGTTCGATGCGGACATCGTCACCCTGCCGCGCGCGCGCTTGCCCGGCTTCCGGCGGCGGATCGGCGTGGTGTTCCAGGATTTCCGGCTGGTGCCGCACCTTTCCGCGTTCGACAACATCGCGCTGCCGCTGCGCATCGCCGGCGTGTCGGACGCGCAGCTCCGCGCACCGGTGGAGGAGATGCTGCACTGGGTCGGCCTCACCGGCCGCGCCCACGCCTATCCCGCCACGCTCTCGGGCGGCGAGCAGCAGCGCGTCGCCATCGCCCGCGCGGTGATCGGCCGGCCGGAGCTGCTGGTGGCGGACGAGCCGACCGGCAACGTCGATCAGGAGATGGCAACGCGGCTCATCACCCTGTTCGAGGCATTGAACAAGCTCGGCACCACCATCGTCGTCGCGACGCACGACTATGACCTGCTCGGCAAGGTGGCCGACGCGCGGATGATGCGGCTGGAGCGCGGCCGCCTCACCGAGCCGCCGCACCCGGCCGGAGCGCATTGACCATGGCGGGCAACGCGAAAGACACGGCCGCCAAGCCCTACGCCCCCGGCTCGCTGCTGCCGCAGGGGCGGCTGACCGGGCCGATGCCGTGGGTCATCGCGATCATGATGTTCCTCACCGTGCTGGCGACCGCCGCCGGTCTCGCGCTCAACCATGGCGCGCGCAGCCTCAGCGCCAACGTCTCGGACCGGGTCACGATCCAGATCGCCGAGGCGGACGGGGCGGTGCGCAGCCGCGCGGTGAGCCGCATCGTCGCGCTGCTGGGCGAGACGGAAGGGATCGCCAACATCGCCATCGTGCCGGAGGCCGAGCTGTCACGTCAGCTCGCACCGTGGCTGGGGAGCGACCTCAAGATCGGCGACATTCCCGTGCCCGCTCTGATCGACGCCGATCTCGTCGCCCCGGCCGGCGAGCGGGAGGCGCGGATCGCCGCGCTCGACAAGGCGGTGAAGGCGGTGAGCGCGCAGGCACGGGTAGAGCCGCACGCCAGCTATCTCGGGCCGCTCGCCCGGCTGGTCGGCGCGGTCGGCTGGCTCTCCTTCGGCGTCGTGGCGCTGATGGTGGCGGCAACCGGGGCGGTGGTGGTGCTGGCGGCGCGCGGCGCCCACGCCACCCATCGCGGCACGATCGACATCATCCACATGCTCGGCGCCACCGATACGCAGATCGTCCGCCTGTTCCAGCAGCGCATGATGCTCGATGCGCTGTTCGGCGCGGCGGTGGGCTTCGCCTGGGCGGTGGCGGTCATCCTGCTTGTCGGCCGCTCGGTCGCGGCGGTCACGTCCGATCTGGTGCAGAGCGCCACCCTGCCCGGCTTCGCCTGGGTCGTGCTGCCGCTGCTGCCGCTCGCCGGGGTCGGCGTCGCCTGGCTGTCCGCACGCGTTACGCTCAACCGGGCGCTGGAGCGGTCGCTATGATCCGGCGGCTGCTCGCCCTCATCGTGCTGCTCTGGGCGCTTGGCTTCGCCTGGTTCGCGCTGCTGTTGCCGCAGCCGCACGGCGCGGAAAAGACCGACGCCATCGTGGTGCTCACTGGCTCGGCCGGGCGGATCGACCGGGGCCTCGCCCTGCTGCGGCGCGGCGAGGCGAAGAAGCTGCTCGTCTCCGGCGTGGACCGTGACGTCAAGCCCAAGGAATTCGCGCATTTCTACAAGGTGCCGGCGGATCTCATGGATTGCTGCGTGACGCTGGGGCGCGAGGCGATCGACACGCGCTCCAACGCCATCGAGACCAGCCGCTGGCTGGCGCGCAACAACTATCGCTCGATGCGGTTCATCACCGCCGACTGGCACATGCGCCGGGCGCGCTACGAGCTTTCGCGGCAACTGGAAGGGCCGGTGAAGATCATCCCGGACGCCGTGCGCAGCAACCCCAGCCTCACCATGCTGCTGCGCGAATATCACAAATATCTGCTGCGCCGCGTCGCCGGCCTTCTCGGCATCTGATGCCCGTCGCCCTGTCCCCGCTCACGCCGCCCGGCACGGCCGTCACCGCCGTGCGGTCCGCGCTGTTCGCCTTGTTCTTCTACGGCCTCACCGTGCCGTTCGTCCTCGCCGCGCTGCTGGCCGCGCCATTAGGCTGGCGCGCCATCGCGGCGGTAGCGACGGGCTGGTCGCGGCTGCACCGGCTGCTCGCGCGCTGGCTGCTCGGGCAAAGGATCGTGATCGAGGGCACGCTGCCCGAGGAACCGCGGCTGGTCATCTGCAAGCATGAATCCATGTTCGAGACGATCGATTCGCTCTGCCTCCTCCGCCGCCCGGCGATCGCCGCCAAGCGCGAGCTGCTCCAGATCCCTTTCTGGGGCCGGGTAGCCCGCACCTATGGGCTGATCGCGGTCGAGCGCGCAGGCGGTGCGGCAACGCTCCGCCGTATTCGCGCCGATGCGCAGGCTGCCTTTTCCGCCGGGCGGCCGGTGCTGCTCTACCCGGAAGGGACGCGCGTCGCGCATGGCGAGCGGCCCCGGCTCAAGGCAGGCTTCGCCGGCCTCTATGCGTTGCTCGATTGCCCGGTGGTACCGATCGCCGTCGACAGCGGCCGCCTTTCGCCGCGCAACAGCTTCCTGAAACGCGCCGGCACCATCACCTACCGCATCGGCGCGCCGATCCCCCCCGGCCTGCCCCGTGCCGAGGCCGAGCGGCGGGTGCATGCGGCGATCAACGCGCTCAACCCGCCGGAACGAGCGGACTGAGCCGATGCACCGCTTCCCGCGCCCCACCGCCGCCGCGACTCGCCCGGACGCGAAATCGATTCGACTTGCCGTTCGTTCATTGTCGTTTCATCGTGGGACACGGATAGGACTGAACGAGAATAGCCGCGCCGCGCGCGCAACGGGGCAGCGAGACGCTGCGGGAGATTGTGGATGAACCGGACACTATCATCGCTCCGCCAGTGGATGCGCCTGGGGCTGGCGGCCGTGGCCGCCACCGGCCTTGTCGCCGCGCCCGCGCTCGCGCAGGTCGGCACGGTCGATCCCAACACCCAGATCGACGCCGATCTGGTGCCCGGCGCGCCAGCCAGTGACGACGCCGTCACCGGGGCCCCGCCAGTGGAAAGCCCGCTCCCGGCACCCGCCGCCGTCCCGCCCGCCGAGCCGGCGACCTCGGCCGCGACCGCACCGGCAACCGCCACGGCAGACGGCAGCCCCACTTACAAGCAGGACGATCTTATCGGCGCGGCCGAGGGTGTGTTCGGCAAAGGCGCCGAGGGCCTGGCCGGCATTATCGAGAAAATCCTCAAGGATCAGGGCGAGCCGATCGCCTACATCGCCGGGCGCGAGGCATCGGGCGCCATCGGCGTCGGGCTGCGCTACGGCTCGGGCACGATGTTCCACAAGATCGAGGGGCAGCGCGACGTCTACTGGACCGGCCCGTCGCTGGGCTTCGACCTGGGCGGCAACGCGGCCAACACCTTCGTGCTGGTCTATAATCTCTACGATACGCAGAACCTCTACAAGCGCTACCCGGCCGGCGAGGGCGCGGCCTATCTGGTCGGCGGCTTCACGGCCAGCTACCTGCGCTGGAAGGACGTGGTGCTCATCCCCATCCGGCTCGGCGTCGGCTATCGGCTGGGCGCCAATATCGGCTATATGAAGTTCAGCGAGAAACGCACCTGGCTACCCTTCTGAGCGGGGCGCACCGCTCTCCGTGCAAAAAGCCGATCTTGCCGAGCGAACAGTTTTGGCCACTGGCCAGCGCGCGATGACGCGCTAGTGTGCGCGCGAAAAATCGAATCCGCAGGAGAAGCGCAGATGGCCGACAGCGATCCGTCCCAGAACCAGCCCACCGGCTATGTGCCGCCCAAAGTGTGGACCTGGGACAAGGAGAATGGCGGGCAGTTCGCCAGCATCAACGCACCCACCGCCGGTGCCCGCAAGGACATCACCCTGCCGGTCGGCAAGCACCCGATCCAGCTCTACTCGCTGGGCACGCCCAACGGCGTCAAGGTCACGATCATGCTGGAGGAGCTGCTGGCGGCCGGCCACAGCGGCGCGGAGTATGACGCGTGGCTCATCAAGATCTATGAGGGCGACCAGTTCGGCAGCGACTTCGTCAAGATCAACCCGAACAGCAAGATCCCGGCGATGATGGACCATTCGCTCGATCCGCCGCTGCGGCTGTTCGAGAGCGGCTCGATGCTGATCTACCTCGCCGAGAAGTTCGGCGCCTTCCTGCCGGCCGACATCCGCAAGCGCACCGAAACGCTCAACTGGCTGATGTGGCAGATGGGCTCGGCCCCGTTTGTCGGCGGTGGCTTCGGCCATTTCTACGCCTATGCGCCATTCAAGATCGAATATGCCATCGACCGCTACGCGATGGAGACCAAGCGCCAGCTCGACGTGCTCGACAAGCAACTGGCGGATAAGGAATTCATCATCGGCGACGAGATCACCATCGCCGATTTCGCGATCTTCCCCTGGTATGGCTCGATCATGCGCGGCGGCTACAGCGCACAGGAGTTCCTCTCCACCCACGCGTATCGCAACGTCGACCGCTGGGTCTCGCAGATGGAAGCGCGCCCCGCCGTGCGGCGCGGCCAGATGGTCAACGCCGCCAGCCGCCCCGGCGGCGGTGTCGCCGAACGCCACGGCGCCGCCGATCTCGACGAGGCGATCCGCGCGGCGGACGAGGTTGGGAAAGCGCCGGCCTGAGGGTCGGTCCGGCTCGACCGAGGCCGGGGAGGTTGGGCGCCGCTGGCGGCCACTCAGCCCATGTTCAGCTTGCCGTGCCTAGAGGGCGGCTCATGAGCGGTTCCCTCGATGCGGTCGGCCGGCCGGACAAGCCCCGGCATCCGCTGCGTGTGGCGGCCAGGCCATGACACGCGCGTCCCCACATCCCGAACCGGGCACGGCGCCCATGCACGCGCGCACCACCCACCGCCCATGGCTGTGGGCGGCAATCGCCACGCCCGTCCTGATCTGGGCCGCGCTCTATGCTGGCGCCGCACAGCCCCTGCGTGGACTGGTGGCGCAGCGGGCGAGCGCCGCGCTGGACCGAGCCGTCACCATCGGCGGCCCGCTGCGCGTGCTGGTCACGCCCTTCTCCATCTATCTGACCGCCGGTGACGTGCGCGTCGCCAACCCGCGCTGGGCGATGGACGATGCGCTGCTCACCGCGCGGCAAGCCACGGTGCGCCTCGCGACCTTCGATCTGCTGATCGGCCGCTCGGGCATCCGCGCGCTGGACGTGCGCGGCGGCACGCTCGATCTGGAACGCTCGCGCTATGGCGGCCGGTTCAACTGGGCGCTTGGCAAGCCCGGCACCTTGTTCGACCCCGCCGCGCTCCGCCAGCTCGATGCCGATGATCTCACCGTGCGCTACCGCGATTTTGGCGCCGATACGGACATGCACCTCATCGCCTCCACGGCCGGGCGCGGCGGCATCGCCTTCGCCGGCGGGGGCAAGGCGGGCGAACGCGCCTTCACGCTGGAGGGCGAGGCGCAATCCGGCGCCGAGCAGCCGACCCGCATCGCCGTCGCCGCACGCACCGGCGGTGTCGCGCTGCGTCTGGCCGGCGAGGCGGAGGGGCCGCTCCAACTCGCCAGGGCGCGGCTCACCGCCAGCGCCAATGGCCCCGACTTCGCGGAACTGGCCGCACTCGCCGGCATCGGCCTGCCCGCCATGCCCGGCTATGCGCTCACTGCCCAACTCAGCCACGCGCCGCAGGGCTGGCATTTCGCGCGGATCGAAGGCCGCATCGGCGGCACCGACCTGTCCGGCAAGCTCACGCTCGACCGGCGCCACCCCCGACCGCGTATCGTTGCCCAACTCGCCTCGCGCACGCTCGACGCGACGGACGGCATGGCCCTGTTTGGCCTGCGTCGCGACCCCGCGCCCATCGCCATGCCGGGGGCTGGGCTGGACCTCACCGCGCGCCTGCTGCCGGACGCCGCCATCGCCCCGGCCGCGCTGCGGCGTTTCGATGCCGTCATCACCTATACCGCCGAGCGCGTGACCGGCACCCCGCACGACCCCGCCCATCTCACCGCCACGCTGGCGCTGGTGAACGGCGTGCTCACCCTCTCCCCCGCCAGCGTCGATCTGGCCGGCGGCTTCGTCTCGTCCGACATCGTCGTCGACGCACGCCGCGCCCCGGCGCTCGTCCGGTCCGATATCCGCCTCTCGCCCACACCGATGGGCCGGCTGCTGGCCGGATGGGGCATCGCGCCCGCCGGCACCGACGCGACGGCACGCGGGCGCCTCCAGCTATCCGGGCGCGGCAATACGCTGCGCGAGGCGCTGGCCAATGCTTCTGGCCGCATGGCGCTGGTCATCCCCGAAGGCACGGTGCGCACCCAGCGCGCCAGCCTCTCCGGGCTGGACGTCGCCAATCTCAACGCCGCCCTGTTCAACGCTCCGCCGTTCGGCGCGTCGCAGGTGAATTGCGGCCTCGTCGCCTTCACCGTGCGCGACGGCATCGCCACGGCCGATCCGATCCTCATCGACACGGACGGCAACGCCATCTCCGGCGAGGGCCGCATCGACCTGCGCACCGAGACGGTGGACCTGCGCCTCTCCGCCGATGGCAAGCGCTTCGCTTTTCGTGGCCAGCCGGCGCGCGTGCGGGTGAGCGGCCCGCTCGCCGATCCGCTGGTGAGCCGCGAGCCGGTCGCCTGGTTCCACCCCACTGACCTGTTCGGTCTGCGCCTGTCGCTCCCGCGTCTGGGCGCCCTCTTCAGCTTCATCGACCCCGGCGACGCGCCGGACATGGCCTGCGGCCCGATCCTGCGCGGCGAAACGGCAACCGCGCAGCAGGCGCAGCCCCGCGAACTGGCCGGCCTGCGCTGACGGACTGCAAACGGCTCAGCCGATCAGGCGCACCGTCACACGCCGCCGGCGCAGCGCGCAGCCAAGCAGCCCAAAGCCCGCGACCATCATCGCCCAGCTTGCCGGCTCCGGCACCGCCGCGATGCGCAGCACCTGGCCGATCCCGGCCGACGCGCTGAACTGCGTGACATAGAAGGCCCCATCGGCGCCGATCTCAAGCCCGGTCGGCGCAGCCAGGCCGCCATAAATGAGGCTGAACGTCCCATCGCCGTTGAGCTTCTGGATCGACCCGGTCCCGCCGTTCAACAGGCCGGCATCGGTGAATTGCAGCACATAGAGGCTGCCGTCCGCGCCCCAGGCCAGATCGGTGATGTTGGTGAAGCCGGTGGCGAAGACCGATTGCGTATTGGTCGTCGGGTCGATGCGGAAGACATTGGCGCCACCGGGCGGGAACGGAAAGCCGGTCAACTGGCCCACGTAAAAGGCGCCGTCCGGTCCTACCGACACGCCCGTCGGCACGGCATCATATCCCATGTCGGCAAAGGTCGAGACGGCGGAGATCGTGCCTGCGTCGGTCACGCTGAGCAGGCTGTTGCCGCCGGCATCGACCACCAGCAGCCCGCTTGGTCCCGCCGTCAGATGATAGGGGTTGCTGTCCACCTGATCGCCGGTGGGATTAAAGGCGGCCTCATAGCTGCCAAGGTCCGCGATCTTGGTCACGGCCCCGCCATCGAACGAATAGAGCGAGGCGAGGTTCGCGGCTTCCGGCGCGGAGCCCAGCTCGTTCGTGCGCACGGCGGGGTTGTTGCCCAGGCCGACCACGAAATAACCGACGCCGTTGTAGAAGGCCACGTCCTGCGGTCCGCTCGCCGTCCCGGCCGCGTTGGTCAGCGACGGCAGGCCGGTGACGGTCCGCGTCTGCGTACCCTGGAACAGCCGCGTGATGGCGCCGCTCGTGCCGAAGGCGGCCTCGCCTTCCGCGCCCACCACGGTCGGGCCACCCGGATTGAGAGCGCCGGCCTCGGCAATATAGAGCGCGCCGTCCGGCCCGAAGGCGAGGCCGCGCGGATTGTCCAGCCCGGATGCGATCACCGTGCTGGCATAGACCGTGGCCTGCGCCGGCGCGGCGAGGATGGCCAAGGCCCCTACGCTGCCGGCCAGAGCGACAGCGCGAGTTCTTCCCATGATTCCCATATCCGTTCTCCCACTTGTCTGGGCTCACGCGATCGCTGGGGGGGGCGGCGGCTTGGTCAGCCGGACAGCCGTCGTCACAGGCAACGGTCGAACTGCTCATTCATGATGCTGGGCAGCTTGAGCGGCGGGAGGCTAAGGCCGACTCGATCATCCGGTCAAGATATGATTAACCATCTTGCAATCGGCATATCCCGGTCTTCCACCGTCCTGCGGCGCCGCGTTGTTGAGGCGCGTTGCAAGAAGAGCGCACCGGCCGCCATATCGCATACAAGGCGCGGGTCCGAACCCGTTTGGGGAGGCTCTCGATGCGGCCCCGGGCGACGCCATGCTTTACCGGCGGAACCTCAGCCGCCGGCCACGCCGCCCACGTCGAAATCGCGGCGGGCGGAAATAATCGTCACCACCATCCCGGCCATCGCATCGAGCAGCGCGATCATCGTCAGCAGGAAGAAGGTCGAGCTGGCGAAGCTCGGCAGCAGCAGGAACTCGACCAGCGCGAGGACGAACACGCCGAGCGAGAGCATGTGGTTGATGATCGCCGGCGCGGTGGTGCGCGTCGCCTTGATGACCTCCGCCAGCAGGCAGGCGATGGCGAGCAGCAGCAGCAGGTCGCCCCAGCTCAGCGCCAGGCTGGCGCCGGAGAGCATCGGCAGCGCCAGCGCCTCGCTGTGCATGATGGAGACCAGCGTCGGCTCGGTGACGCCGGGCGGCGGCGGCGCGGCGCCCCACGCCAGAATATTGTAGATCAGCACCGGGATGAGCAGGAATGGGAACATCTCGAACCCGGCGACACCGCGACTGGTCTTTACCTCCATGCCTTCCTCCTGTGCCCGGCCGGATGATGCCGGTCCGCCGTGCGATTATATCGGCGGCCGCGAAAGAAGGCACGCCGCGATGCGACCGGGGCGGGAGGCGGTTCATCCATGCCGCACCCGTTCCGGCCTCGGCCCGGCAACCGCCATCTGGAGAACCCAGCCCGGCAACAGCCGTCCGGAGCACGTTGCGAGCGGATGAAAGTTCTCCCGTCCGTTCGCCCCGAGCTTGTCGAAGAATCGTCTTTTTCTTTTTGGCTACGGCTTGAGGGAAGAAGAACAGCCCTTCGACAAGCTCAGGACGAGCGGGTGTCTTTGGTCGCAATCCATTCTTGACGAGACACGCCACATCCATTCGTGTCTCGACGACGCTCGATACGAACGGAAGGCCGCGCCGGACGCCTCAAACGGCCCGTTCCAGATCGGATCGCGGGATGGACCAACCCGAGTCCGCCCTCACGCCTCCCGCAGCGTAATCCCCGCGATGGCCCAGCGCTCGCCGGCCTTCACATAGTCCGCGCTGACCAGCCGCCGCGCCCGTTCGCGGACCACGCCGCCGCCCTGCGCGAGCGCCATCTGCGCCAGCGTGCTCTCCGGCGCGATGCGGCTCTGTGTCTCCACCACGCAGAGGAAGCGCCCGCTCGCGCGCCGCCCATCCGCCGCGATCTCGATGGTGTCGGCCGACGCGGCCGGATCGCCGGTGAGCCCGCACACCGCCGCGTCGAGGCAGCGCGCCGCCCGTGCGTCCACGAACAGCCCGGCCGCATCGGCGCCGCCATTCACCCGCCGCAGCCAGTCGCGATGCAGCGCGCGGATCGCCGCCTCATCCTCCAGCCGCCTGAGCCGCTCGGCGCGATCATCGGCGGCAATCGCGACCGCCGGGGTCGCCAGCGCCAGCGGCGCGGCCAGCACGGCGCCGCCCTTGAGGAAGGCGCGGCGCGTCGGTTCCCTGTCGTTGCTCATGGCCTCACCCTTCCTGCTTCGGGAAAAAACGCTGCACGTCGAACAATCCGGCATGGCGGGCATGAGCGCCGACCTGGCTCATGCTCAGCCCCTCCGTGCCGCAATGGTAGCCGATGCCGGCATCGTGCATGGTGCGCATGTTGATGACGATGGTGCCGAGCGTGCCGTTGCACGCCTCCTCCAGCCAATAGACGAAATACAGCCCGTCGCGGATCTTGACGAAATCGCCGGGGCCGCTCCACTCCATGCCGCCTGCCCCGCTGTCCGTGAAGATGATCCACGATGTCGTCGTCGGCGTCGAGTAGAGGTGCATGGAGGAGAGGCCGGGCGCATAATTCCACGTCAGCGCGCGGCCCAACATGTCGCGCGTGCGCGCGTGCCGGCGCGCACCGGGGTCGGGAATGCCCGCCCCCTCCAGCACGCCGAACAGCGTCCGCGCCCCCGCCTCGTTGGCGATGTAGGGCGTGTTTAGGAAGCCGTTGAAGCAGGTGACGAGGCCATTGTCGAAATCGGCGACGATGCTGTGCCCGTCATGGTCCGGCGCGCCTTCCAGCAGATGGCCGAACAGAAAGACGCCGGGCATCGGCTCCCACGCCTGATAGCGTGCCTTCACCCACGCGCCGCCATCCTTGCGCCATTCGAGCGTGTCGATGCTGGCCACGCGATAATCCATCACCGGCCCGCCATCGTAGCGGATGGTGAAGCTCTTGCCGGCGAGGCCGTCCACCGCCGGCGTGCCGTGCGTCGCCATGCCGGCCGCGCCGCTGCCCGCCCCGGTGCGCGGCGCGAACACGCGGCTGCCCTTGGCGACTGCCGCCGCGACCTCCGCCTTGCTCATCTTCGGCATGGTCTGGAGCGGCCGATAGACCCGCCGCGCACCCTTGCCCCCGCCCTCGGGAATGGGGATCACCCCGCCGGCCGTGTCCCCCAGCTTCTCGAACTGGGCAATCTGGCCGAGCCACTCGCCCCTGCCGCGAAACACATAATAATCGAGCGCGTCGGTCCGGTCGAAGCCGAGCCGCAAGCCAATCTGCTCCTGCCGGTTGAGGTCGACCACAGAGAGGGTGAAGGTGCCGGAGAATTCGCACTCGGTGCGGGTGATGATGTAAAACTCATCGTCAATCTGGATATAATCGGAAGGGCCACAGAAGCCCAGTTCGTCGCCCCGTCCGGTCAGCTCGACAAAGTGCGAGTAAGCGGCCGAGGGATAATATTCGAGCGTCTCGTAGCCGGTATCCTGCTTCCAGTAGAAGCCCTTGCCCTCGAAGCGGTTGGTCGCGACATGCCGCCCGGCCGGCGCCGCCTTGCCCGCCGTCTCGACATAACCGGCATAGATCTCGCGCATCACCTCGCGCTTGTCCTGATAGCCGCCGAACCACAGCTCGACGACCGTCGCGATGTTGCTCGCCGTGTCGATCACCACGCCATAGCCGCGCAGCGTGCCTGGGATCAGGTGGGTGAACAGGGTAATCCGGTCCTGCACCAGCGCGCCATAGCCAGCCGCCACCGCCTTGCCGCCATTCTCGGAAACCGTGAGGCGATTGTCGGCGGTGAAGCGATAGGCAAGCGTCGGGCCACCCTTGTCGGTCACGATGCGGATGGTCTTGCCCTTGAGCGCATCCGTGCGCGGCGAGGCGCTGGCTGGCCCGGTCGCGGCAACCTTGGCGAGCGCCGTGCCGATCTGGCTTTCAGTCAATTTGGTGAACGCAAAACGGTGCATCGGCACCTTCGGATCTGGCTTCGCCGGCACGCTGTCCTCCCCCTCTTCCCCTCGGGCGACGCGAGTCGCCGATGGCGAGGATCGCCGCTCCGACGATAATTGACAAGATCAACGAAGCGCCGCGCGACCGGGGTCCGCAAGCCTCTCCATATGCAGGCACCGTGCTCCTGCGAAAGCGGGAGCCCAGAGCCCAACCGCAACGCCCTATCATTGACGGCTCAGACGGCCGAAGTGCGTTCAGGACGAGGCTCCGTCCCCGTCGTCCTCACCCCTCCAGCATCGTCACCAGCGCCGGGCTCAGCCATTCGCGCACCAGCCCATCCCGCCGGGAGAGGATGCGCGCGGCCAGCCCCTCGCGCACCGCCAGCGCCGCGCCCGCCTCCGGCCCGAGCACGGTCAGCGCCGTCGCCCAGGCATCGGCCGCCATGGCCGAGGCATGGATGACGCTCACCGCGCCGATCCCATTGCGCACGCGCTGGCCGGTGCGCGGATCGAGCGTGTGGTCGCCGCGCACATAATTTCCCGAGGTCGCGACCGCGAGCTGGTGCGCCGCCACGCGCAGCGGCTGGACGCGCCAGTCGGGCGGCACCTCCAGATCGACCCACCACGGCTCGCCATCGGGCTTCATTCCCCGCCCGGCACATTCGCCGCCGATCTCGACCAGCGCATGGCGCAGGCCCGACGCGGCGAGCAGATCGGCCACCGCATCGACCGCATAGCCCTTGGCGATCCCCGAGAGATCGAGCCACAGGCCACCGGGTTGGCGCAGGCGACCCATCGCGCCGTCGAACGCAAGCCTGCGCCAGCCGGAGACGCCCATCGCTGCCTCCAGCGCGGCCGCCTCAGGCTCCCCCGCACACGGATTGGGTCCGAGCCCATAAAGATCGGTAAGCCGCCCGGCGGCAGGATCGAATGCGCCCTCCGATTGCTCGGCAATCGCGAGGCCGGCCGCCATCACCGCCGCAAAATCGCCCGGCAACGCAACCCAGCGGCCACCGGGCGCCGCATTGAACGCGCAGAGCAGAGAGCCCGGCAGCCAGTGGCTCATCTGCATCACCAGACCGTCGAGCCGCCCCTGAACGGCCTGCGTCACCGCCATTCGATCGACGCCCGGCGGCGCGGCGATCCGCACGCGCCAATAGGTGCCCATCGTCTCCCCGGCGAGATCGGCGACGCGCGCCGCCGGATCGAGGCCGGCCAGTGCGCCCGCATCGATCCGCTCCGGCACCGCGATCCGCACCGATGGCGCGCCGGCTCCGCCCGTCATCGGCCTCCCCTCACACCCATCGGCCGCAGCGTGCCCCGGCCCGGCAAGCCTCGCCCGCCAAGGGGCCGGCCGCCGGAAACCGGCCGTACCCGGATCAGGGCGCCATCACCTCCAGCGTGGTGGTGTAGCTCAGCCGCCGCGCGGTGGCACGGGCGACCGAGGGCTTGTCGTCGCTGTAGCTGGTGTTCATCCAGAACATGCCCGCCTGCGGCCATGTCACCTGCGCCACGCCGTCGGCGCCGGTGGTGATCTCCATCAGGCCGTCGCTGTCACGATAGCGCTTGCCGCCGGGCAGCACCGATACCTTGAGGTTGGCGGCGGGCTTGCCGTCGACGAGGAACCGGAAGCGCGCCGCCTCACCGGCCACCAGCTCGGACGGATGGGTGAGGGGAACCATCTCCAGCCCCTTGTTGGTCGGCTGGAAGACGGTTTCGGTCGGCGCGCCCGCCGTCACGTAGATCTCGTTGTGGCTGGCGCTCTCGGTGAGCTTGAGGTCGGTGGCGTTGGCCGGAATCTCGTCGACGCTGGCGACGAAGTTGGGCTGCGGCGCGTTGGCCCCGGCCGGCGGCGGCCCGCGCCGCCCGCCCACGCGCCACTCGGCGCCGTCGACCTTGAAGGTGCCGGAGACGCCGTTCATCGCCGTGCCGATCTTCCAGGTCCCTTCCTTGTCGAGCTTGACGTCGAAGGTCGAGCGATAGCGGCCGGTCGCGCCGTTCTCGATCTTGGCTTCCGAGCCGTCCGGCGCCCAGGCCTTCACGCCGTCCAGCCGCATCGGCTGGTGATCGGGGAAGAACAGGTCGTTGGAGGCTGCTCCGTCCACCGTCACCCAGGCGTCGGTGCCCGAGAAGATGGTGGCGCTCGGCAGCAGCCACTGGCGGTGCGCGGTGGCGGGCGCGGCGGCGATCATCAGCGCCGCGGCAGTGAGGAGAACGGTCTTGATGCGCATGGTGATGGGCCCTTTCTGCGGGATCAGCGGGAAATGGTGACGGCGCCAAGCTCGCTCTTGCCGGCGGCGGAGGCGGCCTTTGCCGGCACGGTCAGCGGAACCGAGACGATCTCGCGGCCTCCGGTCTCGCGCGCGGCTTCGACATAGAGCGTATATTGGCCGGGCTTGAGATCGGCCGGCAGCGCGACCTTGTGGGTGCCGGGCGCGCGGGTGGCGCCGCTCACGCCATCGGCCGGCAGCTTGAGGCTGCGGCCGCCCTTGCGCCACCAACTGCGCAGGTCGTGCAGCCACTTGGTGCCCGGCTCGGCGCCGCCCTTCTTGATGTCGTACCATACCGCCACGGTGCGCGCGGTGCCGCCGGCGGCCGGCTCGACCCAGATCGCCACATAGGGCCGGTGATATTCGGCCACGTTGAGGCGCGGGATCGTGACGTTGACCGACGCGGCCGAGGCGGGCGCGGCGGCAAGGCCGGCGATCAGGAGGGACGTCTTTTTCATGAGCGGGCTCGGCTCCTAGTGGATGAAGAACAAGGCGAGGACGACCGGGATGGCCAGCCCCAGGCCAACGATGGGCCAGGTCGACGGCCGGTGCTTGGCGTGGAGCTGGAGTAGCAGCAGCCCGGTGAGGGTGAACACCACGCAGGCGACCGCGAAAATGTCGATGAACCAGAACCAGGCATTGCCCGTGTTGCGGCCCTTGTGCAGGTCGTTGAGGTAGGAGACCCAGCCGCGATCGGTCTGCTCGGCGGTGACGGCGCCGCTGGTCCGGTCGATGCTCACCCAGGCGTCGCGCCCCGGCCCCGGCATCCCGACATAGACTTCCTCGGCCGACCACTCCGCCGGACGGCCCCGCGCATCGAGCTTGAGCGCGGTCTTGAGATGCCCCGCCACGGCATCCGGCAGCGGTGCCGTGCTCCCCTCCTCGCCCGCGGCCTCAAGCTGGGCGAGCAGCGGCGCCGGCAGGGTGGCCGCGCTTTCCGTCACCCGCGGCGTGGCGCTGATCGACTGCGCGTGGTTGAGCGTGATGCCGGTGATCGCGAACAGCAGCATGCCGATCAGCGAGACGGCAGCGCTGATCCAGTGCCACGTATGGAGCTGCTTGAGCCACCAGCCCCGGCGCTTGCGGCTGGCGCGCCGGGCTGCATCACCGCCCGCATCGCCGCGCCCGCCCGGCCCCGTGGCGGTGCCAGCGCTGTCCTTCTGCAATCCGGCGTTCAAGAGTCTGGCGTCCATTCACTTGCTCGGGCGCTGGCGGAAACGGCTGCACCCGGCGGCGCGGCTCCTTTCAGCGGTTGATCGAATCGGTCTTTCCGCAATGCTCTTTGCATATATTGCGAAGCATTCGCAAGATATCTAAATGCCCGCTATAGGGGATCGTCCGCGAGTCGCGCGGCACGATGGCCCCAATGGAAGAAGGCTTCGGCATGCTGGATATGCGTCACCGGATGGATCACGCGCCCGATACGCAAGCGCCGCCCGCGACGGCGGCGGCGTTCGCACACGCCCCGGCGCAGGCCCAGCCGGTCGAGCGCTCCACCTACCGGCGCGGCCACGGCAGCGATTCGATCGCCACCATCGGCGCGCTCGCCCTCACGCTGGGGACGCTCAGCGCCTTCGCATTCATGAACCCGCAGATCGTGAAGAAGGTGCAACGCGCGCCGACCGTGGTGACGATGCTCGAACTGCCGAACGATCCACCGCCCGAGCAGCCCGAGCAGCCACCCCAGCCCGATACGCCGCCACCCACGGCGCAGGTGATCGCACCGGTGCCGCTTATCACTCTTGCCGAACGCCCGGTGATGCAAGCGCCTCCGGTCGTCCAGCCGGTGCCCGTCCCCTCACCCCCGGCCCCGTTTGCGCCGCCCACGTCCCGCGCGCCGGAAAACCGGGGCGACCTCTCCGCGCAGGTGGTGTTCCGCAAGCCGATCAAGGTGCCGCTCGAATCGCGGCGGCAGCACGAGGAGGGCGTCGTCGTCCTTTCCATCCTGCTGGCCGCCGACGGACATGTGCGGGATATCGCGATATCGTCGAGCAGCGGCTTCCCCCGCCTCGACCGCGCCGCGTTGGAGGCCGTGCGCGATTGGCGCTGGTCGCCTACCGTGCGCGACGGCACGCCGGTGATGGTGCGCGGCCTGCTGCGCGTGCCCTTCATCCGCGAGCGCGGCGGCCGGCCGGACGATGGCCGCCGTGGCCACCGGCGTGGCGGCCCCGATGATAATCGCGACGAGAGCCCGCAAACCGACACCATCTGAGCGCGGCAGCCGCCCGGTCACGGGCGCTCCTCCCGACATAAGCCCCGCAATAGGTTCCCGCGCAGCCTGGCCGGGATGACGGCGGTCCCCGACCCGGCCTCGCCCCAGTTTTCACATGAGCGATGGGCGATCGGAGCAGCGCCCATCCCCGCAGAGCCCTTCTCCGCGTGCGGCCATATCGGGCGAGGCCGGGGCATATGGGCGTCCCACGACAAGCGCCGCCAACCCCACTCGTGATATTTGAGAATTATTCTCAATAGCTATTGACGAAGATAATGACTCGCAATATCGGGTCAGCGACTTTTTACGACAATCACGACCAAACGGGGGAATGAATGACACTTTTCCGCTCGCGCCAGTCCCAGGCGTTCCTCGCCCTTTCCTGCGCCGGTGCCGTGCTGGTGCCGGCCGCCGCGCTGGCCCAGACATCGGGCCCGAAAAACGACCAGCAGTCGCTCGGCAGCGAGACCGTCACCTATTCGGACGTGGAGGAGAATCAGGGCAAGCAGCAGGAGAGCCCCAAGGCAGTGCGCCCGGTTCGCGATACGCCGCAGACCGTCACCATTCTCACCGCCGAGGTGCTTGAGCAGCAGAACCTGCTGACCTTGCGCGACATGCTGTCCACCGTTCCGGGCATTACCTTCGGCGCGGCCGAAGGGGGCACGCCGCCCAGCGACCAGATCAATTTCCGCGGCTATGCTGCCGGCAGCGACATCACTCAGGATGGCGTGCGGGACAGCGCCGCCTACAGCCGCTCGGACTCGTTCAATCTGGAGCAGCTCGAAGTCACCAATGGCGCCAACTCGGTCACGAGCGGCGCCGGCTCGGTCGGCGGCTCGATCAACATCGTCACCAAGCGGCCGAAGGCAGACACCAGCGTGGCCGTGGCGGGCGGCATCGGCACCGATGATTATTATCGCGGCACGATCGACGCCAATATTCGCGTGTCCGATCTGGTCGCGGTGCGCCTCAACGCGATGGGCCACAAGAACGGCATTCCCGGCCGTGATGTGGAGGAGAGCAAGCGCTGGGGCATCGCGCCGTCGCTGACCGTCGGCATCGAGAGCCCGACGCGCCTCACCATCCAGTATCTTCATCAGGAAGATGACAACATCCCGCAATACGGTGTTCCCTATTACAAGAACGCCTTCAATGACGGGGAAGTGCCCGGCGTCGATCGCAACAGCTATTATGGCTACCGCAACGTGGACACGCAGGAGATCACGGTCGATCAGGCTACGGCGACCTTCGAGCACGAATTCAGCGATACCGTCTCGATCCGCAACCTCGCCCGCTGGCAGGACGTGTCACAGCTCACCATTGTCGGCCCGCCGCAGGGCATCTACTGCCTCGCCAGCGGCGTGCAGCCGAACGGCAACGCCTGCCCGGCGACCGTGCCCGCCGGCTATTACCTGATTAGCGGACCGCGCGGCAATTTCCGCGATTCCAGGAATGAGCTGCTGTATGACCAGATCGACCTGCGTGCGGCATTCAATACCGGCGCGATCGAGCACACCGCCGTGCTGGGCGCATCGGTCTCGTGGGAGAAATATACGCTGGCGACCGGCAATGTGCTTCGTAACGCCGATCGCACATTGGTCTATGCGGCCGGCACGTTCCCGCTGGTGAACATTGCCAATCCCAACGAGGTCGTGCCTGGCCCCGCCGGCTTCACCTACGGCAGCAACGTCTATACCGGCCCGGTCAACCTGATCCAGAACAGCGGCACCCAGGGCGAAGTCAGCAACTACGCCGTCTATCTGTTCGACGCCATGAAGCTCGGCAAGTTCGAGCTGAACGGCGGCGTCCGCTGGGAAAAGAGCAATAGCTGGGTCCGCAGCGACCCGGCCGGGGCGGCTGCCACACTGACCACGCCGCAGGGCTCGGTCGGCCATGGCACGCCGGTCCACAGCTCCGCCGATTTCGTCACCTATCGCGTCGGCCTGGTCTACAAGCCCATCGAGGCGGTGTCGCTCTATGCGGCCTACGGCAACTCCAAGACGCCGTCGCAGTCGAACGTCAACGGCTCCTGTACGGTTGGCCCGGCCGGCACCTGCAACGTCAAGCCGGAGGGCGCGACGAACTACGAGATCGGCGCCAAGGCCGAATTGTTCGACGGCGGCCTGCTGCTGACGGCTGCCGCCTTCCGCAACGAGCGGGACAGCTACCGCGTCGACTCCGGCGAGATCGACCAGCCCGCCCCGCAGCTCGACGGCCATTCCCGCGTGGACGGCATCGCGCTGGGCGCGGTGGGCAAGATCACGCCGGCCTGGTCGATCACCGCCAATTACACCTATCTGGATGGCGAGCTGATCCAGTCGGTCTCCGATTATTGCCTGGCCAATCCGGGGCAGGGCACCTGCACCAACAGCACGGCCGATCCCGATCCGTTGAAGGGTGTCAGCCTCGCCAATACGCCCAAGCATGCCGGCAGCATCTTCACGACCTACACGCTGCCGTTCGGTCTGAGCATCGGCTATGGGGCGACCTATCAGGGCAGCTTCGCCTTCTCGGCCGCCGCCACCGGCGTCGTCCATTCGGACAGCTACTGGGTGCACAACGCCTATCTGGCCTACCCCTTCACCCCCACGCTGTCGGCGCAGCTCAACGTGAAGAACCTGACGGACAAGGTCTATTACACCCGCATCCGCAACAACGGCTGGGCCACACCCGGCGACGGCCGCGCGGCGGTGCTGACGATCAACTACCGCTTCTGATAGCCATGGAGCGAGCCTGGGGGCAGCGGGTGCAAATCCGCTGCCCCACTTTTTGCCTCCGTGGACCGTGGCGCCGGGGGCGCGCCGCCGCTAAGGGTCGGGCTGACCTACGCCCGGAGGTGTCGAATGCTGGTGCAGATTCCCAACCTTCTCTCGACTGAGGAGGTGCGCGAGGCACGCGCCGCGCTGGAGGCGGCCGACTGGGTCGACGGCCGGACGACCGCCGGCCACCAGGCCGCGCGGGTCAAGGCGAACTTGCAACTGCCGCTCGATCATCCCCTCGCCAGGACGCTGGGCGACCGCATCGTCGACCGGCTGTCGCGGACCCCGCTGTTCATCGCCGCCGCGCTGCCGCTGCGCATCCTGCCGCCGCGCTTCAACCGCTACGAGGGCGGCGGCACCTACGGGGACCATGTCGACAACGCCATCTTCCCCATTCCCGGCACCCCGGTCCGGGTCCGCACCGACATCTCGACCACGCTGTTCCTCAGCGACCCGGACGAGTATGACGGGGGCGATCTCGTCATCGAGGATATGTTCGGCACGCATCGGGTCAAGTTGCCCGCCGGCGACGCCGTCGTCTATCCGGGCAGCAGCCTGCACCGCGTCGAGCCGGTGACGCGCGGCGTGCGCTTCGCCTCCTTCTTCTGGACGCAGAGCCTGGTGCGCTCCAACGAGCAGCGCCGCATCCTGTTCGATCTCGATTGCGCGATCCAGCAGCTCACCGCCGACCACCCCGGGCATGAGACGCTCGATGGCTTCACCGCCGTCTATCACAATCTGCTGCGACAATGGTCCGAGACATGAGCGATGCGCCCGCCCCGCCCCTCACCGCGATCCCGCCGGACATCAAGGCGCTCGCCGATTACGAGCGCCGCGCCCAGGCGCACATGCCGCCCGCCGCCTGGACCTATCTCCAGGAAGGCACCGGCGACGGGGTGACGCTCGCCGCCAACCGCGCCGCTTTCGACCGCATCGGCCTCGTCCCGCGCGTGCTGCGCGACCTGCGCGGCGCCACCACGCACATCGAACTGCTCGGCCGCACTCACGCCGCGCCGCTGCTGCTCGCCCCCGTCGCCTACCAGCGCATCGCCCATCCGGAGGGCGAGCTGGCCACCGTCCGCGCCGCCACCGCCATGGGCATCGGCATGACGGTGAGCACCCTCGCCAGCGTGACGCTGGAGGAGATCGCCGCCGCCCGCCAAGCCGCCGCAACGGAACTGGGCACCGCGCCCGCCCCGCTCTGGTTCCAGCTTTACATGCAGCCCGGGCGCGAGGCGTCGCTGGCTCTCGTCCGCCGCGCCGAGGCGGCCGGTTACGAGGCGCTCATGCTCACCGTCGATGCCTCGATCAAGCGCTCCGGCTTCACGCTGCCGCCGGGGGTCGAGGCCGCCAACCTGCGCGCCGCCCGCCCCACCCAGACCGCGCAGCCGCTGGGGCGCATCCTGTTCGGCACCCCGCTGCTCGACGCCGCGCCGCGCTGGGAGGACCTCGCCTGGCTGCGCGCGCAGACCCGCCTGCCGCTGCTCGTCAAGGGCATCATGGCGCCCGACGACGCCCTGCGCGCGCTCGATCACGGCGCCGACGCGCTCGTCCTCTCCAACCATGGCGGCCGCGTGCTGGACGGCATGCCCGCGCCGATCGCGCTCTTGCCCGCTGTCGCCCAAGCCGTCGCCGGCCGCGCGCCGCTGCTGCTGGATAGCGGCATCCGGCGCGGCGCGGACATCGCCAGAGCGCTCGCGCTCGGCGCGGCGGCGGTGCTGGTCGGCCGCCCGCAGGTCCATGCGCTCGCCGTCGCGGGCATGGCCGGCGTCGCCCACGCCCTGCTCATCCTGCGCACCGAACTGGAATTGACCATGGCGCAACTGGGCTGCCCCACCGTCGCCGATCTCGCCCCCGACCGCCTGCTGACAGCACCGACGCCGGTGGAGGGGGAACCCTTCCGGCACAGCCCCCGAGCCTAGCCCGCGCTCCTGCCAAGGCGAAGTCAGGCGGTTCCACAACCCCGCCAGTCACTGCCCGATTTTCCCTCCATACTGGCAGTAAAAATCGGATCATGATCCCCCTTCCGCCGCACGGCGCGCGAACTCATACTCAAAATACAACAAGCTACGCGCACCGCTGCACAAAGGACGGGTCCCTCAACCGGCCCATCGGACGCGCATGAAAAGGAGAGGTCATGAGTACCGTCCTCCCATCCCACTGGCCCCGGTCGGTCTCGGCCGCCGAGCTGGTCCGCAACTTCGCCGAGTGCCGGGAGGTGGCCGCGCAGCGCACCCTCCCCGTCACCCATCACGGCCGCACCACCCATGTCCTCATCGGCATCGACGCCTTCAACAGGCTGAACGGCGCCGGCCGCGATGGCCCCATGCCCGATCCGGTCATGGTCTACGCGCTGGCCGACTGGCTCGAAGCCGGGCTGATCCTCTGCGACGAGCGCCGCACCATCCAGTTCGTCAACCGGGTCGCACAGGGCATGGCCCGCGCGCCGGCACACGGGCTGGTCGGCAGCGCCTTGCTCGACGCGCTGCCCTCACTGGCCGGCAGTCTGATCGAGACGCATTTGCGCCGCACCGAGACGGGCGGAGAGGTCGGCACCGGCGACATTCCCTCACCGTTCAGCGACGCCTGCTGGCTGCGCTTCCGCAGCTTCCCGCTCGGTCCGTGGAACGCCCTGCTGTTCCACGACATTACCGGGGAGGTGCGCCAGAACCGCATGGCCGACGAGACGCAGGCCCTGCGCGCCGCGCGGCGCCTGCACGGCGGCGTCTGCTTCGCGCGCCTTTCCGTGCGCGGCACCATCGACCGGGTCAACGATCCCTGCTGCCGGCTGGTCGGCCTTGCCGAGGAGCGGCTGCGCGGCGTCGCCTTCGCCGACCTCGTCCCCACGGCCGAGCGCCCGGCCTTCCGCGACGCGCTCGAAGCGGTGCTGCGCGGCGAGGGCGACCGGGCCACGGACACGCGCCTCCTCACCAATGAGGGCGCCCTCGCCCCCATCCGCGCATCGCTCACGCAATTGCGCGGTGCCTATGGCGTGGAGGGCGCCCTGCTGCTCGCCACCGCCACGGCCGAAACCGGTCCCGGCATCAGGCCGAGCTAGAGCCCGCCCCGCACAGCCGGCCGGCCTGAGCCTTTCTCGGTAGGGGAGGATCACGGTCGAGAAGGGCTTGGCTCCAGATCGACAGGACAGCCTCCGGAAAGGACAGGATGCCGGGAACCGGAGCCCTCCTTCCCGTTCGTGTCGAGCCTCACCGAGACGCACTGGCGCCATGCCAACGGGCCTTGCGACGCTCGGCACAACCAGCGATGTGGCCATTCCGCCGCGCATCGCTCCCCCAAAATTGGCCCCACAGCGCCCGGGCCCCACACCGCCCACCATCAGGGCCACCCGTGCTCCTGCGAAGGCAGGAGCCCAAGGCCCAACCGCGCTCCCCTACCGTCCCAGGCTCCCGTCTCCGCAGGAGCACATGATCGCGCTGGACACGCGAGCCCCCAAAAAACCGCAGCCTCCACGACTCTTCCCCTCAAACACGCGCTCCGCCCCAACGCGCCCGACCCCGTCGATCCCACCATCATGCGCAAACCCGCCATGCCCACGCCGCGCCCGCCTTAACCCACCGGCAAGACCGCCGCCCCACCCTCGCAAAACCGCGCGTCCCGGTTTCCCCCGGCACACGCAAATTACGCAATTCGCGTCCACGCCACCGCTGGCACTTCCTTCGCCATTGCCTGCCACGCTCCCTCTCATGGAACGCACTGACGGACCCTCGCCAGCCCCCGGCTCGGCACAGGCCGCTCCCCCGGCCGGCACCGGCCCCGCCTCGCATCTCCTCGCGGACGAGGCCGGTGCCGCGCTGGTGGAGCTGGCGCTCAGCCTGCCGATCCTGCTCATGCTGCTGGTCGGCATCCTCTCCTACGGCTCGTGGCTGATGGCCGCGCACACCGTGCAGCAGGCCGCCAACGAGGCTGCCCGCGCCGCGCTGGCGGGCCTCAGCAGCACCGAGCGGCAATCGCTCGCCGACGAGAGCGTGCGCCACAGCCTCGGCGATGCCGCCTTTCTCGATCCGGCGCTCGTCTCGGTCGCCATCAGCCAGTCCGGCGCCTTCTATTCGGTCGCCGTGAGCTATGACGCCAGCCACTCGCGCCTGTTCTCCATGTCGCCCATCCCGCTGCCCGCCGGCATCATCCGCCGTACCGCCGTGGTGAAGCTGGAGGAGGTCTGAGCCATGCCACGCACACCCGCCCGCAAGCGCCAGAACCCCCATATGCTCCAGCGCGAGCCCGGCAGCACCATGCCGGCGACGCCAGCGCTGCCAATCTCCGGCGGCACCCGCTTCACCATGCCGCCACCGCGGCACCGTGCCCCGGCCGCGCCGCGCCCCCTTCTCCACACCATCCGCCGTCTCCGCGCCCTCGGGCGGGACCGCAGTGGTGCCGCCACGGTGATGCTGGCGCTTTCCTTCACCACCTTGATGGGGGCGGCGGCGGTCGGTGTCGATGTCGGCAGCCTGTTCCTCGCCAAGCGGCAGTTGCAGGGCATCGCCGATGCCGCCGCGCTCGCTGCCGCCGCTGGGGATATCGCCGGCAACGGCACCGCCGCCGCCCAATCGGTGATTACGCAGAGCGGCCAGGGCGGCGTAACGATCGCCCGCCTCACCCCCGGCGCCTACAGCCGCGATGCCATGATCGCTCCGGAGGCGCGCTTCAGCGCGGCCGCCAGCCAGCCCTCCGCCGCGCAGCTTGTGCTGGAGCGGCCGGTGCCGGTGTTCTTCGGCCGCTTTCTCACCGGCCGGCCGGCCGTGACGGTGCGCGCGCAGGCGACTGCCGCGCGGATGGACATGGCCGCCTTCTCCATCGGCACCCGCCTCGCCGCGATCTCCGGCGGGCTGCCCAACCAGCTCCTCTCCGCCCTGGCCGGAACCCAGCTCAACCTCTCGGTGCTCGACGGTCAGGCGCTCGCCTCGGCGCAGATCGACCTGCTCGGCTTCGCGGACGCGCTGGGGGCCCAGCTCGGGCGGGAGGAGACCAGCTACGCGACGCTGTTCGACAGCGACATTCCGCTCCAGACGCTGGTGCGCGCCATGGCGCAGGCCGCGCCGGATCTCACCAGCCGGGCGGTGCTGGATAGCATCGCCCCGCGTCTCGGCACGCAGGCGGTGCGGCTCTCGGACATGATCGACCTCGGCCCGCTCGGGCAGGGTGCCGGCCATGACGGCGACAGTCATCTGCGGGTCGACGCCTTCTCCTTCCTGCGCGCATTGCTCGAAAGCGCGCAGGGGGAGAGTTATCAGGCCACGCTCGACGTGACCGTGCCCGGCCTCGCCAGCACGCGGCTGACGCTGGCGGGCGGCGGCGGCACCGCGCACTCGCCGTGGATGACGGTCACGCAGGCACGCGACGTGGTGATCCGCACCTCGCGCGCGCGGCTCTATCTGGAGACGAGCCTGCTCTCCGCCATCAGCGGCATCGCCACGCTGCGCCTGCCCGTCTATGTCGATCTGGCCGAAGCGCAGGCGCGCCTCGCGGACATAAGCTGCGGCGGCGCCAGCGGGGAAGGAAGCGTGACGCTGGCCGTCACCCCAGCCATCGGCACCATCGCCATCGCCGACATCACGCCCGCGCAACTTGATGATTTCTCAACATCCATGCCGACCCGCCCGGCCGTGCTCGCCAACGTCCTCGGCACCAGGGTCAACGCCGCCGCGCAGGTCCATCTGGGCGGCGTCACCGCCCAGTCCGTCCGCTTCACCCGCGACGATATCGCCAGCCACACCCCCCGCACCGTCTCCACCAACGACCTCACCGCCGGAATCGCCGAATCGTTGACTAAAAGCATGCAGGTCAGCGCCACCGTTCTCGGCATCACCGTCACCACCGGCCCGCTGGTCGGCGCGGTCGGCACCCAGCTCGGTGCCGTCGCCCCGCTGGTCGATGGCCTGCTCGATCAGATGACGGCGCTGCTCGGCGTGCAACTCGGCTCCGCGACGACCTGGGTCGACCGCATGCGCTGCGGCGTGCCGATGCTGGTGGCCTGAGCCGATCCATCGCGAGACCAGAGAGGAGACAAGCGCCATGTTCCACACCGCATCCTTCCCCATCCCGCCCACCGAGCCGGACCGCGCCGGCGCGGCGGAACGGGCCTGCAAGGTCGCGCGCTTCGCCGTGCAGCCCCGGCTGGTCGGCGCCTTTGCCCGCGCCGCTTACCACGGCGCGCTGGAAGTGGCCGCGCGCCTCGCCGCCGCCCCCACACCCGATCCGGGGCGTGCCCTGCTCGCTGACATGTATATCCACTGGCAACACGCCGTGCCTTACCGGGTCGCTGACGCCACGCTGGCAACCGGGATGGAGGGCGCACCGCTGCGCGCACTCATCGCGCAGCTCCGCCGGCAGGGCATGGTCCAGCGCGTTTCGGGCGGATCGCCCCGTCAGTCGCTCCGTGCCGAAACGTATATCGAACTGACCGCCGCCGGCCGGGCCGAACTGAGCGGTCAATATGCCCATATCCACACGGGCGCGGTCACGCTGGTCGATCCGCGAGACCGCCCCTGAAGGGCGTCCGCACTCCCCCACCGCGAACGGCTCCGCCAAAGGGAGGATCGCTCCGACTGGCGCGGCAGTAGAGCGCGGGGCCGCAACAGCGCCGGAGTTCGCACGCCCCAACATCAGCGCCCGCCATCGCCCTTCCCCCGGCCGATCCCCGCAACGCGCGCGCCGGCCGCCGCGCCGTTATTTCCGGCCCGGCTCGATCCGCAGCACCGCGCCGTCCTTCTCGTCGGTCAGCACATACAGAAACCCGTCCGGCCCCACGCGAATATCGCGGAAGCGCTGCTTGAGTTCGGTCAACATCAGTTCCTGCGCCACCGGCTTGCCATTGGCGTCGAACGTCTCGCGCACCACGGAGCGGGTCATCGTCGGCATCAACATGTTGCCCCGCCACGCCGGGAAGGTCTTGCCGGCGTAGAACAGCAGATTGCCCGGATTGATCGACGGCGCCCAGGTCAGCACCGGGTCGTCCATGCCGGCCACGCCTTTCACGCCCTTGGCCGGCTCGCCATTGTAGTGCGCGCCCTGCGTCACCTCGATCCAGCCGTAATTGTGGCCGGCCTTGATCTCGTTCACCTCATCACCGCCACGCGGCCCGAACTCGGAAGACCACAGCGCACCCGTCACCGGATGGACGGTGAGGCCAAGTGGATTGCGGTGGCCGGTCGTGTAAATCTCCGGCTTGTAGCCCGGCTTGCCGATGAAGGGATTGTCCGGCGGCACGCTGCCGTCGTCGCGCAGGCGCAGGATCTTGCCAAAATGGTTGGAGGGATCCTGCACCTTCTCGCCATAGTTGCGGTCGCCGCTGGTCACGTAGAGATAGCCCTTGCGGTCGAAGGCGAGCCGGCCGCCATAGCTGCCGCTCGACGGTCCTTGCCCGCAGCAGCGCTGGGGAAGCGGCGCCTCGCCATACCAGGCATCAGCGATGAAGATGTCCTTGACGTCGCTCAGCGCCGCGCCACCATCCCAGCGGGCACGCACCACGGCGAGGGTCGAGCGGTCCCGCACCTGCGCGCCAGGCTTGGAATAAGCGAGATAAATGAGCCGGTTCTTGGCGAATTTGGGATGCAGGGCGATGTCCATCAACCCACCGATCCCGGTCGCCAGCACATCGGGCACGCCGGCGATCGGTGTCGGGTCGAGCACGCCCTTGCGGATGATCCGTAGCCGCCCCGCCCGTTCAGTGACGAGCATGTCGCCATCGGGCAGAAACGCCAAACCCCACGGATGATCCAGCCCCTTGGTGACGAGCGTGACATGGAGCGGCCCGGTCTGCGTCTGCACATCCCACGGCCCCTCGCCCAGCGCGGGTGAGATCGGCGGCCCCGCCGGGCGCGCGGCCGGTGCCGGTGCGACGGCGGGCGTCACCGGGGCGGCTGGTGCGGGAGGCGCATTCTGCCCCACCGCCGCACCGCCGCACGCAGCCAGCGCCACACCCATCGCCAACAGCCGCAAAGTCTTCATGCCGATCCTCCCCCTTCTGCATCGGAGGCCAGCGCCTCCGCCCCATGTCGCAGTCGATCGCCGCCGCAGCCGCGCCAGCGCAAGAGGCTCACGCTAGAAGGATGGCGCCATGAGCACAATCGCTTTGGCCCGAGTTGTAGGGAGCCCTCTTCACATCTGCGAACATCGAGCGGAACGCGGCGCCCATTGCACTACATCTTCAACGTCGCGGCCAACTGATGGAACGCGGGCAGGTCCTTTTCGAAAAAATAGATAGCCGGCGCCTCGTACGACACGAGGAACACGCGATCCTTCACGATCGCACCGATCGCCTCTCCCTTGCGCTCAACCTCATCATCCGCGCTGACGAAGGTATAGCGAAACTTGAGACCGGGATGGCCGCCGAGCGTGGCGGGCTCCTGATCGTCGATCGAGATCCGGTTGACGTTGAACTGGATTCGATAGCTGCTCTCCAGCAAGGTCGGGATATCGGTCATCAGCATGGTGCCGCTCACCTTGGGGAGCGGGCGGTTCTTCTTGTCGGCCTCCCGGAACAACGGTTCCCCCGCCGGCACGCCACCGAAGAACGTCACCTTGTTGAGGCTGTCGCCATCCTTCGTCCACAACTCGACGAACTTGCCGTCCCGGCGGCCGAGCCGATTCCATTCGCCGTCCGGCGTCGCGGACAGGGAGGATTTGGCGATCCCCTTGTGCGCACCCGGGGAAACGAGAGCGTTGCCGGCCAGCGCCGGAACCGCAGCCATCGTGGCGACACTGAGTGCAAGGGTCGTGAACTTGAACATGGTCTTTTTCCTTATTGCTCCACGAGCGCGCGGACGGCCTTGGCGTCGCTCGCGTCCGGGATGAGGCGGAGATATTCGTTGAGAGCGGTGTGGCCTTCGCTGGTCTGCCCGGAGCGCAGCAGCGACATGCCCATATTGCGGTAGAGGCGCGCTTCGCTGTAACCCGCAGAGAGAGCGCCACGATAGAAACCGACGCTGGCCGCGAGATCGCGTGGATTGCCGCGTAACCGGTAAAGTTCAGCCCGTGCGAACAGAAGCTCTCCGGTCCACCCGCTATCCGCCGCCAGTTGTTGGAGTAGATATTCCGTGCCGCCGAAGTCGTTGAGCTTCACCTGCGCTTCGAGCCATTGCGGCAGGTGGCCGGCGATGGCGGCGTGATAGTCGGCGGCGCGCGGATCACGCCCGCTGTCGCCGATCTTGCCGGCCTCCGCCGCAAGATATTCGGCACGCTTCAGGCTGGTCGGATGCGTATCGAAGAAGCCGGCCGCATAGCGCTGCTTCGGCTTGCGGCCATGGCCCACAGCCGTCGCATCCTGCTCCGCCATAAGGGTCTGCCAGACATGCGTGGCGGCATCAGAGGGATAGCCCGCCGCCGCCAGATACTGGAACCCCAGACGGTCGGCCGCTTCCTCCTGCTCGCGATTGAACTGATATACCGAGCCGAGCAGCGACAGTTGCAGATCACCCGTGCCGGCATTGGTCAACCCGCCGAGCACCGCCAGCCAGGCGCCCACATCGCTGGCATTGCGCCGCTGCTTGAAGCCGCCGAGGCCGTGGCGCAGCTCGAAGTGAGCGAACTCATGGCCAAGGACGGCGGCCAGTTCCGCCTCATTGCGCGCGCGCAGCAGCATGCCGGTCCACACCACCATTGTGCCGTTGGGCGCCATATTGGCATTGAACGCCGGCACCTCGACTACATAGAGGCGCACACCACGACAACGCTCTTCCCCTACCGTGCGGCACAGCACGCCCTTGAGATAGCGGTTCAGCGCCTCGTCGCGCACGGTCAGCGTCGAATCGCGCAGCCGCCGCTCCCGCTCGTCGGCGTCCATCCACAAGCCACGTTCGTCGACCGAAGTCGGCTCGTAACCGAGCGTGAAGGGAGGAAGCGACGGATCGGCCTGCGCGGCCGCCGGCCCCGCTGCCGCCAGCAGCGCGGCCGCTAGAAACGGGAGCACCTCACTTCGCCCCGGCGGCAAGCGGTTCGCCCGGCTTGCCCGGAAAGCCCTCGAGCAACTGGGCCACACGCTTGACGGCACCTTCCGCCGTGCGGACGTCGCCGCCCATTTGGCGGTCAGCGTTGAGCCAAACCAGTTCACCGGTCTTGAGGTCGACCAGCCCCGCATAGCCGATATGCACGCCGGAGGTGATGCCCACGCCGCCGAGCGCCGCGAAGAGCTGCAGCACTTTCCGGCCTGTCGAGCCGTAGTCGTCCCGCGTATTTATGAAGAGCGCATAATCGGCGCCATCCAGCGAATGCAGCCCTGAGAGGCCCGGCCCCACGCTCCACTCGAATTCCTTCGATCGTTTCTTGGTGGGCAAGCGATTGCCGGCGAAGAATTGATAGGTGATGACGGAATCGGCCACCGCGCTGAACAGATTGCCATATTGGGCGGTCAGCGCACCTTCGCCGGAGACGCCTTCGTCATAGGAGACCACATCATTGCCGAGTTGCGCCTGCGCATCGCGCAGCGCCTTGTCGATATTCTCGACGGCCTGCGCCGTCCAATCGGCATTGGGCTCGCTCATGCCTCCGGTCGACTGGGAAGCCACCCGGATAGTCGGCCGCATCAGGACGATGCGCGCCGCCCCCGGCTTGAGCATGAAGCCGGTTTTCGCACCGGTTTTTTCCTGCGCCGCCGCCGGCGCGCTCACCAAAACGCACGCGGCCAGCACGACGCCAACGGCGCCGATAACCCTATTTCGCACCTACAATCCCCCCAAGACTCACCAAGCGGTGGCAGTTGAGAGCCTAGCAGTCATCTTGGCACTTCGACAATTATCTTAATGATGATGAGCACCGAACCATAGAACACAGTAGATCAGTTATAATTGCGATCACGCCATGGACCACCCCGACAAGACGTTCCGCCGTTCTGAACCTTATGAACGGTCGATACGCTATCACCTTGTAAAACAACCAGCCCGCTCAGTGGAGTTGGCGTCAACGCTATCGTGAGAGGGTGCGGGCCGGCGCCAATGCGAATCCCTTGTGCGCCGTTCGCCAGCCGCGTCGAGAGGCTCGCCCGCCATCAGGGCCCGCGCCGTCTCAAGAACCAGTGGCACGTTGCTGTCAGCTTGCCGATACTCGCCCTGCACGCCACCCGAACTGGGCGCAGTCGCCGGCGGCTGTCCTCACGACAGGCGAGACCGGCCAGCATGGCGCTGTCGAAGTACGGCACCATTGACCGTCGGCGCGCGCGAAGCTGATCCCGATCAGGGTGGGCGCATCGGGTGCCTGCGCAGAAGCAAGCTAACGATCGAGCGCATCGGCGAGCGGTCCTTGCGCCACCATCGCTCCGTCCCGGACCGCGACCGGCTCCGTCCCGCCGAACGGCATCTGTGTGCCGATGGCGATGCCGAACGCCAAGATCGCGGCGATCGCGGCTCCGCCATGCCGGCCATATCCGTCGGGCGCGCCATCGCCAGATCGACGACTTTCGGTTCGAGCAGCGCCGTCAGTCGCGCCGCTCTTATCCGGTCATGCCGAGGGCCCGAAGTCAAAGCTCCGGGCCCGCGCCGGGGCGTTCAAAAACGATAGGCGGCGCCGATAAGGACCTGATGACGCTCGAATTTATCCGGCCCTTCGCCAAGATCGGCATATCTATATTCCAGGCGGGCCGCCACATGATCGGTAATCATTCTCTCCGCGCCGCCACCGACGATCCAGCCATCCCGATTATCGGACAAAGAGGTGAGCTTGGCATCGGTGGTCAGCGATGTGCGGACGCGGGCGTTGCTGTAACCGCCCCGGACATAGACCAGCGTCTCGGGCGTCACGAGGTAGCCGGCCCGAGCCGTCAGATCGAATGCATATCTGGGGTCGACCCGCACGCTCGCCGTCTGTCCTCCTGCTCCGAAATCGTCAGAAGCGGCGACATTGAACTCCGCTTGCCCACCGATGACGACGCGCGGCGTTACTTCGTAATCATAGGCGAGGAAGCCGCCGCCAACGAACGCATCGGTCGACCGATCGACGTCGGGCACATTACTGCCTCCCGGAAGGCGCACGTTGGTGCTGTTCCAACCGGCCTGAACGCCGATCGAAGGACCGTTAAAATCCTGCGCAGACGCCTGGAGCGGCCAGCCGACCAGCGCAACGGCAATGATAAGGTGGGTTTTCATCACAATCTCCTCGTCATGGAAAGCCACGGCGACGGCCGTGCTTGCTGCGGGGAGATCGTTAAATCGGCGGCTGCGCCTCCGGGATGGTCCGTTCGGCCGGGCCGTCTCAGCGTTCCGGTGGGCCGGGCATGGCCTTCCGTATGAATACCGGCTGAAGAATGAGAGCAGCGGCTTGTTGTGAGGCGACCGGCGGAGAGGCCGGTGCCATCCAGGGGCCTGCGCGCCATCGACCATAAGGCTGCCGGCTCCATACATTCGAACAGGCCCGCCACGACTGCAGCAGAATGGTTGAGGCATCCTCGCCGGGGCAGTTTGTCACCAGATCACTGAGGCAAACTCCATGCAAGCCGAGCACCAGACCCATCTCCACGACGACCGGAAAATCGCCCGGAGGCGCGGCCGTGAACAGGCCATGGACACAGCCTCCCTCCTCGCGCTTCCGGCGATCATTGCAACCGCCGTCGGATGGCGCGCTTTCATGCTGCTCGGCGATTTGCCCTTATCCATTGTTCTGGGCTGCACGGCGTTCGTGACCATCGCGCCCTCGCTGGCGTCCACGAGCAATCGGAGCCGCGCGCGAAGGAATGAGAGCAGATGACCGGCCGTCAAGTGCTGGAAGGCGCGGCCACGCTGGTAACGCTCGCCATGCGGCTTTCGCCTATAGAGCGCGATTTGCTAATTGCCGGCCTGTTCCTGGTCCTTTGCAAGGTCTGGTCGCCAGCAAACGTGAAGAGTGTTTCTCTATCGAATCTTGAAGGCGCAGGCTCCGCATCTGTTCCAAGGAATAGATTGACATAGCAATTGGTGTGCGCGGGCTACCCTCCTGCCCGATAGCGCGCCAACGCGCCGTTCGCGATTCTCCAAGGTGTCCTCCAGGGTCCGGCAAGCCCGGCCTCGCGGAGGCGCCGCACGCACGGACACCCTGCCGAGGAGATATCGCATGTCACAGCAAATCATCATCATCGGAGCCGGCTTCGCTGGCCTCATGGCTGCCCTTTCGGCCGCACGCTTGCGCGACGAAAAAGGGGTTTCGCCCAAGGACCTCACAATCACAGTCGTCGCTCCCGAGCCGACGCTGATCGTCCGGCCGCGCCTCTATGAACGGGATCCGGGCACCATGATCGCACCGTTAAGCGACGTGTTCGCCGCAACCGATATCAGCTTCCACGCCGGGTTCGTAGACACGATCGACATCGAACGCGGGACGGTGTGCATAACCAACGCCGCTGGCGATACCGACAACCTGTCCTACGACCGTCTGGTCGTCTCGGCGGGAAGTCACGGTTTCCAGCCGCCGATCCCCGGCCTGGCCGACTTCGGTCATAGCGTGACGGACCGTGATGGCGCGGTAGCACTCGACAAGCATCTGCATGCCCTCGCGGAACGACCCGCTTCGCGCGCTCGCAATACGGTCGTGGTCGGCGGCGGCGGCTTTACCGGAATCGAGGTTGCGACCGAGATGCCGGGCAGATTGCGCGAGATTCTCGGCGTGGACACGCCGGTGCGCGTCATCATCGTTGAGCGCGGCCAATGCGTCGCGCCGGATATGGGGCCCGAACCGCGCCCCTATATCGAAGCGCGCCTGCGCGATCTGGGCATCGAAACACGGCTCGGTTCCGGCATTGCACAACTCGACGGCAGCGGTGTCACGCTTGAGAACGGCGAGCGCATCGAAGCAGAAACTGTGATCTGGTCGGCAGGCATGCGCGCCTCGCCCCTCACCGCGCAGTTGCCCGCGGAGCGCGACAATCTCGGCCGCATCCTCGTCGACCCCGATCTGCGGGTGCCGGGCGCGCCGCACGTTTTTGCCACGGGCGATACCGCCAAAGCGGCAACGGACAGTGAGGGCAATTTCTCGCTAATGTCATGTCAACACGCACGCCGGCTGGGCGCATTCGCCGGCCATAACGCCGCCGCCGATCTGCTCGGCGAGCCGACGCTCGCCTATGACCAGCCCGCTTATGTGGTCTGCCTCGATCTCGGTCCCGACACGGCGATTTTCACGCGGGGATGGTCGCCACGAACGGTGGAACTGACCGGCGCCGCAGCCAAGAAGGTGAAGATGGATATCAATGCAGTGTGGATCTATCCGCCGGCCGCAGAGCGAGAAGTCGCTTTCCAGAACGCGTTTGACGCCCGCACCGTCGATTTCTGAGACGGTCTTCGGCCGGTCAGACGAAAGGCCGGCCGAAGCCTCCCTGTGCCCCGCAGCCCTCAAGACAGGCGGCCAATCGGCCTGTCGCTCCCGATCGAACAGGAAAGCTGGATGATGACATCTTCTCAAAAGCCGCTCGGCACTGCCTTCGGCCCTTTTACCACCGCGGAGGAGGTTGCACAGGGCACCGATCTTTCGGGCAAAATCGCGATCGTCACAGGCGGCGCCTCCAATCTCGGTCGCGAGACGGTCAGGATTCTCTCACTGAAGGGAGCGACTGTCATCGTGCCGGCGCGCGATCCGAACGCGGCACGGCAAGCCCTGGCGGATATTCCGAACGTCAGCGTGTCGGCGATGAACCTGCTCGATCCGTCCTCTATCGACGCCTTCGCAGCCGACTTCCTCAGCAGCAGACGGCCGCTCGATCTCCTGATCCTCAGCGCCGGCGTGATGGCGACCTCGCTGTTTCGCGATGCGAAAGGACATGAAGGTCAGTTCGCCACCAACCATCTCGGGCATTTTCACCTGACCGGCGCGCTCTGGTCGTCGCTCCGTCGCGCCGATGGCACGCGCGTGGTCGTCCTCTCCTCGCGCGGCCACCAGCTTGGCGGGTTCGACCTCTCCGATCTCGCTTTCAACCGGCGTGCCTATGACAAATGGCTTGCTTACGGTCAGGCAAAGACCGCCAACGCGCTCTTTGCCGTCGCTCTCGATGCGCGTGGTGTCGGCCATGGCATCCGCGCTTATTCGGTCCATCCCGGTTCGATCCTCGGCCCGCTGGCGCGGCACCTGAGCCGCGAGGAGATCGACCAGTTCGGTGCCGTCAACGCCGATGGTTCGGCCGTGATCGACCCCGCCCGCGACCTCAAGACACCCCAACAAGGCGCTGCGACGACGATATGGTGCGCCACCTCTCCCGCCCTGAACGGCATCGGCGGCGTCTATTGCGAGGATTGCGATATTGCACCGATCGAAACGGAAGGCCGCTTCGGCGTGCGTCCGTTCGCAACCAATCCCGAAACGGCCGAAGCCTTGTGGGCGGAAAGCGCCCGGCTCGTCGACATTCACCAGCCTGGCTATAGCTGACCGGAATGTCATTGCCGGAACGGAGCCTAAACGCCCCGTCCCGGCCTTGTGCATCAGCTCCGGATGAAGGCCAGCATATCCTTGTTGAGTTCATCCGCGTTTGTCGCCGCCATGCCGTGCGGATAGCCGTCATACGCCTTGAGCATGCCCTTCACGAGCAGCTTGGCCGATAGCGGCGCAGAATCCGCGAAAGGCACCACCTGGTCGTCGGTTCCGTGCATGACCAGCGTCGGCACCTGGATCTTCTTCAGATCCTCGGTGAAGTCGGTTTCGGAGAAGGCCTTGATGCAGTCGTAATGCGCCTTGGCGCTTCCCACCATACCCTGCCGCCACCAGTTCTGGATCAGGCCCTGACTGACCTTCGCACCGGCGCGATTGAAGCCGTAGAACGGACCCGAAGCGATATCGAGATAGAATTGCGAACGATCTTCGGCGAGCGCCTTGCGGAACCCGTCGAATACCTCGATGGGCAAGCCGCCGGGATTGCTCGACGTCTTGACCATCACCGGCGGCACCGCGCCGACGAGGATCAGCTTCGAGATCGTTCCGGGCCTTGCCCGCGCGGCATAATGGGCCGCCTCGCCGCCGCCGGTCGAATGGCCGACATGGACCGCACCCTTGAGGTCGAGCGCGGCGACCAGCGCCGCGACGTCGGCGGCATAGGTATCCATCTCATTGCCGTTGTCAGTCTGGGTCGAGCGCCCATGCTCTATACCGTCTTCACGAACGGAAGAACCGGAGAAGCGATCGGGATCATCAAGGCGGGCGACGGCGCAGCCATCAGCGGCTGGATCATCGCCAATCTCGATCGCGCGAAGGTCTCCTGCGTCGTGAGTGATCTGGCGCCAGTGAATATTGCCGCAGTCAGGCGGGCCTGGCCTGCCGGCGTCTGTTCGCCCGCCGACGGCTCTCCCGGGCGCCCGCTCCACATCGGAGACAAGTGGCACGTCATTAAGGGCGCGCAGAAGGCGCTGACCGCCATCGTCAACCGGGAGCTCAATCAGCTCCGGTCTCGAGGCGGGCAAAGCCCAGCCGGCGAAGAGCGGCGTTGAGCGTGTTCTCGCTGATTGGCCGGGAGCTTGTCCGCATCGAGCGAAATACATAGCCTGGCCGATCACCGCGAATTTCTCGAAGGCCCTTCAGGAGCGCAACCGACTGACGCGAAAGCGGCACGGTATGAGACTTGCGCATCTTCATCCGCCCGGCCGGGATCGTCCACACAGCCTCTCCGAAATCAAACTCCGACCATGTCGCCTGCCGGAGCTCACCGGGGCGGACGAAGACATGGGGGGCAAGCTCAAGAGCATATTTGGTGATATAGTTGCCCTCATAGCCTTCAATGGCGCGCAGCAGCTCGCCCACGCGGGCCGGCTGGACAATGGCGGCATGGTGCTTCGGCTGCGGCGCGGTCAGTGCGCCCTTGAGGTCTCTGGTCGGATCCGATCCCAGGCGAGCAGTCGCGACCGCATGTCGAAAGACCCTGCTGGCGAACTGAAGCAGCCGGCGCGCGGTCTCCAGATTCCCTTTCGCTTCGACCCCTCGCAGCACCGCAAGGACGTCTGCAGGCTCGATTTCGGTAACAGGATAGCGGGAGAGGTTGCCGCCGAAATGCTCAAACAGCCACTCGGCCTTGGCGACCGTGGCCTCAGCCCAGCCCTCCTTCGTCCGCTTCTCGACATACTCGCGCGCGATATCGCCGAACTTGTTGGCTGCGCTGGCTTGCGCACGGACCTTGGCGCGCTTCTTCTCGAACGAGGGGTCAGCACCAGCGGCCAACTGCTTACGAGCATCGTCCCGGGCAGCACGCGCAGCAGCGAGACTCACCTCGGGATAAGTACCCAGGCCGAGCTTCTTTTCTTTGCCATCGATCCGGTATTTGAACCGCCAGAGCTTCCCGCCGCTGGGCTGGACCAACAAGAACAAACCCCCAGAATCGCCCAATTTGTAGGGCTTTTCCCGTGGTTTGGCAGCCTTCAACGTGGTGTCAGTCATAGCCTTCTTAGGCTTTGGCTCCCCGTTGTTGTCCGTGTCGGTCGTATCCATTTTGGGGGCCACTTCTCGCACCTAGGGGTCACGCCGAGAATCTGGCCCCCGATATGGCCCCCAAAATTCGCGGCTGCTGGCGAGTATGTGCGAACAACTGCGAATGGAGCCGCCAGCAATATGCCGGATTTCTGCGCCGTGTAAATACACCGGCGAACACTGGCGAAAGCGGAAGTGGTGCCCGGGGACGGAGTCGAACCGCCGACACTGCGATTTTCAGTCGCATGCTCTACCAACTGAGCTACCCGGGCACGGGATTGGCCGCCAGCGCGAATGCGCGGCGAAGGCGAGCGCTATAAGCATGCCGCCGCGCCCCTGTCCACCCCCATGATGCGATAAGGGAGCGTGGGCGTGGCGCCACTTCGTCCGCTATCAGGGATTGCGCCGCAGCACCGTATCGCAGCGGCTGTTGGTGGCGGTGCCCTTGCCGATCAGATGACCGGCCACCGCGCCCGCACCGCCGGCCAGCAGCGTCTCGCCCACATCGCCGCCTGCGACCACAGAGGCACCGGCGCCGCCGGCCGCACCGACCAGCAAGCCGGTCTTGCCGCCCTTCTTGCGCTGAAGCAGGCAATAGCGCACGTCCGCGCGGTCCTTGGCAGGCGCGCGTGCCACGCGGGCGCGGTCCTTCTCGCTCAGGGTGGTTTTGGCCACCACCGGCGGCGGCATGAGCAGCGTCGCCACCACGGCGGCGGCGCAAAGCTTCGTGATCTTCATCAACCCGTCTCGCTTTCTTGTTTCGTCCTGTCGCGCACTCGCACGAACACGGCCCCCGCTCCCAGGAAGGGGAGGCCTTACATTACGGCGGACAAGCCGGATGGTTCCTGAACGGGCGATCAGTCTTCGCGCCGTTCCGCGCCGTCCTCATCCTCCTCGGGGCGAACGGGCATGCGATAACCCTCGTCCAGCCAGTTGACGAGGTCGCGATCCCGGCAGCCGCGCGAGCAGAAAGGGCGGAATTCGGCTACAGCCGGCTTGCGGCAGACCGGGCATTGGCCTTTAGTGGACATGGTGCACTCCCGGCACGAGGGCCTCATCGGCGGTGATCGTCACGGTGCCGCCGCGCCGACGCTCCAGCAGCCTGATCCACTCGGCATGGGCGCGGATATCGCGCGCCACGGCCGGCGCGAGCGTCAACGTGACCGCCCCCGCGCCATGGTGTCGCTCGGCCGCGCGCAGCGCTGCCATCGCCGCCGTGCGCACGGGGTCGGCGCGCAGCAGCTCGATGAGCGAGGCCCGCTCGCGCTTGCGGATGATCTGCACGAAGCCGAAGCCGTTGACGGCGGTGCGCTCGAACGGCTGGGGCAACACCTTGTCAATCTGCGCCGCCGCGATCAGCCGCTCGTCCTTGTTGTTCATCGTCGGCAGGTCGATGCCGACCGAGCCGGTAATCCCCATGCGGCGGATCGCCTGCGCGGCAAGCTTGGCGCCCTTGGGGCCGAGCTGGGCGGGCGGCGCGGCGCCGTCCACGTCGATCAGCGTCATCGCCGGCGTCGGGAAGATCCGCAACGCCGCATCCTCGCGCCCCACCTCGCCGGTCATCGCCTCGGCGAGCAGTTCGCTCCAGCCGGCGGCCTCCAGCCGGTCTTCCTCATGCGCCGGGCACGGCACGATCGGCAGGCCGGTCTCGTCGATCCGCTGGAGCAGGCTCGGCCCCGGTCCCGCGACCAGCCCCGGCACGGCGATGCGTCCGCGTGCCAGCTTCTCACGCCCCATCTCCAGCCCTGGCTCGGCGATCGCCTCGCGCAGGACTTCGACGCGCACGGTCGCCCCCTCCGCCACCTTGGGCGGGATCGGCTCGATCAGCACTTCCTCGCCGCTATTCAGCCGGGCGATACCCCGCTTGCGCACGATCAGCGTATGGGTGAGGCGGCCGGCATACACGCCGCCGGCCCGCGCGCGCTTGTCCTCCCGCTCGATCTGCGCTTCGAGGATGCGGCCGCCCTGCACCAGCGCGGCGCGCGCCTCGCCAATACCCTCCTCGTAGAGCCAGTGCGGGCCGGCGGGGATGTCAGTCACAGGCGACCCCGGCGGCACGCAGCAGCGCGCGCGTCTCATAGAGCGGCAGGCCGATCACACCTGATGGGCTGCCCGACAACGCGCGGATCAGTCCGGCGGCACGGCCTTGAATGGCATAGCCGCCCGCCTTGCCGTGCCACTCGCCGCTGGCGAGATAGACGGCGATCTCATCACCATGCAGTTGCTTGAAGGTGACGATGCTCGTCGAGAGCCGGTGCCGCGCCTTGCCCTCCGCGTCGATCACGGTGACGGCGCTTAGCACACGGTGGCGGCGGCCGGAGAGCAAGGTAAGGCAGGTGCGCGCGGTCGCCTCATTCTCCGCCTTGGGCAGGATGCGGCGGCCACAGGCGACCACCGTGTCGCCGCTCAGCACCGCGCTCCCTGCATGGCGCGCGGCAACCACCGCGCCCTTCTCGGCCGCCATGCGCGCGGCGTAGAGGGGCGGCAGTTCACCCTTGTGCGGGGTTTCGTCGATATGGGCCGGGTCTACGGCGTCGGGCGTCACGCCGATCTGCGCCAGCAGATCGAGCCGGCGCGGCGAAGCAGATGCGAGGATAAGGCGCATGGGGCCGCGCGGCAGGTTTGCCACCGCGCTAACGGTCAGGGTTGACCGGGGCCGGGGCCGGGGCCGCCACGGCCGGGCATGTAGCGATAGGTGATGCGGCCCTTGGTCAGATCATAGGGCGTCAGCTCGACGAGCACCTCATCACCAACGAGCACGCGGATGCGGTTCTTGCGCATCTTGCCCGCCGTGTGACCGAGAATTTCGTGATCATTTTCCAGTCGGACGCGGAACATTGCGTTGGGAAGCAGTTCCACTACCTGCCCGCGCATTTCGAGAAGTTCTTCTTTGGCCATATCCATCCAGTATTTCGCGAATGGCGCCCCATAGCTCCAAACGCGGCAATTGAAAAGGCGCGAGCCATCAGCCGGCGCCGCGCGCGAGCGGTTCGATGAGCGCGCCGATCGTATCGAAGGCCGCCGCGACCTCGTCGTCGGTCGTGCAATAAGGCGGCATCAGGTAAATGGTATTGCCCAGCGGCCGCAGCAAGAGGCCCTTCTCCAGCGCCCGCGCCCGCAGGATCGGCGCGACGTCCGAGAGATAGCCGGCGTCCTTGACCTCCAGGTCGATCGCGCCGATCCCGCCGATCCGGCGCGGGTTGCGCAGCGCCGGATCGGTCGCCAACGCCGCCAGCCCGCGATCCAGCGCCGCGCCCAGCGCTGCAACGCGGCCGAGCACGTCCTCCTCGCGCCAGATGGCGAGATTGGCATTGGCGGCAGCGCAGCAGATCGGGTTGGCGGTAAAGCTGGAGGAGTGAAAGAACATCCGCGCCCGGTCTGTGCTGCGGTGCGCCTCGAAAATCTCCGTGGTCGCCAGTGTGGCGGCGAGCGGCACCAGCCCCCCGGTCAATCCCTTGGCGAGACACAACAGATCGGGCGCGATGCCGGCCTGCTCGCAGGCAAACAGCGTGCCGGTGCGGCCCCAGCCGGTCATCACCTCGTCGGCGATGAACAGCACGCCATGGCGCGCACAAATCTCGTGCATCGCGCGCAGCACGTGCGGCGGATAGATCAGCATCCCGCCCGATCCGAGCACCAGCGGCTCGACAATGAAGGCGGCGGGCGTTTCCGGCGCGGCGCACAACGCCTCCAGCCGGTCCAGGCTCACCTGCTCCGCCCCGGCCGCCGGGAAGGGCACCGTCGCCACGTCGAACAGCAACGGCGCATAAGGCGCGTTGAACACCCCGCGCTCGCCCACCGACATCGCGCCGATGGTATCGCCATGGTAGCTATGTTCCAGCACGAGGATGCGGTGTCGCGCCTCGCCGCGATTGTGCCAGTAGCCGAGCGCCATCTTGAGCCCGACTTCCACGGCGGTGGAGCCACTGTCCGAGAAAAAGACGCGGCTCAGCCCTTCCGGCGCGATATCGACCAGCGCCTGCGCCACCGCATCGGCCTGCGGGTGGCTGTAGCCGGCGAAGATGATCTGATCGAGCACGCTCGCCTGCGCGGCAACGGCGGCGGCGATGCGCGGCTCGCAATGGCCGTGGGTGATGACCCACCAGCTCGCGATGCAGTCCAGCAGCCGCGTGCCGTCCGCGCAGGTCAGCCAGGCACCCGAGGCGGAGACGATGCGCGGCACCGCCTCATTGAGGCCATGCTGGGTGAAAGGGTACCAGATCGGCGAGACTTCAGTCATGCGGCACTATCCATCGCCGCGCGCAAATGGGGCAGGTCGACGTGCGCGGCAATCGCGCCGGCCAACGTCCGGGCATCGAGCGGATCGAGCAGCGGCAGCCGCCCGACATGCGGCACCCCGGCCAGCGCCGGGATCACCGATTCATTTTCGGCATGCGCCTCGCCGACGAACAGCAGCCCGGCGACGGGAATGGCGCGCGCCCGCAGCGCCTCGACGCTGAGCAGGCTGTGGTTGATCGTGCCGAGCGCCGTACGCGTCACCAGCAGCACCGGCGCCTGCCAGCGCGCGAACTGGTCGATCATCATCCACGGCGGATCGCGGCGGATCGGCACCATCAGGCCGCCTGCCCCCTCCACAATCAGCGGGCGCGGTTCCGGCAGCGCCAGCCGTGCAAGGTCGGCTTCCAGCCCCTCTTCGCGGAAGGCGAGGTGCGGTGAGGCGGGCAGCGTGAGCCGGTAGCCCTCGCGCAGTACATGATCGCGCGGCACGCCGAGCGCCGCCGCGCGCCCACTGTCCGTCCCATCCGCCGTGCCAGCCTGGATCGGCTTCCAGTAGTGGGCGCCCAGCGCCGCTGCGAGCCCCGCCGCGACCACCGTCTTGCCGATGTCGGTATCGGTGCCAGAGACGATCAGCACACCGCTCATGACGCCGCCAGCGCCGTTCGCAGCGCCTCCCCGAGTTGGGCGATGAGCACCTCGTCGACATTGAGCGTCAGCGAGATGCGCAGCCGCGCCGTGCCGCGCGCCACCGTTGGCGGGCGGATGCCGCGCACGTCGAAGCCGGCCGCCTGCACCGCCTCGGCGACCCGCATGGTCCGTGCGTCGTCGCCCAGAATAACGGGGAGGATCTGGCTCGCCGGCGCTGGCAGGTCCAACGGCGCGCAGATGTGCCGCGCGGCCGCATCGACCAGCGCTGCCAGCCGCGCACGGCGGTCGTCGGCCGCAGTCATCCGCTCCAGCGCCGCTCTCGCCGCCACCGCCATCAGCGGTGAGGGCGCAGTCGAAAAGACGAAGCTGCGCCCGCGATTGACCAGCAAGTCGACGATCGGCCGCGCCGCCGTCACCAGCGCGCCTTCCACGCCCAGTCCCTTGCCGCAGGTATGCAGTGCGATGACATGCGCCTGCCCTTCCAGCGCCGCGCCAAGGCCGCGCCCGCCGGGACCATGCACCGCTGTCGCATGCGCCTCATCGAGGATCAGCATCGCCTCGTGCCGTTGCGCCACCGCATCGAGCGCCGCCACCGGCGCGCGATCGCCATCCATCGAGTAAAGCGTCTCGGCAACGATCCACGGCCGCCCGGTGCCGCCCGCCGCGCGCCACGCCGCAATCGCATCGTCGACCGCCTGCGCATCGTTATGCGCGGCGAGCACGCAGCGCGCCCGGCTGAGCTTCATCCCGTCATGCGCGCTGGCATGGATCAGCGCATCGGCGACGATCAGGTCATCGGGGCCCGGCAACGCCGCGAGCAGCGCCATGTTGGCAGCGAACCCGTTGGCGAAGAACAAGGCCGCCTCGCTGCCGAACACGGCCGCCGCCCGTGCCTCCAGCGCCTCATGCTCTGGCGCATTGCCGCGCAGCAGCCGCGAGCCGCCCGAGCCGACCGGCACGCCCCGCGCAATCGCATCCGCCACCGCCGCCGCGATAGCCGGATCGTGCGCCAGGCCAAGATAGTCGTTGGAGGCGAAATCATGCCCCGCACGCGGCATCAGCCGCCGCAAGCGCGCGCGTCTGGTCAGCATGTCGAGCTGGGTCTGGAACGGGGCGAGAGTCGCCATGGTCGGTGTCGCTATAGCGCCGGGGTTCGCGCCTGCCTACCGCACCCCGGCCGCGTTTCACAGGCCGGACCCCGTGGGCCATGAAAGAACCCGCCCGGACGCATCGTCCGAGCGGGCT
This sequence comes from Sphingobium sp. 66-54, assembly GCA_001899715.1. Lineage (GTDB taxonomy): Bacteria > Pseudomonadota > Alphaproteobacteria > Sphingomonadales > Sphingomonadaceae > Sphingobium. The sequence goes on from MKWI01000029.1 coordinate 61,653, forward strand.
CCCCCCTCTCCCGTTTCCGGGATGGACGCCGGGATCTCTTACATTGCCCCGTGCGCCAGCGCGGCGAGCAACAGCAGCGCCACGATGTTGGTAATCTTGATCATCGGGTTGACGGCCGGCCCGGCGGTATCCTTGTAGGGATCACCCACCGTGTCGCCGGTCACAGCGGCCTTGTGGGCCTCCGAGCCCTTGCCGCCGTGATTGCCGTCCTCGATATATTTCTTGGCATTGTCCCACGCGCCGCCGCCCGAGGTCATCGAGATGGCAACGAACAGCCCGGAGACGATCACGCCGAGCAGTAGAGCGCCCAAGGTCGCAAAGGCGCTTCCCTGATCGGCAACCGCATAGATGACGAAATACACCAGAATGGGCGTCAGCACCGGCAGCAGCGAGGGGATAATCATCTCCTTGATCGCCGCCTTGGTGACGATATCCACCGTGCGGGCATAGTTGGGCCTGCTGGTGCCTGCCATGATGCCCGGATCGTCGCGGAATTGCGTGCGAACATCCTCGACCACGGCGCCGGCCGCGCGGCCCACGGCGGTCATGCCGAAGGCGCCGAACAGATAGGGCAGCAGCGCGCCCAAGAGCAGACCGACGATGACGTAGGGGTTACTCAGCGAGAAATCGACGATGACGTTGGGGAAATACTCCTTGAGGTCGGTCGTATAGGCGCCGAACAATACCAGCGCGGCCAGCGCGGCCGAGCCGATGGCATAGCCCTTGGTCACGGCCTTGGTGGTGTTGCCCACCGCGTCGAGCGCGTCGGTGCGGTGGCGCACATCGTCCGGCAGGCCCGCCATCTCGGCGATGCCGCCGGCATTGTCCGTCACCGGGCCATAGGCGTCGAGCGCGACCACCATGCCGGCCAGCGCCAGTAGCGCCGTCGCGGCGAAGGCGACGCCGATGATACCGGCGATCTGGAATGTGGCGATCACCGCGACGACGATCACCAGCGTCGGCAGCGCCGTGGATTCAAGGCTGATCGCCAGCCCCTGGATCACGTTGGTGCCATGGCCGGTGACGCTCGCCTTGGCGATCGACTTGACCGGGCGGTAGTTGGTGCCGGTGTAATATTCGGTGATCCACACCAGCAGGCCGGTGACGACAAGGCCGATCAGCATGCACCAGAACAGGTCCATGCCGGTATAACCGCCGGTGCCGTCGAGATCCGCGCCGATCACAGCGTTCATGTCGCCCAGCACCTGGCTGGTCACATAATAGATGCCGACCACGGAGAGGCCGGCGGTCAGCCAGAAGCCCTTGTAGAGCGCGCCCATGATGCTGTTGGACTTGCCCAGCCGCACTGCATAGGTGCCGATGATCGAGGTGATGATGCACACGCCGCCCACCACGAGCGGCAGCGCCATCAGCGCCATCAGCTCGGCGGAACTGGCCTTCACCAGCAGCGCGATGGAGACCATGGTGAGGCCCAGCGTCACCACATAGGTCTCGAACAGGTCGGCCGCCATGCCGGCGCAGTCGCCGACATTGTCGCCGACATTGTCCGCAATCACGGCGGGGTTGCGCGGGTCGTCCTCGGGGATACCGGCCTCGACCTTGCCGACGAGATCGGCGCCCACGTCCGCGGCCTTGGTGAAGATGCCGCCGCCCAGACGCGCGAAGATGGAGATAAGCGAGGCGCCGAAGGCCAGCGCGGTGAGCGCGGCGATGATCTGCCGGTCATTGGGCGCCAGGCCGGCGGGGCCGGTCAGATACCAGAACAGCACTGCGATAGCGAGCAGGCCCAGCCCCGCGACCAGCATGCCGGTGACGGCGCCGGAGCGGAAGGCCAACGTCAGGCCGCCCTGCAAGGAGGTGCGCGCCGCCTCGGCCGTGCGGACGTTGGCCCGCACCGAGATGTTCATGCCGACATAGCCCGCCACGCCCGAAAGGATCGCGCCGATCAGGAACGAGACGGTGGAGAGCCAGCCCAGGGTCAGGGCAAGGATGATGGCGACGATCACGCCGACGATGGCGATGGTGCGATATTGCCGGCCGAGATAGGCCTTGGCGCCTTCCTGGATGGCGCCGGCGATTTCCTGCATCTTGGCATCGCCCGGCGACGCGCTCAAAACCTGACGGCTCGTCACGAGGCCATAGATCACGGCGAGAATACCGCAGCCTATGGCAATCAATACTGATGTCATGCCCAACAACTCCCCTGCTCAACCCTTGGGACGTTTGCCGCCCTTGCCGGTTTTCGGTGGCGGAACGTAAGGCGCACAGCCGCGCCGTCAAGCGGATTAACGGGGGAAATAGCGCGCGCCCGGCAAAGGAAGCCTGGCTGGCAGCCTTGGAGCGGATCGCCATTCAGGAGATGGTGGGCCGGAGTCGGTGACGACCGAAGGGCAAAATGGTGGGTTTGCGCGCTTCCGGAGCGCAGCGGACTGCCGGTCCGCGAGCCCCGGAAGCGCGATTTGCAGGCCGCCAGAACTGAATGTCGAGCCGCCCTAGCCGTGCTCGAACCCCAGTCGCTCGGGCAGATGCACCGCCTTGCCGTCGAGCCGCAGCGACAGCCCTTCGCCCTCCTTGAACCGCCCCACCGGGATCAGTCCGTGCGGCGGCTCACGGTCGGCCGGCAGCGCCACCAGCAGCACATAATCGTCGCCCGCCGTCGCCGCCGCCAGCCGCGCCTCCACCGACGATCCGCGATAGCGCGCATAGGGCTCGGAGAGCGGCACCGTGTCGATCTCCACTGCGCAAGCGCTCGCCCGCGCCATGCGCCGCGCGTCGATGAGCAGGCCGTCCGACACATCCATCATCGCATGGGTCATCAGCGCGATGGATTGGCCGAGCGTCAGATGGGGCACAGGCACGCGATAGGCGCGGATCAGTTCGGCCGGCTCCGCCACGCCCTCGGCGAGCATTGCCAGCCCCGCACCGGCATCGCCCACCGGACCGGAGACATAGAGCCGGTCGCCCGGCCGCGCGCCGCTACGCCCCGGCACCGGCTGGCCCGCCGGCACTTCACCGATGGCGGTCAGCCCCAGCACGCGCGGCGCTCCGGCCGGCAGCCCCACCGTATCGCCGCCGATCAGATGCAGGCCGAACCGGCCGATTGCCCGCCCCAGCCCGTCGAGAAACGCCGCGTCCCATGCGTCGTCGCCCGCCAGCGTGTAGCTAAGCAAGCAACCGTTGGGCGCCGCGCCCTTGGCGGCGAGGTCGGAGAGATTGACGGCGGCCAGCTTCCAGCCGACCGTCTCGGGCGGATCATCGGGGCGGAAATGCACGCCCTCCACCATCGTATCGCTGGTCAGCACGAGTTGCTGCCCCATGGTGGGCAGCACCGCCACATCGTCCATCAGGTCGCGCGCGGCGGGGTCGGAGACCATCGCGCGCAGGCGGCGCAGCAGGGCCGCCTCCCCGCTCATGCGGCGGGGCGGACGATCTTGGCGATGGCGTCCAGCAGGCCGTTGACGAACCCCGCCTCGCGCTTGTCGTAGAAGGCGTGAGCAACATCGACATATTCGCTGATGACGCTGCCGGTCGGCACGTCGACCCGCGCCAGCAGCTCATAGGTGCCCGCGCGCAATATCTGGTGCATCGGCTTGTCCAGCCGCTCCAGTGACCAGCCCTTGGCCAGCCGTCCGGCGATCAGCCCGTCGATCTCCGCGCACCGGGCGTCCACGCCCTTCACCACATCATCGAAGAAGGCCTGCTCGGCGGGGTGGTAGGTCACGTCCTCGATAGTCGCGCCCAGCCGGTGCTGGTGGAACTCGTGCAGCAGCAGCGGCAGCGGCGTCTGCTCCATGTCGCGCTGATAGAGCGCCTGCACGGCGGCGAGCCGGGCGGCGGAACGGGTCCTGGAACGGGAAGCAGCCATGGGTCTGGTCCTTAACGGGTCGCGCGGCGCTTGTCGAAGCAAGCGCGCGGTTTACGAGCGCAGCCGCACCGCCACGCTCTCGGCGTGGGCCGGCAGCCCTTCCGCCTCCGCCAGCGCCAGCGCGGCCGGGCCGATGGCGCCGAGCGCGCGTGTGTCGAGCTGGAGGAAGCTGGTGCGCTTCATGAAATCGAGCACGGAGAGGCCGGACGAGAAACGCGCCCGCCGCCCGGTCGGCAGCACATGGTTCGGCCCGGCGACATAATCGCCGATCGCCTCGGGCGTCAGCCGCCCCATGAAAACGGAACCGGCATGGCGCACCGCATCGAACAGGGGCTGCGGGTCGTCCACCGCCAGCTCCAGATGCTCGGGCGCGAGCCGGTCGACCAGCGGCATCGCGCTCATCAGGTCGGGGACGAGGATGATCGCGCCATTGGCCTCCCAGCTCTGCCGCGCACGCGCGCCCGTCGCCAACCGGCCGAGTTGATCTTCCACCGCCTGCGCCACGGCATCCGCGAATGCCGCATCGTCGGTGAACAGGATCGACTGGCTGGTCGGATCGTGCTCGGCCTGGCTGAGCAGGTCGGCCGCGATCCACTCCGGCCGGTTCCGCCCGTCCGCCACCACGACGATCTCGGACGGCCCAGCCACCATGTCGATGCCGACCACGCCGTAAACCTGCCGCTTCGCCTCGGCGACCCATGCGTTGCCGGGGCCGACGATCACGTCCACCGGCGCGATCCGCTGCGTGCCATAGGCCAACGCCGCGATCGCCTGCGCCCCACCGACGCGCCAGATCTCGGTCACGCCGGCGATGTGCGCGGCGGCCAGCACCGCCGGGTTGAGCGCGCCGCCCGGCGTGGGCGACATCATGACGATGCGCTCGACCCCCGCAACCTTCGCCGGCAGCACGTTCATCAGCGTCGAGGAGGGATAGGCCGCCAGCCCGCCCGGCACATAGACGCCCGCCGCCTCCACCGCATTCCACCGCGCGCCCAGCCGCGCGCCCGCCGCATCGGTCCAGCCGCTGTCGGCCGGCTTCTGCTTTTCGTGATAGGCAGTGATGCGCGCCGCCGCCGTCTCCAGCGCCGTGCGCAGTCCGGCGTCGATTGTCTCATAAGCCTGCGCGCATTGATCGGCACTGATCGTCCAGCCCTGCGCATCGAGATCGAAGCGGTCGAACCGGCTGGTCAGCGCCGCCAGCGCCGCGTCCCCCTCCGCGCGGACCTGCACGATGATCGCGCGCACGGCATCGGCCACGTCCTGATCCGCCTCGCGCCGGGCGTTGACCAGCCGCTCGAACTGCGCCGCGAAATCGCCCGCGCTCGCGTCCAGCCTAAGCGGCACGGCTGGCCTCCACGGCGGCGCGGAACCGCTCGACCATCGGCACGAGTTCGGCCGCGCGCATCTTCATCGCCGCACGGTTGACGACCAGCCGCGCGGAAATCTCCATGATCGTCGCCGTCTCGACCAGCCCATTGGCCTTGAGCGTGGCGCCGGACGAGACCAGATCGACGATCCGCCGCGACAGGCCGAGCGAGGGCGCCAGCTCCATCGCACCGTTGAGCTTCACGCACTCGGCCTGGATGCCCTGCCGCTCATAATAAGCGCGGGTGAGGTGCGGATATTTGGTGGCGACGCGGACATGGCTCGCCGTGCGCAGGTCGCGACGCGGCGCATCGGCCGGCTCGGCAACCGACAGGCGGCAATGGCCGATGTTCAGGTCCACCGGCGCATACAGCTCGGAATAATCGAACTCGGCGATCACGTCCGAGCCGACGATGCCGATCTGCGCCGCGCCATGCGCGACGAAGGTCGCCACGTCGAACGCTCGCACGCGGATGATCGAGAGCCCCTCGACATTGGTCGCGAAGCGGAGCGCGCGGCTTTCCTTCTTGTGGAACTCCGCCTCCGGTTCGATGCCGGCGCGCGCCAGCAGCGGCAGCGCCTCGTCGAGGATGCGTCCCTTGGGAATGGCAAAGATGATCGGCCGCGTCATGATGCGCCGCGCCTTAAGGCTTCGCACGAAAAAGGGCAATGCGCCGTCACGCGAGGCCCGCCCCGGAACGATCCCCCGCTCCGGGGCGTTTCAGTCTCGTCACGACAGGAGGACGCACGCATGGGTAAAGGCATATTGCTCTGGCTGATCGGCGTGCCGATCCCCGTCATCATCATCCTGTGGTTACTGTTCCGCTGAAGCCCGGCACACCGTGCTCCTGCTTTCGCAGAAGCACTGGACCGGCCCTCAATCCTCGAACGGATCGCGCACCAATATCGTATCGTCGCGCTCGGGTGAGGTGGAGACGCTGGCCACCGGGCACTCGATCAGCTCCTCGATGCGGCGGATATATTTGATCGCCTGCGCCGGCAGGTCGGCCCAGCTCCGCGCGCCGACGGTGGTGCCCTGCCAGCCCTCCATCTCCTCGTAGACGGGCTCGACCGCTGCCTGGTCCGCCGCATGGGCCGGCAGATAGTCGATGATCTCGCCGTTCAGCCGGTAGCCGGTGCAGATGCGGATCGTCTCGAACCCGTCCAGCACGTCGATCTTGGTGAGCGCGATGCCGGTGACGCCGGAGAGCGCACAGGTCTGGCGCACCAGCACTGCGTCGAACCAGCCGCAGCGCCGCTTGCGCGCCGTCACCGTGCCGAACTCGTGGCCGCGCGTGCCCAGCCGCTCGCCAATCTCGTCATCCAGCTCGGTCGGGAACGGCCCGGAGCCGACGCGCGTCGTGTAAGCCTTGACGATGCCGAGCACGAAACCGGCCGAATTCGGCCCCAGTCCCGAGCCGGAGGCGATCGTGCCGCTCACCGTGTTGGACGAGGTGACGAACGGATAGGTGCCGTGGTCCACGTCCAGTAGCACGCCCTGCGCGCCTTCGAACAGGATGCGCTTGCCGGCCTTGCGCACGTCGCGCAGCCGCTTCCACACCGGCTCGGCGAACTGGAGCACGAAGGGGGCAATCTCGCGCAATTCGGCAATCAGCTTGGCACGGTCGATCGGCGGCTCGCCAAAGCCGGCGCGCAGCGCGTCATGATGGGCACAGAGGCGATCGAGCTGCGGCTCCAGCGCATCGAGATGGGCGAGATCGCACACGCGGATCGCGCGGCGGCCCACCTTGTCCTCATAGGCGGGGCCGATGCCGCGTCCGGTGGTACCGATCTTGCCCTTGCCCGCCGCCGTTTCGCGCAGCGCATCGAGATCGCGGTGGATGGGGAGGATCAGCGGGCAGTTGTCCGCCACCGCGAAATTATCGCGCGTGACGTTGACGCCCTGCCCCTCCAGCTTCCCGATCTCGGCCTTGAGCGCCCACGGATCGAGCACCACGCCGTTGCCGATGATGGAGAGCGTGCCGGTGACGATGCCGGAGGGGACGAGGCTGATCTTGTAGGTCTGCCCGTCCACCACCAGCGTGTGTCCGGCATTGTGGCCGCCCTGGAAGCGCACCACGCAGTCGGCGCGGCTGGCCAGCCAGTCGACGATCTTGCCCTTGCCCTCATCGCCCCACTGGGCGCCGATCACGGTAACATTTGCCATGGATACATGTCTCCGCCCTGCCGAGCGGATCCGGACCACCCTTCGACAGGACTCGATGGTCGGATTGAACACGCAGAGCGCAGGGCGCCCCGGTTCGCCGGCCGGTTAGCCGGGGGCGCCGAGTCAAGTCAAGGCATGAGGCATGGCCGGCGGGAACGGCCGCCAACGGATCGTCCTCCACGGCTATCCGCAATTGTGCGGATTTCGGCCCCGCGTGCAAAGCATATAGGCTCCGCGCCGCCATGCGGTTATGGTTGACCGTGGATCAATGGAGAGAAGCATGATGCGCCTGCTTGTTATCAGCACGACTTTGCTTGCCCTCGCCGGATGCAGCCCGGCTCAGCAGGCGCCCGACAATAATGCCGCTGCGGTCGATACGGCCGCGAACGCCGCCAACGATACCGAGGCGGTCAATTATATCGCGGAAATCAATAATATGTCGGATACCGAGCAGCAAGGCGTGTTCCTGCGCGCCATCCGCGATGCGGACATCCCCTGCCGGGATGTCACCAAGGTCGAGCGGATCGAGGGGCAAGGTGGCGTGCCGACCTGGCGCGCGCAATGCGAGCAAGGCGCCCAGCATCTGATCGAGGTGCTGCCGGACGGCTCGGCCAAGGTCATCAGCCGCACCACGCCCTGATCGGTCGCCCGAGGCCGCCGCGCGCGGCCCGGCTTCACGCCAGCATCGCCTCCGCGCTTTCCGTTTCGGCGATCCAGCCGCCACCGAGCACCCGCTCGCCGGCGTAGAGCACGGCCGCCTGCCCCGGCGCCACGCCCAGCTCCGGCGCATCGAACAGCAGCCGCGCACCCTCCAGCCGTGCCGGGACGGGCCGCGCCATCGAGCGCACCTTGGCGGTGAGCGGACCGGCATGGTCGCTCCCCAGCCAGTTCATCTCCTTCAGCCGCGCCGCGCGCACCGCCAGCGCGGCGCGCGGCCCCACGATCACCCGCCGCGTCTCAGCCTCCAGCCGCACAACATAGAGCGGATCGGCCTGCCCGCCGATCTCCAGCCCCCGCCGCTGGCCGACCGTATAATGGATGAGGCCCTTGTGCGTGCCGAGCACCCGCCCGTCGACATGGACGATCTCGCCCACATCGTCCGCCTCCGGCCGTACTTTGCGGACCACCGCCGCATAGTCGCCATCGGGCACGAAGCAGATATCCTGGCTGTCCGGCTTCATCGCCACCCGCAGCCCCAGATCGGCGGCGATCGCGCGGACTGCCGGCTTCTCCATCCCACCCAGCGGAAAGCGCAGATAGTCGAGCTGCGCCGGCGTGGTCGCGAACAGGAAGTAGCTCTGGTCGCGCGCCGGATCGACCGCGCGGTGCAGCTCCGCCCCAGCCGCGCCCATTACCCGGCGGACATAATGGCCAGTCGCAAGGCAATCCGCGCCAAGGTCGCGCGCCAGCGAGAACAGGTCGGTGAACTTGACGCCCATATTGCAGCGCACGCAGGGGATAGGCGTGCGCCCGGCGAGATATTCGTCGGCAAAGCCCTCAATCACCGATTCGCGGAAGCGGCTTTCATAATCAAAGACATAATGGGCGATGCCGAGCGAATCGGCGACCGCGCGGGCATCGCGAATATCCTGCCCGGCGCAGCAGCTTCCCTTGCGGCCGACCGCCGCGCCGTGATCGTAAAGCTGGAGCGTCACGCCGATCGTCTCGGCGCCCGAGCGCGCCGCCAATGCGGCGACCACGCTCGAATCGACGCCGCCCGACATGGCGACGACGATCCGCTTTCCGCGCGTTTCCCCAAGCTGAAACAGGTCTTCCATTCGCCGTCCTATAGGAGCCCGCGCGGCAATGAGCCAGTGCGCCGGTAATGCTTACCGAGCGCCCGTACGCGAAGCCGTTCTCCGCTCCCGGCTTTCCTTCAGAGCTTCCCCGCCGACGCTGAAACAGTCCCTCGCCTTCAGGGCAAAAAGTTGCGGCGAGGACCATATTGGGACGGTTTTTAGTTAGCGTTTCCTTGCCAGACCCCGACGCTCCTTAACCGCCGGATAACTCCGCCTAACAGCCTGTCACCACGGCCTTTACTCCCGCTTATCCTTTCGCTGCTACCACCCTCGCCATGGATATGAATGCCGTCCCCGAGGAACTGGGTCTGCCGCTCAACATGGCGGGCGGGCATGGCACGCGGATCCCCGATCTGCCGCTGCTTCTCGCCATCCATGCCGCGCGTCAGGAAACCGGAGAGACGGCGCGGATCGTGCGGGAAGGGCGCCAGACGGCAGCGCTCGGTGACGAGCCATCACGCCTCACGCTGATTTTCGGCAGCCGGCCGGCCAACGCGGCGATCCGCCGCAAGGCATCCGGCGCATTCAATGCACGGGTCGCAGCACATTTATCCACTGAATCAATGATAAAGGACCAGTTTACTCTGGCGGTTAGCCAAGGGGAAAAGCTTTGATGGCACGGTCTGCGGAACGCGCATTTCGAGCTGGCTCCCCTTCGGCGAATGAGGAAGAAATGATAGAAAACCAGAAAATCCGTCCCTCTCAGGTCGTCGGCCCCCTCGGAGAACCGCTCACCCTCGAGTCCCTGCCGCCGTCCGGCACCACGCGCTGGGTCGTGCGCCGCAAGGCGGAGGTAGTGGCGGCCGTTAACGGTGGCCTGCTGACCGTGGACGAAGCCTGCGAGCGCTACTCGCTCACCCTGGAGGAATTCGCGAGCTGGCAGCGCGCGGTCGATCGCTCCGGCATGCCGGGCCTGCGCGTCACGCGCATCCAGCACTATAAGTCGCTTTACGAGCGCCAGCAGCGGTACTGACCCCTTCTGACCTTCCCACAGCGGGCGGGTGCTCCCGGAGCGCCCGCCCTTTTTTTGCGCCTTGCCTTCGCCCAACTCGATCAAAGCCGCTCGAAATCGGCTGCCGCCTGTGCAATGGCGGAACCATAACCGAACGAGTGAGACAGGAGGGGATATGCCGCGCGTCGCCGTGACTTTTCCATATTTCGATTTCTTCCCGGAGCTGCGCGCGGAGCTGTCCGCCCAATATCCCGGTACCAAATTCCCCGATCACCGCCGCGTGCTGGAAGGCGAGGAGCTGGCCGAGTATCTGCAAGGCTATGATACGGCGGTGATCGGCGTGCAGCGCTACAGCGAGGACGTGCTGCGCGCCTGCCCGGACCTTAAGGTCATCTCGCTCTGCTCGGCCGGCGTCGACCATATCGACCCGGCGCTGCTCAAGAAATACGGCATCAAGATGTGGTGGCAGGCAGGGATCAACCGCGTCTCCGTCTCGGAGCTGACCGTTTCCTACATGGTGATGGCGCTGCGCCGACTGCACGAATTCTCCTCCATTCTGCGCGCCGGCCAATGGGGCGGCCCCATCGGCTTCGGCACCGATCTGCGCGGCAAGACAGTAGGCGTGCATGGCGTCGGCCATATCGGCAAGGCGGTGATCGAGTTGCTTCAGGGCTACAAAGTCAACATCCTCGCCTGCGATCGCGTGGATATTTCCGAGTTCGCCAACCAGTTCGACAATGTCGAGGTGGTGAGCGCGCAGGAGATGTGGGCGCGCTCGGACGTGGTGACGCTGCACCTCTCGAAGAACAAGACGACCATCGGCCTCTATGACGCCGCCGTGCTGGACCAGATCAAGCCCGGCGCCGTCATCATCAACTGCGCGCGCGGCGGCATGTTCGACGAGGACGCGCTGGCGCAGCGGCTGGAGAGCGGCCACATCGCCGCCGCCGCCTTTGACGTGTTCGCCATGGAGCCGGCCAACGGCAACCGGCTGCTGGACATCCCCACCTTCTTCGCCTCGCCCCACATCGGCGCCACCACCCGCGAATCCTGGGGCGCGATGCTGCGCTCGGGCATGTACGGCATCGAGCACGCCTACGAACCCGAGCCGGGCGTCTATCCGTTCGACTAGGGAGGACGGCGGAGACGCCTTCATATGTCCTCGGCGTGCTCCCGCGAAAGCAAGAGCCGGGGCACGGGGTCTTGCCATCGAGGTTGCGCAACGGTCCGCTTGCCGCGCGTGCCCTCAGGCACGCTTGCGCCGCGCCGCGATCATCGTGCCCGCGACCACAAGCGAGGGCAGCCAGATCAGCAGCAGTTCGGAGCGGACCGTCTCCAGCCCCCGTTCGGTGAAGAAGCGCAGCCCGATCGGCGAGACGCGGATCGGCTGCCAAGGCAGGAACCAGCGCGTCCCATCGACCGGCCAGAGCAGCATTACGCCCTGCCCGCCATCGGTCAGCATATCCAGCAGCACATGCGACGCCATGCTGGCGAACAGGAACAGGAAGGCGCGGGGACTGCGCGCCCGCGCCCAGACCAGCGCCACCAGCGCGGACGCGACCAGCGCGAACGCCAGCGAGTGCGATACGCCCCGGTGCCCCCACGCGCTCGCATAGCCAAGCCCGAAGCGGAAGCCGATCACGTCGAGGTCCGGCAGCACCGCCAGCGCCGCCCCGGCCACCGCCAGCGGCACCGGAACGCGCTTGCGCCCCAACGCGGCGGCAGCGGCCAGCGGCAACAGGGCATGGCTGAAAACGGTCGGCATCGCCCATCCTTGTGCCACGCCCGATCAGCGAGGCAAGGCCGGATCCCTCATCGCGACCACGCAGGGCCTTCCGGGTATCAAGCCCGGACGGCAGCCCTTAATAGCCGATGGTCAGCCCGGCCCCGACATATTTCGGCCCGACATTGCCCTTGATCGCCACCTTGGGCAGCAGCGGCATCGCGACCGTCGCATAAGGCCGCGGATCGTCTCCGCTCAACCGCAGGCCCAGCCCGATGCGCAAGGAGGCCGGCACCTGATAGGTCGCTTCGATCCGGCCATAGAGCGCCGTATCGCCATCCCGGAAATAGAGACCGGCGCCGGGCGTCAGGCTGAAACCCGCGAAGCCCAGCGAATAGCCGGCGCCCAGCTCGGCACCCCAATTGCCGTTGGCGCGCACATAATTGCCCTCCGCGCCGAGGCCCTCCGCCTGCGCCGGGGCCACGACAAGCCCCAGCAGAAGGGCAGCCGCGCAGGCCGCTGCGATGCGCTGTTTCATCTCCACGTCACTCCCGATCGGTCCATGCAAGGCGGCTATGCGGCCGCCGGTGCTCCATCAAGCCCAGGACGGGTGAACCGAGTCTGACCCGTGACGGAGCGCCCTTTTCAACCCCGCGCCGCGAACCACGGGATCAGCCGCGCGATCGCCTCCTCGATCAGCGGCGTCGAGATGGCGAAGCTGAAGCGGATGAAGCGGCGGCCCTCAACGGGGTCGAAATCCAGCCCCGGTGCGGTCGCCACGCCGGTGTCGCGCAGCAGCCGCTCGCAAAAGCCGAGGCTGTCGTTCGTCAGATGGCCGATATCGGCATAGATGTAGAAGGCCCCGTCCGGCGGAGCGATCCGCCGCAGCCCCATGGCGGGCAGCGCGTCGAGCAGGAGGTCGCGGTTGCGCGCATAGGTGCGAACATGGCCGTCCAGCTCCTCGCCGCAATCGAAAGCAGCGAGCGCGGCATGCTGTGCCAGCGAGGGCGGTGTCAGGAACAGATTGCCCATCCGTGCCCGCGCCGGCCCGATCAGATCCGGCGGCACCACCGCCCAGCCCAGCCGCCAGCCGGCCATGCTGTAATATTTGGAGAAGCTGTTGACGATGACGGCGTCCGCCTCATGCTCCAGCATCGAGCTGGCCGGCGCCCCGTAGCTGAGGCCGTGATAGATCTCGTCGGAAACGATGCGGATGCCGCGCTCCCGGCAGACGGCGGCGATGGCGGCCATCTCCTCGCGCGCGATGATGGTGCCGGTCGGGTTGGCCGGACTGGCGACGATCACGCCCTGCGGTGCCGGGTCCAGCGCGGCGATGGCGCTGGCGCCGATCTGGAAGCGCTCCGCCGGCCCGCACTCCAGCTCGGCCGGCTCCAAATACAGCGTCCGCAGCGTGTTGCGATAGGCCACATAGCCCGGCCGGGCGAGCGCCACGCGCGCGCCGGGCGCGAACAGCGAGGAAAGCGCCAGTACCAGCGCCGGCGAGGCACCGCAGGTCAGCAGCACCCGTTCCGGATCGACCGCCACGCCATAAGCCTCGCCATAATGCCGCGCGATCCGCGCCTTGAGCGCGCTGCTCTCCCAATAGCCCATCGGGTCCTTATCGAGCACGCGATGCGCCGCCGCGATGGCCAGTGCCGGCGCCCCGGTGGAGGGCTGCCCGAACTCCATATGGATGACCTCCCGCCCCTCGGCGGCAAGCGTGTGTGCCAGCCGGCTGATGGCGATGGCGTGGAAGGGCGCGACGGCGGCAATCATCCCGCCCTGCTAGGCCAGCGAGGCGCGCGGGACAATGCCGGCCTCATCGGGACGAACATGACCAAAATTTAATGTGCCGCCGCGCGCCAGAGCCCTATCCTGCCAATCCCAGCGACAAGCCCATGGAGATCATAGCAATGGTGAGGATCGGCTCCGGAGTCACGGCCGCCATGGCCTTGCTGCTGCTCGCCGGCTGCAACAAGCGGGAAACCGCGCCGACGATCAACAGCAGCATGACCGAGGTGATGGAGCCCACCGCGCAGACCATCTGGGACATCATGAGCAGCGCCTACAACGACAAGGGCGACGGCCTCGACGCCGCCAAGCTCACCGCTGCGGACTGGAAGGCGCTCGACAAAGCCAGCCGCACTCTCAAGGCGCGCGCCGACATGCTGGCGCTGGCCGATCATCTCGTCGTGGCGGCCGACAACCAGCCCATCCTCGGCTCGCAGGCAGTCGGCACGAGGGGCGAAATCGGCGCCGCGTGGGACGCGGTAAGCGCCCGCGAGATCCAGAGCCGGATCGACGCCAAGCCCGCCCTGTTCGCCCAAAAGGCCCGCGCGCTTGCCGATGCGGCCGCGCAGATCACCCAGGCGGCCGACGCGAAGAACACCGCTCGCTTCTATGCCGTCGCCAGCGGCCTCGATGAAGTCTGCGATTCCTGCCATGAACCCTTCTGGGGCACGGATGAGCCGCCACCCTATCCGCAGGGCAAGAGCGCAACGGCCTCTCCGGCCATTTGAAGGCTCCGGCTCTTCCAGCAAAGGCGGGCGAGAAATGCCCCGATGCGCGGCAGGTCGGGCGGACGCCGGAAAGCACGACAGCACCAAGGCCGGCGATCAATTCGGTCGCGATCCTCACGGGCCGGTCCCGCGCTCCGCGCCCGTCCGTCCATCCTGCGCTGGGGCCGCCGTTGCCTCGCCTGTCTTATCGGCGAAATCCAGCGCAATTCCTTCGCATCGATTTGCCCAACCAGGGCCAACTATGCCATGCATTTTCTGAATGGGGTGGCTTCCATTCTGTAATAGACAATCCCTGCCTCCCTCACCAAGTTCGCTCGATAGAGACCCGCTCAGGAACGGTCTTGCACGCATGGCCTGCTCGCGTGGCGTCCGCCACGGGCCGCAGGCTGGCGGATTCTGCCCAATACCCTGAGTCAAAAACCATCCATCGGAGGTCAGGAAAGCACCTGATGGCGCATATCGTTATGGGAGTAGGAACGTCGCACACACCCATGCTCACGCTGGGGAGTGACGAGTGGGTGCATCGGGCGGCCGATGACCTCAAGAACCAGAAGCTCAACCAGTCCGATGGCACCTGGATCAGCTATGATGCCCTGCTGGCCAAGGTCGGGCCTGCTTATGCCGACCAGGTGACGCCCGAAGCGCTCGCCGCCCTCGGCGACCAATGCCAGCAGGCGCTCGATCGGCTGAAAGCGGAGATAGCGGCCGCCGCGCCCGACCTCATCCTGATTGTCGGCGACGACCAGTCGGAGCTGTTCGGCCCGGAGAATATGCCCGTCCTCTCCGTCTATTATGGCGAAGAGGTCGTCACCCATGATCGCTGGGGCGATGACAGCTACCCCGATTGGGCGCGGCGCATGGGCCGGGCCTATGCGATGGACGCGGTCTACAGCTTTCCGGGCGCGCCGGCCTTTGCGCTGGAGTTGATCGAAGGGCTCGTCGAGCGGGGTATCGACGTTTCCACCGCCGCACGGGTGGACGACCGGGCGTGCTCAGCTACTCGCCGGACGTGTTCAAGACCCCGTCGATGGACAATGTGACCGCTCGCCTCGGCGTCTCCAACGGCACGTTTGACATCTCGCTGTTCGTCGACAATCTGTTCGGCAACAAGACGTTGAGGCCGAACGATCTGGTTGGGCGCACATCGTGTCACAACACCGACTGCTCGATCTACGGAACCTATTATCCGCTCGTCCACGGGACGACCATGCGGCCGCTCACCATCGGCCTCACGGTCCAGGCGCGCTATTGAACGGGAGCTGTCAATGTCGTTGCAGATCAGGAAGATCACCCCGCATTTCGGTGCGGAGATCACGGGCGTCGACCTCACCCAGCCGCTCAGCCCGGAGATGGAGGCGGATATCGTCTCGGCGATGGGCGACTACGGGGTCTGCGTCTATCCGCAAACCGGGCTCGACGATGCCGCGCACATCTGGTTCAGCCGCATGTTCGGCAACCTCTGGACGGTATCGGGGATAGGCACCCGCAAGTCGCGCTTCGCCTTCCCGCACCTGTTCGAAGCGGGCAACCTCAATCCGGACGGGTCGATCAGCGCGGACGAAACGGCGCGCGCCCGCCGCAAGGGAGACCGACTCTGGCATACGGATTCGTCGTTCACCAAAGAACGGACAACCTATTCGCTGCTGCTCGCCCATGAGGTGCCGGAGGAAGGCGGCGAGACCTTCTTCGCCGACATGCGCGGCGCCTACGATGCGCTCCCCCAGGAAATGAAGGACCGCATCGAGACTCTGGAAGCCGAGCACAGCTACCAATATTCGCGGATGCTGGCCGGCTTTCCGATTACCGAGGAGGAGGTGGAGCGCATGCCGACCGCGCGCCATCCGCTGGTCCACATTCATCCGGGGTCCGGCCGCAAGAGCCTCTACATCGCCGCCCATGCCCTGCGCATCGTCGGCATGGAGAAGGAAGAGGGGCGCGCCCTCATCAAGGAATTGCTGGCGTTCGCCACGCAGCCGCAATTCACCTTCGGGCACAAGTGGCAGGCGGGCGATCTGGTGATCTGGGACAATTTCTGCACCATGCACCGGGGCGGAGAATATGACGACGTGAACCACCGCCGCGACATGCGCCGCACGACCGTGATGGCCTATCCGCCGCCGCCGGTGGTCATGGACCCGCGCTTCTCCGACCGTTTCGACCCGTCCCGTTTCGAAGCCATGGTTCATGACTGAGCCCGATCCGTCGGCATCATGCCTGCGCGCCGCATCGAAGGCGCCCCTGTTTCGATCCAGTGAAGGATGCCCGCATGCGCGCCGTCGACCCTCCCGCTGACGGCGCGATGGGCGCGGCATCGGCGGAAACCCCGCCGCCCGCAAGCCAGACCACCGCGCACGGCCCCGCCTGGGCATCGCCCCGGACGGCGTGGTTCACCTTGTCGATGATCGGCGCGGTGACGGTGTTCGGCCAGATGGATCGGGCGATCTTCTATCTGCTGGTCAGTTCCATCAAACGCGACCTCGCCTTCACCGACACGCAGATGAGCCTGCTGATGGGCGTCGCCTATTCGGGCGCCTACTTCCTGTTCGGCCTGCCCATTGCGCGGCTGACCGATGTCGCGACGCGCAAATATATCCTGCCCTGCGCGCTTGCCGCCTGGAGCCTCGGCACGACCTTCTGCGCGCTGTCCGGCAATTTCTGGCAACTCTTCATCGCACGCTCCATCGTGGGCGGCGGCGAATCCGTGAAGGGCCCATGCTCGGTCTCGCTGATTTCGGACCTGTTCCCGCGCGACAAGTTGCCGCGCGCCTACGCCGCCTATAATTTCAGCATCCGCTTCGGCGAGGCGCTGGCGCTCATCCTCGGCGGCCTGCTGATCGGTTATTTCGCCTCTCTGGGCACGGTGCATGTGCCGGTCCTCGGCGATTTGCGGGATTGGCATCTGGTGTTCCTGATCTTCGGCCTGCCGGGCGTATTCCTGGCCGTGATCTTCGTCGCGACCGTCAAGGAGCCCGCGCGGCACGGCCGCAAGGTCAAGGGGTCGGTGCCGCTGCGTGACGTGTTCAACTTCCTGTTCCGCAGCAAGGCGCGGGCGGTGCTGATCCCGATCCTGCTCGCCGCCGCCGTGAACAATATCGAGATGGTGGGCGTCGGCTCGTGGCGGCCGGTGTTCTACGAGCGCACCTACGGCTGGACGCCGGCGCAGTTCGCCCCGATCATGGGCATCGCCAACATGATTATCACGCCGATCGCCCTCGTGGCCGGCGCGTTCCTCTCGGAGCGGCTGGCCCGGCTCGGCCACGCGGATGCCAATATGCGCATCGTGCTCTGGGCCAATATCGGTTCGATCCCGCTGGGTATCGTCAGTCCCCTGATGCCGACGTTCGAGCTGTCGCTCGCCGTGAGCCTGATGAGCACCTTCCTGGTCATTGCCAGCGCGCCGTCCCTGCTCGCAGCCATGCAGGTGGTGACGCCCAACGAACTGCGGGGCCAGGTCAATGCGCTCTATCTGTTCACGCTGAGCGTTCTGGGGCAGGGCCTGGGGCCGACGGGGGTCGCCCTGTTGACCGACTATGTCTTCCAGGCGGAAGCCGACTTGCGCTACGCCATGGTCACGGTCGCGGCGGTGGCGGGACCGATCGCGCTGGCGCTGACCTGGATCGCGGTCAAACCCTATGGCCGGGCTTATAAGGAGTCCTCTGAAGCGGGGTGACGGTTCACGGCATCCAGCCGACCCGCGACCGATGCGGCGGGTCGGCTGTTGCCGGCCGCGATATCCGGAGGAGCCCCGCCACATCGTCTCCGGGTTTCACTCCTCGCCGGGATACTCCATTCAACCCGGATTCCATTCGATCCGATTGCCTCGCGATTGATCCACCGGCTATATCCGGCAGGGGCGTCGGGGGGAAATCATGCCGCAGCCGGCCGAGCTGTCAGAGCAACAGAAAAAATGTCTTCGCTTGGTCCATCAAGGACTGACTTCGAAGGAAATCGCACCGCTGCTGGAGACGACGCCTGGAGTCGTCGACAATTACATCACGGTTGCCATGGCGAAGCTGGGCACTACGAGTCGCCGGGATGCGGCGCGCATGCTCGCGGCACGGGAAACCGACATGGTGCAGCAATTACACCTGCAACCGGGAGCCATTGCGCCTCGCGGTCCCGATGATCCAATCAGGCCCCGGATCGAGGGGCGCGCGGCACGATTGCTACGCTCGCTCGGTCTTCCGCCAATCGGGGGGCAGACGAATGACCTGAGCAAATCGCAGCGGCTATCGGCCATCGCACGGATCGCTCTGTTCTCGGCGATCATGCTCATGGCCACGGTAGCCATCGTGCAAGGTATCATCGTCCTACTCGCCTGATCCGACAGAAAAACCAGATCGAGCGCGTTTCGCGCCACGGAGGGTCTATGCCTACTTTCAACCCCGCAGCCGGGCAGGTCGTTGCCGACGAGATCCGGACGACGTTCGACAGCGTGGATACGGCGGTGCATGACAGCGGCCGCCTGCTGACCACGTTCATCGAGGCCATCCGGGGATCCGATCTGCCGCCGTCCCGCTCGCAGCACGCGCTTCGTTCGCTAGCCGCCGGCCTCGTCAAGGCCATCGACAGCCGCGCGGAGATCATCAACGCGCAACGCGTCATGGTGTCGATCAAGGCCAACAGCAATCTCGATACCCTCGATTTCGGCTGTCTCATGGGGCCGTGGATGTCGGGCGACAGGCCAACACCCGCCAAGGCGCCGCCCATCGAGGCCGCTTGACGGGAGGCGGTGGCAATGGTCCAGCCAGTTCATGATCGCGATCGCAATCAGCTTCGTCCTGCTCCTGATCCTGAGCGGTTGCTATTCGGTCGTCGCAGGCGGCAGACCGGCGCGCATTGCCTATCTGCTGATGGTGATCGCCACCGTCGCCACCCAGGTCGTGACGCTCGATACGGATGCGCGCCTGCCCTTGCTGCTCGTCGACACGGCGCTGCTGGCGGGCCTGATCGGGATCGGCCTGTTCAGCTCCAGCTACTGGCCGCTGTGGGCAGCCGGGCTGCAAGCATCGGGCGTGGCGGCCAGCATCGCCGTGCTTCTATCCCATCAGATCGACTTCAACCTCTATCATGCCATTCTCGGCTTCTGGTCGATCCCGATCTTCGTGATGATACCGGTCGGTATCTATCTGGATCGCCGGGGCATGTGCCATGCTGAACCCCCTCGATGAGGATGTGAGCCGCGTACGCGAGGCGCTTGCGATGTTTTCCGTACGGCTGGCCAACATGCGCACCACCGAAGAGCCGGCACCGGACATATCGGGGCGGACTCTCGCCTCGGTCGGCAACAGCTATCTCCGGATAAGGCGGCAGCGGAGCAGCCTGGTCGGGCACGAACTCACCGAACCGGCCTGGGATATCCTCCTGGACCTGTTCTCCTCTACCGCTCTGGGCCGGCGCGTTTCCGTATCGAGCGCATGCATCGCCGCCGACGTGCCGCCCACCACTGCTCTGCGCCATCTCAGATTGCTCGAAGAGAGCGGGCTGGTTTCCCGCATGCGCGATGAAAAGGACGGGCGCCGGGTCTATATGGTACTCAGCGCGCAGGGCGAGCGGATCGCGCGGGCCTTCCTGATACGCGTGGCGAAGCTCTGACGATTTGATCGCGAAGGGCGGCCCTCGGGAGGGCATCTCCCTTCGGCTGCCTCCGCGGTCGTAGCCACGGCCTCCTATGCCGCTCGGACACCGGTCGCACGCGCACACCGCCAACCAGCGCGACAGATGCAAGGGCCACCCACCACATCAGCAGAGCATGGCGGCCTGGACTTGAGCCTCCGGAGGGCTCGAAATCACTCCCACTCGATCGTTTCCCGTCACCATAAGTTCCTGTTTTAAAACAGAAAAATATTTTACCCAAAGTGCTATACCGTCCGACACACCGTCAAAAATACCGGCTATTGAAAACATTGGTTTTTTGGGCTCGATATCCGAAAATGACCTACCGCCATCTATCGCCGACGACGGCCGGTAAGGTCACTGGAAGGGCAGCAATACCGACATCGCCGTTCCCACGCTACGCTGCGACCTACGTGAATTCTCCTTCTATTTTCTATACCGTCATCGTCGAGTTGCCACCGTTCATCCGCCTCGAAGATTGAGATCGCGTACGGCAACGGAGGCGTGGTTTGTTTGGGCTGCGCGCGCCGCATCGGACTTCATGCCGCGAGGGCCGATCGTTCCCCGCCGAGATTTGAGCACGACTGCCACCTGCAGGTTAGGGGCACGCAGAGCTCCGAGTCCTGCCGATTGCCCGCTATCCTATTGCGTTAGGTGTTGCAGATTTTCCTGTCGTCTGCGACAAGTATCCATGTCGCTGCAAACGATTCAGTTTACCCAGGAGCAAGCGCGCGATCTCGCCGGAGTATCGCCGGGTGAGGTGCGTGCGTGGCGTAAGGCTGTGAGCTATCTGGCCGCCAAGCCGGGCAAAGCCGCGCGATTTACCTTCGCAGACATTCTCGGACTGGCGATCACGCGGCGGATCACCGGCGATTTTCACGTTCGCATCAGTGATATCGGTGACAGTATGGACGCGCTTTTCCGCGCCCTGTCAGAGACGCGTCCCTCCGATCTTGAGGGGTCTATCGCTTTGATTGACGCCCAGACTTCGCGTTTGGTGCCTGGCGCGGACCTGGGAGCCAAGTCGCTTAAAGATCCGACCTTCGTCGTCCCCTGCGACCAGCTCATCCACGATTTGAGCCAGCGAGTGATGCCGCTCGCGCCGGCCTCGCTCCAAGCGGCCCTGCCCTTCGCACCCCAGATGGTGAAGACGGGACGATGACTAGCGCGGCCCTTCAACAAGTCCTGTCGGCAACCGGCTATATGGCTGACGGAGAAGCTGCGCCAGGCGTTCTGCTGGGCGACGAAGCTCGCCTGGGTCGTCGAGGCCGATCCTTCACGCCCGACGCCTTGTGGCGTGGCCAGTCCTCGCTGACGGTCTATTTCAAGTTCACGTCGAGCCCGCCGGCCGATGCAGAACTGGCCGCATGGCGTCAGGAAATCTGGAATGAGGGGTTCGCGCCCCTTCTCTGGGTCGTGTCTCCAGACCGCATCGATCTCTACAATGGCTTCGGTCGCCCTCGACCCGAAGCCGATCCGGCGAAAAACCGTCTCGCGACCTTCCAGACGATCGCCTCCGGACTGGAGGAACTCGACGCGCTCGCTGGCCGCTTCGCCATGGAAACCGGGCAGTTCTGGACCAAGACGAAGCAGGTGGATCGCAAGACCGCGGTCGATCAACAACTGCTCTCAGACCTTGCCGTGCTCGAACGTGACCTGGTCTCGGCAAACCTTGTCCGTGACACTCCGGCGCCGCGCCCATCGAGGGACGTGCCCGGTCCACGGAGGCCACCCGCGCCGGCGTCTATTATACCCGCCTGCCGGTGGTCGCCTTGATCCTTGACGAGGTCATGGACGGCCTCGACGGCGAACAGACCGTGCTCGACCTGACGTGCGGATCGGGCGTCTTCCTTGTCGAGGCGTTTCGGCGATTGGTCCACCTACAGGGCTTGGAAATGCCGCTGACGAGGACCCGCATCCGCAAGGCGCTCTACACCCAGGTCTACGGCGTCGACACCAGCGAAGCCGCAATCCGGGTAGCGGCTTTCAGCCTCTACTTGGCGGCCCTGGAACTCGACCCCGATCCGCAGCCCCCGGAAGGCCTGACGTTCGAGCCCCTGATCGGTCGAACGCTATTCGTTGGCGACGCCAGGACCATCGAGAAGACAGTAGCGGGGACCGAACA
This sequence comes from Sphingobium sp. 66-54, assembly GCA_001899715.1. Taxonomy (GTDB): domain Bacteria; phylum Pseudomonadota; class Alphaproteobacteria; order Sphingomonadales; family Sphingomonadaceae; genus Sphingobium. Next base: position 83,745 of record MKWI01000029.1, read on the forward strand.
CCTCATCGACGATGACGGCCTGAAGTCGTTCGACGTTATCGTCGGCAACCCGCCGTGGAGCTTCAAGGGTAAGGCTGGCACGGCCGATCGACGCAAGGGCGGCGGAACCCTTCCCGCTCAACCGCGCGGCGTCGGCCTCGACTTCCTGATGCGGGCTGCCGAATTCGCGAATCCGCAAACGCGGTTCGGCATGGTCCTAAGCGCCACCCCATTCTTCAGCGCCAGCAAAACCGGCGCATCGGCGGCCCGCCACGTGGTTCGGGCCTTGGGTCCGGTGACACTCGTCAATCTGTCGAACCTGCGATCCTGGCTGTTCGAGGGCGCGGCGATGCCGGCCATGGTCCTGTTCGCTCGGCATCGGCCCCAGCCAACCGAGACCCTGACGATCGTCCAGGTCCCGTGGTCGCCTGCGGGGCCGCGCTCCCACACCTTCGAAATCGCGCCCAGCGACATCGTCCGTCTTTCGTTGGACGACTGGGAAGCACGGCCGACCCGCCTCAAGACGGCGGCTTTCGGCCGACGGCGGGACCTGCGCCTCATCGACGATCTCACCGACGGACATCAGCCGCTTGGCGAGCGGCTTCGTGATCTGGGCACCGTGCTGGGCGACGGCCTCATCCTTGGGAAAGCCGAGAACCGCAACCGCGACGCGGCTTACCTGACTGGGCTCCACTATCTGCAGAAGGACGACCTGCAGCCCTTCGCCGTTCCCGACGACCTTCCCTCGTTTGCACTAACGGCCGCCCAGTGGCCACGCGATCGGGCCCTCTACAAAGCGCCCCTGCTGCTGGTGAAGGAGTTTCTGCCCGGACAGCCGAGGCCGTTGACCGCAGTCTCCGACCGCGACCTCGTCTTCGCCGAAGCCTTCTTCGGCGCGCCCTCACCTGGCAGGACTTCGAGCTCCTCGTCGATCTGGTTTTCTCGACCAGTGGTTGGCGCCGGGTGAGCCAGGTCGGGCGCACGCAGAAGACTGTAGACCTGGAACTCATCTTGCCCAGCACGGCCGAGCGCGCTTTCGTTCAGGTCAAATCGCAGGCCACATCCGCGGCCTTGAACGACTATGTGGCCCTCCGCCATGCCCCCGAGCCGATTGCGCAAGGCGCTGAGGGCTGCCGCTGGCGACGAGCCGATGCAGCGCATTAACGCGAGTGTTCCCCAGAAGGCGAGCCGCCGCGCCCGTTCCCCATCGGCACGGGTTGCGACACCAAGGCAGTATTCCAGCACGTCTTCCTGGAAGTTCTGGAAATCGCCGGTCAGCGTGTAGGGCGCATCCGCTTTCATCGATTTCGCAAAAGCGCCCGCCTCCCCCCACTTGTCGGAAATATCGGGGCGGCGACGCTGGACAAAGTGTTTGGCGAGCCGGTCGGCATAGCGGCGCCGTGCGTTCTGATCGCCCGCCTCGGGTCCGTCTGCGAGGTCGCCGTGCAACAGACTGAGCAGGCGCGCATAGGCATCCTGATTGCCGCTATGCGGGGTCGCTGTGAGCAGGAGCAGGTGGCGCGTGGCGTCTTCCGCGAGCCGTTCGAGCAGAGCGTAGCGTTGCTGTGTGCCCTTCTCGCTACCACCAACGCAGGTGTGGGCCTCGTCAACAATGACGAAGCCAGGACAAGCCTGTGCGAAGCTTTCCCGTCGGCTGTCGGCCTTGATGTAGTCGAGGCTGACGACGGTGTAGGGATAGACGCCGAAGATGGTGTCGCCGAGCGCCAGTCCGCGTTCCAGCGAACGGGCGCGCGCCGATGTGACGGCCACGGCATCAATATCGAACTTTTCCGCCAGCTCGCCGACCCACTGATCCACGAGATGCGGCGGACACAACACGGAAAAGCGCTCGACCTCACCCCGGTCGATCATCTCGCGCAAGATCATGCCCGCCTCAACGGTCTTTCCGATACCAACGTCATCGGCAATGAGCAGCCGTTTCACGTCGAGCCTCAGCGCCATGAGCAGGGGAACGAGCTGGTATGCGCGCGGCTCAGGCACGCACATGGCGACCTGCATCTCGCGAATATCGCGATAATCGACGATGAGCCCGTCTTGTTCGATTGCCTCGAATTCGATTCAACACTTGCAACAACCGATGTGCTCTACGACCTCGCCTTTCTCCTGATGGACCTTTGGGCGCGCGGGTTTCAAGTTCAGGCGAATCTTCTGCTGAACCGCTACCTGGATGTTTCTCCGCAAGATGAGCCGGGCATAGCACTCATGCCCTTGTTTCTTTCCATCCGCGCGACCATCCGGGCCCATGCATTGGCAGCACAAGCCGCGGCGTCGCCGGATTTAGACCTCGAGGCCAAAGCACTGCATTATCTGGCGCTCGCCGATGATTTGCTCGTTCCTGCGTCGCCGCGCCTCGTGGCAATCGGTGGGCTTTCAGGGACCGGAAAGTCGACCATCGCCAAGCTGGTGGCTCCTTGTCTGGGTCGGGCCCCCGGTGCCCGAGTTCTAAGGTCAGACGTCATGCGCAAGCGGTTAGCGGGTGTTCCGCCAGAAACGACGCTTCGCAGAGCCTCATATACCTCGACAGCGAGCGCGGCGGTCTATGACGAGTTGGAACGATTGGCCAGCCACACCCTGCAAGCCGGGCAAGCCGCGATAGCGGACGCGGTCTTTGCAAGGCCCGAGGAACGCGATGCGATCAATCAGGTCGCACGGCGCCGGGGAGTTCCATTCGAGGGTATCTGGCTCGAGGCTTCGCCGGATCTATTGAAGCAAAGGATCACGGCGCGCGCGAACGATGCCTCGGACGCCGATGCCGCCGTGGCCGAAGCGCAGGCGCACTATGACATTGGCGGCGTTGACTGGCACAAGGTGCGGGCGGACGCCGCACGCGAGGTTGTCGCTGACAAAGTACGTACGATCCTAGTCGGAGAAGATCTCTGATCGTCTGAGCCGGGCTCAACGGGTCGGAACGGAACTCCTGTCCTCAGCATCGACGGGCGGAGGATACAGTGCGCCCTCCGCCCTTTCCTTCGTATTATTCCCAATAGGTCCACAGCCAGCACTGGTCGAAACTACGTCGACGAGGAAGGACGCAGTTATCATGTACATTCTCCCCACAACTGACGCCCACAAGCACCACTACACGCAATCTCAACTGCGCGTCGGGATCGGGCTGGCGCTTCTGTTCGTGACACTGGGAACGCAGCTGATCTGGGCGCTCGCTATCTGATCGTCATCCTGCACGGCCGTCCACCAGCGTTTCACCTTCGCTACCGGGCTGGATCGCTGGACGGGATAAACGGCCTTCAGACAATCTCGATTTCGTTGCACACGTCGACGCCCCCTGGAACTGCCTGGCCGTCGCCGCCTCGATCTGTCGCTCGTGCGGCGTGTGTGTCGTCCCACTCCGATAGACCGGCTCTCCTCGGCGTGAACATTGGTCGTCTTGGCGGGAAAGGCAGACCAGTGCCGTTGCGGGTCATCCTTCAAAGGTGATTTGCACTGCCTCTTCACGAAGAGGACCGACAATTCGGAATACCGCAGGGATGGTTCATCGAGCGAACGGGGGTAGCCTACCCGAGAAAGGCTGCACGGGCACGCTGTGACTTGCCCTGAGGCCTCCTACTCTCCCGCCCTCGCCATTTATCGAATTTCCCCCTCAGCGGATCCATCTTGCAACGAATACATATTGCGGATAGATAGTAATTAATTACTATCTATCGAAGGCGCAGGCAATGAATGGGCGTGCCAGGCATCTCCCCGCCGACGAGCGACGGGCGGCGACCGTTGAGGCGGTCATCGACCTGGCTGCGGAACAGAACCCTAGCGATATTACAACGATGGCCATCGCCCAGCGCATGGGACTGACCCAGGGGGCGCTTTTTCGTCATTTCCCGAGCAAGGACGCCATCTTGCAAGCTGTCATGTCCTGGGTGACCGAGCGCTTGCTCACCCGTGTCGACAAGGCAGCCGAAGAGGCCGCCTCTCCAGTCACCGCCCTTGAGGCGGTCTTCATGACGCATATCGATTTCGTGTCTGCTCATCCTGGTGTGCCGAGAATGCTGTTCGGAGAGCTGCAACGACCGGGCGAGACTCTCCCGAAGCGCATGGTCCAGACCCTGATCCGCCGTTATGGTGAACAGCTGCATATCCTGCTCGAAACCGGAAAGACACGGGGCGAGTTGCGTCCTGACCTCGATTCAGATGCCGCAGCCACACTGTTCATCGGCACGATCCAGGGTCTCGTCATGCAATCCATGTTGGCGGGCGATGTGGCGCGCATCCGTCGCGATGCACCCGGCGTGTTCGCCATCTATCTGCGCGGCATCGGAGCAGCATCATGAAGGAAATCCGGCTATCCGGCACGGCCAAGCGGGTCTTGATTGTTGTTGCCGTCATAGCGGCAATCGGTGCCGGATGGCTGTGGACGCAACGTTCGGGTAATGGCGGCGAAACACTCACCCTGTACGGCAATGTCGATATTCGGGAGGTGCAATTGGCCTTCCGCCAGTCCGGCCGCGTAGCGCAGATGCACTTCGATGAAGGTGATCATATCGAAGCAGGCGCGCGCATGGGAACCCTCGACGCACAACCGTTTGAAGAAGCGCTCGCGGCGGCCGATGCGGCCGTAGCGGTCGCGCAGGCAGACCTCGACAAGTTGCGCCGCGGCCTGCGTCCGCAAGAGATTACACAGACACAGGAGGCTCTCAATCAGGCCTTGGCCGTCGCCAGGGATACGGCGCGCAATTTCGACCGTCAGAGCCAGTTGCTCGCGTCAGGCGCTGCCAGTCAAAAGACGGCCGATGCCGCGCGCGCCGCGCGCGATCAGGCCACTGCCGGAGTCAACGCAGCCCGGGCCGCGTATTCGCAGGCCAAGGAAGGCTTCCGCCAGGAAGATATAGCGGCGGGGCAAGCGCGTCTCGCTGCCGCGCAGGCGGCGCGGGCACAGGCCGCCACTGCGCTTGCCGATACTACGCTGCTTGCGCCAAGCACCGGCACGGTGATTGCACGGGTTCGCGAACCCGGCAGCATGGTTGTCAGTCAGAGTCCGATCTATAGCCTCAGCCTTGATGCGCCGGTTTATGTGCGCGCTTATGTCGGTGAGCCGGATCTAGGCCGCATCGCGCCCGGAATGCGGGTACGCGTCCGCGGTGACTCGTCCGACAAGACCTATCAAGGCCAGATCGGCTTCATTTCGCCGCGGGCCGAGTTCACGCCTAAAACGGTGGAGACCGCAGATCTGCGCACGGATCTCGTCTATCGCCTGCGGATCGTCGTCAACAACGCGGATGCCGCGCTGCGTCAAGGCATGCCGGTGACGATCAAGGTTGATGCCGAGCAAGCCGCCAGCGCGCGCGCCAAAGGCCGCTGACATGGCGTCCGGTAGCACGATATCGGACCCGCCACCTGATCAGACCGGTGATGTCGCGGTAACCATCACTGATCTGAGCAAGCATTTCGGCGGTGTGCCTGCATTGCAGGACCTCAACGCACAGATAAGCTATGGCCGCCTTACGGGGCTGGTTGGTCCGGACGGTGCCGGCAAGACTACATTGATGCGCATCCTGACAGGCCTGCTGACGCCGAGCAGCGGCCATGCCGCGGTGGCGGGATTCGATGTGGTGGATGATAACGACGCCATCCACGTCGCGACCGGCTACATGCCGCAGCGCTTTGGCCTCTACGAAGACCTGTCGGTCATGGAGAATATGCGTCTCTACGCGCAGTTGCGCGGCATGAATGCCGACGGACACGCCGACCTGTTTGCGGAACTGCTCGACTTCACGCGCCTTGCCCCCTTCACCGGACGCCTGGCGGGCAAACTTTCCGGCGGCATGAAGCAGAAGTTGGGCCTGGCCTGCGCGCTGATGGCCCGGCCTGCCGTGCTGCTGCTCGATGAACCGGGTGTAGGTGTCGATCCCGTCAGCCGTCAGGATCTGTGGCGCATGGTGCAGGCGCTGACCGATGAAGGGATGGCCGTGGTCTGGTCGACGGCCTACCTTGACGAAGCCGAGCGCTGCGATACCGTGTTGCTGCTCAACGAAGGGCAACTCTCTTATGACGGGCCGCCCGGAGAGTTGACCGCGCGCCTCACAAACCGAAGCTTTCGCCTGGAACAGGTTGGCGACCAGCGGCGGGCCGTGCTTGCCGAGGCGCTCAATCTGGACAGTGTCGGCGATGGAGTGATCCAGGGCGCCGGTGTCCGCGTGGTGTTGCGTGCCCATGCAGGAACGGAACAAATCAGCGCGCTTGCCGACCGGGTGGAGGCGCAGCTCAGAGCGGTGCCCGCCCGTTTCGAAGACGCCTTCATCGATCTTCTGGGCGGTGGTCCGGGTGGCACATCCGCGCTCGCCGCGGGATTGTCGCCGGTCGAACTCGCTTCAGACGTCGCCGTTTCCTGCCGGGATCTGACGAAGCGCTTTGGCGATTTTACAGCCACTGACAATGTGAGCTTCGAGGTCCGCAAAGGAGAAATCTTCGGCCTGCTCGGGCCGAACGGCGCCGGAAAATCGACCACCTTCAAGATGCTGTGCGGCCTGCTCAAGCCCACCAGCGGCGAGGCGCACGTTGTGGGGCTGGACCTGCGTCGGGCGACCGGTGCGGCCAAAGGCCAGCTTGGCTATATGGCACAGAAGTTCTCGCTTTATGGCTTGCTGTCCGTGCGGCAGAACCTGGAATTCTCCGCGGGCGTCTATGGCCTCGACGGCGCCGCGCGGCAGGCGCGGATCGACGAGATGATCGACATCTTCGGCCTGCAGCCCTGGCTGTCGGCGGCGCCGGACTCGCTGCCGCTCGGGGTTAAGCAACGCCTGGCGCTGGCCTGCGCGGTGATGCATCGCCCGCCCGTGCTGTTCCTGGATGAGCCGACCTCCGGTGTGGACCCCATCACACGGCGCGAATTCTGGACCCATATCAACGGCCTTGCCCGCAAGGGCGTGACGGTGATGGTCACCACCCATTTCATGGACGAGGCGGAATATTGTGACCGGGTGGCGATGCTCTATCGCGCCCGGCTGATCGCGCTCGACACGCCGGACGCTCTCAAACGCCGCGCGGTCAGTGATCTCCGGCCGGACCCGACGATGGAGGACGCCTTCATTCATCTGGTCGAGGCCGAGGACCGCGCTGAGGGCGTTGCCGCATGACCGGCGCGAGCGGACCTCGGACGGAGCTTCAGGTCATGCGCCGCTTCGACCCGAAGCGCCTTTGGGCGCTGGTGCGCAAGGAAAGCATGCAGGCGATGCGCGATCCGTCCACCCTGCTGATCGCCTTCGCCCTTCCGGTGGTGCTACTGCTCCTGTTTTCCTACGCGGTGTCGCTGGATGTGCGCGCGGTGCGCATCGGCGTCGTGCAGGAATCCGAATCCGCTTCGGCTCAATCGCTGGCCGCCGCATTTGCCGGCACCCGCTATCTGGACGTCACCTTCGTCCATGACCGGCGCGAGGTCGCCGACCGGGTTGTCTCGGGCGATTTGCGCGGCTTTGTGGTGATCCCACAGGATTTCGAGCAGCGTCTGGCCGCGCGCGGCGCACAGCCTCTGGTGCAAATCATCGCCGATGGCTCGCAGCCCAATACGGCGAATTATGTTGCCAATTATGCACAGGGCGTAGTGCAGACCTGGCGGGCCGGGCGCGATATCGAGACGCCGCGCGCAGTCGTAACGCTGGAGCCGCGCTACTGGTTCAACGCCGAGCTGGAAAGCCGCCGGGCGCTCGTGCCGGGCGCCATCGCCATTGTCATGACCATCATCGGCACTATGCTGACCGCGCTGGTCGTCGCGCGCGAATGGGAACGCGGCACGATGGAGGCGGTGCTCTCAACCCCCGCATCGGTTACGGAAATCCTGATCGGCAAGCTCCTGCCCTATTTTGTGCTCGGCATGCTGGCTACGCTTGGATCGACGGCGCTGGCGGTGTTCGTGTTCGGCGTGCCGCTGCGCGGATCACTTGCGGCGCTCCTGCTGCTTTCGGCCACATTCATGGTGCCTGCCCTGGGTCAGGGACTGCTGATCTCCTCTGTTACACGCAATCAGTTCCTGGCTGCACAGATCGCCTTGTTTTCCGGCTTTTTGCCGGCCTTCATGCTGTCGGGTTTCCTGTATGAGATCGACGCCATGCCGGCACCGATCCGGGCCATCACCTGGCTGATTCCGGCACGTTATTTTGTCTCTTCGCTGAAGACCGTCTTTCTCGCCGGAGACATCTGGGTAGTCCTGCTGCCAAATCTTCTGGCGATGGCCGCCATCGGATTCCTGTTTTTCCTCCTGGCAAAACGCTCCACGCGGAAAAATCTGGAGTGAGGGTGATGGCGCAACACCGCAACTATTTCTCTTTCACCCGATTACGGGCCCAGTTCGTCAAGGAAGTGCTGAGCATCCTGCGTGATCCGCGCAGCCGCATGGTGGTGTTCATGCCACCGCTGCTGCAACTTCTGGTGTTCGCCTTTGCCGCGACGCTCGAAGTGCGCAATGTCGATATTGCCGTGCACAATCAGGATGCAGGCCGTTGGTCGTATGAACTGATCACCCGGCTGGGCCGGGCCGACTTCATTACCCAGGTGCATCACGTCGCCGACAGCCAGGAGCTGGGGCGTCTTGTCGACCAGGGCAAAGTGATCGCGGCGCTCGATATCCAGCCGGACTTTTCGCGGGCAATCGCAGCCGGCGACACTGGCCGTGTTCAGGTGCTCATCGATGGTCGGCGCAGCAATTCAGGGCAGATCACCTTCAGTTACCTTTCCGCCATCGCCGCCGAGGTTGGGGCGGAGGTAAACGCCGACGCCGCTCCTGCGACACCGGTGGTCGTGCGCAACTGGTTCAATCCCAATCTGACGTATCGCTGGTTCATCGTGCCCGGCCTCTCCGGTATATTGGCCTTCTTCAGCGCGCTGCTCATAACCTCGCTGTCGATCGCCCGTGAGCGCGAACTGGGAACGTTCGATCAATTGCTGGTGTCGCCAACCTCTACGCCAGAAATCATCATCTCCAAATCCCTGCCGGCGCTGGTCATCGGCACCATGCTCGGACTTCTGATGATGGCGGCGGCGGCAGGACCGTTCCAGATTCCGTTCAACGGTTCGTTCGGGCTGCTGCTTATCAGCCTGGTTCTGTTCATCCTGTCGGTGGTGGGCATCGGCCTGATGATTTCCGCGATCAGCGCGACCCAGCAGCAGGCCATCCTCGGCGCCTTCGCCATCGGCGTGCCATCCGTCCTGATGTCGGGTTTCGCTACCCCGGTCGAAAACATGCCCACGCTGCTACAGTGGCTGGCTCAGGCGATTCCACTGACCCATTTCCTGGTCATCGTGGAAGGCAGCTTTTTGAAAGCAATGGCGCCCCGCGATATTCTGGCGAGCCTTTGGCCATTGGCGTTGATTGCCCTGGTGTCTCTCACCATGGCCACCCTATTCGTTCGAGGACGGCTGCAATGATATTCACCCCCCATCGACGGTCGAGCCTTGTGGTGCTGCTATTCGGCTGCACCGCATTGACCGGCTGTGTCGTCGGCCCTGACTATCACGCGCCGCCTGCCGTTGACACGGGGCGTGGCTGGACCAGGCCGGTGGCGACAATCTCCGCGCCAACGGACCTGAGCCATTGGTGGAGGACGCTAGGCGACCCCGAACTGGAGCGGCTGGTCGATACCGCTCTGGCGCAAAATCTCGATATCCGGCAGGCGGCCGCGCGGATCGACGAAGCACGCGCACTGCGGGACCGCGCCGCTGGTCAGCAACTGCCGGCTGTTTCCGCGGGCGCCAGCGTGAACCAGCGCCGGCAAAGTGAAAATGGTCCGCTGCCCGTTGGCTCCATTCCCGGCCTCGACGCGTCGCAGACGATCTACGACGCAGGCTTCGACGCGAGCTGGGAAGTGGACCTGTTCGGCGCCAACCGGCGAGCGCTGGAAAGCGCCAGCGCCCGGTTGCAGGCCACGCAAGCGGAAGCCCAGGGCGTGCGCATGAGGATCGCGGCCGAAGTCGCCCGCGCTTGGTTTGAGACGACAGGTGCCGGAGAGGAATTGCGCGCGCAACAAGCTGTTGTCGCGACGCTGCAGCAGACGTTGGGACTCACACGTAGCCGCGCCGCGCTCGGCGATGTTTCCGATGCCGATGTGGGTGCCGCATATGAACGCTGGGCCGCGGCCAATGCCCTGTTGCCCGGCATAAAGGCTCGACAACGAGCGGCAGTGCTCAGTCTTGGCGTCCTGCTCGGCGCACTACCGGAACGTGAGTTGAAGCTGCTCGATGCGCCCGCCCCGCACCGCGCGCTGCCTGCATTGCCGGTGGGGAAGCGTGCCGAGATATTGCGCCGCCGCCCCGATGTCCTGGTGGCCGAACGACGACTGGCCGCCAGCACCGCCGACATCGGTGCGGCGACCGCAGAGCTGTTTCCCAAGCTGTCCATTGGGGCTGGCGGCGGATTCCAGGCGCTCAGTCCAGATGATTGGTTCAACGGATCCAGCACCCGCTTCTCGATCCTGCCGCTCATTTCATGGCGCTTGTTCGACGGCGGCCGCGTGCGCGCGGAGATACGCGCCCGGGAGGCCGGTCAACGGCAGGCCGCGCTGGGCTATGAACAGGCCGTCCTGGCCGCACTGGGTGATGCCGAGCGCGCTTTGAGCGACTATGACGCCGGACTTGATACAGTGGCGCGTCGCCAAGCGGCCTTGGAAGCCTCACGTCGAAGCCTCGGCCATGCCGAGGCACGTTTTGCCGCCGGCGATATCGCGCGGATCGAGTTGCTGGCGGCCCAGCGCCTCCTGCACGAGGCTGAAACCGCCTATGCTCGTGCGCATGCGGCCACTGCTGTGCAACTGGTGGCGGTGTACAAGGCGATCGGCGGTGGCTGGAACTTGTCCGATGCACCGTCCTCGGCTCCCGTTTCGTGACCGGCCATGTCGATTGGCCGTTCGCCGCTGTCCGCATCATGAGCGGTTTTCGATTGATATGACATAGGGAGAGCTATGATGAATAATTTCGGCGGGAACAGTGAAGGACTGGCCACCCACGACTGGGCGGGTGAAGCGGGCACGCGCTGGCTCGGCCAGCTCGACCGTTTCGAAAGCATGATCGAACCGATCGGCGATGCGCTGCTCGCCCAGGCCGCCTATGCCTCCGGAGAGAAGGTGGTAGATATCGGATGCGGCGGAGGCTGGACGACCAGACGGATCGCCGCCGCGGTTGGCAACACCGGGCTGGCCCTTGGCCTCGACCTTTCGCCCGATCTGGTGGTGACCGCCAGTGAGCGGGCGCGGCGCGCCAGCGTTGCCAATATCCGTTTTGTGCAGGACGACGCGGCGACGGCTATACCCGAAGAAGCCCCCTTCGACCGGCTGTTCTCCCGTTTCGGCACGATGTTCTTTCCCGAACCCTATGTCGCCTTCGCCAATCTGCGTCGGATGCTGCGCGCCGGTGGACGGCTCGACATCGCAGTGTGGGCGCCGATCGCCGACAATCCCTGGCAGCGCAATGTCATGGCGACGATCCGTCGGCATATCGACCTGCCCACGCCGCAACCGCGCGAACCTGGTCCCTTTGCTCTCAGCGAACAGGATTATGTGACCGATCTTCTACAAAGCGCGGGTTTTTCCGACATTGCGTTCGATACCTGGATCGGCGATCAGCGCGTCGGCGGCCCCGACAGCGATCCCGAGAGCGCCACCCGCTTCGTGCTCGACGGCATGCAGATCGGCGATCTCGTCAGGGCGAGCGAGGAAGACACGCGCGCCGCAGTGCACCGCAGCCTCGTTGAACTGTTCGAGCGCAATAGCGACGCTGATGGCGTTCACATGGCAGCGAAAGCCTGGCTGGTAAGCGCTCGCGCCTGATGCGGCGTCATTCACCATCGTCATCATGGCGCACCCACAGACTGTGCGAGTCGATCTCCAGCCTGAGCAGCGCGCGGGCCGCTTCCGATCGCGCCATGACCTCGGAACGGCGCGCTTCGCCCGCCTGACGGCGGGCATAGAGCAGATCCACAAGGTCGATCTGACCAAGCTGGTATCCTCGCTCGGTTCTTGCAAGCGCGTCGCCGGCGCTTTGCGCTGACAGGTCGGCGCTTTTCCATGCTTCAAGCCGCAAGGTGGCATTGGACAAATCCGCATCGGCGATGGCCCTTACCTCGCGCTGAACCATCATATGTTCAAGCTGTGCGGCGTTGCCCTCGGCAGAGGCCCGTTCCGCCGCCGCGCGCCTGTGGCCGCCCCCCAACGGCATCGACATAACTACCCCCGCGCCCTGTTCCATGCCGCTGCGTTCGCTGAACAGGCGAACGCCAAAGGAAGGATCGGCGATCCGATCCGCGCGAACACGCCGAGCGACAACCGCAAGCCGCTGCGCCTCGCGATCGGCGGCACGGATTTCATGACTGCGTTCGATCACCAAATCCCGCATCGCCGCCAACCCCTGCGGCGGCAGTTCGGGCAGGGATGTTTCGGGCGGCTCTACGGGCAGCGGTATTTCGGGAAAGTTGGCCGCCAGCGTCACGCGTGCCTGTTCGCGCGCTGCAAGCGAGATCGCGACCTGGGCCTGGGCCTGAGCCAGCGCCGCTGTCGCCCGATCGACATCGAGCGCCGCCGCATCGCGCAGCGCCACGCGCCGTCGCAGCGCGGACAGCTCCTTTTCCAGCCAACGCGCCGTATCGAGGTCGTTGCGATACAGCCCGCCGGCGACCAGCCAGTCGTTCCAATGGCCGGACAGTAGCAAAGCCGCCTGATGCCTTGCATCCTCCATCCGATTTTCCGCGACCTCTATGCCTAAGGCGCCCGCCTCGCGGTCGAGCGCGGCCTTCCCCGGCAGACGGAACGGGCGGGTGATCGTGGCATCGAATTCGTCATAGCCGCCTTCGCGATCGACGCTCCGGCGAACATAGCTGGCGGCAACCGCAATCTCATGACTTCCTTTGGCCAGCATGTCGCGGTCGGCACGGGCGGCGTCCACCCGTGCGCGTGCGGCCGCCACGCTCGGATAATTGTCCAGCGCTTCGGCAACCTTTTCGATCGGCGGTAAATCGGCGCGCTGAGCAAGAAGCCCGGTGGACGTGAGCAATGCGAGAAACGCCCCAAGGACAATCGGCGATCTCATACGATTCTCCCCCGGGCTGAAACCGGGACGGCATGCCACCGCACCGGCAGCGACCGCTTCGATTGCCTGACCGCATCGACCAGCGCCTCCCGCGCGTTCTCATCGACAATCAGTTCCAGCGCGCTGCGTCGCAACAGTCCCGAAACCCGTTCCGCCGTACTGGCATCGCCGAAGTCCCAGCCACGCACGGCCTGTTCAACTATATGGACCGGCGCCTCGCTGACTGCCCGGATCGCGTCGGTCACGCTATCGGCGTCACGCGACGCGCAATGGAAGGTGAGCAAGATGTCAGCCATTTTCGGTTGCTCCCGCGCCTTCACCGAAGCGTTCGAACAGGATCGGCAGCAGGATGAGCGTCAACAGGGTGGAGGTGATGAGGCCGCCGATCACAACGATTGCGAGAGGCCGCTGGATCTCCGATCCGGGGCCGGTCGCGAACAGCAGCGGCACCAGGCCGAAGGCCGTGATGCTAGCCGTCATCAGCACGGGACGCAGGCGGCGTTCGGCGCCCAAACGCACCGTCTCGGCCATGCTGCGCCCATCGGCCCGAAGCTGGCGGAAATAGGTGACCATGACCAGCCCGTTGAGCACCGCGATGCCCAGCAGCGCAATAAAGCCCACCGAGGCGGGCACCGACAGATATTCTCCCGAAGTCCATAGCGAGACGATCCCGCCGACCATGGCGAACGGGATGTTGAGAAGGATAAGTACGGATGCACGCAGGGAGCGTAGCGTCCCTAAGAGAACGAAGAAGATCAGGAGCAGCGCAATCGGAATCACGACCGCAAGCCGAGCTGAGGCGCGCTGCTGGTTTTCGAACTGTCCGCCCCAGACGATGCTGTAACCGGAAGGCAGTTTGACTTTCGCTCCGACCTCGGCCTTCGCTTCATCGACATAGCCGACCAGATCGCGGCCGGAGACGAACGCCTGCACCAGCGCAAAGCGCGACCCGTTCTCATGGTCGAGCTTGACCGGCCCTTCGGTCCGCTCAATCCTCGCCATGTCGCTGACCCGGGCGACAATCCCCGCAGGTGTGTGCAATTGCAGATCGGTAAAGCGGGCGGGATCGGCGCGCAGCGTGTCATCGCCGCGAATGATGATGGGCACGCGCTTCTGGCCATCGGCGACGACGCCGACATGGGCGCCTTCGACCTGCGCGCGCAGCGCATCTTGTATCTGGTCAACTGGCATGCCGAAGCGCCCGGCTGCGGCGCGGTCGATGTCGAGCTGGAGATAGTCGACGCGGTCATTGGCGACGGTCAGCACTTCGGATGCGCCATCGACGTTTGACAATATCTGCTGCACCTGCCCCGCGAGGTCGCCCAGCGTCGCCAGATCCGGCCCGAAAATCTTGACGGCAAGGTCGCCGCGCGCACCGGTCAGCATTTCAGAAACACGCATCTCGATCGGCTGGGTGAAGCTCGGCTCGATGCCGGGCAGATCGGCCATGACCTTGCGCATATCCTCGACGATGAGATCCTTGTCCCCGCGCCATTCGGAGCGGGGCTTCAGGCGGACGAAGCTATCGGTCTCGTTGGGGCTCATCGGATCGAGCCCGATTTCGTCCGATCCGACGCGCGCGATCACGTCCTGCACTTCCGGCACGCGCATCAATGCGCGCTGCGCGGCCATGTCGCCCTTGACCGACTGGTCAAGATCGATGGAGGGCAGCTTGGTGAGCTGGACGATGATCGACCCTTCATCCATCGTCGGCATGAAGGTCTTGCCGACCGCGCCATAGGCGATACCGGCGATGACGAGCCCCGCCGCCGACAGGCCATAGACAAGCCGCTTGCGCGCGAACGCACCATCGAGGAGGCCCCGGTAGCGAGGTCCAAGCTGGCGCATCAGCCACGGTTCGCCATGATGGCCGCTTTTGAGACCAAAGGATGCGAGCACGGGGACCAGGGTAAGCGCGAGCAGCAACGAGCCTGCCAGCGCGAAGACGATGGTCAGCGCAACCGGCGCGAACAATTTGCCTTCAAGGCCCTGGAGCGACAGCAGCGGCAGGAACACCAGCGCGATGATGGCGATCCCGGCCGAGACCGGCACGATGACCTCACTGGCCGCCTGATAGACGAGGTTAAGGCGCGGGGTTCCCTCCTCGTGCGCCCGGCCGAGCCGTTCGACGATATTTTCGACCACCACGATCGACCCGTCGACCAGCAACCCAATGGCGATGGCGAGGCCGCCAAGGCTCATGAGATTGGCCGAAAGACCCATGCCTTGCATGAAGAGGAAGGTGATGAGCGCCGCCAGCGGCAGGGTGGCCGCAACAATCGCCGCCGCCCGCCAGTCACCAAGAAACAGGATGAGCAGTACGACGACAAGGACGGCGGCTTCAAGCAGGGCTTTCTCGACCGTGCCCACGGCGCGCGCGATCAGGTCGGAACGGTCGTAAAAGACATCGATATGTGTGCCTGCGGGCAATGTGCTTTCGATCTCTGCAAGGCGAGCGCGGACACCATCCACCACCTGCCGCGCATCGGCGCCGCGCAAGGCGATCACCAGCCCCTGGACAGCTTCGGCCTGGCCGTTTTTGCTAACCGCGCCATAGCGTGTCAGGCTGCCCGTTCCGACCGTCGCCAGATCGCCCAGCTGGACGATGCGATCGTTGCGACTTTGAACCACCAGTTGTTGAAGATCCTCGACCGACCGGATCGCGCCGACTGCGCGCACGATCAGGGATTCTTCACCGCTTTTCAGACGCCCGGCGCCATCGTTGCGGTTGCCGCTTTCAATCGCCGCCTGAATGTCTGCGATGGAGAGGCCGGCGGCCGCAAGGGCTACAGGATCAGGCTTGACCTCGAAGGTTCGCACAAAGCCGCCCAGTGCATTCACATCGGCGACACCCGGAACGGTGCGGAGCGCCGGACGGATGGTCCAGTCGAGCAGCTCGCGCTTTTCTGCGAGCGAGAGCGGCCCCTCGATCGTGAACATGTAAATATCAGAAAGCGGTGTGGAAATCGGCGCGAGGCCGCCGCTGACCGAGGCGGGCAGCTCAGGCATTACATTCGACAGGCGCTCCGCGACCTGCTGGCGCGCCCAATAGATGTCGGTGCCGTCTACAAAATCGATAGTGATGTCGGCGATGGCGTATTTGGCGGTGGAGCGCAGGATGGCCTGATCGGGAATGCCGAGCATTTCCATTTCGATTGGCGTGATGACGCGGCTCTCCACCTCCTCGGGGGTCATTCCCGGCGCCTTCAAGATGACTTTTACCTGCGTCTGGGCGATGTTCGGATAAGCATCGACCGGCAGCGTCATAAAGGCCCAGGCGCCAAGCCCTCCAATGGCGAGGGCGAGCGCGACAACGAGCAGGCGCCAGGACAGCGAGGCGGCGACCAGCGAACGCAACATGGCGGGCCCTAGCGCGACAAGGCGAGCGCCTTGAGCGCGCTCGTACCGGAAACCACCACCTGCTCGCCCAGCCTGACGCCGGACAGCAGCACTGTCTGCTTCGCCGCCGAGCCGCCCCCTGAACCTTCCATCACCACTTCGCGCACCGCATAGCCATTGGCGGTAGCAACGAAGACGATAGCTTTCCCCTCGACCATGACGAGCGCGTCGCCAGATACGCTGACGGCGCCGGCCGGAGCTGGCCCTGACAAGGACAGGCTGATCGCGCGCCCCGCGATGATGCCTGGTCCGGCGGGAATCTCAGCCTTGAGAGTGGCCGAACGGGTGGCGGGGTCAATCGTCGATCCGACGGCAGTGACGCGCCCAGTGATGTCGGGTTCGATCAGCACGGTCATGCCTGGCCGGACCATGCCAACGAGCCGTTCTGGTAACTGGCCGACAACCTCATAGCGGTTGGCGGCATCGATCACATAAGGCGCAGTGGTTCCGTCCACCGGATTGCCTGTCTGGATACTGGCGGTCGTCACGCGTCCGGCAATCGGCGCGGTCAGCGTATAGGTGCCGGTCGCGCCCGCGCCATTGACCATTTTGAGGATACGCGCCTTTTCGGAAACATCCGCGCCGGCTTCAGCGGCGAGCGCATTGGCTTCATCGGCGCGAGCGCCAGCGATGATACCTTCGCGGGCAAGCTGCGAGAGCCGGCTCGCGTTCGAGCGCGCCACGCCCGCCCTCGCATGGGCGCGCGTGAGGTCGGCCCCCATCGTCAATACATCGCGGCTGGAGATGACTGCGAGAGGCTGGCCTTGCCGGACGGTATCGCCTTCCACCACCAGCGTCCGCATGACCACGCCGGGAAAAGTCGCAGCCACCGCCACGCGGGCATTGGGGGGCGGTTGGATCACCGCCGGAATGACGGCGATGGGCGCTTCAATCGCAGCAATGGCCGGCGCAAGGCGAATGCCGAGCTGCGCGGCCTGTTTACGATCAACGGGCAAAATGTCCGGCGCTGCTTTCCCGGCTTCAGAGGGTTGAGAGCCGGGTTCAGGTGCGGTGCCGAATCCGGCAAACCACCAGACACCAAGCACCAGCGCAATGACGGCAACGCCAGCAAGGAGATAGTTCCGCTTCGACATGGACTTCGCCTAGTGCGCGAAACTGACGGGACCCTGACGGGGTGAAAATGCGCTCAGGCGCCAAAGAAATGCAGTGATAGTTCCCGCGCGTCAGGATCAGTTGTGAGTTCTCCACCGTGCGCCGCCATGATCCGGTCAACAATCGCAAGTCCCAGCCCGGCGCCGTTGGTGCTGGCATGGTCGGCCCGACTGTGCCGTCGCACAAGTTCGCGAAGCCGATCAGGTGAAAGGCCCTCTCCGCCATCGCCCACCGCGATCACCGAATCCGGACCAACCCGTATATTCACCGTGCTCCCCGATGGCGTCACCCGGACAGCATTCTCAATGAGGTTCCGCAAGGCGGCGGCGATCGCTTCGCGCCGGCCCCGCGCAACGGGATGCTCGTCGCTTGCATCGAGCGTGATGGCTTTCCCTTCGGCGATAATGGCCGGGGCCAGAAGGCTGACGACATCGCGGGCAATCTCGACGAGGGACACGGATTCCAGCGGGAATTGCGCCGCGGTTGCAGCGTCAATTTGGGCGAGCAACATAAGCTGGTCGATCAGGCGGCGCATCGCTGCGACGTCATTTTTGAGGCGCGTAGCGTCGTCGTGATCGAGACGATCGAGTTCCAGCGACAGCACCGCGAGCGGCGTGCGCAGTTCATGCGCGACATCCGCGGCAAAAGCTTCCTGGCGTATAGCGGCTTCATCAAGACGGCCGAGCAGATCGTTGACGGCGTCCGTGAACGGCAAGGCTTCGGCCGGCATATGGGAGGTGTCGATGCGAAAGCCGCGTTCATGCCCGCGCGCCGCCTCAACCGCGGTAGCGGCTTCCTCAAAAGATCCAAAAGCCTGCCGGATCACACGACGCACGACGAACACGACCGGCATCATCAGCACGATCAGGGGAAGCGCGACATGCTCCAGCATCTCCCGCGCGGCTTGTATCAGCGCGTCCTTTGCCGTCAGATCGCTTAACGTCAGGCTATAGAAAAAAACGACCGCCGCGAGGAGCAACATGGTGCCGACCAATCCGACGAGCGCAAGCCCTCGTGCAAGCTTGCGTGACACGGAACGCCGATAGGTCACGCCGCGACGTCCTTCAGCATATAACCGACGCCGCGGATGGTGTGGAGCGCGCCATTGGCGCCAGCTTCGTCCAGTTTACGGCGCAAACGGGATACCGCGGCTTCCACGGCATTGGGTGTCACCGGCTCATTGAAATTGTACAGCGCGTCCTCGATCGCCTCGCGGCGGACTACGGTTCCCGCGCGCCGCAACAGCAGTTCCAGCAGGTCGGCTTCCCTGCGCGACAGATCAATAGGGCATTCTCCGTAGCGCGCCATGCGCGCCGCCGTGTCAAACTGGAGATTGCCTGCTTCCAGCACAGTCTGCACGCGGGGCCCCGGACGGCGGAGCAGCGCGCGAATACGCGCGGCCAGTTCGTCGATCTCTACGGGTTTGACGACATAATCATCAGCGCCGGCGTCAAGCCCAGTCACCCGGTCCTCGAGCGCCCCGCGCGCGGTCTGGATGATCGCAGGCGGCATTTGCCGATACTGACGGCGATTCGTCAGCCAGGCGACACCATCGCCGTCCGGGAGGCCAAGATCGAGCACGATTGCGTCATAGACCGCTCCGTCGAGCGCACTGTCCGCATCGGACAGGCAAACAGCCACGTCGCAGGCAAAACCCCGGCGCTCGAGCCCCGAGACCGTGAGCTCCGCGAGGCGGACATTATCTTCGATCACAAGGACACGCATCTGCGTCCGTTCTCCCGTCACACCTGGATTGTATCAATCGTGGTCATCATCTGTTTCCTGCTCGATCGGGTGATCCACGATCTCATGTCGTTCGCTTGGGCCATCACGATTTTCCGGTCCGAACGCCGCCGGATTGTAGCGCACTATGCCCAGCACCGTCATGGCGATCACGATAGCGCCCACGAACATGGCCATCAGGCTCGGCTTGCGAGCATCCCGCGCGCCCGGATGCCGGGCAAAGCGCTTGCGACCTGTCACCATCGCGCGCGCGAGATTTTCGCGGGTGAGTACCGACATCAGCAGCACCGCTATGACATGAACAGCGATAAGCGCGAGCAGACCATAGGCAATCACCTCGTGTAGATCCTCGTCAATTTGTCCGGCATCGACCAGAATGCCGGTCCACAGCACCCCGCCGATGGCAGCGAGCAGCACCACAACGGCGAAGGCGCCGAGCGGATTGTGGCCGATGGCGGCTTTGGGGCGTCCTCTTGTCAGCTCACGAAGGTGCGGCAGGATTTGTGACGGTCGTGCAAAATTGAAAAAACGCGCATGTTCGCCGCCGATGAACCCCCAGACAAGGCGAAAGGCGAGCAGCACGGCGGCCGTCCAGCCTGCCGCCATGTGCCAGTCCGCGATTGGGCTGTCCCCTTCCGAGGATAGAAAGGCGATCGTGATGGCTGCAACCAACAGCCAATGGAACAGCCTGAGCGGCGCATCCCAGACCCTGAAACTGTCACTGTTGCCCGCTTGTGTCATGAGCATCACCTGTCTCCTTGGCCTTCGTCGTAGGAGAGATTGCTGACGGCGCGCTGACGAAAACGGGTAAGCGATTACAACCGCATCAGACAGTCGCTCCGAACAGGCTGCCCACGCCCGCCGTCAGCGCCATCGCCAGGGCGCCCCAGAAAGTGACGCGGATGATCGACCGCACAACCGGCGCGCCGCCGGCTTTCGCGCCGAGCGCGCCCAGCAGGACCAGGCACAAAAGTGAAACGGCGACCACGAGTGGTATCAACTGCTGCGCTGAAACGACGGCAACAACCGCCAGCGGCATGATCGCGCCGGCGCTGAACGTCGCGGCGGAGGTGAAAGCCGCCTGCAGAGGGCGCGCCGTAGATATGTCGGTAATCCCCAGCTCGTCGCGCGCATGCGTCCCAAGCGCATCACTCGCCATGAGTTGGTCGGCAACTCTGAGCGCAAGATCGGGCTCCAGACCGCGCGACGTATAGATGTTCGCCAGTTCCTGCCGTTCGAATTCGGGCTGCGTGGCAAGCTCGGCCTTTTCGCGCGCCAGGTCGGCCTGCTCTGTATCGGTCTGCGAACTGACCGAGACATATTCGCCGGCAGCCATCGACATGGCGCCCGCGACAAGCGCGGCGATGCCAGCAACGAGAATGCCCGAGCGATCCGTCCCTGATGCAGCGACGCCGACAATCAGGCTTCCCGTGGAAACGATACCGTCATTGGCGCCCAGAACCGCCGCCCGGAGCCAGCCAATGCGCGCAACGGCATGACGTTCGGGGTGGATGTGCAAGCGGCTCATAGGGGCTCCAATCAAGGGGTGGCACAAGACCATGACCACCTTTGCTGACCAAATACTGACGCGCTGCGAACTCCGGCGCTAATTGAAATGGAAAGGCAGCACGAAATTGAATTCTTCAGCATCGAGACTTTCGGGCGGGCGCGGAAAGGGCGCCGCCAGACGAACCGTGCGAAGCGCAAGCCGATCAAGCTGCGCGTTGCCGCTGGACCGATCGAGCGAGAGTCCGCGCAAATCGCCGCGAGGACCGATGGCAAAGGAAATCAGCGCCTCGCCCTCAAGATGGAGGCCCGCTGGACGTCTGGCGGCAATCCATTCCCACAATCGCCGAGCATAGATCGCGCGGACAGTGCCGGTCGTTGAAGCTGCGGCCGGCGCCAAAGCGGGTGCTGGAAGCGGCACTGCAACATTCATGCTTGCGGGCAGAGGCACAGATGCGACAGGTAACTCCAAGGCAGGCTGCCCTGGCGGAGTCTGCGACCCTTGCCGCAAGTGCGCCCCTTGAGTTATATTCGGAGGCGTCACCTGTTTTGTAGGCATGGGGCGGCTTCTCGGTCGGCGGATAGATGGCTGTTCGGCCACCACCGAAGGCAAGGTCACGGTCGTGACCGTGAGTGGTTCCTCCCGCCTTTCGGGGACAGGTCGCGGACCGTGGCTCCACAGGCCATAAGCAGCCAGGGCGCCTGCATGCAGGGCAAGCGACACGAGGAACCCGAAAGCTCTCGTATCGCTTGCCTGAACCAGCCGATATGTTGGACTGGTGGTCATGCTTCAGAACTTCGCGGTCAGACCGACGTTGAAGGAGCGGCCACGGCCAGGCGCCGGCCGCAAGGCGCCAGTCGCCTTGTAATCGCCGAGCGACATGCCGCCCAGCGGCAGATCATAGCCTTTGTCGAACAGGTTCTGGACATCCAGTCCCATCCGGTAATTGCCCCAGGCATAGCCCGTGCGGAGGTTGACGAGCGCATAGCCGTTCGTCCGGGGTTCGTTGCGCGTGGCGTCGGCCCGGTTCTTGTCCGCCACGACCGCCAGTTCGACCGCGCTGTCCCAACCGCCGAGCCGGTGCTCCAGCGCAAACGTCGCGTTCAACGGCATCTGGTGGTAGAGCGACCCGCCGTCGTCCAGATTACGCCCGCGTAGCCAGCTTGCCGATGCGGTCAATTTCGCTGTGCCAGCCATGGACGATTGCCACAGCGCAAGCGAACCAGAGACATCAACACCATAAAGCTCAGCGTCGCGGTTGGCGAAGCGAAGCTGCACAAACCCCGTCGGTATGCCCATCATATTGGTGAAGTCAGCCAGCTTCACGACATCGATATAATCATGAACGCGGGTATAATAGGGGGCGATCCTTAGCATCCAGCCATCGGCGCCACCGCCTTTCAGACTGACCGCGGCGCTCACGGTATCAGCTCGCTCGGGCTTCAGGGCGAGGTCACCGACATAGCCGTTGCCATCGCCGAACCAGCCGATCATTCGGCTCGACATTGAACCGCGCCCCCAGCTGTAGCGTTCATAGACGCTGGGCGAACGGCTCTTGCGCGCATAACCCAGTTCCAGGATCGCCTGCTCGTTCAACGCATAACGGACAAGGGCCGTAGCGCTCCAGTTGCTATCATGCCGCTTGCGATCCGCGGCATTGAACGTGGCCGCGGCCATCGCGTCGGCCGCGTTCATCATCGAAGTGGAATAAGGCTGGACCTCGCCGGTGTTCATCCAAACCTGATCGTTGCGCACGCCGATCAGTGTGGTGAGCTGCTGCGTCCACTTCGCCTCCCACTCGGCGAAGGCCCCGAGCCGGTCGCGCTTCGCGGCGTTAATATTGATATAGGTGTTCGGCCCCATCATCATGTCGCCCGCAACCGCCGGCCAATAGTCATTCAGCCACTGGTGGTGGAACTCGCTACCGAGACGCAGCGTGTCGCGATTGGACAGCACTATGTCGCCCTTGAGCGTATAACCGGCGCTGTGCGTCTCGGTGTTCATGGGCATGCCGCCGTTTGCGCTGCCGCCCTTGTCCGCCAGGAAGTTCATCTTGTGGTCGGTGTCACGATAAAAGGCGCGCAGGTCCAGATCGCCCCAGTCGAACGCCCCTTTCCAGTGGCCGTTCAGATCCCATGACTTGTTGGAAGTCATGTCCATATATTGGTTCGCAAAGCCCTCATAGGGCGCGTATTGATAGCCGCCCTTCAGTTCGAACAGGCCAATATCGGTCTGTGCGGCGAGGCTCAGCGCATGGTCCGTTTTCTTATATTCGGTCGAACGGACAATGCCGTCATGACCACCGCCTTTGTAATTGTCGGACTGGGTAAAGGAACCGGCATAACTGAGACTAAGCCGGTCGCTTGCCACGGTGGCCGAAAGAGCCCCGCCGAAACCGTCACCATTGCTGCGATAGAAGGCAGAAAGCTCTCCCGTCAGTAAGGTCTCACCCGCTTTGGCGAAACGCGGTGTCTGGGTTTCGACGGAAATCGCGCCGCCGATGCTATCGCCGCCCATGCTGACCGGCGTTACCCCTGTGATGACGCTGATCGCATCGATCGTCTGCGGATCGGTATAGGATAGCGGCGTATTCATCTCGTTGGCGCAGGCGATGTCAATCGGCACGCCATCGACAAGAATGGTCAGACGGCGGATTTCGAGGCCCCGGATCACCGGCAGCCCGGAAAACCCGCCAGCGCCGTAGCTGCTGACACCGGGCAGGCGGCTGATCACCGCTGTCGTGTCGCTCGTTCCCGACTGCAGTGGTGCGATCCGGTCACGCGACAGGGTCTCGGACGACACCGGGCCGGTAGGAAGCTTATCGGAATCGACCTCGATGGAAGGAAGGACTTGCGTGTCCTGCGCAAAGACGTTCGCGGCCGACAGGCCATAGAGTATTGCAACCGCGCTTGCGGCTTTGGAAATGACAGACATGGAAACATCCTGATCCAGACGCGCGGCGGCCCGCACGCCATTGAAAATGAACAGCGAAGAGGATCAGGCGGCGGGCGGCGGTCCTATTGGCGGAGGACGCAGGGATGGCGAGGCAACGGGCAGCACGAAAGCCACCGGAAGAAAACCCATCGCCAGAATAAAGGCGATGGCGATCGCCAGCAGAGCCGGGTCGGCAGCGGCAATCACCGGCGACGACAGACCTGAGAAAGCGCAAGGCGTTTCAGACTGCTTGTGCTCTGTAGGGTCGTGATCGCCGGATTTACCGGGAATCTCCAGCATGGCCGTCTGCAGACCCTGGCCCGAGCAGAGCTGGACCGATATCGCACCGGACGAGACGGTCGGCATAAATCCGGCCGGCACCAGCACCTTCATCATCAGCGCGGTGCCAGCCAGCCAGATGGCCAGCCAGCGATGCCGGGCGAGGAAGGAACGAAGCGTGCTCACGGAAAGGGTCTCTAGAAATCGACTCTGCTGATGTCGAGATGACAAGTCGCATTCTTTTGGATGCAGCGCTTTGACTTAGCGCATTGCGAAGAACTCCTAGTGAAAACACTTCGCCACGGAGAAGCCCGGTGCGACGAAATCCCGACGCAGCATTTCACCAAAGCCTATCGGACCGCCCAACCCGCCGCATGCTCGCAACGCGGCAATCGGCATGCATGTCGAGGACAACTATTGTTCGGTGCGCGAAGCGAATGCTCCGCTTCACTTATCTGCCCGTTTCGGGATGCACCTCGCACTTCTTGAACGAAAAATAATAGACCGCGGGCGCGCCAGTCTGGCCCTTGCGGACGTGTCCACCCAGCGTTTCCGCCTGCCGCCACACCATCCAGAAGCGGAAGACGTCCTGCTCCGGATTTCCCGCGCCGGCCTCGAGCTCGTCGGCATCATCCGGTGCATTACGTAGCGCGTTCGTTGTCCTCGTTCGGTAGTGGAATGACGCTGAGATGTTTTGTCGGCCAGGGAGAAATGACATGAGCGCGCTTGATGACCTGAAGGCGGATCTCGCCAAGCTCAGGGACGAAGCCAAGGTTCAGATCCACCTCGGGAGCATGGAAACAAAGCAAGAGTGGGAAGAGATCGAGGCCAAGTGGAGCCGCTTTGTCGCGGAGGCTGGTCTTCACAAGAGCGGTGAAGACATCAAGGCAGCCCTGCAAGGCCTCGGCAATGAACTACGCACCGCATATCAGCGTCTGAAGCAGGCCATCTGAGCGCCTACCCACGTTCGGTAATCTGGGCCACCGCATCTCGCTTGAACTCATCGCTGAAACTGGGCTTCCCCATCGTCGTCTCCTGTCCTCAAAATTAGGATAGAAGGCGCCCAGAAATCTAGGGGCTACTCAATTGCTGCTGAGAAGTGACCCGGGGGAGCGTGTAATTTTCATTGAGAAGTGACCCATGTTTGAACCCGTCCCTGGCTGTGACGAGCGGGGGACCATGGAGTGTTGGACATGGCATTATTGAGCGTCATCCGGCGCTGGCATTACCGTGATCATCTATCGATCCGGGAGATCGCCAAGCGCACCGGTTTATCTCGCAACACCGTTCGTAAGTATCTGCGGTCTGGCACCGTGGAGCCGCGGTTCAAGACGCCTGAGCGTCCAAGCAAGTTGGACCCGTTTGTTGAGCGTCTGACCGCTTGGCTGAGGCGTGAGCTGGGCCGGCCGCGCAAGCAGAAGCGCACGATCAAGCAGCTGCATGCCGATCTGGTCAGCCTGGGCTTCGATGGTTCCTATGAACGCGTGGCCGCCTTCGCCCGGAGTTGGCGCGATGATTATCGCCGCCAGCAGCAGATGAGTGGCCGGGGCACCTTCGTGCCATTGTCGTTCGCGCCGGGCGAGGCGTTCCAGTTCGACTGGAGCGAGGACTGGGCGATCATCGATGGGTTGCGCACCAAGCTGCAGGTGGCGCACTTCAAGCTCAGCTATAGCCGGGCCTTCTTCGTGCGGGCCTATCTCCTTCAGACCCACGAGATGCTGTTCGATGCCCATAATCACGCGTTCCGCATGCTGGGCGGCGTGCCGCGCCGGGGCATCTACGACAACATGCGCACCGCGGTCGACAAGGTCGGGCGTGGCAAGGACCGGACCGTCAACGCCCGCTTCCTGACCATGGTCAGTCATTATCTGTTCGAGGCCGAGTTCTGTAATCCGGCCGCGGGTTGGGAGAAGGGGCAGGTCGAGAAGAACGTCCAGGATGCCCGTCATCGGCTGTGGCAGCCGGTGCCACAGGTCGAGAGCCTGGCGGCGCTCAACCTCTGGCTGGAGGAGCGCTGCAAGGCGCTGTGGCAGGATATCCCGCATGGGATCGAGCTGGGCTCGGTCGCCGATGCCTGGAGAGATGAGGTGGCGAGCCTGATGCCGATGGGTCGGCCGTTCGACGGCTTCGTCGAGTATGGCAAGCGGGTATCCCCAACTTGCCTCGTCCATCTGGACCGCAACCGCTACAGCGTGCCGGCGTCGTTCGCCAACCGGCCGGTCAGTCTGCGGGTCTATCCCGACCGCTTCGTGGTGGTCGCAGAGGGGCAGGTCATATGCGAGCATCAGCGGATCATCGAGCGATCCCATGATGGTCCGGGGCGCACTGTCTATGACTGGCGCCATTATCTGGCGGTGGTCCAGCGCAAGCCCGGGGCTCTCCGCAACGGAGCACCGTTCCTTGAGCTGCCCGACCCGTTCCAGCGGCTACAGCGCCACCTGCTGCGCTCTCCCGGCGGTGACAGGGAGATGGTCGAGATCCTGGCCCTGGTCCTGCATCATGACGAACAGGCAGTGCTGAGCGCGGTCACCATGGCGCTGGAAGCCGGCGTTCCGACCAAGACTCACATCCTCAACCTGCTGCACCGCCTGCTCGACGGCAAGCCGCTAACGACGCCACCTGTGACCGCGCCCCAGGCGCTGAGGCTGATCAGTGAGCCCATGGCCAACGTGGAGCGCTATGATGCCCTGCGTCGGGAGAACCGCCATGCGTCATGATCCCGCCAGCGGCGCCATCATCGTCATGCTGCGCAGCCTCAAGATGCATGGCATGGCACAGGCCGTCACCGATCTCATGGAGCAAGGCGCCCCGGCGTTCGATGCGGCGGTTCCTATCCTGTCGCAGCTCCTCAAGGCAGAGACCGCCGAGCGAGAGGTGCGATCGGTCTCCTATCAGCTCAAGGCAGCCCGGTTCCCGGCCTATCGCGACCTGGCCGGCTTCGACTTCGCCAGCAGTGAGATCAACGAGGCGCTGGTGCGCCAGCTGCATCGGTGTGAGTTTATGGATGTGGCCGACAATATCGTGCTGGTCGGCGGTCCGGGCACCGGCAAGACCCACATCGCCACTGCGCTTGGCGTTCAGGCGATCGAGCATCATCGCAAGCGCGTGCGGTTCTTCTCCACGGTCGAGCTGGTCAACGCCCTCGAACAGGAGAAGGCACAGGGCAAGGCTGGGCAGATCGCCGGCAGGCTCGCCCACTCCGACCTCGTGATCCTCGACGAGCTTGGCTATCTGCCGTTCAGCGCCTCAGGCGGGGCTCTGCTGTTCCACCTGCTTAGCAAGCTCTACGAGCGCACCAGCGTCATCATCACCACCAACCTGAGCTTCAGAGAGTGGGCCAGCGTGTTCGGCGATGCCAAAATGACGACCGCGCTCCTCGATCGGCTCACCCATCACTGCCATATCCTCGAAACCGGCAACGACAGCTTCCGGTTCAAGAACAGCTCTGCTCAGCGGCCCAAAGCCAGGAAGGAGAAAGCACCATCTTGACCCACATATGAGACCCGAAACATAATCGCACGGTGGGTCACTTCTCGATGAAAACCCCGGGTCACTTCTCAGCAGCAATCAACAGACGTGGGTCACGGTGAATGTGCCCCCGTCGAAGAAGCTGCGGATGACCGCTGGCCGCGCATTGCTCGCGGCCTCGACGATCCGGGCGGCTTCACGGACATGCGGGTCGGTCATGGCCTTATCTTTCCTTTGATACGCGGGTGGCGCCGGCATTGTAGGGAGGCGCCCGCCGGTTCGCTGGCTGGACATGGTGGGAGCATTATCCTCTCCTGCGGCCGCGAAAACGACAGATCAGAGATACATATTTATATTAATCGTGTTACATTCATGGACCTAATTGCTCTGACCGGATTTTTCAATCCTTTCCGGAAACTGCAATTATGATCCATCTCAGTACGCACGCATCCTGGCATGAACCGCACCAGAGCATCATTTGGAATAATTATAATCATCAGGTGATCCGCCGAAGACTCAGGCAGTGGCGAGAACCTGCTTCGCCCATCCGACGAGTCGGGCGCGATCCATGACGCCGGCCTGTCGCGCGATCTCACGGCCACCCCTGAACAGGATGAGCGTCGGGATCGACTGGATACGGCATCGCCCCGCAATGCCCTGCTCGGCTTCCGTGTCGACCTTCAACAGCCGGACATAAGGCTCCAGATCGGCAGCGGCCGCCTTGAACGCTGGTGCCATCGCACGGCACGGCCCGCACCAGCTCGCCCAGAAATCCACGAGAACCGGCAGGTCCCCGCGTCCCACATGGCGATCAAACGCAGTCGCATCGACATCGATGGGCTGACCCTGGAACAATGGCATCGAGCATCGTCCGCAATTCGGCGCGGCGCCAATCTTCGCAGCCGGAACGCGATTGATGCTCGCGCAGACCGGGCAAACCACAAGCTGGGCATCGGACATGTGGACGTCTCTCCTGTGAAACGCAAACGCCGCTTAATCGTTTACCCGTATGATGTAACCGTGTAAGAAAAGCGCTACAAGGCTTACCGCCTCCAGGAGTAGAAAAGTTGAGTTCCAACGCAGACGAGAATGCCGTTTGCTCGCCGCTCCAGATCGGCGATGCCGCGCCCGATTTCCAGGCGCGGTCGACCATGGGCGAAATGAATCTGTCCGATTATCGTGGCCGCTGGGTGCTATTGTTCTCGCATCCTGCCGATTTCACGCCGGTCTGTACCAGCGAATTCATCGCCCTCTCGCGCGCCAGCGAGCGGTTCGCAGCGCTTAATTGTGCGCTGGTAGCGGTCTCGGTCGACAGCCTCTATTCGCATCTGGGATGGGTACGCGCGATCCATGAGCATTTCGGTGTAACCGTCAGCTTTCCGGTCGTCGAAGATCCGTCGATGGTGATCGGCCGCGCCTACGGGATGCTTGCGGACGATGCGCCCGACGCGGCCACACTGCGCGCGACTTTCTTTATTGATCCCGATGGCATCATTCGCGCCAGGCTCTGCTACCCGGCCACCATCGGCCGATCGGTGGAAGAACTGCTACGCGTCATCGCCGCGTTGCAAAGGGTCGACAAAACCAATGTCGTCACGCCCGAAGGCTGGCGCCCCGGCGACGACGTACTACTCCCGCCCTACCAGGATCAGGTCTCGGCACTCGATGCCGCGGGCGATACCTGCTGGTTCCATCGGACGCGCCCCGACCAGGACACGGAGGCAGGCAAGTGACGAGCTTCACCGACACCGAACTCGGCACGATCACTGACGTCCTTAAGGCGCTCGCCCATGACGTACGCCTGAAACTGATGCGGACACTGCTCGAGAATGGCGAGAAATCGGTGGGCGAACTCGAAACCATGACGGGGATCGGCCAACCCGGCCTGTCGCAGCAGCTTGCCATCCTGCGCAAAGCGGAGCTGGTGGAGACACGCCGCGATGCGAAGCTCGTCCTTTACAGCCTCGCGCCGGACATGCTGGAAAACACCGCGAAACTGCTCTGCGCACTGGCGGGAATTTCGCCCAGGAACGTGCGACCGGGGACGAAGAGCGCCGGATCGCGCGCAAGGGGATCGGCGGCGACCTTCGCTCGAATATTGTAATCGTACGTTGGCGCCGTCACTCTCCAAGCTCGATAACGCGTCCCCCGCCCGCGAGAGCCAGCAAGGCCCGTCGATGGCTGACGACGACAAGGCCCGCCTCCGTCTCGCGAAGCCAGCAGGGCACCGGCAACAGCAAGCATCCCCTGATGACCTCGAGCGCGAATGCTACCCGCGTGCTGATCTATTTCAGCATTGCCAGTGCAACACGCACGGTGCCTCAAGGACAATCGAACTGCGTGCGATGGCGGGCGATATGACAGACGCAGCATCCAAAGCGCCTGGCTAATGGGTTTACGTGATTATGGGAAGACAACGATAAGCACGAGACCCGCCGTCAAGCCGCGGCAACGACGAGAATATCGCGATTAGCGCTGTGCAATGCGCGCCGGGTCACGCTCCCAAGCAAGACTTGCGAGACAACATTGCGTCCGTGGGATCCCAAGGCCAGCAAATCTCGCGTTTCCTCGCGAGACAGCTCGGCCACTATGTCAGCCGGCGTGCCATCAAAAAGGCGGATCCCACCAGTAAGCCGTTCAAGTCCCATAGCAGCGAGCAAATCGTTCAGTTTGAACCGTGCGGCATTCGCTTTGCTTCTGCGATATGCTTCGATTTCGTTCGCCGGCGTGCCCGCTTTCAACATCGCCTGCTCGAAGGAAAGGGGCAGTTCAACGACATGGACGATCTCGAACATGGAGGTCGGTGCCAGTGCGACGGCCTTTTCCAGCGCTTGTTGCGAGGATGGCGAAAAATCCATCGCAATCGTGACACGGCGGTATGGCTCATCGGGTTGCCTTCTGACGACGAGGACCGGGACACGTCCGTTGCGGGTTAATCTGTCGGCGGTGGAACCAAACAGCCTTTCGCGCAGCGTATTGGGATTGCCGGGGCCGATGACCAGCAGATCGGCCTGTTCAGCGCGTGCAGCAGCTTCGATGCTTTCATGCGCTCGTCCATGGTCGATGATAACATCGACATTCCGACAGTCCCTATCTCCAAGCAGAAGAGCGATATGCGCGCGGGCATTATCTTCCAACGTTTGACGCAATGTACCAAGCGTTGACCACGTTCCGATGTCCTCCTCTACAAGGAGAAGATTCTCCAGCACATGTACGAGTATCAGGCGCGCTTCATGCACTTGCGCCAATTGCAGAGCCCTCTCAAGCACGGGGTCCGTGTCAGCCTCCAATGCCACCCCGGCAATGATCGTTTTTATGGGCATACAGGTTTCTTTCCAAAGCAGGTCTGCCAGCAGGAGAAATTCTGCGCGTGCGGGAAGGTCGATATACAGTTTGAAACGTTCCGCGCACGACATGGCGGAACTTCCAAAGAGAGAATGATGCTCCCGCCCGGGCAGGGCAAGCAATTTACCCGGCGCACCTTTTGGATTTACGCCGAGACAAGATTGAATGAGGTTGCTCGAGCGCCCTGCCAATCTCCTCGATAGACCTCTGGGACGGTGTCACCAAACAAACCACCTCGAACCAGTTGCACCGCGCGCGGCTCACCGCGCACGATCTGCCCGTCGTCGGCACGGACGTGGATATGGTGCGGACGCACGTCTCCAGGATGCTCAAGCCCCGCTGCCCCAAGCAACTCCGCCAAAGCGTGCATCGTGTTATGGTGAAAGGCCGCGACCCGATCGGATTTTTCGATAATGTCGATCGCCTTTTGCCGTAGCGGATCTTGCGTGGTGATGCCGGTGGGACACCGATTGGTGTGGCACAGGCGCGCCTGGATGCACCCGATCGAGAACATGAATGCCCGCGCAGCCATGACATAATCGGCGCCCAGTGCATAAAACCGGCACAAATCGAATGCGCTGATCGCCTTGCCGCTTGCTCCCAATTTCACCCGGTCACGCAGGCTGGCGCCTGTAAGGATCGCATGAACAAAGCTCAGACCATCGGCAACGGGCATG
Organism: Sphingobium sp. 66-54; assembly: GCA_001899715.1. Taxonomy (GTDB): domain Bacteria; phylum Pseudomonadota; class Alphaproteobacteria; order Sphingomonadales; family Sphingomonadaceae; genus Sphingobium. The sequence continues at coordinate 115,227 of MKWI01000029.1, forward strand.
CCGACATGATTAGTCAGTTCCACCGGTGCCGCCCCGGTGCCGCCCTCGCTGCCGTCGATGACAATGAAATCAGGCGTCACGCCGGTATCCAGCATCGCCTTGACCATAGCCATGAATTCATGGCGGTAGCCGATAGCAAGCTTGAAGCCGACCGGCTTGCCTTCCGATAATTCGCGCAAGCGCGCCACAAAAGCCATCAATTCCAATGGTGAGGAGAAGGCAGAATGGCGCGCGGGAGAAACGCAATCCTGCCCCAGCGGTACGCCGCGAGTCTCGGCGATTTCTGGTGTCAGCTTGGCTCGGGGTAACACGCCGCCATGGCCCGGCTTGGCCCCCTGACTGAGCTTGATCTCGATCATGCGCACCTGGGGATCGGCAGCTTGCAGGCGAAAGCGCTCCGGGTCGAAAGCCCCCTCAGCCGTGCGGCACCCGAAATAGCCCGAAGCGATCTGCCAGATCAGATCACCACCATGGACACGATGATAGGGACTGATAGACCCTTCGCCGGTATTATGGGCAAATCCTCCCAGCTTCGCTCCGCGATTGAAAGCCATGATGGCCCGTGCGCCGAAGGACCCGAAGCTGGTTCCCGAAATATTCAAAACCGACGCCCGATAGGGCTGCCGGCAATCTGGACCGCCGATCGTAATCCGGAAATCAGGGTCCTCGACCGTCGTAGGCTGTACCGCATGCGGCATCCACATATAGCCCGGCATATCGACATTATGAATAGTTCCGAAGGGCTGAGCGTCGTTCACCTGTTTGGCGCGCCGATAGACGAGGGAGCGCTGTTCCAGGCTGAAGGGCAACTGATCCTTTTCTCCCTCGATGAAATACTGCCTGATCTCGGCCCGGAAGGTTTCGAGCAGAAAGCGCATATGTCCGATAATCGGATAATTCCGCCAAATTGCATGCTGTCGCTGGATGAGATCATGCGCTCCCAGAAGAGCGAGCGGCAACAAAAGGACGAGTGGCCATCCCAATGCCGGATGGACGGCATTGGCGAGGATCGCGCTAACCAGCGAAAGCAGAACGACCAGAGCCAGAACGAAATAGCGCGACATTATACCTCCCCCGTCAATCCGCCTGCCAGAAATCAAGTCTCATCATATGCATGTGACGCCGGGCTCGATGCGGGATAGACAACTTTCCCCTGTGTGGTTTTCTCCGCGCCCGGCGTGGGCGTGGCGTGCTCGCTATGACCAGGTCCCATCAAATGATCGACGGCATAGCCATCCAACAGGAGATGGTCGGCGATAATACGGCGGTGGCACCGCCACCAGACTGCCTCCGAGCACATCAAGGCCAGGCGACGATTCCGGCCAAGGCGCTCCAGTCGGCCGAGTGCCGCGGCGAATTCATCGCTCAAGGCATAGTCGGCATAGTTGTGAAAGCTTTGCACCCGCCAGAGCGCGTTGATCTGCTCGTCGACGCCTGGCTGCCTTGGCCGCCGACCGCCCAAAACGGGCCAGTGACGATAGCCGATCTGTAGTGGCGCAAGGGCTTCGGGCAGTCGGTCGATATTATAGGCAGGGTTGGTCCGCGATCGCGGAAACCGCCTGACGTCGATCACCTCACCGACCTGGGCGGCGCGCAGCATATCAAGGAATTCGTCGAGACTTCGGTTGGAATGACCGATCGTGACGAATTGGACGGCCATCATCCGATCCGGGTCAATGCGGCTTCCTTATGGGCCGCGATGTGATCCGTCCTGTCGCTCTTGATCTCGTACTGCGGATCGTCCTTCGAAGCCCGGTGCCGATGGCCTTTATAATCGAAATCCGCATGATGAATCCGGATGATCCTGCCCGTCACATAACCGGCTTCGGAATTCCAGCGCACATGATCGCCGACCGCATATTTTGCCAAGATGCTTGCCCTGTTTCGCGACAAGCGGATCAGCCGCGCCAGTAATCGTTGGCGGCAGCTACCGTCTGGAAATGGATGGCGATGACCTGCGAAGAAGCGATCAGTTGCGCCGCATCCTGTTCATATGTGGCGCGGAGCTTGTCACGCACGTCCGCCGATGGCTGGGTCAGCTTGACGCCGACGCGGGCAAGTTTCGTGGCGAGTTCAAACCCTTCCTGCGGCGTCGCCGTCTTGAGGGATGGAAGCCAGTTCTCAGCCATTTGATCTTCCTTTTGTTAAGGACCCAATCTATCGACCAGGACGGGTCTTTCAACCAATTCCGTGCATAGCGCGCCGGCATTGCTGGCCCGGTACAAAGCCGGTCGCCTGATCGTGCGGATAATGTCAGCGGAGCGCGGCCGCCCAGATTTTAGATCGTGCGCCCGACGCTCGCCTCGTCCTTCTTCGAGAACTGCGCGGCGAGTGCCGGAGCGATGCTGAAACAGACGCCAACCGCGCCCTGCACCCCTTCGGCCGACATCGCCGCCGTGAACCCGGCCACCAACTCGCGCGATGCACAGGTGCTAAGCGACAGGGCTTTCAGTAACGGAGGGGCAGCGCGCCGCGTCGGGCAGTTTACGATACTCCACTGGACGGACCGAAACGGTCGCACAGCATGTCGACAAGCTTGCGAACGCCATCATCGGCAAGACTGTAGTAGATCGTCGTTCCATCACGCCGGGTCTTGACCAGGCCGCCTTCGCGCAACCGCCCCAGATGCTGGGATACGCTCGATTGCGATTGCCCGCACAGCTCCACCATTTGTCCCACGGCGAATTCGCCCTGGGTCAGCCGGCAAAGGATCAGCAAGCGCTGTTCATTTGCGAGCAGCTTCAGCACGCTCGCCGCATGGGCGGCATGCTGGGCGAGTTGCGCAAGAGACGTATCGAGCGGCATCATCTGGTCGCAGGTTTCCCATCGTCTCGGAGCACGACATAGATGGCCGGAATAACCAACACGGTCAGCAGCGTCGAGGACGCAAGGCCGAACAGCAGCGAGATTGCAAGACCCTGAAAAATCGGGTCGGTCAGGATCACGGCGGCACCGATCATCGCCGCAGCAGCCGTCAGAACGATAGGCTTGAATCTTATGGTGCCGGCTTCGAGCAGCACGTCGCGCAGCGATTTGTCCGGCGAAACCGCATGGCGGATGAAGTCGACCAGCAGGATAGAGTTGCGCACGATAATGCCGGCCAGCGCGATGAAACCGATCATCGACGTTGCCGTGAAGGGCGCGCGGAACAGCATGTGACCGATGACGATGCCGACGAGGGTCAGCGGGATCGGGGTCAGAATGACCAGCGGCAGGCGAAAGCTCCTGAACTGCGCGACGACAAGGATATAAATCCCCAGCAAGGCGACCATGAAGGCACCGCCCATGTCGCGGAACGTAACCCAGGTGATCTCCCATTCGCCGTCCCATAGAAGCGAAGATACGCTCTCATCTTTGGGTTGACCGTTGAGCCGGACTTCCGGCTTCGCCAGTCCCTTGGCCGCCCAATCATAGCCGTCCACTGCGCGGTTGACCGCCAACATGCCATAGATCGGCGCTTCATAGGCCCCGGCAAGTTCGGCGGTCACCATGTCAGCATAGCGGCCATCGCGGCGGAAGATAGCGGTGCTTCCCGTCTCGGTGCGGGCGTCAACCACGGCGCCCAGGTCGATGAGCTGGCCACCCGGCGCCTGTGCGACCGGCGTGCTTGAAAGCGCCTGCGTCCAGCTCCTGTCCTTCTGCTCGAGCGCGATGGTGATCGGGAGCGGGGTCCGCCCGTCCCCGCGCGGGGCATAGCCCACCGTCTGGTTGCCCATAAGCATTCCGATACTGTCCGCAACCTGGCGCGGCGACAGGCCATAATAGTCGATGCGGTCGCGCTGGATATCAAGGCGTAGCTTCGGACGCGGCGTGCCGAAACTGTTGTCGACGTCGACGATGAAAGGAACCGATCTGAAAATCTTTTCCAGCTCGGTCGCCGTCTTTTCGCGGGTGGCGGCATCGGGGCCATAGACCTCCGCCAGCAATGTCGCGAGCACCGGCGGCCCCGGTGGCGTCTCGACGACCTTGATCGAGGCGCTTGTCGGGAGCTTGAGCGCCTTCAGCCGCTCGCGCAGGTCGAGCGCGATGTCATGGCTCGATCGGCTGCGGTCGCCCTTGGGCAGCAGTGTCACCATCACATCGCCCTGTTCGGGCTGTGAGCGTAGGAAATAGTGCCGGACAAGGCCGTTGAAGTTGAATGGCGCCGACGTGCCGACATAGGCTTCCATCGACGTCGCCTCGGGGAGCCCCCGCGCGATGCCGGCGACATCCTCCAGCACGCGGCCCGTGCTTTCGAGCGCCGTGCCTTCGGGCATGTCGACCACAACCTGAACCTCCGACTTGTTGTCGAAGGGGAGCAGCTTCACGGTGACGGCCTTGAAATAGAACATCGAGCAGGCAACGAGCGTCGCCACGCCGACCGCAATCAGGAAGTTGCGGGCGGACTTGCGGGTGTCGATCACGCGATGCGCAACGCGGGCATAGAGCTTCCCCAGCTTGCCACCGCTTTCATCATGGCCGTGACCATTGGCCAGCGTCCGTCTCGCAAAGCGGATCATCAACCACGGGACGATTACGACCGCGACGAAGAAGGAGAAGATCATCGCGGCTGAAGCATTGACCGGGATCGGCGCCATATAAGGTCCCATCAATCCGGAGACGAACAGCATCGGGAGCAGCGCCGCGACCACGGTCAAAGTGGCGACTACAGTCGGATTGCCGACTTCGGCCACGGCCTCGATCGCGGCCTGGGTGCGGCTTCGTCCACCCTCGTCGCCAACGCCGTCCATCGTCCAATGACGGGCGATGTTCTCGATCATGACGATAGCATCGTCCACAAGGATGCCGATGGAGAAGATTAGCGCGAATAGGCTGACCCGGTTGATCGTGTAGCCCATCAGGTTCGAGGCGAACATGGTGAGCAAGATCGTCGTCGGGATGACCACGGCAGTCACGCCAGCCTCGCGCCAGCCGATCGCGAAGCCGATCAGCGCGACGATGGAAACCGTCGCCAGCGCCAGGTGGAACAGCAGTTCGTTCGCCTTCTCGTTCGCCGTCTCGCCATAATTGCGGGTCACGGCGACCTCGACATCATCGGGGATCAGCTTGCCTTGCAGGCTCTCGACCCGCTCAAGAATGGCATCGGACACCACGACCGCATTGGCCCCGGCGCGTTTCGCGAAGGCGATGCTGACGGCGGGCGCCGAATTCCATTTGCCATTATCCGCCTTCGCCCAGCGCCAGGCCCGTGCCTGCTCCTCGCGCGGCCCCTGGGTGACACTTGCGACATCGCGCAGATAGACAGGCGCGCCGGCGGCCGACCGCACAGTCAAAAGCCCGACTTCCTGCGCCGAAGACAGTGTGCGGCCCGCAGTCACGCCGACTGCTTTTCCGTCCTCGCGGATATTGCCCAACGGAAAGCTCCGGTTGGCCTGGCTCGCCGCTTCAATCACGCTGCCCAGCGGCACGCCATATTGGCGCAGCCTGGCAGGATCGGGCGCGATGCGGATTTCCTCGGGGCGTCCGCCAACAAGGAAGGTGAGACCGACATTATCGACCTTGGCGATTTCAGTGCGTAGCTTGGCGGCCAACTCATAAAGGCTGGCATCATTCCACTGGCCTGCCGCGCCCGGCTTGGGGGAGAGGGTCAGAACGACGACGGGAACATCATTGATGCCGCGCACCGTCACTTTGGGATCGGGAATGCCGATGGGCTTTTTGTCCCAATTGGCGCGCAGCTTCTCCTCAATGCGGATCGCCGCATCGTCCGCGTTTGACCCGACGAGGAAGCGCGCCGTCACCATCACGCCATCATCCTGCGCCTGGGTATAGACATGCTCGACGCCATCGACGCTTTTGACGATCGTCTCCAGCGGAATGCCGACCAGTTCGGTCGCATCGGCGGCGGACAGACCCGGGGCCATCACCTGAATGTCCACCATAGGCACGCTGATCTGCGGCTCCTCCTCCCGGGGGATGGAAAGAAGAGCCAGCAGACCAACGGCGATCGCCGCGAGAAGAAACAGCGGCGTCAGGGGCGAGGTAATGGTGGCCTTTGTTAGGCGTCCGGAAATGCCGAGCTTCATTTGCCCGGCGCCTTGGTCGGCACTTGGCCCGCGAACAGCGTGTCGCCGGCAGACACCCCGCTCAATATCTCAACCATGGCGGGATCGGCCGTCTGCGTAATCTGGACCGGCACCATGCTGAGACGCTTGCCTTCACTCACCACCTGTACTTGATCTATCCCGTAGCGGGTGGTGACAAAGGCGCGCGGCACCACCAACGCCTTGCGCGTGCCGATCTCGACTGATGCGCTCACGCGGCGGCCAACGAATTGCGTTGAAAGGCCCGGCAGGGCCGCATCGACGCGAACCTGACCTCCAGTGATCGCGGGATAGACCTGCGTCACACTGCCCTCGCGCGACCCGGAGGGCAGCCCGGAATCGCTGAAAACCGTTCCATTGACGATCACGCGCGCACCGGGGCGGACCTGCCCGGCAACCGCCTCCGGCAGCATCAGGCGCAGGACCGGAGGGCCCGCGGTGACGGTCGCGATCGACATGCCCGGCGCCACCGGCGAGCCTGCGGGAATATCGGCGCGGAGCACGCGGCCGCTTGCAGGGGCAATCACCGCCCCCTGCCCCGCGATGCTGGCGCTCGCGCCCTGCTGCGCGCGGGCGGCGGCGGCCTGTGCGTCGGCCGCGCGCGCGGCAGCCACCGCCTGATCGAGACGTGCCTTGGCATAGACGCCGTTGTTGTAGAGATCGCGGATGCGCGCGAGATCGGCATTGGCACGCGCGGCTTCGGCCTGCGCGGCAGCGGCCTGCGCGCCGTAAGCGCTGGTCTCATAGCCGAGCCGCGAGTCGACGATCATGCCGATCCGCTGGCCTTTCTGCACCGTATCGCCGGCACGCACAGAAAGCGACGTCAGGATGCCGGGAATACGCGCGAGCACTTCAGCCTGATCGCGCGTGGCGACCTCCGCGCCCACCGCCTTCATGTCGGGAATCTCCCTGGGGGCGAGTCGCACTATGTCGCCCGCAGGCAGTGTCGCTGCCACCTCATTTTGCTCCGGCTGACTACCGCACGCCGATAGCGCCAGCGCGGCGCTCGCCAACCAGAGCCACTTGCCCATACCGTTCATACCCCTCTGCCTGGCCCTCTCTTACGCACCTAGCCGCCGGCCACCGGCAATCCCGCATTTTTCCAGGCACCAATGCCACCAGCGAGATGGGTGTCGATCGCGCTCTGGGCCTGCGCGCACTGGTCCAGCGCTTGCCCCGAACGCTTCCCGCCCGCACATTGCAGCACGACCGTTCGTCCTTGGGGATCCGGGATATTACGAGGTGAAAAGCCCGACAGTGGCATGTTTATTGCGCCCGTAATGTGGCCGGTTGCGAACTCATCCGCTTCGCGCACGTCGATCAGGAGAGCTTTGCCCTCCTTCAGCATGGCGTCCAGTTCGGCGGGACCGATCTCGCGGTGAGGATTGCGCTTCTTGAATCCGAGCATGAGGCCCTCCTTAAGTTTGACGATTGCATATAACGTGTAACTCTTATATTAGTCAATGTCAGTGAATCAGGAAGGACACGCAGATGGGCAAGCCGTTGATCGTGGTGCTGGGCGCGGGTCTCGGAGGCACGATCGCTTCCTATGAGATCAAGGCTGCAATTAAAGGCCGCGCCGATGTCATGACCATATCCGATACGGATACCTACAACTTCATTCCGTCCAATCCCTGGGTCGCTGTGCGCTGGCGTGCGCCGGAAGCCATCCAGGTCCATCTCCCTCCAGTGTTCGCGAAAAAGAAGATCGGTTTCAACTCGGTCGGCGCGAAGCGGGTCCATGCCAGCGAAAAGCGACTCGAACTCAATGACGGAACCTCAATCAATTACGATTATCTTGTAATTGCCACCGGGCCAGACCTGGCTTTTGATGAGATCGAAGGACTGGGGCCGCAAGGCCATACCGTCTCGGTCTGCAAGACTGCCCATGCCGCCGACGCGGCCGATGCCTTCGACGCCTTCCTGGAAAATCCCGGCCCCATCATCGTCGGCGCGGTCCAGGGCGCATCCTGTTACGGCCCGGCTTATGAATTCACGATGATCCTCGACACTGAACTGCGCCGCCGCAAGATCCGCGACAAGGTGCCGATGACCTATGTGACGCCCGAACCCTATATCGGCCATCTCGGTCTCGACGGCGTCGGCGACACCAAATCCCTGCTCGAGAGCGAGATGCGCGATCGCCACATCAAATGGATCACCAATGCGCGCGTAACCCAGGTCGAAGCCGGCGTCATGCACGTCGAAGAAGTGAACGAGGACGGCTCGGTCAGGAAGGCCCACGATCTGCCGTTCGGCTATTCGATGATGCTGCCTGCCTTCCGGGGCGTTCCCGCCGTCCGTGACATCGAAGGCCTCACCAACCCGCGCGGTTTCGTCATCGTCGACAAGCACCAACGCAATCCCACCTTCCCCGAAATCTTCGCGCTGGGCGTCTGCGTCGCGATCCCGCCGACAGGTCCTACCCCGGTGCCGGTGGGCGTGCCAAAGACCGGCTTCATGATCGAGAGCATGGTGACAGCGATCGCGGCCAACCTCGCGTCGATTCTCGAAGGGAAGGAGCCGATCGCAGAAGCGACATGGAACGCGGTCTGCCTCGCCGATTTCGGCGATAGCGGCGTAGCCTTCGTCGCCCAACCCCAGCTTCCACCGCGCAACGTCAATTGGGCGTCGGAAGGCAAATGGGTCCATTTGGCCAAGATCGGCTTCGAGAAATATTTCCTGCGCAAGATCCGCAAGGGCGAGAGTGAGCCTTTCTACGAAAGGCTGGCGATGCACGCGATGGGTATCCGCAAGCTGCGTTTCTGATTGTCCTCGAGCGAAGGAGTGCAAAAGATGACTCTCGACCGTGCCGTGATGGCGTTCGCCGGATGTGTCGTGCTGCTGGGTGTCGTCCTGTCGCTGACCGTGCATCCATGGTGGATTGCGCTCACCGCCTTTGCTGGCCTCAACTTGATTCAGGCGAGCTTCACCGGTTTCTGCCCCGCCGCCAAGCTGTTCAAGGCGTTCGGCATCCGTTCGGGGACCGCCTTCAAATGAAACCCAGACAGTGGGTTTTCACCTTCCTGCTCACTAGCATTGCCTTGCCCGCGCAGGCAACGACGCTGGAAGAAGCGATTGCCGCTTCCATGGGTCACGCGCCCGAGATCGAAGCGGCGCGCGCCGATGCCGATGCCGCCGATGCCCGGATCAGGGAAGCCAGAGGCCAGGGCCTTCCCAGCGCGACGCTGAGTGGGTCGATCGGCTATGGCCGCCTCGATCCGCAGGGCTATTTCGGGCTTCCAGCAGCGAACGTCACCCCGCACGCAGCGCAGTTCACCATCGAACAGCCGTTGTTCATGGGCGGCAGGGTCAGCGCGGGCATCGCACAGGCGAAAGCCGGCAGCGAGGCCGCGCTCGCCGGCGAGAACATGACGCGCAGCCAGATCGTCGTCGCGACGGTCCAGGCTTATGGCGACGTGCTGACCACACGCCGCATGGTGACGCTCTACGAGCAGATGGCCCAGCAGATGGAGGAGATCCAGCGTCAGGCGCGGCTCCGCTATAAAGCCGGGGAAAGCCCCAGCACCGATGTCGCGCAGGCCGCAGCGCGTCTCGCCGAAGCCCAGGCCGCGCTTGAAGCGGCGCGCGGCGTCGCCGTCTCGGCCAACGCACGGTTCACCAATCTGACCGGCCTTGTACCGCGAGACCTTCAGCCTCTTCCGGCAAATCCCCCCCTCCCTGGCTCGCTGGATGAAGCGCTCGACATTGCGCGAGGGAACAACCCAACCCTCGCCCAGGCCGAAGCGGCCTTGGAGGCCGCGCGTGCGGCTGCCCGAGGCGCGCGAGCCGAGCGCCTGCCCGCGGTCGCGGCCTTCGCCGAAGGCTCGACAATTCGCGATCAGTTCTTCCCCGACTATCGCGCCGATGGCGCCACGGTCGGCGTGCGCGCGCGCTGGCAATTGTTCTCAGGCGGGCGCGTTTCAGCGAAGATCAGCGAAACCGACAGCACCGTCAAGGCGGCCGACGCGCGCGTTCGCGCCGCGCGAGCAGCGGTCGACGAACAGACGATCAGCACCTTTCAGGGTGTACGGTCTGCTATGCTCGTCGAAACCGCCGCTGGGCAACAGGCCCTTGCCGCCGCCCAGGCCCGTGACAGCGTTCGCCACGAGGTTCGTGTCGGCATGAAACCGCAGCTCGATCTGCTCGACGCCGAACGTGAGGCGACTGCGGCCGCTGTCAGCGAGGCGAGAGCGCAAGGCGATCGTATCGTGGCGGCCTATCGGCTGCTCGCCCTGATCGGGCGCTGATTTTTCCATGGGGGATTATATGCACAAGGACTGGCCCCAAATGGCCGCCGAATTGAACGGTGCCATCAAGGAAGTGCGGCTCGGCACGCCTGAAGTGATGGCGGCCTTTTCCGCGCTGGCGCAGGCTGCGACCAAGGCGGGCACGCTTGACGAAAAGACCAAAGAACTGATCGCCCTCGCCATCTCCGTGGCGATCCGCTGCGACGGCTGCGTGGCCTTTCATGCCAAAGGGGCGGTCAAGAAAGGCGCGACCCGCGACGAGATCATGGAGACGATGGGGATGGCCCTCTACATGGGCGCCGGTCCCAGCCTCATGTATGCCGCACAGGCTGTCGAAGCCTTCGATCAATTCTCTGATTAAGCGCCGTGCTGAAATCTTGTTTTGTCGACCTTGGCGCGCGTAACCGGATCATAAAACGCAGCCGTGGTTCAGTCCAACGACTTACCGAACGTCGAAAGCGCATATAGAGCAAGTGCAATGGCAAGCTCTTGCCCGCCAGACCTAAATCACATTTGAGTCTGGTCAGCGGTTCACCGCCCGGGCCAACGACGAGGATATCTATGTCCTGCCCAACACCGCTGAGTGCGGAGCCGAACATGTATGACTCGAAACCTGCCAGGGATTTGCAAGACCCCAAAAGATGGGCTGCAACCTCGCTCGCCGTCATCAGGCCTTCTTCAGGTGCTCCTTCAGCTCGTCCCATTTCATCACCTCACATCCGAGTTCACGTCCCGCGTCCAGCGCTTCAGTCGATGGAGTTCCGTTTGGATTGATGTTCCAAGCAATGTCGACTGGGCCAAATCGCTCCCAGAGGCTCCGAACAGCATCAGCGGTAGGCTCGTAGTCCGCAACCATCCCAATCCGGAGCGTAGTTCCGGTCCTGAGCGAAACACGGTGAACCCGATCGAACTCCCGGACAACGTCCGCCACAGGGCCAAATTGGCGGAGGAGCCTGTCTGAGAATTTGTAGACCTTGTGAGACGCAGTATTTGCATCACCGTCCAAGGCAGCGGAGCTCAGCGTGCCAAAGGTGTCGCGGCCGGCCTCGGCGATGACGCGTTCGATCGCGGCGTGGTCCTGCTTGGAGGATGCGGCACAGAAGGCGAGCGCGACGGGGCCGAGGCCGAGCTCGAACAGGCGATTGCCGCGCCGCGACTGGCAGTAGTAGTCGCGCTTATCTGCCATTGCGGCTTTGACGCCGCGCGTTCCCTTGTCGACCATCGCGAGGAAGGCCTCCTTCGCCGCCTCGGCATCTCGTGTCTTGCGGAAGATTCGGTGGGCCTGGAGAAACGCGACGGTCCACGTCGCCATGAGAAGGCCGGCCGCCAAGTGAGCGTCAGGATCGTCGAGGTCCTTCTCACTGCATTCGGCCAGAGACTCAGCCACGAGCTGCGCGAGTTCGTCACGGATCGCGCGAGCGCGCGCCTTGAGAGTTTCGCTTTGTTCGACGGTCTTGATGAAGTCTTGACTGCCGCTCGAGAATTCCAGGTACGGAGTCTGTTCCGCGACCAACCGGTGGGCGAGCAGGCGTAACGTCTCGATCGGAGAAATCGTCTGGATGGTGTTTGCGATCATGCCGATGGTCGCCCTTGCCGGCATGGGCACGCCTGCTTTGCAGTCGCTTGCCACCCGTCTGGTGGATGAGAGCCGTCAGGGTCAGTTTCAGGGCGTCCTTGCATCCGCCATGAGCCTCGCCTCGATCATCGGACCGCTCGTGTTCTCGAGCCTGTACTTCGTCGTCCGAGCACATTGGCCAGGGGCTATCTGGCTCTCGGCGGTGGCTGTCAACGCGCTCGCGGTGCCTCTCGTGCTCAGCCTGCGGATTCGCCCCAGCCAGACACTCCGTTCGCAAAGATCGAATGACCAGCTCTGTTAGCAGCGGCTACCGAGAGAATGGCGCGCCCGACACGATTCGAACGTGTGGCCTCCATCTTCGGAGGGCAACGCTTCGCTGAGCAGCGGTCGATCCGGATCTCAGTGATCTATTCCGCCAACTCGGAATCGGTATGGCTAAGTCGCAGTCTAGTTCCAGGAATCGCGTTCAGCCACGCCATCGACCTCAGCAGAGGTCGGGTTTCGGAATGTAGACCCACTTATTTTTTGCCTCCTCTACGCCAGTCTACTACGATCACTAAATATCTATTGCACAACGACAAATCTTCGCTCTGTCTTGTCTCTGCAATGTCAAAAGCATCCAGCAGGAGGCAGCGCAACCATGCTCGTACCAGACCGTATCGTCCGTCTGAGAACCGTTCTCGCCCGCACCGGCCTCAGCCGCTCCACCATCTATCGCAAGATCGCGGAGGGTACGTTCCCAGCCCAGCTAAGAATCAGCATGAACGGCACCGGTTGGCACGAATCCGACATCGATTGTTGGATCGCCAATCCCGCCGGCTGGCGGCCACCAGAGGCGGCGACGGAGAGAATGCGGGCGAACCACGCGTAGTTCAGAGATCGTCGTCCAGCTCATCGTCGTGAACCTCTGCGGCGCGCTGCTTCGCGTCGGCGATCAGCTCCTTCGCAGATTCGCCCTTCGCCCAGGCGTCGAGCATGTCAGCCCAGCACTGGAGCATGATCTTCCGCTCAGCCATATAGCGGTTCACGTTGTAGACAGCCGCGATCCGGTTCCGAGGCGAATGGGCCAGGCTCATCTCGATCCAGCGATCGTCAAACTTGGCACGGTTCAGGCCTGTCGAAAACGTGCGGCGCAAGTCGTGAACACCGAAGCTCTGAAACTCCGGGTCATCTTCGCGGATGCGCTGCACAGCCGTGTCGATCACGCGGTTGAGCGTAGCGTTGCTGATAGGCACGTCACCATCGTATCGGCCGGGGTGCAGGTACCGGCTGGCACCGAACATGGTGCGGAACGCCGTCAGAATATCGAGCGCCTGATCGCTGAGCGGGACGACGTGCGCCTTGCCGGCCTTCATGCGCTCGGCCGGAATCGTCCAGCGCGCGGCAGCGAAATCGATTTCCTTCCATGTAGCGTCGATGAACTCCGATTTGCGAACACCGGTCAGCAGGACGAACTTCACCGCCGAGCGCAGCGTGGGCGCTGCGGATACGTGATCCAGAGCCGTCAGGACCGCGCGGACCTCCGATGGAGACAGGGCGCGATCGCGCGGCTCAAACGTGGCGATGGCGCTCGTCCGGATCGACTCCGCCGGGTTGCTCACATCCAGCCCGCTTCCCTGCGCATGGCGAAATACCAGCAACACGACCTCGCGGACATGCACGGCGACCGCCGGCCCGCGCTTCTCCTTAACGTCGTCGCACAGACGCTTAAGACGCTGCGGCGTCACCTCCCCCATCTTGAGCTTCGACAATTCGCCCGCGATGGCGCGATCATAGACGGATCGGCGCATCGTCAGGGTGCTGTCGGCAAGCCTTTCGGCCCCTGACTTGGGATCGCCTTTGTGCTTGAAGTAAGCTTCCGCCCACCCACCGAAGGTCACCGCCTCGGCTAACGCCGTGCGCTTCTCCACCTTGGCTTTAGACGGCGACTCGCCACGCTCGACCTGACGCCGGGCGCGCACTAGCAATGCCCTGGCCTCCGCAAGCGATACCTCCATTCCGTATTCCAAAGCCTCGGTCGCTCGTGACAGCCCCCGTGCCGCCTCGGCGCTGTAGCGGCCGATGGTCAGCACTTCCTGCCGTCCGCTCACTCGGTACTGGTACCGGAACGATACGACTCCGGTCGGCGTGACGGCCGCGTACATCCCATCGCGATCGGCTACCTTGTAGAGCTTGGCCCTCGGCTTCAGATTTTTCAGTTCTTTATCAGTGAGATCGCCCATAAATCCGCACCCGATCAAGGGGGCGCCGAATACCATCAGAAGGGTGTGGTGGTACCGAAAGCCCGTTTCTCGACCATCCTGCGCCATACCAACATCGGTACCAACAAAGTGACCGGGTTGAGGTGACATGCAGTGATACGGGGTGGGAAAAATAATCCTTGTCAGTCAGAGCGTTCGTGCGATTTCTGGCACAGCGCGGGATGGTCTGAAACCACCCTAGTTCACTCCCACTCGATCGTGCCGGGCGGCTTGCTGGTATAGTCGTAAACGACGCGGTTGATGCCCTGCACCTCGTTGATGATCCGCGTCGCCACGCGGCTCAGGAACGCGGATTCGAAAGGATAGACGTCCGCCGTCATGCCGTCGGTCGAGGTGACGGCGCGCAGGGCGAGCACGTTGTCGTAGGTGCGCCCGTCGCCCATCACGCCCACGCTGCGCACCGGCAGCAGCACCGCGAACGCCTGCCAGATCGCATCGTAGAGCCCGGCGTTGCGGATCTCTTCCAGATAGACTGCGTCCGCCTTGCGCAAAATGTCGCAGCGCTCCTGCGTCACCTCGCCGGGGATGCGGATGGCGAGGCCCGGCCCCGGAAACGGATGCCGCCCCACGAACACGTCCGGCAGCCCCAGCTCGCGGCCCAGCTCGCGCACCTCATCCTTGAACAGTTCGCGCAGCGGCTCGACCAGCTTCATGTTCATCCGCTCGGGCAGGCCACCGACATTGTGGTGGCTCTTGATCGTCACCGATGGCCCGCCAGTGAAGCTGACGCTCTCGATCACGTCCGGGTAGAGCGTGCCCTGCGCGAGAAAATCCGCCCCGCCGATCTTCCGCGCCTCCGCCTCGAACAGGTCGATGAACGCCTTGCCGATGAACTTGCGTTTGGCCTCCGGGTCGGTGACGCCGGCCAACCCGCCGAGGAACGTCTCGCTCGCATCCACATGCACCAGCGGAATGTTGTAATGGCCCTTGAACAGGCTCACCACCTGCTCCGCCTCGCCCAGCCGCATCAGGCCATGGTCGACGAAGACGCAGGTAAGCTGGTCGCCGATCGCCTCGTGGATCAGCACCGCCGCCACCGCCGAGTCCACCCCGCCGGAGAGGCCGCAGATCACCTTGCCGGACCCGACAGCCTCGCGGATCTCGCGGATCTTGGTCGCGCGGAACTCGGCTATGGTCCAGTCGCCCGCGCAGCCACAGACGTGGCGCACGAAATTGGCGATCAGCTTTGCGCCGTCCGGCGTATGTACCACTTCCGGGTGGAACTGCGTGCCGTAGAAGCGCCGCGTATCGTCCGCGATCACCGCGAAGGGGGCGCCGTCCGATGTCGCGACGATGCGGAAACCCTCGGCAAAGCGCGTCACCTTGTCGCCATGGCTCATCCACACCTGATGCCGCTCGCCGACCTGCCACAGCCCGTCGAACAGCACGCACGGCTCGGTGACGGTCAGGAAAGCGCGGCCGAACTCGCCGCCCTCGCCGGTCTCATGCCCCGGCCGCACCTCGCCGCCAAGCTGCTGGCTCATCACCTGCTGGCCGTAGCAGATGCCGAGGATCGGCACGCCGGCATCGAACAGCATCTGCGGCGCGCGCGGGCTGCCCGCTTCGGGCACGCTGGCGGGCGAGCCGGAGAGGATGATGCCGCGCGGCTTCATGCGCTCGAACGCAGCCTGCGCCTGGCTGAAGGGAGCGATCTCGGAATAGACGCCGGCCTCGCGCACGCGCCGCGCGATAAGCTGCGTCACCTGGCTGCCGAAATCGACGATGAGGATGGAGTCGGGATGAGCGGCTGACATGGCGAGCGGATAGGGGAGCGCCGCCCGCCTGTCCATATGTGCGATGCAGCCTTGCTTCCCAAAGGCGTCCGCTCTCTCGAATAGCAAGCATGTGCTCCTGCGCAGGCAGGAGCCCAGGGCCCAGCCGCTGTTCCTCGCCGCCCTGGGCTCCTGCCTGCGCAGGAGCACATGTTACGGAAAGGCCCGCCTGGGCGCCCCGCCCTCAGACCTCCTGCCCGAACGTCACGCCGCTCACCCGCCCGTCTTCCCAGATGCAGCGGAAGCTGCGCAGCCGGCTGTCGCTCGCGCGGTAGCTGGCGCGCTGGTCGACGGTGCCGGTCACGTCCCAGCCGTTGCCGTAAGGCCGGGCACCGGTGATGTCGCGAATCTCGGCGAAACCGCCCGAGCGGCCGGCATCGTCGCGCGCGGCCGCCGCGCAGGCATCGACGGCAGCGTCCTCGTCCGCGTAGTTGGCGCTGCCGCCATAGGCGCGGTCGTCGGCCGCCCGGCCGTCATAATCGCGCGAATCGGAGCCGCGATCATCGTAACGCCGGTCATCATAGCGCGGATCGTATCGCCGGTCGTCGGTCCGCCGGTCGCGCACGTCCCTGTCCTTCGACGCAGCGGACGCCACTGCCGCGAGAATGCCCACGCCCAGCAGCACGCCGAACACCGCGCCGGCATCCACCCGGTCATGATGATAGGGGCGATGCCACCGCCCATAGCCGCGCGCGTCGGCGGGGCTCGCCGACACCAGCACCAGCGCAACGGCGGCAAGGCCGCCCGCGAGTTTCGCTTTCGAGGTCATCAGGCTCATCCTTCCCGCCCGGTCGGCCCCGTGGCCGAAGACGATCGGATATAGCGACTCGATGCTGAGCGGCGGCTGAATGACACGCCGGGCCGGCGCTTATCCACCCTCGCGAAACAGCGCCGCCAGCCGCGTCACCTGCTCGCCGATCACCTGATCCACGGCCGGCGCGATATCCCTGAGCGCGAAGCGGGCATGGCCGCCCACGACATAATCGGCGCTGATCTTCGTCCCCGTCCCCTCCGGCGAGAGCTGGAAGGTCAGCGTGCCGGTCAGCGCCTCGCCCTGCAATGGGCCGAGCGCGCCCGCGAGCCGCAGCAGCCGGCCTTTGACGACATGGATCACCCGCGCATGCTCCGCCTCGCCCGCCGCCCAGCGCTCGCAGAAGCAGCCGCCGATCCTCGGGTCGAGCGACAGATTGGCGGCGTCGCCGGACCAGCTATGCGCCGCCGACCACCAGCGCGCCGGGGCGACGAGCGCCGCCCACACCGCCTCCGGCTGCGCCGCGACGGCCCGCGCATGGCTCACGGTAAAGCCGCCGTCCGTCGCCTCCGTCACCTCCGCGCCCACGGGGCTCGTCGCCGCAAGCGCCAGCAGCGCCAGCGCGAGGCCGCCCCGCCGGATCATTTGGCGCCCAGCTTGAGGCCGGTCCAATAGGCCGCGAAACTATACATGTCGGCAAACTCGTCGATGATCTTGTCGACCGGCTTGCCCGATCCGTGGCCGGCCCGCGTCTCGATGCGGATGAGGCGCGGCCGGTCGCCAAGGTCGGCATGCTGGAGCGCGGCGGTATATTTGAAGCTGTGGCCCGGCACCACGCGGTCATCCGTATCCGCCGTGGCGACGAGGATCGCCGGGTAGCGCACGCCGTCGCGCACATTGTGATAGGGCGAATAGGCGATGAGGTTGCGGAAATCCTCCTCCCGGTCGGGATAGCCATAATCGTCCACCCAGTAGCGCCCGGCGGTGAAGCGGTCGAAGCGCAGCATGTCCATCACGCCCACCACCGGCAGCGCGGCGGCGAACAGGTCCGGCCGCTGATTGACCACCGCGCCCACCAGCAGCCCGCCGTTGGAGCGCCCTTCCACCGCGAGCTGGCCGGCGCCGGTATAGCCGTTCGCGATCAGATACTCGCCCGCGCTGATGAAATCGTCGAACACATTCTGCTTGTTGGAGAGGCGGCCGGCGTCGTGCCACGCCTTGCCATACTCCCCGCCGCCGCGCAGGTTGGCGATGGCCAGCACGCCCCCCTGCTCCACCCAGGCGAGCCGCGTCGGCGAGAAGCCCGGCGTCTGCGAAATGTTGAACCCGCCATAGCCGTAGAGCAAAGTCGGCGCACCCTTGCCCGCCGCCGCCACATCCTTGCGGCGGACGATGAACATCGGGATCTCCGTCCCGTCCTTCGAGGGGTAAAAGACCTGCTCGGTGACGAAGGCAGCGGGGTCGAAGGCCAGCCTGGGCTGCGCGAAGATGCCGGTCTCGCCCGTCTCCACGTTGAAGCGATAGATGGTCGAGGGCGTGGTGAAGCCGGAAAAGGCGAAGAACGTTTCCGGGTCGCCCCATTTGCCACGGAACCCGGCGGCCGACCCGATGCCGGGCAGCGGCACGTCGCCGCGTGGCCTGCCCTCCAGATCGGCCAGCACCGCCACGGTGCGCGCGTTGGAGAGGTAAGCGAGCACGATGCGGCTGCCGATCATCGAGGCGCCGACGAGGGTCTGCGCGCGCTCCGGCACCAGCACGCGCATCCGCCGGCCGGGGCGCGCCGCGTCCAGCGTCACCAGTTGCCCGCGCGCGGCGCCGGCGGTCGTGCGGAAGTAGAGCGTATCGCCGACATTGCCGATGAGCGCCCATTCATAGTCGAAGCCCTTGACCAGCTTGACCGGTCTGGCGCCCTCTTTCTCCAGCGAGATCAGGGTCAGTTCGTAGCGCTCGTCCGTGCCGGTGCTGGAGGTGATGAGCAGCCAGCGCCCATCATCCGTCACCTTGGCCTGGTGCATCAGATCGGGCCGCTTGGGCGTCTCGTAGATCAGCCGGTCCTGCGCCTGTGGGGTGCCGACCGTGTGGAACCAGATGCGCTGGTTCTCCACCGTCGCCTGGAACTTGTCGCCATCCGCCGGCGGGTCGAAGCGCGAATAATAGAAGCCGGTGCCCGCATGGCTCCAGCTCAGCTCGGAGAATTTGACCCACTGCACCACGTCGTCCAGCGTCTTGCCGCTCGCTACGTCGATGGTGTGGAGCACGCGCCAATCCGTGCCGCCGTCCTGCACCGCATAGAGCAGGTAGCGCCCGTCCTCGGAGGGGAGCCACTCGGCCAGCGCCGTCGCACCGTCCGCCGCGAAGCCATTGGGGTCGAGCAGCAGGCGCTGCGGCCCGTCCAGCCCCTCGCGCACGTAGAGCGGGGACTGGTTCTGCAAGCCGGAATTGCGCGTGTAGAAATAGCGGTTGCCCGCCTTGCGCGGCGTGCCGAAGCGTTCGTAGCTGTAGAGGGCCGCCATACGCGCGCGGAGCGCCTCGCGACCCGGCAGCGCCTTGAGATAGGCGAAGGTCGCCTCATTCTCCGCCTCCACCCACTGCCGCACGTCCGCATCGACCCGCACGTCGTTCTCAAGCCAGCGATAGGGGTCCGCCACCGCCACGCCGAACTGCGTCTCGACCAGAGCCTGCCGCCGCGTCGCCGGATAAGCGGGCAGCTTGATGGGCGGCGCGGCGTGGATTGCGGTTGCGGCTGTGGTCGCGGTCATAGTCGCAGTCGCAGCCGAGGCCGATGACCCGGCCGGCGCAGCGGTCGCAACCGGCGCCACGGTCGCAGCCGAATCCGGCTCTGAGGCCATTGTCGAACCCGAATCCCCGGCTGACGCAGCGGTCGCAACCGGCGCCACGGTCGTAGCCGAAGCCGGCTCAGAAGCCATCGTCGAACCCGGATCCCCGGCCGACACAGCGGTCACAACCGGCGCCACGGTCGTAGCCGAAGCCGGCTCAGAAGCCATCGTCGAACCCGAATCCCCGGCCGACCCCGAGGTCAGCACTGCGGCCGAATCCGGGTCCGGCTCCGAAACCGGGCTCGTCGCCAAAGCCAAAGCCGTGTCCGATGCCTGAGCCGGCGTCGCGCTCAAAACGAAAGCCGGGCCTGTGGCCCATGCTCGGGCCGGCGCTTCCATCGAAGCCGGCGCCAACGCTGCGCTGGCCGAGGTCGACCTCATGGCCGAGGGCGGAGCCAACGCTACGGTCGCCGAAGCAAAGCTGATGGTCGACGCTGGCGCCAGCGCTGCGGCCGGAGGCACCGTCATGGCCGAAGCCCGCGCCAGCGCCGCGGCCGGAGGCGCCGTCATGGTCGAAGCCGGCGCCAGCACTGCGACCGGAGGCACCGACATGGTCGAAGCCCGCGCCAGCGCTGCGACCGGAGGCACCGTCATGGTCGAAGCCGGCGCCAGCGCTGCGACCGGAGGCGCCGTCATGGTCGAAGCCCGCGCCAGCGCTGCGACCAGAGGCACCGTCATGGTCGAAGCCCGCGCCAGCGCTGCGACCGGAGACACCGTCATGGTCGAAGCCGGTGCCAGCGCTGCGACCGGAGACACCGTCATGGTCGAAGCCGGTGCCAGCGCTGCGACCGGAGGCACCGTCATGGTCGAAGCCGGCGCAGAGGCCGAGATCGAGACTGTAGCCGGAGCCGAAGTCGCGGCCTGCATCTGGACTGGTGCCATGGGCAAGGGCGAGGGCGAAACCGTGGTGGCGGTCAAGACTGGCGGCGGCGGCGCGGTCGAAACCGCAACCGCAACCATAGCTGGGCTCGACGCCGAGATCGCAGCCGGGGCCGAAGCCGAAGCCGGAGCCAAATTCGAAGCCAGGGCCGAATCTGAATTCGAAGCCAGAGCCGAAACCGAAACCGAAGTGGGCGCCGGAACCGGAGCTAAAGCCGAAGTCGAAGCCGAGGTAGCCACCGGAACCAACGTCTCAACCGGCACCGGAGTTGTGGTCGCCCGTCCGTCGCGCGCAATGCTCATCGTGTCCGCATCCCCATTGGTACCCACCTGCGCCTGCGCCCCCACGCCGAGCAGCGCGCAACCGGCCAGACGCGCAAGGGTAGAGAAGCGAGGCATTGCAGTGTCTTTCCTGTATCGGTTGCCGGCGGCTCACCCCGACAATAACCCATCGCGGGCGGATTGGGAGCGGGGTGGCAGTAATTTCCGGAACATGGGAGAAGATCACGTCCGGAGCGCCAGAATCCCTAAAAATCCAATTATTTCCAGCAACTTAAACACGAAAAATCCCGCCGGAACCACCCGGCGGGATTCTCGAATCATAGGCTAAAACCGTGCAGGCTCAAGCTGTCTCCAGCTCGTCCTCCTCAACGCTCTGCACCGGCCCGCTGTCCTGTCCCTTGGCAGAGACATCGCGATCGACCAACTCGATGATCGCGATCGGTGCCGCGTCGGAAGCGCGGACCCCCGCTTTGACGACGCGTGTATAGCCGCCGTTGCGGTCCGCATAACGCGCGGCCAGCACGTCGAACAGCTTGGCAAGCTGCGTCTCGTCGAGCAGGCGGGCATGCGCCAGACGCCGGTTGGAAAGGCCGCCACGCTTGGCCAGCGTAATCAGCTTCTCGACATAAGGGCGAAGCTCCTTCGCCTTGGGCACAGTCGTGGTGATCTGCTCATGCTTGATGAGCGCCGCCGCGAGATTGCGGAGCAGCGCGGTGCGGTGCCCGCTGGCACGCTGGAGCTTCCGACCGCTAATTTTATGACGCATGGTTCCATCCTTCGTTCGTTAGGGGCCCGTATGAGGTAGCCCGGACCAGGCGGTGCTTGGCAAAGGGCCACCGCCGACAACCCCGTGCGCCACCGCGACCTTCAGTCGCAACGACGCCTCGTTCCAGATCAGCCGAGCAGTTCTTGCTCCAGCTTCTTGGCGATCTCCTCGATATTCTCCGGCGGCCAGCCGGGAATATCCATGCCCAGACGCAGCCCCATGGACGAGAGCACTTCCTTGATCTCGTTGAGGCTCTTGCGGCCGAAGTTCGGCGTGCGGAGCATTTCGGCCTCGGTCTTCTGGACGAGGTCGCCAATGTAGATGATGTTGTCGTTCTTGAGGCAGTTGGCGCTGCGTACCGACAGTTCCAGTTCGTCCACCTTCTTGAGCAGGTAGCGGTTGATCTGGTTGGTGTCGCCCTCGCCTTCCTCGGCCGTAGCCGCCGTCGCACCACTCGGCGCCGCGCTCGGAAGCTGGTCCTCGAAGTGGACGAAGAGCTGGAGCTGGTCTTGCAGGATACGCGCGGCATAGGCCACCGCGTCCTCCGGCGTCACCGTGCCATCGGTCTCGATGGTCAGGTTGAGGCGGTCATAGTCCAGTTCCTGGCCGATACGCGCATTCTCGACCTTGTAGGCCACCTGCCGCACCGGCGAGTAGAGCGCGTCAACCGGGATGAGGCCGATCGGCGCATCGGCCGGGCGGTTGTTGACGGCAGGGACATAGCCCTTGCCCGTGTCGCAGGTCAGCTCCATGTTGAACGAGGCGCCCTCATCCAGCCGGCAGATCACCAGATCGGGGTTCATCACCTGGATGTCGCCGGTCACGGCGATATCGCCTGCCTTCACGTCCGCCGGGCCAGTTGCGGAGAGCTGCAGGCGGCGAGGTCCCTCGCCTTCCATCTTAAGCGCGATCTGCTTCACGTTGAGCACGATGTCGGTCACGTCCTCACGGACGCCCGCGAGGCTGGAGAATTCATGCAGCACATTCTCGATCTTGATCGACGTGACCGCCGCTCCCTGCAACGAGGAAAGCAGTACCCGGCGAAGCGCGTTGCCCAGCGTCAGGCCGAAACCGCGCTCAAGCGGCTCGGCGACGAAGATCGCACGGCGCTTCGGGTCGCCCCCCGCCTTGATCTCAAGGCTGTTGGGCTTCTTCAATTCCTGCCAGTTCTTGATGTTGACAGTCATGTATTTCCCCTGGGAGTTGGGCGGAGGTCGGCGAGGTGAGCAGCTGGTCCCCGGCCCCGGCCATACAAAAGGTTCCGGGCGGCGAACGGTTCATCCATGCATTGATGGACCGTTCCGCCCGGCGGCTCCGTCAGACGCGGCGGCGCTTGGACGGCCGCACGCCATTGTGCGGGATCGGCGTCACGTCGCGGATGGAGGTGATGGTGAAACCGACCGCCTGCAGCGCCCGCAGCGCCGATTCGCGGCCCGAACCCGGCCCCTTCACTTCCACCTCAAGGGTGCGCACGCCATGCTCGGCCGCCTTGCGGCCCGCATCCTCGGCGCAGACCTGCGCCGCATAGGGGGTCGACTTGCGCGAGCCCTTGAAGCCCATCATGCCGGCCGACGACCAACTGATCGCATTGCCCTGCGCGTCGGTGATCGTGACCATAGTGTTGTTGAAGCTGGCGTTCACATGCGCGACGCCGGCCGAGATGTTCTTGCGTTCGCGCCTGCGAATACGCTGCGGTTCCCGTGCCATCTGCTGATATCCCTATTCGAAACTGGTTGAGCGGGAGGCGGTCCTTGCGGCTCGCGCCTCCAGCGACGAAGAAGCGCGTGGTTACTTCTTCTTGCCCGCGATCGGCTTGGCCTTGCCCTTGCGGGTGCGCGCATTTGTGTGCGTGCGCTGGCCGCGAACCGGCAGGCCCTTGCGGTGACGCAGGCCGCGATAGCAGGCCAGGTCCATCAGGCGCTTGATGTTCATCGCGGTCTGACGGCGCAGGTCGCCCTCGACCGTCAGGTCAGCGTCGATGGCTTCACGGATCTGCAGCACCTCGGCGTCGCTGAGGTCCTGCACGCGGCGGCTATGGTCGATACCCAGCTTGTCCGCGATGGTGACGGCCGTCTTGGGGCCGATGCCGTGAATATAGGTGAGCGCGACGATCACGCGCTTGTTGGTCGGGATATTGACGCCCGCAATACGTGCCATATTGACTGTTTCTCCATGCTCCACAGGGCGTTGGCGGACGCCCCATCTCGACGCGTTTTGACCCTGGACGCAAAAAGGACGGCGGGCGCTCGCACGCGCTGCCGTTTGACCTAGTGTCTCGGGATCGGCGGGCGATACCGCGAGTCGGCAAATGAGTCAATGGCGGCAATCCCGGGAGGATGCACCTCGAGACTGGGATGCCCTCACCCGGCCGACCGGGACGCGCACCTTCCCCAGCGGCCCCGGAACCGATTACTGGTCACATCTGTCTCAACAGATACGTCGCATCGTCGGCCGGATGCTTTGGCCCTACACCCTGATGTGAGCGATAAGGGCTACATATCGGTGCGATCAGCATAGCAGCACCGATATGCGATAGCCTATTCAGGTAACACAAAGGGTAGCAGTCCGTTTCTTTAGGGCATGAGGCGCGTCGCCAACAGCCTATCCTTGCATGAAGGCTCTGCAGCTAATGAAACGCGCACAGATCGACTTTTCGGTATAAGGCGCCCGCTGAATCGGCATGGTGGAGCTTATGGTTTGGGCTATCTAATGATCGAAGCACTGAGCAAACGGCTTCGACATGCCGTGATCCATACGAAAGACACGCTCCATAGCGACACGTTGCGCGGCAAGATTTTCCGCAACGTCGGTTGGATGGGGGTGGGCTACAGTGCGGAACTCGTGCTCCGCTTCATTTCGACGCTCATTTTAACGCGCATACTCGATCCGAGCGCTTATGGCCTCATCACTACCGTGATGGTTTTTCTGACCTTTGCGGCCATGCTATCCGATCTCGGCCTAAGGCCGATCATGCTCACTGATTCGCGCGGTGATGACAAGAATTTCCTAGGCATATTATGGACCATACAAATCCTGCGTGGCTTTGCCCTGGCCGTTATTATGGCAGTCACGGCCTTGATCTGGCAGTATTGGCAGGCGAAGGGCTGGATCAATTCTACCAACAATTACGCTGATCCACTCTTGCCACAACTATTGCTACTCATGGGTTTCTCGCTCGCTGTAACCGGTTTCAACAGTTTGAACGAATTTCGTGCTATCCGGCACCTCGAAGCAGATAGAATCTCCCGCCTTGATATCGCCAGCCGTATCCTAGGCACGATGATCACCATCGTACTGGTCGTCATTTTCCGCTCGGTCTGGGGAATGGCCATAGCGATCATGGCCAATGCCGCTCTACGGGTCGTTTTGACCCATCGTTACCTGCCTGGCCCCTCGATGGCTTTCGACATCAACT
Source organism: Sphingobium sp. 66-54 (assembly GCA_001899715.1). GTDB lineage: Bacteria > Pseudomonadota > Alphaproteobacteria > Sphingomonadales > Sphingomonadaceae > Sphingobium. The sequence continues at coordinate 140,060 of MKWI01000029.1, forward strand.
GGCCTGAAATCCGCAAAGTCCTTTCGACATCCCGCTGGATCGCGCTCAACTCGGCCTTGGTCGTCATCGCCGCCCAAGCCGACAAGGTTCTGATCGGCTATCATTTCGGCGTCGAAATACTCGGCATCTATGCGATTGCGCTGACGCTCTTCACCAGCGCCTCGGCGTTGGTAAATCGAGTCAATATGAGCATGGGGATCCCGGTTCTACGGGAGTTGGGGGACAGGTCTGTCGAGGACCAACGACGAGCTTACTACAAATTTCGTTTACCCATTGATCTCTATTGCCTGACCGTCGGCTGCGGCATGGTCCTTCTTGGCCCTATCTTCTTCAAGATCGCCTACGATTCCCGCTATGAGACAGGTGGGCTGTTTCTGGCCTACCTCGGCATCAAGATCATCCTGATGCCATTGCTACTCTACGGCAACTTCTTGATGACGAAGCTTCGTTTCAAGATGACCTCGCTCATTAGCTTGTTCCGCAGTGCGATTTTTCTATCCGCAATGGGCGTTGCTATGTGGTTCAACTCCATTGAAGCCATGGTGCTCTGCATCGCCCTTGATCGCTTGCCAGAAATCCTACTCTATATCTTTTATCGTCGAGCCGGCGTTCGCTTGGATGGGAGACGTGACGGCATATTGCTACTCGCCGCGACCGTCGCAACTTTCTATATTATCTTAATGTACTGATCGTGGGGCCCTCGGGGCAATCTTCCGCCCAGCGCTCAAAGCCGCCACCACCGGGCAATATCCACACCATAATCGTCACGAAGGCGATCGAGATCGGGGCGCATTTCCGAAATGAGCGCCTGTTCCTCCGCCGCCGTGAAACGGAAGCGCCCAGGCACCACCGCTCGCTCCCAGCCTAGCTCTTGGACCGATCTCGGCAGCACCCTACGCAGGGCAGGCCCCACAACCGGTATATCGCGCACGAAGGCGGCCACCTTGCGATGGCGAATAAAGCCATCCCCACGATTGCGCCGCTCCGTTAGCGGCGGCATGCCAGGCATGGGTTGGAGACCAAGAAAGCCAATAATCCGATCACGGACTGCCGCTGGATCGACATGATATTCTTCAGTCGTCAGGAGAAGCATCTCCCTGCGATCAAACCAATCTCGAAACTGATCGATCTGCATCGCATAGTTGCTTACCGCTCGCGCTACGTGTGACAGCCCCGCATCAAGGCTGTGATCGCGCCGATCAGAACGGATGTCGTTTACTTCACATCCGGTTCGGGCCGCATGACGCGCGTGGCTCTCCAAGCGGCGCACTGGATGGCGCATGATGTAAATGAGTTTGACGTCTGCTCCATAAGCCTGGAGCCGAGCGGGCACGTCGCCGCAATAAGGAAACTTTGCGCAATCGGTTGTGCCATCTATGACCCACTCATGCGCAGGCCCGATATCATAACGCGAATAATACCAGTCTTCACCCCGCGCGAATCGTTCATCCGAGGAAAAGAATTTCGTTTCCTTGTTAAAGGATGATGCGATTGCAGGATGCCGTGCAAGATCAGCATAAAGGGACGTCGTGCCTGATTTCATAGCCCCGATAATGAGAGCGATCTTCCGGAATTTTGGCATTATACGTTTTCCCGAAAATGGAACAGTAACGAAGAAGCCCCCAACAGGACGCTAAAAGGGTATCTTTTCCAAGATCGGTTAAATTACTCTCTCGATTATGTGAAATATGGCGACGCTGTCCTCACTCGACAGCCGTTCGATGCGCTACCCGAAAATCCCCGCAGCACGGATATCTGACCGCGTCAGCCGCCCAAAATATCCCCAATCGCCGCCGCCACCGCGTCGATATCCGCCATGCCGTCAACTCGGCTCACGATGCCTCGCGCCTCGTAGATCGGCAGGATCGGCGCAGTCTTGGCGCGGTATTCGGCCATACGGGTGCGCACCGTCTCCTCATTGTCATCCGGCCGGCGCTTGAACTCAGTGCCGCCGCACGTGTCGCAGACACCCGCAACCTTGGGCTGCTTGTAACGATCGTGATAGCCGGCACCGCAGGTCGCGCAGGTGTAACGGCCGGTGATGCGATCGACCAGCGCGTCCTCATCCACCTCCAGCTCTATGACATGATCGAGCTGGCGGCCACGCTCGCCGAGCAGGGCATCCAGGCTCTCGGCCTGCGGGGCCGTACGAGGATAGCCGTCGAAGATCACGCCGGTCTCGGGGGAAAGCTTGTCCAGTGCCTCGCCGATGATACCGGAAACGATCTCGTCCGAGACCAGCTCGCCGGCTTCCATCACCGCCTTGGCCTTGAGCCCGGTCGGCGTGCCTGCCTTCACCGCGGCGCGCAGCATGTCGCCCGTCGAGAGCTGGACCATGCCGCGCTCCGCAACGAGCCGCTGCGCCTGCGTTCCCTTGCCCGCGCCGGGCGGCCCCAGCAGGATAATGTTCATGTCACTCCCCCGACTTGGCGGCGATGCAGCTCATGCCACACCGCCGCACCATGATTTACCCTTAGCGCGTACGACCCTTGAGCTTGGCTTTGGTAATGAGATCCCGATACTGGTGCGCGATCAGGTGGCTCTGGATCTGCGTCACCGTGTCCACCGTCACGTTCACCACGATCAGCAAGCTGGTGCCGCCCAGATAGAAGGGGATGCCCGCTTTCGCGATCATATATTCCGGAATGAGGCAGACCAACGTCAGGTAGATCGCGCCGACCACGGTGATGCGAGTGAGGACATAGTCCAGATACATCTCGGTATTCTTGCCGGGGCGGATGCCAGGAATGAAGCCGCCGTTGCGCTTCAGATTATCCGCCGTCTCCTCCGGATTGAACACCACGGCCGTGTAGAAGAAACAGAAGAAGATCACGAGCACGCCGTAGAGGCCCATGTAGAGCGGCGTGCCATGGGAGAGATACTGGTTGATGGTCAGCACCATCTCGCCCCAGAGCGATTCGCCATTGACGTTGTTGCCCGAGAACTGCGTGATCGTGAGCGGCAGCAGCAGCAGCGACGAGGCGAAGATCGGCGGAATGACGTTCGCCATGTTGATCTTGAGCGGCAGGTGGCTGCGGTCGGCCTGCATGATGCCCTGCCGGGTCTGCCGCTTGGGATACTGGATGAGCACCCGCCGCTGCGCCTGCTCCATGAAGCAGATGACATAGACCAGCCCCAAGCCGATTACGATCGTGCCCAGGATGAGCATGCCGGAGATCGCGCCGGTACGGCCGGATTCGAACAGGTTACTGATCGTCACGGGAAGCTGCGCCACGATGCCGGCGGTGATGATAAGCGACGCGCCATTGCCCACGCCCCGGCTCGTCACCTGCTCGCCCAGCCACATCAGGAACATGGTGCCGCCGATCAGCGAGATGACCGCGGTCAGGCGGAATAGCATGCCCGGTTCCACCACGGCTTGCAGGCCGGATTGGGCACCATAGCCCTCCAGCCCGACCGCGATGAAATAGCCCTGCACGGCGGTGAGGCCGACCGTGCCGTAGCGTGTATATTGGTTGAGCTTCTTGCGGCCCGCCTCACCTTCCTTCTTGAGCGCCGCCAGCTTGGGCGACAGGGAGGAGGCCATCTGCACGACGATCGACGCCGTGATGTAGGGCATGATGCCGAGCGCGATGAGGCTCATACGCTCCAGGCTACCGCCCGAGAAGGTGTTGAAGATATCGAGGATGCCGCCCTGCGTCTGCGCGTAGAGCTGTGCGAGCACGGTCGGGTCGACGCCCGGTAGCGGCACGAACGACAGGAACCGGAAGACGACGAGCACCCACAGGGTGAACCACAGACGTTTCTTGAGTTCCGTCGCCTGGCTGAAGTTGGCGAGGCTCAGACTGGCTGCCATTTGGTCGGCGCGTGATGCCATGATCGCTTGCAATCCCGAAACATATCGTGCGCCCCGCGGACGCGAGGCGCGTGATCCTTAAAGCATTTCCCGGCCGGATGGAAACACCCGCAAACCCGGAAAAATGCCGCAAAACAAAAGCCGGAGCACGGCTGCGCCCCATCGGCCCGATTCGCTCTAGCTGCGTGCCCGGCCGATGTCGAACGCCGGTTGCATACCGGCACCACCGCCAAAGCAATCGACCCCGCCCGCCCATATCGGCAGGAGGGGTCGCTTATGCAAGCAGGCAATCATGCGCTGACTTGGCCGGCAGGCTTATTCGGCGTCCGCAGTCGCCGCCTTGGGCGCGAGAATCTCTACCTTGCCGCCCGCCTTCTCCACAGCCGCCACGGCCGAAGCGGAGGCACCAGCGACTGAGAAACTCAGCTTGGCCGTCAGTTCGCCCTTAGCGAGCAGGCGCACGCCATTCTTGCCGCCGCGCGACAGACCGGCCGCGCGCAGCGCCGCCTGATCGACCACCGCCTTGGCGTCCAGCTTGCCGGCATCGATCGCCTTCTGGACCATGCCAAGGTTCACCACCGCATAATCCTTGCGGAAGATGTTGTTGAAGCCGCGCTTCGGCAGCCGCATGTGGAGCGGCATCTGGCCGCCCTCGAAGCCGTTGATGCTGACGCCCGAGCGCGCCTTGGCGCCCTTCTGGCCGCGCCCGGCAGTCTTGCCCTTACCCGAGCCGATGCCCCGGCCGACGCGCATCCGGCCCTTGCGGGCGCCAGCATTATCCTTGAGTTCGTTCAGTTTCATCGTCTTGCACTCGCTTTCGCTTTTGTCGCGCTGGAATATTTGTTGAAGGGCCGACAATCGGCTCCATCACGATCACCCGGGCTTTTCCGGATGGGTGGGAGCGGCTCGTTAGCGCACCGTCCCCTAAAACGAAAGAGGGGGAAGCCCCCTCTCCCGATCCTGTTCCTGCAATCGGCGGGCTTAGCCCTCGATCACCTGCACCAGATGCGGCAGCTTGGCGATGGCGCCGCGCACTTCGGCGCTGTCCTCGCGCTCTACGACGCGATGCATCTTGCCGAGGCCGAGGCCGATCAGGATCTTTTCCTGATAGGCCGGGCGACGGATCGGTGAACCGATCTGCTTGATCTTGATGGTTTTTTTCTTGGCGTTGGCCATGATCGCTTACTCCGCAATCGCTTCGGCATCCGCCTGGGCAGCCTCGGCAGAGGCGCCGCCACGGCGGAGCAGATCGGCCACCTTCTTGCCGCGACGCTGAGCGACCGACTTGGGGCTGGTCTGCTCGGTCAACGCGGCGAAGGTCGCCCGGATCATGTTGTAGGGGTTCGACGTGCCGACCGACTTGGTCACGACGTCGGCAACGCCCAGACTCTCGAACACCGCGCGCATCGGGCCGCCCGCGATGATGCCGGTGCCAGCCGGTGCCGACCGCAGCGTCACCTTGCCAGCGCCGAAATGCCCCTTGCCGTCATGGTGCAGGGTACGGCCTTCCTTGAGCGCGACGCGGATCATCGCCTTCTTGGCGGCAGCGGTCGCCTTGCTGATCGCCTCGGGAACCTCACGCGCCTTGCCGTGGCCGAAGCCAGCCCGACCCTTGCCGTCGCCCACGACGACCAGCGCCGCAAAGCCGAAGCGCTTGCCGCCCTTCACCGTCTTGGAAACGCGATTGATGTGCACGAGCTTCTCGACGAACTCCTCGCCGCCATCGTCGTCATGGCCACGGCCGCGCCGATCGTCGCGACGGCCACGGCCGCCCCGCTCACCGCGGTCGCCCCCACGGCCGCGACCACGGCCACGCGGGGCTTCCGTCGTCGGCGCAGTGGCCTCGGCACCGGCCTCAACGGGGGCCGCCCCGGTTTCGATCTCGGTTTCGTCTGCCATGTTCAGAACTCCAGTCCGCCCTCACGGGCGGCATCGGCCAGCGCCTTCACGCGGCCATGAAAGAGGAAGCCACCGCGATCGAACACGACCTGGGTGACGCCGGCCTTGGTCGCCGCGGCGGCGACACGCTTGCCGACCTCGGCCGCAGCCTCGGCAGTGGCGCCGGTCTTGGCGCGCAGATCCTTGTCCAGCGTCGAGGCGGCAGCCAGCGTGCGGCCGGCCGCGTCGTCGATGACCTGGGCATAGATATGCCGGCCGGAGCGATGCACGGACAGGCGCGGCTTGCCGCCGGCACGGGCCTTGATCGTGGTGCGGACGCGGCGCGCGCGCCGATCGAAGAGAGAGAGTTTCGCCATGGCTTACTTCTTCTTACCTTCTTTGCGGAAGATGAACTCACCGCGATACTTGATGCCCTTGCCCTTATAGGGTTCCGGCTTACGCCAGCGGCGGATCTCTGCGGCGACCTGCCCGACCTTCTGCTTGTCGATGCCGCTGATCTCGACCGTGGTGTTATCCGGGGTCTTGATCTCGATGCCGGCCGGAACCGGATAATCGACATCGTGGCTGTAGCCGAGCTGCAGCTTCAGGGTCTTGCCCTGCGCGTTGGCGCGGTAGCCGACGCCGGTGATCTCCAGCACCTTGGTGTAGCCCTCCGTCACGCCGGTAACGAGGTTCTGCACCAGCGTACGCTGCATGCCCCAGAATGCCCGCGCCGCCTTGGTGGCGTTGGCCGGCTTGACCGTGATCGCGCCGTCTTCCAGCGCATAGCTGATCTCGTCGCGCAGTTGTAGCGCGAGGGTGCCCTTGGGCCCCTTCACGGAGAGCTGCCCGTTCTCGATGGTCGCCGTCACCCCGCTCGGGATCGCGACCGGCTTCTTGCCGATACGGCTCATCAGAACACCTCCGCCAGCACTTCGCCGCCGACGTTCTGCGCGCGCGCCTCGGTATCCGAGAGCACGCCGCGCGGCGTCGAGACGATGGTGATACCCAGGCCGTTGCGGACCACCGGCAGCTCCTTGGAGCCCGAATAGACGCGGCGGCCAGGCTTCGAGACGCGCGCGACATGCTTGATCGCTGGCTCGCCCTCGAAATATTTCAGTTCGATGCGCAGGCCGGGATGCTCGCCGAGCGCTTCCTCGCTGTAGCCACGGATGTAGCCTTCGCGCTGGAGCACATCGAGCACGCGGGCGCGCAGCTTGGACGCGGGCGACACCACGCTGTCCTTGCGTGCACGCTGGCCATTGCGGATGCGGGTGAGCAGATCACCCAGGGGATCGGTCAGTGCCATCTCTCTATCCTTACCAGCTCGACTTGACCACGCCGGGGATCAGGCCCTTGTTGGCCAGATCGCGCAGCTGAACGCGGCACAGCCGGAACTTGCGGTAATAAGCGCGCGGGCGCCCGGTCAGCTCGCAGCGGTTGCGAACGCGGGTCGGGTTGGCGTTGCGCGGCAGCTCCGCCATCTTGAGGCGGGCGATCAGCCGCTCGGTATCGTCGAGCGACTTGTCGTTCGCGGTCGCCTTGAGCTTCGCATATTTGCCGGCATATTTCTTCACCAGCTTCTTGCGGCGCTCGTTCTTGTTGATCGAACTCAGTTTCGCCATGGACTTAAGCTCTCTTCCTTAAAATTGCTGTCCGGCCACGTCAGGCGGCCTGCTTTTCCGCCTCGGCGGGGAACGGGAAACCGAAGAGACGCAGCAGTTCGCGCGCTTCCTCGTCCGTCCGGGCCGTGGTGGTCACGATCACATCCATGCCCCGCACCTTGTCGACGCGGTCATAGCTGATCTCCGGAAAAATGATCTGCTCCTTGATACCGAAGGCATAGTTGCCCCGGCCATCAAAGCTCTTCGGGTTCAGACCACGGAAGTCACGAATGCGGGGCATCGCGACCGTCACCAGACGATCGAGAAACTCATACATACGCTCGCGGCGCAGCGTCACCTTCGCACCGATCGGCATGCCCTCGCGCAGCTTGAACTGGGCGATCGACTTCTTGGCCTTGGTGATGACCGCCTTCTGACCGGCGATCAGCTCCATTTCCTCAGCAGCCGACGTGACCTTCTTCTTGTCCTGCGTCGCCTCGCCCACGCCCATGTTCAGCACGACCTTCTCGATCTTGGGCACTTCCATGCGGTTCTTGTAGCCGAACTTCTCGGTCATCGCCTTGACGATCTTCTCGTCATAGAGCGTCTTCGAGCGCGGGATATATTTGTCAGCCATTAATGACCTCCCCGGTCTTCACCGCGACGCGGACCTTCTTGCCGTCGCGCTCCTCGAAGCGGACGCGGGTGGCCTTGCCATCCACGGCAATCGCGACATTGGAGATATGAAGCGGCGCCGGCTTGCGCTCGATGCCGCCCTGCGGGTTCGCCTGGTCGGGCTTGCGGTGGCGCGCATGGACGTTGATGCCGTCAACCAGCACCTTGTCCTCCTTGGGCATCACCTGCAGGACAGAGCCGGTGCGGCCCTTGTCCTTGCCGGCGAGCACGACAACCGTGTCACCCTTCTTGATGCGTGCGGCGCTCATTACAGCACCTCCGGCGCAAGGCTGATGATCTTCATGAAGTTCTTGGCGCGCAGTTCGCGCACGACCGGGCCGAAGATACGGGTGCCGATCGGCTCCGCATTCTTGTTGACCAGCACCGCGGCATTGCCGTCGAAACGGATGACGCTGCCGTCGGGACGGCGCACGTCCTTGGCGGTGCGCACGATCACGGCGCGGTGCACGTCGCCCTTCTTGACGCGGCCACGCGGTGCGGCGTCCTTGACGGAGACGACGATCACGTCGCCCACGCCCGCGAAGCGACGCTTCGATCCGCCGAGCACCTTGATGCACTGAACGCGCTTGGCGCCGCTGTTATCAGCGACATCAAGATTGGATTGCATCTGGATCATTGATCCGGTTCCTTCTCAATTGGCTTGCCGGGTCCGTTCCTGCGGCCCGGTAGTTCCGTTGTTTCCTGCCTGTCCGCTCGTTCAGGCCGCCGCTTCCGGCGCCTTGTGCGCGTCGACGCGCTCGATCACCGTCCAGGTCTTGAGCTTCGAGATCGGCGCCGTCTCCTCGATCCGTACCGTCTCGCCGGCATGATAGGCATTCGCCTCGTCATGGGCGTGGTACTTCTTCGAGCGGCGGATGATCTTGCCATAGAGCGGGTGCTTCACCTTGCGCTCCACCAGCACGACCACCGTCTTGTCACCCTTGTCGGAAACTACCGTTCCCGTCAGCACACGCTTGGGCATGGTCCGTTTCCTTCCTTACTTCGCAACCGAGCGCGCACGCTCGGTCTGCAGCGTCTTGATACGGGCGATGTCGCGGCGCACTTCGCGCATGCGGCTCGGCTTCTCCAGCTGGCTGGTCGCGGCCTGGAAACGCAGGTTGAACTGCTCGCGCTTCAGCTCGCTGAGCTGGGTCGCCAGCTCGTCGTCCGTCCTCGCCTTGAAATCAGCAATCTTGGTCATGGCCATCATGCTCCCAGATGCGAGGTGTCGCCGAGACGCGCCACCACCTTGGTCTTGATCGGCAGCTTCATCGCCGCACGCTCGAACGCTTCCGCCGCGAGCGGACCGGGCACGCCGTCCAGCTCGAAGAGGATACGGCCGGGCTTGACGCGCGCCGCCCAGAATTCGACGGAACCCTTGCCCTTGCCCTGGCGGACCTCAGCCGGCTTCTTCGAGACCGGGACGTCCGGGAAGATGCGGATCCACAGACGGCCCTGACGACGGATATGACGCGTAATCGCGCGGCGGGCCGCCTCGATCTGGCGCGCCGTCACCCGCTCGGGCTCCATGGCCTTGAGGCCGTAGGAGCCGAAGTTGAGGTCCGTACCGCCCTTCGCATCACCCTTGATGCGGCCCTTGAAGGCCTTGCGGAACTTGGTTTTCTTCGGTTGCAGCATGATGCCCTACCTTATTCTCAGCGCGCCGGACGGACGCCGGAGGTCTGTGCCTCCAGCATCAGACGGTCGGTCGCCATCGGATCGTGGCCGAGAATCTCGCCCTTGAAGATCCAGACCTTGATGCCGCAGACGCCATAGGCGGTGTGCGCCTCGGCCTCGGCATAATCGACATTGGCACGCAGCGTATGCAGCGGCACCCGGCCTTCGCGATACCACTCGACACGGGCGATCTCCGCGCCGCCGAGCCGGCCGCCGCAGGTGATCCTGATGCCCTCGGCGCCCAGGCGCAGCGCGCTCTGCACCGCGCGCTTCATGGCGCGGCGGAAAGCGATGCGGCGCTCGAGCTGGTCGGCGACGCCTTGCGCGACGAGCTTGGAGTCGATCTCCGGCTTGCGGATCTCGACAATGTTCAGGCTCACATCACTGGCGGTCATCTCGCCCAGCTTCTTGCGCAGCTTCTCGATGTCCGCGCCCTTCTTGCCGATGATGACACCGGGACGGGCCGCATAGATCGAGACGCGGCACAGCTTGGCCGGACGCTCGATCACCACCTTGGAGATCGCCGCCTGGGGCAGCGTCTTGATGATGTACTTGCGAATCTCGAGATCCTCGAGAAGCAGCCGGCCATAGTCCTTGCCCTCGGCGAACCAGCGGCTGTCCCAGGTGCGGTTGATCTGCAGGCGCAGGCCAATCGGATTGCTCTTATGACCCATGGATCAGGCCTCCTCGGCAACTTGGCGGACGACGATGCGCACGCGGCTGTAGGGCTTCAGGATGCGGGTCGACTTGCCACGGCCGCGCGCATGGAAGCGCTTGAGCGTGAACGCCTTGCCGACCGATGCCTCGGCGACGACCAGCGCATCGACATCCAGATTGTGGTTGTTCTCGGCGTTCGCGACGGCGCTGGCGAGCACCTCACGAACGTCGCGTGCCATGGCCCGCTTGGAGAAGGTCAGAACGTTGAGCGCTTCCTCGACCTTGCGGCCACGGATCAGCGCCGCAACGAGATTCAGCTTCTGCGCCGAACCGCGAATCTGCGTGCCGACGGCGAGCGCCTCATTTTCGGCGACGCGGCGGGGAGCCTTTGCCTTGCCCATTAGCGCTTGCCCTTCTTATCCGCGGCGTGACCGGGGAAGTAGCGCGTCGGCGCAAACTCGCCCAGCTTGTGGCCGACCATGTCCTCGTTCACCGAAACGGGAACGTGCTTGCGGCCATTATAGACGTTGAACGTCAGGCCAACGAACTGCGGAAGAATGGTGGAACGACGCGACCAGGTCTTGATCGGACCTCCGCGGCCCGCATTCTCCTGCGCGGTTTCTGCCTTCTTGAGCAGATGCAGGTCCACGAAGGGACCTTTCCAGACGGAGCGAGCCATCGCTTACCTCTTCTTCTTCGCGTGACGCGACCGGATGATGAACTTGTCGGTCGCCTTGTTGTGGCGGGTGCGGGCACCCTTGGTCGGCTTGCCCCACGGCGTCACCGGATGACGGCCACCGGAGGTCCGGCCCTCACCACCGCCGTGCGGGTGGTCGACCGGGTTCTTTGCCACGCCGCGCGTTAGCGGTCGGCGGCCAAGCCAGCGCATGCGGCCGGCCTTGGCGAGGTTCTGGTTGGCATTGTCCGGATTGGACACCGCGCCCACCGTCGCCATGCAGTCCGCGCGCAGGTAGCGCTGCTCGCCCGAGCCGAGGCGCACGATCACCATGCCGCGGTCACGGCCGACGAGCTGTGCATAGGTGCCGGCCGACCGGGCGATCTGGCCACCCTTGCCCGGCTTCATCTCGATGTTGTGGATGATGGTGCCGACCGGCATCTGACCCAGTTCCATCGCGTTGCCTGGCTTCACATCGGTCTTCTTGCCGGCGATCACCTTATCGCCTGGCGCGAGGCGCTGCGGGGCAAGGATATAAGCTTGCTCGCCGTCGCCGTAGGTGACAAGCGCGAGGAATGCCGTGCGGTTCGGGTCATACTCCAGACGCTCCACCGTCCCTTCGACGTCCCACTTGCGACGCTTGAAGTCGATGATGCGATAGCGCTGCTTGTGGCCGCCGGCGATGCCGCGCGAGGTCACATGGCCCTTGTTGTTACGGCCGCCGGTCTTGCGCTTGCCTTCGGTCAGCGCTTTCACCGGCTTGCCCTTGTGGAGCGCCGAGCGGTCGACGAGGATCAGGCCGCGCTGGGCCGGGCTCGTCGGGTTGTAATGCTTGAGTGCCATTGTCTATCCCGCCCTCAAATGCCCGTGGTGACGTCAATCGACTGGCCCTCGGCCAGCGTCACGATCGCCTTCTTCACGTCCGAGCGCGAATAGGGCTTACCCTTCCAGCGCTTGGTCTTGCCCTTCTGGACGATCGTGTTGACCGCCTTCACCGAGACGCCGAACAGCGCTTCGATCGCAGCCTTGATCTCGGGCTTGGACGCATCGCGCGCCACCTTGAAGACCACGGCGTTGTTCTCGGAGACCAACGTCGCCTTCTCGGTGATGTGCGGCGCAACGATCACGTCATAATGACGGTTCGACGGCGCTACCGCCTGTGCCTGCTTCTTAGCCATTGAAGCGCGCCTCCAGCTGCTCGACGGCCGCCCGCGTCAGCACCAGGCTGTCCGCGCGGAGGATGTCGTATACGTTGGCGCCGATGGCCGGGAGCACATCCACGCCAACAAGATTGGACGACGCCTTGGCGAACGAGACGTTGATCGCCTCGCCGTCGATGAACAGCGCCTTGTTGAGATTGAGCTTGGCGAGCTGGCCCACCAGTTCCCTGGTCTTACCATCCTTGACATCGAGATTATCGAGCACGGTGAGTGCACCGCCCTTGGCCTTGGCCGAGAGCGCCATCTTGAGGCCGAGCGCACGGACCTTCTTGTTCAGCGAATGGCCGAAGACACGGGCTCGCTGGCCGTGTGCCTTGCCGCCGCCGATGAAGATCGGAGCGCGACGATCGCCGTGACGGGCGGTGCCGCCTCCCTTCTGGCGACCGAACTTCTTGCCAGTGCGCGCCACATCAGAGCGCTCGCGGGTCGCAGCCGCGGGAGCGCGGCGCTTCTCGAGCTGCCAGGTGACGACGCGGTGCAAAATATCCGCGCGCGGCTCGACGCCGAACACCGCCTCATTCAGCTCGACATCGCCGGACGCCTTGCCGCCGTCGAGGGTGAGAACCTTGACCTTCATCGTTTAGCCCTCCTGGCCTTCGGTCGCCTCAGGCGCCGCGATGTCCTGCGCGGGCGTCTCGGCCGGAGCATTGTCACTGTTGCTGTTGGCAGCACTCTTGATGCTGGCCGGATAGGGTGCGTCGCTCGGGCGATCGACCTTCACCGCATCCTTGACGAGCAGCCAGGTACCCTTGGAACCCGGCACGCTACCCTTCACGAAGAGCAGGCCGCGCTCGACGTCCGTGCGGACGATCTCGAGATTCTGTTGCGTGCGCTGACGGTCGCCCATGTGGCCGGCCATCTTCTTGTTCTTGAACACGCGGCCCGGATCCTGGCGATTGCCGGTCGAACCGTGCGAACGGTGCGAGAGCGAGACGCCGTGCGTAGCGCGCAGACCGCCGAAGCCCCAGCGCTTCATCGCGCCGGCAAAACCCTTGCCCTGCGTATGGCCGGTCACGTCGACCAGCTGGCCGGCGATGAAATGATCGGCCGCGATTTCCGCGCCGACATCGAGCAGGGCGTCGTCGGCCACGCGGAATTCCGCGACGAGCGCCTTCGGCTCGACCTGCGCTTTGGCGAAGTGTTCACGCTGCGGCTTGGCAACGTTCTTTACCTTCGCAACGCCGGCACCGAGTTGCACGGCAACGTATCCGTCCCTGTCCTTTTCGCGACGGGCCACGACCTGATTGCCTTCAAGCGCCAGGACAGTGACCGGCACATGGCGGCCATCTTCCTGGAACAGGCGGGTCATGCCCACTTTCTTCGCGATCACGCCGGTACGCATGATCAATCTCCCAATAGAGGCCCGCACCACCAGCGGCGCGGGCTTATCCAACGAAAAATCCGCTCGCGGCGCGATGCCTCAAGCGGCCAACCCGAAGTGTCGATGCGTGCCCCGTCCGGGTTGGATGTTCCCGGCGCCAATATGACCCGAAGAACGACGGAGGACGCGGCCCGGACGATGCCGGCGGTATCCAATGTCAAGGCAAGGCGCCCCGCAGGAGCGCCTTCGCCATGGCCATCAGGCCAGTTTGATCTCGACGTTCACGCCAGCAGCCAGATCGAGCTTCATCAGCGCATCGACCGTCTGCGGCGTCGGCTGCACGATATCAAGCATGCGCTTGTAAGTGCGAACCTCGAACTGCTCCCGGCTCTTCTTGTCGATATGCGGACCACGGTTCACCGTGAACTTCTCGATCCGCGTGGGGAGCGGAATGGGACCCCGAATGAGAGCGCCGGTGCGACGCGCCGTGTCGGCGATGTCGCCGGTCGCCTGGTCGAGCACGCGATGATCGAATGCCTTCAGGCGAATGCGAATATTCTGGGTTTCCATGTCCACTACCGATGTGAAAGAGCCAAAAACAAAACCGCTCCACTCTGGAGGCCGGGGCGCTCAGCGCTCACCAGCCCATGCGAAGCGGCGAAAACGACAGGCCGTCCGAATCAAACCGATCCGGACGGCCCGCCGCCTATATTACTTCGTGATCGCCGAGACAACCCCCGAGCCGACCGTGCGGCCGCCCTCGCGGATCGAGAAGCGCAGACCCTGCTCCATCGCGATCGGAGCGATGAGCTTGACGCCAAGCTGCACGTTGTCGCCAGGCATGACCATCTCGGTGCCGGCCGGCAGCACAACCTCGCCGGTCACGTCCGTCGTGCGGAAGTAGAACTGCGGGCGATAGTTGGCGAAGAACGGCGTGTGACGGCCACCCTCGTCCTTCGAGAGGACATAAACCTCCGAGTCGAACTCGGTGTGCGGCGTGATCGAGCCGGGCTTCGCCAGAACCTGACCGCGCTCCACTTCCTCACGGCCAACGCCGCGGATCAGGGCACCGATATTATCGCCAGCCTCGCCCTGATCGAGCAGCTTGCGGAACATCTCGACGCCGGTGACGGTCGTCTTCTTGGTGTCCTTCAGGCCAACGATCTCGACTTCGTCGCCAACCTTGACGATGCCGGTCTCAACGCGGCCGGTGACGACGGTGCCACGACCCGAGATCGAGAACACGTCCTCAATCGGCATCAGGAAGGGCTTGTCGACCGGACGGTCGGGCTGCGGGATCCACTCGTCGACGGCAGCCATCAGCTTGAGCACGGCATCACGGCCGATCTCATTGTCGGTGCCCTCGAGCGCCTTGACGGCCGAGCCCTGGATGACGGGGATATTGTCGCCGTCGAAATCATAGCTCGACAGCAGCTCGCGGATCTCCAGCTCGACCAGCTCGAGAATCTCGGGATCGTCGACCAGATCGACCTTGTTCATGAACACGACCATCTGCGGCACGCCAACCTGACGAGCGAGCAGGATGTGCTCGCGGGTCTGCGGCATCGGGCCGTCCGTCGCCGAGACGACGAGGATCGCACCGTCCATCTGCGCCGCACCGGTGATCATGTTCTTCACATAGTCGGCGTGACCGGGGCAGTCGACGTGCGCATAGTGGCGCTTGTCGGTCTCATACTCGACATGGCTGGTCGCGATGGTGATGCCACGCTCGCGCTCCTCGGGAGCCTTGTCGATATTGTCATAGGCGGTGAAGGTCGCGCCGCCGGTCTCGGCCAGCACCTTGGTGATGGCAGCGGTCAGCGACGTCTTGCCGTGGTCGACGTGGCCGATGGTGCCGATATTGCAGTGCGGCTTCGTCCGCTCAAATTTAGCCTTAGCCATTTCCTACCTCTTCTCGTCCAAATAGCTTGGGTTCAACCGCTCGGGGAAGCCTCGCGAAGGCGCCCCCATAGCAGCAAATTTTCAGAAATCCACCCTGATCTGGCGATCAGGCCAGCTTCGCCTTCACCTCGTCGGCCACGTTCTGCGGCACCTCGTCATAATGCGAGAACTGCATCGTATACTGCGCGCGACCCTGCGTGAAGGAGCGCAGCTGATTGACGTAGCCGAACATGTTCGCAAGCGGCACCATGGCCTCCACCACCTGCGCGTTACCGCGCGTGTCGGTGCCCTGGATCTGGCCGCGCCGCGAGTTGAGGTCGCCGATCACGTCGCCAAGATATTCCTCCGGCGTCACGATCTCGACCTTCATGATCGGTTCGAGCAGCTTGATACCGGCTTTCTGTGCAACTTCACGCATCGCGCCGCGACCGGTAATCTCGAACGCCAGCGCCGACGAATCGACATCGTGATAGGCACCGTCGGTCAGACGGATCTCGAAGTCGATGATCGGAAAGCCGATCAGGCTGCCGCTCTCGGCGGTCTCGCGCATGCCCTTCTCGACCGAGGGGATATATTCGCGCGGAATGTTACCGCCCTTCACCTCGTCGATGAAGACGACGCCGCTGCCGCGCTCGCCCGGCGCAACCGACACCTTGACGCGGCCGAACTGGCCGGAGCCGCCCGACTGCTTCTTGTGGGTGTAGTCGACGTCGACGGGCTTCGCGAGATATTCGCGATAGGCCACTTGCGGCGCGCCGACATTGGCCTCCACCTTGAACTCGCGCTTCATGCGGTCGACGAGAATGTCGAGGTGCAGCTCGCCCATGCCCTTGATGATGGTCTGGCCCGATTCGTGATCGGTCGACACACGGAACGACGGGTCCTCGGCAGCCAGGCGGTTGAGCGCGATGCCCATCTTCTCCTGGTCAGCCTTGGTCTTGGGCTCCACCGACAGCTCAATGACCGGCTCAGGGAACTCCATGCGCTCCAGGATGATCGGCTGCTTCTCAGCGCACAACGTATCGCCCGTGGTCGTCTCCTTGAGGCCGGCGAGTGCGACGATGTCGCCCGCGAATGCCTCCTCGACGTCCTCACGCGCATTCGCATGCATCAGCAGCATGCGGCCGACCTTTTCCTTCTTATCCTTCACCGAGTTCAGATAGCTGCCCTTGGTGAGTGTGCCCGAATAGACGCGCAGGAACGTGAGCGAGCCGACGAACGGGTCGTTCATGATCTTAAACGCGAGGCCCGAGAAGGGTGCGCTGTCGCTGGTCGCACGCGTGTCCGGCTCGTCGGTATTGGGGTTGATGCCCTGCACGTCGGGAATGTCGAGCGGGCTCGGCAGATAGTCGACAACCGCGTCGAGCAGCGCCTGCACACCCTTGTTCTTGAACGAGGAGCCGCACAGCACCGGCACGAAGCTCTGGTTGAGGGTGCCCTTGCGGATCAGCTTGCGCAGCGTCGCGGCATCCGGCTCGTTGCCTTCGAGATAGGCTTCCATCACCTCATCGTCCTGCTCCACGGCAAGTTCGATCAGCTTCTGGCGATATTCGGCAGCCTTGTCGACGAGGTCGGCAGGGATCGCTTCATGGGTGAACTCGGCCCCCAGGCTCTCGTCGTTCCAGATCATCGCGCAATTGTCGACCAGGTCGACCAGCCCCTTGAACTCGCTCTCCGCACCGATGGGAAGATAGAGCACGGCCGGTACCGCACCGAGGCGGTCGATGATCGTCTGCACACAATAATAGAAGTTGGCGCCGGTGCGATCGAGCTTGTTGATGTAGCACATGCGCGGCACGTGATATTTATCGGCCTGGCGCCACACCGTCTCGGACTGCGGCTCCACGCCGGCCACGCCGTCGAATGCGGCGACCGCGCCGTCGAGCACACGCAGCGAGCGCTCCACCTCGATGGTGAAGTCCACGTGGCCGGGCGTGTCGATGATGTTCAGGCGATGATCGCGCCAGAAACAGGTCGTCGCCGCCGACGTGATGGTGATCCCGCGCTCCTGCTCCTGCGCCATCCAGTCCATGGTCGCCGTGCCCTCATGGGTCTCGCCGATCTTGTAAGACTTGCCAGTGTAATAGAGGATGCGCTCGGTTGTCGTGGTCTTGCCGGCGTCGATATGCGCCATGATGCCGAAATTGCGATAGCGCTCCAGCGGGTGGCTGCGGGCCATGATATTCACTCCGTTGCCGCGCTGCGCGGCGGTTGGCGAGTTTGATACGGAAGGGACAGCCGGGGCGCGATTTTCTCGGCCCCGGCACCCGATAGCGGTCTTACCAGCGATAGTGCGAGAAGGCGCGGTTCGCTTCCGCCATGCGGTGCGTGTCTTCGCGCTTCTTCACGGCGTTGCCGCGGTTGTTGGCGGCGTCCATCAGCTCGCCCGACAGGCGCGCCGCCATGGTGGTCTCGCTGCGCGAGCGTGCGGCGTTGATCAGCCAGCGGATAGCCAGCGCCTGGGCACGCTCGGGGCGCACTTCGACCGGAACCTGGTAGGTGGCACCGCCGACGCGGCGGCTGCGCACCTCGATGCCCGGCTTCACATTGTTGAGGGCATCGTGGAAAAGCTGGATCGGATCCTTCTTGGCGCGGGCCTCGACAGAGTCGAGGGCACCATAGACGATCGACTCGGCGACCGCCTTCTTGCCGTCCAGCATGATGTTGTTCATGAATTTCGAAAGCACCTGATCGCCATATTTGGGATCGGGCAGGATGACGCGCTTTTCGGGGCGACGACGACGTGACATGGTTCTGGTCTCCCCTTACTTCGGACGCTTGGCGCCGTACTTGGAACGGCTCTGCTTGCGGTCCTTGACACCCTGGGTATCGAGCACGCCGCGCAGCACATGGTAACGCACGCCGGGAAGGTCGCGCACACGGCCGCCACGGATCAGCACGACGCTGTGCTCCTGGAGGTTGTGACCCTCGCCGGGAATGTAGCTGATGACCTCACGCTGGTTGGTGAGGCGCACCTTGCAGACCTTGCGAAGCGCGGAGTTCGGCTTCTTCGGCGTGGTGGTATAGACACGGGTGCAGACGCCGCGCTTTTGCGGGTTCTGCTCCATCGCAGGGACCTTGCTCGCGGCCTTCTGCGGTTCGCGGCCCTTGCGGACCAGCTGGTTGATCGTTGGCATGAAGCCCTTCACCTTTTTCAGTTACTTTGCCGTCCGCGAATTTCCTGCGACGTCCTCGCGGCGGCTCAGGCGAACCGACCCCAAACGACAATGGACCCGGCGGTCGAACGACCCCTGGCCCCGCAAGAGCATAGGCAATGTTCAGCTCTGCTTGCCTTCCGCCCGATGGCCGCCGAATCCCCGAAAAGGCGCGGCAGACAGGCCGAAAGGCAGGCGGCCCTATAGCGGTGGAGCCAGTCCCGGTCAAGCAGCGCACGGGGGCGTAGCCGTGAGAGTGCCATGGCGACACGCCGCTGCCCCTTCCCGCCCCGCCAAGAGTCCGCTAGAGCCCCGCACCATGAGCGAGACAGTATCCTTCGGCTATCGCGAGGTGGCGCCCGAGGAAAAGACGAAGCTGGTCGGCGGCGTCTTCTCCAGCGTCGCGCGGAACTACGACATCATGAACGATGCCATGTCCGGCGGCATGCACCGGCTGTGGAAGGACCAGTTCGTCCGCCGGGTGAAACCGCGCGCGGGCGAGGCAATTCTCGATATGGCCGGCGGCACCGGCGACATCGCCTTCCGCATGGCGAAGCACGGCGCGCAGATCACCGTGTCGGATATCAACGAGGACATGCTTGCTGTCGGCATGGAGCGCGCGGCCAAGCGCGGCATCACCGGGCTGGTCTGGCAGCCGGAAAATGCCGAGAGGCTGAGCTTTGCCGATCGGCAGTTCGATGCCTATACGATCGCCTTCGGTATCCGCAACGTGACCGATATCCCCGCGGCGTTGCGCGAGGCGCACCGCGTGCTCAAGTTCGGTGGACGCTTCTTCTGCCTCGAATTCTCGACCAACGTCTGGCCCGGTTTTTCAGACGTTTACGACTCCTATTCGCACAAGCTGGTGCCCCGGATCGGCAAGATGATCGCGGGGGACGAGGAGAGCTATCGCTATCTCATCGAATCGATCCGCCGCTTCCCGGACATGCCACGTTTCGCGCGGATGATCGAAGAGGCCGGTTTTACCCAGGTGAAGGTGGAACCGATCATGGGCGGCCTCGTCGCGATCCACTCCGGCTGGAAAGCCTGAGCATGGTTCCGCCGTCCGTCCGGCGCGGGGGCGCGGCATGACCTCCCATGCCACCCATCTCTGGCGTTTGCTCAAATGGGGCCGCACGCTGGCACGCCACGGCGCGCTGCGCGGCATCGAGCAGGATTCCAACACGCCCGCACCGGTCCGCCGCCTCGCCCGGCTCGCCCGCTTCGGCGCATGGGTGCCGCGCGAGCCGCGCTATGCCGAGGCGTTCCAGGCGATTGGCCCCGCCGCGATCAAGCTCGGCCAGTCGCTCGCCACCCGACCCGATCTGGTCGGTGAGGACGCAGCACGTGATCTGCTCAGCCTTCAGGACGCGCTGCCGCCCGTGCCTTTCGCCACGATCCGGGCGGAGATCGAGGCATCGTTCGGGCGGCCGCTGGAAGAAATTTACGCCAGCTTCGATGAGCAGGCTGTCGGCGCCGCCTCCATCGCGCAGGTTCACAAAGCTATAACCACCGAAGGCCGGACCGTGGCGGTGAAGGTGCTTCGCCCCGGCATCCGCGAACGTTTCGGCCGGGATATCGACACCTATGAATGGGCGGCGGCGCATCTGGAGCAGCTTGGCGGCGAGGCCGCGCGACTGCGCCCGCGTCTCGTCATTGCCAACCTCAAGCGCTGGACCGCGCGTGAGCTGGACCTGCGGCGCGAGGCCGCCTCTGCCTCCGAACTGGCTGAAGCAATGGCCGCCGTGCCCGGCTACATCATCCCCGCCATCGACTGGGATCGCACCAACGGCCGGGTGATGACGCTGGAGTGGATCGACGGCATCAAGATCAGCGATCGCGCGGCGCTGATCGCCGCCGGTCACGACCTCCAGGCCATCGCCGAGCGGCTGGTCAACACCTTCCTGCGGCAGGCCATCGCCGAAGGCTTCTTTCACGCCGACATGCATCAGGGCAATCTGTTCGTGCTGTCGGACGGATCTATCGCCGCAATCGACTTTGGCATCATGGGACGGATCGACCGGCGGGCACGGCTGTGGCTGGCCGAGATTCTCTACGGCCTCATCACCGGCAATTACCGCCGGGTGGCCGAGATCCATTTCGAGGCGCAATATGTGCCGCCGCACCATGACGTGCGCGAGTTCGCCACCGCCCTGCGCGCCGTGGGCGAGCCGATGCGCGGTAAGCCGGTCTCCGAATTATCGGTCGGCCAGATGCTCGATGGGCTGTTCGCCATCACCCGCGATTTCGACATGCAGACCCAGCCGCATCTGCTGTTGCTGCAAAAGACCATGGTGATGGTCGAAGGCGTGGCGACGATGCTGCACCCACAGATCAACATGTGGGACGTCTCCGGCCCCTATGTGAAAAGCTGGCTGCGCGACGAGCTCGGTCCCGAGGCGAAACTCGCCGATTCGCTGCACGAGGCCGCTGATACCTGGAAGCGCCTGCCGGGGCTGGTCCGGCGGCTGGAGGAGCGCTTCCCCTCCGCAGGCGGCGCACCGCCGCCACCGCCGCTGCCGGAAATCCGCCTCGTTCCCATGCGCGGCGGATGGCTGCTACGCTATGGCGCCGTCGCGCTGGTCGCCGCGCTGGTGGGAGCAACCGCGACCGCACTGGCGCTCGGCTGGAGCGTTTAAACGCGAATTTAACCACGGCTGTCAGACAGGAGGCGGATCATGGCCACCGCCGCCACGCCATCCGCGCAACCAATGCCCTCGCGCTTTGCCGCGCTGAGCGCCGGGCCCGCACGCCTGATCCTGGCGCTATGGCTGGCGCTGTGCCTGCTCGGCCTCGCCCAGTCGATTGGGCCGATCGGACCGGGCGCTGCCTCCTCGGGCAGCTTCACCGCTGCCGTGCAGCAGCCCGAAGCGTCCGGCGACGATCTGTTCCTCTACAACAGCATCATCGACCGGCTTCGTATCGGCGACGCTTATTATCCGGCAACCGCAACGCTGCTGCGCGACAACAATTATCCGCTGCGGCCTTTCCTTACCTTCCGCCTGCCGACGCTGGCGATACTGCTTGCGGCCATCCCCGGATGGTTCGGCACCGCTCTGCTCGCCGCGTTATGCGCCGCGACCATCCTCGCCTGGACGTTGCGCCTTGGCGGGGAGGGCGTGCCGGAAAGACCGCTCATGGTGGCATCGCTTCTACTGCTCGGCGGCAGTATCACACTGGCTGCACCGCGCCTGATCTGCTTCCACGAAAGCTGGGCCGCGTTGCTCATCGCCCTTTCACTGGCCTTGCACCAACCGAACCGCTGGGGGCCAAGCGTTGGTCTCGCGCTGTTAGCATTGCTGATCCGCGAACTGGCGCTGCCCTTCGTGCTGCTGATGGGTAGCGCTGCGCTCTGGCAACGGCGCTGGCGCGAGGCTGCGGCCTGGGCGGCCACCGTCGCACTATTCGCTGTTGCGCTGGCTCTACACGCTCAGGCGGTCGCCACCGTGGTACTGGCAGGCGACCCAGCCTCACCCGGCTGGGTCGAACCCGGCGGCTGGGCGCGTGTGCTCTCCGCCCTGCGTGAAGCTTCGCTTCTGGGTTATCTGCCGGTGCCGACCACGGCGCTGCTGGTGCCGCTGGCCCTGCTCGGCTGGTATGCACGGCCCGGCGCCAATGCCATGCTCGTCGCGCTCCACCTGACCGGCTTCGCCTTCATGATGACGCTGCTCGGCCGGCCCCAGAATTATTACTGGATCGCGATGATCGTGCCGTTATTCCTCACCGGCCTCGCCTTCGCGCCCAGTGCTCTGAGCCACCTGTGGCATGCCGCCACACCGGGGCGACGCTCACCCCTAGCCAAGCCCGGCTGAAGCGTTACATAGGCCCTCGTGGCCCAACGAGTCCTCCTCATCGTCTCGGGCGGCATCGCCGCCTACAAGGCGCTGGAGCTGGTCCGCCTTCTGCGCGGCCGGGATATCGCCGTGCGCGCGGTGATGACCGAGGCGGCCGGACAGTTCGTGACCCCGCTCAGCCTCGGCGTGCTGACCGAGGACCATGTCTATGGCGCGCTGTTCGACCTCAAGGATGAGCGCGAGATCGGCCATATCCAACTCAGCCGCGACGCCGACCTGATCGTCGTTGCGCCGGCCAGCGCCGATATTCTCGCCAAAATGGCGGCCGGCATCGCCGACGATCTCGCCACCACTCTGCTGCTCGCCACCGACAAGCCGGTGCTGGCCGTGCCGGCGATGAACGTGCGCATGTGGCACCACAAGGCGACCCAGCGGAACCTCGCCCAACTGCGCGAGGACGGCATCCATGTGATGGAACCGGCAGTAGGTGCCATGGCCTGCAACGAATGGGGCAAGGGCCGCCTGCCCGAGCCTGTGGGGATATTGGCGGAGATCGAGCGGCTGCTGGCCGAAGGGCCGGGCGCCGCCGAACCGCATCCCTTGCTCACCGATACCACGCGCACCATCAACGCACCGGACCTCTCCGAGCATAATCTGTTCGGCCGCCATGTGCTGGTGACGGCGGGGCCGACGCACGAGCCGATCGACCCGGTGCGCTACATCGCCAACCGTTCCTCCGGCCGGCAGGGCTTCGCCATCGCCGCCGCCGCCGCGCGGGTCGGCGCGCGCGTCACGCTGGTCGCGGGGCCGGTCACGCTGCCAACGCCGCCCGGCGTTACCCGCGTCGATGTGGAAACCGCGCGCGAGATGGCCGCCGCCGTCGAGCAGGCATTGCCCGCCGACGTGGCGATCATGGTTGCCGCCGTGGCCGACTGGCGCGCCACCGACGAGGCCGCGCAGAAGCTCAAGAAGGATGGCTCCGGCAAGCCCGCTCCGCTCGCGCTGACCGAGAACCCGGATATCCTCGCCACACTCGGCCAGCATCCGCAGCGCCCTACCCTGCTGATCGGGTTCGCGGCCGAGACGGAGACTATCATCGACCATGCGCAGGCCAAGCGGGCCAGGAAGGGTGCCGACTGGATCGTCGCCAACGACGTCTCCGGCAACGTGATGGGAGGGGACAGCAACGCAATCCACCTCGTCACGGCAGATGGCACAGAAACTTGGCCGGACATGCCCAAGACCGCCGTCGCCATGCGGCTCATCGAAAGGATCGCTGATGCCCTGGCCGGCCGTTGAAATTGCCGTCAAACGGCTGCCCCACGGTGAGGGCCTGCCACTGCCCGCCTACGCCACGGTTGGCGCGGCCGGGATGGACGTGGTCTCCGCCGAGGATGTGACGCTGCCGAGCATGGGCCGCCACGCCGTCGCCACTGGGCTCGCGCTAGCGATTCCCGAGGGCTATGAGGTGCAGGTGCGCCCGCGCTCGGGCCTCGCCCTCAAGCATGGCATCTCGCTGCCCAATACGCCGGGCACGATCGACAGCGACTATCGCGGCGAGCTGAAGATCATCCTCATCAACCTCGGCACCAAATCGTTCGAGATCCGCCGCGGCGACCGCATCGCCCAGTTGATCGTCGCGCCCGTGCAGATCGGCCGCATGGTCGAGGTGGCGGATCTGGACGAAACCACGCGCGGCATCGGCGGCTTCGGCTCGACCGGCGTGCGGATGGTCTGATATGGCCTTCACCGACGACCAGCTTGAGCGTTACGCCCGCCATATCGTGCTGCGCGAGATCGGCGGGGCGGGGCAGGCGCGGCTGCGTAGTGCACATGTCGCCATCGTCGGCGCCGGGGGTATCGGCTGCCCGGCCATCGCCTATCTGGCGGCGGCAGGGATCGGCACGTTGCGGGTGATCGACCCGGACACCGTCTCGCTTAGCAACCTCCAACGGCAGATCCTGTTTGGCGCGGAAGACATCGGCCGACCCAAGCCCGAGGCCGCGCGCGACGCCGCGCAACGCCTCAACCCGGATTGCCACCTCATCCCGATCAACGAGCGGCTCGATCCAGCCAACGCCGCGACGCTCCTGCGCGATGCCGACATCATCCTCGACGGCTGCGATAACTTCGAGACGCGCCTCGCCGTATCGGACGCGGCGACCCGGCTGCGCATCCCGCTCGTCACCGCTGCGGTGGGCGAGTTCGAAGGGCAGATCGGCGTGTGGCGCGGCTGGGAGGACGGCCAGCCCTGCTATCGCTGTCTCGTCGGCGATGCCACTACCGATCCGGCGCGCACCTGCGCCGAGCAGGGCCTTGTCGGCGCGCTCACCGGCATGATCGGCAGCATGGCGGCGCTGGAGGTGATCCGCGCGCTGGTGCCGTTCGGAACGCCTTCGACCGGCAAGCTGATGGTGCTCGATCTGCTCGGCAACCGCTTCCGTACTCTCGCTGTCCCCCGCGACGAGGCCTGTCCGGCCGCCCTCGCGCCCGCATGACCGACGGAGCCGCCGGCCGGCCGCCGCTGGCCTTGATCCTCGCCAATGCCGACCCCACCCGGCTGCGCGCGGCGCTGGTGCTTGCCCGTTGCGAGATTGCGCTGGGCGGCGGCGCACGCCTGTTCCTCCAGGGCGAGGCAGTAACGCTACTGCGCGCCCCCATTGTCGCCCCACGGGACGAGGCCTGGCATGCCGCCGGAGAACCACCCCTCGCCGTGTTGATAACGGAGGCACTGGAGGACGGGGTCCTTCTCTCCGCCTGCCAGAGCGGCCTCGCCATGGCAGGAATGACGGCGACGGACCTGCCGCCCGGCGTCGTTCCGTCCGGGCCGATCGCTTTCCTCGCTGCTGTGAGGGCCGAAACCCGGCTGCTAATGGCATAGGACAGAATGGCTCCATGCCCTGACAAGCCTCACGGAGGAGACGCGCTTACCCCATTGGCTCCGTGCATCTGCCACATGACAGCGCGGCGCGATCCTGTTACCGACCCGCCATCCATTTCCCGGACAAACGCGCAACGGACGCTTCGATCATGTTGGAATTCACCACCAGCCCGCTCCCCAACCCCACCTCGCCCGAGGAGCGCGCCGCCGCCATGGCGTCGCTCGGCTTCGGCACATTGTTCACCGATCATATGGTGACGATCCGCTACACCGAGGGGCAGGGCTGGCACGATGCGGTGCTGGGGCCACGCCAGCCGATCCCGCTCGATCCGGCCGCGGCGGTGCTGCATTATGCGCAGGAGATTTTCGAAGGCCTGAAAGCCTACCGCATGCCGGATGGCTCGGTCGCCAGCTTCCGCCCGCAAGCCAATGCCGCGCGGTTCAATCAGAGCGCGACCCGGCTCGCCATGCCGCATCTGCCCGAAGAGCTGTTCGTCGAGAGCATCCGCCAGCTTGTCGCCGCCGACGCCGCCTGGGTGCCGGACGCCGACAAGGGCAGCCTCTATCTGCGCCCCTTCATGTTCGCCAGCGAGGCGTTCCTCGGCGTGCGGCCGGCGAGGGAATATATCTACTGCGTCATCGCCTCGCCGGTCGGCGGCTATTTCAAGGGCGGCAAGTCCACCGTCACCTTGTGGGTCAGCCACGATTATGTCCGCGCCGTTCCCGGCGGCACCGGCGCGGCCAAGTGCGGCGGCAACTATGCCGCCAGCCTTCAGCCGCAAGCGCAGGGCATTGCGCAGGGCTGCGACCAGGTGCTGTTCCTCGACGCGGTCGAGCGCAAGTGGGTGGAGGAGCTGGGCGGCATGAACGTCATGTTCGTGTTCAACGACGGCACGATCGTCACGCCGCCGCTCAACGGTTCGATCCTGCCCGGCATCACGCGCGAATCATTGAGCGCCGTAGCTGCCGAGGCGGGTTACACGCTCAAGGAGCAGCCCTACAGCTTCGACCAGTGGCAGGAGGACGCCAAGAACGGCCGCCTCAAGGAAGCGTTCGCCTGCGGCACTGCAGCGGTCATCACCTCGATCGGCGAGGTGCGCTCCACCCACGGCAATTTCGTCATCGGCAACGGCGACGGCGGCGAGGTTGCCCGGACGCTACGTGAGGCGCTGGTCGGTATCCAGCTTGGCAAGCGGCCGGACACGCATGGCTGGATGACGACGCTGGCCTGAAGCGCTTCCTCACCGCGATACGCGGCGGATCGAATATTGGAGCCTCCTGTCCCTGCGGGCGACGGGCTCCATCGTGCCGTGCGGGCATCCCGCCTCGACGCTCCGCTGGTGCCCTGATACAAACGGGCACACCCTCAGGAGAGCCGGCCATGACCCTTCGCGAAACCGTCATCCCCGCTGTCGACATGATCGTCCTGCCGCGAGTCCACGACCTCGGCGACGGGTTCGAGGTACGGCGCGCGCTCCCCTCGATGCATCGCCGGATGGTCGGCCCCTTCATCTTCTGCGACCAGATGGGACCGGTCACGCTGACGGCCGGGCAAGGGCTCGACGTGCGGCCGCACCCGCATATCGGCCTCGCCACCGTCACCTATCTGCTGGAAGGTGAGATGATGCACCGCGATTCGCTCGGCTCGGTGCAAGTGATCCGCCCCGGTGCGGTCAACTGGATGACGGCGGGCAGCGGTATTGTCCACAGCGAGCGCACACCCACGCAGACCCGCGCCACCGGCGGCCCGCTGTTCGGTTTGCAGACCTGGGTCGCGCTGCCTCGGGAGCATGAGGAGACCGCACCCGCCTTCTTCCATCATGCCGCCGAGGATATTCCCCAGGCCGAGGCGGAAGGCATCACCATCCGCGTCGTCGCCGGGCAATCGGACGGCATGACCTCGCCGGTGCAGACCTTCACCGATACGCTTTATGCCGACGTGGTGATGGCAGACGGCGCACGCTACCAGCTCAACGCCGAGCATATCGAACGCGCCGTCTATGTGATCGAGGGCACGCTGACGGTGGAGGGACAAGAAGGCGGATTCGCAGCGGGCGAACTGGTCATCTTCAAACCGGGCGTCGAGATCATACTGCGCGCGCAGGGACCGGCGCGGATCATGCTGATCGGCGGTGAGCCACTCCCCGAGGCGCGCCACATCTACTGGAACTTCGTCTCCAGCTCGAAGGACCGGATCGAGCAGGCCAAGGCGGACTGGCGCGCCAATCGCTTCGCCCATGTTCCGGGCGAGACGGAGTTCATCCCGCTCCCGGCCTGATCGGGCGCAGGCTAAATGCTGCGCTGTATTCAGGCAGCGCGGCGAGTCGTCTGAAAAATCCAGTCGCGGGCGAGGCGCTGAGCCTGCGCAATCTCACGCGCGGTCATTTCCTCAGCGATTTCGGCGCGGCAGTGCTGGCCTTCCTCGCTGCCGCACAGTGCCGCAAGGTTGAACCATTTGTGCGCTTCGACGAGGTCGACCGGCACGCCGCCGGTGCCGCAGCTATAAGCCACGCCGAGATCGAACCGCGCCTGGGCATCCCCCATCGCCGCGTCATGCAGTCGACTCTCGACCAGAAAACGAGCGCTCTCAATGCTATTTGCCATCACCAACCACCCCCAAGGCAGACTGAACAAGCAAGTGCGATGGCGGCAAACAACCATGCCGGGCATGAAGAAATGGTTAATATGTCAGAAGGGATAATAAGATGCCGTTTTGAGGCAACATGATCCCCCACCATGGAGGCTAGGTATAAAGCCCCCTTGCTCCACCGCCCCAAGCGGCGCAACGCTGAAGCCGCCGAGGAGAGCACCCTTCAGGGATTGACCGCAATATTGTCGATGAGACGGGTGCGGCCGATGCGAGCGGCGGCAAGTAGCCGCGCCGGTCGGTCCAATACGGCGAGCGGTGCGAGGCTGGCGGCATCGCACAGCGCAACATAATCGACCGAAGCGAAGCCCGAATCGAGCAAATAACGCGTGCCCCAGGCGAGGATGGCGGGCACGTCTTCCCCCGCCTTGACGCCCTCGCCCGCCGCGACCAGCATCTCCGGCAGGGCGATCGCGCGGGCACGTTCTGACGCGTCGAGATAGGCATTGCGCGATGAGAGGGCGAGCCCGTCCGGCTCGCGCACGGTCGGGACGCCAACGATCTCCACGCCAAGATCGAGATCGGCGACGAGGCGGCGGATGACCGCAAGCTGCTGATAGTCCTTCTCGCCGAAACAGGCGATATCCGGTCGCACCTGACCGAACAGCTTGGCAACCACGGTGGCGACCCCGTCGAAATGGCCCGGCCGCGCCGCCCCATCCAATCCCTCGCTCACACCGGCCACATGGATGCTGGTTGCAAAGCCGGACGGATACATAGTCGCCACATCCGGCGCCCACAGCGCCGCGACGCCAGCCTCCGCCAACATCGCTGCGTCAATCGCCTCGCGGCGAGGATAAGCGGATAGATCCTCGTTCGGCCCGAACTGGGTGGGATTGACGAAGATGGAGGCGACGACATGCGCCGCCCGCGCCTTCGCCTCCTCCACCAGAGCCATATGGCCGGCGTGGAGCGCCCCCATGGTGGGGACCATGGCGATGCGGCCGCCATCGGCGCGCAAGGCCGCCAATGCGGCTTCGAGCGAGGGGAGATCACGGAAGATTTGCACGCCGATCCAGGCTCCGATAAGGCCCGATCCTGGGCTCGGGGGAGGCTTCGCCTGTCCCGGCCGGGCGGTCAAGAGGCCGCGATCCAGCCTGCGAGAGTTTCGACACGTTCATGACCAGCGTTCCCCCATCCCGCGCCACGCCAGCCGGCTCGCCGCACCTCATCGTCTTTGCAAACGAGAAGGGCGGAACCGGCAAATCCACCACCTGCGTCCACACCGCCGTGGCACTGGCCGCGCAGGGTGTGCCGGTCGCAGTGATCGACCTCGACCACCGCCAGCGTACGGTGGCGCGCTATTTCGAGAATCGCGCGGAGACGGCGAAGCGTCGCGCCATCGAGCTGCCGGCACCGGCCTACGCCGTTTATTCCGGTGAAAGCACGGACGGACTGAACGAAGCGATCGCCAAGGCGGCGGTAACGGCGCAGGTGGTCATCATCGACACACCCGGCCGCGACGATCCGATGGCGCGCTACGCCGCTACTTGCGCCTCCACGCTGGTGACGCCGATGAACGACAGCTTCGTCGATTTCGACCTGATCGGGCAGGTCGACCCGGAGAATTTCAAGGTCAAGCGGCTCAGCTTCTATTCCGAGCTGATGTGGGAGACACGCAAGACCCGCGCCAAGGCGGACGGCAGCACCATCGACTGGGTCGTGCTGCGCAACCGCCTGCATCATATGGAAGCGCGAAACCAGCGCCGCGTGGGCGAGGCGCTCACCGAACTGTCCCGCCGGGTTGGCTTCCGCGTCATTCCCGGCCTCTCCGAGCGCGTGATCTTCCGCGAGCTGTTCCCATCCGGCCTGACACTGCTCGACCGCGGCCATCTGGGCGAACTGGGTGTCAGCCACATCGCCGCCCGGCAGGAACTGCGCGAAATGATCGCCGGTCTCGCGCTGCCGGTGTTAGCCAGCCGGACGCGGACCCAGAGCGCGGCCTGAGCCGATGTTGCTGCTCGCCGCGCTGGCCGCGCTCGGGCTATGGTGGTGGCTGCGTAAGCGCCGCAAGCGCATCCCGGCGCCGTGGCTTGGTGTGGGCGGCACGCTGGTGGGAACGGTGCTGGCAGCCAAGGGCATGCCGGTGGTCGGCGCGCTGCTCGTCGCCGCATCCGGCCTCTGGCTGCGCTACGGTGCGAGCCTGCTCGGCAAGGCGACACCAGCGCAACCACCCGCCGCCTCCGGGCCGCCTACACTGGACCGGGCCGAGGCGGCCGAGTTGCTCGGCGTGTCGCCCGATGCCGATCCCGCGACTATCCACGCCGCCTACCGCAGGCTGATGGCACGCAACCATCCCGACGCCGGCGGAACCGCCGGTCTCGCCGCGCGTATCAACGCAGCGCGCGACCTGTTGCTGAAATCGAAAGATTCCTGACCTAAGCCAGTTCGCGATCCAGCCCCGCCCCTCAGTGAGGTTCCCCAATGACGCATCAGTTCCACCCGACCACCCTGCGCGAATATGACATTCGCGGCATCATCGGCGAGACGCTCGGCGAGGCGGACGCCTATGCGATCGGCCGGGGGTTCGGCACGCGGGTGGCACGGGCCGGGGGCAGCCGTGTGGCGGTGGGCTATGACGGCCGGCTCAGTTCACCAGTGCTGGAGGCAGCGCTGGTTCGGGGCCTCAACGAGAGCGGTGTCCACGTGCTGCGCATCGGCATGGGGCCGACGCCGATGCTCTATTATGCCGAGGCGGTGCTAGACGTGGATGGCGGCATCCAGATAACCGGCAGCCACAACCCCGCAAACTACAATGGCTTCAAGATGGTGCTGCAACACGGCCCATTTTTTGGCGCGGATATTCAGGCGCTCGGCACGATGGCGGCCGCCGGGGACTGGGTGGACGGATCGGCGGGCAGCGAGACGGTGGACATCATGGACCGCTATGTCGCACGGCTGGTCGAGAATTTCGACGGCACCGGCTGGCGGATCGGCTGGGACGCGGGCAACGGCGCGGCCGGACCGATCGTCGAGAAGCTCATCCAGCGCCTGCCGGGCGAGCATTACACGCTTTTCACCAACGTCGACGGCAATTTCCCCAACCATCATCCCGATCCTACAGAGGAGAAGAATCTGGCGGATCTGCGCGCGCTCGTCGCGGAGAAGAAGCTCGACTTCGGACTGGCTTTCGATGGCGACGGCGACCGGATCGGCGCGGTCGACGGCGAGGGGCGGATCATCTGGGGCGACCAGTTGCTCGCCATCTTCGCCGAGCCGGTGCTGGCGGCCGAGCCGGGCGCGACGATCATCGCCGATGTGAAGGCGAGCCAGGCGCTGTTCGATCGCATCGCCGAACTGGGCGGCAAACCGCTGATGTGGAAGACCGGGCACAGCCTCATCAAAGCCAAGATGAAGGAGACCGGCAGCCCGCTGGCGGGCGAGATGAGCGGGCACATCTTCTTCAAGCACCAATATTACGGCTTCGACGATGCGCTTTATGCTGCGGTGCGGCTGATTCGGGCCGCAAGCGAGATCGGCAAGAGCGTTACCGCGCTGCGTGGGGCAATGCCGGCCATGGTCAATACGCCCGAGCTCCGCTTCCAGGTGGACGAGAGCCGCAAATTCGCGGTGATCGACGAAGTGCTGGCACGGCTCGCCGCGACGGGCGCCAAGGTCGACGCCACGGACGGCGCGCGGGTGACGACAGCGGACGGCTGGTGGCTGCTACGTGCTTCAAATACACAGGATGTTCTGGTGGCGCGGGCCGAAGCGCGGGATCAGGCGGGGCTCGACCGGCTGCTGGCGCAGATCGACGAGCAGCTCGCGCTCTCCGGCCTCAAGCGCGGTGCGCAGGCGGGGCATTGATCCCAAGCAATTGTCTTGAGAAAGACATTGATTGCATAAAATGCAACTGTCACGCGTCTTTTCGCAATTGCAGAATATTTGTATGTAACGCATACAGTTCCTGCCTTTCAGGCATCCTCTCCTAAAACTTCCAGGCCGCTCCTCACGGGGCGGCCTTTTTTTTTGACCGAATCGGGGCAAAAACCATCAGGGCCTCAAGGTTCAGAAACCAATCCGGGCGGCGGACCTCGATTTTAGGTGGCGTGCTACCCCGTCGTCGATGACGGATGCTTCCCCATCGTGACGGCGGACCCCGACTGTGGGCGGCGTGCTACCCACCCCATCATCACGGGTGTGCGCTCACCGAAGGCAGCGGACCCCGACTTTGGATGCGTGCTACTCTAATCGTTCCTGAAGCGTCTCAGCGGGATCTGGCGCTTGTCCTATGAGAAGGCTTCAGGGCCCCGAGTCCCGGGCGCATGGGCCGTTCGCGACCGCCCGGGCTCCTGATTTCGCAGGAACACGACATGGTTCAACGTGAACAGGCCGAACTCTGGCGCGCGAATCGCAACGCACCGAATCACGGCGCGCCCAAGGGGGCTTGAGCATGAACGAGGGGCACGCCACCTAGGGGGCCATGGCGCCTGCCCTCCCCGCCCCCATCGCAGATTGGTTCACGGCACGCGGCTGGACACCGCGCCGCCATCAACTGGCGATGCTGGACGCGGCGGAACGCGGAACGCACGCGCTGCTCGTCGCCCCGACCGGCGCTGGCAAGACACTGGCCGGCTTCCTGCCCAGCCTCGCCGATCTCGTCCGCAACCCGCGCGAGGGGCTGCACAGCCTCTACATCTCGCCGCTCAAGGCGCTCGCGGTGGACGTGCAGCGCAACCTGCTGACGCCGATCGCGGAGATGGACCTGCCGATTCGCGTCGAGACCCGCACCGGCGACACGCCCTCGGACCGCAAGGCACGCCAGCGCGCGCGCCCGCCGCAGATGCTGCTGACCACACCCGAATCGCTCTCGCTGCTGCTCTCCTACCCGGATGCCGAACTGCTGTTCGGTGCGCTGGAGACGGTGGTGATCGACGAGATCCACGCCTTCGCCAACGGCAAGCGCGGCGACCTGCTCAGCCTCTCGCTGGCGCGGCTCCAGGCGATCCGGCCGGGGCTGCGCCGCGTCGGGCTCTCCGCAACGGTGGCCGACCCCGATGCCTACCGCCGCTGGCTGGCGCCGCGCGGCGCGGCGGATGCGGTCACGCTGGTCGAGGGCGATCCGGGCGCACCGCCGGACCTCTCCATCCTCATCCCGGAAGGGCGCGTCCCCTGGTCCGGCCATAGCGGGCTGTATGCGGCGCGGCAGGTGATCGAGATCATCGCCGCCAACAGGATGACACTGGTCTTCTGCAACACGCGTGGGCTGGCCGAGCTGATCTTCCAACAATTATGGGCGGAGAACGACGCCAACCTGCCCATCGGCATCCACCATGGCAGCCTCAGCCGCGAGGCGCGGCGCAAGGTGGAGGCGGCGATGGCGGCAGGCAAGCTGCGCGGCCTCGTCGCCACCGCCAGCCTCGACCTCGGCATCGACTGGGGCGATATCGACTGCGTGGTGCAGATGGGCGCGCCCAAAGGCTCGTCGCGCTTGCTCCAGCGCATCGGCCGCGCCAATCACCGGCTGGACGAGCCGAGCAAGGCCATTCTCATCCCCGGCAACCGCTTCGAATATCTGGAGGCGCAGGCGGCCTATGACGCGGTGATGGCCGGCGAGCGCGACAGCGAGACCTTCCGCCCCGGCGGGCGCGACGTGCTCGCCCAGCACATCATGGCGCTGGCCTGCGCGGGGCTGCTCGACGCGGACGCGCTGCTCGCGGAAGTGACCAGCGCGGCGCCTTACGCATGGCTGGACCGCGACGGGCTGGAGGCAACGCTGCGCTTCGTCTCGACCGGCGGCTACGCGCTGCGGGCCTATGACCGCTTCCAGCGGCTGGTGCAGGAGCGCGACGGGCGCTGGCGGCTTGCCCACCCCCGCTTCGCGCAGGCGCACCGGCTTAACGCCGGCATCATCGTCGACCAGCCGGCGGTGGCGGTGCGCTTCGCCAACGTCCGCAAGCTCGGCACGGTGGAGGAGATGTTCGCGGCCACGCTTAGCCCCGGCGACCGCTTCTTCTTCTCCGGCATGTCGCTGGAGGTCATCCGCCAGACCGAGGACGAACTGATCGTGCGAGCGTCCGCCAAGTCCGCGCAGATCCCGAGCTGGGGTGGGACGCGTATGGCCATGTCCACGCATCTGGCCGGGCGCGTGCGGCGCTTCCTCGCCGACCCCGCGCAATGGCACCGCTTCCCCGCCGACGTGCATGAATGGCTGGCGATGCAGGCCGTCCGCTCGGTGCTGCCGCGCCCGGACCAGCTCCTCATCGAGACCTTCCCGCACGAGGGGCTGCATCATATGGTGGTCTACAGCTTCGAGGGGTGGAACGCGCACCAGTCGCTCGGCATGCTGCTCACCCGGCGCATGGAGGAGCGGGGCCTGAAGCCCATCGGCTTCGTCTCCAACGATTATGCGCTCGCTATCTATGGACTGGAGCCGGTGCGCGATCCCGCGCCCTTGTTCTCGGCCAATATTCTCGACCATGAGTTCATCGCCTGGGTGGAGGAGAGCAGCCTTTTGAAGCGCGCCTTCCGCGACGTGGCGGTGATCTCCGGCCTGATCGAGCGCCAGCAGCCCGGCAAGCGCAAGACCGGGCGGCAGGTGAGCTTCTCGACCGATCTCATCTACGATGTGCTGCGCCGTTACGAGCCCGACCATCTGCTGCTGCAAGCCGCCTGGGCCGACGCGCGGGCGCGGATGACCGATGTCGGCCGGCTGGGCGAGCTGATCGACCGCGCGGCGACGACGATGCTTCACAAGCCGCTCGACCGGGTGAGCCCGCTCGCCGTGCCGGTGCTCATCATGATCGGCCGCGAGCATGTTGCCGGGCGCGAGACGGAGGACGCGCTGCTGATCGAGGCGGAGGCGCTGGCCAGTCTCGCCATGACGCCGGACTGACCATGCGCAAGAGTGTTTTGAAGCGCCTCGCACTCGTGATAATCTCACAATCGGAGAGGGATAGGTCGATGCGGACCCGACTGCGCCTGACCGGGATGCTTGCCGCCTTACTGGCGATGGCACCGGCCGGTTTGTGCGCGCAGACGGCAGGGGGACAGGCGTCAGCAGGGCAGACGGCGGGTAGACAGGCGGCGGGCGCCAGCGATTTCATCATCACGCCCAGCACGACCGAGGACCAGCTCGACCCACGCCATTTCGACCTGACCGAGCAGCAGACGCGGATCGGCCGCGACCAGGGCGAGCGGATGACCATGCCGGTCGAGATCGCGGGCGGCACCTATGACTTCGTGATCGACACCGGCTCGCAGCGCACCATCATCGCCACCGAACTGGCGCAGAAGCTGGCGTTGCCGCAACTGCCGCCGGTGGAAATCGTCAGCATGGCGGGGCGGGTGACGGTGCCCGTCGTCACGCTGAGCGGCCTGCGCTACGGCGACCATTTCGTGGAGCAGATGGACGCGCTCAGCATCGGCCATGCCGATCTGGGCGGCGCCGGCCTCATCGGGCTGGACGGCCTCAAGGACAAGCGCCTCACGCTCGACTTCAAGGCGCGGCGCATGGACATCGGCCAGAGCCGCCGCGCGCCGAAGGAGCAGGACGACCCGGACACCATCGTCGTGGAAGCGCGCAGCCGGCTCGGCCAGCTCATTCTGGTCGATTCGCGGATCGACGGGAAGCGCGTCAGCGTCATTCTGGATACCGGCGCGGAGATCAGCGTCGGCAATATGGCGCTGTTCGACAAGCTCAAGGTCAAGAAGCTGCTCATCCCGCCGACGCCCACCACCCTCACCAGCGTGACCGGCGTGGACGTGCCCGCGCTGTTCACTGTAGTGCGAAAAATCTCCATCGGCTCGGTGGCGCTGGAGAATGTGCCGATGGTGTTCCTCGACGCCGCGCCGTTCGCGGAACTGGATCTGGCCGACCGGCCGGCGATGCTGCTCGGCATGCGGATGCTGCGGATGTTCGATCAGGTCGCCATCGACTTCGGCAACCGCCATGTCGACTTCCGCCTGCGGCAGAGCGCGGCCGACTCAGCCGCGCGGCTCGCCGACGCAACGGGGGCACACACGCGCTGACCCATCGCTGGCCGGGGCGATCGGCTGCCCGCACCGGGCGCACAGGGTAGCCGCGACAGTCTGCTCGCCGTGGGTGATCGACCCGCGCTCGTCGAACAGGAAGCAGTCGCCGCGCCACAGGCTGTCGCGCGCCTCGACCTCGGCGAGATAGGCGAGGATGCCGCCCTTGAGGTGATAGACCTGCTCGAAGCCGCGCGACCGGGCGAAGGCGGTCGATTTCTCGCAGCGTATGCCGCCGGTGCAATACATGGCGATGCGCGGTGTGCGGCCCTCGCGCCGCCATTGCTCGGCCTGCGCATCGAACCAGGCGGGGAAATCGCCGAAGCTGGCCGTGCCCGGATCGACCGCGCCGGCGAAACGGCCGAGCGCGACCTCATAAGCGTTGCGGGCGTCAATGAGGATCGTGTCCGGGTCGGCGATCAGCGCGTTCCATTCGGCGGGCGCCACATGGGTGCCGGCGTCGGCCGCTGCGTCGATGCCGGCCACGCCCATGGTCACGATCTCCGGCTTCACCTTGACCTTCCAGCGCGCGAAGGGGGGCGCCGGGGCGTCGTGCAGCCGGGGCGCGAGCGCCGCGAAGCCGGGCTCGGCACGCAGCCGCTCGAACAGCGCATCGACGGCCTCGGGCGCGCCCGCAATGGTGCCGTTGGCGCCCTCCCGCGCGAGAATGATCGACCCGACCAGCCCGCGCGCGGCACCGAACGCCCGCACATCGCCGGCCAGAGCGTGCGGATCGGCGACGGGTACGAAGGCATAGAAGGCGGCAACGCGGACGGGCGGCGGAACGGGGGACATGGAGGCGCCCTTATCCGATGCCACCCTGCGCCGCCAGCATGGGATCAGCGGATCGCGGACCGGCGCAAAGACGGATTCCCCCCTCGTTCGTGCCCGGCACCGCCGAGACGCGGCTCAAGGATCGGTTCCGCCTTTGTTCGTCATAGCGATTGAAAGGCCCGGCGACCCACGGCATAGCAGGCGCATGGCCGGTCCGCCGCCTTTCTCGTTCGCCGGGCAAAGCTGGCAGGCGCTGCCGCAGGGCGCGCTGTTCTGGCGCGAGCGCGCGGCGCTGATCGTTGCCGACCTGCATTTCGAGAAAGCGAGCGCCTTCGCGGCGCAGGGCCAGATGCTGCCCCCCTATGACAGCCACGCGACACTGGATGCGCTGGAGGCGATCGTCGCCGCCACCGCCCCGCGCGAGGTCTGGTGCCTGGGCGACAGCTTCCACGACATGGGCGCGCGCGGTCGCATGAGCGACGAGAGTTGCGGGCGGCTGGGGTGCCTCACGCGGGGGCGGCGCTGGACGTGGATCACCGGCAATCACGACCCCATCCCCGCCAGCGACCTGGGCGGCGATGTGGCAGAAGAGACACAGGTCGACGGTCTCTTGCTGCGCCACGAGGCCAAAGCGGGCGAGACGCGGCCGGAAATTTCCGGCCATTTCCACCCCAAATGGCGGGTCAATCTGCGCGGCCGCTCGGTCTCGCGCCGGTGCTTCGTACTGGGCGAGGGCCGCCTTATCGTCCCCGCCTTCGGCGCCCTGACCGGCGGCCTTGACGCAGCGTCACCGGCGATCCGCGCCCTCGTCGGCCAGCGCAGCGAAGCGCTGGTTCCGCTGGCCGGACGGCTGCTGCGCTTCGCCGTGCCGGCCTGATTTATCTGCCGGTCCGCCCTGTCGCAAATCCGCAACAGACTGTTCCAGACTGCAAACGAAGGGATTTCAAAGGAAAATCCGCGTGGCATATGATGGTGGCGGATCGGCGCGTGACAGCACCGACGACGACACAGACGTAGGAGAGATTTTCCATGAAGCGCCTGTCCACCACCCTCGCATCCGCAAGCATTGCCGCCATCCTCTGCGCGCAGGCCATCCCCGCGCTGGCGCAGGACGCCGCATCTCCGGCCCCGCAGGCGGCCGACAGCGCGGACGCCGAGGCAGAAACCGGCGGCGATATCATCATCACCGCCACGCGCCGCGCCAGCCCGCTCTCCTCCGTGCCGATCGCCGTGTCGGCCGTCACCAGCCAGTCGCTCCAGAACAGCGGCGCCAATGACATCCGCCAGCTCAACCAGCTCGCACCCTCGCTGCTCGTCTCCTCCACCGGATCGGAAGCCAACGGCACCGCACGCATCCGCGGCATCGGCACGGTCGGCGACAATCCGGGGCTGGAAAGCTCGGTGGCGGTGTTCATCGACGGCGTCTATCGCTCTCGCACCGGCGCCGGCCTCACCGGACTGGGCGAGGTCGAGCGCGTCGAGGTGCTGCGCGGACCGCAGGGCACGTTGTTCGGCCGCAATGCCTCCGCCGGCCTGCTCAACGTCGTCACCAAAGGCCCCAGCTTCAATTTCGGCGCGAACGGCGAGGTCACGTACGGCAATTACGATTACTGGCGCGTCGCCGGCCGCGTCACCGGGCCGCTGACGGACACCATCGCAGCCAGTCTGGACGGCGTCTGGTCGCAGCGCGACGGCTTCCTCAAGGTCGTCGACCCCGCCGGCCAGACGATTGGCGACACCAACGACCGCAAGCGCTACCTGCTGCGCGGACAACTGCTGTTCGAGCCGAGCAGCGATCTCTCGATCCGCATCATCGGCGACTATACCAATCGCGACGAAAGCTGCTGCGGCGCCGTCTATATCGACACCTTTGAGGAAGTCGGCACCGCGCCCACAAACTATACGCGCAACCCGACCAACCGCATCGTCAACCTGTTAAGCGC
Source organism: Sphingobium sp. 66-54 (assembly GCA_001899715.1). Taxonomy (GTDB): domain Bacteria; phylum Pseudomonadota; class Alphaproteobacteria; order Sphingomonadales; family Sphingomonadaceae; genus Sphingobium. The sequence continues at coordinate 178,652 of MKWI01000029.1, forward strand.
GCTCGGCACCACATTCCCCAACGGTGCGACGCCCTACGCGCAGGATCCCTACAACCGGAAGGTGAGCATCACACCGGGCCGCGACTATGTGAGCGACCTGGACGACTGGGGCGTCTCGGGCGAGATCAACTATGATCTCGGCGGCGCCAAGATCACCAGCATCACCGCTTATCGTGACTACAAGTCCGCCGACTATGGCGATTACGATTATTCGACCGCCGATCTGCTCTACCGCGACCCCGGCACCTTCCGCCAGTTCAAGACCTTCACCCAGGAGCTGCGCCTGCAAGGATCGGCCTTCGGCGAGGCGCTCGACTGGCTGATCGGCGGCTATTACGCGCATGAGAAGCTGACGCTGCGCGACAATATCCGTTTCGGCGCCGACTACGGCCGGTTCGCGGCCTGCCGCCTGATGGCGGGCGCCAGCAACACAAGCAACCTGAGCGCGGCCCAGCTCGGCCTGTGCGCGGTGCCCTACAGCCCCACGCCCGGCTTGCATATCGGTGCCCTGATCGACGGCACACGGCAAAATCTTTACAACGCGCTCGAGCCGGCGGTCGGTGCCGGGCAGGCCACTGCCATCTCGACCGGGCTGGCGCAGGGGCTCACCGCGCTGGCAACGCTGCCTTCCGGCACCGGCGACACCGATTCACGCTACTATCAAAAGAGCGAGAACTGGGCGCTGTTCACGCACAATATCATCCATCTGAGCAGCAAGCTCGATCTCACGCTGGGCCTGCGCTACACGCATGAGAGCAAGGATTTCAGCGCCGATCTCAACAACAACAACGCGACCTGCGCGGCGTTGCAGGCCTCCAGCCTGCCCACGCTCGCCAGCACCGCGCAACTCGGCGCGGCGGCGCAGCTTGCCGGCGGCATCCTGACGCTGGGCTGCCTCGGCAACGCCAGCACCGGCCTCAACAGCCTCGATTTGCACGACAGCTTCGGCGATGGCGAGTTCTCCGGCACCGCCGTGGGCTCTGTTGCAAAGATTGGCGGCAGTCAGAGGTAGGCTGTCGCTCTGCGCCGATCAGGCGGCTGCTGCGAA
>MKWI01000030.1 GCA_001899715.1 Sphingobium sp. 66-54
GAATTCTGCGGATTTCAGACGCTAAAGCCGCGTTCCTTCACATTATCGATACCTCGCGATTACTCAAGTTATGGCGAGGTGAGCATAATTGCAGCCATGAAGCGATATAGTCGGCGTGGCGCACGGTCGGCACGATGCCGAGCGCAGCGCAGAGGAAGGCCGAGCCCATTTCGGCGACCAGTTCCTCGCGCGCATAGTCCTTGCTGCCGAAGGGATTGGTCAGGTCGCGCGCCAGCCGCTTGGGGTGGCCAGTGGCGTGGGTCAGTTCGTGCAGACAGGTGCGGTAATAGTTGATCTGGTCGAAGAAGGCCGGCTGCGGTGGCACCTGCACATAATCAGCGCTCGGCACGTAAAAGGCCCGATCACCGCCGATGCGGACATCGACACCGGAGGCGGCCATCACCGCCTCGGCCAGCGGCACGATCTCGCGTTCGGGCAGCGGCGCGGGATCGGCGGCGAGGTCGGGGCGCGACCCATCGCACTGAGAGACATTGAAGACGGTGAAGCGCTTGAGGAAGGGAACGGCTTTGGCTTCGCCGCCCTCGCGCTCGACGCGCTGCTTCTCCGCCTCGGGCGTGAAACGGTCGGCATAGACGACGCTCACGCCGCGCTCGCCCTTGCGCACGCAGCCGCCCGCCTGCTGCGCCTGCCGGAAGGTGAGCCAGCCTTGCGAGGGCCAGCCCTGCTCGATGACCGCGCCCCACAGGATGAGGATATTGACACCGGAATAGGACCGCGCCGTTACCGCATTGCGCGGCAGGCCGGGGCCGGTGCCACCGGCCCGGCCCCATGGCTGCACCCATGGGACGCGGCCATCTTCCAGCTCGGCGATAATCTTCGCGGTCACCGCGTCGTAGAGATTGGCACGAGCCTCGCTGTTCCTGTCCTGCACAGGCTCGCGGCACGCACTGCGGCTGGATTGCCTCGGCATGGTCTATCCTCCACGCCGCCCTTCAAAAGCGCATGGCCTCCCCGGAAGGCGGGGGGTGGGCGGCGAGATACGACCGCCAGGGCCCGGCTCCAGCGGCCTGCGGCACCGTTACGGGCGTAATGCAATGGAGCACCCCGCGCGCAGCGACGGGGTTGCCGCGGGCCGCGCCGGGCCTAGCCGGGAGCGCTGCCCACACCCGCCTGACCGGGAAAGGCCACAAGCAACGCCGCCGCGCACAACGGCGCGGCGACCACATCATGCGTCATGCGATCGTGACCGAAGGCCGAGACCGGACACGGGCTCGGCGGCGCAAGCAGCCCTGCTGAAGCCGTAGAGCGCGGTCGCGGCCATGCCGCGAGGCGCCCTCACAATTTCTGCTAAGCGATCTGCTCCGGCCGTTCGCCAAAGGCCGCAACAGCGGCCGCCAGTCCGTCGCTGATGATCCAGCGGGCCCGCTCGAGGTGAGAGCGCCAGCAGGCTTCCGCATCGGCCTCCGTCACATCAAGTCCCATCAGCGTGGCAGCAGCATCCCGCCAATCATGGCCGGCATCATCCGCGTCCAGCAACGCCGCATAGAGCGACAGGTGGCTGCGGTCATATGCCGTAGGGCAGTTATCTCCGGGCGCGAAACGAGCAATGGTGGAAACGAACGACGACACAGGAGTAACTCCAACAAGAATGCAGAGTATACTCCGTGGATCAATACTCGACAACAGCGCTCATTGGGCGGATGTCGAGCCGCGAAAATCTGGCGCGAAACCTTAGATCGCTGAGAACTTCCCGTGGCCTTTCACAGGAAGCGCTCGCACACGCCGCCGGTATAGACAGAACCTATGTCAGTGCCCTTGAACGCCGCAAATACAGCATCAGCATCGATCGCCTTGATCAGTTGGCCACACCGCTTGGTGTCGAGCCTCATATTCTCCTGATGAAGACGCTGCCACCTGATATCGACTAGACACTACGCCAAGATAGCACGCGGCCCAGCCCATACCAGCGCGGCGCCCATTGCCACGAGCCGCCGCGCTTTGGATTTCCGATACTCGCCGGCACCGGGCCAATCCCCCTTGCCTAGCAGCTTCTCCGCAATTTCGCGAAGACTGGCCCCCGTCAGCCGCGCATCCTGAGCCTGCAGGGCAAGGAGCTGTACGGAAAGCCGGCCCTGTGTTGGCAGGGTCGCACTTCCCGATTTCATGAACAGCGCACCAAAATCGCGAAGGGCCTTCAACTGCGCCGCCAGGTGCGGCCCCAGGCTCAGTTCGAATGCAAGCGACACAGGACCATCGAGCACGGTTCCTGTAGCGACATCAAGCCGCAGGACCTTGCCGTAATGATCGATGCGGACATATTCGCTCGTCGCGCAAGAAACGGCGCGTGCATGGAAGCGTCGAAGGTCGAAAGCCTGGCCAATGCTGGAATGGCCTGCCCCCAGATGCGGCCTGGCACGAACGTTCAGAACATACGGATCCACAGCCGCCGACCAGATCGGCTGGATCAGGGCGCAGGACTGCGCCGGGTCTTCAGGGAAAGTGCAGCCCCCAACGCGCGGCGAATGAAACATCCGCCGCGCGGCCATGTTCGGGGAGAGTCGTCAGATCCCCGAACGCAGTTCGATAGTCGGGATTGCGGCGCAGGACCTCCCAGGCCAATGCCGAACTGCCATAACGGTGGATCGCGGCAAGAACAGCGGGATCGGGTTGCTGCGCCGGAGCCATCTCAGCCCAACTCGTCCCTCTGCGACCGGACGAACATCGCCGCCGCTTCGGCCTGATCCGGCCGAAGCGCATCGATCGCCGGCAGATGCTCGGGGACGCGATCCTGCAGAAGGATCGAGGGACACTGCCCTTCCACATTGCCAAGATTGGGGCGATGCTGCGCATAGCCGACCAACGCCGCCAGCTCCGGTGAGAAATACCTAGCGACTGGTGGCGGATAGACCAGCCATTGCAGTTCGAAGGGCTTGAGCCAGCCGAGACAATAGCTGATCACAATCCCGCGTCGAGGCGTCGTGCTGACATTACCGCCACCGCCATGAAGCGTTGATCCCAGGAAAACCAACGCATCGCCAGGCGAGACCAAAGGCACCACCGCATCAGCCTCGGGCAGGGCCGCAACCTCCGGATCGATATGACTGCCGGTCCAAAGCCGCGTGCCGCCGTTCTCGACGGTGAACGGCGTGATCGGCCACATCACGTTGACCAGATATTCGAGGCTGCCCTTGGGGCCCTGCCACATGTCCTGATCGCGATGCGGCAATTGCGGCAGGGCACCGGGATGAATTTCGATCGCCTGGGTGAGATTGAGCGCGATCCGGTCGCACCATGGCAGCAGCATCCGCTCGACAAGCTCGAGCAATTGCGGGTGCATGGCCAGGTGCTCGACCAACGGCGACCGGGTCAGCAAAGCCCCGAAGCGTCGTGTTCGCCCGCCATAAAAAGAGCCCCGGCACAGCGGTGTCTCGACAAAACATCCGTCCAGATCCTGTTCGATGCCCTGGAGCACATGCGGCTCGACCACATCGGCAAGCACGCACCATCCATCACGATCGAGCCTTGCGGCATGCTGGTCAATGAGAGCGCTCATGCCGGCACCTCCGTAGGGTCAGCCGGATAGACGCCGGTCCAGCGCAGCCGGGCCGGCGTATCGCTATGGACGTGGACGAGAAAGGCGCCGATCAACCCGCCCTTGATACGCACAACTGGCCCCAGCGGCTCGGCCTGCCAGCCCATCGCCAGCACGTCCTTGCGGAAGGCATCGGGAATGACGCCGGTATAGCGCTCGATCCCGCGTTCCAGCGCGATATCGACCATGGCGCAGATGAGGGCGTTGCGCAGTTCGCGCCGCCGCCCGGCGCCGTGACGCTGCGGCAGGCAGAGCCGCGTGCTTTCCCAGGTCGTCTCACCGACCGGAACGCCGAACGGGCATAGATGCGGAAACAGCGTGCCGAGCACATGCGGCCCGGTGCTGGGCAACAGCCGCATCGACGCCTCATGCTGTCCCTCAGCATCGGCCGCGATGACATAGACGGTACCCGGACCATCGAACTGGTCGATCTCATATCGACCGTCGACCACGGGCACGTCCCAGCCGAACAGGTCGACGAACAGACGTTTGCGATCGGCGAACATGGATTGCAGCAGCGTCTGGTTTTCCGCTTCCAGAAGTTTGTCGATGATGTGGATCATGGCTTCTTCCCGTTCGTGACTGTCGCGCACGAAGGGAGCAGGGATCGGTCGGTCAAAATAGACCAGGTAATTACTCGGGTTGACGGCCTTTCAACTCATGCAGCCCAACTTCACCGGCGAGCACAGCACTGACCACCAGCTCGGTTCGATCGTGGACGCCGAAAAGCCGCCGTGCCTCGGTCAAATAGCCGTCCACTGTCCGCGGCGTCAGGGCGAGTGCCCGCGCGATCTCCTTGTTGGAATGACCGCGGCCGGCCAGAACGACACAATCCCGAGGACGTGGACGCAGCCTCAGTCTGGACGTCGGTAGACATTGGGACTGCGGCAGCAGCCTGCGCGCGGCCTGAAACGCGAAAATGCCGATCATCTGCGCCGGTCCAAGATAGCGGCTAGCGAGTTGGGGGCGCCGTATCCCTGCGAAAGTGCATGATCCCATGCAATCGCCCATGCGGACACACGGGACGGTAATACCCTCGTTCAGTCCTTCGCGTGCGCCATATTCGAAGCTAGCGCGATCCTGACTGTCGAAATCGATGATCCGATGAAGATCGGACCAAAGAAAAGCGCTGTCTGCAAAGATGCAACCGCGGATGATCGGATCACGACGAAAGCGCCCCTGCCCAATCAGCCGATCCGCGATCGCTGCCGGATAGTCCTTGAGATCAATCCGATCAGGTCTCTTCACATGAAGGTCGTCATGATGGATGAGCGCATAATGACGCCAGCCCATATCGCGCGAGACAGCCTCAATCAACGTAGCGAGTTCTTTGCGTGTCGTTGTCGTTCTAACAGCACGAACGAACCCATCCACGAGCGCCAGGCACGAACCCTCTTTAGACCGCAATCGGCTCGACGACATGATGATTATGCCCTCCCGCCAACAAGGCACCCGGAATGCGAGCAGCGGGCTAAAAGCCCGTCGCCATTTCAATTCACTTTGTGGGGGCATTATGTGCAGACTGGCCGCCCCATCGCCTCAAGACGCGGTGGGGCGGCCCAGTTCAACCCACATTCAAAGCCGGACTAGAATCTTACCTTCGCGCCAACCACGAACCGCCGACCCAGAACGTCGTACAGGGCCGTATTATAGGGAGCGAGAAGAATGAGATTGCCGCTCGGCGTCGAGGGGGGCGCGGTATCGGTCAGATTGGTAACCGATCCGTTCAGTTCGAATCTGCCATCCATGAATTGGTAGGACATTCTGATATCCGAATAGAGAATAGCGGAAACCTTGTTCCGATCGATGTCGGTGATGCCGGGAATGGGGTTCGGATTTTGGAAGCCCGAGCCGATAAACCGTTCTTGCAACGTCAGCGAGAATGGCCCGTTGCTATAGGTGACATTGGCAGTCGCCTTCCATTCCGGCAGCGAGCGTGCATTTCCACCCGCGCCAGCAGCATATCCAACTTGTCCGACATAGTCCGTCTTCGCACCGGTCGCGAGCGTGATGGAGTTTTCCCCAAGCCACGACAGGAATAGCCGCGTGCTCAAACGCTCATTGCCGCCACCAAAGACTTTGATCGACGTCGAATATGCGGCTTCCACATCGATACCGTTCACGTGCAACTGGTTCAGGTTCAGATAGTTGCGATGAACCCGCTCGACCTCGTTCGTCGTCGGATCGCGGACGATCAGCGAGCATAGCGACGAGTCCCCATCGAAGCAGGCTTGCAGGATGTCGTTCGAACTCAACGTCCCGATCGCGCCATTGACCTTGATATCATACCAGTCGACGGAGACCGACACGCCGCGCAGCCAGGACGGGCTGAAAACGGCGCCCATCGTCAGGGTCTTTGACGTCTCGGGGGCCAAATTGGGATTGCCGCCGCCCGAAAAGAATGCCGTCTTGGTGGCCATCTTCACCGGGTCGTAGATTTGCTCGGCCCCCGCGGTGGCTTCGTAGAGCTCGGAGAAATTGGCGGCACGCACGTCGCGCGACATCGTGCCGCGCAATCTGAAACCGTCCGCTATTTCCGCATCGATGCCAAGTTTCCATGCCCAAATGCCGCCACTGGCGGAATAATCCGCCCAGCGGACCGCACCGGAAACATTCAATTGCTTCATGAAGGGCTGGTCCTGGATGAGCGGGAGCAGCAACTCGCCGAACAGCTCCTTCACATCAAGCGACCCGCGGATGTTGGGAACGTCCGAGAATTGCGCGTCCGTATAGTCCGATATGAAGATATCGGGGAATCCGCGGATTCCATTTGCCGGATCGTTCGCAGGGACCGGATGGACATTGGGATCATTCGCCGGGTTACCGCCGGCGGCGCGAACGATCTGGTTGATTGTCTCCTTTCGGTAGGAACCACCGAAAGCAGCCATGAACGGTCCGGCGCCGATGCCGCGGAACAGCTCGCCGTTGAGAGTCAATTCGACAACATTCTGGTTGATATGGCCCAGAGAGACCTTGTCGGCGGTGGAGATATAACTGTCCGTAACGCCGAGGCTATATCCCGTATCCGTATAGTAGATGGGTGTCGTTATGTTTTTCCCGACATCATAACCGGTGACATAGTCGATCGCCGCTTGCGATGCGTTGCCCCGGCCAAACGGGTTGAGGGGAACGCAGTCATCATACTGGGATGAATAGAGCGTCACATTGCAGACGATATTGCCCGAGACGGGGTCCACGACCGCGTCCACCGCGAGGGGATAGCGGTCAGTCCTCGTGGCCTTGGTTTGCCGCTGGATAAAATCGGTTCTCGAGCGCTGGTAATAAGCATTCGCCTTCCAGTTGCCCAGCAAGCCAGTGCCGAACAGACCGCCTTCGGGCACCACGGCCTCGAAGCCGATCGTTCCGGAATAGATATCGTTATCGGCAATCGTGTGGGAATCGGCCAGGTCCTGAACGCTGCCAACCCGAAATAGCGCTACGCTATCGAGGCCTTCCGCCTGCATCTGTTGCCGGATGCTATCAGGCAAGAACGCATTGTCGGCATATATCTGTAGCGGCCAGGCGGCAAGGAAGAGGCCGCCCCCCGGATTAAGGCTATCGACATGCGAATGCCCATAACTGCCTTGCGCAAACAGCTTTACGTCGTCGAACACCTCATATTCCGCATAGGCGAACAGGTTGGCGCGGTCGAAGCTCGGCAATAGATCATAGCGATCGGCGCCAATATCCGTGCCGCTGCCGCCGTTCGTGATCGACTGGGCGCCACCGCCCAATGGCATGCCGACGGGGTCACCAAATTGGAATGGCGCAAAGCTGCCATCGGGATTGAACGCAAGATTGTTGAGCGAAGAGACGAGACCGACCGGCGGACCGCCGGGGAAAATCGGCGTGAGCCCGATCCCGGCGGGCGGGAAGAAGGTCTGGATCAGACCATCGAGAGTGGCGTCGGTCGAGACCACATTGTCACGCAGCAGATAATAAGGGGTGCTACCGGGCTGTGGAACGAAGTTCGCGCCCTTATACCAGTTACGACCGCGAAAATTGGTGATGCCCTCGGATTTTTGATATTCTCCCGAAAGGAGCAGATGACCACGATCCCCTATGTTCACTCCGCCAGCAATCGAGGCTTTCCAGTTTGAATTGTCTCCACGCTCGGTAATTCCGTTCTGGAGATTGACCTCCAGACCGGTGAACGCGGTATCAAGGGAAAAATTGACGACCCCCGCGATGGCATCCGTGCCGTATGCCGCCGACGCGCCACCCGTGATCGTATCGACTTGCTTGATGAACGTCTCGGGAATCGTATTCACGTCGGCGCTTCCGTATCGCGAAGCACTGGGCAGGCGGCGTCCATTCAACAGCACGAGTGTGCGGTTGGCACCCAGTCCGCGCAAGCTCAAGGCGCCGGGGCCGGGACTCGCGATGGTCAGACCGGGATTTTGCGGTGTCGTGCTGCCATAGAACTGCGGTAGCTGGGTGATGCCCTGCATCAAGGGCCCCGGCGAGAGGGTTTTCAGCTCTTCGGCCGTGACAGCCGTAACCGGCGTTGCCGTGGTCATCCCGGTCTGAATACGCGAGCCTGTGACGACGATGTCGGACGTGAGCGATTCCGAAACGGCCTCTCGCTCCTGAGACTGCGCTCGGACCTGAGCTTGGGCCGGCAACCCGATTGCTGAAATCAACGTTCCGGCGCCAACGACGCACATCCCGCGCAGCAAAGACCTGGTTCTGTTCATTAGACCTCCCCCAAATTTTCTATAATTATATACAAGATTGCTACATAGCGATGTTAATGATGTAAAGAGTGAAATATCGATAATTTTGCATTTTGGCCGCGTTGAACGACAGGATGAGAACCCACGATTGTTCCGAGGCTTAGGCGAGCCGGATGGCTGGCCGGGTTAATCAGCGTCAAGCAATACGCCGTTCGGACGCCTGAAATGGACAACGAAGTCTGATGCCCGAAGCCTAAAAGCTCATCGCCGAACAGTTTGCGCCAAATGGACGCCCCCTCTTCTCAGCGAGAGCACCGGTTCAAACGATGCGTTCGGGAAATCCGCTTCCCCGCGCCGTTTTCAGCGCTCGCGCTGACTTGCGCCGGTCCCCATCAGTGGAAGCAATCCATCAATTCGAGATGGAGAGCATCCTAGATGAGCCCCTCCGGCCCCATCATTTGACGACGCCAATTTCCTTCGCCAGCGCCATATTGGTCATATCCAGAAAGGTCTCACGGCGAGCGATCTTCCATTCGCCATCCTCTTTCCGATAATTATCCTCATAGCGCCCTTGCGCCAGAATTTGCGGACCGACGCCCGCCTTCTGGACCACGATCTGCACATAGCAGCTGCCCGATGCGGTCCCGTCGGCATTGAGGGTGACGATAGGATTTGTGATAATCGTGCGCATCGCCATGAAGGATCGCTTACCGGCCGCCGCGTCAGGATTATAATCCTCGCGATCTTTCTTTGCGAGCGCCAGCAAGGCATCATGCCCCTTGGCGACCACCACGCCACCCCCGACAAATTCGCCGTCTTTGGTGAACAGGTTGGCGTATCCTTCAGGCTCCGTAAGATTGTGAACCCATGCATATCGGTTCATCAATTCGGTTATCCGGAAGCGCTCTATGGTGTCATTCGGCTCCGCGGCAGAGGCGGACGTAGCGAGCGGCTGGATCAACAGGACCGAACCGACAATGAGCAGCTTTGCGAATTTCATGACGCTCTCCTGATAGTTGCACGGGCGTCCGCCCCATTCGGGCGCCCGGGATTGTGAATTCAGACTGGGACGAACCGCGCGGGCAGCGATTTGAAGCCGCGCAGGATGTTGTTGGGTTGAAGTTCGGGCGTGCCGACTTCGATCCGGTCGACGCGCCGCAGCATGGATTTGAGCAGCGATCGCATCTCAAGCTTGGCGAGGTGCATGCCCGCGCAAATGTGCCGCCCCTGGCCGAATCCCAGATGCCCTTGGAGTCCCGGCCTTTGTATCCAGTAGCGCTCCGGATCGTCCCACCGGCGCTCATCCCGATTGGCCGAAGCATAGAGGACGAGCACCCGCGCGCCCGCCGGCAATGTCAGACCGCCAATCTCCTGAGCCTCGTCCACGACGCGGGCGAAGGTGCGGATCGGCGATTCAAGACGGATGGCTTCGTCGATGGCCGCCGGGATCAAGCTCGGGTCCGCCTTGAGCTGATCCCATTCCCCGGGGTTTGTCGCCAGTTGGCACAAAAGATGGCCGGTCGCGAATATCGTCGTGTCTAGAGCCGGCGCCAGGATATCGACATGCAGCGTGCCCGCTTCTTGTGGTGTGATCCGCCCTTCCTGCATGGCGGTCCAGATCTGCGCGGCCCATCCCCCCGGCTTGACCGTGTCCGGATTGCATTGTGTTTTGACGTATTCGATCATCTCTCCCACAAGGGCGAAAGCGTTCCGGGCTCGGTCATTGTCCACGCCCAGAACATCGAAAGCCGCCCCTGCCCATTCGAGCATCTTCTCGCGACCTTGTTCGGGAAGGCCGACGAGCGAGGAAACAATCGTCACCGGAAGAAAGTGTGCAAAATCGCTCATGCCATCGAACTGGCCCAGGTTCACGAGGCGGGCGACCAGCGCGTCGGCGGATGCTTCAATATCGGTCGTAAGCTGCGCAAGCGCAGGGACCGCCAAGGGCGCGCCAATGATCTGGCGAAACCGCGAATGGGTCGGTTCGTCGCTTGTGAGGGTGGTCTCCACCGAGAAGGCTTCCGGCCACGTAAATCCCGCTACACCATGACCGGAGCGGAAGACGTTATGGGCGAGAAGAACCTTCTTTACGTCAGCGTAGCGACTGACGGCGTAAATATCATAGAGTGGCAGATAAACCAGCGGCCCAAGATCTCGCATGGCACGATAATGGTCATATGGGTCCAGGATGGCCGCGTCCGAAAAGATATCCTGATCATATTGCGGAATATTCACGCATTGCCTCCCCGAGTAAGCCTGAACGGTATAAATGCCGTTTGTTGATTATCGTCCGTCAGATCGCTGCATCGACGTGTCCCGCCCGCCCTTGTCATAAACGAGCCAGGTCTGAAGCGAGCCATGATCAGCTCGCCGGCGAAGAAACGAAAGCAAGATGACAGCTCTCGCAAGCGTCATCCAAGCCGCTGCCCGTGTGGAAAAAGCGGTCCTGATCACGATCCTCCGCCGCCTTGGCGACCGCCAGGGCAGAGTTGCGGACTTTCTCGACCGCCGCGGACCAGCGCGGATCGTCCACCCGACGTCCAGGCAACAAAAGAACATTCGTCACCTCCGCCAGGGTCAGAGCGGCGCTCTCAGCCTGCTCCCATTCCTCGTCATTGGTCGGAAACAAGGCACGTTGGCCGTTCTTGTCTGAAACCCAGCCTTCCCACTTCCAGACGCCCTCAGCCGAATAGTCGATGACATGATGCATGAGTTCCTTCAGCGGCAGGCTGGTGTAATATTCATTGTCAGAGGATGTCGACGACGAGCGGTCCTTAGGCGGAGAGCTGACCTGCGGCGAGCAGGCGGAGGCCATCAATATCACCAATATTGTGACCGATTTTTTCCCCATTGTAGTATCCTTCATGAACACATGAATTCTCTTCATATTTTCTATGTACCGGCCGTAAACCCAATCCAGCGCCCGGCGAGCACGACGCCAATCCATAAAGCGATGGATATTCCTCCAGCCAAATAGGCCGCATCCCGGCCGGCTCTGGCGGTTCCTTCATGGCTCTTCGCTCGCGATTGCGTGAAGCGGTGGAAAACAACCATGTTGATACCAGCCGCGACCATGAGAATCATTTTCACAATGAAGTAGATATTGCCGACATATTTGGCGGGGCCCGACGAAAACATCAGAAGACCGGACACGACTGCCAAAGCATAAGCTCCCCAAGTCCATGGCAGCGTATCACGCAGTATTACATCCAGCTTGTGATCCCGATCGGTCCAATTAAGGAGCCGTAGATCCGCAACCATGACGGTGCCTACAACCAGAGTGATCGTAATCACATGAACGGTTTCCGCCGCAGGGAACAGCCATATCGATTGCGCGAAGGCTGTTCCGATGGCCGAGCTTCCAATCCATTCAAGAACGTCATTAAACGACATGATATATTGCCCTCATACCAATGAGCCGGCGAAGGCGATCCAACGCCCCAGCGTTGCAATAACGATCCATAGAATGAATGATCCTATGGCAAATAATACTGCAATTTTCCGGTGTGATTCCCAATATCCACTGTCGAGCTTCGACTTATGCTGGACAATGTAATATGAGATCGCCGCAATCGTAACGAGAACGATCTTTATTCTGAACAATAAGTTCATCAATTCGCGCACAGGTTCTGCTGCGACCATAATCAAGCCAGTCGCCAGCAGGACGACCAACGCCCCCCAGATCGCCGGGACAAAGCGACGTAAATCGGCATTGATGCCGCCACGCGGTCCGGCCCAGCCCAACATGCGCAGATTGATGAACAGCATGGACGCCATCACAACGGCAATGGCGAGAATATGGATCGACTGGACCAAGGGAACAATCGAAGGCGTGCGGGCCAGCCAGTCGCTAAGCGGAGTCTGGAACAGCCAATATGCTAGGTCTTGGATCACGAGCGGCTCCGATGAATGGTAGCCCGTTGGGAGGCGTCGAGCACCTCCCAACGGAAACAGCGATATTTGCCTAGAACTTTGGAGAGGAATCCCAGTGCTCGACAATTACGCCATTTTCTACACGGAACATGTCGAACCAGGTTGTCGTGTAGGTCTTTGCGGAATCTTTTGGATCAGGATATTCTCGCACGAAGCTCATCACGACGAGGTCGCGTTCCGCGACAATTGAGACCAGTCCCGGTATGCTGTTCTCGATCGGCTTTTTCTTCAGCATCTTCGAGAAGAATTCCACCACCGTCGCGCGGCCGGAAGCGACATTGGGGTTGTGCTGGATGTAATCCTCGGACAGAAACTTGTCGGCCTGCTCGACGTGGCCGGCCTCCAAAATGGTCCGCCACATATCGAAGACCAGCTTCTTGTTTGCCGCCAGTTTGGGATCTTTGCTAGCCAGGAGCGATTGCTGGTTGGCTGTCGTCGCAACCACGGGAGCCTGTGCCCATGCCTGCGAAGGGAGCGCCGCAGCCAACGCGAGCACTGCGGCAATTCGTATATTGAACGACATGTTTATCCTCCAGAGTTGCTTATGGGCGGGGGAGAAGACCGGCCAGCCCGGCGGCCGGGCCGTAGAGCGTCCGGCCGTCAGCCAGCTTCACGATGCTTGCGGTTGCATGCTTCGCGCCGGTCCGCACGGGATGCACGGTCATGGTCAGGGTGTCCCCGACCTTGATGTCGTTCATCTTCCAGCCCATCCCGGCATTGACGGAGGGCGTGCCGATTTCGATATTCCATTCCTCGGCGCCGCTGGGCTTGGGCACCGTCAGAATTACGAAGGCATGCGGCTGGGTCCAATGATATTCCTTGACTGTTCCCGTCATGACGACCCTGGCACGCAAGTCGTAAATGGTCGTGGAATGATGAGCCGAGGCCGTTCCCACCGCCATCATGCACGTCGAGGATATAGCGAGGGCACCAAGTAGAATATACCGGGCGAACATATTGAATTCCTTCTCAACAAGACCAGATCGTTATTTCTGCTGGCGCCGCCAATCGATGACCGGTTCGCCATCAGCCTTGCGATCCAGGCAGACATCTTCCTGCAATTGGTGATTTGGCAGGCGCCGAAAGGTAAGGGACGTCTCCCAGGGTGCGCTAAACACTTCGGGATCTTCTATCCGGAGATCGACGGCGAGACGTTTGCCGCCGTTCAACATCCGATATGTCTCCGTGATGCGCAGCGCACTGGAATGGGGCATGCCAAGCGCATCGAGGAAGGTCTCGTCCGTCAAACCGCCGGTCTTGATGACCATCTGGTCCCCAGCGAAGGCGGCAGTGGCCTTGCCATATGCGGTTCCCCAATCGGCGGCAGGTACGGATTCCGCAATGTCCACCGAGCGAAAATTATGATTGAATTCATATACAAAGACGACCCGAAGTGCGTTTCGGAAGATCTGAAACGGATATGGCATCGCCAGGATGCGCGGCACGCCGGGCATCGCGCATTTTGCATCGACCGGATCGAACGAGAGATCGCCCTGTGCCGCCTGCTTCTGCCGCTGCTCGTATAGCTTGAGACTGTCGGGCAGTAATGGCGGCATCCCGCCGTCCCGCGTCCGAATATCCTTGGACGGCTTTTCCACGGTCCATATGCCGCTGAAGTCGGACACGGTCTGCGCTGCGGCCTGCTGGCCGGCAACCGTCAGCGCAATGGCTGCGCCAAGCAAGCGCAGTCCGAGAGTCCGCAGGTTCATATGCACCCCGCTCATTTGCGCTGCCCCTTGATCAGTTCGGGATTTTCGAGCCGGAGGCCTTCCGTGTTCGCCGCCTGATCCCCTTTTTCGCAGTCGAACTCATCGAGATGCTGGTCGGGGCGCCAACGGTAGGTTTTCAGGATCGTCCACGGCTTCGTGTAATTGACCGGGTCGTCCACGCTGACGAGCGCCTGGAGATCCTCATAAGGCCCGCCCTTGTCGATACGGGTGATCCGCATGACGATATGCGCCTTGTCACTAAGAGGACTGCCCGCCCAGTCGGCGTTCACCTCGCCATTGAGGCCAACGATGTCGACGACCAGCGCATCGCCTTCCCAATGCCCGATGGCATCGCCGTTGAAACTCGGCTGAAGATTGTCGGGATGCTTGCCGCCCATGCGGATGGTGAGCAGCCCGCGCCCCTCCTCCGCCATGATCGCGATGGTATCGTCCGTCTGCGCCAGCTCGATGGGAAAGCCGAAATTCAGGCTATTGAGGATGCCGGCGGGCCGACACACATAGGTCGAGCTGATGACGGCATAGCCGCTGGTCGACATATTCTGGCGATGCCAAAGGACATTCTGGCCGGCCGCGGTGTAAGGAAGCGGCTCGCCGGTCACCGTCGTCAGCGGGACCAATACGAACTGAGTGGTGCGCCAAACGCCGGAAAGGTCGCGCTTATTGGCCGAAGGCGGCGGCGCTCCGACCGGAGCATAGGGCGCTCGCGGCCCAGCCGGAAGGCCGGCGCCCAACGCATTGATCTGCCCTTCCGGCGGAGGCTTGTCGCCGGGTATCACGACGACTGGCTCGGGCGCCGGCTGCGGCGGTCCGGTGCGCCAGTCTCCCGTCGCCGGCGCCTGGCCGCCAGGCTGGGCGTAAACACCGGTCGTCGATAGGCCCGCCCCGACCACAGCCGCAGCAACCCAGGGCAGCAAAATTCCAGATCTGGTTCGCACGATTTTTCCGTTTCCTCTCCAAAAAGTTGCCGCCGGCGGGAAGGCACCGACAGGCTCGATCTTTCCGAATCCGCAGCCCCGCATTGAAGGGAACTCACGGCTTCATTGGTTGTCGATCATTTGCTGTGAACCTCATATAATCCATAACTACGCCTGTAAATCCAAAATATCGATATTTTTTTATCGGTCGGAACTGGGATGACTACGCCTATTCCAGTGAGATCGCCGTCTTCCCCCGATGAAGGGCGACCTGTAAATGTTCTGGAAAATCGATAAAATGGCGATTAGAGGTGCCTGGAGGCCATATGGGCCGCTCCCCGACGAAATCTGGATATAGGATTGGCAAGCTACTGTATGACTGATGCCCCGACCGGCCGCAGAGGCCTGACGACGCTTGCAACGTCAGTTTATGACGCCGTGCGGGAGGATATCGTGCAAGGCATTCTGGCGCCGGGCACGAAGCTCAAGATCGCCGCCCTGCAATCCAGATATGACTGTGGCGCGTCGCCGATCCGCGAAGCGCTGAACAGACTGTCAATGGAGCGCTTCGTCATCCAGTCCGATCAGCGCGGCTTCGTCGTGGCGCCTATTTCCCTCGATGATTTTGACGAGATTACCGAAACGCGCTGCCTGCTCTACAGCCTGCTGCTGCCGCTGGCGATCGAGCGCGGTGACCAGGCGTGGGAAGAGGGAATCATCATTGCCCTTCATCGACTTAACAAATTGCCGCGTTCCAACGACCTGCCGCTTGACGAAAGTTTGGCCGGCCGTCTCGCGCACAAGAAATTTCATCGCTCCCTTATCGCCGCCAGCCCATCCAATTTCCTTATCGAGATGCTGGATATTCTCTTCGATTTCGCTGATCGATACCGCTTGTTGGTCGGCCGGATCGCACCGGAGGAGTTGCGGGGAGAGGCCGTGCGGGAACATGCCGAACTGGTCGATCATGTCATCAGCCGTCGAACAGATGAAGCAGTCAATCTGGCCGTGCATCATGTCCGGCGGACTGCCGCGCTGTTTCGCAACCACATATCCCTTGTAAAATCGAAATGAGCAGGCCGTCACCATGATCGCCGGAGCGGCTTATTGCCGCCCGCTCCATCGCCGGCCTGGCATCCTCTAGAATGACGTCCGGTCGGCGCCCTTCAGCGCCAGACGGGATCGAGCCTCGGCCGGCGTGGCGATCGCATAACCAAGTTCGGTCATGATCCGCGCGATCTTCGAGACCTGTTCGGCGTTCGAATGTGCGAGTTGTCCACGCTCGATATACAGACTGTCTTCGAGGCCGACCCGGACATTGCCGCCCAACAAGATGTTTTGCGTCGCCATGGGCATTTGATGGCGGCCTGCGGCGAGGACCGAAAATTCGATGTCGTTTCCAAAGAGGCGCTGCGCCGTCCTTACCATGTGCAGCAAATGGTCCACCTCGGCACCGATCCCCCCCAATATCCCGAGGCAGAACTGGATGAAGATCGGCGGTTCGTAAAGCTTCTGATCGAGGAACCAGGCCAGATTATGAAGATGCCCGACATCGTAGCATTCAAACTCGAATCTGCACCCATGGCCCTTGCCAAGCCGGTTCAATATCTCCTCGATATCCTTGAACGTGTTCCTGAATATTCCGTCGCGGCTCGATTCAAGAAAAGGCTTTTCCCAGGGATGCTTCCACTCCTTGATCTTCCCGACAGCCGGAAATAGCCCGAAATTGATCGTCCCCATGTTGAGCGATGTCATTTCCGGGCTTGCCAGCTCCGGGGCGGCGAGGCGCTCGTCCATCGTCATTCCCGGCGCGCCGCCCGTTGTGATGTTCACGATCGCATCCGTCGCCTGTTTGATGCGCGGCAGGAATTCCATGAATACGCCGGGATCGGCCGTCGGCCTGCCGTCCTCCGCATTGCGAGCATGGAGGTGCAGGATGGCGGCGCCAGCATCCGCCGCCGCGATGGACTCCCGTGCGATCTCATCCGGCGTGAGCGGCAGGTGAGGAGACATGCTCGGGGTGTGCAACGATCCGGTGATCGCACAGCTGATGATAACGGGACGCGCCACGATCCTCTCTCCCTGTAGGCCATTTTGTCATGGCAGTTTCTATTTGACTAATTCGTCTAAACATGACTGTCTAGTACAAAGTTCGAAACGAATGGAGAGGTAGATGGTGGAGTCGAACATGCGCCGCGCGGCACTGCCGCGGGGCGGCCGCCAGCGGGAGCGCACGCGCAATGCCATCCTTGCGGCTGGTCAGCAGCTGTTTGCGACGAGAGCCCTTGAAAGTGTCACAATCGATGAAATCGTCGAAGTCGCGGACGTGGCGAAGGGCAGTTTCTACAACCATTTCAATGGCAAGGAGGGGCTGGCACAAGCCGTCCTTGAAATGGTTCGCGGCGATTGCGAGTTCCGCGTGTTTGCGGCCAATCGAGATGTGAGCCATCCGCCTCTGCGGCTTGTGCGGGCGATGTGCGTCGTCATTCGATATGCGATGGAACATCCGGAACGGCTGCAATCGCTTCTGGGCCTGTCGGAACGACACACCGCCTACAACTCGACATTCAATGTCGGGATTAACGCCGATCTCAATCAGGGACTGGAGGACGGCAGCTTCTCGGGCATGGACATCGAGGCGGGCGTTCTTGTCGTTATCGGCCTGATCACCATCGCCGTTCGCCACGTCATGGCCCCGGAAACGGAAACCGCGCCGGCCACGATCGCCGTTTCACTCGGCGCGGCCTTGCTGCGGTCGCTTGGCGTCAGCGCAGCGGACGCCGCCGCGACCGCCGCGACCGCCGCTGAAGCAATCTTGCATTCGGAGCCTGCCCGATGAGCGTTTCCAAGGCCTGGGACATGGCCCATGTCCGCTTCCGTGCGCCTGATCTTTCCGTGATGGATCGCTTCCTCAACGCATTCGGCATGGTGGAGGCCGGACGGTCGGCTACTGCGCTCTACAAGCGGGGGCATGGCACGCAGCCATTTGCGCATGTGACCGAACTGGGCGATCCCGCCTTCGCCGGCTTCGGCATCCAGTTGAACAGCGTGGACGAGCTTGAAAAGCTCGCAGCGCACGAAAATGCTCAGGTCGAGATGTCGAACGAACCGGGCGGCGGCTATGTCGTTCGCCTGACGGACCCCGATGGCTTTGCCGTGGATGCGCTCGCCGGCCAAACAATGGCGGATATTCTGTCCATGCCGCGCGGCCAGGAATGGAATCAGGATGGCCGCTACAGCCGACTGAACGATCCGAAGCGTCCCGAGAAGGGCCCGTCCCATGTCCTGCGACTGGGCCATGTGGTGCTGGGGGTGAGCGATTTCCGGCGCTCGGAAGCCTGGTACAAGGACAGATTCGGCTTTATCACCTCCGATGAAATCCAGCCCCAGCCCGGCATCGCAATCGGTGCGTTCATGCGCTGCGATCGCGGCGACCGGCCTTGCGATCATCATAGCCTGTTCCTGCTTGAGCGCCCGGCGCCCTGCTTCATGCATGCCGCCTTCGAGGTCGCCAATCTCGATGACCTGATGGTCGGGCACGATCATCTTGTCGCGCAGGGTTACGATCACCTCTGGGGTGTCGGGCGGCACTATCTGGGCAGCCAGATTTTCGACTATTGGCGGGACCCTTATGGCCATGAAGTCGAGCACTGGACCGATGGCGATCAGCTCGTGGCAGCCGATGGCGGCGGCATCGGCACGATCCCGGAACTGATGGGCGTTCAGTGGGGCATGGAAATGCCGCCTCTTCCGGAAGAAGTCGGAAGGGGCTGACAATGAACGAGTTCGATTGCGATCTCCTTGTCATCGGCCTGGGGCCGACAGGCGACATTCTCTCGATCCTGGCCCGGATGCAGGGCTTGACCGTCACTGCGATCGACCGCGAGCCGGCGCCCTATCCGCTTCCCCGCGCGGCGGTCTTCGATCATGAGATCATGCGGATATTCCAGATGGCGGGCGTTGCCGACCGGATCGAGCCGCTGTGCCGTGTTCCGGATCGCTATCAATTCCTGACGGCCACGGGAGAGGTCCTGCTGGATTTCCCCATCTCCCCGGAGGGGCCGTATGGATGGGCGGAGACATATGCTCTTCACCAGCCGGCAGTGGAGCAGGCCCTTCGCGCGAGGCTCGCGGAACTGGATGTCGACGTAAGGCTGTCCACGACATTGGCCGGGCTTCGTCAGGACGCAAACGGCGTCACGGTCGAAACGACCGGGCCTTCAGGTCCGCAAACCATTCGCGCGCGCTTCGTCGTGGGTTGCGACGGAGCCTGGAGTTCGGTGCGTGAGGCGTTGGGCGTTGGGCTATCGGACTATGCGTTCGACGAACCCTGGCTGGTGCTCGATACTATTATCGAAGAGCCGGGCGATCTGCCGATAGTGTGCCAGCAGATCTGCGACCCGGCACGGCCGGTCACACATCTGGCGATGAGCGGCAATCGCTTTCGGTGGGAGTTCATGCTCAAGCCGGGAGAGATTCCCGCCGAGATGGTCGAGGACAGCCGCATTCGGGAATTGCTCGAACCATGGCACTGTGCCGATCGGGTCATGATCGAGCGCAAGGCTGTCTATCGCTTTCACGGTCTTGTCGCCGATCGCTGGCGCGTCGGTCGCGTATTTATCGCCGGCGATGCCGCGCATCAGATGCCGCCATTCGCCGGCCAGGGCATGTGCTCGGGAATTCGTGATGCGGCCAATCTGGCCTGGAAGCTCGCGCTAGCGGCCCGCTCGGACGCACCGGCCGATATGCTGGATAGCTATCAGACGGAACGAGAGCCTCATGTGCGCTCGATCATCGAGACTGCCATCGCAATGGGACGCGTCGTCTGCTTGCTTAATGAGCAAGCGGCGACGGCACGCAACGAGCAGATGCTCGCCCGCAAGGCAGCGGGCGAGCAAGATGTCTCGGTGCAATATCCACCGCTCAAGGGAGGCTTGCTACTGGAAACCGCTGCGGCGGGCGCCCTTTTCCCCCAGCCGATCGCCGGCCGACGCTTTGATGAACTTCTGGGCCTGTCGGGCGCGCTGGTGGGCCGGGAACTGCCGGCTTTGGATGATCTGCCACTTGTCAGATTGGATCTGGACTCTCCGGCGCTGCGGCCATTCGCGGCCGAGATCGATAGCTGGCTTGCGGAGCACGGTGCTTCGGCCGTTCTGATCCGGCCGGACCGGCACGTATTTGGGGTCGGGCCACCCGCCCTGCTTCTCCAGCAATGGAATAGCCGCCTCCGGTTGAGAGAGGCGGCCTGACGAACAGGAACTGCCGAAGAGCAGCAATGAGGAGGGAAACATGAAGGTATATTTTGCCGGGGTTTGTTTGGCGGCTTTGACCGCGTCCCTCATGGGCGGGACTGCTGCTGCGCAGGTAAACACAGCGCAGGCTCCTTCAGCCGATACGCCCACATCCGGCGACGTGGGCATTCAGGACATCATCGTCACCGCCCAGCGCCGCCGTGAGACGCTACAGCGCGCCGCAGTCGCGGTCAGCGCGGTCAATGCGGAGGCATTGGTCAATGCAGGCGTCTCGCAGCCCCAGGATCTGACGAAGCTCGTTCCCGCACTCAAGCTGTCGGCGGTCGGCGGCGCGGGCACCCAGATCACCATCCGGGGTGTCGGCAATTTCGCGGGCAACGCTTACGCCGAGCCTGCGGTCGCGATCAATCTCGATGGCGTGTATCTTGCCCGCTCGGGAGGCCCTAACGGTCTATTCTACGATCTGGAGCGCGTAGAGGTCCTTAAAGGCCCCCAAGGCACATTATATGGGCGCAATGCCACGGCGGGCGCCATCAACATCATCACCCGCAAGCCCGACGATCAATTCTCCGTCGAGGGAACGGGGGAAGCCGGCAATTACGATCTCTGGCGTGGTGTGCTAGCGGTCAACGCCCCGCTGGCGGAGGGCATCGCCTTGCGGGTCTCGGGCACCATATCCCGGCGCGACGGCTATCTTTCCGACGGTTATCTGGACGACAAGACCGAAGCGGTTCGAGGCCAGTTGAAGCTCGAACCCACAAGCGGATTATCGATCCTGCTATCGGCCGACTACGCCCATCAGGGCGGCAAGGGACCGGCCGGCGTGCTCTCGCCATATCTCGATCCCGACAACCCGTATCTCGGCCCGAGCAGAGACGGCACCAATGACCTTCTTCGCGGTGCATCGCTGGCGATCAGCGGCGGGACCAATCCTGATCTGCTCCCTCCCCTTCTCGACGACGGGTTCGTCGATGTGAAGAATTGGGGCGTCAGCGGCACGATCGACTATGACTTTGGCGGCGCGAAACTGACACTCATACCGGCCTACCGCGAATCGAAAAATCGATATCTCCACTATAATGCCGGATTTCCTGTTCTGGCTGATGAACAGAGCAAGGCGACATCGATAGAAGCGCGTCTTTCCTCGGATGGCGATGCGCCACTGAGCTGGATGGTTGGTGGATATTACTTCAATGAAGACCTGGACTTCGATCTATACGCCAATCAGGGCATAGCGTTTAACCGGACGGAACCCATATTGTCCACGCGCAGCTATGCTGCATTCGGACAGGCGACTTACAGCCTGACCGATCAGTTCCGCGTGACCGGGGGCTTGCGCTATACGCATGAGCGCAAGAGCCAGGCCGGCCGCAATGGCGGCCCTACCCCGCCGGTTCCCGTGGGCTTTCCTGGACCGGACGAGGCATTCTATGCGATCGCTTGCGCGCCCTATGACGCGGCGACGGCGAGCTGTTATGCGCCGCTCACGGGGGAATTGACCAACGACAAGGTCACTTGGAAGGCAGGCGTTGAATTCGACGCGGCACCCCGCTCATTGCTCTATGCCAATGTCGCGACCGGCTTCAAGGCAGGCGGCTTCTATGGGTCGCTTCCGCCCAACACGTTCCGTCCGGAAACGATCACCGCCTATACCGTCGGCTCGAAAAACCGTTTCCTGAACAATAGCCTGCAACTGAATGCCGAGGCATTCTACTGGGATTACAAGGACAAGCAGGTCACCCATATCGGTCCCATCCTGCCAGGGGGATTCAACCTTATCACCGAAAATGCCGGCAAGGCGGAAATCTACGGCGCCGAAATCGAGGCTGTGTGGCAGCCGACCGAGACCGATACACTCACGGCAAACGTGCAGTATCTGCATTCGAAATATAAGAACTTCGCCTACACCCAGACGACCGAGACCGGGCCGCCGCAAACGGCCTGTCCCGTCACGCCGATCGCGGGACAGGCTGCGGTCATCGTCGATTGCTCGGGCCGACCCGTGCCGCTTTCGCCAAAATGGACGGCCAATATATCGTATCGGCACAGCTTCCTCTTCGACAGCGGCGCCAAGCTGGATGCCCAGGTCGGCACGCGCATCGAGAGCTTCTACTGGGTCGCGGAAGAGTATCTACCCGGCGAGCGCCAGAAGAGCGCCATGGTGTCCAACGCCAGCCTGACCTGGCATGCGCCTCAAGACAGCTTCTCGCTCGGCGCATGGATCGACAATATCGAAGACAGGACGGTCAAGTCCCTTGCCTTCGCACAGCCAGTCATCGGACAGCCGGTCGTCATTCTGCGCCCACCACGCACTTATGGCGTGCGCGCCGGCTTCAAATTCTGATGAACCGGCAGATTGTCCTGATCGGCAGGCCCGCAGCCATTCCCGGTCCGGAGCATTTCGAGCTTCGGACCGGGCCCGAGCCGTCGCTGCCGGACAATGGCCTGATCGCCGAGACGGTCGCGCTGTCGGTCGACCCTGCGATGCGCGGCTGGGTATCCGCGGAAGCCAACTATCTTCAGCCGGTCGCGCTCGGCAGCGTCATGCGCTCACTCGGCGTCGCCCGCGTATTAAAGTCGGCGGACCCGGACTGGAATGAGGGTGATCTATTCTACGGCTGGACGGGCTGGCAGGACCGGGTGGCGATCAGCCCCGAGGCCATCTTGTGGCGTGTCGATGAATCCCTTGCGCCGCCCTCGGCATGGCTCTCGGTCCTGGGCCTGAACGGCCTCACTGCCGCTAAGGGTTTTGCCGCTTTTGCGAGGGCAAAGCCCGGCGAAACCATGCTCGTGACCACCGCAGCCGGCGGCGTCGGCTCGATCGTGGGCCAGCTGGCAAAACGCTCGGGCATGCGCACTGTGGGTCTCACCAGTGCGAGCAAATGCGATTTGGCGCATGATCGCTATGGCTACGATATCGCCCTCGACTATCGCGATGTGGATCTGGCTGGAGCGCTCGATGTGTCGTGTCCCCAGGGGGTCGACATTTTCTGGGACAATGTCGGTGGCGAGATTGCCGACCTCATCTTTCCGCGTCTCGCTCCCGGCGGCC
Source organism: Sphingobium sp. 66-54 (assembly GCA_001899715.1). Taxonomy (GTDB): domain Bacteria; phylum Pseudomonadota; class Alphaproteobacteria; order Sphingomonadales; family Sphingomonadaceae; genus Sphingobium. The sequence goes on from MKWI01000030.1 coordinate 23,111, forward strand.
GCGTCATCCAGTGCGGGACTGCCTCAATCCCTTCCTGGTCCCCATGGCCAGAGGGACCGCGGCGCGAACGGGACATGGTGGTCAAGCGACTGACCTGGAGCGGATTCCTCGCGTTCGACGGCGACGACCACGCCAATGAGGCGGCGCTCGCGACCCTGCGAAGCCTCGTTGCGGCAGGCGAACTCAACCATGACGAACAGTGCATGGTTGGACTCGAGCAAGCCCCGGCCGCTCTTGCAGCGCTGTATCAGGGGCAAAATAGCGGTCGGATCTGGGTAAAGCCCTGATGGAGATGAAGATGAGCTATTTGGCAAACAGCTGGTATTGCGCAGGCTGGTCCTCCGAACTCGACAGCGGCACGATCGGCCGGACATTCCTGGCGCGACCGATCGTGATCTATCGCGACAGCCACCATGAGACGGTCGCGCTCGACGGACGGTGCCCGCATCGCTTCGCGCCACTGGCGAAAGGCGTGGTCAAGGGCGACACGCTGATGTGCCCCTATCATGGGCTGGTGTTCGATCGGAGCGGCGCCTGCGTGCACAATCCCCATGGGGACGGTCACATTCCTCCCAATGCCAAGGTGCGAAGCTATCCGGTCGTTGAAAAGAATGGCGCGATCTGGATCTGGCTCGGCGATCCGGATGAGGCAGATATCCAGCAGATTTCAGAAACGAGCTGGTTGACCGACAAGGCATACGCTTCTGTTACCGGATATCTCAAGGTTCACGCCAACTATCAGTTGGTAAGCGACAATCTTCTCGACCTGACGCATGCACCGTTTCTTCACGCCAATACCGTGGGCGGCGATCCGGAGGACTCGATCGGCCAGCAAATGGAGATCGATTTCCATATGGATGACGGCAACGTCATTCATTCGGATTATCTCGTCCGCAACATGAGACGGCCGACGCCGCAGATGCGTCCTCTATGGGGCGACCGGCCAGGCGATTTCCGGGCGGAGATGACATGGCGGCCGGCCAGCGTGCAGGAACTCGACATTCGCATGTCGCCACCCGGCGCTCCGAAAACCGAAGGCGTCCATGTTCCAAGCCTTGACTACCTCGTTCCGGAGAACGATCTTGTCACCCACTATTTCTTTGCCGTGGGCCGCAATGTGGCAATCGAGGACGATGAGCAGACCGAGATGATGGGCCGCTTTGCGCGCATGGCGTTCGAACAGGAAGACGAGCCGATGATCCGGGACTGCCAGGACCTGATGGGCACGACCGATCTTTTCTCCCTTCAGCCTGCCATCCTCAAGACCGACATCGCATCCATCCAGGCACGCAGGATATTGAACAAGCTGATCAAGCAAAGCTCCAGGAACGCGAAAGCGGGCGCAGCTATGGAAAGCGCATAGCGTCAGGGCCTCCGCTCAAACAAACCCAACACCATAAAGGATTAGAGAATGAAGCTTTGCCGTTTCACCCACGACGGAATTACGCACTTAGGCAAGGTGACGGGCGATCAGGTGATCGATCTTTCGACCGCCCTGAACGGCGAAACCTCCATGCGGGCGCTGATCGCACAACTGGACGATCTGCGAGAAGCGCTGGAAGCCGTCGCCGAACCTGCATTTCCCTTAAGCTCTGTGACGCTGGAAGCGCCGATCAACGATCCTCAGAAATTCCTGGCGATCGGCATGAACTATCAGGCCCATGCCGATGAAGCCGCTGCGGCCGGCATTCCCGTGCCCACCAGCCAGTTGTGGTTCAATAAGCAGGTGAGCTGCATCACAGGTCCCTATGACGCGGTGAATCTTCCGAAGGTTTCCGACAAGCTGGATTATGAAGCCGAGCTGGCATTTGTGATCGGCAAACGCTGTCGTCACGTGGCGGAAGCCGATGCCCTCTCCGTCGTCGCCGGTTATTTCGTGTGCAACGACGTCAGCGTGCGGGACTGGCAGCAGCGCTCACCGACATACACGCTGGGTAAAAGCTTCGATACGCATGGTCCGCTGGGACCATGGATCACGACAAGCGATGAAATCGCCGACCCCCACGCAATGACCTTGCATCTCGCCGTGAATGGTGAGGAGAAGCAGCGCAGTTCCACGGGCGATATGATTTACAACATCAACAAGCAGATAGCGTATCTGTCGACAGTGATGACCCTTGAACCGGGGGACATCATCGCCACCGGAACGCCGTCCGGCGTCGGTATCGCCCATAACAGCTTCCTCAAGATCGGCGATGTCGTCCGGGTCGAGGTCGATGGCCTTGGATATATTGAAAATCGGATCGCTGCCGAACGATGAGCCAGTTTCGTCACGGCACGGTCGACGTCAACCGTATCCGCCTTCACTATGTGGAAGCGGGTGCGGGACCGGTGATCGTCTTCTGTCATGGCTTTCCCGAATTCTGGTATAGTTGGCGTCACCAGCTTCGCTTTTTCGCCGATAACGGGTTTCACGCAATAGCTCTCGACATGCGCGGACATGGCGAGTCCGACGTCCCGGACGACATCGCCGACTATGATGTCCTCCACACGGTAGGCGACGTGATCGGCCTCCTCGACAGCCTTCAAATTGAGCACGCGGTTATCGTGGGACATGATGCGGGAACGACTACGGCCTACCATGCCGCACTCATGCGGCCGGACAGGATCGTCGGCGTCGCCGGCTTATCCGTGCCTTTCATGCCGCGCGGCCATCTGAGCATGATCGAGGCGCTGGAGAATGAGGTCCCGCCAGAATTCTACATGCTTTACTTCCAGGCGCCCGGCGTGGCTGAAGCGGACCTGGAGAAAAATCCACGGCATTCCCTGCGCCGCCTATTCTATGCCAATTCTGGCATGAACCCCGGCTCACCCATCATGATGATGGCGACCAAAGAACGGGGCCTGATCGACACCCTGCCCACCGCTCCAGAAAGCCTCGATTTCCTGGGGGAGGACGAAATGGACCTTTACGAGGCCGCCTTTACGCGAACCGGTTTTAGCGGCGGCCTGAATGGCTACCGCGTTTTCCACAGGAATTGGGAATTGACCTCACCGTGGAACGGCATGGCACTGCCCATTCCCAATCTCTTCATTGGCGGCTCCGTGGACACCGTTTTACAGTTCCCTGGTTTTCGGGACGCTGCCGAGGCGATGGAAGAGTTTCATATTCTTGAGGACGCAGGCCACTGGATACAATCCGAGCGCACCCCCGACGTCAACGACATCCTGCTACGCTTCTGCGTGAGAGTCGGTAATCGGCCAGCCTGATCTCGACCGAAGCATTCCGAAATGGCCGGAAGCATTGTTGCGATAAGGTCGTTACTGACAGCATGACTTCTGTCATTTGCGGCTTGGGCCATCGCAAGGTCCTCGAAGCAATAAACCAATGCCGCGATCACCTCAATTTATGCATAATGCTTCGCCGTTTTCTAAATATTATAGAATTTTCGATGATTATCGGCAATCATCATAAGGTCTACCTTTGCAATTTTCGAAGACCTTTTTGAGAGAGTCCGGCTTTTTTCCGGTAATCATTTCGACATGGTCGGATAAAATTGCATAGAACTGTTTGGCAAAACCAACATCCTGCATGACCATTTCTTCGCTACACCATTTCTGGGCAAATTCATGCGTCGGCATATCTGCCGTGAATGTGCGTGGCACCCCCATGGCGTCAAATTGCTGGAAGCGCTCTTCAACCGAGACTGGAACATAGACGATCGGCGCGCCAAAACTTTCCGACGCGATAGCCGCGATTTCACGATAGCCGATGAGATCGGGACCTGTGATCTCATAGATAGCACCATCATGCCATTCCGGATTCAGCAGGCATTTGACCGCGCACAAGGCAATGTCGCGCTTTGAGACGGGAGAAAAGCGTCCCTCGCCGGCTGCCTGGTACCATTTGCCGGATTCAATCACAGCCGGTGCGGCAATAGTTGGAAAGACTTCTGCAAAGGTCTGATTACGCAAAATCGTATAGCCTAATCCACTCGCCTGAAGATCGCGCTCGGTAATGATATGATCGGAAACTGAGGGCACCGGATTTTTTGGGTGGATGCCGCCGCATGACGTATAGACGATATGGCGAATACCTGCGATTTTCGCGGCCTCAATGGCATTGCGGTGCTCGGGCACACGCTTAGCAACGTCAAGGCTGCTGATAAGCATCAACACGTCGCCACCCTGATAGGCCGCGACTAAAGTGTCGCGATCTCGATAGTCGCCTTGCAACACGCGGACGTCGCTCGGCAAATCTGCCGCGATCTTCTCGGGCGTGCGTGTGACGAGCGTGACATGCGCTGGATTTACATGATCCAGAAGCAGACTCGTTATCCGGCGCCCGAGGTCGCCAGATGCGCCGCTAACCACGATCTTCGTCATTGCTTCTCTCCATCAAGGTGGGCGCGTTGCGTATCCATCTAAAGCAAGGTTTATGGCTTCGGCCCGTTCCCAGCCCGTGGATCGACGGCGTATGCTGCGAGATCAGCGTCCCGATCTCGCTCCAGACGGGCCGGCCGGACCAAAGTCCGCTCAGGCAAGGCCCTCAGCGACCAGCGCGTCGTGAACGGCGGAACGAGCCGCGATGCGACCTCGGTAAGCATCAAGATTGGGCCACTTTCCCGTTCCGAAGCCGAACATCCACGCCCACGAGGATATCGTAAACAAATAGGCATCCGCCACGGAGAAAGCCGTTCCGACCAGCCAGTCGCGGTCAGCCAGATAGCGCTCGATCATGTCGAATTTAGCGGCAATCTGGTTCAGGAGAATCGGTTTGAAGTCGTCCGGCGTGTCCGGCCGCATGAGGGGGCTAAAGCTCTTGTGCAATTCGGTGCCGACATAGTTGAGCCAGGCGAGAACCTCATATCGCTCGACGGTGGCGACCGGCGGAAGCAGACCGGCTTCCGGATGGGTGTCGGCGAGATATTGGAGGATCGAGGGCCCCTCGGTCAGCAATGTGCCCTCGGGAAGCCGCAAGGCAGGCACCTGTCCCTTGGGGTTGATCGACAAGAAATCATCGCCCGTCGCAGTCTTCTTGGTGGCCAGATCGACCTCGACTAGGTCGAATTTCTCCCCGACTTCCCGCAATATGATGTGGGATGCCAGAGAACAGGCTCCGGGCCGGATATACAGCGTCATGACCATTTCAGTCACCTCTCCAGTAGGTTGATATTTCAGCGCGCCAGAGACGCGAATTCATCTTCAGCGACTGATCCGATCGGAATGATGTGGCATATTCGGCGGCCAGTTCGTCCGCGATCTCCGCCACCGTCTGGACCTGCCGCGTTGCGCCAACGCCGTGTCCCGCTCCCCAGATCGTTTTCCAGGCCTTGCTGTCGCCATGGAGATTCGAAAAGTCGATTTTCTTGTCCGTTGCGAGCGCATCGGGCGTAAAGCCGGCAGCTTCCAGACTCTCCCGCATCCAGTTTGCCGGCACACCACTCACGGCGGCCGTGGTGACGATGTCTGTCAGGCCACACCGCAGCAACATGGCGCGGTTTTCATCGCTGACGAGGCTTTCGCGGGCGGCGATGAAGCGGGTTCCCAGATACGCGAAGTCTGCGCCTAGCACTTCGGCCGCCCGAATAGCGCGACCCGTCGCTATACCGCCCCCCAAAATCAGGGGGCCATCCCAGAAGCTACGCACTTCCTCGACGAAGGCAAAGGGGTTGAAACGCCCGGTATGTCCACCCGCACCATGCGCCACGAGGATCAGACCGTCGGCGCCCGCATCGATCGCCTTCTTCGCCTGGTTGGGATCAATCGTGTCCGCAAAGACCGCACCACCGTACCCATGCACCGCATCGAGGACGCGCCTTGGACTGCCCAGAGCGGTTACCACGATGCGCGGCCGGTAACGGCAGATAAGGTCAAGTTCTGCGTCGAAGCGATCATAGCTCTTGTGCACGATCATGTTGACCGCCCACAGGTCCGCTCGCTCGACTTCGCCCAGCTCGGTCGAGATGCGCGCGAACCAGGCATCGAGATCAGGAATCGTGCGCGCGTTCGGCGCGGGAATGGCGCCCAGCAGGCCCGCCTTCCCTGCGGATATGACAAGATCCGGCCCACTGATCAGGAACATCGGCGCGACGATGGCCGGGATGCGCAGCTGCGTGCGAAGCGTATCCACGATCGCGCGATCAGCCACCGATCCTCTCCGCCTTCTGACGAGCCATATCGAGCGCGACATCGACGATCATATCTTCCTGCCCGCCAACCATGCGGCGTCGGCCCAACTCGACCAGTATCTCGCGGGTGTCGACGCCGTAATCCTGGCTCGCCTTTTCGGCATGGCGCAGGAAACTCGAATAGACGCCCGCATAGCCGAGGCTGAGCGTTTCCCTATCGACCCGCACCGGGCGGTCCTGCAACGGCCGGACAAGATCCTCCGCGGCGTCCATCAGCTTGTAGAGGTCGCAGCCATGCTTCCACCCTTTGCGCTCCGCGGCGGCGATGAACACTTCCAGGGGCGCATTTCCGGCCCCCGCCCCCATGCCGGCAAGGCTGGCATCAATGCGGATGGCCCCTGCCATGACACCGACAATTGAATTCGCAACGCCAAGCGACAGATTATGATGGGCATGAATGCCGCGCTGCGTCTCTGGTTTCAGGACGCGATCATAGGCCTCGCAACGTGCGCGGTAGGCATCCATGTCCATCGCGCCGCCGCTATCGGTGACATAGACGCAGCCTGCACCGTAACTTTCCATCAGCTTGGCCTGCGCCGCCAGCGCGTCCGGCTCGATCATGTGGCTCATCATCAGAAAGCCGCATGTGTCCATGCCGAGGTCGCGCGCCGCAGCAATATGCTGTTTCGAGATGTCGGCCTCGGTGCAATGGGTCGCGATCCTGACGGAGCGCACGCCCAGAAGGTGCGCCTGCTTCAGTTCCTCGATCGTGCCGATGCCCGGGATCAGCAAGGTGGTGAGGACCGAATGCTGGATCACATCGGCCACGGCCTCGATCCACTCCCAGTCGGTATGGGCACCGAATCCATAATTGAAGGATGAGCCGTTGAGGCCATCGCCATGGGCCACTTCGATCGCGTCGACCTTCGCCTCGTCAAGCGCCCGTGCGATCTTCTGCACATGTTGAATGCCATATTGGTGGCGAATGGCATGCATGCCATCGCGCAGCGTCACATCCTGAATATAGAGCTTGGTTTCTGTCGGGTCGAACAGCATCACGCGGCCTCCCTCTGCAGACGACGGGTCGCGATCTTCTCGGCGATGCGCAGGGCCGCAGAGGTCATGATATCGAGATTGCCGGCATAGGCGGGCAAATAATGGGCCGCGCCTTCGACTTCGAGAAACACGCTGGTCTTGACCCCTTCGAAACTGCCAAGGCCGGGGATGCGCGCGGGGTTGTTCGAGCCGAAGCGCTCGAACTGCACTTTCTGCTTGAGGCGATATCCCGGCACATACGCATTCACCCTGGCAACCATCGCCTCGATGGCGACCTCAATCTCGCTCTCTTCAGCGCCCGACGACAGCGTGAACACGGTGTCCCGCATCAGCATTGGCGGTTCCGCGGGATTGAGGATGATGATCGCTTTGCCCTTGGCGGCGCCGCCGACCTCCTCAATGCCTTTCGATGTCGTCTCGGTAAATTCGTCGATGTTCGCGCGCGTGCCGGGGCCGGCCGATTTTGAGGCGATGGACGCGACAATCTCCGCATAATGCACCGTTGCAACCGACGATACAGCCGCGACAATCGGAATTGTGGCCTGCCCGCCGCACGTCACCATGTTGACATTGGGCGCGTCGAGATGGGCGTCGCCATTGACGACGGGAATGACATAGGGGCCGATGGCCGCCGGGGTGAGATCGATCATCACCTTGCCCGCCCCGGTCACGATCGAACTGTGGCGCTTGTGCGCGCCGGCCGATGTCGCGTCAAAGACGATGCCGATTTCTTCCCACAGGGGGAGTTTCTGGAGCCCCTCGATCCCCTCATGCGTGGTCGCGATGCCAAGGCGCCGGGCGCGCTCCAGTCCGTCCGAAGCAGGGTCGATCCCGACGAGCGCGCCCATTTCGAGCGCTTTCGAGTAGCGCATGATCTTCATCATCAGGTCGGTGCCGATGTTGCCCGATCCGATGATCGCCACCTTGATTTTCGCCATCATCCTTCCCCTTCGAAAGTGAAGGAAACAGCGCCAAGGCCGCCAATCCTGGCCGTGATGGAATCACCGACCGCTAGCGCAACCATCGGCCCAAGCGCGCCGGTCAGCACCACGTCGCCCGCTCGCAGCGGATCGCCATTCGCGGCCAATGTCCGGGCGAGCCATGCGGCCGCGTTGAGCGGATGGCCGAGACATGCCGCGCCCGCTCCGAGCGAGGCAATCTCGCCGTTGCGCTCAAGCACCATTCCGCATGTGTAGAGATCCAGCCCCTTGAGCAAATGGCGTTCGCGACCGAGAACGTAGAAGGCGGACGAACCATTGTCGGCTACGGTATCGGCAAAGGTAATTTGCCAGTCCGCGATACGGCTATCGACAATCTCGATCGCCGCGACGACATGGTCGATGGCCGCCGCGACATCGTCCACGCCCACGTCACGGTTGAGATCTTTTGCAAGAACAATTGCAACCTCGGCTTCAGCCTTGGGCTGAAGCACATCGGACGCACGGAGCACGCCGCCGTCGCTGATAGCCATATCGTTGAACAGCACACCGAAGTCAGGCTGATCGACGCCGAGCTGGGTCTGCACAGCCTTGGCAGTCAAGCCCACTTTTCGGCCCGCGATGCGCCTTCCAGAATCTTGCCAGAAGCGGGTGTTGATCGCCTGGACTGCATAGGCCCCGGCAGCGTCGCCGGGGTCAAGGCCGTCACGTAACGGCGCAACGGCCGGCCCCGCATAAGCGGCGCGCAACCGCGCGGCGAGTGTCTCATGATCGTGCGTCATTATGCTCCTTCCGCCTTCGCCGGGCGCGGTGGGCGCTGATAGCGGTGGCCCCAGGCCGAATTTGTGTGATGGGTGACGACGTGCCATGTCTCATCGTCCACTTCGAGCCCGCCCCAGCCATATTCGAGGTCGAACCCGGACGGCGTGAGCGGATAGAAGGACAGCATCTCATCGTTCGAGTGACGCCCTAGCGTGAACGTCAGGTGCGTGCCTTGCCCCTCGCAGCGAGCCATGGCGCGGCCGACATCGTCGATCGACTTTACCTCTACCATCAGGTGAACGATCTTCTTGGGGATCGGCACGGGCGCCAGCGCCAACGAATGGTGCCGTCCATTGCAGCGCATGAAGCTGAGTTCCAGCGGGCGCCCCGGCACGACTTCCGTGAGGATGTGATCCGAAAGACGAAAGCCGAGCAAGTCGACAAAGAACGCCATCATCGACGCCTTGTCGCGACAGCTCAACACGATATGGCCAAGACCTTGCGCGCCCGTGTTGAATGCGACGCCGAGCGGACTCACGAAAGGATCGTTCGTCCTTTGCAAAGGGCCATAAAAGGCTTCATGCCGGTTGCCCTCGGGGTCGGCAAATCGGATGAGACCCGCGACCCGACGGTCCGTGCAAGCTTCGGCATCCCCTTCTTCCACAGGATGGCCAGCATCGCTCAAACGGGCAGTCAGCCTCGCGAGCTCATCTGCATCCCGCACTTCCCATCCCGCATAAGCGAGATCGTCGGCAGGGCCTTCATGGAGCCGGACCCGCGTTGCATATCTGTCCATGCGCAGGTCGACCGAACCATCTTCGCGCGGACACCATTGCAGGCCCAGCATATCGCTCGCAAAGTTTTTCCAGCTTGCGAGATCCGATACCTCAAGGCCCAAATAGCCCAGCGCGGCGATTTCACTCTTCATGCCCGGGGCTGCCCCAGATGTCGGCGAGCCAGCGCTACAAAATCATCGAAGCGCTCGGCCTGCACCCAATGGCCGCAACGGCCAAACATGTGGAACTCCGCATTGGGCATCGCCCGGCCGAGCTTCAGGCCCATCTCGACGGGGATGACCTTGTCCTCGCGACCGTGCAAGATGAGCGTCGGATGTTCGATCGTGGCGACGAGCGCTTCGGGCATGCCGGACAGTGGCGTGTCGCCGTCCGGATTGGGCTTTGCGAGAAGCTTGCGCAAACCTTCCTGCGCACCCGGTATAAGGCTCGCCTGATAGCGATCTTCGACAAGCTCGTCCGTGATCACCGCAGGATTATGAGGGAAATGTGCCATGGTCTCGCGCATTGCTTCACGGCTCGGCTCATAGTCCCAGCCAGCACGCAAGCCCGGCGTCATCATGAACTTGTCGCAGGGCGTCCCCATGAGCACCAGCCGATCGAACCGGTCTGGAAAGCGGGCTGCGGCGGCAAGGGCCAACGAGCCGCCAAAGCTGTTGCCCACGATGCAGACCCGGGGAAGATCCAATGCGTCCAGAAACGCGATCAGGTGCCTCACCCATAATTTCATGTCGTAATGAAGATCAGGCTTGCGTTCGGTGTAGCCGAAACCCGGCAGATCCGGTGCGATCACGCGGAAGACGTCAGACAGCGCCGGGATAACCCGTTTCCAGTTCGTCCAGGCGGAAACGCCAGGGCCCGAACCATGCAGGAGCAGGATCGCCTGCCCTTCGCCATGGTCGTGATAATTGGTGTTGATATCGAAAGCGGAGATCATTCGCCCGCGTCCGACTGAGGGTTGGTCGCCCATTCGCACTCTCCCGATCTGCATTGCTGATGGCGCATCTCGCTTCACCATGTCAATACGCTACAGTATGTTTAAGCGATTGGCCCGTCGTGCGCGCAGGCGCATTCCTTATGCCGTGGCTTGTCCCTTTGGCGCGATGACGTAAGAAGTGAGCATGGCAAAGAACTCCACCGCAACGAAACGCGATACGCCCCGACTCGATTCCCAGGCATGGATTGCGGCGGCACTTGAAATGCTTGAGGCGCACGGGATCAACGGCGTGCGCGTGGAACTGATCGCGCGCAATCTGGGCGTGACCAAGGGCAGCTTCTACTGGCATTTCAAGGATCGTGACGCTCTGCACAGCGCAATGCTCGAAAGTTGGCGCCGACGCGCGACGCTTTCATTGATCGAACGGCTGGACCGTGACCTCCCTCCGCGTGAGCGGCTTTTGACCTTGCTTCGACTACCCTTCGCCGGCCCCAGATCCGACCAGGCGGCGGCGGTTGAATTGGCGGTGAGGCTGTGGGGGCGACATGATGCGCGAGCCTTGGCTGCGTTGCGCGAGGTCGACCAGCTTCGCACCGAATATATCGCGCAGCTCCTACGACAATGCGGGGTTTCCGAGCATGAAGCGAGATCGCGAGCGATCCTGGCCTATGCTTATATGCGCGTTGGCCAACTCCTGATCGAAGGCGAGGCGCCGGATGTCGTGACGCTTTGCGAGCAACTGCTTATCGGCGCCACTCCCTGAGCAACCAGCGCAATCAGACCTCTGCCGTATGAATCTGGCTGGACATACGGATGCGTATTGAATACGCATCCGTATGTTTGGTTTTGGAGGCTGATATGCGCGCTGCTGATTTGGTCGACACTGATTTCGGGACGATCGATCGTCGCATCTTCTGGGATTCCGCCATTTATGAGCGCGAACTCGAACGCATCTTCGCGCGTAGCTGGTTGTTCGTGGCGCATGAAAGCCAGGTCGAAACGGCGGGCAGTTTCGTCACCACCTATATGGGGCAGGATTCAGTCATCGTTGCGCGGGCTGATGATGGCATCAAGGTATTCCTGAATAGCTGCCCGCATCGGGGAAACCGTGTTTGTTTCGCCGATAGCGGGCAGGGACGCAGCTTCGTCTGCAATTATCACGGCTGGGCGTTTGGCCTGGATGGCGCGCTCAAGAAGATGCCCAAGATGGGGCTCTACAAGAACACGCCGGGATTCCGCTTCGAGGACTGGGGACTGAAACGCGCGAGGGTGGCGACCTATAAGGGACTGGTGTTCGCGACCTTCGACGAGACGGCGCCATCACTGGAGGATTGGTTGGGGGATTTCCGCTGGTATCTGGACGCGGTGCTCGATGCCGAGCCGGGCGGCACGGAGTTTCTGGCGGGCGGCGCAACCCGTTCGGTCATCAACTGCAACTGGAAATTCCCGGCCGATAACTTCGTGGGTGACATCTATCACGCGCTTTGGACGCATCTTGGCGGGGCGGAACCGACCCTTGGGCGGCACGGCGGTGTCAAAGTGGAGAATGAAGGCAGCTGGCAGGTCTCCGTCAACGGCCATGGCTGGGAGTTCAACGACAGCTTCCTGGGCAACGCCGCGACCATGGGGGACCGCGACTTGCTGCGCTACATGCGCTCGCGCCAGGAGGCCATCACCGCACGGCTGGGCGACTTCCGCGCCAAGATGTGGGGATCGGTCGCGTCGGCGACGATCTTTCCCAACTTCTCGTTCCTTCCGGGATATTTCACCTTCCGCACGTTTCAGCCCAAGGGACCGCTCAAGACCGAGATCCATGCCTGGACGCTCGTGCCCAGGAACATGCCGGAAGATATCAAGGATCGCTTCCGGCGGGGTTCGATGCGAACATTCTCGCCCTCGGGCATCCTTGAGATGGATGATGGCGAGAACTGGGAACATTCCACGGCCGCCAACGCGGGGTTCGTGACCCGCAACCAGCGGCTATGCTACGCGATGGCGCCACCGGGGGAAGTGAAAGAGAAAGAACTGCCCGGCGATGTCCATGCGGGGCAACTATCCGATGCCAATCAGCGCGCATTCTATCGCCGCTGGGTCACGATGATGGACACCGAAAGCTGGGCCGACATGCCGCTTGCCAGCCCCTCCGTGGCCGTGGAGGCAGCGAAATGAGCAGTGATCCCATCGCCGCCAACAAGCCCGATTACAGCACCTATCCGACGCTGGATCGCGCTCAGGCCGCTGCGGCCGCGCAGGAACTTCTGGCGCTTGATGGGCGCGGCGCACCCGTCGACATGGCAACGCATCATGCGATCGAACGCTTCTACCTCCGCGAAGCCCGTCTCCTGGACGAAGAGCGCTATCGCGATTGGTACGACATGCTCGCCGATGACCTTTTCTATTGGATGCCGCTCCGCGAGAACCGCTTCCGGCGCGACAAGCGCGCGCCATTCGATCCTAGTGCAATGGCTCTCTTCGACGAGCGCAAGGCCGACATCGCGGTGAGAATCGGCCGCCTTGAATCGACCATGGTATGGACTGAGGACCCGCCGACCCGGCACGTCTATCTGGTGAGCAATGTCGAGGCATTTGAGACCGGGATAGACGGCCAGTATGAAGTGCAGTCCGCCTTCATCCAATATCGCAATCGGTCGGAGCATGATGATGCGACGCTGGCAGGCCGGCGGCGCGATATCCTGCGCTCGACTACCGACGGCTTCCTGCTGGCGCGGCGCCTGATACTCCTCCCGCAATCGATATTGCTGACAAAAAATCTGTCGGTGTTCTTCTGATGGCGCGGCTCGAAGGTTATGGAACGGTGGTGACGGGTGCCGGTTCAGGCATTGGTCGCGCCGTCGTGCGTCGATTTCTCGCGGAAGGGGCCAACGTCGTCGCGGTCGTTCGCAAACAGAGCGATCGCGCTGGGCTTGAGACAGAAGGTGCGACCGTCGTCGTTGGCGACGTCTCGGATTATGACACGGCCGAGCGCGCGGTCGCGGCCGCGGTCGACAAGTTCGGCCGCCTGGATGCTTATGTCTCTAATGCAGGACTTTGGGACTTCCACAAGCGTGTTGAGAAGCAATCACCCGACGAACTCCAGCGGGCGTTCGACGAGATCTTCGCCGTCAACGTCCGTGCGACGCTCTACGCCGGGCGCGCCGCGCTGACGGCGTTGCGCGAGACATCCGGCACGCTGATTGCCACAGGGTCGAATGCCAGCTTTCTCGCGGGGGGTGGCGGTGCCCTCTATACTGCTTCGAAGTTCGCATTACGCGGGCTGGTGATGCAACTTGCAAAGGAGTTCGCTCCGAACGTCCGGGTCAACGCCGTCGCGCCAGGCGCGACCGACACAGGCATTTCCGGCCCCGCCGCCCTCGGACAGCGGGAAAGAGAAATGAATGCCGATCGTGAGCGGATCGCCGCGATGACGCCCCACATGCCATTGGGCCGAGTGTCAGTTCCCGAGGATCATGTCTCACTCTATGTCCTGCTCGCGAGCCGCACAGAGAGTGCCTACATCACCGGCTCAATGCTGCTGTCCGACGGCGGCTTGACGATGTCCGTCTGAGGAGAACCATGCCTACTATCACTGTTACAACCCGCACGGGCGACACCCGACAGATTGCGGCGGAGGATGACATCTCCCTGATGGAAGCGATCCGCGATTCAGGAATTGATGAACTTCTGGCGCTGTGTGGCGGATGCCTCTCCTGCGCGACTTGTCATGTCTATGTCGATCCCGCCTTCGCCGATCAACTGCCTGGAATGAGCGATGACGAGAATGATCTGCTCGACAGCTCGATTGCGCGCGGCCCGCTATCGCGTCTGTCATGCCAGATTCCGCTCCGCGAGGAACTCGATGGCTTGATCGTCACCATCGCGCCGGAGGACTGATGGAAAGCTACGATGTCCTTATAGTAGGGACCGGCCATGCTGGTGCCCAAGCCGCCATTGCACTCCGGCAAGGTGGCTTTGCCGGCTCGGTCGCCATGATCGGGGAAGAACCCGATCTGCCCTATGAACGTCCGCCGCTTTCGAAGGACTATCTCTCTGGCGACAAGAGCTTCGACCGGATACTCCTTCGTCCCAGGGAGTTCTGGCACGATCGGAACATCACCATGCTGCTCGGGAAACGAGTCGTTTCGGTCGATGCTGAGCAGCATGAGGTAACCGATGCGACCGGCGCCACGATTGCCTATGGTCAATTGATCTGGGCAGCCGGCGGCCACCCCCGCCGGTTGAACTGCAATGGCCACGACCAGGAAGGCGTTCATGCGGTGCGCACGCGCGCCGACGTGGATCGCTTGGTTGCGGAACTGCCCCGCGTGTCGAAAGCGGTCGTCATCGGCGGCGGCTATATCGGCCTGGAAACAGCCGCGGCACTGCGGAAAGCGGGCAAGGCGGTTGTTCTGCTTGAAGCGCAGGATCGTCTGTTGGCGCGCGTTGCGGGCCAAGAGCTATCGCGCTTCTTCGAAGAGGCGCATCGCGGACATGGCGTGGACATTCATCTGAACGCTCAGGTTTCCGCGATAGAGGGCAGCGAAAGGATTTCGGGCGTGCGGTTGGCCGACGGGCGCGTCTTCGCTGCCGATCTTGCGGTCGTTGGAATCGGAATCATCCCTGCTGTCGAGCCTCTGCTTGCTGCTGGCGCCAAGGGGGACAATGGGGTCATCGTGGATGAGTGCTGCCGGACCAGCCTCACGGACGTCTGGGCGATCGGCGACTGCGCGCTCCACGAGAACATCTTTGCCGATGGACGAGCGATCAGGCTTGAATCCATGCAAAATGCCAATGATCAGGCAAGCGTGGTCGCCCGAGCCATCAACGGTGCGGCGACACCATATATTGCAGTCCCGTGGTTCTGGTCCAACCAATATGATCTAAAACTTCAGACCGTTGGATTGTCAGACGGGTTCGATTATCACATCATTCGCGGCGACCTAGACGCCCGAAGTTTCTCAATCATATATTTCAAAGATGGGCGGGTGATCGCTTTGGATTGCGTCAACCATGTCCGCGACTATGTGCAGGGCAGACGGCTGGTGGCCAATCGAGTGGCGATCGATCCTGCCATTGTCGCAAATCAGGGAATCCCTCTTAAAGATGTCGGCTGTTGATCGCCGACTAGTCGAAGGTAAGAACGTCAGCCTCTCCCCATGTAGCATGCTTGCCTCGCAATTTACCTTTCCCAAGACTGCCATTCGCCCACGTATATGAGGGTCGAAAGCTCTATTGCATTGATCGCTGGTGCGCTACGAACCCACGGCGCGACACGCCCGAGATCAACATCGATATCCGGCCCGCGGTGCTAAGTGAATAGGACACATGCAATCGGTGTTCATCGCCCCCCCAAATAGCTCATGCACCGCAGGGTCGGCCACCACATGGTTCTACGACCACATTATCGCACAGCCAAGTGGTGCAGGCGTCGCCTCCCACATCACTACAAGCAGCCGGGGTGAAGCATCGGGCAATCACAATCTATTATCGCTACAGATTGAACCGGTATTAGGCCGTAAACTCATAAACTGACTTGCGCGGCGCGGGCGCGGTTGATTCAAGGCTTCGGGAAGG
>MKWI01000031.1 GCA_001899715.1 Sphingobium sp. 66-54
CATGAACCCGCCGCGACAATCTGTTCTCATCCTGATAGTCGCTGACCTCTCACCCAGATCGTCGCGCTATAGGGACCGAAGGACTGCGCCAGTCGGCCAAGCTCAGCGAGACCTTTGGCATCATTCGCATCTGTCTTTTGACGTCGGATCGCCAGGAATTTGCTTGATTTGCGAACGTCGGCGACTTGAACGGGAAAACCGAACGAACGGAGATCCCGAACCATCTGAGTGCCGACACCGGCCTCGATCGTAATAGACTGGACAGGCTCAACGCCGAACCGGCGAAGGATATCCCTTATCGGAGCAGCGCGGGTCTCAGTCATTGCCTCGAAGAAAACGTTTCCTTCGGCATCGACGAGGCAGACCGCAGTCTCCAAGTGGCCGGCGTCGAGGCCGACCCAGTAGCGCAGGTGCCGTGGCATTGTGCTCCCGTACGACGTTTGTTTCTTTTGCTTGCCCTACTGACCTTGTCGGGGCTGTCCGACTAGGATTGTTCCTTCGGCGTGTGATAGAGAGGTAGGAAATCGAAGGAGACGATAGGATGGAGCCGCGGGAGGCGTTGGATGGCCTAATCAGCGAGCGAGGAGAGACCTACGCATCGATTTCGCGCCTCCTCGGGCGAAACTCGGCATACATCCAGCAGTTCATTAAACGAGGTTCTCCAGCCCGCCTTGACCAAAGCGATATAGCGCTGCTGGCATTGCATTTTGACGTGCCCGTAGAGATGCTCGGTGGAAAGGAGGGGCCGACAGTCGGGCAGCGTTCGATAGTAAAAGTCCCATTGCTGAACGGGACAGGTAACGATTCACGCTCACAATGGCGGCTGGTTGATGCGGCTTGGCTCGGTCGGCTGTGTGATCAGCCCGCCAGTGTCGCAATCTTGCCAATTGTTGGTGAGGCGATGGAGCCGACCCTCCGTAATGGCGACGAGGTTATGATTAGCCGAGTTCGCTTCCAGGAGAGCGTGCGTGAAGGCCTTTACGCCATCCGTGGGTCTTCTGAAATCTTCGTAAGGCGAATAGCGATCGACCCAACGAAGAACCGTCTGACCGTTCTTACCGACCACCCTGCATATCCGAGCTGGCAGGGCATCCAGCGCAAAGGCGTCGATATTGTCGGCCGGGTGATCTGGATCGGAGCTCGGGTGGCCTAGCTGTCATTATGACACCGCGCTGCCTGAGGCTCTAAGCGGCCATCCCAGCGTGCGATGCTGGTGCGGAGCAAGATGGGTAGCAGTCGCGCTGGCTGAGAGGTGAAACGCCGACTCGCTCACGCGCAGTCGGACAAAGCGCAGGCCATGAATCTTTCACCGTGAACGCTGATGTGCGGAGGCTGAGTAGCCGCAGTGCCGAATTAGCGCGCTGCTACCTAGAGAGCTACCTAGCACAAAAATGCTCTCAATCGCCCGATCCGGCGAGCCTAGTATCTGATTGAAAAGTAAGGGGAAAGTGGTGGACGCACTAGGGCTCGAACCTAGGACCCGCTGATTAAGAGACAGATCGCGATTTTGCGCATGGTTGATGGTACAGCCTCGGATTGAGGCGCCTCGTCCGAGACGATGCGGATGCGTCCAATCTTTTTGGGGGCAGAGCAGGGGGCACACTTGGCAAATTTGGTCTGAGTATGCGAGTATTTACAGGGTTCTACGAGCCATATTCGAATCCCACCCTCTCCGCCAATCGCAATTGTCACCCGTCATCACTTCCCCTCGGAAGAGACGGAAAAGCAAGGAAACACTCGAGTTTCCGCTGCCTCGACTTCTCGTCCTGTGCCCTTTCCTCTGGGTGTGCTCAATTCGGGGGTGTCGGCGGAGTTGCCGATTGGCGTCTTGGGGCCATCGGGGATATTGATCGCCTTGCGGCGCCGTAAGAAGGCTCCGCCGGGCATGGGGTATTCGATGTTTCCCGCCGGGGAGGCCCCGGCGGGCTATGGGTTGGGTCAGCCGATCGCAGGGCGCCTTGCCACCCCCTTGTGGCGCATTCCCCAGCCGATCAGACCGAATCCGGTTAGCATCATTGCCCAGCTTGCCGGTTCCGGCACCGCCCCGGCCGTGTTCACCGTCAGGCGCTGGATGTTGAATGCATCGTACGAGGGTGAGGTGCCATTGCCGAATGTCACGGTGTCGTCATTGTGCAGGTTCGCGCCGATCATCCAGATATTGCCGGATTGCCCGCCCAGATTGAACGGCACATCGGGACGGACGGTGGGATCCGACGTAAAAAAGCGAGCGACGTCGAAGAAGTCGATCGAGAGGCTGTCGAACAGGGACGCATTGCTCAAGTCCAGCCGTGTGTTCCAAGGCAATTTGCTCAAGCCGATACCAACCGACGATTCATTGTCTATATTGCCATTAAGCAACGATGATTGGTTCAGGATCGCCGATGTGATCGTGACATTCTGGTCAAATTGGAATAGAACGAAATCGAAACCGTCCTTATTGTCTATCAGGTGAAAACGGGACCCGTCGTTGGTTATCGAATCATCCGGAGATGTGACGCCCAGCCCCAGAGCGCCCCGGCTCATGTAAGAGGGCGCGAAAGTATAACCACCCGTATCGGTCGGCGTCGCCGTCCAGGCACTGGCCAGGGCGTTGACAGTAATACCGTTCGACGTGCCCGAAAAAGCCACCGAATTACCGGCCGTCCCGATAGTTGGACTGAAACCGGTCGTGTTGATGTTCACCTGTTCAGCGGCGGCCGGCGCCGCCGCCATCCCCAGTGCCGCAGTCGCCGCCGCAAGGGCCGCCATCAGTTTGAGCTTGCTCATGGATCTTCCTTTCCCAAGGGCGCGCCTCCGTGACGCCCCCGTTGTTAGACGGCCCATCTTGGAAAAGGTTACTGTGGCTCTGGTAAGAGGCAGATATGCGCCACCGCTATTGCCCGGATTACGCGGCAAATCAGGGTAAACGATCGTCCCTTAAAACGGACTCTGCTCGCTCGATCTGACCGCTGCGGCGCGAGAAGGGGATAAGGATTTTGGGTCATCCCGGACGAGGTTTCGAGCGGCCCGTCTGTGCAACCGGGGCGGCGGTGGCAGCATAGCCTACCACCGCCCTTATGCTTGCCTGATCGGCTTACTCGGTCGCGTCCGTTGCGTCCGTGACTTCCACCTCGGCGTCCTCGTCCGAGCTTTCCTCGATGCGCGCCGCGCTCACCACATGTTCTTCCGCCGCCACGTCGAACAGGCGCACGCCTGCCGATCCACGGCCGATCACGCGCAGGCTGTCCAGCCCCATGCGGATCAGCTTGGCCTGATCGGTCACGAGCATGAGTTGATGCTCCCGTGTGGCGGGGAAGCTGGCGACCACCTCGCCGTTGCGGGCGATATTGTCGATGTTGGTGATGCCCTGGCCGCCGCGCCCGGTCCGCCGATATTCGTAGGCGGACGAGAGCTTGCCGTAGCCGTTGGCGCACACCGTCAGGATGAACTGCTCGCGCTGGATCAGCTCCTCGAACCGCGCCGGGTCGAGCGTGCTGCTGCCCTCGCGCTCGCCCTTCCATGGGGCATAGCGCAGATAATCCTCGCGCTCCTCCTGCGTAGTGCCGACGCGATGGAGGATGGAGAGCGAGATCACCTCATCGCCCTTCTTGAGCGTCATGCCGCGCACGCCGGTCGAGCTGCGGCTCTGGAACTCGCGCACGTCGTCGGCACGGAAGCGGATCGCCTTGCCTTGGCGGGAGGCGAGCAGCACGTCATCCGCCCCGGTGAGCAGCGCCACGCCGATCAGCCGGTCATCCGCGTCGTCGCCCTCGAACTTCATGGCGATCTTGCCGTTGGAGGGGATGTTGGCGAAGGCGTCCATGCTGTTGCGCCGCACCGATCCCCTGGCGGTGGCGAACATCACCTGAAGCGCGCTCCATTCCGCTTCGTCCTCCGGCAGCGGCAGCACGGTCTGGATCGTCTCGCCCTCGGCCAGCGGCAGCAGGTTGACCATCGGCCGCCCGCGAGTGGCTGGGCCACCCTCGGGCAGGCGCCATACCTTGAGGCGATAGACCTTGCCGATGGTAGAGAAGAACAGCACCGGCGTGTGGGTGGAGGTGACGAACAGTTCCGTCACCACGTCCTCGTCCTTGGTCGCCATGCCGGCGCGGCCCTTGCCGCCCCGGTTCTGCGCGCGGAAGGTATCGAGCGGGGTGCGCTTGATATAGCCCTCCATCGTCACCGTGACGACCATCTCCTCGCGCTCGATGAGGTCCTCGTCCTCGATACCATCGGCGGCGGGGGCGATGGTCGACTTGCGCGGCGTGGCGAACTCGGCCTCGATCGCGTCGAATTCCTCGCGCATCACCGCATAGAGCCGCACGCGGTCGCCGAGGATCAGCAGATAGCCCTCGATGGCCTCTGCCAGCCCCTGCAACTCGTTGCCGATCTCGTCGCGGCCCAGCGCGGTCAGGCGGTGCAGGCGCAGGTCGAGAATGGCGCGCACCTGCGTCTCGGAGAGGTGATAGACGTCGCCCTCCGGCGCTTCCTCGGCGGCTTCCACCAACCGCAGATAGGGCGCGATGTCGCCGATTGGCCAGGCCTTGGTGAGCAGCGCCTCGCGCGCGGCGGCCGGGCTGGCCGACCCGCGGATGATCCGTACCACCTCGTCGAGATTGCTGACCGCCACCACGAGGCCGAGCAGGATGTGGGCGCGGTCGCGCGCCTTGGCCAGCTCGAACTTGGTGCGGCGGGTGATGACCTCCTCGCGGAAGCGCACGAAGCTCTCGATGATGTCACGCAGGTTGAGCAACTCGGGCCGGCCGCCACGAATGGCGAGCATGTTGGCCGGGAAGCTGGTCTGCGCCGGCGTGTGCCGCCAGAGCTGGTTCAGCACCACTTCTGGGGTCGCATCGCGCTTCAGGTCGATGACGATGCGCACGCCTTCGCGGTTCGATTCGTCGCGAATGTCGGAGACGCCCTCGATCCGCTTGTCCTTCGCGGCCTCGGCGATCTTCTCGACGAGGCCCGACTTGCCGACCTGGAAGGGGATTTCGGTCAGCACGATCGACTGGCGGTCGCCGCGTCCGGTCTCGACCTCGTGGCGCGAGCGCATGATGATCGAGCCGCGCCCGGTCTGGTAGGCCGAGCGCGCGCCGGACTGGCCGAGGATCAGTGCGCCGGTGGGGAAGTCCGGCCCCGGCACCAGCTCCATCAGTTCCTCGACCGAGATGGCGCCATTGTCCATATAGGCCCGGCAGGCGCGCAGCACCTCGCCGAGATTGTGCGGCGGGATGTTGGTCGCCATGCCCACCGCGATGCCACCCGCGCCGTTGACCAGCAGGTTCGGGAAGCGCGCGGGGAGAACCTGCGGCTCGCTCTCGCTGGCATCATAGTTGGGCGTGAAGTTGACGGTATCCTTGTCGAGATCGTCGAGCAGCGCGTTGGAGACCTTGGCGAGCCGCGCCTCGGTATAACGCATTGCCGCCGGCGCATCGGGATCCATCGAGCCGAAATTGCCCTGGCCGTCGATCAGCGGCACGCGCATCGACCAGTCCTGGGTCATGCGGGCGAGGGCGTCGTAGATGGAGGAGTCGCCGTGCGGGTGATATTTACCCATGACGTCGCCGACGATGCGGGCCGACTTGCGATAGGGCCGGTTGTAGGTGAAACCCTGCTCGTGCGCACCGAACAGGATGCGGCGGTGGACGGGCTTCAGGCCGTCGCGCACGTCCGGCAGGGCGCGCGCCACGATGACCGACATGGCGTAGTCGAGGTAGCTCGACTTCATCTCGTCGACGATATTGACCGGGCTGATATCCGACGGTTCGGCGAGGATCGTCTCGTCGCTGCTCAAGCGTTCTTCTCTTATGTCTGTTGCGTGGGAATGTAGAGCCGGCAGCCTAGCCGCCGGGGGGCGCGAATGCCAGAGAAAACGGGCGCATCGTTGTGCGCGTCCACCGGATTTCAGCTTTTGTGCCGTCGCGATGGTGGATTTGGAGATGCTCTATGAGGGAGCCCCGGAGGATGCTGTAGAGATGGGGCAGGTCGCCCCATGGCGAGGGTGTCGGGCCGACACGACTCGTCGACATAACGGTTGCAAAGCGCGACGACCCGAACATGGAGCGATGACAAGAGGAGCGGGCGCGTTTATAGCGCCGTTCAAACCCGGTTAACGCGGCGCCCGCCAAGGATGATTGACGGCCTTTTTGGGGTCGGCTCGTCTGGAAACGGGCAGCCTGAAGGTCTTTGGTTGGAGGATTATTGATGCGCCGCTTGTCCAGCACTGCCCTGTCCATCGCGCTTGTCGCCATGTCGGCGGGGGTCTTCATGCCGTCCGCGGCGACCGCCGCCAAGAAGGAGAAGGCGGCCGAAGCCGTCAAGCTTTCGCCCAGCAAGGAATTCGTGCCGGGCGCGCAGGAAGTGCAGAAGCTGCTTGCCGCCAACGATTTTGCCGGCGCCAAGGCCAAGCTGCCCGAGATCGAGGCTAAGGCGAGCAAGCCCGACGACCAGTATTTCCTTGGCAATTTCACCCTCAACGTCGGCATCGGCCTCAAGGATGAAGCGCTCCAGCGCAGCGGCATCGAGAAGATGCTCGCTTCGGGCGTCACCCCGGCGGCGGATATCGGCAAGTTCGAACTGGTGGCCGGTCAGCTCGCGCTCAATGCCAAGGATTATGCCGGCGCGCGCGATCATCTCGCCAAGGCGGCGGCCGCCAATTACGGCGGGGCCAGTACGCAGGTCTATCTGGCCGAGAGCTATTTCGGCGAGGCGACCGCCAGCGTGACTGGCAACCAGTTTTCTCCGGCCGGCAAGGCGCTCGTGCAGCAGGGTCTCCCATATCTGCGCAAGGCGATCGAGGCCGAGCAGGCCGAAGGCAAGACGCCTGATCCAAGCTGGTATACCCGCGGCCTCAAGATGGCGGCGCTCGCCAGCGATCCTTCGCAGGGCGAGTGGTTCAAACTGGCGCTCACCCATGTTGGCTCGCCTGAAAACTGGCGGATCGCGCTGCGGTCCATCCAGGACGCGAACCACGGCATGACCCGTGACGAGAGCCTCGATCTGCTCCGCCTGATGGCCTCCAGCAAATCGCTGGGCAACGCCTTCAGTTATAATGAATATGCCGAGTCGGCGTGGAAGGCGGGCCTTCCCGGTGAGGTCAAGTCGGTGATCGACAGCGGCCGTAGTAGCGGCGAGATCAATCAGAGCGACCTCGGCGAACTCTATCGTCTGGCGAGCGATGCCATCGCCAAGGACAAGGCATCGCTGCCTTCGTCCGAGAAGTCGGCCGGCGCGGCGGCAACGGGCAGGCCGGCTGCCTCCACGGCCAATGCGTTCCTGAGCTATGGCGACTATGCCAAGGCCGTGGCGCTTTACCGCCTGGCTCTCCAGAAAGGCGGCGTGGACGCCAACGAGGTTAACACACGTCTCGGCATCGCGTTGGCTCGCTCGGGCGACAAGGCCGGCGCGCTCGAAGCCTTCGGCAAGGTGAACGGCGCCGGTGTGCGCAAGCAGATCGCCGATATGTGGACGGTCTGGCTGAACAGCCAAGCGGCCTGAGCCAGCCACACAGCAACCGGAAACGGCGCCGGCGGACTCCGTGTCCGCCGGCGTTGTCGCATCCGCGCGATTTCAAAGGTCGATGGGGACGCCCGGCAGGCTCTTCGAGGTGCGGATGGTGAGCGAAGTCTTGACGCTCGCCACATTGGGGGCCTGCGTCAGCTTGGAGGTGAGGAACTGCTGAAAGCTGCGCAGGTCCTGCGCGACCACCTTGAGCACGAAGTCGATCTCGCCGTTGAGCATGTGGCACTCGCGCACCTGCGGCAGCTCCGCGACATAGGCTTCGAACGCGCGCAGGTCCGCTTCGGCCTGGCTCTTGAGGCTGACCATTGCGAACACAGTGATAGTGTAGCCCAGCGAAACCGGGTCGAGATGCGCGTGGTAGGAGGTGATGTAGCCATGCTCCTCCAGCGTGCGCACGCGCCGCAGGCAGGGTGGGGCGGTCAGGCCGACCTTGGCGGCGAGGTCCACATTGGTCATGCGCCCGTCGCTCTGCAAGGCGTCCAATATCTTGCGATCAATCTCGTCGATTGTGGAGCCAGGCATAGCCAGACATTTCCTTTCGCTCGTATCAGCTCCATCATAAGATAATGTCGCATCAATGCAATTGTCCCACTATGTAACGTCCCGTTTTTTGCATCTGGCCCCGGCGCGCGCCCGGCGTTAGGTCGGGCGCACGACAGGGACCGCTCCGAACCATGCGCTTCAACGATCTTCTGCGCACCGTACTCGCCAACATCGGCGACGGGACGGTAGCGACCGTGACGCGGTGGCGGCAGTGCATCGACCTGCTCGCGCAATATGACGTGTCCGGTGCCCGCGCGGCCAACGCGCTCGCTGCCGAGGACCGCGACGCGATTCTGACCCAGCTAGAGAGCATGCGTCCGCAGGTCAGTGTGGAGCAGCGCGTCGCCTCGATAGTCGAGCTGGGTAGCCGGCTGCGTTCGGCGGGTCTGGTGCGTCTGCTCGGGCAGGATCATCCCACGCTGGTCGCCGCGATGATGGCGACCGTCACGCTATCCGACGCCGATTGGGTGGGGATCATCCCCGATCTTGGTCCGCTCGCGCGCAGCGTGCTGCGCCGGCGCGCCGATCTCGGTCCCGGTGCCGTCGCGGCCTTGCAGCGGTTCGGCACGGTCGATCTCGCACTGACCACGCTCGTGCCCAGAGAGATGGCGCAGGAGGCGGCCGCCGCGCCGCCGGTTCAGGCCGCGAACGACAGCGAGCAGGCAGCGGAGCCAAGCCAGATCGGCCGTATCGTGGCGCAGATCGAACGCTTTAACGAGACACGCCAGCACCGGCGCGAGGAAGAACCCGCGCCGGAAGCAGTGCCTCCGCCGCCCTTGGCGCGGAAGGAGCGCGTGCGGGCGAACCGGGGGGCGCTCATTCGCCGCTTCACCTTCGAGACCGACGCCGCCGGCGTCATCCGCGCGGTCGCCGGTGCACCCCGCGCGGCCGTGGCGGGGCTCAGCATCGGCACGCCGGCGAGCGATGGCCGTCACGGCGCGGACGGGCGCGCGCTCGGCGCCTTCCGCCACCGCGCCGCGTTTCAGGATGCGCGCTTCACCATCGCCGGGGGGCTGCTCGCGGGCGAGTGGCGCCTCTCCGCCACGCCGCGCTTCGATCCCGCAACGGGGCGCTTTCTCGATTATGTGGGGGAGGCTCGCCGCGAACTGCCGCACGAGGCACTGGTCAAGGTGAGCGGTAGCGCATCGCCCGGCTGGGCCGGTCTCTCCGCCGCCAGCACCCGCCAGCTCATCCATGAGCTACGCACGCCGCTCAACGCCATTCAGGGCTATGCCGAGATGATCGAGGCGCAGCTCGTCGGCCCGGTTTCCAGCGATTATCGCGCCATGGCCGGGCAGATCCTCGCCGATGCCCGCACGCTGCTGGCGACGTTCGACGATCTCGATCTCGCCAGCCGCATCGAGCGCGGCGATCATCGCGCCGTATCCGAGCCGGTCGATCTGCCCGCGCTGACCCATGCGATCGTCGCCGGCTTCGGGCAGGGCGGGCCTGTACGGGTCGTTGTCGCGGCGGGCGCCGATCTGCCCGCGATCGCCAGTGATCCTGCGCAAGTCGAGCGGATGCTCGCCCATCTGATCCGTGCCGGCTGTGCCGCGCTGGGCGAGGGCGAGCAGTTGGCGGTCACGCTCCTCCCCGGCGCGGCGCCGGACACGGTGGAAGTCGCCGTGCGCCGTCCCACCGCACTCGTCGCCCTGCCGGACGCCGCGCTGTTCGAGCATGAGGGAGGCATCGACGGTCAACTGCGCGACGCGCCGCAACTCGGCCTCGCTTTCACCCTCAAGCTGATACGTGGCATCGCCAGCCATCTCGGCGGTCATTTCGAGATTACGCCACATAGCTTCCGGCTCATCCTGCCGATTCACGCCGCCGCACGGGAAGAGCAGGGAAGAGGGCATTAAGCTCTCACCGGCGTGCTCCCTGCCGTCCGTCCTCCAGAGCATCCAAGCTGGGCGCGTTTCGGCATCCATATCACCCCGCAGAGAAATCTCGCGAGCGTGCCGAATATTACGATAAGCCCAAATCCGAGATGAGCTGGTCCCATCACAGCAATTCGTCGGCGTCCCATCCCCCTCATCGCTGTCACAACGGCGCTTGCAAAGGGGGAGGGCGCCGGGGTAACGCCGCCGAACCCGGAACGCTCGGCCGGTCGAGGGGGTCGGGGCCTGTAGCTCAATGGTTAGAGCTGGCCGCTCATAACGGCTAGGTTGCGGGTTCGAGTCCTGCCGGGCCCACCACCATCTCCACCGGATCCAAAGCTCATCGGGGAAAGGCCCGGCCCCACGAGGGAGGCCGGGCCCGTGTCGTCAGGCTGCTCGCGCGAACCTGCCGCTGTTGAAATCGTCGATCGCCTGGCGGATCTCTTCCTCCGTGTTCATCACGAAGGGGCCGTAACCCACGATCGGCTCGTCGATCGGTTCGCCGGTCAGCACCAGCAGCATCGCGTCGCCATCGGCATGGATGGAAACATCGCTGCCGTCCCGGCTGAGCAGCACCACCTCGGCCTCACCGGCCTGCTGGCTGCCGTTGACCGTGACATGGCCGGTCAGCACCACCAGCATGGCGGTATGGCCTTCGGGCAGGGCCAGTGCCAGGTCCGCGTCGCGGGTGAGGCGCAGATCCCACACGTTGATCGGCGTGAAGGTCTTTGCCGGCCCTCTGGCGCCCAGCAACTCGCCCGCGATCACGCGGCCCTTGCCCGCGCCATCGGGCATGTCGACGGTCGGAATATCCGCCGCGACGATGCCCTGATAGCCGCCGGGGGTCATCTTGTCCTTCGCAGGCAGGTTGACCCAGAGCTGGACCATGCGGAACGGGCCGCCGGTCCTGGCGAAAGCGGGGGCGTGATATTCCTCATGCAGGATACCGCCCGCCGCCGTCATCCACTGCACGTCGCCGGGGCCGATGATCCCGCCATTACCGGCGGAATCCTTGTGCTCCACCAGGCCGTCATAGACGATGGTGACAGTCTCGAACCCACGATGAGGATGCTGGCCGACGCCGCGCCGGTCCGTGGTCGGCTCGAAATAATGCGGCCCCGCATAATCGAGCAGCAGGAACGGGCTGATATGCTGGCCGAGATTATTGTAGGAAAAGAGCGAGCGGACCGGGAAACCGTCGCCCACCCAATGACCGCGATTGTTGCCGTAGCGGCCGAGGATCGTCTTGGTCATGATCGTATCTCCGTGGCGGCAAACACCTGTTTGCGCCTGTCGGGAGGGATATAACATTGCACCGCGTTCGCCAGAAGATTGCGATATCCGACGCAGCATCCTAAAATCAGGACGATGCAGGATCTGAACGACCTCTATTATTTCGTCCAGGTG
Organism: Sphingobium sp. 66-54; assembly: GCA_001899715.1. Taxonomy (GTDB): domain Bacteria; phylum Pseudomonadota; class Alphaproteobacteria; order Sphingomonadales; family Sphingomonadaceae; genus Sphingobium. The sequence goes on from MKWI01000031.1 coordinate 11,331, forward strand.
GTCGATCACGGCGGCTTTGCCAATGCGGCGCGCGCCACCGGGCTCCAGAAGTCGAAGCTGAGCCGGCGCATCCAGCAATTGGAGGAGCGCCTCGGCGTGCGGCTGCTCAACCGCTCGTCGCGCCGCTTTTCCGTCACCGAGATCGGCCGCGATTATTATGAGCGCTGCGTCGCCATGCTGGTGGAGGCGGAGGCGGCCGAGCATGTCATCGCGCAGCAGCGCGCCGAGCCGCGCGGTGTCGTCCGGGTGAGTTGCCCGGTGGCGCTCATCAACTATCAGTTCGGGGCGCTGTTCGCGCGCTTTCTCGCCGCATATCCGGCTATCGAACTTCATCTGGAGAGCACCAATCGGCGCGTCGACCTCATCGCCGAGGGTATCGACGTTGCCATTCGCGTGCGCTTCCCACCGCTTGAGCCGACCGATCTGGTGATGCGCAGGCTCGACAGCAGCACGCAATGCCTTGTCGCCGCCCCGGCGCTGCTGGCCAGCCATCCCGTCGTCTCGCCCGCCGATCTTGCCGGGCTGCCCGGCATCACGCTGGGGCTGGTTCGTCAGGACTATCATTGGCAAGTCGATCATGGGGATGGCCAGACGGCCAGCGTCACCTACCGGCCAAGGCTGGTAACGGACGATATGACGGCGCTGCGTGAGGCGGCCATGGCTGGCGTCGGCATCGTACAACTGCCGACCATGATGATCTGGCGTCAGGTCGAGGCTGGAGAGCTGGTGCATGTTCTGCCGGACTGGCGACCGCGCGCCGGCATCGTCCATGCCGTCTTTCCGTCCCGGCGAGGGCTGCTGCCTTCAGTCCGCACGCTGCTCGATTTTCTGGCCGACGAATGCGCACGGGCCCGGTCGCTGACGCGGCTCTAGGACAGGGAAACGCCACGTGAGGCCGAGACCGCGCGACGCCGGCGGGAGCGGCCTCCGAATGAAACCGCAAGCGCTTGAAAAAAGGTGGTCGGGGAGACAGGATTCGAACCTGCGACCCTCTGCTCCCAAAGCAGATGCGCTACCAGGCTGCGCTACTCCCCGGACCGGGCCAAGCCCTTAGCTGTGGCGCCGTTCGCCATGCAAGCGGAAACAGCGCAAGGGACCAGCCGTTCCGGAGCCATCGCGGGAGCCGGCGGCTGGATGCCGGGCGATCTTCCGCAGCGGCCGGCCTCCGTTCACGCCACTGGCGCCTTGTAGCCGGCGCACAAAGAGTAAGGGCGGCGCCGCATCACGGCACCGCCCTTCGGAATTGTCCGGACCGGCCGGTCGGCCGCCGGCAATTACTCGGCCGCGTTGGCGGCGTTGGTCGCGTTCACGGCGTCCGCAGCGTTGGCGACGGCGTTCGCGGCATTGTCCACGGCGTTGGTGGCATTGGCCAGCTCGTCGACGACGACTTCGTTGGTCGCGTTGTTCGACTCAGCAGCCGGCTGCTCGCCGCATGCAGCCAGGCTCATCAGCACAACAGCAGCGCTCGCCACAGCAAACTTCTTCATATTATCGGGCTCCCATAGCAATGTACGTGCTCCGATTTAAGGGCACGAGCCGCCCAATTAACGCGTGCGACGGGGAAATCAATAGAGTTATCAACCTAACCGATAGGAAATCGACAGGGACAACTCTCTCCTGAACACCGCTAATCCCGGCGGGCGAGGGCCCCGCGCGCGCACATTTGCCAAGCTGCCTCCGCTCGGCTAACCGGGCGCGAATTCTCATACAGCTTCCGCGTTCCAGAAGGACCGATTACCGATGGCCGTCCAGTACAGCTTCGTCATGAAGGGTCTCACCAAGACCTTCCCCGGCGCAAACAAGCCAATTTTCAACAATATCAACCTGCAATTCCTGCCGGGAACCAAGATCGCGATCATCGGCGTCAACGGCGCGGGCAAGTCCACGCTGATGAAGGTGATGGCCGGCATCGACACCGAGTTTCAGGGCGAGGCGTGGGCGGCCGAGGGCGTCCGCGTCGGCTATCTGGCGCAGGAGCCGCAGCTCGATCCGAACAAGACCGTGCTGGAAAACGTCAAGGACGGCGTGCGCGGCGTCGCCGATCTGGTCGATCGCTTCAACGAGATCAGCGCGATCATGGGCGATCCGCCCGAGGACGTGGATTTCGACGCGCTGATGACCGAGATGGGCGAGCTTCAGGAGAAGATCGACGCGGTCGACGGCTGGACGCTCGATAACCAGCTCGAAATCGCGATGGAAGCGCTGCGCTGCCCGCCGGGCGACTGGTCGGTCGACAACCTCTCGGGCGGCGAGAAGCGCCGCATCGCGCTCTGCCGCCTGCTGCTGGAGAAGCCGGATATTCTGCTGCTCGACGAGCCGACCAACCATCTCGACGCCGAGAGCGTGCAGTGGCTGGAGCAGCACCTCATCAACTATGCCGGCAACGTCATCCTCGTCACCCACGACCGCTATTTCCTCGATAATGTCGTGGGCTGGGTGCTGGAGCTGGACCGCGGCCGCGGCATCCCGTTCGAAGGGAATTACTCGACCTGGCTGGAGGCCAAGGCCAAGCGCATGGAGCAGGAGGAGCGCGAGGAAGCCGGGCGCCAGAAGGCGATCAAGGAGGAGCTGGAGTGGATCCGCCAGTCCCCCAAGGCGCGCCAGACCAAGAGCAAGGCCCGTATCCGCGCGTTCGACGAGCTGGTCGAGAAGCAGGAGGCGCGCGCGCCGGGCAAGGCGCAGATCGTCATTCAGACGCCCGAGCGCCTCGGCGGCAAGGTGATCGAGGCGAAGAACATCAGCAAATCCTATGGCGACAAGCTGCTGTTCGAGGACCTCTCCTTCATTCTCCCGCCGGGCGGCATCGTCGGCGTGATCGGCCCCAACGGCGCGGGCAAATCCACGCTGTTCCGGCTCATCACCGGGCAGGAGCAGCCCGACTCGGGCGAGATCGACATCGGCCCCACGGTGCGCCTCGGCTATGTCGACCAGAGCCGCGACGCGCTCGATCCCAACCACAATGTCTGGGAGGAAATCTCCGGCGGCCATGACCTCATGACCATCGGCAAGCATGAGATCCAGACGCGTGCCTATGTCGGCGCCTTCAACTTCAAGGGCACCGACCAGCAGAAGAAGGTCGGCCAGCTCTCCGGCGGCGAGCGCAACCGCGTCCACATGGCCAAGATGCTCAAGGAGGGCGGCAACGTGCTCCTGCTCGACGAGCCGACCAACGACCTCGACGTCGAGACGCTACGCGCGCTGGAAGATGCGCTGGAGAACTTCGCCGGCTGCGCCGTGGTCATCAGCCACGACCGCTTCTTCCTCGACCGCCTCGCCACCCACATCCTTGCCTTCGAGGGCAACAGCCATGTCGAATGGTTCGAAGGCAATTTCGAGGCGTATGAGGAAGACAAGCGCCGCCGCCTGGGCGACGCGGCCGACCGGCCGACCCGGCTCGCTTACAAGAAGCTGACGCGCTGAATCCGGCCAGCGCGGGCGCGGCTCATGACCGCGCCGGCGCCGGTCAGGCCGGCATCCGCCAGCTTCCCGCCGCGATCACCGGCCGGTTCGTCACCGGCCGGTTATAGGCGTAGGTCCAGGCGGATCGCCCGGATTCCAGCAGGTCGACGCGGACCCGGCGATACTCCGATTTGTCCGAGTTCTCCGGGTCGTAAAGCTCGTAGGCGTCCAGCTTGTCGAGCAGCCCCGGCTCGGTGAAGGCGAGCAGGTCGCCCCGCACGATCCCCGCGCCGCCGGGGACCAGCGCGGGATAATCGCCCAGATGATAGAGCCGGCCGGCGATCCGCTCCGGGCCCAGTGCGCGCACATGCGCGGCCAGCCCCAGCGACTCGAACCCTTTTTCGCCCGGCAACAACAAGCCATAGACGAACAGCATTATCTCATCCGTCATAGGCCTCGAACTGTCCCGTCTTCTCATCGAGCAGGTAGAGCACGCCCTCCGCCACCGCGAAGTAGGCGCCCTTCAAAGACAAGACGTTGCGCTCCTCCTTCTCCCTTATCCACGGGAAGGTGCGCAGATTGTCGAGGCTGACCTGTACCGCCGCATGCTCCATCGCGCGGCCGGCCACGCGGCTGCGGTCGTCGCCATGCTCGGCGACCACCTTGGCGCGCGCTTCGTCCAGCATGGAGATCCAGCCGGCGATGAATCCGCCCTCGCCGGGCTGCGCGTCGCGCATGTCCTGGGTGAGGGCGGCATGGCATCCGCCGCACAGCCCATGGCCCATCACAAGAACTTCCTGAATGCCGAGGATCTGGATGGCAAATTCAACCGCAGAAGAAACGCCGTGAAGACCGGGCGTCGTCTCAAATGGAGGAACAAGTGCGCCGACGTTGCGCACAACAAAAATCTCGCCGGGATGTGTATCGAAGATGATCGTCGGATCGACTCGACTGTCGGAACAGGCGATGACCAGAACACCAGGATGTTGGCCATCCTTGAAATCTTCCCACCGCGCACGTTGATTGGCCCACTCGGTAGCGCGAAACCTGCGATACCCGCTCAGCATATCTGTAAATGTAATCATAGGCCCCCGCTGTGCAGCAGATCGTTGGGGCTGGCAACCCGGCGGCGTCATCGCTATTTGGGGCGCATGAACGACCTTTCCTCAGACCCGCGCGGCGTTTCTCCCCGCAAGCCAGACTGGATTCGCGTCAAGGCGCCCGTCAGCGCCGGCTATGAGGCGACCCGCAAGCTGATGCGCGAAAAGGGCCTCGCCACCGTGTGCGAGGAGGCCGCCTGCCCGAACATCGGCGAGTGCTGGAGCAAGAAACACGCCACGGTGATGATCCTGGGCGATACCTGCACCCGCGCCTGCGCCTTCTGCAACGTCAAGACCGGCATGCCGCGCCCGGTCGATCCGCGCGAGCCGCAGAACCTGGCCGATGCCTGCGCCGAGATGGGGCTGGAGCATATCGTCGTCACTTCGGTCGACCGCGATGATCTGCCGGATGGCGGCGCGCACCAGTTCGTCAAGGTGATCGAGGCGTTGCGCAAGACCACGCCGCAGACCACCATCGAGATCCTCACGCCCGATTTCCGCAACAAGCACGAAGCCGCCGTGGAGGCCATCGTCGCCGCGCGGCCGGATGTCTACAACCACAATCTGGAGACGGTCCCGCGCCTCTACCCCACCATCCGCCCCGGCGCGCGCTATTATGCCTCGCTGCGCTTGCTGGAGATGGTCAAGAAGCTCGATCCCTCCATCTTCACCAAGTCCGGCGTCATGCTCGGGCTGGGCGAGCAGCGGCTCGAAGTGCATCAGGTGATGGATGACATGCGCTCGGCCGATGTCGATTTCCTCACCATGGGGCAATATCTGCGCCCCACGCCCAAGCATGCGCCGGTGATGGAGTTCGTCACTCCGCAGGCGTTCAAGGCTTATGCCGCGATCGCGCGGGCCAAGGGCTTCCTGCAAGTCGCATCCAGCCCGCTCACCCGCTCCAGCTATCACGCCGGCGAGGATTTCGCGAAGATGCGCGCGGCACGCGAGGCGGCGCTGGCCCGCAAGGCCTGAGTCTCCCATGCCCCGCCATGAGGAAACCCGGCGACTGCCCTATTCGCCGGAGCAGATGTTCGAGCTTGTCGCCGATGTGCCGCGCTACCCGGAGTTCCTGCCCTGGGTGAGCGCCATCCGCGTGCGCTCCAACAGCGAAGGCGAGATGCTGGCAGACATGATCGTCGGCTTCAAGGGCCTGCGGGAGACCTTCACCTCGCGCGTCATCAAGCAGCGCCCGCACAGCGTGCATGTCGATTATATCGACGGCCCGCTGCGCCACCTCAGCAATGATTGGCGCTTCCGTCCCGACGGAGACGGGGGCGTGCTGATCGACTTCGCGGTCGATTTCGCGTTCAAGAACCGCATGTTCGAGATGCTCGCGGGGCAGGTGTTCGACCGCGCCCTGCGCAAGATGATCGGCGCCTTCGAGGCGCGCGCGCAGGCGCTCTATGCGCCCGCCACCTCCGGCAGCGGCTCCGGCGCGCATAGCACTGCCTGATCCGGATCAAGCGCCTCCTCTCGGGGAAAGGTCGCGGTTGGGCGGAACGCTCAATTCAGCATGACGATAGCGGGCAGACCACCATCTCCATCCGTTGCAAACCGTGCTCGGCTTCGTGGACAAATCCAGACTGAACGAATGTCCGCTTCGACGTGGCGCGCCAGCGCTGCTAGACGGCGGAAATGTCGGGGTTAGCGGACGTTGGTTCAGTGCGCAAAAAAAGCCGAGCCGAAGAATGCGAGTAGCAGCAATGTGAATGCGCCCAGAGGAATAACGATGATCCAGAGCGATAGGCGCGAAAACCTCGCGCTCAAAAGGCTCTGAGACGCAAGTGCGACCGGCGGCACTATAAGGAGTGCAGGATAAACCCAACTGACCGGATGTCTGTCGGGCAGCAGAAGACGCAGCCCCATGGGCGAGAATGCGAGCGCCACGAATACGCTGAGCAACGCAAAAAAGAGCCAGAGTGTTATGATGATCGCAGCCAATCGGTTTGCCATGGCCGAAATTGCCATGCTTCCTCCATGTCCGCAATGTCGTCTGTCCGAACAGTCCGCTTCCACACGAAAACCCCGAATAGCTGCCATCCCCGCAGCTAACGAACTTGGCGACGCGCCCTAATCCCCCGCCTCATCCGGCAGCAGCAATTCCAGCGCGCACAACGCCGCCTGAACGCGGATATTCCCCCGCCCGGTATCGTCGAACCGGCGCAGGTCCGCGACGATATTCTCGCTGTCGCCGCCGCGCTCCGCCCGCGCAAAGACCACGGTGCCGACGGGCTTCATCTCGCTGCCGCCATCCGGCCCGGCGATGCCGGTGATCGAGACGGCGACGTCCGCCTCGCTGCGGGCCAGCGCGCCCTGCGCCATCGCCCATGCCGTGGCGATGGAGACGGCGCCGAACGTGTCGAGCACGTCCTCGCTCACGCCCAGCATGGCGGTTTTCTGCGCGTTGGAATAAGTGACGAACCCCGCCTCGAACGTGGCGGATGAACCGGCAATCTCGGTCAGTGCGGCCGAAACCAGCCCGCCGGTGCAGCTTTCCGCCACCACGATGCGGCGGCCCAGCCCGATATTCGTCTCGATGACCCGCCGGGCCAACGTCACCAGCGCTTCCGGCAGGACGGTGTGGGTGATGGCGGCGCCCCCTGTCATAGCCGTGCGATCATGGGCTTTCCGGCACTGAAAGCCAATCGGATTCATCGCTTTGCGGCAGCCGGATGGTGGCGACCGCCTGCGCGGCGATGCCTTCGCCCCGGCCGGTCAGCCCGAGCCGCTCGGTGGTGGTCGCCTTGACGCTCACCCGCTCGATGCCGATCCCCATGATTGCCGCAAGCCGCGCGCGCATGGCCTCGCGATACGGGCCGATCTTCGGCGCCTCGCAGATGATGGTGACATCCGCATGCTCGATGCGCCCGCCGCGTGCCCGCACCCGCCCGGCGGCGAAGGCGAGGAAGCGCTCGGACCGCGCGCCGCGCCACTGCGGATCGGAGGGCGGGAAGTGGCTGCCGATATCACCCTCGGCCAGCGCACCGAGCAGCGCATCGACCAGCGCATGGATCGCCACGTCCGCATCGCTATGCCCGGAGAGGCCATGGCTGTGCGCGATCTCGATGCCGCCCAGCCACAAGGGCGCGCCCGCAACCAGCCGATGCACGTCGAAGCCCAGCCCGGTGCGGGTCGAGATAGTGGGCGCCAATTCGCGTTCCATGCGGTCATGGTCTCCCGGATAGGTGATCTTCTCAAGGCGCGGATCGCCGGTGACGAGTTGCACGGCGCCGCCGGCCGCGCGCAGCATCTGTGCGTCGTCGGTCGGCTCGTCGCCTTCGGGCCAGCGTCGATGCGCGGCAAGGATGGCCTCGAAACGGAAGGCTTGCGGCGTCTGCACCCGGCGCAGCGCAGCGCGGTCGACTGTGTCGCCGGAAAGGTCGTTCTGCGCTCCCACCAGCGTATCGGCGACCGGCAGCACCGGCATCGCGCCCTCCGCGCCCGCGTCGAGCGCGGCAATCAGCCGGTCGATCACGCCACCCGGCAGGCGCGGCCGCGCGCTGTCGTGGATCAGCACATGGCGCGGCGGCCTATCCTCCGCCGCCAGTGCCTCCAGCGCTGCCCGAACCGAGAGCCGCCGCGTCGCTCCGCCATCGACGATGCGAACGTTCGCAAGGCGGTCCCCCAGCGCCTCCCGCGCCCGCGTTTCCTCGCCCGGCGCCACGACCAGCAGCACCGCGCCGATCCGCCCATGCCTCCGCAACGCCCACACCGAATGAGCCAGCACCGCCCGCCCGGCTAGTGCGCGATACTGCTTGGGCGTCTCGCCCCCGCTGCGCACGCCGGCTCCGGCGGCCAGCACGATGGCGGCAATGGGCTCCGCAGGATCTGTAGGATCGACAATCGGCATGGAAGGCCGCTTAGCCGAGCCGTCGCTTGCCGGCCAGCCGCTTTCGCGCTATGGGCGCTGCCTGTTTTTTAGGCACGCGAAATCATGAAATCGTTGTTGAAAAGTTTCCAGCTCGGCCCCGTCACGATTGCGCAGCCGGTAATCCTTGCGCCGATGACCGGCGTCACCGACATGCCGTTCCGCACCCTCGTGCGCCGCTACGGCTCGGGCCTCAACGTAACCGAGATGATCGCCTCGCCCGCGATGATCCGCCAAACCCGCCAGTCGCTCCAGAAGGCGGCATGGCATCCGAGCGAGGAGCCGTGTTCGATGCAGCTCGCCGGCTGCTCGCCCGCCGAGATGGCAGAGGCGGCCAAGCTCAACGCCGATCGCGGTGCCGCGATTATCGACATCAACATGGGCTGTCCGGTCAAGAAGGTGGTCAACGGTGACGCCGGCTCCGCCCTGATGCGCGACCTGCCGCTCGCCGCCAGCCTGATCGAGGCGACGGTCAAAGCGGTCGACGTACCCGTCACGGTGAAGATGCGCATGGGCTGGGATCACGCCAGCCTCAACGCCCCGGAACTGGCGCATATCGCCGAGGATCTCGGCGCGAAGATGATTACCGTCCACGGCCGCACCCGCAACCAGATGTACAAGGGCACGGCCGACTGGGCCTTCGTGCGCAAGGTCAAGGAAGCGGTGAGACTGCCCGTCATCGTCAACGGCGACATCTGCTCTATCGAGGACGCCCGCACGGCGCTGGAGCAAAGCGGCGCTGACGGCGTGATGATCGGCCGTGGCGCCTATGGCCGCCCGTGGCTGCTCGGGCAGGTGATGGCGGCGCTGTGCGACGGCGTGCCCGCCCCGGACCCGACAATCGAGGCGCAATACGGCCTGATCGTCGAGCATTATCACGCGATGCTCGCCCATTATGGCGAGACGACCGGCGTCAACATGGCCCGCAAGCATCTTGGCTGGTATACGCGCGGCCTGCCCGGCTCGGCAGAGTTCCGCAACACCGTCAATCAGGTGCCGGAAGCGGCCAAGGTCCTGGATATGCTGGCGCGCTTCTACGAGCCGTTCATCGCGCGGCCCCACCTCGCACGGCCGACGCCGGCCGCGCCCGATCTCGTCCTGAATGCCGCCTGATCGTAGCAGCCATCCCGCAAGGGAGCAGCTTCCGGCCGCCGCCGACCTCATTGCCGCGCACCCCGTGGCTACCCTGCTGATCGACGCGGAAGGGCGCATCGTCTCGGCCAATGCCCGCGCGGAATCGCTGCTCAACATGGCCCGCTCGGCGCTGGTCGGCAGCAGTGTCAGCCGCGTGCTGCGCATCGCCGACCCGCGCATGGACGCCGCGATCTGGCTCACCGACAAGCCGCTTTCGGCCTATGATATCCAGGTCCATGCCGGGCGCAACGAGGCGGTGGAGATGGATATCCTCATCAGCCCCCTGCTCGATGACGAACGCTGGCGGGTCGTTGCATTGCACGTCCACGGCCAGTCGCAGACGCTCGGCATGCGGCGCGCCTCGCTCGGCATCCGCTCCGCGACGGGCGCAGCGGCCATGCTGGCGCATGAGATCAAGAACCCGCTCTCCGGCATCCGTGGCGCCGCCCAGCTCATCGAGGGCGAGGCGAGTGAAACCGCGCGCCCGCTCACCCGCCTGATCTGTGACGAGGTGGACCGCATCGCCGCGCTGATCGACCGGATGCAGCATTTCACCAGCAACCAGCCGCTTGAGTGCGCGCCGGCCAACATCTACCCGCTGCTCGACCGCGCGGTGGAAATCGCCGCCGCGGGCTTCGCGCGCGATTGCCCGATCGTGCGCAGCTATGATCCGTCGCTGCCGTACGCGCAGGTAAACGGCGACGCGTTGGTCCAGATCATGCTCAACCTCGTCAAGAATGCCGTCGAGGCGGTAGAGGGGCAGGCGGACGGTGCCGTGCAGGTGGCGACCGCCTACCGCCACGGCCTCTCCGTGCTCGGGACAGGCGGCAAGGGCGCGTCGCCCCTCCAGATCGAAATCCAGGTGATCGACAACGGCCCCGGCGTGCCGGACGCGATCCGCGACGGACTCTTCAGCCCGTTCATCTCCAGCAAGCGAGGGGGGCAGGGGCTTGGCCTCGCGCTGGTCGATAAGCTGGTGCGCGACATGAACGGCCTCGTCCAATATGAGCGGGACAATGCGGGGCAGCGCTCCATTTTTCGCGTTTTGTTGCCGATTGGAGCCCCACAATGACCCGGCGCTCGGGCAAGATTCTCGTCGTCGATGACGATCCGGCCATCTGCATCGTCATCGGCGAGGCGCTCAAGCGGCAGGGCCATATCGTCCGCACCGTTGGCTCGATTGCCGAGCGCCGCGCGGCCATGCTCCCCTTCGCGCCGGATGTCCTCATCACCGACGTGATGCTGCCGGACGGCGACGGGCTCGACGATGTCGGCGCGATCCTCGCCGAGGCGCCCGACCTCCGCGTCATCATCCTCTCGGCGCAGAACACCCTTAACACTGCCGTGCGTGCGACGGGGCAGGGGGCCTTCGAATATCTGCCCAAGCCATTCGACCTCAATGAGTTGGTTCGCGCGGTAGCCGAGGCGCTCAGCGCCAGTCCCGACGCGCCGGCACCGGAGAGCGGAGGAGAAAGCGCGGGAGACGAGCTGCCGCTCATCGGCCGCTCGCCGCAGATGCAGGAGGTCTATCGCACCATCGCACGGGTGGTCGGCAACGATCTCAATATTCTCGTTCTCGGCGAATCGGGCACCGGCAAGGAACTGGTCGCGGAGGCGATCCACGGGCTTGGTCCGCGCCGCGCCCGGCCGTTCGTCGCCATCAACATGGCGGCGATTCCCCGCGAACTGATCGAGGCCGAGCTGTTCGGTTACGAGAAGGGCGCCTTCACCGGCGCGGCAGCGCGCTCGGCCGGCAAGTTCGAGCAGGCCGAGGGCGGCACATTGTTCCTCGACGAGATCGGCGACATGCCGATGGACGCGCAGACCCGGCTGCTGCGCGTGCTCCAGTCTGGCGAAGTCACGTCCGTGGGCGGTACGCGGCCGGTGCGGGTCGATGTCCGCATCATTGCCGCGACCAATCAGGACCTGCCCGCGCTGATCGCCGAGGGGCGGTTCCGCGAGGACCTGTTCTATCGCCTCAACGTGGTGCCAATCCGGCTGCCCGCGCTGCGCGAACGGGTGGGGGACGTACCGCTGCTTGCCCGCCATTTCCTCGATCGGGCGGCGCAATCCGGCCTGCCGCGCAAGACTTTGTCAGCCGAGGCGGCCGCGCTGCTCGAACGCTATGACTGGCCGGGCAATGTCCGCGAGTTGCAGAACCTGATGAAACGCCTCACCGTGCTGACGCGCGATCAGGAGATTCAGATCCAGCATCTGCGGCAGGTGCTGCCGCTCGCAGATCTGCCGGGCGTCGTACCCGGTGCCGGCGCGGCCGATCTGCGCGAGGCGGTGCGCCGCTGGGCGCGCGAGCAACTCGCCGTCGGCGCCCCCCATGCGCCGGACGATCTGCACGAGCGGCTCCTCGCGGTGATCGAGCCAGTGCTGCTCGGCGAGACGCTGGCAGCACTGGACGGCAACCAGATCCGTGCTGCCGCCATGCTTGGCATGAACCGCAACACGCTGCGCAAGAAGCTCACACATTACGACATCGACCCGACGATGCCGCTGCGCGAGCGCTGAGCCTGCTGGCGCAGGGATGACACAGTGCAGCGGCTAATACTCAGCCGAGCGCTTCAACCAGCGAGAATTGCGCCCGACATCTGCCTTAAAGCGTGTTCCCAGCGACACGCCGATGTTGTATCGCTGCCATGATGGATCAGATATCGGGCCTGCGTGGGGGGGACGATAAGACCGACAGGACGCTGTTCGGATCGCGCCGCCTTGCGCGGTTGGCAGAGCCGCTGGCGGGCATCACCCTGCTGGCCACCGCTGCCTTCACCTACTGGCTGGTCGGCCGCCCCCAGCAGGACGACACGCTGCTGAGCGCCCCCGTCGTGGCGCTGCTGCTTGTCATGAACCTGCTGCCGGCGATCGTGCTGCTGGTGCTGCTCGGCCAGCGCATCGCCCGGCGCCGCGCGGTCCGCAGCCTCGTAGGCGGCGACGGGCGATTGCACGTGCGACTGGTTGCCCTGTTCTCGATGATCGCCAGCGTGCCGCTGCTGCTGGTCGTCATCTTCGCTTCCCTGCTGTTCCAGTATGGCGTGCAGTTCTGGTTCTCGGCCGAGGCGCGCGGGATGCTGCAAAATGCCAGCGATCTGGCGCGTGGCTACTATCAGTCCAACCTGAAGGAACTGGGCGACGAGACCAGCACCATGGCCGGCGATCTGCGCGATTATCTCGGGCAGTCGACGATCACCAGCCCGTCCTTCACGGAGGGCTATATCTACCAGGTGGTAACGCGAAAGCTCAACCGTTCGGCGATCTTCGAGCTGGGCAAGGACGGCACCGCCATGCCGCCGATCGCGACGGTGGACCCGGAACAGCGCACCGCGCCGAATATCCTGACGCCTGACGTCATCAAGCGCCTGCGCGAGGGGGAACCGGTCGTCGTGCAGGCCAAGCCCAACCAGATCGAAGCCTTCGTGCTGCTCTACCCCAATTCGAACACCTTCCTCTACGCCACCCGCGATTCCGCCGCCACCGCCTTCAGCGAGATGAAGCGCGCGCAGGCCGTGCTCGGCGATTATGACGAGTTCACGACCCGCTCCCGCCAGTTGCAGCTCCAGTTCAACATCGCGCTGTTCATCGGCACGCTGATGCTGGTCGGCACTGCCGTGTGGATCGCGCTGGCCGTCGCGGACCGGCTGGTGCGGCCGGTGGGCGAACTGGTGGACGCGGCCCGGCGCGTGACGGCGGGCGACCTCTCCGCCCGCGTGCCCGATCCGCGCGCGCGCGATGAACTCGGCACGCTCGCTGGCGCATTCAACCGCATGACCCAGCGGCTGGAAGCGCAGACAGGTGCGCTCGTCTCCGCCAACAACCAGCTCGCCAACCGCCGCGCGCTGATCGAGGCGGTGCTGTCGGGCGTCAGCGCCGGTGTGATCTCGGTCGATCAGAACGGTGTCGTCCAGCTCCTCAACAGCTCGGCCATGGCGCTGCTGGTCAAGCCGGGCGTTCAGGCGGTCGGGCAGCCGTTGAGCGAACTCTCCGAGGAGTTGGCCGCGCTGATGGAGGCGGGCTCGGGCAGCGATATCATCCAGATACGCACGGAGGGAGAAATCCGCACTCTGGCCGCGCAGGTGGTGGCGGAGGACGGCAACCGTGTCCTCACCTTCGACGATATCACCCAGCAGTTGCTCGACCAGCGCCGCGCCGCCTGGTCGGACGTGGCGCGGCGGATCGCGCATGAGATCAAGAACCCGCTCACCCCCATCCAGCTCGCCGCCGAGCGTTTGCAGCGGCGCTACGCCAAGGAGATCGAGTCCGATCCCGGCACCTTCAAGCGCCTCACCGAGACGATCGTGCGGCAAGTGGGCGACCTGCGGCGCATCGTCGACGAGTTCACCTCCTTCGCCCGCATGCCAAAGCCGGTGTTCCGCGAGGAAGCCGTGGTGGACATCGCGCGCCACGCCATGTTCCTGCACGAAGTGGCGCATCCGCAGATCGTCTTCACCTTCCTGTGTGAAGGCCCCGAGCCCCTGCTGGTCTGCGACCGGCGCCAGATCGGCCAGGCGCTCACCAACATCGTCAAGAATGCGGTGGAGGCGGTCGAGCAGCGCTATCTCGCCGAGCAGGCCGTGCGTGACGAGGTCGAGCCGCCGTCCGGCCCGCATGGCCATGTCATAATGCACGTGGCGCGGAGCGATGGCGAGGTGGTCGTCTCGGTCGCGGATGACGGCGTCGGCCTGCCGGTTGAGCGCGAGCGGATCATCGAGCCTTATATGACGACGCGCGCCAAGGGCACCGGCCTTGGCCTTGCGATCGTAAAGAAGATCGTTGAGGAGCATTTCGGCTCCATGACGTTTGGAGATGCGGAGAGCGGCGGCGCAATCGTGACGCTGCGCTTCGATGTGGCACGCCTCGCTCGCCTTGCGGAGGAAGGTGAGGAACGGGCTGGGGAATCTGTGAGAGAGACATTGAATGGCGCTTGATGTTCTGATTGTCGACGATGAGGCGGATATCCGCGAGCTTGTCGCGGGCGTATTGGAGGATGAAGGCTTCGAGACCCGGCTTGCCGGCAACAGCGACGAGGCGCTGGAGGCGCTCGCCATGCGCCGGCCTTCGCTGGTGCTGCTGGACGTATGGCTGCAAGGCTCGCGCCTCGACGGGCTCGAACTGCTGGAGGAGATCAAGCGGGGCGATCCGACCATCCCCGTGCTGATGATCTCCGGCCACGGCAATATCGACACGGCAGTGGCGGCCATCCGGCGCGGCGCCGTCGACTTCATCGAGAAGCCGTTCGAATCCGACCAGCTCCTGCACATCGTCGGCCGCGCGACCGAGACCGAGCGGCTGCGGCGCGAAAATCAGGTGCTGCGCGCCCGTTCCGGCCAGGATGAGGAGCTGACCGGCACCAGCAACGCGATCAACGCGGTGCGCGCTACCATCAAGAAAGTGGCGGCCACCGGCAGCCGCGTGCTCATCACCGGCCCGGCGGGGGTGGGTAAGGAAGTCGCGGCGCGGATGCTGCACAACTGGTCGGGCCGCGCCACCGGCCCGTTCGTCATCGTGACGGCGGCGCGCATGGAACCGGAACGCGCGGAGGAGGCCCTGTTCGGCGTCGAAGGGACGGACGGAGTCATTCGCCCCGGTCTGCTCGAACAGGCGCATGGCGGCACGCTGTTCCTCGATGAGATCGCCGATATGCCGCTCACCACGCAGGGCAAGATATTGCGCGTGCTGACCGACCAGAGCTTCACCCGCATCGGCGGTCAGCGGCAGGTGAAGGTGGATATTCGCGTCATTTCGTCCACCGCGCATGATCTCAAGGAGGATATCGCCGCGCGGCAATTCCGCGAGGATCTCTATTATCGCCTCAACGTGGTGCCGCTGGTCATTCCGCCCTTGGCCGAACGGCGGGACGATATTCCGGGGCTGGTCGAGCATTATCTGGCCCGCTTCGCCGCCGAGCGCGGCATGCCGTCGCCGACGATGGCGGCCAATGCCATGGCGGCGCTCCAGGCCGGCGAATGGCCCGGCAACGTCCGCCAACTCCGCAACGTGGTCGAGCGCACCATCATCCTGGCACCGATGCAGGCCGGCGACACCGTCGAGCTGGATATGCTTCCGGTTGAGGCGACCGGTGGCCATGAGGAGGTCGGCCTGTCCAGCGCGATCATGGGGGCGCCGTTACGCGAGGCCCGCGAGAACTTCGAGCGTGAATATCTGCGCGTCCAGATCAAGCGCTTTTCGGGGAACATATCGCGGACGGCGGCATTTATCGGCATGGAGCGGTCCGCATTGCATCGCAAGCTCAAGTCGCTCGGGCTGGGCGACAGCAGGGAATAATCCGGTTCCATCCGTGCATCGCTCTTGTGCGGTGCGGCAAAGACGGCTGGATTTGCGGCGGAAAATCGCATAGGTTCACCCACGTTCGAATGTGGGAAGAATCGACGTCCGGCACCGGGCGCGATGCGAGCTATGACTCGCCAATAACGGAGTAGAATAATGGCAGATAAGCTCAACAATCTGCAGGATATTTTCCTGAACAGCCTCCGTAAGAGCAAAACGCCGGTGACGATGTTCCTCGTCAAGGGCGTGAAGCTCCAGGGCATTGTCACCTGGTTTGACAATTTCTCCGTGCTGCTCCGCCGAGACGGGCAGACGCAACTGGTTTACAAGCACGCCATCTCCACGGTGATGCCGGCGCATCCGCTGGACCTCACCCGGATCGAAACCGCTTTCTCCGCCAACGAGCGCAAGCCCAAGCTGTTACAGGAGATTTTCCTCTCCGCCGTGCACAAGTCGGGCGAGCCGGTGACGATGTTCCTCGTGAACGGCGTCATGCTCCAGGGTGAAATTGCGGCTTTCGATCTGTTCTGCATGCTCCTGCAGCGCGATGGCCTGATCCAGCTCGTTTACAAGCACGCCATCTCCACCGTGCAGCCGGCGCATACGCTGGACCTGTCGGGCGAGGGCGACGATGATGATGACGATGCCGACGATTGATCCGGTAAAGGCCTGAGCGATCGCGCATTTTACCGAACGCGAGGAAGTAACGCGCGGCACCCGCGCGCTGGTGGTCCATGCCGATCTTGGCGGGCGGCAGCGGCGGGATGTGTCCGCGCGGGTCGAGGAAGCCGCCGGATTGGCCCTCGCCATCGGGCTCGATGTCGTGGAAACGGCCGTCTATCGCGTGCGCCAGTCGCGACCGGCTACCTTGCTCGGCTCGGGGCAGGTGGAGGAAGTCGCCGCGCGGATCGCCGCCGCCGGTGCGGAACTGGTCGTCGTCGATAACAGTCTCACGCCCATCCAGCAGAGCAATCTGGAAAAGGCATGGTCTGCCAAGGTGATCGATCGGACCGGGCTGATCCTGGAGATTTTCGGCGAACGCGCGGCCACGGCGGAAGGGCGCCTGCAAGTGGAGCTGGCGCATCTCGACTATCAGGCTGGTCGCCTTGTGCGGAGCTGGACGCACCTTGAGCGCCAGCGCGGCGGCTTCGGCTTCCTCGGCGGTCCGGGCGAGACACAGATCGAGGCGGACCGCCGCATGATCCGCGATCGCATGGCCCGCATCCGTCGCGAACTGGATCAGGTGACGCGCACGCGCGGCCTGCATCGCGCGCGCCGCCAGCGGGCACCCTGGCCGGTGATCGCGCTGGTCGGCTATACCAACGCCGGCAAGTCGACGCTGTTCAACCGCCTGACCGGTGCTGGCGTGCTGGCGCAGGACATGCTGTTCGCCACGCTCGACCCCACCATGCGGCAGATCAGCCTACCGGGGTTGGACAAGGCGATCCTCTCCGATACCGTCGGCTTCGTCTCCGACCTGCCGACCCAGCTCATCGCTGCCTTCCGGGCCACGCTGGAGGAGGTGCTGTCGGCCGACCTTATCCTCCACGTCCGCGATATCGCTCACCCCGATACGGAGGCGCAGAAGGCCGATGTGCTGGACGTGCTGGCCGATCTCGGCGCGATACCGGAAGGGAGCGAGGCCGAGGAGGGGCAGGGGACGGCGATCCGCCCAATCATCGAGATCTGGAACAAGGTCGACCTGATCGACGATCCCACGCATCGCGCCGTCGTCCAGGCCCGCGCAGAGCGGGAGGGCAAGGTGGTGCTGGTCTCCGCCCTCACCGGCGAGGGGCTCCCCGAGTTGCGGCGCTACCTCGCAGACCTTCTGGAGCGGGGACATCGCCGCTACGAGATGAAGCTGGACGGCAGCGATGGCGCCGCGCTTGCCTGGCTGCACGCCCATGGCGAGATATTATCGGAGGAGCATGACAGCACGGGCGATCGCCTGTGGGTCCACGTCTCGGTGCGCATGGCGCCGGCCGACCATGAGCGCTTCCTGCGCCTGCATGGCAAGGCGGTCGAAAATCGCTGAAACCACGGGCGCAGAGACGATCCCGTCGATCGTTTCTCCCGTAGAATGCCATGCTGAACTTGCTTCGGCATGACGGAGCAGAAAACGCCCGAATGGAACCGGATGGGGCGGTTAGCCGTCGATAACGGCCGTCTCGGGGTGATGACGGTCAAGATGCTTGCGAATAATCCGCAAATTCCGACTGTTGGAGCGGAAAACGAAGTCAAATGCATCGCCGACCACCGGGATCGCGCCGATGGCGGTGTCGATGCCGACATT
Source organism: Sphingobium sp. 66-54 (assembly GCA_001899715.1). Classification (GTDB taxonomy): domain Bacteria; phylum Pseudomonadota; class Alphaproteobacteria; order Sphingomonadales; family Sphingomonadaceae; genus Sphingobium. Next base: position 29,419 of record MKWI01000031.1, read on the forward strand.
GGCGCTCATCCGCAGCAACTGCCAGCGCGGCATGCCGAGGTTGCGAGCCTCCCACACGATCCAGGCACCCATGGCGGCCGAGAGCAGATCGCCCAGCACCGGCACCACGCCGAGGATCGCATCCAGTCCAAAGCGGAAGCGTGTGCCCGGCACGACGAGCGCGCCTTCCAGCAGATGCTCCATCATCTCGATGCGCTGGCGTATCGAACGCGGATCGCGGCCGAGGCCCGGCATGGCGTCGAACTGCGCCATCATTTCCTCGAAACGGGGGTTGGGTCTGGCCATCCGGCGGTCGATCCTTCGTTACGTGGTGGACCGCGACGGTGGGTCCATGCCCGTCAGTTGGGGACGGGGGTCAGCTTGTTCAATGGATGAATGCCGCGCGGCGAGGGCTGGAAGCCGGTGAGGCGGCGGCTGGCCAGCGCCCAGCGGATCGGCTGGCCGAGTGCGATATAGCCACCATAGTCGGCAATCAGCCGCTCCGCCTCGCCGAGCAGTCGCGTCTGCTCCGCCGCCGTATCCGCCTGCCGCGCCGAAGCCAGCAGGTCGGAAGCGCGCTTGTCGCACAGCAGCTTCGCGGCACAATCGAGCCGGCTCAGATACCAGAACGCGCTATCGAATGGCGCCACTTCGTCGATCAGCACGAGATCGGCGGTATCGTCCATCGCGACCCGGTCGATGCGAACACCCAGTTCGGCGAAATCGCGCGCCAGCCGGCGAAAGAGCACCGTGGCGCCGGCGCCCTCGGGCAGGGCTACGCGCAAGAGTGGCGGCTCGCCATGGCTGACACGCCAGTGCTCGACGGCTCGGCGCGCTATCGTCACGCGGGTCTCGCGGGGACTGTCCGCCCAGACCGGCATGGTCGGCGCGCGATCCAGTTCGAGCGAGGCGGGAAGGGGATGATCGAACGTCGCCCATGTCGGCAATCCCAGCGTGGAGGCTAGCGCCGCGCGGTCGATCACCCGTGAGAGCGCATCGCGCACATTGCCGTCCGCCAGAAATGCCGAGCGGCCGGTGAGCGCGAGGCCGAACAGGCCGGAGACGGGATCGACCCGCAGATCGGCCATTGAGAAGCCTGCCGCCGGCACGAGCAGCAGATGCTGGAAGCGGCCGCCGAGTACCAGGTCGGTCCGTCGCTCGCGGAAGCGGACGAGCGCGCGCGCGCCGCTGCTCGCTTGCACGATGCGGTGATCGACCGGCGGCGGTTCGTGCTCCGTCGCGCCTTCGCCCGCGGCCACGCTGCCCACCGGCACAAGATCGAATTGTGCGTCCTGGCGCTTGGCGCGATAGGGGCCAGTGCCGCTATCGCCGGACAGGATAGCGAACTGCGGCTGCGCCAGAAGCTGGAGGAAGGCGGGCAGTGCGGCGTCGAGGCGGATCTCGATCACCCGGTCGGTCATCGCCCGCACTTGCGGCTTGAGCCCGGCCAGCCAGTTCGGGTTGGCGCGGAACCGCTCGCGCAGCAGGCGGGCGACGGCTTCCGCCTTTACCGGTTCCCCGTCCGCCCAGACGGCGCGTTTGAGGCGGACGATATAACTCTGCCCGCCATCCTCGACGATCCAGCTCTCGGCCAGGGCGTCCATCACCTCTCCGCGCGCGTCGAAGGCGAGCAGGCCCTGTGCGGTGGCGCCGAGCATTGCCTTGCCCGCCGGTGTATCGCTTGCGCGCAGCGGATTGAGGATCTCGCTGGCTTGCCCGATAAGATCGACCTTGACCGGGCTTTGATCGCGGTCGCCCGTACAGCTTGCGGCGGCGAGCAGCGTAGCGGCCAGTGCGAGGCGTGCCAGCGGGCCGCTTGCCGGGGATCGCCACATCATCCTGTCCGCGCCGCTCATCTCGTTGCCAACAGCGTCAGACCCTAGCGGGGCTTGCCGGCGGGGCCAACAGCCAATGCCGTGCCGGCGGCCTATCAGCGCTGGTGCGGACGGCGGGACTCGAACCCGCACTCTCGGATGAGAAACAGATTTTAAGTCTGCTGCGTCTACCGGTTTCGCCACGTCCGCATGAGGCGCTGCACGGGCCCCGTCCATGCCACGCCGGTAGGGCGGTGGCCAGCGGTCAGTTGCCGATGCTTCGGGCCCTGAAAATAGGATGGAGGGAATAGGGTGGAGGCGCGGCGCCGTCAGCCGTGACCGTTGAGGCGGTTGCGCATTTCCTTACCGGGCTTGAAGTGCGGCACCCGCTTGGAGGGCACCACCACGGCCGCGCCGGTGCGGGGGTTCCGGCCCGTGCGACCCTCGCGCGCGCGGGTGGTGAAGGCGCCGAAGCCGCGCAGTTCGACGCGACCACCGTCAGCCAATCGCGATCCGATCGAATCGAAAACGATATCGACAATCCGATCGACTTCCTGAAGGGTCAGGCCCGGATTGAGCGCTGCCAGTTTCTGCACCAGCTCCGAACGAATCATGATGTGGTCTTCCCTATTTGGCCGAAGCCGCCTCCCCAGAAATAAATATGTTGCCGGAGCGGAGTCCTGTCTCAACGAAACGGTAACAATCGCGATTTGCCCAAGATGAGGCCCGAATCAAGCGAAATAACGTAAAATGGCGCCGAAATGGAATGGGGCCCGCCGATCTGTGATCGACAGGCCCCGCTTTATCCGTGTGGCGCATGGGGGGCGCCGGGCGATCAGCCCTTGGCCTTGAGCGCCTCGCCCAGAATGTCGCCCAGCGATGCGCCGCTGTCCGACGAGCCATATTGCGCAACCGCTTGCTTCTCCTCGGCGATTTGAAGCGCCTTGACCGAGAAGTTCGGCTTCTTGGAACGATCGAAGCCGATCACCATCGCGTCGAACTTCTGGCCGACCTGGAAGCGGTCCGGACGCTGCTCGTCGCGGTCGCGGCCCAGGTCGCTGCGCTTGATGAAGCCGGTGACGCCATCGTCGCCCGCCTGCACCTCAAGCCCGCCGTCACGCACTTCGAGCACGGTGACGGTGACGGTCTCGTTCTTCTGGAGACCGCTGCTGCCCGAACGGCCCACGCCGACTGCCGGCGCGCCCTTCTCAAGCTGCTTCATGCCGAGGCTGATGCGCTCCTTCTCGACGTCCACGTCGAGCACGATGGCGGTGACGGTCTCGCCCTTGCGGTGCAGGTTGAGCGCGTCCTCGCCGGAGATGCCCCAGGCGATGTCCGACATGTGGACCATGCCGTCCACGTCGCCGTCCAAGCCGATGAACAGGCCGAACTCGGTGGCGTTCTTGACTTCGCCCTCGACCTGGCTGCCGACCGGGTGACGCTCCGCGAAGCTCTCCCACGGGTTGGACTGAGCCTGCTTGAGGCCCAGGCTGATGCGGCGCTTCTCGGCGTCCACTTCCAGCACGAGCACGTCGACTTCCTGGCTGGTCGAGACGATTTTGCCGGGGTGGACGTTCTTCTTGGTCCAGCTCATCTCGGAGACGTGGACAAGGCCCTCGATGCCCGGCTCCAGTTCCACGAAGGCACCATATTCGGTGATGTTCGTGACGCGGCCGGTCAGCTTGGCACCAACCGGATACTTGGCCGATGCGCCCTCCCACGGATCGCTCTCAAGCTGCTTCATGCCGAGGCTGATGCGCTGCGTGTCGCGATTGATGCGGATGATCTGCACGCGGACGGTATCGCCGATGTTGATCATCTCGCTCGGGTGGTTGATCCGCTTGTAGCTGAGATCGGTGACGTGCAGCAGGCCGTCGATGCCGCCCAAGTCGACGAACGCACCGTAATCGGTGATGTTCTTGACCACGCCGTCGATGATCTGACCTTCCGACAGGGTCTGGATGAGGCCGCTGCGCTGCTCGGCGCGGGTTTCTTCCAGAATGGCGCGGCGCGACACGACGATGTTGCCGCGGCGGCGATCCATCTTGAGGATCTGGAAGGGCTGCGGAATGTCCATGAGCGGGGTGACGTCGCGGACGGGGCGGATATCCACCTGGCTGCCGGGGAGGAACGCCACGGCGCCGTCCAGATCGACGGTGAAGCCGCCCTTGACGCGGCCGAAGATGACGCCCTCGACGCGGCTGTTCTCGGCAAACTCGGATTCCAGCTTGTCCCACGCGGCTTCGCGGCGGGCGCGATCGCGGCTCAGCATGGCCTCGCCGTTGCTGTTCTCGACGCGGTCGACATAAACCTCGACCTCGTCACCGACCTTCAGGTCGGCCTTCTGGCCCGGCGCGGCGAACTCGCGCAGCGGCACGCGGCCTTCGCTCTTGAGGCCGACGTCGATGACGGCAAGATCGTTTTCGATTGCGGTGACGGTGCCCTTGACCACGCGGCCTTCGAAGCCGCCCTCGGCACCGCCGAGTGATTCATTGAGGAGCGACGCGAAATCGTCGCGGGAGGGAAATGCCGTTGAGGCCATAAAATAAGGTTCCTTCGAATCGTTGCTGGCCAGCCGGTTGTCTCCGGCGGTCTTTGGCCAAACCGCCTGCGGGGCCGCATGCCCGGCAGACATTCCGCGCGCAATATACCAGCAGAACGCCCTTCATGGAAAAGCAAAAGGGCGCTTCGCCGCGCGAAGCGCCTTGCACAGCCGCCTGTCAGCGGCTCTCCAAGCGTGCGTTCACCAGCGCAATCGCGCGTTGAACGGCCGCGCCTATACTCAAATCGCTGGTATCGAGCAAGTCCGCGTCGTCCGCTTGTTTGAGCGGAGCGGCCGCGCGCCCGGCATCGCGGGCGTCGCGCGCGGCAATATCGGCGGCGATGCTTTCGATTGTCGTGCCGGGCAATTCGGCATGGCGACGGCGTGCCCGCTCCGCCAGGCTGGCGGTGACGAACAGCTTGGCGTCCGCATCGGGCACGATCACCGTGCCGATATCGCGCCCGTCCAGCACTGCCCCGCCGGGCTGGCGGGCGAAGGCGCGCTGCCGCTCCAACAGTGCCGCGCGCACCTGCGGATGGCGCGAGACCCGGCTGGCGAGTGGCCCCGCTTCCTCCGAGCGCAGTGCCGGATCGTCGAGCAGGCTGTCGGCGAAGACGCAGCCGGCGAGCGCATCGGCCGGATCGTCCGGGTTGTCCCCGGCGCGCGCCACCGTGATGCCCACCGCGCGATAAAGCAGCCCGGTGTCGAGATGCGGCAGCCCATAATGGGCGGCCAGTGCGCGGGCGATGGTGCCCTTGCCGGACGCGGCCGGCCCGTCGACGGCGATAATCATGGAGCGGCGTATCCCACGAACCGTGCTTCGATGAGCTTGCCGGCGGCGTCGAACGTAATCGTCACGCTGCCCGGCTTCAGCGGCGCGCGGCACGTCACGGGCGAGGGGGTCCCCGCTGGCCCCGAGCAATCGAACGGGGCGCCGCGCATGAAGCGCTGCACGGCCGCCATGACCAGCGCCCTGTCACGCGCCTGCCCGATCCCCAGCGCGGGGATGGCCTTCCAGACATAGTCGGACGCACGGACCGTCTTGGCGACGAGATAGCGGCGGTCCGCACTCTCACCCGCGAAGCTGTAGCGCACGCCGTCCTTGTCGACCCAATCGCAGGTCCCGCCACAAGCCGGCTGCCGATCCTCCTTGAGGCGCGGGCGTGCCACGATCAGCGGCGTGTTGATCGCGATCATCGAAAAGCTGCGGTCGATGCGCGCCTGATCCGCCGACGGCAGATACAGGTGCGGCAGCGGCGCTGCACTGGCCTGCGCGATCGACGCGAGCCAGATCACGCGTCGCCCCGCAGGCCGGCGATCATCTCCGCAAAGCCGGGAAAGCTGGTGGCAACGGGGCTCATGTCGTCGATGAGGAGCCCGCCACGCGTATGCAGCCCCGCCACTGCGAAGCTCATCGCGATGCGGTGGTCCAGTTCCGCAGCGATGGTCGGGCGGTCGTTCCCGCCGCCAAGCGGCTCGCCGTCCGTGCCGGTGATGATGAGCCCGTCCGCCTGCTCCTCCACCCGCGCGCCGATGCGGGCAAGGCCCTGCGCCATCAGGGCGAGGCGATCCGATTCCTTGACGCGCAGCTCGTCGAGACCGCTGGTGCGGGTAACGCCCTTGGCATGCGCGGCGGCGACGAAGAAGATCGGAAATTCGTCGATCATGCTCGGCGCCATCTCCGGCGGCACCTCGATGCCGGTAAGCTGGCTGTGGCGCACCACCAGATCGGCGACCGGTTCACCGCCCACCTCGCGTTCGTTGGTGATGGTAAGGTCCGCGCCCATCGCGCGCAGCATCTCGAACAGGCCGGCGCGCGTCGGGTTCATGCCGACATTGGTGACGGTCACGTCCGAGCCGGGCGTGATCAGCGCGGCGACGATGGGGAAGGCGGCCGACGAGGGATCGCCCGGCACCGCCAGCACCTGTGGCCTCAGATCGGCCTCGCCGGTGATGGAGATGAGTCGCGTGCCGTCCGCCTCTCTCTCGACCGTGATCCGCGCACCGAAGCCCTTGAGCATGCGCTCGCTATGGTCGCGCGTCGGCACCGGCTCGATGACGCGGGTGGTGCCCGGTGTATTGAGGCCGGCGAGCAGCACCGCCGACTTCACCTGCGCGGAGGCGACCGGCAGGCGGTATTCGATCGGCACCGCCGGCACGATCCCGCGCATGGTGAGTGGCAGGCGTCCGCCCGGCGCGGTGGTGAATTCCGCGCCCATCAGTCCCAGCGGAGTCGTTACCCGCCCCATCGGCCGGCGGGAGAGGGACGCATCGCCGGTGAAGGTCGCCGTCACCGCATGGCTGGCTAGCAGGCCCATGAGCAGCCGTGTCGAGGTGCCGCTATTGCCCATCTCCAGCGCGGTTTCCGGCTGGGTGAGGGCGCCCACGCCAACGCCATGGATGCGCCATGTCCCGTCGCTTCCGCGCTGGACATCGGCGCCCAGCGCGCGCATCGCTGCGGCCGTGGCCAGCACATCCTCCCCCTCCAGCAGGCCGGAGATCCGGCTCTCGCCCACCGCCAGCGCGGAAAGCATCAGCGAGCGGTGGGAGATGCTCTTGTCGCCCGGCACGGCCACCGTGCCGCGCAACGGACCGCCAGGCTCGAAGAGCATGTTGCGCGCAATATCGGTCATCGTCTCCAGATCCGGGAAAGAAGGCGCGGCCGGCTTCTGCGCGGCCCCGCGAACGAAAAAAATGCGGAGGGCTTTTGACAGTGCCCGTTCGCTATGGCAAGGCGCCCGACACTTTGCGGCAGGGGTGCCTGTCTGCATCCATTATCATTTCATCGGAAGAAGGACAGAGGCGGCACATGGTGAAGCCTGAATGGGGAACGAAGCGGACCTGCCCCAAATGCGCAACGCGCTTCTACGACCTCGGCAATGACGAGCCGGTGACATGCATCGCATGCGGCAACGTGTGGACGCCCGAGCCGGTGCTCAAGTCCAAGCAGCCGCTGCCGTTTGAGGAGGCGCCCAAGCAGACCGCGACCGCGGAGGCCGAAACCACGGCGGACGACGATCTGGATATCGACGTGGACGTGGACGATGCCGAGGGCTCGCCGGACAATGATGTCGATCTCGGTGGCGACGACGATCTCGGTGTCGCGGCCAGCGAAGGCGACGAGGACGAGAACTGAGCGCCGCTTCGAATATTGTTTGAAATTGGACTTGCAGCAGGGCGAGTGCTGACATAAGAGCAGCGCCCTGCGCCGGGGCGGGACCCTCCGTCCGGTGATTTTCGGGGCCGTAGCTCAGCTGGGAGAGCGCTACACTGGCAGTGTAGAGGTCAGGGGTTCGATCCCCCTCGGCTCCACCATTTCCTGAAGATTAGTGAGCGGCCCGGAGGCCGGGCATGGCGCCTCGGTCGCCTGCTCGCGGCATCCGCGGTTCTGCTTAATTCAGATCGAGCCATGCCGCACTCCTGAAGGCAGGACGTCAGAGCTTATGAGCGGTCCCGTCTTGGGGCCTCCTGCCTTCGCAGGAGCACCGCTTCCATCTCATGCGGACGAACTTCAGGACAACACGGCGAGGCCGTAGAGTCCGATCCCTCCCGTCCGTGCACGCACCCGATGCGGATGGAATGCTTCCATCATAACCCGCTTTGCGGGGAGGACCGGAGTGAGAATCGTTCTTCCACAACCGCATGATCCGCCTCGCCCCGTAGTGGGCTTGCAGGCATTCACCACCTCGCACGCTCCGATCATCCGACCCGTCCGAAGGAAGTTCATCAATCGGCGAGAACTTCCGCATTTTTTCGTTGGCAAGGCAAAAACCCCATGCTAACGGCGCCCCTCCAGACGGAACACAGCGCCAAGCGCGCTGCCCCATCGCCAGTGTGGACGCATAGCTCAGTTGGTAGAGCAGCTGACTCTTAATCAGCGGGTCCTAGGTTCGAGCCCTAGTGCGTCCACCACTTTTCACCAGCAAAACCAAACACTTAGCGAAGGTCTAGCGCGAGGGCGCAGGTCGCGCCCGTAAGCGCTCTAGCGTATTTCTAGCCGCTCTAGCTGCTCATAGCAGCACCCCACGCCCGAAGGCGCAGGGTGCTGGCAGCGTCAGGCGGGAGGAAACCCGTCCCCGCTGCTGGCCCCGATGTTGATGGCGGGGGTCGGTGGCCTTGACCCCGGCGCGGCGAGCAAAATGGAACCCCCGCGCTAACTCATCTCGTAAATCGGTCTTCGTCTCCCCTACATCCCTCCGTGCCGCTGCACAGGCGCAGACGCAGCACGTCCTCAGAGAAAAATGGGCGACGGCACTTGAGGCAGCGGTGCCAGCCTACCCTCCTGACCACACGGCCCGGAATGTCCATGTCCGTCACCGGCTCCCGGCGCACGCAACCGTCGAACGGCCAAGCGTCAGGTTCGATGATACCGATAGCGGCAGCCTGCCCCTTCATGCGGAGCGGGGTATAGGGCGCGTCACGCGGCGGTGCGGGCCTGCGCGGCTTGGGTTGCTTGGGCGCTGGCTGCTGATGGTCGCGCTCGCGCCATGCTACCAGCCACGCGGGTTCACCGTCAGCGTGCATATGCGCCGCTCCATGTCCCGTCGCGCTCCCATGCTCGCAGGGCAGCAACGACCGCCACCATGTCCCGCCGGTCCAGCGCCCCGCTTTGAATGCCGGGGAGCACCTCGTGCTCAACCCATGCATCAAACGACCCGAACAGAAGCACGAACGGGGATGGTCTCGGCTTCTCCGCTTCCTCTATCCGCTTGATGCGGCGTTGAAGGGCGCGGATGCCTGCCATTGTGGTTATCGCAGTCCCAGATGGTAGCGAAGGTCAAAGGGCAGGTCCGGCGCACCGGGACGCGCTGCCACCGGGACCGGCACGGGTGGCGCGACGGGTTCAGGTTCGGGCATGACCACAGGTGCAGGCACGGGAACCGCCGTGCGCCCCATCGCGGCATAGATCGCAGGCGCGGCTTCAAGGAGCGCTTCACGCTCCAACCGCGCCAATGTCGCGTCGATTGCCATCTGCTCGCGCATGGTAGCGAAGTGACGCGGTGCCAGCATGGCGCGAATCTCCGCCCACTTGTCCCGCTCAATACGGCGGCGCTCCGCCAGCGAAATGTCAGCTTTCATAAGTCACCTTCAATTGGCGCAGAATGTCATAGGCGTCGGCGCGGACCCGCCAGTCGTCACAGTCCCGCATCACCTCGCACATGCTTTGCACGATGCCGCGCCGCATCTCGCCGCGCTCCTGATCGGTCATGCGGGCGACAGCTTCACAGATGGGCAGGAAGCGGCTTGACTCGCGCATGTCATCGCCATTGAGCGGAACGACATGGATGGGGTGCGCCATGACGTCCGCCATGCTGACCGCCCAATCCACCGCTGCCTGATATTCGGTGATCGGTTCGTATCGCAGGTGGCGCACTACACGCGCCCCCGCTTCGTCATATCCCAAGAGCGAGATGCGCACGAACACATCGTCGTCGCCAATAGCGTGGGCGTGGACGCGGTTCCGTTCGGTTTTGATGATCGTCATCGGGGTCTCCCCACTATGGGATTTTCAGTGCTGCCGGTCGCATCCGGCCTTTTTGCAAACGACGCATATTTTGCCGTTTGCGCGCTCACCCCTGTTTCTCCTCAAGGGCGGCGATCCTCGCCTCCAGCTCCTCGTTCGCTCGGATGCTGCTCAAGCTGCTGATGGCATCGACAATCTGCCTGCCAATGTCCGCAGGCACGGAGCCGTCTGCTATCGCGGCAATGACCTGCTCCACCTGCTGACTGACCGGGGCGGTGTGGTCAAAATCGAAAGCTACACGTTGCGACTGCGCCTTGATGCTCGGCATAATGCGGCTGAGAATAAGGCTTGCGCTGTTCGTATCGCCCTCCATCGCGCGCGAAATGAGCATGTCCACGATACCGTCCGCGTTCTCCAACATGCGCTTGAGGAGGATGGTTTGAGCAGTGCTACCGGGTGGGCGACCAGCCGGGTTGGGACTTTTCATGCCTTTTACCCATTTTGGGTTCCCCGGCGGTCCCGGCATCGGCTTCGGCTCAGGCGGTGGGGCTGGCTGCCAGCCTTCGCGCCACGGAGGGGTAAGATTTGGGTCCATGATAGAGCAGCCTCAAATCAATCTGGCGGGATGCATCAAACGACGAAGGACTTTTCAGCCGCCGCCTTTGCTGCGCGGAGCTTCTGGACCTTCTGCGCCTTCGCCCCGACCGCCTTCTCCATCTCGCCAAAGACGAGGCCGCCGCGCTCACCGAGCAGTTCAAGACCCGCCTTCGCCGCTCGCAGTTGCTTGGCAGCGCGAGGGTTCGCCTTCTCGTGATGCACGCGGAGCAGTGCCGTCTGCATTTCGGGGGTAAGACCGGACAGGTAGGCAGGCCCGCCAAGGCACGCGCCCACCGTTCGGTTGTCGCCAGCCTCAATCGCCTTGCGGATGAACCCCATCCGCTCACCATCGCTCATGCCGCGCACGAAAGCCCGAATCTCGCCCGCCATAGCGCCAACGCCCTGCCCCTCGATGGGCTGGGACAGTTCAGCCTCAAGCCCTTCAATCACACGAGACAGTCCAGCGGTGGCACTGTCGAACCGCTTGGCAAGCTGTAGGGTCAGCTTATCAGCAAAATCCGCAGTGTGAATCAGGGCTGCGGCTTCGTTCCATGCCGGGTTCGTTTTGGACGCGGCGCTGGCGTCATGGACGCGCCCGACCGCGATATACGCCTCGGTGAATGCGGAAACGGTCCCGGCAAGAATGCTTGAGGTATCGTCGTCGTATTCGGCAATCGCCTGCACCGTCTCAGGATGAAAAGACGGGGTGACGCGGGTGTCAATTTCATCGGCCATTTATCGAACTCCAATGTCGGATGCGGCTAGACATTGGCTATAAGCTAGGGAGGCCGTGCGAAGGTCCGCAAGCAGTTTATTTGTTAAAACAATGACTTAGTTCAGTTCTGCGCGCCGTGAACACCATATAGCATATTTGTGGGTCGGCGATTTGCGGGTGATGACCACACCAGCGCGGGGCGCTGTGGGGCACGCAGGGGCGCGGCGCGCAGGGGGTGCCCCTGTAGCGACGACGGTGCGCCTTTCGTGCCCCTCCGCACGGCGCTGCTGGCCTGTGTGCGGTGAACCGAACTTGTCTGCGCCAATGGAATCCCATTTGCACGCACTTCTGCTATAGACCGTTTGAAGAACGGGGTGTTTTGATGTGGAATTCATTGCCGGTGTTGAACGCAATTGCGTTCTGGGGACTTTGGATCGCGGGGGTCGCTGGCGCAGTGGCCGCACTAGCCGGGTTGGCAGGCGGCATCGCGGCAAGTCGTGCTTCTGACATAACAACCCAGGCTTCGGAAAGAAGCATAGCCACAGCGAATAGTCGCGCGGCTGTTGCCAACGCGCGGGCGGAACAGGCAAGATTGCAGGTGGCTCAAATAGTTGAAGCACAGTCATGGAGGATTATTTCACCAGAACAGAAAGCAAAGCTGATTGAGGCTTTGAAAGGAAAAAATCTGAAAATTTGGACAAGCTTCGTTGGTGACGATCCAGAGGCTGTTCAATATCGCAACCAAATTGACGAAGCTTTGAAAGAAGCCGGGGTCGAAACTCATTATTTCAGTGGGTGGCAGCAGGCAGCTGGAGTCTCTCTGCTAGGAAATGACACACCGGAACGCCGCGCATTTGCCGACGCATTTGCCATCGCTGGGATACATGTTGAACTGAAACCGCCTCACCCCAATTCGAACTTTGGCACAGAATACCCCTGCCTATTGGTTGGAACGAAGCCCGAAAGGCTGTAGCCCGTTAGCGTTAGCTTCGGGGGCCACCCCTTAGTCACCCCAAAACGGCTGAAATGACCCAAAACATGCCGTATAGGCTAACGCACTAACTTACTCTCTATATTATATAGAAACCCTTGGTTTTGTTGGGGAAACGGCGCTAGCCTCGCGCGGGCTAATGCGGGCTACTGTTAGCCCTAGGTCTGGCGCGGAGCAGGGCTATTTCCGCTAACGCAAACGGCAGCGGTAGCCCTGCCATGTGGTCACTCACGTCACGCAGAGCACCCGGTAAGCCTGTCCATGGAAGCTGAATTGCTCTGCCAGCGGCACCGGCTTCACTTCCAATAGATTGCCGTTCGTCATGGCGGTCTTAATCGCCATGTTCAGCGCCGCAGTATGCCCCAGCTTGAACCGCTCGAATGCTGCGAGGCGCTGTGTCCGCTGCTGGAGGTATTTGCGCGGCACGATGCCAGCGTCCTGCATGGCCCTCCCGTGCTTCAACCAACCGGGCAGCTTGTCAGCGGGCAGAGCAATAAATTCCCTGCACAGCTCCAAGACCTTCTGCTCCCGCCCGCCATCGCTGCCCTCGCCAACCTCTCCCTGACGGATGCGGCGGTCAAAGGCTGCGATGCCATGCCGCATGAGCATCACCGCCCATTCTGCTTGCTCCGGTGTGACGACCGGCTTGAAGCAATTGTCACCGACCGCCAGCAGCGCCGCCACCCGGAGGGCTTTCAAATGCGCCCGGTTCCAAAGCTGCCGGAAGCTCTCGTCATCCGTCGAAGTAATCGCAATATCGCATTCGCCCTCAAAGCGGCCCAGAAGGGCTTGCGCGCCTTCGCTGAACGCAACCTCTTGGAACTTATCGCCCGCGACGGCTAAGTCCGAACAGGCCATGAGCCGCGCCATGTGGTCAACAAGGCGCTGCGGCGGGCGCTGAACAGGAGCAGCATTCTTCGCGGGTCGGTCCCCGCCATACTCAATGACGCAGAACCGGGACATGAACCCGTCACGCATCATCGTATCGGTGATCGACTCATAAAAGGTGCCGGGGGTCGTTTCGCCAATCAGGCTGAACGCCACGCCCGACACCGATTGCACGTTTTTATCTTGGTCGCTGTATGCGATGCCGCCCGCCACATCGGACGGACCTGATTTGGAATACAGCGTGGTCAGCACCTTGCGGAGTGAGCGCGCATTCGTATCGTTCGTCGTTGCCATCTGCACGAACTTGTGTCCCACCTCGCCCGCGACGTTCACGAAGCACATATTCTGCGCGCACGCCTTAATGAGCGCGGGACCGGACACATAGTCGTTGAAGTCTACGAAGTTCCCTGCCACCGGGCACTTCGCCGCAGCGGCGGTGATGAGCTTTGCAATGCCGCTGTGCATCGCCTCTTTCCCAATAGCGGACCGGGCAATCAGCACGACATAGAGGTTCAACCCCGAACCCGGAATATGCCAAGCGCGTCCGACAACGCCCGCCATGAGGCCCAGCGCCCCCACGATAGCGACCTCTGCGACTGGACGCGGTGCCTGCTGGTAGATGAATTGCGCCAGCGCACCGACGAAGCCCGGTGGCATGGGCAGCGCACCTTGCAGGGGCAGCGCGGGACGGTCAGCGGCATATGCACCACCGCCCGGAGCCGCACGCGCTTGCGCCTTGAGTGCGTCCAAGTCGCGTTGGAACCCTGCCTGCGCTTCGGCCTGTGCGTGCTGTTGGATCTGCGTTGCCTGCGCGAGCAGACCAGACGCATCAAAGGTCGGGTCAGACATGACGCGCCTCCCTGCCGGTGGGGGCAGGCAAGGATTTTCGCACGTCGCCATCTGCATCGGGCCGATTTTTTCGCGACGCGCAATATTGCCCAAAAAGTTCGGGGCGTGTTGATGTTTGCGACCTCTCCGCGAGGCCGGTTACAATGGGGCTGTTCACATCGATACTCCAGAGGCAGGGGTCGCGCCCTGCCTCTATTCGTGATTGGGGATCAGGCGGCTTCGCTCGTGCTGTGACGAGCGCCGGAAGCGAGCCAGCGCAGGACGTCAAGTTCGGCATACCAGACGCGGCGGGTTCCGGGCGGGCTGAAATAGCGCGGTCCCTCGCCACGAAAGCGATACTGCTCCATCGTGTTCGGGTGGACGCCGAGCAGTTCGGCAACCTCACGGCTATCAAGCGGGCGGCGCTTGGGGGTGTAGGCGAACAGCTCGCAAAGCTGGTCGAAGGACATTTCTGACATTGCAGGGGACTCCCGCAGAATGTGGTGCGAGCGAATCCCAGCTTAGCGACGGGGCCGACCCACCCGATAAATGATAAGGTGGGCCGGCAAGGTAGTTATAGCGCAAACAAAGCGCCAATACTTGGAGAAAATTACCAGTCCAATTCTGCGCAAGCCTCAGTCACCATCGCATGAAGATGCTGAGTAACTTGTTCCTCAATCGAATTGATAATCAGGTCTGCTGACACAAGGCCAGCCCCAGCCACTTCTTGAAAGACTCTTGTGTAAGCCGCATCAAATACGGCTCTCACTTTTTCTTCATTGAAGCTTTGAATGGCACACAGATCTTCTTTAATAATCACATCGTGTCTCCAACAATATTCGCTGGTGACACATCAATCGCTGTGGGCGAGATATGCACGAGACGGATTAGCACTCCCGCCTCGCACGGACGACCGGCCTAGATCGGTCGAAAGCTACGATGTGCGCTACTTTGATAATCTGATTCGGTCGCAAAGGCGATGCTAAATTTTTCGATCTCTAAGCCGGGGTCGGGCGATTTTGAGGGTATCGGCCTGATCGACCGATTTTGCCCCATTATTGCGATTTGAGCTGGCGGGGCCGACCTTCGCTGTGGGGCCTGCACAGGAGCGATCGCTATCGTGCCGCCCCTAACCCTGCGGCGCGCTAGTGCCGCCCCTGCTACCCCGGCGCACGGTGCCCAGCGCGAGCATCACGCGGTGCGCTGTAGCTGCACCACATTCTTGCTGGCAGCGATAGCGGCCTGCTGCTCGATCCAATCGCCGACCTTCTGAACGTCCGGTTGCAGCCAATCGAGGTGCGCCAGGTCGAGATATGCGCGAGCGGTAACGTCGTCGCTGCTCGGCTTGTGCCCGGTGAGAAGGTCGGTGCGGAACTTCTCAATGAGGCATTCGCGCATGGCGTAGTTCGTGAACGAGCGGCGCAGGTCGTGCAGGGAAAGGTGCTTCCCCGCTATCTCGCCAATCGCAACCATCGGAGCGCGGGCATCCATAATGCGTCCGGTCTTGCCCCACGACGGGAAAACGAACGGGCTTTCGGTGCCGTCCTCCAGCTTGAGGCGTGGGCGGGATTTGAGCAGCGCAACCGCCTGACTGCTCAGCGGGAGCCAAATCGGATCGCCCCGCTTGCGGTCGTCCAGATGCCACCAGCACTCGGACGGGTTGTGGTCATCAATATGCACGCGATCCCAAGTTAAAGTCGCCATCTCGTCCCGGCGCGCGCCAGTGAGCAGCGCGAAGATCGTAAGGTCCACCGACGCAAGTGCTTCATAACCCTGCACTTCGCCGCGCATGGCGTGCAGCTTGTTCCAAACTTCGCCGATCTTGCGCTTGTCGATATAGCGCTCCGTGCGGGTGCCCAGCTTCGCCCAATGGTGCTTGAGCGCATCAACCGGATTGTCGCGGATTAGCGGGGTGCCGTCCGCCTGCCGGTATTCGTCCATTGCGAAGCGGATCAGGATGCGAAGCGTGACGAATGCCGCATTGGCGCTGGCGGGCGCTGCCTTCTTGCCCTCAAGACCGCCCTTCACCAGCGCGGCGTGGCGGTCCTTCACCATGTCGCGGGTGATGCTGGCGATGGGGAGAGCGGCCCACTTGGCGAAGGTCTTTTCCACATGGCGGCGATACTCGCGCGCCGTGCTGTCCTTCATCTTGCCCGGCCTGCCTACATACGCCTCAAGCACATCTTGCAGCGATACCTTGGCGGCAGCGTCGGCTTTGACCACAGCACGCGGGTCAATACCCTCGCGCATATCCTGCAACACCTTCTGCGCACGCTCCCGCGCCTTCGCCTCGGTCAGCGTGCCATACGGACCAAGGGTGAACTGGATCGACTTACCAGCGACCCGCCCCATCACCATGAACACCTTCTTGCCCTGCGACGACACGCGCAGGCCGTAGCCCTTCACGCTGTCATCCCAATGCATCTCGTAGCCCTCGGCGGGCGCTGCGACCTTGTCCACAAAGGTCTTAGTGATCTTCGCCATAACGCTCCCTAGCCGCTAGAATCTAGCGTATTTCTAGCAATGAAGCGCAAGTTACGGCAATCACCCACAATCACGCAAGCGAATAAGCTACTGAATTATCAATATTATTGTGGCTAGAACAACCTAGCGCAATCTAGCACAAGAACGCGATTCCAAAACTCTTAATCAGCGGGTCCTTGGTTCGAGCCCTAAAAAAAATGCGTCCACCACCACTTCCTGACAGATCGGATACTATCCCTCGCTCGGGTCAGGGGCGTCTACTGGCGCCGCCCCGTCTGAAGCCTCGCGCATCAACGCTTCGCCTTATACAGACTCGCGATTGACCTCTGCCGTCCTCAGCGCCAGCGGTCGCCGAGCAGGTCACGGTTGCGGTTGATGTTCATGACGATGCCGATGCACAGCATCACCGTCAGCATCGAGGATCCGCCGTAGGACATGAAGGGCAGGGGGATGCCGACTACCGGCGCCAGCCCCATCACCATCATCAGGTTGATCGCGACGTAGAAAAAGATCGTTGTCGTGAGGCCGGCCGCGACCAGGCGGGCGAAGCGGTCCTCGGTCTGCTGCGCCACGCGCATGCCCCAGCGCAGCAGCAGGAACAGCGCGACGAGCAGGCCGATGCCGCCGACCATGCCCCATTCCTCCGCCATGGTGGCAAAGACGAAATCGGTGTGGCCCTCCGGCAGATAATCCAGATGACTCTGCGTGCCGTTGAGGAAGCCTTTGCCGAACAGCCCGCCCGAGCCGATCGCGATCTTGGACTGGCTGATGTGATAGCCCGCGCCGAGCGGATCGCTCTCGGGATCGAGGAAGATCAGCACACGCTTCTGCTGATATTCGTGGAGGAAGCTGAACGCGATCGGCACGATCGCCGCACCGGCCAGCGCCGATCCGACGAACAGCCGCAGCGGCAGCCCGGCAAGGAACATCACGGTGACGCCGCCCAGGCCGATCATGCTCGCCGTTCCGAGATCGGGCTGGACGAGCACGAGCAGCACCGGCACGCCGATCAGCACCAGCGCCGGCCAGATAGCGGTGAAGGTGCGCGTCTGCGCCGGCGGCAGCAGCGCGTAGAAGCGTGCGACCGCAAGGACGATGGCGACCTTCATGAACTCCGACGGCTGGAGCTGCATGAAGCCGAGGTTGATCCAGCGCTGGCTGCCCCCCGCGATGCCGCCGACCAGCTCGACGAGGATCAGCGCGACCAGCACCGCGCCGTAGACGGGGAGGGCGCTCATTCGGATCAGCGAGAAGGGCAGGCGCGCGATGACCTCCGCCATGACCAGGAAGATCGCGAAGCGGGCGATCTGCATCCCCGCCCATGGCATGATGTGCCCGCCGGCCGCGCTGTAGAGCACGATGCCGCCGAAGCAGGCGATCGCCGTCAACAGCACATAAAGCCGCCAGGGCATCCGTGCGATGGCGTCCGGAACGAGGCCGTAGCTCATGGCTCACCCCGCGCGCGCTGGGTCGTCGGTGGCTCGTCCGTGTCGGCAACAGGAGCTGCGGCCGACACATCTCGCTCGCGCGCCTCGTCCGGATCGGGCGCGGGCAGCTCGACAGTGTTGGTGGGCGCACTGGCATTGGTAGCATTGTCTGCCGCCGGCAGCGGCGGGGCGGCGGCGAGGCCCTTGGCGATGCGGAGTTCGTTGAGCTGCCGTTCCAGCCGTACCTGCGGAGTGCCGCCCCAGTCCTTTTCCAGCGCGGTCAGCTTCTCCAGCGCCTTGGCCGGATCGTAGAGATAGGTCAGGCAATCGGCCGCGATCATGGGGGAATCCTGCACATAATTGATGTGGCCGCCATGCTCGATGATGCAGGAGATGGCATAGCGCGGATTGTCGTGCGGCGCGAAGCCCTGGAACAGCGCATGATCGCGCAGTTTGAACGGCAGCGAGGCGTTGCTGCGCACGCCGCTGCGGCGCTCGGCCATGGTGATGCGGCGCACCTGTGCGGTGCCGGTCTTGCCGGCCATCAGCACGTCCGGCACCGTCATGCGTGCCGCGCGCCCGGTGCCGCCGCCGTTCACCACGTCACGCATCGCGTTGCGGATGACGGTGAGGTGATCGAGCGGCACCCCCAGCGGCGCGCCCTGATGGCGCCTGCCATCGGCAATGAAGTGGGGGACGAGCTCCGTCCCCATCGCCAGCCGCGCCGCCATCACGCACATCTGCGTCGGGTTGACCAGCATATAGCCCTGCCCGATGGTTGCGTTGACCGTGTCGTAGGGCTGCCACTCCTGGTTGTATTTCTTCTTCTTCCAGCTTGGGTCGGGCACTGTCCCGTAGCTCTGGTTGGGGAAGGGCAGGTCGAAGCGCTGGCCCAGCCCCAGCCGCCGCGCCATGGCGGCGATGGCCTCCATGCCGATCTTCTGGGCGAAGTGGTAGAAGTAGATGTCGCAGCTCTGCGCAATGGCGCGGTGCATGTTGACATGCCCGTGGCCGCGCCGCGACCAGCAGTGGAACAGCGTGTTGCCCACCCGCAGCGCGCCGGAGCAGGTGGCGGTCTCCTCCGGGTCCAGCCCCGCCTCCAGAAAGGCGAGCGCGACCATCGGCTTCACGGTCGATCCTGGCGGATAGAGCGCGGTCAGCGTCTTGTTGCGCAGCGGCACGCGCTCGTCCTCGGAGAGCATCTGCCATTCGAGGTGCGAGATGCCGTCCGAGAAGCTGTTGGGGTCGAAGCTCGGCATCGAGGCGGAGGTGAGGATATCGCCGGTCTGGCAGTCCATCACCACCACCGATCCGCTCTGCGTGCCCAGCCGGCGGCCGGCGAACTCCTGCAAGCCGGCGTCGATGGTGAGCTTGACCGAATGGCCCGGCGTATCCGGACGCGTCGCCAGATCGCGCACGATCCGCCCGCGCGCGGTTACTTCGACTCGCCGCGCGCCGGGCTTACCGGTAAGGAAAGAATCCAGCGATTTTTCAAGACCCTGCTTGCCGAGCTTGAAGCCCGGCGTGATGAGTAGCGGGTCCTTGGTTTTCTGGTAATCTTCGGCCGAGGCGGCGCCGACATAGCCGATGAGATGGCCCACCGATGGCCCGGCCGGATAGTGGCGCGAGAAGCCCTGTGCAGGCGCCACGCCCGGCAACTCGTTCAGCCGCACCGATATGGCGGCATATTGCTCGTAGGTCAGGTCGTCAGCCACCTGCACGGGCAGGAAGCCTGCCGCCTTGTCGAGATCCTCGTTGATGCGGTCGACGCTGTTGGGGTCGAGATTGAGCAGCCGGGTGAGGTCGCCCAGCACCTTCGCGCGGTTCTGGAGCCGGTCCGGGATGATGTCGACGCGGAAATTGGTGCGGTTGGAAGCGAGCGGCAGCCCCTTGCGGTCGACGATCCAGCCGCGCCGGGGCGGTGTGATGGTCAGGTTGACGCGGTTGCTCTCCGAGAGCAGCTCATATTTCTCGTTCTCTGCGATGGCGATCCAGCCCATCCGCGCCACCAGCAGTCCACCCACCGTATATTGCGCCGCGCTCAGGAAGAAGGCGCGGCGGGAGAAGGTGAAGGACTGGCTGGCTGGCGTAACGATTTTCTTGCGGAACGAGATCACGGCAAGCGCCACCGGTCGAGTGCGGCACAGAGTCGCACGATGAGAGGGAAGAAGCCAATGCTATAGGCAAGTTGCGGGAGAATCTGAACCAGCGAACCGCCTTGTCCCGCAAGATGCACGATCAGCCACCCGCCGGCGAGCGCGAAGGCGAGGGCGAGCGTGGCGATGAACCAGCCGTGCCAGTAATCCCGCCAGAAATGCCGCTGGTTCTCCAGGTCGAAGGCCAGCAGGATCACCGTCCACAGCACCACGGCGCTGCCGATTGGCTGGCCGCTCATCACATCGTCGAACAGGCCGAGCGGCACCCCGGCCCAGAGCGGCCAGATCTCGGGCCGCAGCACCCGCCAGGCGAGGAAGACCATCAGGCCGAAGGGCGGCAGCAGCGGCGTCTGCGCGACGATCGGCAGCAGTGGTGCGAGGGCCGAGCCGAGCAGCACGGAAACGATCGGCGTGCCGCGAATGTGGAGCACGGTGCGCGGGCGGGCGATCCGCGATTCGTAGCGGCGGGTCATGGCGCCCCGGTGTCGGCGGCCTGCGCCTGCGCTGCGCTCTCGCGCGCGGCTTCAACCGGGCGGAACGGCGTCTGCACCACGACCAGTTCCACGCGCGAGGGGTTGGCGAGCGGGATGGCGATGGCCTTGTCGCCCTCCAGTCGTGCGACCACCGCGACCGGGATGTTGGGGCGATATAGGCCGCCGATGCCGGAGGTCACGACCACGTCGCCCGGCCGGAACGGGTTGCGCTCGGTATTGAGCGCGCGGATCTCCACCGTGCCATCGCCCCGGCCGGAGCTGATGCCGGGGATATTGTCGCTGGTTCGCCGCACCGGCACGACATTGCCCTCGTCGATCAGCAGCAGCACGTCGGCGGTGTGCGGGCCGGAGCGGATCACGCGGCCGACCAGCCCCTCCGGCGCGCGCACCGGCATGCCCGGCTGCACGCCCTGCGCATGACCCACGTCGAGCCGGGCGAGGCGGGCCGCGCTGGTGCTGGTCGATGAGATGAGGTGCCCGGCCGCCGCCACACCGGTGTCGCTCTCGGTCAGTCGCAGCAGCCGCTTGAGGCGGCTATTCTCCTGCCGGATTGCGTCGGCCTCGATCAGCCGGGTGCGGTTGGCCTCCACCTGCCGGCGCAGAGCCGCATTCTGCGAGCCGGCATTGATATAGGCCGCGACCGCCTCATCGAAATTGCCGATGCCGACCACAAGCGCGCGCAGATTGGACGCGACCGGACGGGTGATTTCCGCACCCGCCGAGCGCAACGCCGAGAAGCCGGTGGGGTCGACGATGGAGATGGCGAGCAGCAGCAGGCCGACGAGCGCGCCGACGATGGCGATCACATAACTCGCGAACAGCCCATATTGCGCTTTCCGGTCGTAGCCGGGGCGCCGTTTGCTGGGTGGCGCCATCGTGCAGCGCCCTTGCTCAGGCGGTCTGGAGCACGCCGCGGAAGACCGGGTCCTCCATCGCGCGCCCCGTGCCGATCGCGACGCAGGTCAGCGGGTCCTCGGCCACGGTCACGGGCAGGCCGGTCTCGTCGCGCAGTTCCTCGTCCAGCCCCTTGAGCAGCGCGCCGCCGCCGGTGAGCACAATGCCCTGGTCGACGATATCCGCGGCCAGCTCAGGCGCGGTGTTCTCCAGCGCGATCCGCACGCCCTCGACGATGGTGCCGATCGGCTCGGCCAGCGCGTCGGCGATCTGGCCCTGGTTGATCGCAATTTCCTTGGGCACCCCGTTCACCAGGTCGCGGCCCTTGATGTGGATGGTGGCGCCCACGCCGTCCGCCGGCTTCTGGGCGATGCCATATTCCTTCTTGATCCGTTCGGCCGTCGCCTCGCCGATCAGCAGATTATGGTGGCGACGGACGTAGGAGACGATCGCCTCGTCCATCTTGTCGCCGCCTACGCGCACGCTGGTGGTGTAGGCGAGGCCGCGCAGCGAGAGCACGGCGACCTCGGTGGTGCCGCCGCCGATATCGACCACCATCGAGCCGATCGGCTCCGTCACCGGCATGTCGGCGCCAATCGCGGCGGCCATCGGCTCCTCGATCAGGAACACCTGGCTCGCGCCGGCATTGCTGGCAGCGTCGCGGATGGCGCGGCGCTCGACGCTGGTGGAGCCCGAGGGCACGCAGATTACGATCTCGGGGAAGCGGGGGAAGCGGCGGTGGCCGTGTACCTTGCTGATGAACCACTTTATCATCTGCTCGGCAATGTCGATGTCGGCGATCACGCCGTCGCGCAGCGGGCGGATGGCCTCGATCGAATCGGGCGTCTTGCCCATCATCAGCTTGGCGTCCTCGCCCACGGCCTTGACGCGCTTGACGCCGTTGAGCGTCTCCACGGCGACCACCGAGGGTTCATTCAGGACGATGCCGTGACCGCGCACATAGACGACCGTGTTCGCTGTCCCCAGGTCGATCGCCATGTCTCGGGAGGTAAACTTGAACCAGTTTGAGAAAAACGCCATGGACGGTCCTGTTCTTGCCAGCGACGGGATGCGTGACCTTATGGGGTTGTGCCCCTGCGTGTCGATGGGCATGCACGAAAATATCTTGCCCCGGCTCGCGCAGGGCGTTCGCTTGGTCTAGTCCCCTGAATATGTCAATACGCCGCCTCCCCGAGACGCTGGTGAATCGGATCGCCGCCGGTGAGGTGGTCGAACGCCCGGCCAGCGCGCTCAAGGAACTCATTGAGAATGCGCTGGATGCCGGTGCGGGCGCGATTGCCGTCACATTGCGCGGCGGCGGACTGGATGGCATCGCCGTCACCGATGATGGCCACGGCATTGCGTGTGCGGAAATGCCGCTTGCGCTGGAGCGCCACGCCACCTCCAAGCTGCCGGACGAAGCGATCGAAAGGGTCAGGACGCTCGGTTTTCGCGGCGAGGCGCTGCCCTCCATCGCCAGCGTCTCGCGCTTCACCCTGTCGAGCCGCCCGCGCGGCGCCGATGGCTGGCGGCTGCGTTGCGACAATGGCGTAGCCGGGCCACTGGAGCCATGCGCCATGCCGTTCGGCACGCGGGTCGAGGTGGAGGGGCTGTTCGAGCGGGTGCCGGCGCGCCGCAAGTTCCTGCGCAGCGCCCGCGCCGAATATGCCGCCTGCCTCGATATCGTCCGCCGCCTCGCCATGGCGCGCGGCGATGTCGGCTTCGTGCTGGAGCATGACGGGCGCCGGGTGCTCTCGCTGCCGGCGGGGCAGGAGCGGGAGGACCGCGTTGCCCAGCTCATCGACCGCGAGCTGGCGGACAATCATGTCGTCGTGGACCTGGAGCGCGAAGGCGTCTCGCTGAGCGGCATCGCCTCGCTCCCCACCTTCCATCGCGGCAGCGCCGATCACCAATATCTGCTGGTCAACGGCCGCCCGGTGAAGGACCGGCTGCTGGTCGGCGCGGTGCGCGGCGCCTATGCCGATTTCATCGCGCGCGATCGTCACCCCGTGCTGGCGCTATTCCTCACCGTCCCGCTGGAGGATGTCGACGTCAACGTCCATCCCGCCAAGACGGAGGTGCGCTTTCGCGATCCCGCCTTCATCCGCGGCATGATCGTCAGCGGCCTGCGCCGCGCGCTCGACGCTGCCGGCATGCGTGTCGTCAATCGTGCCGAGGCCAGCTCGACCGATCTCTGGCAGCGCGAAACTGCACCCGCCTTTTCTCTCCCGCTCGAAGAACGAAGCTGGTCTGCGTCCCCATCCTCCGGCGGCGGCGCCTATGGCGGCACGCCGCTACTGGCGGACGGGCAGGTGCGCTTCGCGGGCTTCACCCCCTCTGCCCGCGATGATGCCGGCGCGCGCGAAGCTGTGCCCGCCGAGCGCGACTATCCGCTCGGCACCGCGCGTGGGCAGGTGGCGCGCACCTATATCGTCGCCGAGGCGGAGGATGGGCTGGTGCTGGTCGACCAGCACGCCGCGCATGAGCGTCTGGTGCTGGAGCGGATGCGCAAGGCACTGGTGGATGGCACCGTGGCCCGGCAGGCGCTGTTACTGCCCGAGGTGATCGAACTGGACGAACCCGCCTGCGACCGCATCGAGGCGCGCACCGCTGAACTGTCCGAACTCGGCCTTGAGATAGAGCGCTTCGGCCCGGCCGCCGTGCTGGTCCGCGCCGCACCGGCGATGCTCGGCCTTGCCGACATAGCCGGCCTCGTGCGCGATCTGGCGGACGACCTCGCCGCGCTGGGCGACGCGACCTCGCTCAAGGGCCGGCTCGATCTCGTCGCCGCGACCATGGCCTGCCACGGCTCGGTCCGCGCCGGCCGCGTTCTTTCCGTGCCGGAGATGAACGCGCTGCTCCGCGAGATGGAAGTGACGCCCCACTCCGGCCAGTGCAACCACGGCAGGCCGACCTGGATCAAGCTCGCCCATGGCGACATCGAGAAGCTGTTCGGCCGGCATTGAGGGTGAGAGTTGAACCGGATCGCAACCCTTCAAGCGCTTCTGGCCAGCGATTCGCTCAGGCTGGAGGCGTTGAGGACAGTCGCTGCCTTGGCGCTTCCTGATTGTTGGATCGGGGCGGGTTTCGTCCGTGATGCCGTATGGGATCATCTGCACGGTCGTGCGTGTCGCCCTCCGGTGGGTGACGTGGATGTCGTCTGGTTCGACCCGTCGCCGGCAGATAAAGATATCGAGCGCACCATCGACGCCAAGCTCCGATCCCGCATGCCGCAACTGGACTGGTCGGCAAAGAATCAGGCGCGAATGCATCTTCGCAATGGAGACGGCCCTTATTGTTCCGTCGCGGACGCAATGCGCCACTGGCCTGAAACCGCGACGGCCATCGCAGTGCGCTTGCAGCCCCATGGCATGATTGACATCAACGCGCCCTTCGGCATCGATGATCTTTTTGCGTTACGGCTCAAGCCAACGCCGATGTTTGCAGTTGAGAAGCGGTCGATTTTCCAGATGCGGGTCTCCTCCAGGCGCTGGCTTGAACGCTTTCCCGGTCTCACGATCTCGTCATAGCCCCCGCTTCAATCTGCGAGGTCCAATGGCCGCCGCCTTTGCATAACGATGGAGACGAGGCTCAGCACCTCCTTGTCATCCTGATTGAACAGCTTCGTGCGCCATTTGATGATACCCATCTCGCGCCGCGAGCGGGAGGCGATCTTGTCGATCAGCTCGCTCGTGCCGCGCAGCGTGTCGCCCGGAAAGACCGGATGGCGCCACCGCAGTTCATCGACACCCATGGCCCCCAGCGTCTGCGCCTGCCAGCCCGCCATCTGCTGCCAGCGTTCCACCATCGCGCTCATCATCATCGCGCAGGTGTGCCAGCCGCTCGCCGCAACCCTGCCGAAATGGGTCTGCGCGGCGGCTGCATCGTCGAGATGGAAGGGCTGCGGATCATAGCGCCGGGCAAAGGCCAGCACCTCCTCGCGATCCACCGTGATCGGCCCGAACGTGTCGATCAGGCCGATCTCCAGATCCTCCCAATAATAGCTCGCCATCGCCGGCCTCCGCGCTGCTTCAACTGTGCAGGAAGTGCATCACGTCGCCATCCTGCACGACATAGCCCTTGCCCTCGGCGCGCAGCTTGCCGGCCTCGCGGGCGCGGGCTTCGCCGCCGAGCGTGACGAAATCGTCATAGGCGATGGTCTCGGCGCGAATGAAGCCCTTCTGGAAATCGCTGTGGATCTCACCGGCCGCCTCGGGGGCGCAGGCGCCCTTGTGGACGGTCCATGCCCGCGCCTCCTTGGGGCCGACGGTGAAGAAGGTGATGAGGTGCAGTAATTCGTAACCGGCGCGGATCACGCGGGCGAGGCCGGTCTCGTGCAATCCCATCGCCTCGAGAAACTCGGTGCGCTCGCCTTCGTCCATGCCGACCAGATCGGCCTCGATGGCGGCCGAGACAATGACTGCCTGCGCACCCTCCGCCTTCGCCTTCTCGAACACGCGGGCGCTGTAGGCGTTGCCTTCCGCCGCACTCTCCTCCTCGACATTGCAGACGTAGAGCACCGGCTTGGAGGTGAGGAGCTGCGCCTGCGCGAAGATGCGCGCCTCCTCCTCGTCGTTCGGCTCCACCAGCCGCGCCGGCTTGCCCTCGCGCAGCAGGTCGAGCGCGCGGCCGAGCACGGCGGCGGCGATCTTGCTCTCCTTGTCGCCGCCGGTCGCCTTCTTCTGGAAGGCCGGCACGCGCTTTTCCAGGCTTTCGAGATCGGAGAGCATCAGCTCGGTCTCGACCGTCTCGGCGTCCGCGATCGGGTCGACGCGGTTGTCGACATGCTGGATGTCGTCATTCTCGAAGCAGCGCAGCACATGGACGATGGCGTCCACTTCGCGGATATTGCCGAGAAACTGATTGCCCAGCCCCTCGCCCTTGGAGGCGCCACGCACCAGCCCGGCGATATCGACGAAGGCAAGCTGGGTGGGGATGATCTTCTGGCTGCCGGCGATGGCGGCCAGCTTATCCAGCCGCGCATCCGGCACCGCGACCTGCCCGACATTGGGCTCTATGGTGCAGAAAGGATAGTTGGCCGCCTGCGCCGCTTGCGTCTCGGTCAGCGCGTTGAAGAGAGTGGATTTGCCGACATTGGGCAGGCCGACGATCCCGCATTTGAAACCCATGATGCTCAACCCGTGCGATGCTGGTGGGGAAAGCGCCCCGATAGGCGCTCGACGCCCGCCGCGCCAGCCCCTTGGGTGGCGTATGAACGTTGGGGGTGGGACGCCCCGTGGCAACCGCTGCCCCAATCCGGTTGATACCAGCCCAACTCACCACCGTCATCCGGGGTCAGGCCCGGGGTGACGATGATCGTGGATTGGCTCTCGCCCACTCTGGATCGACCGTTCCGATGCGGACGAAATCTGCCTGCGCCTCACCGCCAAGCAAGCGAAAGCCTCCCCCGCATGCCGCAGGGGAGGCTCCCGTCATCCGATGCCGTGATCTGCCGTCAGGCGCCGACCGGCTGCGCGTCCGTGCGGGTGATGACCACGGTCGAGGAGCGGGGTTCCTCGCCCGCGACCGGCCAGTTCCCGGTGGGGTGCTGGATGTTCACGAAGAAGGTCTTGAGGTCCGGCGTATAGGCGATGCCGGTGATCTCGCAGCCCTCTGGCCCGACGAGGAAGCGCTTGGATTGCTTGCTCGTCTGGTCGACGTAGAACATCGCATTGTGTCCGAACGCCTGGTCGATGGTCGTGCCGGACACGCCCGAATTGCCCGGAACGCTGTGGTCGGTCTGCACCCACAGGCGGCCCTGCGGGTCGATGCGCAGGCCGTCCGGACTGGAGAAGGTGTCGCCCTTGATGTCGCCCACCAGATTGGTGCCGCCCGAGGAGAGCGCCGGATCGCCCGCGAGCAGGAAGATCTCCCACGTGAAGCCGGTCGCCAGCGGCGAATCCCCGCTCTCGCGGAACTTGAGGATGTGCCCGTGCAGGTTGGTCACACGCGGGTTGGCGGCATCCGTCACCTTGCGGCCGCTGTTGTTGGTCAGCGTAACGAAGATGGCGCTGTTGTCCGGTGCGACCGTGATCCACTCCGGCCGGTCCATGATCGTGCCGCCGGCTACACGCGCGGCGGACGCGCAGCGGATCAGTACGTCCGCCTGACTGGCGAAGCTCACGGGCGTCGCCGCCGGCGGCGTCGTGCTCTGGCTGACATTGCCAGGGTCGGACGCGGTGGCGGTCAGGCCGTTCTGGCCCTGCACCAGCGCGATCCAGTCGCCCGTGCCGTTGGCATTGAAGCGGGCGACGTAGAGCGTGCCATAGTCGAGCAGCTCGGTATTGGCCGCGCGGTTGGTGTCGCTATAGGCGCGGTCCGGCACGAACTTGTAGATGCAGCCCGGCGTGCTGTCGTCGCCCATGTAGAAGGCGACGCGGCGGTCGCCGTTGGTCATGTGCGCGACATTCTCGTGGTTGAACCGGCCCATGGCGGTGCGCTTGGTCGGCTGCGCCAGTTGCTGGAGCGGGTCGATCTCGACCACCCAGCCATAGTTGGTGGAGGGCTGCGTCGGGTCCAGATAATTGTCCGTCGTCTCCTCGCAGGTGAGGTAGGTGCCCCACGGCGTGCGGCCGCTCGAACAGTTGTTGAGCATGCCCTTGATGGTGCCGGAGAGCAGGCCGGCAGCCGGGCCGCCCGCGCGGTAGCTGCTGTTGCCGGTATAGCGTTTGTTATATTGCGAGCCGGCCTTCACGCTCCATTTGCCAGCCGCGTCCGCGCCGATCTCAACCACCGCGATACCGACAGCGGAGAGGGCGAGCGCCTTCTGGTCGGCCGTCGCCGTGGCGGCGTCGTAGCTTCCGCTCATCAGGATGTTGAAATCGGGCAGTTCGAAATTCATCGCGAGCAGGCCGCCCTTGTTCGGATCGGTGCCGTCCAGCGTGAAATATTCCATGCCGTCATGGTTGCCGCCGGCCCACTTCTCGGCCTGGGCGGGGGTGGGGAAGCTGCCGGCATAGCCGGTGACGCCGTTCTCGACCGCGTCGCCGGCCTTGAGCAGCACCTCTACCTTGTAGCCCTCCGGCACGGTGACGGTGTCGTTCTGGTTGGCGGCGATGGACGTGAACTTGACCTCGTAGCTGGCGGTCGGCGTCGGCGTGGGGCTCGGCGTCGGGCTGGGGGAGGGGGTCGGTGTCGGGATCGTCACCGGGCCGTCGCCATCGTCGTCGCAGCCGGCGAGCATCGCCGCGACGGGCAGGATGGAGAGGCCGAGCAGGCCGTTCTTCAGAATGGTGCGGCGCGACGGATTGGCGGAGACGATCGCTTCCAGGCTGTCCGCGGCGTCGAGATCGGTGGTGGCGGCAAGGCGATAGGGCGCGCGGGCCGCATCGGTCAGGTGAGACATGGAGTTCCCCTCTTTTGTATGGGGACACGGGCGGAGGTGCCGGGTCCCTCGGGCGGCCGCCTGATCGCAGCGGACCATGTCAGGAGCATTGCCGGGCGGCGTCACGGGCATGACGGTCGGATGACGGGGATATGACGTAGCGCATCCCCCATCGCACCGGCCCGCTCACCGACTTGCGGCCCCCTCATCGTATCGACCTGTGGCACACACCCCTCAGCGCACCGCCCTGTAGTGCTCCCTTCGTCGCACCGGCCTGTGGTGCTCCCCTCATCGCACCGGCCCGTGGCGCCTTGCCCCAATGAACAATCCGTGCTCCCGCGCAGGCGGGAACCCAGCAGTTCCACCCTGCGACCGGGCGCCTCCAACCCTCCTGCGCCAGCGCACCCGCTTCCATTCCCCCGGCAGAGCCTCTAGACCCCCGGCCATGCCTGATATCCACGCTCACCAGCTCCCGCTGCGCCGGTTGTTTCAGGGACTGGCCCTTGCCGCGCTGCCGTTGCTGGCCGCTTGTGCCTCGACAAAATACCGGCCGGTCAGCGATACGCCGGTGCGGATCGGCAAGCCCTATCAGGTGCGCGGCGTCACTTATGTGCCGGCGGCCGATCCCACTTATGACGAGTTGGGCTACGCAAGCTGGTATGGCCACGAATCGGGCAACATGACGGCCAATGGCGAGCGGTTCCGTCCTAATGGGATCACCGCCGCACACCGCACGCTGCCGCTGCCCACCTATGTCGAGGTGACGGCGCTCGATACCGGGCGAACGGTGCTGGTGCGCGTCAACGATCGCGGACCCTTCGCCGCCGGACGGATCATCGACCTGTCGCGAGGCGCGGCGGCGCTGCTCGGCATCCGCCGGCAAGGCGTCGCCCCCGTCCGCGTTCGCTATGTCGAGCCGCCCGAGCGGGACCGCAAACGCCTGCGCGACGGCAAGCCCGCCCTTGAGCGGCCGCCCGTACCCGAAGCGACACTCGCAAACTGGCGCGCCCGCCTCACCCGCACGATGAGGTGATCCTACATTTGTAGGATTTCCGAAAACCGCGAATCGTAGGTGATAAGTGTCTCGTCCACCTAATCCGCAAGCCGCAGCGCCACCTCGCTCATGAACCGCGCGTCCTCGCCCCGCGCCAGCCACTCCGCCTCGGCCGAGAGCGCGCCGAGCATCGCGGCCAGCGCGTCCATTTCGCTCTTGGCGTAATTGCCGAGCACGTAGCCGGTGACGCGGTCCTTGTGGCCGGGATGGCCGATGCCGATGCGCACGCGGCGGAAATCCGGACCGATGTGCGCGTCCGTCGAGCGCAGGCCGTTGTGGCCGGCGGTGCCGCCGCCGCGCTTCACCTTCACCCGCATCGGGGCAAGGTCCAGCTCGTCGTGGAACACGGTCACGGCCTCGGGTGTCAGCTTGTAGAAATCGAGTGCGGCGCGGATCGCGCGGCCGCTGTGGTTCATGAAGGTGAGGGGCTTGAGCAGCAGGATCTTGTCAGGGCCGATGCGGCCTTCGCTGGTCAAGCCCTGGAAATGCTTCTTCCACGGCGAGAAGCCATGGTCCTCGGCGATGACGTCCAGCGCCATGAAGCCGACATTGTGGCGGTGGAGCGCATATTGCGGCTCGGGATTGCCGAGGCCAACCCATAGCTGCACGATGCGCTCCTACCTGCGCGAGGCGGATTACTCCTCCGTCTCGCCCTCTTCTTCCTTGGTCGTGTCGCCTTCGCTCGACTTGAGCGCGGACGGTGCCACGATGGTGGCGATGGTGAAATCGCGATCCGTGATGGTCGGCTCGGCGCCCTTGGGCAGCGTCACATGGCTGATATGCACGGCCTCGCCCACGTCGAAACCGGTCATGTCGATGACGATCTCGTCCGGGATGCTGGCCGCGTCGCAAATCAGTTCCAGCTCGTGCCGCACGACGTTCAGCACGCCGCCGCGCTTCAGGCCGGGCGAGGCTTCCTCGTTGGTGAAGCGCGCGGGCACGTTGACCGTCACCTTGGCGTGGGCGGAGACGCGCAGGAAATCCGCATGCAGCGGGCGCTCGGTAACGGGATGGAACGCCACGTCCTTGGGGAGCGTGCGGACCTTCTTGCCGGCCACTTCGACGGTGACGACGGAGTTGAAAAAGATGCCGGTGCCGAGCAGCTTGGCGAGGCTCTTTTCCTCGACATGGATCGTCTGCGGCTCTTCATTGTTGCCATAAATGACGGCGGGAACGCGGCCCTCGCGGCGGAGAGCGCGGGAGGCTCCCTTGCCTGCCCGATCGCGTGCCTCGGCCGACAGCGTAAGCGTGTCGCTCATATGCGTGTCTCCAGGAAGCAGATTGTCAATCGTTCCGCCACGCCTCCAGGGATGACCATAGCGGAAGATGGGCGCGCTTAGCGGGAAAAGGGCGCCAATGCAAGGGCGGGCGCGGCGGCGCGACGCGTGCCCCTTCCTTCCTCCGACTATTGCACGCGCTCCACGCGCCATCCGAGGGTGGCGAGCCGCGCCTGCACGCTCTGCGCGCCGACCAGATGCCCCGCGCCCACGGCGATGAAGGGCACACCCGGCCGTGTGCGCAACCGCTGGTCGATGAGCGTGCTCCAGCGCCGGTTGCGCGCGTCGACAAGGATTTCCCGCAGCATCGGCGTGCGGGCGAGTGGTGCAAGGAACTGGCGTTCGAGAGTGCCGAGATCGCCGCTTGCCCAGGCATCGTGCAGGATGCGGTAGAGACGCGGGGCATCGCCCGCTTCACGCACGGCCTGGGTGAGCAGCAGCCGCTGGTCGGACTCAGACAGGGCGTCGAACAGGCCGAGCTGGCCATCGACGGTCTCCAGCCCTTCGATGGGCTTGCCGGCGGCGGCGAACATGTGGCTGAACACAGCCTCGCCGGCATTGTCCGCGGAGAGCGACAGGCCGGATGAAGCGGCGGCGTTGACAAGCAGCGCGGCCGCCCAGCTCTCATAGCCGCCAAGATTTCGCAGCGTGGCCGGGTGGCGCCGCTCCAGATCGGCAAACAGCCCGGCATCCGCGTCATTGTCCAGGCGCGTGCCGATGTCCGGCAGGCCGGGCGTGCGGCCGAGGCGCTCGAAGGTGGAGCGGGATCGCCGCTCGCCTTCGAGTCCCGTGACT
The DNA here is from genome assembly GCA_001899715.1 of Sphingobium sp. 66-54. Lineage (GTDB taxonomy): Bacteria > Pseudomonadota > Alphaproteobacteria > Sphingomonadales > Sphingomonadaceae > Sphingobium. The sequence goes on from MKWI01000031.1 coordinate 61,142, forward strand.
TCGAGGAGCAGCGCGTCGCTGTGCGCGACAGCTCGGGCAATGGCGGGCGAGAGCCAGCGTTCTCCCTGCGGTACGGCGTGGATGGTGCCGAACAGATAGGCTTCCTTGTCGCCCTGGGAGATATGCCACAGCGCTGGCCGTGCGGTTATTTCCGCGTCGGCTGCGCGGTGGCCGATCCACCAGCCGAGCGCCGCCATGGCGGCGAGTAGCACCAGCACCGGCAGAATGAAGCGGGGCTGCCAGGCGAGGCGCGGGCTGGGGGGCATGCTCAGTCTCCGGCGACCCGCGCCGTCTCGACGCCGCGCGCGCGGAGCATGGCCTGGACGCTGTCCTCTCCGGCCAGATGCCCGGCACCGATCGCGATGAACACGGTGCCGGGCGCGGCAAGGCGTTGCTTGATCCAGTCGGCCCAGCGGGCATTGCGATCGGTCAGCAGCAGCTTGCGCAGGCCCGGATTGTCGTTGACGGAGTCGTTCATCAGCACCGCCAGCCGGTCGGGGTCGCCCGCTCCCCAGGCCGCGATCATCTGCCCGATGGTGGTCGGAAGGGCAGGCAATTCGTCAATCGTCTGGCTGAGCAACGCCAGTTGCAGATCGTGCGGCATGGCGGCGAAAAAACCCATCTGCTCCGCCGTCGTCTCCAGCCCGACCAGAGTCTTGCCTGCTGCCACCGCCTCCGCGCGGATTGCACGATCGACGCCGCTATCGGGGCTGTAACCCAGCTTCTGGAGCGGCAGGGTGGTGAGCGCCATTGCCGCCAGCCATGGCTTCACATGGTCGAACAGCACCGCCGGAGCGCCGTTATCTGCCAGCGCGGCGAGGAATTTCCCTCCCTGGTCGCCGGGAAGCTGGCTCGACAGCGGCGGCGCATCCGGCTGCATCGCCGCGCCCAGCATCCCGGCCTGCGCGTCGGGTTCATCGTTGTCGATGACCTCCAGAACGACATCTTGCGCGGAGTCGAACGCGCGGCGCACCGGCCCGTCGAACCAGAGGATCTCGCGGCGCAGCAGATGGATGGTGCCAAAGAGATATATGGTCGTATCTTCATCCTTGAGCACCCACAACGCGGGATCGGCATGGACGAACCCGGCAACCGGCGGCGCGGCTTGCTCGACCGGCGGGTTGATGATGGTATCTGCGGCGGGCGCGGCAAGCGCGGGCGCCAGCGGTGCAAGCGCCATCAGGGCGCCCAGGAGCAGGGATTTGCAGCGTTTCATCTCTTTCCCGTCCTCGTCTGCACGGCGTCCGCCTGCATCGCGGAGTTGGTCGCGGAGCGCAAGTCCTACCCGGCCGCGCCTTGACCGCGCATCCCCCATGCGCCAAAGCGCGCCCGTCCGCCGCGCCCGAAACCGACGGACCGAACGATCCGATTGGAATGGCTGGGCATGCAGGATACCGCATCGACACCGCTGAGCTTTCAGCAACTGATCCTGAGACTGCATGATTATTGGGCCGCGCAGGGCTGCGTGATCCTCCAGCCGTTCGACATGCGCGTGGGCGCGGGCACGTTCCACCCGGCGACGACGCTGCGCAGCCTCGGGCCGGACCCGTGGAACTGCGCCTATGTCCAGCCCTCGCGCCGGCCGACCGACGGTCGCTATGGCGAAAACCCCAACCGGCTCCAGCATTATTACCAGTATCAGGTCATCATGAAGCCGAGCCCGCCGGATTTGCAGGAACTGTATCTCGGCAGCCTCGCCGCTATCGGTATCGACCCGCTGCTCCACGATATCCGCTTTGTCGAGGATGATTGGGAGAGCCCGACGCTCGGCGCGTGGGGCTTGGGCTGGGAGGTCTGGTGTGACGGGATGGAAGTCACCCAATTCACCTATTTCCAGCAGATGGGCGGGTTCGATTGCAAGCCCGTCACGGGCGAGCTGACCTACGGGCTTGAGCGTCTCGCCATGTATATTCAGGGCAAGGACAGCGTTTACGATCTCGTTTTCAACGACGCCGTGGGGGATCGCCCGGCCGTGACCTATGGCGACGTGTTCCTGGAAAATGAGCGCGAGCTTTCCAAATGGAATTTCGAGGTCGCCGATACCGACAAGCTGTTCCGCTGGTTCAAGGATGCGGAGGCAGAGTGCCAGGCGAGCATTGCCGCCGGCGTACCGCTCGCCGCTTATGAGCAGGCGATCGAGGCAAGCCATATCTTCAATCTCCTTCAGGCACGTGGCGTCATCAGCGTGCAGGAGCGGGCGAGCTACATGGGCCGCGTGCGCGATCTGGCCAAGGGAAGCTGTGAGGCATGGATGGCGCATAATGGGTGGGCGCAATGAGCGCGGATTTTCTCCTTGAACTGCGCTGCGAGGAAATCCCGGCGCGCATGCAGGCCAGGGCCAGCGAGGATCTGGCGCGGCTGTTCACCGAGAAACTGGCGGAAGCGGGCCTCAAGGCCGCGTGGCTGACCAGCTACGTGACGCCCCGTCGTCTCGCGCTGATCGCGCACGATCTGCCGTTGGCAACGCAGGCGGTGAGCGAGGAATATAAGGGCCCGCGCATCTCCGCGCCGCCGCAGGCACTGGAGGGTTTCCTGCGCAAGACCGGCCTCACGCAAGACCAGCTTGAGGATCGCGACGGCGTGTGGTTCGCGACGGTCGAGAAAACCGGTCGCGCGACTGCCGATGTGCTGGCAGAGGTGATCCCCGCCATCATTCGCGCCTTCCCATGGCCCAAGTCGATGCGCTGGGGGTCGGTCAGCCTTTCGCCTGAGAGCTTGCGCTGGGTGCGGCCGTTGCAAGGCATCGTAGCGCTGCTCGGCGACGATGTGGTGCCGATCGCCATCGAGGGGGCCGAGGCGGGGCGGACTACGCTCGGCCATCGCTTCCATGCGAGCGGCCTGGTGTCGATCGAGCGCGCGGCAACCTATGCCGAGCAGCTTCGCGCCGCCTATGTGGTGGTCGATCAGGCCGAGCGTCGGCGGATCATCGAGGAACGCGCCACGGCACTGGCGGCTGAAGCGGGGCTGGACCTGATCCCGGACGCCGGGCTCGTCGCCGAGAATGCCGGCCTCACCGAGTGGCCGGTGCCGCTGCTCGGGCGCTTCGACTCCGCCTATCTGGAGGTGCCTCCGGAGGTCATCCAGCTCACCCTGCGCATCAACCAGAAATATTTCGTGCTGCGCGATTCCGCTGGCAAGCTCGCCAATGCCTTCATCTGCACGGCGAACATCGAGGCGACGGACGGTGGCAGGGCGATCATCGAGGGCAACGGCAAGGTGCTCGCCGCGCGTCTCTCCGACGCCCGCTTCTTCTGGGAGCAAGACAAGAAAACGCCGCTCGCTGTGCATGCCGAAAAACTCGCGCGTATCACCTTCCACGAAAAGATCGGCACCGTGGCCGATAAAGTGGAGCGCGTGGCCAGGCTGGCTCGCTGGTTGGGCGAGGAAGGCATCGTCAAGGGCGCCGACCCAGCGCTGGCCGAACAGGCCGCTCGCCTCGCCAAGGCCGATCTCGTCACCGAGATGGTCGGTGAGTTCCCCGAATTGCAGGGCCTGATGGGCGGCTATTACGCTCGCGCCGAAGGGCTGCCTGATGTGGTCGCCGACGCCATTCGCGATCATTACAAGCCGGTTGGGCAGGGCGATGATGTGCCGACCGCGCCGGTAACGGTGGCGGTAGCGCTGGCGGACAAGCTGGACAGTCTGTTCCAGTTCTTTGCGATCGACGAGAAACCGACCGGATCGCGTGATCCTTACGCTTTGCGCCGGGCGGCGCTCGGCGCGATCCTCCTGATCGAGAAGAACGGCCTGCGTGCGCCGCTGTGGCAGGTCCTGCCGGTCTTTCAGAATGATATTGAGGAGCCGGCACCCATTGGGCTGGTGATTGACGCTATCCTCGATTTCTTCGCTGATCGCCTCAAGGTCCAGCAGCGCGAGGCCGGCGTCCGCCATGACCTGATCGACGCCGTGTTCGCGCTCGGTGGGGAGGACGATCTTGTTCGGCTGCTCGCCCGTGTGAAGGCGCTCCAGCATTTCATCGCCACCGAGGACGGCGCCAATCTGCTCGCCGGCTACAAGCGCGCAGCTAACATCCTCAAGAAAGAGCGGCCGGAGAATGGCAAGTCGGCCAGCGCGGCCGGCGAGGAGGACCCCGGCGCGGCGTTGACCGACCCCGAGATCGCCGACGCGATCCGCGTGCATGACGCACTGCCGCCGGCCTATATGCTGGAGCCGGCAGAAGCCGCGCTGATCGCCGCGCTCGATGCCGCCGAGCCACGTGCGGCGGAGGCAGTCGTCGCCGAGGATTTCGAAGGTGCGATGGCGGCGCTGGCTACGTTACGCGGGCCGATCGACACCTTCTTCGATACCGTGACGGTTAACGATCCGGACCCGGCAAAACGGGATTCGCGGTTAAATGTATTGACCCGCATTCGTGCTGCGGTGCACCAAGTCGCGGATTTTTCGAAGATCGAAGGTTAGTCGGTCAGGACACCGCACGACAGCAAAACAGGTGGCCCGGTCAATCAGGAGATATGTTCGATCGCGCGAGCGGAAGGAGCGCAGGTGGCAACGGTCATGACGAAATATGTCTATCGCTTCGGCGGAGGTGTGAACGACGGCGGCAAGGGGGACAAGAACCTCCTGGGCGGCAAGGGCGCCAATCTGGACGGCATGGCCGCCATCGGGCTCCCCGTGCCGCCCGGCTTTACGATCACGACCGAGATGTGCACCCGCTATTATGCGGAAGGCCAGACCTATCCGGATAGCGTACGGCAGGAAGTCGCGGACGGCATCGCCCATATCCAGGCGGTAACGGGCAAGACCTTCGGCAATGCGGCTGATCCGCTGCTGGTGTCCGTTCGCTCGGGCGCGCGGGTCTCCATGCCGGGCATGATGGATACCGTGCTCAACCTCGGCCTCAATGATGAGACCGTGCAGGGTCTCGCCGCTGTCTCCGGCGATGCGCGTTTCGCGTGGGACAGCTACCGCCGCTTCATCCAGATGTATTCGGACGTGGTGCTGGAGCTGGATCATGGCAAGTTCGAGGAAGCGCTCGAAATCGCCAAGGAGGACAAGGGCGCCTATCTCGATACCGAGCTGACCGCCGAGGACTGGCAGGCACTGGTCGGCGAGTATAAACGCATCGTCGAGCAGTTATGGGGCAAACCCTTCCCGCAGGATGTGCACGAGCAGCTCTGGGGTGCGATCGGCGCGGTGTTCGGAAGCTGGCAGGCCGAACGCGCCAAGGTCTATCGGCGGCTCAACGCTATTCCGGGTGACTGGGGCACGGCGGTCAACGTGCAGGCCATGGTATTCGGCAACATGGGCGACACCTCGGCAACCGGCGTCGCCTTCACGCGCGATCCTGCGACCGGCGAGAACGCTTATTATGGCGAATATCTCATCAATGCGCAGGGCGAGGATGTCGTCGCCGGCATCCGCACGCCGCAATATCTGACCAAGGCTGCACGCGAGCGGGCCGGCGCCAAGCTGCCGAGCATGGAGGAAGCGCTGCCGGAGACCTATGCCGAGCTGGCGCGGGTGTTCGAGATCCTGGAGGCGCACTATCGCGACATGCAGGATATCGAGTTCACCGTGCAGCAGGGCAAGCTGTGGATGCTCCAGACCCGTACCGGCAAGCGCACCGCCAAGGCGGCGCTCAAGATCGCGGTGGACATGGCGGAGGAAGGGCTCATCAGTCAGGAGGAGGCGGTCGCCCGCGTCGATCCGGCCGCGCTCGACCAGCTTCTCCACCCCACGCTTGATCCCAAGGCGCCGCGTGACGTGTTGACCAAGGGCCTGCCCGCCTCGCCGGGCGCGGCCTCCGGCCAGATCGTGTTCGATGCGGAGAATGCCGAGCGCCTCGCCGAGTTGGGCGAGGCGGTAATCCTCGTGCGGATCGAGACCAGCCCGGAGGATATTCACGGTATGCACGCTGCGCGCGGCATCCTCACGGCGCGCGGCGGCATGACGTCGCATGCGGCCGTGGTGGCGCGCGGCATGGGGCGTCCCTGCGTCTCCGGCGCGGGCAATATCGCCATCGACACGGCAACACGGACCATGCGCGTGGGCGGCCGGTCCCTCAAGGAAGGCGAGATCATCACCATCGACGGCGCCAGCGGCGAGGTGATGGCCGGCAAGGTGCCGACCGTGCAGCCCGAGCTGGCCGGCGATTTCGGCACGCTGATGGCGTGGGCGGACAAGGTACGCCGCCTCAAGGTGCGCGCCAATGCCGAGACGCCGCACGACTGCAAGACAGCGCGTGAGTTCGGTGCCGAAGGCGTCGGCCTGTGCCGCACCGAACATATGTTCTTCGACGCCGAGCGGATCACCGCCGTCCGCCAGATGATCCTGGCCGACAGTGAGGCGGAGCGGCGCGCAGCGCTGGCCAAGCTGCTGCCCGCCCAGCGCGCGGACTTCACCGCGATCTTCAACGAGATGGCCGGGCTGCCGGTGACGATCCGCCTGCTCGATCCGCCGCTGCACGAGTTCCTGCCGCATGCCGACGATGAGTTCGCTGAAGTGGCGGAAGCGGCCGGTGTGTCCGTGGACCTGCTCAAGCGCCGCGCGGCGGAGCTGCACGAGTTCAACCCGATGCTCGGCCATCGCGGGTGCCGGCTCGGCATCACCTATCCCGAGATTTACGAGATGCAGGCCCGCGCCATTTTCGAGGCGGCGCTGGATGTGGCCAAGGCGAGCGGCACCGCGCCGATCCCCGAGGTCATGATCCCGCTGGTTGCAACCAGGCGCGAGCTGGAGCTGATGAAGGCACTGGTTGACCAGACCGCGCAGGCCGTGTTCGCCGAGCGCGGCGCGGACGTCGCCTATCTGGTCGGCACCATGATCGAGCTGCCGCGCGCCGCACTCAAGGCCGGCGAGATCGCGGAGGTCGGCGCGTTCTTCTCGTTCGGCACCAATGATCTGACCCAGACGACGCTGGGCGTCAGCCGTGACGACGCCGGGCGCTTCCTCACCCAATATGTCGACAAGGGCATCTTTGCGCGCGATCCGTTCGTCAGCATTGATGTCGAAGGCGTCGGCCAGCTCATCGAGATCGCGGCGGAACGGGGCAGGGCGACACGCCCCGGCATTAAGCTCGGCATTTGCGGCGAGCATGGCGGCGATCCGGCGAGCATCGCTTTCTGCGAGCAGACCGGCCTCGATTATGTCAGCGCCTCGCCCTACCGCGTGCCGATCGCTCGCCTCGCGGCGGCGCAAGCGGCACTCGCACGCAAGGGGTGAGAGAGCAGGCGGAAAAAAGGGAAAAAGGGGGTTGCCAGCCGGGGCGCCCCCGACTATTTGCGCGTCTCCCAAGGCGCTCAGGCGCCCTGAAATTGGCGATGCGCCCGTAGCTCAGCTGGATAGAGCATCAGACTACGAATCTGAGGGTCGGACGTTCGAATCGTTCCGGGCGCGCCATTTCTTCCAGGTCGGTCGACAGCTTGATTAAAATCGACGCGCATAGCCGATAGAGAATCAGCTTCCGCCTTGCATTGCCGTGGCAATCTTGCCGCTGCTTGCTATGGTCCGTCTTAGGGGGGATAGGCGATGCGTCCATTGAAGACCTTTCTGATGGCGTCCAGTTTTCTGGCGGGTGCGGCGCATGCCGGGGCCGATAAGCCCATCATGGTACCCGCGCCGGACTGGGTGACGCCGGTCGCCTTGCCCGACAGTCCGGAAAAACCGGACGAGGCGCCCGTGCGTCTGCTCCTCTCCGATCAACAAGCCCGGCTCGATCAGGATAAGCAGATAGTTTACTCCAATATCGCCATGCGCATCCAGACGCCGCAAGGTCTGGCGGCGGGTAATCTCTCCTTCCCCTGGAACCCGGAGACGGACGAGTTTTTCGTTCACAAGCTGGAGATCCACCGCCGCAGCCAGACCATCGACGTGCTCGGTTCTGGCCAGAACTTCACTGTGCTGCGCCGTGAGCCCAATCTCGAAAGCGCGATGCTGGACGGCATGCTCACCGCTAACATCCAGCCCGAGGGCTTGCAGGTTGGCGACGTTCTGGAATTCGCCATCTCAATCAGCCGCAGCGACCCCGCCCTGAAGGGACATGTCGAGCAGGTTGGAGCGATGTGGAACGGCGTACCCATCAGCAGGGCGCGCATGAAGATGCAATGGCCGAGCGGCCTGCCAATCGCGATAAGCCAGACCGGCGCCTTACCGGCGGTCAAGATCGCCAAAGCCGGCGGCACCAGCTCGATCACGCTGAGCCTCGATAATGTTGAACCGATCATTCCGCCCAAATATGCGCCGGCTCGCTACTGGACGGGGCGATTGATCGAGCTGAGCGATTTCCGCTCCTGGTCGGATATCGGCGCACTGATGGCGCCGCTTTATGCCAAAGCGGCGGTGGTGCCAGCCGAAGGTACGTTGCGGACCGAGTTGGAGAAGATCAAAGCAGCGTCCACCGATCCGGTAAAACGCGCCGAGATGGCGCTCGCCCTGGTACAGGATCGGATCCGTTATGTCGCGCTGCTAATGGGTACGGGCGGCTATGTACCGGCGAGCGCGGAAGAAACCTGGTCCCGGCGATTCGGCGATTGCAAGGCCAAGACCGCGCTCCTGCTGGCACTGCTGAAGGAGTTAGGGATCGCCGCCGAGCCCGTCGCAGTCAATATCAACGGTGGCGACGGGTTCGACAAGCGTCTGCCCATGCTCGGCTTGTTCAATCATGTACTGGTTCGCGCCACCGTTGATGGCAAAAGCTATTGGCTGGACGGCACCCGCACGGGCGATACCAGTCTGGCTCGGCTGCGTGTGCCCGATCTCGATTGGGGACTGCCGCTGGTCGCCGAGAATGCTCAGCTCGTGCGGATGGAAGCGGCGACGCTGAACGAGCCCGATGAAGAACTGACGATCGATATCGACGCGCGCAAGGGCCTGACCTTGCCCGCTCCGTTCAAGGCCGAAACGTTGCTGCGCGGCGATGGCGCCATCGGCACGAAGCTCAGCCTTGCTAACCTGCCCGCCGATGCACGCAACGAGGCGCTGCGGCGGTACTGGAAGGGAAAGTTCGACTTCGTTGAAATCGGTTCGACCGAGGCCGCCTTCGATCCCGCGACAGGCGAGCAGCGGCTGACCATGGAAGGTCTCGCCACGATGGACTGGGAGGACGGCTATTACGAAGCGGACGAGATCGGCCTCGGCTACAAAGCGGATTTCTCTCGCACAGCCGGCCCGGATCGCGACGCGCCTTATACGGTGCCTCATCCCGGCTTTTCGCGCACAGTCGAGACGATCCGCCTCCCGCCGGGTTTCCCGGAAGGCAGAAACCTGGCGAATGCAGCAGTCGATGAGACGATCGCCGGTATCGAATATCGCCGTGCGGCGCAGTTGGTAGACGGCGTGTTCCGGATCGAGGCTTCGTCACGGACCATTGCACCGGAGTTCCCGGCCAAGGACGCGCCCGATGCCGAGAAAAAGTTGCGCGCACTCGCGGAACGCCGGGTCTATCTCAAGCGGCCTGTAACCGTGGGTATGACCCCGGCCGAGCTTGATGCGATGGCGGCGAGCGAGCCGGAAACGGATGAGGCCCGCCTCAAGCGCGGTCTCGCCCTGCTCAGCGGAAGACGATATGAGGCAGCGTTCACCGATTTCGACATGCTTGTGAAGAAGGAGCCTCGCAACGCGCTCGCCTTGATGAACCGCAGTGTGACGGAGGCCTGGTTGGGTCGGATCGACGCGGCGGCGAAGGACCTTGACGCTGCCGCTGCGATTGATCCGAAGTTGACGGGTATTCCCATGACGCGGGGCTTTATCGCTGAGCAGCGCGGTGACACAAACGCGGCGATCGTGGCCTACGGGCAGGCCATCGCGCTCGACCCGAACGACAGTTTCTCGCTTGCTCACCGTGCAACAGCCTATCGCGCCGCAAGAAATGATGAGGCCGCTCTGGCCGATGCCGAGCGGGTCATCCAGCTCGTCCCGCAATGGGCCGAAATGCGCCTGTTGAAGGCCAATATCTTTCGCCGACAGGGTAAAAAGGATGAAATGAGGAAAGAGGCGGCCGCTCTGGCGCAAATCCGTAGAGGCGATAGCGGGCCGCAGATCATTGCGGGCCGCATTTATGCGGATCTCGGGGACCGGGATGAAGCCATGCGCATATTCGATATGGCGTTGGCTATGGATCAGAATCCCCTCGTCTACCTCAACCGTGCCCAAAGTCGGGTCCCAACCGATATTGCAGGGCGGGAAGCCGATTATGATGCCGCCTTGAAGCTGGACCCGAATTCAAGGGAAGCCATTGGAGAGCGAGCGCATCTCTATATAGAGCAGGGGGAGCCGCAACGCGCCGTCGCCCTCCTGTCGGACGGGTTAGCCGAGGCGAATGACGATATCAACCTGCTAGCCTATCGCGGGATCGCCTACGCCAAGGCCGGAGATGTGGCGAAAGCGGACCAGGATTTCACGAAGGCGCGAGCGCAGGCATCAACCTCACCGCTCCTGAACAACCTGTGCTGGCAGAAGGCCATCAACGACGTGGCACTGGAGGCGGCACTCAAGGAATGTGACGCCGCTCTGGCAATGAATCCGGATGAATTCGCCTTTCTCGACAGCAAAGCGTTTGTGTTATTGCGTCTGGGCCGCCTCGATGAGGCGATCGCAGTTTATACGCGTGTACTCGAGAAAAACCCGGACTATCCCACCTCCTTCTTCGGCCGTGCGATCGCCTGGACGCGCAAGGGAGAGGCTGAGAAGGCGGATGCCGATCTTGCCGCCGCCCGTCACCTCGATCCCCAGGTTCAGGAGACCTTTGCCCGTTATGGGGTAACGATGCCGTCAAATTGACCGCGAGCGGACGGGGAGGTCGCCCAGGAAAGCCTTCTCCGCGATCAGAACGAGGGTCTGAAGCCAGATGGAGCTAGCTGCCTGGTTCAGCGCTTGATGACGAGCGAAGGCGGGCGCTTGCGGGGGACCCATTCACCCTTGCCGGGGAAGTTCTTGAGCACCTCGCCGTCCCACAGGCGCACGGTGCGCCGGTGGAACAGCCACTTGCCGTCCGCCCCTTTCACGGCATGGTCGTCGTACCAGCCGGTAAAACGTAGCAGATAGGGAGGCTCCCCCTCGCACTCGGTGACGAAGGCAAAGGAGCGCATCTTCACCGATCCGTCGGGTTGGGGCATGAACTGGGTCTGCGTCACATGATGCTGGCGGCCGGGGAAGCCAGGCGCATTGCGATAATGCTCGGCGATGCCGCGAATGCCGTCATGGCCTTCCCAGATATCGGGGTCCTCGAACACTTCCTCCACCATGCGAGCATCCGGTGTGAAGCAGGCGACCAGCGCATCCACATCGCCCGTGTCGAGCGCCCAACTATAATTCGCGATCAGGTCTTGCAGGCCAAGCCTGTCCTCAATTGCCAGCGTCATGCGTATCCTCTCCATGCTGTGGGGCGCCTTGGTTCGTCCTCGTTATCGGAGCAGGCAATCAAGCTCAACGCCGCTGGCTGTGACATTTTTGAACGTAAAGGCTGTGAATCCGCCCAACAGCCATCTTGTTCATAGACGAGACAGGATAGGACTATCATGGGCAGGAGTGCTTGTTGCAATTGATTCTCAAGATGGTCCCCATGCTCCCAACCCGTATCACCGCTGCTTCGCTACTCGCCATCACTATGGCCACTCTCACGAGCGGGCGAGCACTCGCCCAACAGGACGAGATCGACGAGGCCGCGCTGGAGGAAATCGCGGATGACATCGTCGTCACCGGCCAGCGGGAACGCGGCGCGGTGATCGGCGACATCAAGCCGGAACAGCAGCTCAACGCCGCCGATGTGCGCGCGCTCGGCATTTCGACCATCAACGATCTGCTGGCCGAACTCGGCCCGCAGTTGCGCAGCGCCAGCGGCAAACCGCCGGTCACGCTGCTCGAAGGCAAGCGCATCGCGAGCTTCCGCGAGATCGCCTCGATCCCGTCCGAAGCCATCGCCCGCGTGGATATTCTGCCGGAGGAAGTCGGGCTGCGCTACGGCTACGGCGCCGACCAGAAGGTGATGAACATCGTGCTGCGCCAGCGCTTCCGCGCCTTCACCGGCGAACTGACCGGCCGGATCCCGACCGCAGGCGGCGGCAAGACCGGCGAGGTCGAGGGCGGTTTCCTGGGTATCCGGCGTGGCGAGCGAATCAACCTGAACGCAGAATATTCCTCGACCGCGCGGCTCTTCGAGACCGAGCGCGGCCTTGACGAGGAGGATAGCCCCGCGCGCACGCTGCGCCCGTTCAGTCAGGAACTGACCATCGACGGCAGCTATCACAAGCCGTTGACCGAGCGGACACAGGCCACGATCAGCGGGGAAGTGACCACCCGCCGCACCGAGAGCAATGTCGGGCTGGCGCTCTCCCCCGTCGCCATCCCCGGTGGGACGCCTTATGCGACGGGTCCACTGGACGAGAGTTTCCTGCCATCCGCCGATGGGATCGGGTCGCTGGCGCGGTCCAACAGCGCCCAGACCGGCAAGCTTGGCCTTACCGTTAATGCGCAGCGCAGCGCCGGGCAGTGGACACTGACGGCAACCTATGAGCGCAGCGAATCGCGCGGCATTACCGCGCGGCCGTTCAACCTTGCCGCTTATGCCGACGCGGTTGCCGCGGGCGATCCGCTGGCCGATCCCGATCTGCCCGTCGCGCCGATGTTCCTGATCGGCCGGCCGTCCGACGAGACGCGCAGCCATAGCGACACCGCCAACGTCGATTTCATCTACAACCGCAGCCTGTTCCACCTGCCGGCCGGTGACGCGACCGCAACGTTGCGCTTGAGCGGCGCGACCATGGAGCTGGAGAGCATGCTGGATCGCGATCTCATCGTGACCGGCAAGAGTATCGGCCGGCAGAGCGGCAGCGGTTCGATCAGCCTCGATCTGCCGATCTCGCGCACGGGGCCGCTGGGCAGGCTGTCCGCCAATGCCAATGCGGGCATTGATCATCTCTCGGACGCTGGCACGCTGCGCAGCTTCGGCGGCGGCCTCAACTGGACGCCGCACAAGGGGATCGCGCTCTCCGCTTCCTATCGGGATGACGAGGTAGCGGCCACGCCGCAGCAACTCGGCGATCCGCAACTCTACACACAGGACGTGCTGGTTTTTGACAATATCCGCGGCGAGACGGCGCTGGTGACGACCATCACGGGAGGCAATCCCACGCTGAGCGCGGCACGCAGCCAGGCGCTGCGGCTGGGGATGGTGCTGACACCGCTGGAGGACCCCAATCTGGTCTTCAGCCTCGATTTCAATCACCGGCTGAACAAGCGCGGCATCGCGACCTTCCCCGGCATTACCGAGGCGACAGCTGCGGCATTCCCGGATCGGTTCCAGCGCGATGGCGATGGCCGGCTGACACTGGTTGACCTGCGGCCGATCAACATTGTGGGCCAGAAGCGGGATTCGCTGCGCTGGGGGATCAACATCAGCAAACGGTTGAAGACCCCGCAGAGCCAGATCGACGCGATGCGTGCCTCCTTCCAGCGCCGTTTCCCTGATGGCGCTCCCGGCGGCCGAAACCAGCGAGATGGCGCAGGCGGAGCAGCGCCGGCCGATGGCGCCCCCACCGCCAATAGCACGCCGGCGGGTGGGAACGAAACGCCGCCGCCCGCGGCGCAACCGGGCAATGCCGACGGCGCACGTGGAGGCTTCAGAGGACCAGGTGGGCGCGGCTTCGGCGGCGGGCAGGGGGCTGGCGGACGCCTGAACTTTGCTATCTACCACGAGATTGCGCTTACCAACACGACGCAGCTTCTCCCCAACCTACCGGTGCTGGATCTGCTGGATGGCGATTCGCTTGGCGGTGGCGCCGGGCCGTCGCGGCATGAGGTGGAGGTGCAGGCCGGCTTCTCGCAGAGTGGCTACGGCTTGCGGCTCACCGGCGAATGGAAGAGTGCGTCGCACGTCAACGGCGTGACCGGTATTCCCTCCAGTCAGCTCCGTTTCGGCGATCTCGCCACGGTCAACCTGCGCTTGTTCGCCAACCTCTCGCAAATGCCGTCACTGGTCGAGAAGGTGCCGTTCCTGCGCGGTGCGCGCCTGCAAGTCTCGTTCGACAATCTGTTCGATACCCGGCAGCGTGTGACGGACGGCAATGGCGATGTCCCGCTGGCCTATCGGCCGGCGTTCATCGACCCGATCGGCCGCTCGGTGCGGGTAAGCTTCCGCAAGCTGTTCAACTAGGGTCTGGACTCAATTGCACCAGAAGGTCAGCGAGGCGGCGAGGAAGACGCCAGCCATGTAGTTGGCGGCGAG
>MKWI01000032.1 GCA_001899715.1 Sphingobium sp. 66-54
ATCATAAGCTCCCTTCCAGGAGCTTGAATCACGACCACCCCAAAAAGGGAATCCCATTTATGAGTTTGTGACCTAGGGTGACGGTCGATCCGTTGACCGCTGCTAGTCGGCCCGCACTCGTCTTACCGCTCGTGTGAACGTCATCTACGGCAATAAGCTGGCCGGGCGCATAAGCTGCCGCTTCAACCAGTGTCTTGAACGCAACGACTTCGTTTTCGTTCTGGCTGACGTAGACGAGCAAACGAGCAAAGTCGTATGCCTCTTGTTGATTGGTACAGCCGGTCTTGTAGTAGGTCTGGCGAATGATACCGCCATTGCTCAGGCCAGCCGCCTTGTTTCGCGCAATGGCGTCGGTGTCGCGATAGCGAACGGTCTTCTTGCGGAAGTAGTCGTCAGGGTCGTCCCATTCGACTAGGATTTCATTGAACTGCTCGCCAATGTCGGTTCCCTGAAAATCGAACCAACCACCATCAATCATTGCGTTGTTGACGTAGTGGTCAATGTGATCGGTGGGCGCGTCTTGGACTAGGATAATCTCCGTGCCGTTGAAGTAGGGGAAGGCACGGAAGGAAGCGGCCAATTCCACCAGTAGTGGCCAACCGTCTTGATCGTCCGAGAATTGCTTGTTCAGGGTGTAACGGGGACGCCCGTTGACATCTCCATCGCAATACTGAGCGATGGGATAGAGGAAGAACTTGTTGAAGAAGTCTTCCGGTAGACCCAAGCCCTGAACCGGCGCCGTGGCGATATGAAGCCAGTGCCAAACAGGGTTCTGGGTAGCAGCCGTCTTCCAGCTACCATCCCATGTGCCCGCATAGGTGCGAGTGATTGGGTTATAGTTGGACGGGACGCGGACCTTGTGACCAGCACACCTAACCGCGACCTCAGGCATGTTACCGCCCTGATCGAACTGCGATAGGTCAACGCCGAAGCCGAGTGTCGCAACGGGGACGTTTGAGGCAGGATAGGTTACGCCATTGTGCGTGTAGCCCGTGCCGTCATAGGACAGTTCAACGTCCTGAAACTCAACGCACCCGTTGTAGCTGGTGTCGTTCTGTAGCTTGTCGTCGGTGCTATCCGGGGTGAGGCGGTAAACGCGGAACATCCACGTCTCGCCATTCTCCTTGCGGGGAGGGGCAAAGACCTCATGTTCGAGAACAATCGGGTCGGTGCTTTTGCCCGTGTAACTGAAACTGTTGGTTACAACGGTCCAGTCGCCGTCACTTACTCGCTTGACATCGAGGCCGAGCGTGACGCTGGTTGTCTGCTGGTTGCCCTTCTTGGTCGTGTAGAGCAGCTGGTTGACCATGACGCGGACAACCACGCGGTTAACTCGATCATCTGTGACGAGGTGTTCGACCGCCTTGTTGACGCCGTATTCTAGTTGGACATTCCCATCTTGGTTGGTGCCGATGAATGGGGTGATCGGGTCAGGGGTTTGCCCTTCCTCACCGAAACGCTCTGACCAGCCGACACCTTGGAAGTTGTATTGGTTGCTTCCGTGATCCCTCAGGGGGATTTCGTTGATGTAGATGTTGCGTTCTTTTTCTTGGATCGTGTCACCGACGATGCCGCCGATTGGACCGTCACCAAGTGCTAGGAGGCCGCGTAGAACCGCGTCGGTGAAGACGGTGTTCTTGATCGTCTTACCGCCACCCTTTGCGCCGTTTAGGTCGTCTTTTACGTCTTGATAGCCGGGGGTGATTGTCGGGAGGGAGTTAGTCAGGGTGGTGTTCTGAGACTTGGCGCTCTGAATGAACGCGCTCAGACCCATCTTAGTGCTGAGGCCACCTGTAGAGGTGTAGTGGACGATACCTTCAATGAGGTTCGATCCGCACAGGACATCTAGTCCTGCGATGTAACCCAGAGGGACGTTCTCCTTCTGAGTGACCATTCCGCCCTGATAAAGAACGGACTTGCGATCATCTTTGCCGGTCGATGGTGGCGGGAAGAACAGCGCATTGAGCAGCATCAAGCCGATGTTGACCGCTACGCTGATAGCGGCGGTAATCAGCATGGCGCCTGTGATTGCGTGACCAGAGACGTGGGGTGCCAGATGAAGGGAGGAACCCGGTCCGAATTCCATCTTCACCGCTTCTTCTGCGGTGAGGCTTCGGCTACTCTTGATGCTCTTGCCGACGCGCAACTCATACTGCGAGAACTTCAATAGCTCTCGAATCTCGTCAAACTGACTGAGGTATGCGACTACTTCGCGAACCGATTGAGCGTAGATAGTGTGCGGGCGCTTGTGGCCCTTAGGCATCTTCTCCTTGAAGACGCCATGTAGATGTAGCTTAACGAACATAGTGACCTCACAGCTGGGGTCACCTATTTATTGGGACGTAGCGCTTTCTTCGGTCGGTAGAACAGTATGTTCATTCGCTCGATTAGTCGGTCCTCATCGGCTACAATCCAGACGCTACTAGTCTGGTCTTCTATCTGGTGTAGGAAGCGGCCTTCGCCTTGATAGATGGCGCAATGGTTGTATTTCGAGGAACGAAACTGAAATACCGCAAAGTCGCCGGGTTTGCGTTCGTGTCTAGCTACTGGTTTGAAGCCCACGCGAGTAGGCCAGTAATTAAAGGGATCATTGCCCCAATGGCCGACCGGATAGATCGACGGATCGCGAGCGCGAGGCACGTTGTCGAAACGGATACCCTGTTCGGCATACCAATCGCGGCAGAGGGTCCAGCAATCGCGAACGCCCCAAAGGAAGGTGCGACCTAGCAGCGGGGGAGGGGTAATGCCGTCGCCCCAACACTCTGGGTAGGCCACGCTATAGACATCGCCGTTCGCGTTGCCCTTGACCGCTACGATGCCCCAATTCCAGCCGGTGGCCAGCTGGGAGAGGGTGTCCTGATCGGAAGGCTCTGCGCTCCCGTTCGGGTGGCTATGGAGGAACAGCGAGGGCGGATTGGACAGAAGCTCTGCGCGATCGCCGTCGCTGATCCTGAATTTGAACATGGGTTCGGGGTGGATATTCTCCAGCTTCCGCCATTTATCGCCCCAGATGGCGACAACTGCTTCCTCGGGGAACGCCTCAAAGAAGACCGGCTTGATTTCTGCCCACAGGTTATGGGGCAGGTTATCCACCGAGTTATCCACGAAGCAGAGCCGACCCTAGGCCGGGGAAGTCATCGCGCGTCATCATGTAACCGGGGAACTTGCGCTGGGCGAAATCCAGATGCGTCGCCAATTCCAGCTCTAAGCGCGGTCCCTGCTTTTTCGGAACGGCGAGGACGTAGCGTTCGGGGAAGAACGGCGACGAAGGCTCGTTGGCGATAACGTCCTCAGCAAATGCCCTGTAAAGGGTCACAGGGGCGCCAGCGCCGAACCGCATAACCCTCAGCTGGGCATATAGCTCGCCGGTCGCGTCCATGACCTGTACGGCGGGACGAACTAGGTTCTCACCACCACGGGCTAAGCCACCAGTCTGGAATGCGAACACCAGCCAAGTGAAGCCACGGAAGGTGACATGGCCTGTTTCGGGGAGATCGGTCGCATAGGTGGACGTATCCACGAAGCGAAGCATCTGCCCACCGAACGCGGTCATGTCGATGGACAGGAATTGAATGTAGCGCTCTTGCGTCAGGGTGTTGAGTTCAGCCATTAGACCCTCTCCACACCGGCTGTTACCGTCGCATATTGAGCGCCGCGGACTTCATCGTAGCTGTATTCACCTGTTAGGCGGACACGGATCGGACCACGAAGCAGACAGGTATAATCGAACACACCATTGAAGTTCGTTGCCTCTAGGGCTTCTAGTAGGGCCAGCGCGTCGGCCTTCGGCATCGTCCATGATAGCGTTGCTACTTGGGAGTAGGGCCGCCAACCAATCGTTACCGAGCGGGAGTAGCCTGCTGCCTGTAGCGTGGTCTTCTGGGTTTGGCCCTGCCACGCGATAGGCACGGATAGTTTGTTCTGGAATGGCAGAGCCGTCATTAGTGCCACCTCTTTTTGTTTTGTTCTTGGCGGATCGTTGCGTTCTGGTTGGCCTGCTGGGCCTTGATGTTCGCAAGCGTCTGGTTATCGACTTGACGATTCCCACTAAGAGTGATGTTGTAGGTGGGGTTCAGATTGACTGAGCTACCGCCGCCCATTCGACGAGTGTTGCGGTTGGTCAGCACCTCACCAGCGCGACCGGGAACGAACAACTCAGGGCCACGCTCACCGACTAGGTAAGGCTCATTGGCCCTGACACTGCCGCCGACCGCACGGGCACCGATTGCGCCCATGACCGCGCTCTTGAGGATGCCGCCGATACCGCCGCTACCACCTAGCTTGTCGCCAAGGATTGCGGCTTTCAGGATCGCAGCGAGCAGCTTCTTCATGAGGTCGTTGAAGAACTGCTTCATCGCCTCACGTGGGCTTTGCCACATATTCGTCAGGAAGCCGGATAGCTGCTCTGTCTGTGTGGCCTGGCGCTCGGCAAGGACGTTGGCCTTGTCCTGCGCTGCTAGGCGCTCGTTGGCCGCGAGCATCGCGTCACGCTCGGATTGAAGGATACCCTCCATGCCCGATTGGCGCTCAGCGAGGGTCACGACCTCAAGGGCGTTAATCGCCTTGCGCTCTTCTGCGGCCTGTCGGTCGATGTCGAGCAGCTGGCGCTTGTAGGCCACGCTGTCAGGATCGTTCAGGGCATCGCGGTTAAGCTGGGCGTCCTGCTCTCGCTGCGCCTGCCCTTGGGCAATCCCTGCCGCTGTCTGGGCGTCCTGCTGCGCCTTCGCTAAACGATGGTTAGCAGCCGCCTGAGCGTCGATCTTGTCCGTCAGGGCATCGTGGTATGCTAGATCGGCATTAAGCCCTGCGCGACGACGAGCCTCAACCTGAGCAAGCTGTAGATCGCTATAGGTCAGTTCGCGCGTTGCGGCGGTCAGGTCGTCTAAGACCTTGTTGACTTCCTGTAGCTTCTTCGCGTCCGCAATCTGGTCAACGAGGTTGCGGATTTCATCGGCCTGCTTGCCGGTCAGGTCGATCTTGCGTTCAAGTCCTGCGTTCTCGAACGCATCAAGAAGAGTCTTTTGCTCTTCCGTAACCTGTAGGCCCTGTAGCTCTGCCCTGAGCCTTGCGACGGCATCTGCGTATTTCTGCTGGGCCTTCTCACGGGCCTTATCAGCATCGGACTTTTTCCCACTATCAGCGGCGGCCGCTGGCTGACGAGCAGCACCATTACCGCCATTGGTCTTACCGCTGCCCGGCTGGCTGCGACCAAGTAGCCTGTCTATCGTTGCTTGGTTCTGCTTCTGGTCATTCGCAATCGCGACGGCCTGCTTACCGACGGCGGCAATCTCATCACCGACTTGACCGACCTGAGCAGAGATTGCGCTGCCCAGACCATCAAACGCACCGAAGTTGCCGTTGAAGAACGACGAGATGGCACGACCGATCAGGCTGAAAATGCCGGTTACTGCCCTGAACGCGGACTTGAACAGTTTGGGGATCGCGAGCGCGACGAACTTAACGGAACGCAGAACCCCGATGAAGGACTGGCCGATAGTCTGGCCTGTCTTGGCTGAATCGCCTCGCAGCCAGTCGAACAAGTCGCCCCATAGATCGCTGATGAATCCAACGACGCCGCTGATGACCTTGCTGACGAGGCTGAAATACTCACCGATCAAAGTCCCCACTACTCGTGCGGCTTCACCGATGAGGTTGAACGCGAGTGTCAGCTTCTCCATGAAGGTGAGCGAGCCGGGACCGCCGCTATGGAATGCGGCGAAGACGCTGAACACGCCTTTGACCAGTGAGGCTACGAGGCTGACGACGCCGCCGATTGCGGAACCGAGAGCCGTCATCACCGGGGCAAGCGATGTGGTGGCGTTGCGAATGCTGGTCAGGAAGCCGCCGAGGCTGGAACCTGTCCCCAAGCCCTTGCTGATCGCACCCGAAATATCGACCATCGCATTGCTGACAGCGGTGCGGACATCGCCGAAGGTGACGGGGATCTTCCCGAATTCCTTTTCGATGCCTGCGACTAGCTTGGGATCGGTCAGCGCCTTCGCCAGCACATCGCTGGTCAGCTTACCTTCCTCAGCCATTTTGCGGAGGGCACCGACTGGCTTACCAGCGGCGTCCGCGATCAATTCCATCAAGCGAGGCGATGCCTCGTTGACCGAGTTGAACTCGTCACCGCGCAGCACACCAGATGCGAAAGCCTGAGATAGCTGGCGAATGGCACCAGCTGATGCCGCTGTATCGGCACCGCTGATCTTGAGGGCTTTACCGACTGTGCTGGTCGCGTCCGCAACCTGCTTCTGGGAAATACCTAGGGTGTCGGCCTGTCGCGTGAACGTGGCGTAGAGATCGGTAACAGCGCCAATGTCAGAACGGCTGGACGCCGCAATGTCGCGAACGTCCTTCTGTGCTTGTGCGAGATTACCGAACCTGTCCGTTGCCAGCTGTAGTTTGGCGTCGATGGTCGATGCCGTGTCGCTGAAGTCCATGAAGGCGCGTGCGCCGTCCTTCAGCCCTGAGATAAGCATCTGGACGCCGCCGGCGGCTAGGCCCCCTGCGAAGCCCGCAACGGCCGATTTGGCGAAGCCACTGGACTTCGCGACGCCGCCCATGTTTGTGCTGATGGATCGCGAAGCGGACGCAGAAGCGGACCTTGCTCGATCTAGTTGCTTGTCGAAGCCATCGAGGAACTTGCCCCTGAGCTTCGTATTGCTGATACTCTCTAGTGACCTGCGAATGTCCGCTGCGGCGCTAGCGGTATGTCGCTCGGTCTTATCTAGTCGGCTGTCGAACTGAGTTAGGTTCCTGACAGCACGAGACGTATTAGAGATTATTTCAAATTGGAGAGTTTCGTCAGCCACCCGTTCACCTCGAAATTAGTCGAGTATTTATCGGGCGGCTGGCGGTTGATCGGTTATGCGAAGAAGGCGGTTGCTTCTTCTGTGCTTTCTAGCACCTCTGGTGCTTCGGCCTCTTCCTGCTCTTGCTGACCGATCACGATCAAGAGCCATTCAGGCCACGTAGTCTCCCAAGCCACTACTGGTGGATAATGAAGCTGCCCCGTCAAGCTAGTGAAGGCAGCTTCATGGCACTTGAGCAGACTTACTTTTTTTTATTGCTAGGCGCAGCTTTCTGGATCATGTCCTGATAATTCAGGCCCATCAGCGTAAAGGTGACTTCCTGTAGCTGCTTCTGATTCTCTTCGCTCTGGAACATAGATAGGTCCGCAAAGAAGGCCGCGTAGATTTCAGCCTCAGAGTGATTGGATTCAAACTGTAGGTGGTAGAACAGCTTCGCAAGCTGGCGCGGTGTCTTACAGCTATCTAGATACTCGTAGAAGTCCAAGCCGGTTGCTGCGGCGAGACTGTCGAGGTTCGCGAGGTTGCTCTGTAGCTTGATGCTGTCACCGTCATACTCATAAGTCGCGGTGCCCAGACGGTTCTTATATGCCATTATTGTTCTCCATTATCGTGGCATTGGGAGGGCCGTGAAGCCCTCCCAAGGTATCAGTTACTCGGTGACTAGCTCGCGCGGGACGATGTTCATCGTAACAGTGCCCGACTTGTTGAGCGTGCCCGAACCCGAACGAACGTCGGTGGACTCAGCAGCGAATTCCAGCTGCGAAAGAAGGAACTCGCCTTCTAGCCAAACAGTGTCGTCGGTCTTAGTTGCCGAGCGGCTAACGTCGCGGATTTGCCATGCCCAAGGCACGTTGAACGCGGTGTCGAGAATGGTGAAGCCAGCGTCCTCGTAGATTTCGTTGAAGTCGAAGCCGATTTCCCAGCTTTCATCGCCGGGGTTGTTAACGCGTCCTTCTTCCTTAGTGCTGTTCTCCTGAGGGTCAGCGCTACGGGTGACATTCAGGGCGTTTTCGTTGACGATCTTGGTGTAGTCATCATCGGTCATAGGAGAAGCTGTGTTGCCAATGAAGAGGCGGAAGCTCTTTCCTAGTTTACGGTTCTTAGTTGCCATATAGAAATACCTCTTAGTTGGCAGTGTTCACTAGAGGTATTTATTCCGCGAGTAGTGGAGGGAGCGGATTATAGGTAGGTAGAGCAGGCGAACAGCGCTCGCTTGGTTTTACCGTCTGGCTGATTGCGGGATACCCAGCTACCACCGGCGATTAGATTGCTGTTGGAGACGAGCGCCTTGAGTTTGCCAGCTAGTTCGTAGAACTTCAGTTCACCAGCTGCGCCAGTTGTGTTCTGATACCAGAGGCTCAGGTTGAAGCTGTATTCGCCTTCTTCCTTATCGTCTGCGAACGAAATCTCACTGATCGTGATACAAGGATATGTCTCGGGAATACCGACATAGAGCCACTTCGCGTGGAGGCCATCGCGCAATCCTGCGTCACTGTTGACCAGCTGGGTAATGTGGTTTGTTAGGTCTAGCAGGTTCATTTCTTCGCCTTCTTCAACTCTTTGCGGACACGCCTACTCAGCTTCTTACGGGTTTTATCGAAGGCAGGCTTCATGAAGGGATGCCCTTCACGATACATGGTGCCTTCCTCTTCGTAGATCGCGTCAGGGGAGGCGGCGAAAACTCGTATCTGGTTTGGGTTCACCTCGCCGTCGATGCCATCCTTGATGTCGCCAGTATCGACGTGGACGAGGGACTTAGCGGCTGGCTTGAAATCCTCTTCAACCCATTCCCTACCAGCTGCTTCAAATGCCCCACTTTCGATGGCGCGCTTGATGCTGCCTACTCGTCGCCTAAGTGCGTTCATGCCCTTCATGTCAGGATTACCTCCTGAACTGCGACGTTCCCTGCTGCGAGGGTCTGCGTGTATTTCTGGATGCTGTAGGTTGTGCCACGAACAGTGAGGGTTGCGCCGCTCAGGTCGCGAGAAAGCCTAGGCAACATCGCAACGCTACTCATCTCCAAGTAGCCTTTGCCCCGATCAGCTAGCCGATCCTCGATAACAGCGAATGTCTTGAGGGTAGTGCTATCGTTGAGGTCATTGAAGCTGGCAGCGGGCCAGTCGATGACGACCGGCTCACCTAGCTTCCTCAATAGCTTCTCTGCGGCGACGGGTAGCTTCTTCATTAGACACCCATCAGCAACCCGGCCTTGAATCGACCGAAATGCCCCGTTCGCTTGTGGATGTCTGCGCTCTCGCGGACAGCGTTGACGTAGCTGAGCTTGATCTTGCCTAGCTGTGTTCCCTGAAAGCCGCCCTGATTATCCTCGACCAGATTGCTGCCGCTTTTGCGAAGCATGGCGATAAGGGCCTGAGCCTCTTTGATGTCGAGGGGAACGGTATCGGCCGAGATGAAGGAAGCGGACTGGACGCCGCCGGTCAGGTAGCGTTCCTTGTAGGCGATCCATTCAAACGCATTGTTCTCAGGGACAGACCAACCGGGTTCACCGGGCACCTGCCAACCGGGCTTAGGGACATATTTGCGGGGCCACTGCGCGGACTGGTCCATCGTGGCGGGTTGACCGGCCCAATCCCATAGACGCTCTAGATCGCGAAATGCCTCAATGAGATAGGCTTCCTCGCCCGTCTCGAACTGGTCGCCAACTTCAAAGAAGCTGGTCTGGGTAGTCATGAGAATGGCGTTCGCTTCGCTGAGCGTGATGTAGCTGTTCTGGCCTTCGCCGCTAGTCTGGATCATATGGTGACCTCTCTTTCTTGTATTTATTGGGTCACTCAGAGCGATGGCGGGAGTTGCCCCCCGCCATCTGGTTCTTAGACTTCGCTGTCGTCCTTGTTGTAGAGCGCGCGAACTGCCTGATAGTCGGTAAGACCACCAGCAGTGCGGCGTCCCGCAAAGTATTCAACAACACTGTAGTCGCTGATTGGGTTCGCGATCCAACGGAAGCCGCTGTGGTCAACGATGTAGTAGGTCGAAAGGTCAGCAAGCACCATGCGAGCGCCAGTGCCACCGACAGCCGAAGCCATGTTGTCCTCAACGATATACTCGTTGTTGAAGATGCGACCTGGGATGCCGTTCGTTACGTCACCATTGGTGATGAGGTAGCGGTTGTTGGCGTCCTTGAGGGTCAGCAGTTCAAGCTCAGTAGCAGCATCGAAGATGTAAACTGCCTTTGGCAGATACCTACCGTGAAGGGTCGAGCGCAGCTTGAGAACGTCGTCATAAGTGACGGCATCTGCGGTAGCAGTCTCAACACCAGCCACCGAACCGATGGTGTTGGTGAAGCGGTTCACGCCCTCAACCAGACGGGTGCCAGTTAGCAGACCAGTCTTTAGGGTCACGTCCTCGATAGCAACCGAAAGAGTGTTCTGGTTGGTCGAGTTCAGGAAGTAATCGCCTTCCTTCTCACCGATGGAACCAGCGATGTCCTCTAGGAGCATGTTGACGAGCGAAATCTGCGCGTCGCCGTCATGTGCCCAAGCGGTTGCCTTCTGGCGAGCGTTGATCTCCTGAGGAACGAAGGTCATCAGGTTAAACGCCTGCGAGGTAGCATCAGCAACAGCACCCTTCTCAGAACGCACGTCTGCGGAACCCTTCGCGGTCTTGATTGGGTGAACGAAGTTCTGACCCGAGTTAACAACGCGAGCACGAGCGCGGATAGCGCTGGTCTTGCGAAGCAGGTCGGTCATTGCGCCCGAGAAGACCTTAGGCAGAAGCACGCCGCCCTCAGTTGCTACGTTCAGGGACAATTCCTTGACCTTGAGGATGTTGCCATCACGAACACCAGCACGATCACCGCCGGTCAGGTAAGCGCCGAACGCTTCCTTCGCGCGGTCGATGTTCTCTTCCACAGCGGTTTCAACCGAAGGGGTGTTCTTAGCCTGAACAGCCTCACGGAGTTCAGCTAGTTCGCTCTTTAGTTCAGTCTTGATGTTCTCGACAGTTGCCTTATCAACAACGTCCTCAAGTCCCTTCTCCATACGGTCGCGGAACTCGGTGACGAGAGTGTTGACGCTCTCGTTCAAATTCTTGATTTCTTCGCTCATTGGCGACACCTCATTATTATTATTGTTCTCGGTGGCCGTTGAATGCGAAGTGCGGTTCAACAGTCCTTTGGAGCGGTCCAGTCGTTGCCGGATGCTCGATAATTCTATTTATTATGGGCGCGCTTTTGCCGCCCTAAGAGTATCCAAAAGTAGAGCTACCTCTAGGCTCTCTTTGATCGCGATGAGAGCTTCTTCCTGCTTGTCGGTTTCAGGTTCGACGGCCTCGTCCTCCACTTCTGGTGGAGTTTCTTCCTCGATGTCCTGAGTTGCTTCCGAGAGATTAGCCGGAGCGTCCTCTAGGACAGCTACGCTATGCCCGAACTCGGCTACCTGCTCTTGTGGTGCTTCCTCCTTCTCGCGCTGTGCGACGAGGAAGGACTTGAACCTGTCGAGTAGTGCGGACTCATCGTCCGTCAGAACTTCTTCGCTCTTAACACCGATTACGACGGAAGCCTCGTTACAAGGGAAGGTAACTGCCGAGACTTCTAGTAGGCGAATCTCTTTAATGCGGACAATGCCGGTTAGTTCGTCAATCACTTCCTGAATGATCTGGAAGCCGATGGAGAAGCCGCCCATCGCGCCTTCCATCTTGAGTAGTTCGCGCGCTTCCTGCCCTTTGGGGGTGTTGGCGAACTTGGCCTTGAAGTAGAGGCCCTTCGCATCTTCGCGCAGTTCGACAATCGCACCGATTGGTTGATAGCGATCATGCTGCCAAAGGAAGCGGACCTTGCCCTTGTTCATTTGAAGCGTCTTTGCGAACGCTCCCGGCTCGATCACTTCACGATGCTGGTCGATGTTGTTAAAAACGCTGGCGTAGCCCTCTACTTCGCCCGATCCGGTATCAGTGAACGCCTTAACGGATAGCTCTAGTGCTATGTCCTTGGTGCGTGTTGCCTTAATTGTCATTATCATCACCTCGGTCGCCTGCGTCGGCGTCAAATGCTACTTCTCCCTTGGGCTTCTCCTCAGGTTGCCCCATATTTACTTGTGCGCCGACGAACTGAGCATCTTCCTCAGCTGGTTCGTATCCCATGACCGCTCTAATCTCGTCTGGGGTAAAGCACTTCATCTGAGCCATCTTGGAAGCGCGCTCTAGGCGGTCCTCTTCCAAGTGCTGAACGCTAGTCTCATCGACTGCTAGTTCTGCGTTCGGGTCTACGTAGAGGCGGATACCTGTCTGTAGCTGCCCAACTAGCCAGTGGGCCTCAGGTCCGATGAAGTTGCGGTAGAATATCTTGTCCTTGCCGCGAGCGTTTGCGTAGGTCGCTTCGCTCTCATTGACCAACTCAGCTGGCACCTGAAACGCGGTACAGATTTCTTTCGCCATCTGGTTGCGGGCTTCGAGGACTTCCATCTCCGCAAGGGTCAGCTGGGCATCGTTGAACGTCACGCCAGCGGGAAGGACAGTGCTGCCACCATCGGGATTGAGCGCCGCAAACTGCGACCTCATCTTCTCAATCTCAGCGTCAGTGGGTTCGCCGCTCAGCTGGAAGAAGCCTGCCTTCGTGCCGCCAGCCTTGAACTTGCTGTGAAGCAGCTTGTCGATGGCGTTCATGATGTCGATGGCGGTCAGGGCGCTGTCACCGGCGCCCGCACCCTCACTAGAAGTGCGAGGGTCGAAATAGCTGATCTTCTGAAAGCCGCCGCGAATGACTTTGTAGGAATCGCCTACCAGCTGTAGCGCACGGGTTGTTTTCCCTAGGTTGTCATACTCGAATATGAACTGCGGCTTCTTCCCATCGGTTACGCCGTGGGGCGCATAGAGGAAGCGGCTGTTCTCAACGTCATCAACAACCAAGTCCTGACGGAACGCATGAACCATTGGGGTAGAGGGAAGGCGCATATCCCAGAACAGGTCTAGGTCGCCGCCTACCGAGAGGCTGACTTCCGAGTTATTCAGGAATGTGCCTAGATCGCCATCACGGACATTGGGGCGCTTGAGAAGTGCTTCAACGGCCTTGTTGCCGCCCTCATACTTGATGTCGATGTTACCGATTGACCTAGCGCGACGTTCAACACAGGTCTTTGCCACGCTGTTTCGGTAGATGGCATCGGCTCGTTCAGCGTAGCTCTTCCAGTTTGTCCAATTGATGTTGAGAGCAGGGAGTGAGAAGATACCAGCATACTGGTTCCGCCCTTCGGATTGGCGATAATCCCACTCTTTGCGGAGTGTGTCAGTTACCTCTCCCACAATCTCTGATTTGCTAGTCCACAGAATACCCATTAGCCCCTCTCAGCTTAGTATGGGTATTTAGTCGGATCAGTATTTGAACATGGGTCTAGGCACGGACCAGACTTCGTAGGAACGGGTTTTGTTGTCCTGATACCAGTTCAATCCATTGACCAACGCGTCTACTCGGTCAGGAGATTCGTTCTTACTCGCTACCACCTCATAGAAGCGGTCCATCTGCTCATGGAGGCGAGGCATGTCGCGGAAGTGGTCAACTTCGTTATTGTCGTAGAGCAGTTGGGCGCGCTGGGCGCGGGCTTCCTTGCCGCCTGTGTGTTGGTTCTGGTGGATCGGGACGACATAAGCACCGGGGCAGACGGCCCTAATGTCCTCGTCTGCGTCCCTGTGGACGTTCACCTCGACCAGAATGCGGTCGCCGGGCTTCATGTAGTCCTTGTAGACGCGGGCAACCTCTGCGAGCCATTTGGCCTTCGTTCCCGGCATGGAGAAATCGCCTAGAACCCATTTGCGGGCGTTCTGCTTGCCGAGCAGGACCATTCCGGTTTCGTCTCGCTTGCCGCCGGGGTCGATCGTCAGCAGGCGATTATCCATCTTCTCGCACATATCGTTGAGCGAGGTGGTTGCCTTGCGGTCCTGAACGAGCGCTTCAAGCTCAGAGAGGGTCCAGAGCTTGTCGCTCTCGTCCTGCCATTCTGCGTAGTATTCCTCACGAGCAGCCTTCGCACCACTTTCGACCTCGCGCAGCCAGTCGGCTAGAGCGCTCTCGTCCAGTCCTTCCGTGTTATCGAAGGACGATGCCACGGTGGTTATGGTGTTGGGGTGGCTCTCGATGTCCCTGACCCATTTCTGGGATGAGATCGGGGACGTGGTGACGATCATGCGGTTGCCCGCAGGGTGTTTGTTACGGAGGGTTCTGTTCAGGTTTTTGAAGGACTGCTCAGACTTCCATTTCGCCAACTCGTCGGCCCATGCCCAATACATCGAGGGGCCACGAATGCTCTGAGGGTCGTCAGCGGTGTAGATGACCGCGCGAGAGCCGTTCGGCCACTCAACGCGGCTATACATGGGCTTGTAGACAGGGACGAAATCGGGTGGGGCAGTGGCGATAAGGCCGCTAGGCCCTTCAATCATGACCTCTCGAACGTCCTTGTAGTTAGGACCAACGAGCATTCCAGTCTGGCCGGGGTAGAGATAGCGCGCAAAGTCGTGGACATTGGCCGATCCGGCGTGGGTTTTACCCGCACCACGGCCCATTCTGAGGAACCATTTACGCCAGACTACCGGCCTGCCGTCCTTGTCGATTACCATTTCTCGTGGCTGACGACGCCAATCTGCGTATGAGAAAATGCGTTCCTGAGGGTCTACATGGTAGGTGTGCGCGGTGGCACCGGGCATTATCTGGTGATCGTTGAGGGAGAAGGCCGGTTCGGACATGAGATTGACCGCAAAATCGCGGTCGTCGTCGTCCTGGCTGTTGAGCCAATCCCAGAATTCACCCTCAGATAGCGATGCCATCTGCTCGCGCAGGAATGCGCGCATATCCTGAATGTAGGCGAGGTGTTCGACGGGATTAGGCATCACCGTCACCGCGCCTTTGCCTACGCATCTGCTCGGCCATGCGACTGGCCTTGAGCATCTGTTCGGTGCGCTTGCGTTCCTCGACCTTATCGCGGTGGAGTAGGTCTTCCTGACGTTTCTGAGCGTCGGCTAGCAGCTTCGCCAGCTTCACAAGCCCATTGGCCCGCTGGTTGTCCGACATATCCCCGCGCAGGAGCAGGAATAGCAGCTGGTCCTCCACGCTCTTTACGCGAGTGCGGAATTCGTCGTCGCTGGGCTGGTGCGAGTGGTGCCAACGGATCAGCGATTGCGCCTTGGCAATCGGATCTTCGTAGGTCGTCGCTGGGTTGCGGGTCTTGTAGAGCTGGACCGGGTTCCCGTCCATCTCGCTCGCAAGAATATCCTTCGCTTGCCCCGTGTTGTTTACAATAGAGAAGCCGGGATCATGCTTCCCCGGCTCCCTGAACAAGCTGGGTTCCTGAGCGTTCCAGTGCTTCTTAATGTCCTTGTCGTCTCCATTCATACAACTACTTAGTGGGATTGGGAGAATCGACGGATATTCTTAAAGTGACTTCATGGTATCTCGAAGCTACGGCTCAGTAGCTACAGGCAAAGGGAGTTACACATGAAGAAGGTATTTTTGATTAGTCTGGTTACTTTGATGTCCGCATGTACGACCGTTCAGGAAGCGAACAATCGCCCCGTAACGGCGTCATTCCACGTCTCAGACACCCAGCAGGCCGAGAACTGTATCGCGACGGCCGTAGCCAGCACCCTTGGCGCTGCGCCGCTCGTCCTGAGGGATGACGAGGGAACGCGGATCACCTCGACCTACATGGGGCAGACCTACAACGTGACCCTCATCAAGCCCGATGGAACGGTCGAATACCGGGGAGGGAAGAGCAAAACGCGCAGGAAGGTGTCCGAGTGCGCGCAATAGGCTTTCGGCCCTGAGAGGGCGTCCTAGGGACGAAATGGCCGGGTGACGCCGGCCATTTCCACGACTGGTGGAACGGCCAAGTCTTCGGTTGACCCCTTATACGCTTTAAGCGTATAGATAGGAATGACGGAGAAACACACAATCGCAGAGACGCAGGCTTACTTGAAGCAGGCGGATCGTATCGGAATTAGCGCGGAGGAACGAGCAGCAATCAAGCTGTTTCTGGCCGACAATCCAGAGGCAGGCGACCTGATCCGGGGCAGTGGTGGCGTCCGCAAGGTGCGTTACGCGGTGAAGGGGAAGGGGAAGAGCGGAGGCGTTCGGCTGTTCACCTTCTACTGGTCGGCCGATTACCCGCTTTACCTGCTCTGGGTGATAGCAAAATCGAAAGATGCGAATGTCAGCAAGCAATTCGTCAACGCGCTCTACGAGGTCGCGAAGGAGTTGAAGGATGAATAGGGAAGACGAAGAAGGTATCCTCGCTGGACTGCGCGAAGCGGTTGAGGACATCAAGGCGCGCGATGCGGCTTATGCGAAAGAGGTTCGGGCGAAGACCAAGCTCAGTCAGGCGGCTTTCGCTCGCCGGTATCATCTGAATGTCCGCACCCTCCAGAATTGGGAAGGTGGGAAGCCCGTGGATAGCGTGGGGCAGGTGTTGTTGCGCTTGATCGACCGCGACCCGGTGGCTGTGGACCGGATGCTAAACGGCTAGGTAGAATTCCTGATAGCGAGGGCCGGGGGTTACATGAGGAAGTGGCTATTCCGCGCGGAAGCGTTGTTCATAGGAGGGATTATCGCTCTGGGTTACGCGCAGATGGTGTGGGGCTGGTTCTAATGGCAGAAAAGCCCGACCATTTCTGATCGGGCTTCGTGACGTCTAAAGGTCGGATAATTTGTTTCGCACCCTACTTATTCCTCGTCCATCTGAGGATTAGAATTCACCGCCCGGCTTCATCGCCAGCTGCTTCAAGAGGTGTAGTTCGTCGGGAGTCAAATCCTTGCGAGGACGCTTGTTGTATTCCGCGACGGTGTAGGGGACTTTGATACCGGCCTTCCTACATTCGTTGAGGGCCTTACGCGCCCTGACTTGTTCCTTTGCGGGAATGCCCTCGATACCGCTTCCCCATCCCGTTTGCCTTAGTTCAGCACCGGGGCAGTATCCCCAAACAGTAGCGGCTAGAATAATTGCT
This sequence comes from Sphingobium sp. 66-54, assembly GCA_001899715.1. Lineage (GTDB taxonomy): Bacteria > Pseudomonadota > Alphaproteobacteria > Sphingomonadales > Sphingomonadaceae > Sphingobium. The sequence goes on from MKWI01000032.1 coordinate 16,758, forward strand.
GCGATCATTTTGCTCTCCAAGTAAGAAGTTGTCTCTCGAACTACTTACCTCTGAGCATCGCGTCATTATCAAAGGCGGGTCATTAACTCTAAGAATGACCTTTAGACTTGCTGTAGATACTCCCTTGCGAGATGGACGCAGACCCGAACGAGCAGAAGTCCGAATACGAGGACGGGCACGGCGGCTTCTACGAGCGCGCCGATGGCCGCAAGCAATAGGATGAGTAAGAGCAGCGTCATTGGCGCACCTCCTTGAGGATCAGCCCCCAAGCATCGAGGCCCATCTTGACCAACTCGCGCAAGCCAATCTCTTCCGTCTCACCGTCTGGGTTGAGGACGATGAACTTGAGGTCCGGTAGGTTGTCCAAAGTGCTCATACCGCACCTCCACGAATGACCGTCAACGCTGGCTTGGGATCAGCCGTCCCGACCTGAGCGATTAGCTCGAAGTCGCGGGTGAACGTCTCTCCTAACCACTCGGCTGCCCGGTCCTCTCCATGGGTAGCGGCGATCTTGAACGCACAATCGACCAAGTGAGTAAAGGCAGGCAATATGATGAGATCGAGGGTGACGGTCATAGATCACCCCTCTCAGCTTCATAGCGGGCAATCTCTTCCGCTGTGTAATGCCTGACGGGTTGGCGCTTTACATGCGTCCAGCCACCCTTTGCGGGCTTCTTAACGGGCTTGAATGCGGGTTCGGTATCGCGGGGCTTCTTTGCCCGGTTCCAGTTCATCTTGCTCATAGGGAGCCACCGTCCAGGAGAGCGGCTACCTTTCGAGGTTGCCAGTTGGTGAAGGCTTCCCAGAGCGCGGCAGCGTCATCGTCTTCAAAGACGAAACTAACCGGCGAGGTGGCTGCTGCGAATTTCATCTTGAGGATGATTGTGAAGCCGCTGTCATGGATAAGGAGCAGTTCGTCCTCGCACCATGAGTTTGGATCGGCGTATAGGCTGTCGATGATCGAATGGGCCATTTTTCGGGAACTGGTAGTATGGTCTAGTATCATAGTGTTCTCTCCATAAGAAATCGCCGAAATGGGTAGTAGCCATTCCGACGATCCTTATCTCTGGAGAGCAATCCAGAAGAATACCGATTGTGTGGCGCTACTACCTGCCGACGAAGTATTTATCGAGAGTAGGCTTCCAAGGGTGGTTTTCTGGGCTTATATATCGTGGGCACTAAGCACCACACCAACCACCATGACCAATCCTATGTAACGGTTCACCCACGCATCTTTCTATCCACCTGTCAACCTGAGTAGTAGGTCGGCTTTTTCTGTATTGTTCCTACCTTGCCTTACTCAGAAATGCGACGAGTCGTTGTAGAAAAGTAGTGATTTTGCTCTTATTTCTAGTATGTAGATATAGTGATAGAGCGGCTACCGAGGAGTAGCCCACTAGATCCCCCAGAAACATACTCGTTCAACGGTTCGTCGCATTTCTCGCCAGTAGTGCGATTTCTAGTTGATTTGACGAATGACGAGTATAGACAGAATGAGTGGGGAACTGACTACCAGAGGTAGGCCAGATTGGTACTCAGAAACATCGCCAGAATGTCAGATAGTGGTAGACACTCTGACAGTAGACTATACTGTGCTAGTGTGGAGAACTATCTACCATTCATAGGCCAGATAGTCGCATCTGAGACTACCTGCCTATAAGCCCTATAGAGGGGCACTATGCTGTAGGGGCACCCCACATAGCAGGCTCTCACAATGACCCTCTACGAGCGTCTATGGCCCTTATAGGGCTACTCTGAGAGTGCTATCTAGAACCTCCACGAATAGTGACTTACTGCGATGCGATAACTACGAGTGGGCTACGCACTCTGTATCTCCATTGAGTACTGGTCACACTATAGTCCACATGCTCGGGTAACTGGACCGCCCGGACTTAATCAGTCCATGACAGTAACCCAACGAGTAAACGTCACCGCAGAGTGCTTACGGTAGGTTGGAGCGAATGTGGACACGACTATGGCGGGAGATTGGTTTCTCCCGCCATTCTGATAAATGAAATAAAAGGCACTTTTTCTGACTTTTCTGGCATTTAGGTGTTGACAAAAATCGCCCTAAGGAGGGCCGTCAACATAGGGGGCCAGACCTTCCCCATTCCCCCACAAATTACCCAGACTGGCAACTTGTTCCACTTCTAGTGGTTCTGCCTACTAGATCACTCAGAGCGGCTTTTGCCCTGTTCTCTGCCAGTATCTACGCCTTAGATCGCTCAACTGCTTCTTAGTCGTTCGCTTCTCTCGTTCCAGCTTTTCCCTACCGATCTGGTTACGCCTTTGTGCCTGACGGACCATCTTCACTTCCGTCTGTAGCTGACATACCCGCGTCTCCAATTCCTTGAATGCTGTCAGCAGTTCACCGACTGTCTCAATGAGGACTGGTAGCTGTGTCGCCACATAGGTCGTGAGGGATAGGGCTGCTAGCTTCTCTGGTTTGTTCTTCTCTTCCAGATAGGTGTTAAGCCGTCTGTCCGTGATGTTCAGTTCATCACATATAGCCCTCTTGCTCTTTCCCTCTGCGAACATCTTGTCGATAACGGGTTCTTGCTCTGGGGTGATCCTTGCTGATACCACATGGCCATACTGGTTGATTACTGGCTTGCCGTTCTTGTCCAGTAGGGGTGCTGGCTTCTTAGTCATCTGGGTTGCCTGTCAGTTTCGCTATTAGTATGTCGTTGCCTTCGTGGTATTGTTGGCGGAGGTTCTTGAGGTCTTTCAGTCTGCTTTGGACTCGATTGAACTCGATAACCAGTGGGTCGAAGAGGTTATGGAGAGATTCAATATGTCTCGCTGCCTCTCTCACTATGTCGCTCTCGCTCATGTAGAGCTTGTCCACGATGTCAGGTGTCGCACCGAAGCTATTTGTGATTGGGTTTTCGAGGAGGCGAATTACCACTCTCATGTGATTTGCCTTGCGTTCTAGCAGGTAGATTTCCCTGTCTACCTTGAGCGCCGCTATGTCGTTGTCCGTGATGTCCCTGTTCATCTCACGTTGGTCCAGTCGGCCGCGCCTACCGTGGCATTTATCTTTGATGTCGTGATGCTACCTGCCGCGATCTTTGCGGCTTGAATGACGTTGCCCTTCTCCGTGAGGGTGTCGCGTAGTTCTAGGGTTTGTTCCTTCGCGATCATCTTCGCTTGGAGGACTGGTGTGCCGTTTAGAACGTGATCGTCCATCGCACGTCTGAGTTCAGCTGCCCGCTCTAGTAGGTCTTCCTTACGTTCTAGAAGGGCCTCGTAGTCGGCGCGGTTATCGGTGAGTTGCTGTTCGGTGTTTTGTAGTTCCTCATGGGCTTTTCGGATTTCAGCCATTAGGCCGCCCAGAGCGTTATCTAGTTTCTCCATGTATGCTCTCCATCTGCGTTACCCGGTATTTATTCGGGGTCGCGGGGAGGCTTCTCGGAGGTATGAAATTGGTGTTGCTCTGTAGGACAGCGACTATACGACTAGCGGGGTAGAAGGAGTTACCCCGATGAAGGCACCAATTCTTAAAGCGAGTGAGTGGGAACAGGTTGAGGCGCATCTGGCGACCATGAAGCGGCCTGCCCATTATCGGCTGCTCGTGTTGCTCGTTCGTAAGCTGGGTCTGCGTCCCAAAGAGCTTGCTGCTCTGGATCGTAGTTGGTTCCGGTCAGATGAGCTTCGCATTCCCATCGGCTATTCTAAGCGGGGTTCTGGTCGCTCACTTCCCGTGGACAATGAGATATTGACTGCTCTGGAGGATCACATGGGGGATCGGACGGGATTGGTCTTCGTAAACCGCATGGGTCTGGGGTTCACGCCCGGTCTGCTCTCAGAGAGTGTCAGGCGGTTGTTTCGCGAGGCTGGCGTTCAGGGTTCCGCATATTCTGGTCGTCGTGGTATGGCGACTAGGTTGGTTGACGAGGGCGCTAATATCCTCGTGGTTCAAAAGGCTCTCGGCCACAAACATGCGTCTACAACGATGTCCTATGTCGAGGTCACTGATAGCATGTTGCGGAGGGCGTTGTTCGCCTGAGTAAAGAGTTGTTGACGTTCTGGGTTATAGACGTCTTGTAGTCGCGGGCCGTTAGGTAAGGAGAATTGAAATGGCAGATTGGAAGGCACTTATCATGAAGGACGGGGAGAAACAGTGGAAGGCTCGTCCCGTCAAACCGGCCAAAGACCCTACGCCGGATCGTCGCGCTAAGGTCGTTGCTGGTATCGACAAAACGATCAAGCAACTCTCAGACCCCAACAACGCAGATCGGCTTCGCTGGTATAAGGTGAAGGGCGATCTTGCTCAGGTCACTGTGCGTCTGGGTAGCCGTCCGCTCTCGCTTGAGGGTAGCGAAACGCAGGTTTATGTGCCCGCCGAACGTGCTTCCGACTTCTACAAGGCCATTCGTGGTGATGTTGAAGCGGGCAAGTTCGATGATGCCATTCGCGACCTGTTCAACAAGGACGGTGAGGATAGGGCCAGTGCCCGCAAGGGTCGGAAGATCGCCCCTTGGTCCCCTGAGCGTCGTGCGCGCTTTGAGGCGAAGCAGAAGGCCAAGGGGTAAAACAATCCACTTCAACCAAAGGGGGCCTCGTGCCCCCTTTTTTATGTCTGCGCGTCATGGAAGAAGCTGGACACCGCTATGGTCGCCCAGCTTCCCATCCTCTACTTTCGCTGCGAGCCGATGGCAGTAGACCCGCAGCGTTCTATTTAGCCCCTGATACGTCCGTGTTGCCGAGCATCTATAGCGTAGCTACTAAGGGGCTTGTTGGCCCGCCAGTGTATGTCCTGCTCGACCCTCAGGCCACCCGGACCCTTCACGCTGTATATCTCGTCCATGCTGATATAGCCGAGTTCTGGCGTTCCGAATCCTAGGTCTGCTAGCCCGAAGGCCAACCCGTCATCGTCCATCTCTGTTAGGAGCCAGGTTGCGCTCGCCCATGGGAGGAAGAGCTTTACCGCAGGGTGGAAGTCTCGTTCCTCGTGAGTGCCCTTGCGCTCTAGGTTCTCCTTCCAGTTCAAGTGTAGCTGTTGAAGGTCTTCGGCTTTGAAAACGTGTATCCAATCCATTTTGGGCCTTCCTTTCTGTTCATAAGGCCCACGAACATCAAAACTCAGTTGGCGACGAAATCAACGCCAAAGAACAGGTGACTAGGTAGGATTTTGATGTCTTGATCTTCTGGCATGGCAACGGAGATGACCATGCTGATCGACCTCAACGCTCTCGCAGATTTTGTAGAAACCACGCTGGACTACTCGCCCGAATATGAGGACGATGCGTTCGCTTTCGACTTTGAAGGGGCGCGCATCTACTGCGAGCGCAAGCGCCATTGCTTCGACCTGTATGTGGGGAAGGATTGCTTACAGCTTCCCCGCTGATCCCCAGAGAAGCCCAGATAGAACGAAAGCGCTCCCGCACTAGTCGTGGAGCGCTTTCTTTGTGACAGGCCCTCTGAGGGCGTTCTAGGGCACCTCAGCATATTCGTATTCCGCATCGGGAAAGTCAGGGTGCCAGTCGATCTCGCCGTTCGGTCCGTGGATCGTCTGGTTGATGTAGGCGTTGAACACCTCTTCGCCCTGATTGTCGAAAATGACGCGAAGGGCATTGCCAAACTCAACGAGCGTCAACCGATCATCATAGCTGTTCATGCGGGTGATAACGCGGCCTAGGCTTTGCTTAACTCGGACACGGGAAGCGGCGCGTTCCTCTTCGTCGTCGCTCTCGATGGCTTCGAGCAGGGCCGATAAGCGCCCTTCATATTCCTCAAGCGATGTTGCGTCACCGTGGCCAGCAAGACCACGCTCTAACTCGCGAACAGCCGCTTGGTCGTCCCGCAACTCAGCCTCTAGCTGTAGCATGAGCCGTTCGGTGGCCGGTGATCCTGACTTGCTGAAACTCCCGACCAGATTATCAACCTGTCGCTGTTTCTCTTCGATGAAGCGCTGGCGTTCCGCGATGTCGATGCGGAGGCTTTCTTGCCTGCCATCGGCGGCAACGTCGTGGTGGACGACGACGAACTTCAACGCAACGCTGAGGACGGCATGTTCAAGCGCCTCATACCGAACCCAATTGCGGTTCTCACACCGAAGGCTCTGGTTGTCCTCGTCCCATACCTTGTTCAGCGCGTTGTGGCACTTGAGGTAGCTGAACGTCTTCCCGGCCGGATAGTAGCCATTGGCGTGCTTCCGCTTCTGGCCTTTGCGAACCGTTACCTCCTGCTTCATGCGACCGCCGCAATGGCCGCACTTCGCAATGCCGCTGAACAGGTTGTTATGGGTAATCTGCCACGCGCCACTAGTGTTCTTGCGACCCTGACGAGCAGCTTGAGCCTTAACGAACATCGCAGCGTCAATCGCTTGGGGATAGTGGTTTAGGACCGCGATACCCTTGCTGCTCTCCTTAGCACCACGAGGGCGGTTCATGGGATGCCATTCGCCCATCACGGCCCGGTTCAAAACCAGCTTGGTCAGGTAGCCGACTGTCCAACCATTGTTGCTTTGCTGGCCGAGATGGTTCCAAACTGGCTCTCCCCGCTCGTTCAGCTTCTTCGCGATGGCCGGGGTGCCGTAGCCATCAATGGTCAGCTGAAATATCTCGCGCAGGATTTGGGCGCGTTCCTCGTTTAGCGTCATGCGATAGAGCGGACGTTCTGACCGCTTGCTGATCCGCTTGATGTCGATCCACGCAGGAACCGTTGCTGTCCGGCTTAGGTGCTGGCCCTCAGCGGCAAATTCCTGCGCTTCTGCGACCCGCTTGTTCTGAGCCGCTTTCAACCGCCGGCTTTTGTTCTCGCTCTCTTCCCGAGCAAGTTCAGCTGCCACTACCGCTTCAATTACTGCCCCAAGGGTGACGCGCTCGTAGGCATGGTAGATACGTCTACCGCTGGCGACGGCGACCGTAACACCTGCCTCCGTCATCTTCTTCACGAAGGGCAGAACCTCGTCGTGCCCTTGTCGGCTGATGCGGTCGATGTGTTCGACCACAAGAACATGGCCCCCGCGATACATGCCTGCGGCCGCCTGCTGCTCAAACTGGTAGAGCAACCCACCGGGAGCGCGGTTGGCGCCGCTGAAGGCCGATAAGCCCTCATCAATAAGAACGCGGTCGTCCGAAAACTCCCAACCGTCCTTGTCCGCGATGAACTCGCGACAGAGTTTTAACTGGCGGGTCTTACTACTGCCCTGAGCCTGTTCCTGATTAGAGAAGCGCGCATAAATCGTTACGGGTAAGGTCATGTCCCCTCATCACCCCGAAGGGCTAAAAATGTCCTAAGTCCTATAACAGTATGACCGGCGCGCAGGTGCCGACCGTGCGCTCCTGCATCGCGGCGCTGCTGGTCATCGGCGGACTGGCGCTCGGGCGCGAGGCGATCAGCCTGCGGCTGGTGGCGACCGGGGCGCTGGTGGTGATGCTGTTCTGGCCGGAGGCGGTGATCGGCCCCAGCTTCCAGATGAGCTTTGCGGCCGTCACCAGCATCATCGCGCTCTATGAATGGCCGCGCGCCCGCGCACTGTTCGAGCGGCGCGAGGAGGGGCGGGGGCAGCGGATGGTGCGGGCCGTGGGGGCACTGCTCGTCACGGGGCTGGCGGTGGAACTGGTGCTGGCGCCGATCGCTTTCGCCCATTTCCACCGCGCCGGGTTGCTCGGCGCGGTCGCCAACCTCGTCGCCATCCCGCTCACCAGCTTCGTCGTCATGCCGGCGGAAGTCGTGGCGCTGCTGCTGGACATAGCAGGGCTCGGCGCGCCGGCCTGGTGGATCGTGGGCAAGGCGCTGGCGGTGCTGCTGGTGCTCGCCCACGCCATCGGCGGCCTGCCTTATGCCACCACGGCGGCTCCCACGACGAGCGGTGCGGTGTTTGCCGTCACCATGGGTGCGCTGCTCTGGATCATGCTCTGGCGCGGCCGTATCCGCTGGCTCGGCTTGCCGGTCGCGGCGCTGGGGCTTGCGCTCACCCTGCGCGCACCGGCGCCCGACCTGCTGGTGACGGCTGACGGGCGCCACGTTGCCTTGCGCACGGCCGATGGCGGCATGGCGCTGCTGCGCGAGCGGGCGGGGGACTATGTCCGCAGCACGCTGGCGGAAGCGGCGGCGTTCGGCGGCGACTTCACCGCGCTTGCGGCGATGGAGACGGCGCACTGCTCGCGCGACCTGTGCATGGTGGCGCTCTCCGGCAGTGGCGGTGCGTCGGTCAACCTGCTGGTCACGCGCTCCAACCTGCTGGTGCCTTATCGGGCCTTCGTCGCTGCCTGCGCGTGGGCCGATCTTGTGATCGCGGACCGCACCTTGCCCAGGGGCTGCACGCCGCGCTGGGCCAGGCTTGACCGCCCGACGCTCGCCGCGATGGGCGGGGCGCGGGTGATGATCGCCCAGCGCCGGATCATCGGTGGCCGCGACCCGCGCGATCGCCACCCGTGGATTGCGCGGCCAGTGTCACGGCAGTTGATGGAGGTGCCGGCGTTGAAATCGGCTGGGCGGGCGCGGTAGGTCGCTGCCACGCCTCGGCATTTGTCCGGGAAAAGGAAGCCCCCCGAATGCGTGTCGATCCGGATTTCAGACTCTCAATGTGAAATGCGGCCTCAAAGGGCCAAAACCTATTGCCACGGAGCCGCTTTGGAACGTCAAGGCGCGGCCGATCTCATCCATGGCGGTGGGAGGCGGTGGCAAGCGGATCTCGACCCGATAGGTCCGTTCGACGCCGCGCCGACCGCAAACCACGGTGTCCCCCGCCGCCGATGGCGGACAATCGGCCTGACTGAACGAGAGGTCGGCACTGAGCGGTGGGGCCGTGTCGAGATTCAAGACGGAACGCCGCAGGAATATCTGGTTCGGTCATGAGCGGGCGGCCTATCGAGCATTGGCCGTGCCACCGTGCAAGGCTGCCATGCTACACGGCCTCCCGTTCCGTGTCATGATTTGCCCCGTACCGTGCGGGGCCAGGTCGCCACCGCGTGGGATTAGAACGCCACTGCGCGGGACTGCGACCGCCCGGATCGAGACTTCCCGATGAACCCTATCCTATGGGGCACCGATTACCTGCGGCGAATAATCGCTCCGAGGGCATCCGACGTGCGTCACCGCACAGGGCGCGCGACGAACGGCATTGCCTAATGGACGCCAGCCCTCTCCAACCGCGCGCGGCTCTTGTTGGGCCCGCTCAGTTATAACGCCGCAGCAAGCCGGCGAGGCGGCCCTGGATGCGGACCTGGCCGGCATCATAGATTTGCGGCTGATAGTCGCGATTGGCCGGATCCAGCCGGATCTTGCGGCCCTCGTGGTGGAGATATTTGAGCGTCGCCTCGCTCTCGTCGATCAGCGCGACGACGATCTGCCCGTCGCGGGCCACGTCGGTGCGCTGGATCAGCGCGAAATCGCCGTCGAAGATGCCTGCCTCGACCATCGAGTCGCCCGAGACCTCCAGCGCATAATGGTCGCCGGCGCCGAGCAGCGCAGCGGGCACGGCGAGCATGGTCCGGTCCTCCAGCGCCTCGATGGGCAGGCCCGCTGCGATGCGGCCGTGCAGCGGGATTTCGACCACGTCATTGGCGGCGATGGGCGTCGCGCGTGCCGGCACGGCGGCGGGCTTGCGCAGCAGCGGCGTCACCACGCCTTCGCCGACACCGGCGGACGTGGCTGGCACCATGCCCTCGGGCAGCTTGACGATTTCGAGTGCGCGGGCGCGGTTGGCGAGGCGGCGGATGAAGCCGCGCTCCTCAAGCGCGCTGATAAGGCGGTGGATGCCCGACTTCGACTTGAGGTCGAGCGCCTCCTTCATCTCCTCGAAGCTCGGCGAGACTCCGCCCCGGTCGAGATGCTCCTTGATGTAGCGGAGCAATTGCTGTTGCTTGGCGGTCAGCATGGTGATCCCCAACAATTGGAACGGACGGGGAACGTTTAGGAAACGAATCGAGCCAAGTCAAGCGCGCAGGTCAAGCGAATGTGCCGAGTCGGGCGTGGTGGCGCAGCGGATCGGTTTGAACGCAAGCCGCGGGAAGCGAGCGGAGCGCAAAAGGCGCTATCCGGGAGCATCGGAAACAGGAGACGATTCCATGACTCATTGGTGCAGCACCGTTCCCTCGCCGGTCGGCACGCTGACGCTCGTTGCGAGCGAGACGGCGCTGGTCGCCATCCTCTGGGAGAACGACGCGCCGGGGCGGGTGCGGCTGCCGGCGCCGGTCGAGCGGCCCGATCATCCGGTGCTTGCCGAGACGGCCCGGCAGCTTGCCGGCTATTTCGCGGGCGAGCGCCGGACGTTCGATCTGCCACTCGATTTCCGGGGGACGCCGTTCCAGAAGCGGGTGTGGGCGGCGCTGCTCGATATTCCGTTCGGCGAGACGCGCAGCTATGCGGAGATCGCCCGCGCGATCGGTGCTCCGGCTGCCTCCCGCGCAGTGGGTGCCGCCAACGGCCGCAATCCCATCTCCATTGTCGCGCCGTGCCATCGCGTCGTCGGCGCGAACGGTGCGCTGACCGGCTTTGCCGGCGGCCTTGAGGCCAAGCGCTATCTGCTGCGCCACGAGGAGGTAGCGTGGAGCCTGCCGCTGGAGGAGCCTCGGGCCGCAGTTGCTTGATGCATCAGGCGGATCGCGGATCGGACCGGGTTTGATTTGGCGACGACGACTGGTCAGTCCTCCGGCTGCGTGGCGAGAGTGGATCGGCATTCAGCGGGAGGAGCGCGCCGCTGCGCCGATCTTCGTTACGCCCGAACGCGATCAACAGGACATGCTTGTGAACTGACGGCCCGCGTCCTTGCCGAAAACCTTCAAATGTCGATCCGGCCATGCGGGGAAAGGAGGGAGAGTCCCCCACCGGTTTTGCTTGTGATCCGGCCGCGGATCATCCAAGCTCCGTGTCGCAGGGACTATCGCCGCCATGACCTCACCCTCTCCCAACGGCATGCGGGCCGAGGACGGTTTCTTCCTCGCGCTCATTATCGTCGTCTCCCTCGGCTTCGCGCTGGTGATCCGCCCGTTCTTCGCCGCGATCCTGTGGGCGGTGGTCGCGGGAATCGTGTTCGCGCCGCTCAACGGGGCGCTGCTCGCGCGGATGAAGGGCGGGCGCAACCGCGCCGCCTCGCTCACGCTGCTGCTCATCGTGCTGCTGGTGATCGTGCCGACGATCATCCTCGCCATCGCGCTCATCCAGGAGGCGACGCTGTTCTACGGCCGCATCCAGTCGGGCGAGATCGACTTCGCGCGCATCTTCGAGCAGTTCCGCGCCAGCCTGCCGGGCTGGGCCACCGCGCTGCTCGACCGCATCGGCCTCACCAACCTCGATGCCGTGCAGAGGATGCTGGACGGCAGCTTTCGCGCCAGTTTCCGCACGCTGGCGGGGCAGGCCTTGCAGATCGGTCAGGGGGCATTCAGTTTCCTCGTGGCACTGGGGGTCATGCTTTATCTCACCTACTTCCTGCTGCGGGATGGGGAGAGCCTCGCCCGGCGCGTAAGCCAGGTGGCGCCGCTGCGCACGCAGGCGCGGCAGGCGCTGGTGGGCCAGTTCGTGGTGGTGGTGCGTGCGACGATCAAGGGCAGCATCGTCGTGGCGGTGGTGCAGGGGCTGATCGGCGGGCTGGTCTTCTGGGGGCTGGGCATCTCGGGCGCGCTGCTCTGGGGCGTGCTGATGGGCTTCTTCTCGCTGCTCCCGGCCATCGGCACCGGGCTGGTGTGGGTGCCGGTGGCGCTCTACCTGATCGCGACCGGGGCGTTCATGAAGGCCGCGATCCTCATCTTCTGCGGGCTGTTCATCATCGGCATGGTGGATAATGTGCTGCGGCCGATCCTCGTCGGGCGGGATGCGCGGTTGCCGGACTATGTGGTGCTCATCTCGACGCTGGGCGGCATCGAGCTGTTCGGGTTCAGCGGCCTGATCCTCGGCCCGATCATCGCCGCGCTGTTCATCTCGGTATGGAACATCGGCAGCATGATGCGCGTTTCTGCGCCGGATGACGGCGATGGCAGTGCCACGCTGTCGCCACAGCAAGGCCACATTACGTAGCCAGGGAGATGTGTCATGACCTCTGCCGAGCCCTCCACCCCCTTTGCGGCGCGCCCCGGCACCGGCTGGCGCTGGATACTGGCCTATGGCGTCCTCGTCGTCGTCATCGGTTTTCTGGCGCTGCTGAACCCGCTGGCGACGGGGCTGGCGACCGGCCTGTTCCTGGCGGCGGTGCTGATCGTCTATGGCGTCGCCGCGCTGATCTCCGCCGTGTCCTCGCTCGCGCAGCGCGGCCGGTGGGTCGAGCTTGTGCTGGGGCTGCTTGCACTGGCGGCGGGCATCCTCATCGCCTTTGCGCCCTATCTCGGCGCGTTGTCGCTGGTGTGGGCGACGGGCTTCTGGCTGTTCGTCTCCGGCGTGGTGCAGATCGGCTGCGCGATCCGCGTCAAGGCAGACCGGGGGTGGCGGCTGCTGCTTGGGATCGTCGATCTGCTGCTCGGCCTCATCCTGCTGTTCGCGGGGCCGCTGCCGGGCCTCGCCATTCTGGCGCTGATGGTCGGCATCAGCTTTCTGTTCAGGGGGGCCTTTCTCATCACGCTGGCGCTCGGTATTCGCCGAATCCTCCGGGAGGGGACATGATCGTTCGATTTCTGATGGCTTTTGCTGTGCTTGCCCTCGGGACGTCCGCGGCATCCGCGGCGGACAGTCCATACGGCACATGGCGTAATCCCAAGAATAGCCTGCATGTCCGGGTTGCGCCATGCCGCGACCGGCTGTGCGGCACCGTCGTCTGGGCCAGCGAGAAGGCCAAGCGGGACGCGGCCGAAGGAATGGACGAGCCGCTGATCGGTTCGATGATCTTCAGGGACCTCACGCGCGACAAGCAAGGTGTCTGGCGCGGCCGGGTCTTCCTGCCCAACAAGGGCCGGACCTTCTCCGGTTCGCTCGACATGGTCGACCGCAACACTATGGAGGCCAAGGGCTGCGTATTCGGCGGGCTGTTCTGCAAGGCGCAGCTCTGGACCCGGCTCTCCGATTGAGGTTCGCCGGCTGAGAGCGCTGGCTCTTTCATGTGCTCCTGCGCAGGCAGGATCCCAAGGCCGATAGGGACCTGCGGCTGGGCCCTGGGCTCCTGCCTGCGCAGGAGCCCCGTCAATTTCATATGAGTTAGCGCGCGGCGCCGGGGCCCTGGATCTGCGCCGCCAGCCAGCCGGCGATAACGCAGCTCCCCAGCCAGACGAGGAACGCGGCGCTGTCTCCGCCAAGTGCGAGGATGAGGCCGGGCGCCAGCATTCCGGCTACGAGCAACCGCCGCCGCCCCGCGCTGTCGGCGCCGCCGCGCTGGCCGGTGGTGCGCCGCCGCTTGGGGTCGCCGCGCCAGAGCAGCAGGATCATGGCGAGGGAAAAGAGGATCGCGGCGGCAGCGAGCATGGCGGTTACTCGGCGGGCTGGAGAGTGGGCGCGGGGCGCGCGAGCTGCTTGCGGCGCTGCCCGATCAGCCGCCACAGCATCCAGCCGCCGCCAAGCAGCATGGCGAGATCCACGGCCATGATGCTGGGCTGGCCGACGGCGAGGGCGGTCGGCCAGCCGGGCCCGCCAGCGGCGAGGCGGATGAGCGGCAGCGCGATCAGCAGCACCGCGATGGCGATTTGCAGCGCGCGGGAGAGCAGGGCGTGGGTCGGCACGATGAAGCCGGCGAGGATCGCGGCGGCGGACACGGCGAGGAAGACGGCTGGTGTCCAGAAAACGGCGCTGCCGAGCGGCATCGTGACGAGGAAGCCGACAGCCGCGCCGAGCAGCGCGAGCGGCAGGCCGAAGCCGACCACCGTCACCGTCCGCTCCAGCCAGTCGAGCGAGCGCATCCGCTCGACCCGCCGCGCGAGCCAGAGGCGCAGGCCGGTCAGCGTCACATAGCACATGGCGAAGCCGAGGCCGAACCACACGGCCTTGGAAAAGACGCCCGCGAAATCGCCGAAGTGCAGCGGGCTCATGATCGCGACCAGCGTGCCGCCGGCGGACGGTCTGGTGCCGATCGAGGGCTTCTCGCGCTCGAACCGGGCGGTCGCGCCGTTATAAAGCAGCGTGATCGGCTCGATATCGCCGGCCTTGGGGTGGTGATAAGTGGTGACGGCCGCGTCTGCCCGGCCGAAATTCTCGATGGCCATGTAGGTCGGTGCGTCGCCGCTGCGCTTGATCGCATCGGCGGCGATGCGGTCGAGATTGCCGATGGCGTGGGGCGTCGGATTGGGTGTGCCGGGGTTGCCGAACACGGCGTCGCTCAGCGCCTGCTGGTCGCCGCCGAAGGCCGACATGGCGACGATCGGTACGCCCACTGTCCCGTAGAAGGAGAAGAAGCTGCCGGTGAAGGCGAGGATGAAGGCGAAGGGCAGGCTCCACGATCCGGCGACGCTGTGGCGGTCGCGGTCGACCAGCACCGGGTGCGCCTTGCGCCGCAGCGTGAAGATGTCCTTGAGCAGATGCCGGTGGATGAGCAGGCCGGAGATAGCGGCGACCAGCATGGCGAGGCCCAATATGCCGGTGAGCAGCAGGCCCCACGGATCGGGCACGTGCAGGCGGACGTGGGTGTCGACCAGGAAGCTGCTCAGCGCATCGTCGTTGCGCGGGCCGAACACGTCCTCGTCCGTGCCCTCCCGCGCGCTGGCGACGTGGCCGTCGCGGTCGAGCTGGTAATAGATGCCCCGGCTGATCGGCGTGCCGCTCGCGTCGAGATCGTGGTGATGGAAGAAGACGCCGAGATTATGGTCGCCGATTTCGAACAGGTCGACGCCCTCATGATATTTCTGCGGCGTGCTCGCGGCCAGCGCGCGCACCGGCTGGTCGATGGGGCGCTCGAAGGCGGAGCGCGTCTCGACATGGCCGGCCGACCATTCGCCGATCTCCACCGCGAACACCGCCGCCATGCCGGTGATGACCACGGCATAGAGCAGCAAGCCCAGCAATATGCCCGACCAACCGTGGACCGCGACCATCAGCTTGGTCTCTTCCCTGGGGAGATGGATCATGGATGCGCCTCCTGCGTGACGGCCGGCTTATCGAGAAACTTGTGCGCCACCAGCCCGCCGTGGAGGACGAGCAGGCCGATGGAAAGGACGACGACGCGCGCCAGATTGCGATCAAGGCAGGCGTGGAAGAACAAGAGCGCCCAGATCAGCGGCACCAGCACCAGCGGCACCACCAGATTGTCGATGCCGGCCGCGCCGCCCGGCAGCCACAGCGCCATGCCTGCCATGGTCACGATGGCGACGATGATCGCGCCCGGCCCGGCAAATCCGATCCGTGTCCATTTGCGGGCTGTTGGCGACATTCGGCTTTCCATGTCCTGATCCGTGGGTAGCGAGTGAGGCCCGCCGAACAGCAGGGCGCACGCGCCGTCCGGCACGCCCCACCGTTTGCGTGCACCCTATCGGCCAAACCATGCCAAGGCAATAGTTGCTAATGAAAGTGACTCTCATTATTCAGCGCGACGCGGAGTCGAAAATCGGCTCAATCAGGAAAAATTCGGGGGCAACCAATGCGTCATCTGCTTTCATCCACGGCCTTGTGCCTGTCTGTTCTCGCCGCTTCGGCCGCGGTCGCGCAGACCGGACCGGACGAAGCGGGGGCCGAGACGCGCGACGACATTATCGTTACCGCGCAGCCCTTCGTCGAGGGTGAGATCAGCAAGTCGGACGCGCCGCTCATCCGCACGCCGCAGGCGATCTCCGTGGTGACGGGGGAGACGATCCGCGAGCGCGGCATCACCGATCTCAACGACGCGCTGCGCAGTGTTGCCGGCATTTCGCGCAGCAGCACCTATGGCTATTACGACGCCTATACGATCCGGGGCTATGATACAGCCTATGACAGCCTGTATCTGGACGGCCTCATCACCTATAGCGTGGCCGGCACCAATTACGATCTCGCCGGGCTGGAGCGGGTGGAGGTGCTCAAGGGGCCGGCCTCCTCGCTCTACGGCTCGGCGCCGATCGGCGGCATCGTCAACCTCGTTTCCAAGCGGCCGCAGGACCGCGCCTTTCTGGACGCGGGCGTGGCGACCGGCTCCTATGGCCTGATCGAGGGACGGGTGGACGCCAACGCCCCGCTCGACAAGGACGGGCGCTTCCTGTTCCGCCTCAACGCGCTCATCAGCGATCAGGACGATTTCGTGCCGCATGCGGCCAAGAACCGGCTGTTCGTCGCCCCGGCGCTGACCGTGGTGTTCGGCGAGAACACGCACCTCACGCTGCTCGGCCGCTGGCAGCGCGATCATGACAATCCATGGTCGCCGCTTCCGGCCGAGGGCACCGTGCTGCCCAACGCCAACGGGCCGCTTCCCTATACCTTCCCGATCAACTTCACCGGCGACCAGACGGTGAAGAACTATCAGAATTACAAATCGGCCGGCTATATCTTCGACCACGATTTCAGCGACCAGGTGCGCTTCACCCAGACGCTGCGCTACACCAACGCCAAGACCTATTGGAACAACTGGATCTTCGCCGACGCCTTTGCCGACAGCGATTATGTGGACGGCGTCCAGCAGGGCCATATTCTGGGGCTGCTGCTCTATGGGCCGTTCTACCAGACCGACAAGAGCCTCGGCGTGGACAGCCGGCTCTCGGCCAAGGTCGACACGGGGCCGCTCAGCCACCAGATCCTCGTCGGCTACGATTATCGCCAGATCCGCAGCCGCTCGCACGATGACGGCGGCAATTTCGATTATACGGCCAACACGCTCGATTATCTCAACCCGGATTATACGGCGCCGCTGATCCACGATCCCGTCTGGGCCTATGCGGACGGCAGCAAGGGCCACCAGTCGGGCGTCTATATTCAGGACCAGATCGGGCTGGGCGATAGCCTGTTCCTCACCGCCGGCGGGCGCTGGGACTGGGTGGTGAACAACGGCAAGAAGGATACCGACTTCTCGCCCCGCATCGGCCTCAACTATCTCCTCACGCCGCAGGTCGCCGTCTATGCGAGCTGGTCGCGCTCCTTCGCGCCGCAATTCGGCTGGATGGAAGCCTTTGATGGCAGCGCGCTGCCCAATGGCCACGGCCGCAACATCGAGGCGGGGCTCAAGATCGCCAATCTCGGCGGCGGCCTCTCCGCGACGGCGGCGGTGTTCGATCTGGTGCGCACCAACGTGCCCACCGTCGATCCGCTGCATCCCGATTATTATCTGGTCACGGGCGAGCAGCGCAGCCGGGGGTTCGAGGTGGAAGGCGCCTGGGCGCCGGTGGACGGGGCGAACCTCTCGCTCGCTTACACCTACATCCATGCCGAAGTGACCGAGGACAACGATATTCCGCCGGGCACCCGGCTCGGCAACGTGCCGCACCACAATCTCTACGTGCGCGGCGAATATGAACTGCAGCAGGGACCGCTCAAGGGCCTCGGCGCCAGTGTGGCGGTGCTGTGGAACAGCGCCAAGGTCGCCGACAGCTCCTATTATTACGACGCCGATGGCGACGGCACCAACGATGCCGACTTCCGCCTGCCGGGCTATGTGCTGGCTGACGCCGGCCTCTCTTACCGCATCGACGACTGGCGGATAGCTCTCAACGTCAACAACATCTTCGACAAGCATTATTACCCGGAAGCCAGCTACTATACCCGCGTCGTCATCGGCGAGCCACGGAGCTGGCGCCTCTCGCTCTCGCGCCGGTTCTGAGGCGGGCGAAAGACGCGGCGCATCGCCTGCTATGCGGAGCCGGGGAACGGGCCGCAATGCCGGGCGGCCCGCTTGCTCGCGAGACCTGGGCGGGGCCGCTTCTTCGCGTGGGCGGGAGCGGGGAGGGCGGGCCTTCGATCGCCACCCGCCCCCCGCGTCTTTGCTCTTGGCCTGATGCCGCAAAGCTGGTAGCGGCCCACCTCACGCACCCGTAGCTCAGCTGGATAGAGCGCTGCCCTCC
>MKWI01000033.1 GCA_001899715.1 Sphingobium sp. 66-54
AAGCTCCCTTCCAGGAGCTTGAATCACGACCACCCCAAAAAGGGAATCCCATTTATGAGTTTGTGACCTAGTCCAGCGCCCCAGAGCAAAATTTACCTATGTTAGGCTGTGCGACGAGCCGTTGCCGATGCGCCTTCTGTCGTGCGACTGGCCTCACCTCGTCTCAGGTCGTCTCCGGCATCTTCACGACGATCCGGGCAACAAGGCCATCTTCATTCCACCAGCGATTAACGTCGCCAAGTTGGCGCGCCGCCATCCGCAGTAGCTTGCTGCCGAACCCTTCCCTACCCGGCTCGGCGACAGGCGGGCCCCCACTTTCCTGCCACAGCGCAATCAGTTGCCCCGGCTCTGTCGTCAACGTCACCTCCACCCGGCCATTCTTGACCGAGAGGCTCCCATATTTCGCGGCATTGGTCGCCAGTTCATGAAAAAGGAGCGCCAATTGGGTCGTCAGCGAGCCATCCACACCCGCCCCCTCCCCCACGATGGAGATACGCGACTTTCCCTCCTCGGTCTCTCCCTCGAACGGCGCCAGAATCACGGCGATAACTTCCCGCAGCGTGCCGGCGGGAGGGATCGTCCCTCCAGCCGCCAAAGGGGCAACAGCGCTGAGCGAATGGGCCTGGGCGAGCGCGGCAAGGCGGCCGGAAACCGCAGCGGCCAGGTCCTGCGCCGTTTGCGCGGAACCCGCACTCAGATTGATGAGGCTGTTTGCAATGGTATAAGCATTCTTGACGCGGTGGTTCATCTCCCGAAGCAGCATGTTCTGCGCCTCCGCCGCGCGACGGCGGTCGCCGATGTCCCGCGCGATCTTCGAGGCGCCGACGATCGCGCCCCGGCTGTCCCGCACCGGTGAAATGGTTAGCGATACGTCGACGAGGCGCCCATCGCGGCACCGCCGCACCGTCTCATAGGATTGCACGCGGCGGCCGGCGCGGATGTCCGCGAGGATCTTGTGCTCCTCGCTCAGCCGTTCATCCGGGATCAGCATGGTGACGGGTCGGCCAATAGCTTCCTCGGCAGAATAGCCGAACAAGCGCTCCGCCCCTTCGTTCCAGCTCGTAATGATGCCTTCTAGCGTTTTCGAGACGATCGCATCGTCGGAGCTTTCCACCAACGCCGCAAGCCGGCGCGTGGCATTGTCCGCCAGGTGGCTCCTGAGTGCGAACCCCAACTGGCGCGCGATGATAAGGGCGAGTTCCTGCTCCTTTGGGTCGAGTACATGCGGTTCGGTGAAATAGACCATGAATTTGCCGACCACGCGGTCATCCGGCGCGAGCGGAATGAAACACAGGCTACGGATATTCTCGGCCAGAAACGCGGATTTCAACGACTGCATGTTGGCGGAGCGGGTCACGTCCTTGACGCAAATAATCTCTGCGTCGCGCTCTCCCATCTTCCAGGGCGAATGGCCATCGACTGCGGCCCTATAGCGCTCCGAAATACCGCGCCAGGCCACGAAGCGCATGGCCCCTCGGTCGTCGAACCGCAGGATCGACGCACGGTCGCTCCGCAGCCCCTCGCAGATAGCGGAAAGCGCTGCCTCGTAGATCATGTCGAGACTGCCCGCACGATAGAGCTTGTCGGTATAATGATAGAGCAGGCTCTGAATATTGGCGTCGTCGCGCAGCGCCTGATCAGCCGCACGCAGCTTGCGAACACGAGAAACGGTAGGTAGCTCGCGTTGGTCCATGCGCCCTCCCGACTGCTGCGGACAGCGTGATCCTCACAAGCTAGTCAATTTTGGGCGTGCTACAAGATGCGGTCGTTTAACCTGGTTTAGGCAAGCGAACCAACGCGCCTCCTAATAGGAAGGGGGATCGCTGGCGGGAAAGGACTCGTCGGACGCCTGATCCACCAGATCCCATTTATCCTCTCCTCCGTCGCGCATCGCCTCCGGGCCGGCATCCCGCGTGTGAACGGGCGCTTCTTTCGCGGCACCTTCCCCAGCGAAGGCGGGCGCCGGATGAAGCCCTTGCTCGGGCTGTGAGCGGCGAGTCCACCAGAAATAACCGCCAACACCCGCCAGCAGCCCGATCAGCAAACCACCCTTGTGTGAAAGCGCCAAGCTCATCATGCGTCTCCTTAAAGAAACCCGCCTATAAACGGATATGCCATTCTCTTAAAAAGCATGCTGTGGCTCTCCGTTCCCGAGCAGCTCGCGGCCGATACGAACAACCCGATACACCGTCTCTAAGCCGCGACAGGCGTAGTCAGTTGCAATAGGGCCGGCGCGCTCATGCACCTCCAGCCACTTGGCATAGATAGCGGCGAGTCCGCGCGCGAAGCTGGCGGAGGATGCGATTGATATGCACCACGGTGAGTCCGCTGAGATCAACCAGGCCCGCTTGCGTCAGCAGCATCGCGCATTGGTTCAACTGCACGAGCCCCACGGCTAGCCTTCCGCTCTCTGCCGTGCCGGCGCTTAACCTATGCATCGGCTTGGCTCCGCGGGCGACAGTCCGTTCCCTTTCGGCGGTGGGGTCCGGCCAAGACATTACTAAGCGTCGACAAAAGACTTGGCTGGACTCGCCTATGTGAAGAAGATGCGCCCCGGCCCGGTCCATACAGGCAAGCTCAAGCATTGCTGTTTGTTCGACCCGCCGCTGGCAGGACCATGCCTGGGAGATTCCAATGTGCGGCCACGAGCGAAGCCAAAGGGACGGTTGCTCATTCGGCGCCATTGCTTGGCCGGCTGCGTTTCCGGATTGAGTTGGCGCCGGATATGAGACGGGAGAATAATGATTGCGAAGCGCTGCTGAAGCGCCTGGGTTGCTTTGTGCGTTTAAATTCTGAACATAAGGCCGCTATCATGGGCGCTTGCGTGGGCTCCCACTATCATGTGCGAAACAAGGCCGATTTTCTGCGGCAGGGAGAGCGGGTGTCTGGTCTCCATATCCTGACGAAAGGTTGGGCCTGTCGCCTGCTGATACTGCCGGACGGACGGCGGCAAATCGCTGGTTTCCTAATTCCAGGTGATATCTGCATGACGGAGGTGCCAGATGTGTACCTCGATTTTTCCCTGTCATCGCTCACCGACAGCAGCTATCTATCGCTGACCAACGATACGCTTGATCGGCTCCGCACGGCCTATCCGCCGGTGCGCAAAGGGTTGGCGCTCCATGACCATGTCATCAGCGCGATCCTGCGCAACTGGGTAGTCAATCTTGGACAGCGCAATGCGTTCGAGCGCATCGGCCACCTGTTCTGTGAGATGCTGCTGCGGCTGCGCTGCATTGGCATGGCCGAAAATGACACCTATCATTTTCCCGTCACTCAGATCGAGCTGGCGGAAGCCACGGGCCTGACACCGGTGCATGTCAACCGCACCCTTCAGGACATGCGGGCACGAGGATTGGTGAGCTTGCAGAACCGCGAGCTGAAAATTCTGGATTTCGCCCGGCTCGCCAATCTCGTCATGTTCGATCCGGGCTATCTCCACCCAGTCGAGGACGGATGCATGCGAAATGACTGATCCAACTCGCTTTTCCGCCAGCGGTGAAAGGTTACAATCCGATGCGGGGTTGCGCCGCCAGATCGGTGCGTTGCAGGGGGAGCTAGCGGCGAAGCAGTACGAAGCGCAGCGGCGGTTGCGCAACATGCTGGCGATGATCCGCTCCATCATCCGCCGGACCAGCGACGACACGACAAACCTTGAGGATTATCGCCTGCGTCTGGAAGGACGGATCGCTGCCTTCACGCGTGTCCAGGCGCTCCTTCTTTCAGATCAGGAGAACGGCATCGGACTATTTTCCCTAGTTGCCGATGAGCGCCTTCTCGCCGGCCTGGACGATCGTGCCATCGAAACGCGGGGGGACGATATAGCGATCTGCCCGGCAGCGGCGAACCTGTTGGTTCTGCTAATCCACGAACTTGTCCAGGGTCTCTCCGCCACCAAGCGGGCAGCTTTCCCTCTCGCTGTCCTGCACGTCGTATCCGCTAACCTTTATCGTGACGGCGCCATCACCATCGAATGGACCGAAAGGGATGACGAAGTCAGTGCACGTGCTTCCCGCATCCCGCCATGGCTCGACGATGCGCTAACCTACGAATTGAACGCCGAAATCAAATCGGCCGCCGACGATGCCTCGGTGGGCTGGCGCTATCGGATACCAGCCCGCATGCTGCTGTCTAATGCCGGGTTTCGCGAACGATTTCCCGATGCAAGACCTGGATCATCTGCTCGAAATTGAACGGCTTGGTGCATCGCGGCACTCTGCACAGGCTGGGTGGAAGGATGGACGCGTCATAGCCGGTTGCGATAACAAAGCCGATCCCCAACCCCTGAAGCGCCTCCGCCAGTTCGATTGCCAACCGACCACGCAAGTTGAGATCCACAATCGCTCCGTCGATCCTGTCCGGATCGTCGAGCATCCGCAGCGCCATTTCAAGCTCCGGGCACGGGCCGAGAATGTCGGCGCCATGATCCCGCAGAGCGCTGCTGATTTCGCGTGCGACCAGATATTCATCCTCCGCGACCAGCACGCAGCAGCCATCCAGACTCGGTCGGGCACCGCGCCCATCGGTCTTTTCCCTCGACATGGCTTATCTCCCGGTATTGAGAGGCGAAGGCAACCATCGGTGCCTTCCAGGCTCGCAAGAGATAATGTCCGTTGGCGCGCTGCGTTCCCGCTGCGAAGTCGGGCGGAAGGGACGCTCATACCCGTTGGGAATGTAACCCGCTGGGCCGCGTGATCTCGCCCAGCGCTTGGCCCGCCTGCTGTGCCTCTCCGTTGCTGGCGAGATCACTCAACGACACGATGCCAACCAAATGCTTGTCCGCATCCAGCACCGGCAAGCGCCGGAGTTGGATATCGCCCATATTGTCGAGGACATCCTCCACCTCGTCATCCTGGAAGCAATATTTCACCTCAGGGCTCATGACTTCCCGGATGCTGGTCTCCGGGGGCTTGCCGGCCGCCACGCCGCGAATCGCAATGTCGCGATCCGTCACGATGCCGATCAGCCGTTCATGGTCGGCAACCGGCAGGAAGCCCGCGTCGAGATCCGCCATGATCTGGGCCGCGGACTGCATCGTATTATCGGGCCCGGCCACGCGCACATCCGGGTTCATGCATTCGTTCACTCTCATCGTCGTCTCTCAATGCTCAATGCCGCTCACACGAAACGATGAAGCGCTGCGGACCTCCTGCCGGTTCCCAAAAGCGGCCCCATTTCTAACTCAGGTTAGAACGCCAGCCATTGTCCCCTTCCCCGGAAGAACCCGGCGCACCCAAACGCGTTTCAATGCACGGTCACTCGTGAGGAGCCTGCAATGAAACGCTATGCTTATGGTTGGATCACAGCCCTGTTCTTCCTGGTTTCAATCGCCGGCCACTGGGTCTTCGGCTGGTATGCCTATGTCGACGAGGCGGGGGCGCGCCATCAGGCGCCGCAGGTTTCTGCCTACCTGATGGAAATGGGGCGCGACACATTCGAGAACTGGCAGTCCGAATTCCTCCAACTTCTCTGGCAGGTACTGGGCCTTGCCTATTTCCTGTATGTCGGCTCGCCCGCTTCCAAGGAGAATGACGACCGTCTCGAAGCCAAGGTCGATGAACTCCTCCGCATGGCGGCTGGCGACGACAGAGCGCAGGCGCTCATCGACGCCATCGACGAGCGTTATTTGCGCGTAGCTGGCCACGCCAAACCCCATGCACATGGCGACCTCGGTCATGAATAGGGCGAAGCCGCGTCACTTATCGGGACCTCGCGACGCTCGATAAAGCCCCGTGCGATCGCGGCGAAAATCGAACTTGTCGCGGATGCGCTCCTGGAAATACCGCCCTTTCGAACGCGCCCGGCCAAGGTCGCGGAAAACCGCCTCAGGTACGCCGAAATAGCTGTAGGCTTGTCCGCTTACGAAGAGGATATCGAGGCGGCGTTGCGCCGGATCGTAAGCATATCGACGGATCGCACTTGAAGGCATATGCCGGCAACGTTTCACGACGCGTACGGTTGCGCCGGGGCGTTCACCGTCTTCGACCGTGATCTCCTAACCTACGTTAGCAAGATTTTCGCCTCTCATTTACCGTCTCGTGCGTTTGACGAACGGCGTGAGGCGCCGGCCGAATTTACACGCCGCCCTCTCGCTGCACCGGTGGAGAGGAGATTCTCATGAACAGGATGCTATGGGTCGCCCTTCCCTCGCTCGTTTTGGCGGGCTGCAATCAGGCTACTTCTCCTTCGGCCAACAACGCAGCGCTCGACGAGAGCGTTAATGCCGCCGTGACTGAGCCCGCCCCCGCTCCCGTGACGGACGCCATGACTTACCTCGCCAAGGCGGGCGCAGGCGACCTGTTTGAGATCGAATCGTCCCGTGCCATCGCCGACAAGACCGCCAATGCGGGGATCAAGGCCTTCGCCGGGATGATGATCGAGGATCACACCAAGTCTACCGCCCGGCTCAAGGCGGCTGTACGAGAGGCTGGAATCACCGCCCCGGCGCCCGCGCTCGAACCGGCGCAGCAACAGGCGCTTGACGACATCAAGACCGCGACCGGGACGGCAGCCGACAGCGCTTATCTCGACGCTCAGCGGACCGGCCACAGCGAGGCGCTCGCCCTGCACAGCGGCTATGCCGTGGGGGGCGATACCGAGCAACTCAAGGCGGCCGCCAACGAGATCGCTCCCGTCGTCCAGCGTCACATCGACCAACTCGCCAAGCTGACGGTCGCCGGACAGTGACGTCAATCTGAAGGAGGGCGCCATGCCCAGAGGGGATAAATCGAGCTACACCGACAAGCAGAAGCGAAAGGCCAACCATATCGAGGAAGGCTATGAACATCGCGGCGTCAGCCATGACGAAGCCGAACGCCGAGCATGGGCCACAGTCAACAAGGAATCCGGCGGAGGCAAGAAGTCGGGATCAGGTCGAGGTAAACCGGAGAGTCATACCGCTGCGCGCAAAGGCGGCCACATCGCCGGTTCAAGCCAGAGCCACGAGAAACGTTCGACCGCCGCTAAAAAGGGCTGGGAAACCCGCCGTAAACGGGCACGCAGTTAGTTGAACCAATGTCGACTTGTCTCGTGAGACAAGAGGCGCTCAGCCGCCCCCGCGGAAGATCAGTGAACTATTGGGCCCCGGACTGCACAGAAAATTGCAGATCAGCATCCAGCTATCGGCACGGACGGCATACCATCGGGGTCGGGTCGTAGACGGTGAGGAGCCTTGAGCAGATTTTTTCGCATACGGGAACCAAGTCGAGGAGGGCGCGTTTCAATATCCTACTCAATCGAAAGAGCGAGTAGATCAGAAGCCTCGTCTCAGGACAAGGCTCAGGGAGCCCCGCCGCAGAGATGCGACGGGGCTTACCTTGTTCCTCTTTCCGATTGCCCGGGTCGGACTATGGATAGTGGGCAACGCCACACCATGCATGTCTTGCCTTAAACCCGAGATAATGCCCTATGCCCAGCCTCCGGCAATCAAAGCGGGCTCCATGCCGGAAGAACGCCTGTTACGGAGTTGCTCCGGCTTCAGGCCGACCCCCACCCCCGTCAACCATGCATTAGTTCGTACACGGCACGTAAGCTCTCGTCGGTATTGACCAGCATCGACCAGCCCTCGCTGTGCTGCCGGTCAAGTCGATAGGATGTTTCCAGATAACCGCGCGCCATGGGGTAATGCTCGTCCGCATTAATCCACAAGCGCAGCAGGGTCCGCTCGCGCTCCGGCGTATTCTTGAAGCTGGTACGGGAGTGGAGAACACGGAAATTGTGCCAGAACACCATCTCGCCCGGCTGGAGGACGAAGGAGGTCATCAACTCCGGCCGCTTGGCCACGGTGAACATGTAGCGCAGCGCCTCCACCAGATCCGCCGGCACCGGTTCGCCCCGGATCTCCGCCGCCTGAGCAATGAAGATCACGTAGTTGTACATGGCGATATGCCCGTCGATCACCGAGAAGGTCGGCACCTTGTAATCGGTAACAGTGGTGAGGCTGGTGGGATAATAATAGCCTTCCCGTAAGGCGGCGAGGAGGTCCGGCCGCTCCTCCTCCATGACGCCGTAGATCGCCGCGGAGCTGACAAAGCCGCTCACACCACCCTCCTCCGCAGCGACGACGGACGCAAGGCTCAATATCTCATGGTAATCGGTATGCGGCCCCAATTCGCTATCCATGAGATAGCCGCGACGCTGCGGATTCGGCTCCTTGCGGACGAGGCCAATGCGATCATGCCGCGGGCTCTGCTCCGTCGCGGTGCCAAGATGGGTGCCGAGGCCGAAATGCAGCCGCTTGAATTGCTCCAGATCGTAGCGGGACAGGTCCACGCCGGTGAGCATCACGCAGCCGCGCGCCGCCATCAGATCGTAGCGCACCGCCGTCATCAGCGCGGTAAGCACGGGGGCGCCGAAATCCGCCTTGGTGATATCGGTCGCCGCCCGGCCTTCCGTCGTGCGAACGGCGGCATCGAGTGCGTCAATCTGCGCGGGGCTCAGCCTGCGGGTGATCCCCTCCGCACCGCCGCCATCCTCTGCCTGCCACGCACCCGAGGGAATGCCCAACCGTGTCCGAACCGTCCGCACGTCTTCGATCACCGCATCCATATCCGCCATAATGTCCTCCATTCGGACTCACTTCATAGCACAATGTTGGCAGTGATATAGTGTGAATTCTAATTATTAGAATTGCTGTGGCTATTCCTATAGCCAAAGGGGTGAAGTGCCTCTATCCTTTGCCGAAAGCAGCATAGCTGTGCTTAGGAGAGACAGGCGCTCATGGACAGACCGGCCCGGACAATCGACCTTGCGGCGCTGATCGACGGGAAGAAACTCACGCCTTTCAACTGGGTGCTGATGACGCTCTCCTGGCTCATCACCATGTTCGATGGGCTCGACATGATGATGGTCTCCTTCACCGCGCCCTATATGCGCGATGAGCTGAACCTGACGACCACGCAGCTTGGCAACGTGTTTTCCGCCGGCACTGCCGGCATGGTGGTGGGCGGCCTGGCCTTCACTTACATTGGCGACAGGATCGGGCGCCGGCCAACGATCATCGTCGCGGGCCTGGCCTTCGGCATCCTTACTTTCCTCACTGGCTTCGCGCGTAGTTACGAGTTGCTGCTGGCGCTGCGCTTCCTGGACGGCCTGGCGATCGGCGGCCTGCTGCCGCTGGCCTGGGCCCTCAACATCGAATTCGTACCCAAGCGGGTGCGTGCGACCGTCATCGCCTTTATCATGATGGGCTTTTCCATCGGCAGCGCCGTGGCCGGACCGCTCACCAACTGGCTGGCCCCGGTCTACGGCTGGGAGGGTGTCTATTTCGCCGGTGGCGGCGCGACCGTTCTGTGTGCGATCGCCGTGGCCCTCTGGCTACCCGAATCGCCGCGCTTCCTCATCAACAAGGACATCAAGCCGGAGCTGGTGGCGGCAACGCTCAAGCGCTACGATCCGACGTTGGATATCCAGCCCAACGACCGGTTCGTCCTGGGCGACGAGACCCAGAACAAGGCAAACTTCCGGCTCGGCGATCTGTTCGTGGGCCCTCTCAAGTGGATCACGCCGCTGGTGTGGCTCGGCTATGGAGCGAGCGCGCTGGGCATCTTCTTCAAGGCGTCCTGGGGGCCGATCGTGCTGGAGGAGATGGCCGTGCCGCGCGAAACGGCGGCGACGGTTTCCTCGATCGGTGGGCTCTTCGGGGCGGTCGCGGGCGTCGCGATCATGCGGCTGGCAGAGCGCTATGGATTGCTGGTCGTAGCGCTCGTGCCTGCAATCCTCGTGCCGCTGGCCGTGCTGATCGGCTTCGACGTGTTCACGGGAACGCCATTATTCCTGCCCCTGATCGTCGTTCTCGCCATGCTTGTCGGCGGAGGCCATTCGGCAATCATCAGCCAACTCGCACTCTATTATCCCACTGCGATCCGCGCCAGCGCGGGCGGCTGGGCATCAGCCGTGGGCAAGGTGGGTGGCGTCATCGGGCCGATCATCGGCGCGGCGGTGTTGAGCAGCGGTATCCCGGCGGCACGGACTTATGCAGTGGCGGCAATCTGCCCATTCGTCCTGATGCTCTGCGTTTTGTGGATCTACTTCCTCGTCGAGCGCCCCAACCGTAAGACAGCCCTCAGCGCAAAGGTTGCCGTCGCGCACTGATCCAGGGAAAGGAGCGCCCTGACCCGCTTTGAGCAGGCACGGTGTGGGAGAAAGCGCGCGTCGCAAGATGCAGAACGAAAGGGTTTGCCGACGCTTCGCCGATACCATTCAGTGGCGTGGACGGTCGGACCATGAGGGGTCGGGTTCTTCACCGAAAGGGACCCATTGACCACCCCGCCCCGCCTGCGTATAGCGCGCCGACCGATCGCCCTTGTGGCGATTGCGCTGGCCTACGGGCCTTGGGGCGGAGTAGCTCAGCTGGTTAGAGCAGCGGAATCATAATCCGCGTGTCGGGGGTTCAAGTCCCTCCTCCGCTACCAACGATACAGCACCCTTGGCCTTCCGAGGGGCTTGCCCTTCCTCCTCGATGAAGGGCTGAAGGTATCCAACGATCCGCAGCTTCATAACGCCGTTCTCATTGCGGGTGACGATGATCGAGTGGATCAACTCCCGAAGTACAGGCCCAAGCTCCTTCATGTCGTCCAACTCGTGAAGCCCATACTCGAACTTTGCCCGCGAGTTTGCCCACTTTCCGGTGAGGCGCTGCACCCGGTCGCCCAAGGCCCTGAAAGCTGTGGGGTGGAAGCTGACGTTGCTGGCTACGGGCAGATGGTCGCGCTCCTGCTCAAGTTCGTCCCGCCGAGCTACCAGTTCCTTGATGTTGACGTTTAAGGTTCTCCTGTCGCCTTCATCGTTGGCTATCATGTCGTGAAAGCGATCCAGCTTCTGACTTATTTTCGCGAGTTCTTTTTCAATCTCGGCACGGCGACGATCCGGTTCGGCAGTCTGATTGCGACGTGCTTCGATATAGGACCGAGCGCAGACCGAGATTTGCTCAGGGTTGGATAGCTGCTTGGCGATTTCAAAAAGCGCCCACCCTTCGATTTCGTCCAGGTAGTAGGTCTGGGGATCAGGGCAGGTGCCCGAATTGGTGTGAGCCGAACAGCGGACGCGAACACGCTTTGACCGCTTCGCGTGTCCATAGACGGCCATCCCTGAACCGCATGCACCGCATTTTATCAGACCGGACAGCAGGCGCTTAGGACGGCGATGGACGCCGATATTTCCTTCGCGTGGGCCGTGTGCGTGAGCCGCCAATTGAGACTGTGCCGCATCCCACAGGTCTGGAGGCACGATCCGAAGCTCCGGCAGATCGTGATATTCCCGCAGTTCAGGTGCGTTCGTGCGGGAGACGCGATTGCCGGTGTCAGGGTCTTTAATCATCTGGACCCGGTTCCAGACCATCTTGCCAGCATACAGCGAGTTGCGAAGGATACCGTAACCACGCTTAGGATTGCCGTTGATGGTGGATGCATTCCATTTCGTGCCCCGAGGGGGGCGAATACCGTCCCTATTGAGGCCATGGGCGATGTGCCGTGGGGACTTCCCGCCCGCGAACTCCGAATAAATGCGGAGGATCACGTCGGCCTCTTCCTCAATGATCACCCGCTTGCCCTTGTTCATCGGGTCGGAGCGATAGCCATAAGCCTTGCCCCCTGCTGATTTTCCTTGCTTCACGAGGCCCGTCATGCCGCGCCTGATCTTGTGGACGTTGTCCTCGCGTTGGAGTTGGCCGACCAGCCCACGGAGGCCGACCATCAGCGTATTGGCGATACCCTCATGGACTGCGCGGAGTTCAATGCCGAGATATTGCAGGCGTTTGTGGATGCCTGCGAGGTCTTCCATGTCGCGGGACAGGCGATCCAGCGCCTCGACGATGATGACGTCGAATTTCTTGGCTTGGGCATCCTGAAGCAGGTTGTAGAGGCCGTCCCTGCCGAGCATCGACGCACCGGATCGGGCCTTGTCCTGATAGGTGCCTACGACGCGAAGACCCTCGCGCTCAGCATAGGATCGGCACAGGTCTAACTGGTCCTCGGTCGATCGTTCGTTCTGAAGGTCGGTGGAAAACCGGGCGTAGGCCACTGCGCGGCGGAGATCGGACATCAAGCGGCCTCCTTAGTATCGGCGATCTTCGCCCTTTCCAGCAAGGCCACGATTTCTCCGTTCATGGTCCGGTGTTGAGTGTCGGCCCGCTCCTTCAGCCATGACTTCAGGTTGGCGGGCAGGCGCAGGTTCATCCTTTCAAAGATCATATCTTGCTCCTCTATGTCGGAAGGTGCCGACTAGGCATATAATAGGCACATCATTGTGTCATGTGTCAACTCGGCATAAATAGGCACAAAAAGGAGATCGGAATGCGCGAACCCTATCCCAGCGAAACCCAAGACAGGTTCATGGTCCGCCTGCCGGATGGAATGCGAGACAAGATCAAGGCAGCCGCAGAGGCGGCGAACCGCACCATGAACGGTGAGATCGTCGCCCGGCTGGAAGCCAGCTTCAGGGAGGATTTCGGCGTCCCCGATTTCGTCACGCCCGATCTGGTCAAGCAAGTGAAGGTGCTGGGCGAGGAACTCGAAACAGTGCGGGCGCAGGTGAGGGTTCTGGAAATTCGCACCGGCGGGCAGGAGTGATCGTTGCTGGGAATCTTTGTGCAATTAATTGCACGCAAATCTCGCCGCCCGTTCTCCCGATCATTTCGGCAATGTCGTTTCCAACCTTCGGGCAAATCGGATAGGGCTTGCTCGGAAACGTTCAGGGATAGGGGCAATTATAGCTAATGCCGACACTGCGATGGTTGACGAGGGACGAGGACATCAGGGCTGCCGCGCATGTGCCCTGCCGGCTGCTGGAGGAAGTTCCCGATCTCGGCCACGGTGATCGCGATAGCGGCAACATGCTTGTCTAGGGTGACAAGCTCGACGCCCTGAAGGCGTTGCTGTAGGCTCTGATAATAGGGTGTTATCATAGGTGGGTGAAATAATAGCCTCTGTTGCGGGGTATCTCACACTAAATCACGATAGGCGAGTAACCGGAGCGCATTGAACACGACAAGCAAAGTCGAGCCTTCATGCAGAGCCACGGCTGGCCCGATGCCAAGCCCAAATATCGTGGCCGGAACCAGCAAAGCCACCACGCCCAAGCTCACGAACACATTCTGACGAATGATGGAGCGCGTCTTCCGGCTGAGATCGACCGCAAACGGCAGGTGTGATAGATCATCCGCCATCAACGCCACATCGGCGGTTTCCAGCGCGACGTCCGACCCGGCTGCGCCCATCGCCACGCCGACCGTCGCGGTCGCCATAGCTGGCGCATCGTTCACGCCATCGCCGACCATCGCCACCTTCGCTTCGGCGCGCAGCTTCTTGATCGCCTCAACCTTATCTTCCGGCATCAGGTCGCCCCATGCCTCGTCGATCCCAACCTCCCGTGCGATCGCCTCCGCCGCCCTTTGATGGTCGCCGGAGATCATAATCATCCGCTTGATGCCGATGTCACGCAGTTGCCTAAGCGCATTTTTCGCGGTTTCGCGGGGCGTGTCGAGCAAGCCAATCGCACCAAGGTCGCGCCCCTCGCGCTGCACGACCATGCTGGTTTGTCCGCCTTCGCGCAGTTGCTCCACGGCATCGACCATCGCCGGGGACAGGGACGGAATACCATCGGCCCCGAACATCCCCGGCTTGCCGATAAGAACTTCGTCCCCGCCGACGGCAGCCGACACGCCTCGACCCGTGAGGCTTTTCAGACTCTCCGCCTTTGGGATCGGAGTATCCCCGACATGAACACGCCCGTCGCGCGCTATCGCCTGTGCCAGCGGATGGTCGCTCAGACTTTCAACCGCGACCGCGATTGCCATCAACTCCTGCCTGTCGACGCCCGGCGCCACGATGATCTGCTGGATGCGCGGTTCGCCCTTGGTCAGTGTGCCGGTCTTGTCGAACGCAATGGCGTCAAGCGATCCGAGCAGTTCCAGTGGTGCGCCGCCTTTCACCAGCACGCCGCCGCGCGCCGCGCGGGCCACGCCGGACAAAACGGCGCTGGGGGTCGCAATGGCGAGCGCGCAGGGGCTGGCCGCAACCAGCACCGCCATCGCGCGGTAGAAGCTGTCGCGGAACGGTTCATCGACCACGACCCAGGCGAACAGCAGCAGAAAGGCCAATGCCAGCACGGCGGGGACAAAGACTTTTTCGAAGCGATCGGTGAAGCGCTGGGTCGGAGACTTCTGGGTCTCCGCTTCGCTCACCATTTTGATGACCTTGGCGAGCGTGCTTTCGCTCGACAGCCGGGTCACTTCGATCTCAATGAGACCGCTGCCGTTGATCGTGCCGGCGAACACGCGGGAAGCGGCGTCGATACGATCAGGCACGACACGGGCAGCGACGGGATCATCGACCGGCTTCTTATCGACCGGGATGCTTTCGCCGGTGACAGGCGCCTGATTGATGGCGCTGTTGCCCTTCACCACGAAACCGTCGGCGGCGATCCGTTCATCGGGCTTAATGATGACGACATCGCCCAACGCCAATTGCTCGACCTGGATATCCTCGCTGCGACCATCGGCGCGGCGAACCAGCGCAGTGCGTGGGGCGAGTTGGGCAAGGGCTTCGATCGCTCCCTTGGCCCGGCCCATAGCATAATGTTCGAGTGCATGGCCCAGGCTGAACAGGAACAGGAGAAGCGCGCCTTCGGCCCATGCACCGAGCGCGGCGGCACCAGAGGCCGCGACCAGCATCAGCGTGTCGATCTCGAACTTACGCAGCTTGAGATTGTCAATCGCCTCGCGCAGCGTGAAGAACCCGCCACAACCATAAGCGGCGATGAAGCAGGCCAGTGGCAACCAGGCCGGTGCGCCCGCGACTAGCTTTTCGATAGCAAACCCGATCCCGAGCAGTGTCCCGCAAGCGAGGGCAAAGATCAGTTCGGTTCGCGATCCGAAGATACCACCATGATCGTGGTCATGGCCCTCATCGCCATGCCGGTGTCCTGCATGGCCATCATCCCCGGCACTGTGGCCGTGCCCTTCATGCTCCCCGGCGCCAACGGGTTCCACTCCCATGCTAGCAAGCGCGGTGAGAATGGCCACTTCCGAGGTTTGCTCCTTGTCATATTCGACATGGACCATTCCGGCCGCGCTGGCGCTGGCCTCCAATATGCCGGTAATCGCGCTAAGCCTGTCGCCAATCGTCCGCGCACGGCGTTGATGCCGGATGCCACGCACCGACCATGACGCATGGCCATAGCGCCCCGTGATGCTGGCACCCGCCGCCTCCACCATGTCACGGATGCGAACGAGCGAGAGTTGATCGGGGGCATAATGCACGCAGAGCTTCGCCGGTTCATCCTTGGCGGCTGCGATCACATGAGCGGCTTCGACGCCGGGCCGACCCTTGAGCATGGCGATGAGGCGGCTGACGCACTGGTCCGTCTCATCCGCCACATCCGGCAACAGCACGGGAATATCGAGTTTGAGTTTTTCGGTCATCAATTCTCTTCCACGAAAGGGATGAGGGACGGGGAAACCTCCCCGTCCCGGCGTGTCATGATTGCGGCAAAGGCGGGTGCTGCCCGTCCGGCAGATGCTGCGGCTCTTCGAGATTTTCCGCATCCGGCCACTCCCTGCGCCCATAGCGAGCATAGAGGGTCGGCAGGACGAACAGCGTCAGCAGCGTGGCGGAGATCAGGCCGCCGATCACGACTGTCGCCAGCGGCTTCTGCACCTCCGCCCCCGCGCCGGTGCCAAGCGCCATAGGAACGAAGCCGAGGCTTGCCACCAGCGCGGTCATCACCACCGGGCGAAGTCGCTGAATTGCCCCGGTGCGGGCGGCTTCTGCGCGCTCCATGCCCTTGCGCATGAGGTCCTGGATCGAGGACACCATGACGAGGCCGTTGAGCACCGCGATGCCAGATAGCGCGATGAACCCGACTGCCGCCGAAATGGAAAAATCCATTCCCCGCAGGAACAGGGCCAGCACACCGCCGACCAGCGCCAGCGGAACGCCGGTGAACACGATGGCCGCGTCCCGCATCGACCCCAAAGCGCCGTAGAGCAGCAGCAGGATCAGCGCGAAACAGGCCGGGATCACCAGTTGCAGCCGTTCCCGCGCGGAGGCGAGATTTTCGAACTGGCCACCCCATTCGAGATAGCTGCCCGCAGGCAGGCGAACATCGCGGGCGATGGCCGCCTGAGCATCCTCCACGACGCTCGCAATGTCACGGCCACGCACATTGGCCTGCACCACGACGCGGCGCTTGCCGTTCTCACGGCTGATCTGGTTGGGGCCGTCGATGATGCGAATATCCGCGACGCTGGCGAGCGGCACGAACCGACCACCCGGAACAGGCACCTGCACCTGTTCCAGCGTAGCGAGATCGGCGCGCTGGGCTTCGGACAGGCGGATCACCACCGGGAAGCGGCGGTCGCCCTCGAAGATCATGCCGGCTTCCCGCCCGCCGATGGTCGCCGAGACCGTATCCTGCACGTCCTGCGCGGTGACGCCGAGCCGTGACATGGCATCCCGGTTCACCCGAATGTCGAGCATGGGGAGGCCACTTGTCTGTTCGACCTTCACGTCCGCCGCGCCCTGCGTGCGGCGCAAAACGCCTGCGATCTTCTCCGCCGTGGCATTCATGGCGTTGAAGTCGTCGCCGAAGACCTTCACCGCGACGTCACCGCGCACGCCTGCGATCAGTTCATTGAAACGCATCTGGATCGGCTGCGTGATTTCGTAGGCGTTGCCGGGAAACTGGTTCAGCTTTCCTTCCAGGCGTTCGACCAGTTCGGCTTTGGTCAGGCTGGGATCGGGCCATTCGTCCTGCGGTTTCAGGATAACGAACATGTCGGTGGCGTTGGGCGGCATCGGATCAGACGCGAGTTCAGCCGTGCCGGTCTTGGAGAATACGAACTTCACCTCCGGCTGCCTGGCCACCATCCGCTCGATCGGTATCTGCATCGCCTGGCTCTGCTGGACCGATGTGGCGGGGATGCGCAGCGCCTGAATGAGCAGGTCGCCTTCATCGAGTTGCGGCAGGAACACCTGTCCCAGTGACATGAACGCCACGATGGCGATGACGAAACCGCCAATGCCCGCGCCCATCGTCAGGGTCGGGCGCTGCATCGCCTTGTCCAGCCCCGGCTCATAGCGGGCCTTGAGCCAGCCCATGATGCGGCCCTCCTTCTCCTCGATCCGGTTGGAGAGCCAGATCGCGATGGCAGCGGGAACGGCGGTCAGCGACAGGATGAAGGCGAAGGCGAGCGCAATGATGACGGTCAGCGCCATCGGCACGAAGGTCTTGCCCTCCACCCCGGTCAGGGTGAGCAGCGGGATATAGACGAGGATGATGATCGCCTGCCCATAGACCGAAGGCCGGATCATCTCGCGCGCGGCCGTCGCCACGGTGGCGAGCCGTTCTTCCAGTGTCAGACGCCGGCCCTGATAGTGCTGTTCATCGGCCATGCGCCGCAGCGCATTCTCGACGATGATGACCGCGCCATCGACGATCAGGCCGAAGTCGAGCGCGCCCAAACTCATCAAATTGGCCGACATGCCAAGGCGCAACATGCCGAAGCTGGTCAGCAGCATCGTCACCGGAATGACCATCGCCGCGATCAGCGCCGCGCGAAAATTGCCGAGCAGCGCAAACAGCACGACGATGACCAGCAGTGCGCCCTCGCTCAGATTCTTGGCCACCGTCTTGATGGTCGAGTTGACCAGCGCAGTCCGGTCCAGCACCGGCTCCACGATGACATCGGGCGGCAGGGAGGCGTTGATCTCCTCCAAACGGTCCGCCACCGCCGTTGCGACGGTGCGGCTGTTCTCGCCAATACGCATGATCGCAGTGCCGACCACGACTTCGGTGCCGTTCTCGGACGCCGATCCCATGCGGATCGCTTGCCCGGTCTTGACCGTGGCGACCTGCACCAGCGTGATCGGCACGCCCTCCCGCGTTGCGACCACGATGCGCGAGAGTTCGTCGGCATTGCGCACAAGGGCATCCGACCGCACAGCCAGCCCCTCGCCATTGCGATTGACGAAGCCGCCGCCGACGCTCGTGTTGTTCTTCTCCAACGCGGTGGCGAGATCGGTCAGCGACAGTCCCAAAGCGGAGAGACGCTGCACATCGGGAACCACCTGAAACTGCTTCACATAGCCGCCGATGGAATCGACCCCGGCCAGCCCCTTGGTGTTCTTGAGCAGCGGCGTGACGATCCAGTCCTGCGTTGTGCGCAGATAGGTCGCCTTGTCGGTATCGTTGGTCAGCCGCTCGCCTTCGGGCGTGATATAGCTGCCATCGGGCTGCATCCCCGGCTCACCGGGCAGGTGCTTGTCGTCCTTGCGGTGGTCAAGCCGAACCGTCCACATATAGACTTCGCCCAGACCCGTGGCGATCGGTCCCATTTCCGGGTTCACGCCGGAGGGCAGGTTTTCCGCGACACCGTTCAGCCGTTCGCTCACCTGCTGGCGTGCGAAATAGATGTCGGTCGATTCATCGAATACGGCCGTGATCTGGGCAAAGCCATTGCGGCTTAAGGAACGGGTATTCTCCAGCCCCGGAATCCCCGCCAGCGCGGTTTCGATCGGGAAGGAGACCTGCTTTTCGACCAGTTCAGGCGAGAGCGCGGAGGCGCGGACGTTGATCTGCACCTGATTGTTGGTGATGTCCGGCACCGCGTCGATCGGCAAGCGATAAAGGGCTGTGACACCGATGACGGCGGCGATAGCGGTCAGCAGCAGGACGAACCAGCGCTTTTGGACCGCCCAGTTGACGATGGGGGCGATCATGGCTCAGTCCTCATGCGCCGCTTCGCCCTTGCCGAGTTCGGCCTTGAGCGTGAAGCTGTTGGTGGTGGCGATCTGCTCGCTGCCCTTGAGGCCAGAGCGCACGATCACATTGCTGCCCGACGTGTCGCCGACCGTGACCGGCACGACCTGGAATCCCTCTCGGGTTCGCACGAACACGACCGTCTTGCCTTCAACGGTCTGGATCGCGGTCGATGGCACGCTCACGACATTGGCGCCGCCGCCACCCGCAAGCTGGACCGAGGCCGTAACGGACTCACCCACGCGCCATTGACCCGCACGATTGTCGAGCGTGGCGATGACCGGCACCAATCGCGTCTGTGCATCGAGCGCAGGAGAAACGAAGCTGATCCGGGCCTGCGCCTGCCGGCCCGACGCCGTCACCAGGACACTGTTGCCCGGCTTCACCCGGCCCGCATCGGCGGGCTGGAGATTAAGGGAGAGCGAGACGCTGGAAAGATTGGCGATGCGATAGAGTTCGGCATCGGCTGCTACGGTCTGCCCCAGCACAACGCTGCGGGCGATGACCTGCCCCGAAAGGGGCGCGGTGATGCCGAGCCGGTTGAGGCCGCCACCACCGCCACCGGCAGCGGATACTTGCCCTTGCGCCTGCTGATAGGCGATCCGGGCTTCGGTCGCCGCCGTGCGCGCGGCGATCACATCCTGTTCGGGCGAGACGCGTTGCGCGAACAGGCGTTCCTCCCGCGCAAGATTGGAATTGGCAAGGGCCAGACGCGCGCGTGATGCCTCGACTTCGCCCTTGAGCTGCGCCGCCTCGCGGCTTTCGATTATCGCGAGCGTCTGGCCCCGGTTCACCGTTTCCCCAAGATTGCGGGTGAGCGAGACGACGCGGCCGCCGATTGCGGCCGACACCACCTGCGTTCCTTGCGGATCGCCCTCAATCGTAGCGGGTAAGTCGAGCGTGCCGCCGCCGCCAACAGTGGGGCGGGCGATCTGGATACCGGCTGACGCGATTTGCTCCGCGGTCAGGACGATTTTGCCTTCATCGGCATGGTTGGCTGTGCCCTCGGCATGTTTGCCAGCGGGTGCCGCCTCATTGCTTGCCTCATTCCCGCTGCCGCACGCGGCCAGCAGCAAGGCAAGGGTTAGCGGCGTCAGTGCCGCGATTTTCTTCGTCAATGTCATGAATCAATTCCCCTGTTCGGGTGCAGGAGCGGTCAGGCGCTCCAACTGCGCTCGGGCGTTCTGGTAGGCAGCAAGCGCGTCGATCGCGGTAAGGCGCGTCTCGGCGAGCGTGCGTTCGGCATCGAGCAGATCGAGCTGGCCGAACTTGCCCTCACGATAACCGATGCGGGCGATACGGGCGGCTTCTTGCGCGGCGGCAAGCGCTGGCCCGTTCGCTGCGCGCGCGGTGGTCGCGGCATTGGCGGCATTGGCTTCGGCCTCGGCGATGGCCTGCTCTACATCGAGCGCGGTCATACGGCGTTGCGCGTCGGCGCGGCGTTGCTCGGCGGTGGCCTGCTCAACGGCGGCCTTGCCTGAGTTGAAGAACGGGATCGGCACCGAGATGCTGAAAACGGCAGCCGTGTCGTTGGTCGCTTCCAGGCGGCGGATGCCTGGCCCCACCGTCAAATCGGGCACGCGCTGCGAACGCGCGAGACGAACACCGGCATCGGCCACGGCCAGATCGGCATCGGCAGCGGCCAGCGCCATTGTGCCAGCAGCATTACGCGGTTGTGCTGGACCATAGCCAGCGGCCGGAAGCCGATCGAGCGCGGTTTCATCAAGCGGACCGGCAAGGGGCTGCCCAATCCGCCGGGCAAGATTGCTCAGCGCGATCTCCGCCAGTCGCTGCGCCCGTTCGACGCCAGCTTCAGCGTTGACGCGCGCCACATCGGCGCGTTGTTCTTCAAGCGGGGAAGCACGCCCCGCCTGAACCCGGACTCTGGCGGCATTGGCAGCATCGCGCGTGATGCGAAGCTGATCCTGAGCGGTGGCAAGGCGACGCTGCGCCGCAACAGCTTCCACATAAAACTGCGTTACTTGCAGCCGAATGTCCGCCTGCGTGATCGCGGCCATCAGCAGGGCGCGGTTGCTTTGGGCATCTGCCACCGCGATCCGGGCCGAGCGTTTCCCGCCTAGCTCGATGGGGATGTTGAGGCCGACAGTCGTTTCCGCCTGATCGAACCCATTATACGGGCCGGTGCCGGCGACATTCTCAACCTGTGTCTCAAGGCTGGGGTTGGGGCGCAGTCCCGCGACGGTGCGCGATGCCCGTGCGGCATCAATGCCCGCTTGTGCGGCATCGGCTGCGGGCGCAGCGCCGCCCGCCAGTTCAACGGCCCGGTCGAGTGTGAGAACCGGCCCCGCCGGTTGCGGCGCTGCCGCGATAGTGTCCTGCGCCTGCGCGGTGGCGACGCAAGACGTGGCGGCCAGCAAGGCCGCAATGATCCTGTGCATGATATAATCCTGATTGAAATGCGTTGGGTCAGCCGCGTGCGGAGCAAGCGGCAGGCCGGAAAGCATCAATCAGGCGATGGGAGGGCGCAGGTCTGGACCGGACAACCAGCGACCAAGCGCGGCTTCGGTAGGGATGAAAGGTGGCAAGGTCAGTGGTCCACGCAGGGTCGATGCGCCATCCCTGGCAGGGATGAAGGCAGCCGCGCCGTGGCAATTGCCATGATGGTGCGGCGTGGCTTTATCGGCATCCCCCGGCGTTTGATCGGCATCGCCTTCGCTATGCACATAGCCAGAACATTCAATGCTCGTCGCGCCCGGAAACTCGCTGGCGTGCAGGGTCGCCGCCGTGGTCAGCGACGCGATCAGCATGAACAGGACAAGAATACCGTGACGAAACATTATGTTCGCCATAGCGGATCGGCCGCGCTTTGTCATGGCAAAGTCCCGGACGGGATTAAATGCGTCTGCCGCCAAGCGGGAATGGCCTCCGCCAACACTTTCCAGGCGGAGCGCAGGAAGACGAGCGCAATAACGCCGCCAACCACAATATCTGGCCAAACGGAGCCGGTTACGGCGACCAGGCCAGCGGCCATCAGCACGCCGATATTGGACGCGACATCATTGCGCGAACATTCGAATGTGCTCGACATATTCACATTGGTCCTGCGGAAGCGCCAAAGCAGCGACAGGCAAATGAGGTTGGCGACCAACGCCATGCTCCCGAAAGCAAGCATCAGCGTCGAGGATGGTGGCACACCGTTCACGATCTTGTCGGCGATCTCGGCGATGATCGCGAGGCCGAAGACAAGAATGATGCCACCCTTGACCATCGCCGCACCGGCTTCCCAACGTGCGCCGCGATGGAGCGCATAGAGGCTCAGTGCATAGACGAAGGCATCGCCAAGCATATCGACCGAGTCCGCCATGAGCGCCGAAGAACGCGCGACGAACCCGCCACCGAACTCGGCCACGAACATCGCCAGATTGATGAGCATCACCACAATCAGGACGCGGCGCTGGTCCTTCTTGGCCGCCAGTTCGGCCAGCGTATCGCTTTTCTTTGAGCAGCAGTCGTGCGCCATGATCGTGAATCCGAGTCGGTTCGATATGGCATGGACCTATGCACCCTGAAGCCACTATAGGGTCAAGCATGAAGATCGGCGATCTTTCCCGCCTGACTGGCACCCGCGTCGAAACCATCCGCTTCTATGAGAAGGAGGGGCTGATTCCCGCACCTAGCCGAACCGGCGGCAATTACCGGGTCTATGACCAGGCCCACCTTAATCGCCTGTCCTTCATCCGCCGATCCCGTGATCTGGGATTTACGCTCGACCAGGTGCGAGCATTGCTCGATCTCTCCGATGATCGTTTGCGTTCCTGCGGTGCCGTGGACGAACTCGCCCGAGAGCAACTTCGTTCAGTTGAGCGGAAGATCGAAGATTTGCAGGCGCTGCAACGGGAGCTGGCCAGCCTGCTCAATCAATGCAGTCAAGGAACTATCGCCGAGTGCAGAATCATTGAGGCTTTGGCGCCGGGATGAAATGGCGATCAACTCTGTGAAGTGTGCGTACCGACCAAGCAATTTCGGTTGCTATGGGAAGGCCGGCTACTGTGACTTCGATGGCGTGATGTTCGCGCTCATTCACAGCACTGCGCCTGCGGCATTATTGACGAATATGTCGCCGTCTCGAATGTAGCGGGCGAGCATAGCGTCGCTCTTGTGGCCGGTCTGCTGACGGATTTTCCAAGACGACGCCCCGGCCATTGCGGCACTGGTGGCAAGTCCGGCGCGCAGGGAATGGCCGGAAAAGGTTGCAGGATCGAAGCCCGCAGCCTCCACCCGTTTTTTCATGATCGTCGCTACTGCATCCCCGGACAGGCGATCGGGGGAGATATGCCCGTGCCGGTCGATGCTGCGGAAGATCGGTCCTTGCTCGATCCCAGCATGAGCGAGCCAGCCAGTGAGGTAATGCACCGGGCACCACCGGGTGCGTCCGTGGGGGATGGCGATCTTACGGCCCTGGCCGTCCTGGTCGGTTTTCGAGTGGCGCAGGTGTAGCACGATCCCTTGCCGGACATGCGCGACATCATCGCAGTCCAGCCCGACAAGTTCCGAGCGGCGGAAGGCAGCGGCGAAGCCGATGAGCAACAGGGCCTTGTCCCGTATGTCGATAGGCCGGCCGCCCATCCGCTCCAATACCAGGAACAGGTCATCGCGTTGCAGAGCTTGAGCCTCGCGCTGCGCGACACCCTTGATCCGACGTATCCCGCGCATCGACGCCTTCACGATTTCCGCCCGGCAAGGATCGTCATGGCCGGATGCCCGATGCGCCTTGGCGATAGCGGCAAGCCTTCGTTGGATCGTCGCGACGGCATGTGTGTCGACAATCTCGGCGAGGTAGCCCGCGACCGCTTCGGGCGAACAGGGGATGTCCCCGCCGGACGCCCGGAAATGGGCCAGATCGGATGCGTAGGCGCGTTTGCTGTTGGCGGATAGGGAATGGGATAAGAGGTGACGGATCGGCTCTGAAAGCAACCCTATGAGCTGGATTTTCTGCCCCGTCTGATCGCCCGATTTGCAATTAATTGCACAAATCGGATCACTCGTTTCTTGTACAATTTT
The DNA here is from genome assembly GCA_001899715.1 of Sphingobium sp. 66-54. Classification (GTDB taxonomy): domain Bacteria; phylum Pseudomonadota; class Alphaproteobacteria; order Sphingomonadales; family Sphingomonadaceae; genus Sphingobium. The sequence continues at coordinate 23,779 of MKWI01000033.1, forward strand.
TGTATTTTGCATTTCGCAATTCTCCCTGTGATTTCAGAAGGATGGTGGAATATCGCTGTGCAGAAAAAGGGGGTTCTGAAAGTCACGACTTCAGCCCAATTTGCCCATGTGGGAGGCGGTGGATCGGTTCAGCTGACCGCAGTGTGCCACCCACCACACATGGTCGTTCTCGTGGTCTTGGTTTGGACAATTAAATGTTTTCATGATCGGAAAATCCTCACGCGATTTCAAAATGATGGGCGAAGTTCTCTGGCCCCAAAACGGGGGTTTAAGGATCACCGCTTTCAGCCCAGCTTCCGCTCCTGTCGGGCATAGGCGTCAGCCAGTCGCTGACTGCGATCCGACAACAGATCGCCGGACAGCTTGTGCAGGGCGAGCAGACGTTCCTCGGCAGCGTCGTGGCATTCCAGCGTGCCGTTGTGGCGAATGTGTGCGACCCGGACATCGGGCAGGCTGTGCAGGTGACGGGAGATCAGCAGGAAGCGGTGGCAGTGCAGCGGGTCGCGCTCCGAACACAATAGGGCAGGTGTGCATCGGGCAGCGATCCCCAGAACCCTCTCGATCCCTGTGGCGAAGGCGGAGGTTCGATGCCGCGCTGCATAGTCGGTGGGGCCGCTCGTGGGTATCCCGCCCAGATCGTCGCCCAGGTGGACGTAGGCGATGCCAACCCGGTTCAGCCGGACCCGCAGTTGCGGCTTGTTGAAGTGCTGCCAGCGCGAACGGGGCGACGACCGCACGTCGATCACGCAACCGACATCGAATTGGTCGAGTGCGTAGTGGAACTCATCCCAGCCGATATTGGAATGGCCCAAGCTAAGAACATTAATCATCTTTATCCTTTCAGAACAAAGATGACCCTATGTTCAAAATCTCAATAAAAACAGTATTTTCAAATACTTAAATACTTTTCAGCAATCCCGCTGCATCCGACGCCTTCCTATCTTCGATGGGCTTCGCTATTACCGATCCGCTCCCGAGATACGCGGGAGCGGGGCGTGGAAACCCCTCTTGAGACACCTCGGTCGCCGATTTCGGAGGCCGGGTGGCATGCGCGCATGTCCAGCCGGTTCGCCGGTAAAGGCGCATGCGCTCGTTGTCTCAGCGGGTTTCCAACATCCGGCTTTGGCCGTCGCCCCAGGATCAAACAGGGGCGACGGAGGGGCAACATCAGCACGACATCACAACAGGCCGGGACACCGGCGTTCGGGATCGGCGACGTGATCGCCAAGGTTTCACAGGTGGCGTTCGGCAAGCCGCTGGTCACGAATGTCTTACGCGGACATGTGGCCGAGGCGATCATCGCGCTCGCCCTGGAACCGGAATGGAGATGGAGTAGTGCGGACTATGCCGGATGGGACTTCGAGCGATCAGACGGTCTCCGACTGGAGGTTAAGCAATCGGCGGCGATGCAGTCCTGGAGCACCGGCAAGCCGAGCAAGGCGATCTTCGATGTCGCGGCGCGCACTGGATACTGGGAAAGCGGGACGCGGTGGATCGCCCAGCCAGGCCGACCTGCTCATCTGTATGTCTTCGCCCACCATTGCACCTACGGCGATGATGCCGATCATCGCGATCCGACGCAGTGGCAGTTCTATGTCGTGCCGTCGCAGGCCCTGCCTGACGTGAAGAAACTCGGACTGGCGACGATCAGCACGTTGACCTCGGCGGTGCCGGTCACGGCCCTGGCGGACAAGGTGCGTGTCACTGCGTCGTCGCTGGGTGGCTGAACACGCAAGCCGCACAAGAGCATTGCCCTTGTCGATCAGCCCGTCCCCGTGTCCTGCTTCGATGCAGGCGCCGGGGTCGCCAGACTTTCGGTGACAAGTCGCATGAGCGCCGTCTCCTTGCCCAACAGCCCCCTGGAATGCGGCTCGGCACCCCTGGCGCGCAGAACCTGATCAAGCAGCGCATATTGCTCCTTGTCGAAATGCAGGACGACGGTGCGACCGTCGGGATCGAACCCTCCTTCGCTGAGATACATCTTCAGCTTGTGCGCGGTGCAGCTCTCGGCCACGTCGAGCAGATCGTCGATCGTATCGGATTGGACGTGTGCCGCGAGAAGGGACAACTTGGTCCAGCCAAGACGTTGTATCCTTTCGGCGGAAACATCCATTTCACTGAGCGCCTCGTCGATCTGGGCCAGATGATACGCCTTGCGAAGGTTGATCTTCAATTTTCGAGCGACCGACCTGAACTCGTCGCGATTTTCGTCCCGCACTTTTCGCAAGAAGCTCGCCGTGTCGAGGAGCCGAGACTTGCTGTGGTCGATCAAGTCCTGGGGCACCTCCGCCGCTGTTTTGTTGATCCCTTCCATCTGTGAAACTTTCGTAGTTGTTGGGACCAGAAGCCTATGTGAAAGACGCAGCCGGGCAAGGGACGATCATGCCTCCGCTAGCCTGGTCTGTCCTGGGCGTGATCGACCTGACAGTTGCCGCGACCTGTGTCGGTAGGACGGAATATGCCACCCTGATCCTTCCGAAAGATAGATTGCAATTAATTGCACACATCATGGTGGGCGATCAGAGCAGCGCCTTCAATTCCTCCCGACGTGCGATCTTGGCGCGTTCACGCCTGACATATTCGGGGTCGATCAATTCGATTGCCCGCTGGTGGTAGGGATCGGCCCGTTCAAAGATGATATGCGGGCGATACTCTGGCCACAGCCGTTCAAAGCGGGCCAACCACTGCTCCTCCGTTACATGCCATGCTTCGGGTTCGCCTTCGTTAATAACGTAGTGAGGGGCCGGAAGGGCTTCCTCACCATCTCGCTCCCGACAGAGGGCAATATATTCGGCCATCCGCTCGAACTGGATTTCTCGGGCTGACCGTGAACGGGTTGGAACGATCTGCTGCGTTTTCGCCCTGGGTTCGACCGATTGGGTCGGCGGGACCGGAGGAAGCTGCTTGTCGCTGGTCGGGAGAGGCGAGGAACGAGTGCCTGCAATGATCTGGGCGTCGGACCAGCCCCGTGTCAGCCGGTGACGGATGGCGGATGCGGACACGCCCTGCAATTTTGCGATACGGGAGGCCGTGAAGACTTCGCCGGTCCGCTGATCGTAGATCGTCAGGGTGTCGCCCTTGTTGTTATTCTGCGTCCGCTTGTCGGCCCAGCGCACCTTGCCGGGAGCATATTCGCGATCAGTGTTGTCGATCCTGTCGAGGGTGGCACCGGACACAGGCATTGGGCCGACGAGCCGCAGGAAATTCCGAAACTCACGAAAATCGGGATGCACCTTGTCACCCTTCTGCTTGCTCCGGGTCAGCATGTTCCGGTGCGAGTTGGCCTCCGCCACATATTGCGCCCGAAGCTGCATCTTCGTCAGATGCTGGAGATTATGCACGAACTCGGCATCCTGCATTTTCTCAACGGGGGGACAAGTATGATCGGATTTACTCATGAGCGTGACGTCGCCTGCCGTGTCGCAGGCCGGAACAGGCGCGATTGCTGGCGTTGCGACGATTTTCTCATGGTCCTGCGATGTCGCGTCATGTGAGAAAATTTCTCCGGGGGCGGACATCAGATGTACGACGGTATTCGACTTCATGATGAAGTCCTCCTCTGCTTGCGGTGGAGGAGCGCCGGGTGTAGAGTTCGCTAACGACCAGCGTCTCCGGCGCTCCTGAAGGCCCCACCGCGCCAACGGTGGGGTTTTTCATTCCAGGGGTATTGCCTATGAAACTGATCGGGTAAGACGAGGGCGTGGTTGCGCTCGGACGGGCGCGCTTACCACGGACGACCAAGTGGCGCTGTATCGTCGGGTTCGGTCCTCCGCTACCAACAATTCTCCTGATCGGTCATGCGGGAACACCGAGGATATCATCTCAACGAGTGTTCCAATCCCGCGTGAATGCTTGCGAGCCGGCGCGCAGACTCGAGGCACTGCGCGAACATAATCCTACCACCGCAGCCGAGCCGCGCATCGTTCGCAAAAGAAAAGGGCCGACCAACGGCCGGCCCTTCATTCAAAGCCCTGTGTGCATTCAGGCGAAGCTGACGATCGTCCGCTTGCGGCTACGCAGGATTCCGCCGGCCAAGCCAAAGCCAACAACCATCATCGCCCAGGTGGCAGGCTCAGGAACGGCAGGAAGCAACGTGAAAGTCGCCTTCACGTTGGCGCCATGCTTATAACCTTCCCGCAGATCAATCAGCCCCCAGTTGAAGGTAGCATCCTGCAACTCAACCTGAAGCTGAGTGCCGTTGGCAAAGCTGAAAACCTTCGAGTCCGACCAGGTCAGAACACCTGACTCGTTCACCCAACCGAAGAACCAATCAGCATCGCCGACCGTCTGCCCCGGAATGCTGCCATTTGCGGCGCTCGGCAATGTGAACGCGAAATCGACAGAGATGTCCCGAGCGTTAAAATCGTCCGCATTAATGGCCCCTTCATTGGTCCAGATGCGGAACAGATCCACGGTCTTGCTGGGCGCGGCCGAGGTAAGATCAAAGCCAGCCACCAAATCAAACAGGTTCGCTGTCTGGATACCCAGCCCACCGTTCTCGTTTGCGTCAGCGTTCACAGTGTAGCTGCCAGTGAAGGTCGTTGCCTGCGCTCCCACGGACGCAACGACCAGAGCGGCCACGCTGGCCGCCGAATAGAAAAACCGCTTCATTCCCATAACCCCTGACCTAATAGTGACAAATCGCGACCGTTATTAGTTAACGACCCGTTAGCAGGTGTAGGAATCATTCTCCACTGGAGGATTCCTCAAACTTGTTCCATTTTCGGACTCATTGCGTCGATGTTGTGAGGGCATCCAATGGGGCGCGTATAGCCTCGAACCGGCAGGGCAACGGAGCACCCACTCTCCCTTCGCTACGACGCATTGCGAAGCCGCGCTTTCTCTGGCAAGGCGCCGGAAACCAGCATGAGGAGAGGGCTTGGTGCGGCATTTTGATTGCCTCGTCATCGGCGGCGGGCATGCGGGCGCGCAAAGCGCCATTCTGTTGCGGCAACAGAAGTTCACAGGCACAGTCGGCCTGATCGGTGCCGAGCCTGACCTGCCCTATGAACGCCCTCCCCTCTCCAAGGATTATCTCGCCGGCGAGAAGGCGTTTGAGCGCCTCTTGCTTCGCCCCGCCGCCTTCTGGAACGAGCATGAGATCGAGCTGATTCTCGGCGAGCGCGTCAAGGCGATCGACCCCATCGCCCACAGCGTGCAGACGGCCAGCGGTACGGAATATAGCTACGGCAAGCTGATCTGGGCCGGCGGCGGCGTGGCCCGCCAGCTCTCCTGCCCCGGCGCGACGGCCGAGGGTCTGTTCACCGTCCGCACCCGAGCCGATGTCGACGCAATGATGGCGATGCTGCCTGACGCCCAACGGTTCACCATCGTCGGCGGCGGCTATATCGGTCTTGAAGCAGCCGCCGTGCTGAACAAGCTCGGCAAACAGGTGACGCTGATCGAGGCGCTCGACCGGGTGCTGGCACGCGTAGCCGGTCCCGCTCTCTCCACCTTCTTTCAGGGCGAACACGGCGCCCATGGTGTGGATATCCGGCTTTCTGCCGCCGTTGAAGCGATCGAAGTCGACGCCCAGAACCGCGCGACGGGCGTCCGTCTGGCCGACGGCACGATAGTGCCGAGCGATGCGGTGATCGTGGGCATCGGTATCATCCCGGAAACCGGCCCGCTGATCCTCGCTGGTGCCAGCGGCGGCAATGGCGTGGATGTGGACGAGTTCGGCCAGACCTCGCTGCCGGATATCTACGCGGTCGGCGATTGCGCCGCGCATGAGAGTCGGTTCGCGGCTGGCCGGCGCATCCGCCTCGAATCGGTGCAGAACGCCAACGATCAGGCACGTGCCGCCGTACAGCATATCCTGGGTAATCCGGCACCCTATGACGCCGTGCCCTGGTTCTGGTCGAACCAGTATGACCTGCGCCTGCAGACGGTCGGTCTATCGCTCACCCATGACGAATGCCTCGTGCGTGGCGACCCGGCGACGCGCAGCTTCTCGCTTATCTATTTGCGGCAGGGCCAGGTAGTCGCGCTCGATTGCGTCAATCGCACCAAGGATTATGTGCAGGGCCGCGCGCTGGTGCTGGACGGCAGCCGGCCGGACCGCGAGCAACTCGCCAATATCGAGATTCCGCTCAAGGAAGTGGCGACGGCCTAGGACGGATCGTCATTCAACGGGCGCAAAGCCTCGCTGCGCCGGCTTTCGTCCCCGCACCCACTGGGACAATCCCTCCATTGCACACAACCGGGGCGAAAGCGTAAGATCGTGGCCTGACAACGTGAGGAGAGCAGGATGGCTGCTCCATCCAATCTGGCCGGGCAGCGCTGGCTACCCTATCTTTTTCTGCTCTGGACGCTGATCGGCTGCGCGGCCTTCATCATGCAGTCGACCCAGGACCTCGACGCGCTGGCCCGGACCGATCCCTATCAGGCGGGTATCTGGGTAGCGATGCCGCTTTGGGTATGGCTCTGCTACGGAATCGCAGTGCTGGCGGGCATGCTCGGCGCACTGGCCATGGTACTACGGCGGCGAATCGCGGTGGTATTCTCGCTCATCAGCCTGATCGCCGTGCTCCTCCAGTTCGGGCACACCTTCCTGGGGACGGACATCCTTCAGGTGCGGGGTTTCGTCGCGGCCGCGATCTTTCCCATCGTGATCGTCCTGCTTTCGGCTGCCCAGCTTTGCTATGCGCACCTGCTCCAGCGCCGGGGGCACCTGCGCTAAACCGACACTTCACATTTCGCTGCGCGCACAGCAGATTTCGAACCATTTACGGACGTGGGCGTATTGAGCCAATCAACAAAGAGCGCGGCAAAACGAACAGCGCAAAGGACAATCCCGTCAAACCTTGCTCCACAAACTGAGTCGTAGAGCCGCAACGACGGGGGAAAGAGAGCCGATGTTCCCAGAGCAATGACCATAGCCGCGACAGCCCCGCGCAGTCGTTTTCGCTCTGCTCAGCCGCTCCCTCACATGCCACTCCCCGGTCAACCGTCCTGGGGAACAGCGCCGAAGCTCCAATTTGGCAAAACTGACGTTGAGCGTCCGCCTGCCCCCGAGCCGGAAACACCTATGCTGCATTGAAGCCGTCCTGCTTTCGGCAGGGATAAGGCATCGTGCGCCCCTATATCTGCGCAAAATCCAGCCCAATGTCCGCCGCCGGCGCCGACTGGGTCAGGCGACCGACGCTGATATAATCCACCCCCGTTTCAGCGATCGCGCGGATGGTCTCCAGCCGCACGCCGCCTGAGGCCTCGGTCGGCACCCGCTTGCCGACCAGCGTCACCGCGCCACGCAATATTTCCGGCGGCATGTTATCGAGCAACAGATGGGTGGCGCCCGCCGCGATGGCGGGCTCGATCTGGTCGATACGATCGACCTCGACGATGATCGTCCCGATCTGTGCCGCCCGCGCCGCGCCCACGGCCTGCCCGATCGAGCCCGCTACCGCGATGTGATTGTCCTTGATCATCGCCGCATCCCACAGACCCATGCGGTGGTTCTTGGCGCCGCCCATGCGGGTCGCATATTTCTCCAGCACGCGCAGGCCGGGAATGGTCTTGCGGGTATCCAGCAATGTCGCCCCGGTGCCGGCGATTCGGTCCACATAAGCGCGGGTGAGCGTCGCAATACCAGTCAGATGCTGCACGGTGTTCAGGGCAGAGCGCTCGGCGGTAAGCATGGCCCGTGCCCGTCCCCTCAAACGCATCAGGTCTGTGCGCGCCGGCACGCGCGCCCCCTCCTCCACCAGCCGCTCGATCTCCACATCAGGATCGAGCGCGCGGAAGAACGCCTCGGCGATGGGCAGGCCAGCGACCGTCACAGCATCACGGCTGTCCATGACACCGGTGAACATGGCATCGACGGGGATCACGCTTTCGGAGGTTACGTCACGCCCCCCTGCTCCCAACGCACCGCCCAGATCCTCTGCCAATGTCGCCGCCACGAAAGCAGCGAGGTTGAACCCCGGCAGCGCAAAGCTTTCCTCACGGGCACGCATGTCGGTCATCGGTTCCCCCATCCCTCTGGCAAATCGGCAGCAGGTGCCGAGCTGGCCGCTCAGGCTCGCGCGCCTACGTCACCCTTGCCCACCGTGCTGCTCGCCATTTCCAGCATCCGGTCGAGGCTGCGCTTGGCAGCGATCCGCAGTTCCTCGTCCATCTCGATGCGCGGCTGCAAATCGCGCAGTGCAAGATAGAGCTTTTCCAGCGTGTTGAGCGCCATATAGGGGCAGACGTTGCAGTTGCAGTTGCCGTCCCCGCCCGGCGCGCCGATGAAGGTCTTGTCCGGCAGCGCCAGTTCCATCTGGTGGATGATGTGCGGCTCGGTCGCCACGATCAGCGTGTCGCCGGGCATGGTCTTGGCAAAGTTCAATATGCCGCTGGTCGAACCGACATAATCGGCATGGTCGACGATATAGGCCGGGCACTCCGGGTGGGCAGCGATGGGCGCATCGGGATATTGCGCCTTGAGCTTGAGCAGTTCGGTCTCGCTGAAGCTCTCATGCACGATGCACACGCCCGGCCAGAGCAGCATCTCGCGGCCTAGCTTGCGCGCAAGATAGCCGCCCAGATGCTTGTCCGGGCCGAAGATGATCTTCTGCTCGGGCGGAAGCTGCTTGATGATCGTCTCGGCCGATGAGGAGGTGACGATGATGTCGCTCAGCGCCTTCACCTCAGCCGAGCAGTTGATGTAGCTCAGCGCCATATGATCCGGGTGCGCCTCGCGGAACGCCTTGAACGGACCGGGCGGGCAGCTATCCTCCAGGCTGCACCCGGCGTCCATATCCGGCAGCACCACGATCTTCTGCGGGCTCAATATCTTGGCGGTTTCGGCCATGAAACGCACGCCGCAGAAGGCGATCACATCCGCGTCCGTCTCCGCCGCCTTGCGCGAGAGTTCGAGCGAATCGCCGACGAAATCCGCCAGATCCTGAATCTGTGGTTTCTGGTAATAATGGGCGAGGATCACGGCGTTGCGCTCCTTGCGCAGCCGATTGATCTCGGCGATCAGATCCAGTCCCGCCAAATTCCCGCCGATGCCGCCCCGTGCGTCCATGATCGAATCCTCTGACAAACCCTGCGGGGGAAATGGGCCCACGAGCGCTCGGGATCAACCTCTAAGCGCCGCTTATTGATATGCGACCCGGCTTTGCTGGACGGTGAGGCGCGGTTGCATCGCCCCGCCGGAAAGAGGCAACGCGGGTGGCTTTGCCATTGCAAACGGATCGCTTTGCCCCGATGCGGCTCGCAACGAGCGGAAAATGAGGGACAAAGGCGTGAAGCGCAGCAAATGGGCCGTGTTGATTATTGGACTGGCGGCTTGCGGAGCCGGCCTTGCCATCGCACAGACGGACGAACAACCAGCCGATCACACGCAGGATACCGCCTGGCACAACCAGCAGATGTTGGCGCTGGCCAAACTCAGGCCGGCAGATGGCTGGCAAACCGCGGACGGCGGACTGCGCTGGCGTCGGGTAAAAGGGGATGGCAGCGGTGCACATCCGAGCATTGAGGATGTGGTGACGCTGCATTATGCCGGTACGCTGATCGACGGCACGGAGTTCGACAGCTCCTATACGCGCGGCCGCCCAGCCACCTTCCCACTCGCCGGGCTGATCCCGGCCTGGCAGATGGCCGTACCGATGATGGGCATTGGCGACACGATCGAGATCGCCGTGCCGTCCGATCTTGCCTATGGGCCGCGCGGCGCAGGCCCCATTCCGGGCGGGGCGACGTTGTTTTTCAAGATCGAGTTGCTCGGTATTCAGTGAGCTTCGAACAGGCGGGATCCGCGCTCGTGCTGAACCGGTCCCGCTTTGTCACGGACGCCTGCACGGCACTCCGTCTTCCACGAGGGGAGCGGACGTAATCCAACGCCAGTCTGTTCCTCCCGGAGACGATTTCGAAAGTAGCTGCATTTATAGGATGGTCCTGCTCCGGCTTATATCGGCAGCAACACGCGGGGGCGCCTTGCCAACAGGGAACTCTTGTTGCAAACGCGAACAGCGTCGAGGAGTGTTTTGATGCGGAAGATCGCCATGATCGGCACAGGTTATGTTGCCGATTATTATGCCGCTTCGTTGCGCACCTTTCCCGATATCGCGGTTGTCGCCTGCTATGATCGCGATCCGGCACGGCTCCAGCAGTTTTGCGCGCATTGGGGACTGTTGGCAGTCGATAGCATCGAGGCGGCGCTCGCAAGCGATGCCACGCTGGTGCTCAACCTGACCAATCCGCACGAGCATTTCGCCGTCAGCCGGGCAGCGCTCGACGCCGGCAAGCATGTCTATTCCGAGAAGCCGTTAGCCACGACCATGGATGAGGCACACGCTTTGCATCGCTTGGGCGGGGAACTGGGTTTGCAAATCGGCTCGGCCCCATGCAGTCTGCTCGGCCAAAGTGCGCAAACGCTGCGCCAAGCTATTGAGACCGGCGCTATTGGCACACCGCGCCTCGTCTATGCGGAACTGGACGACGATTTCATCAGCCAGGCACCCGTCGCCCGCTGGCACAGCGCCTCGGGCGCACCATGGCCGATCGAGGACGAACTCAAGGTGGGCTGCACGCTCGAACATGCCGGCTATTACCTGACCTGGCTCATGGACATGTTCGGGCCGGTCGAGACGGTGGTGAGCGCCTCTGCCCATATCGGCGAGGTGGCTCATCTTATCCCGGAGCCGGCCGCGCCGGACTATTCCAGTGCGACCCTGTTCTTCGAGAGCGGCATGGTTGCGCGGCTGACATGCAGCATCATCGCCCCACACGACCACCGCCTGCGCATCTTCGGAGACCGGGGCATCGCCGAGGTGGCCCGCGCCTGGGATAATCAGGCACCGGTGCGCGTGCGCAAACGCCTGGTGCTCCGGCGCAAACTGATGAACAGCCCGGTCGCACCCAAGGTCAAGCCAGGCGCATGGACGGCGCACCCTTTCGTCGACCGCAAGCAGGCTGCGATGAACTTCATGCTTGGACCCGCAGAGATGCTGGACGCCATCGAGGCAGGACGCCCGAGCAAGCTGGGTCGCGACTTCGCCCTGCATTTGACGGAGGTAACACTCGCCATCCAGAATGCCGGCCGGACGACGGGCGCCCAGACGATGACCACACGCTTCAAGCGAACGGCACCCGTACGCTGGACCGGCACGCGGACGGAGACCTGATCCATGGCGGACGACGTGCGTTTCGGCATTCTGGGCACGGGCCATATGGCCCAAACCTTCGCGGCCGCGCTGACGTCAGTAGATGGTGTCGCGCTGGCGGGCTTCTGCTCACGCGATGAAGAGCGCGCCAAGACCTTCTCCACCTATTTCGGCGCGCCCGTCCACTTCGCGACACTGGCCGATCTGCTCGCCGATCCGGCAGTCGACGCCCTCTACATCGCCCACGACAGCGCCAACCATGCCGAGAGCGCCATCGCCGGGCTCGAAGCAGGCAAGGCAGTGCTGTGTGAGAAACCATGCGGGATCGACGCCGCACAGGCGCGCGCCATCGCCGCTACCGCCGAACGGACCGGTAAGCTTTTCATGGAAGCGATTCCGACTCCATTTCTCCCCGCCGTAACGGAAGCCATCACGGCAGCGCAGTCGGGTGAATTGGGCATGCTTCGGCGGTTCTCCGCGAATTTCGGCTATCCGGCGAGCCCGCAATCCCACCCGGCCTGCTTTGCAGCGGCAGGCGGCGGCGTATTGCTCGATCGCGCCATCTACCCGGTGACGCTGGCACTGTTAACGATGGAACCGGTTCGCGACGTGCACGCCATTGTCACGCATGATGAAGGGGGGATCGCGGTGGAAGCCTGGATCACGCTGCTCCATGATAGCGGCGCTACCTCCTCGCTCGGTGCCTCCTTCCTCTCCGAACTGGACAACAGGCTCAGCATCGCCGGAACCATGGGCTCCGCTTTCGTGGAAGGACCGTTTCTTGCCGCGGAGCGCTTCGCCATTACGCGCTACGGCGCTCCAACACGATCCGCACCGGAAGCCGGCGGATTGGTAGCACGGCTAAAACGCAAGCCGATCTTGCGCCGCACCATGGCCATCGCACGGGCTGCCCGCATGCCCTATCGTTCTTATGGCACGAGTATCTATGCCGGCGAAATCGCTCACTTTCGTGATCTGATGCGGGAGGGGAAACGCGCAAGCCACCTTCTCCCACCTGCTCTCTCCATCGCGGCCCTTGAGATCCTCGACCGGGCGAAGGCTCAAGCTTCATGAGAATTGCCTATCTGCTCAATGCCTACCCCATGACGAGCACCACCTTCATCCGGCGTGAAATCGAGGCGGTGGAAGCGCTGGGGCAGCCTGTCCGCCGTTTTGCCCTGCGCCATTGGGACAGCGCACTGGTCGATCCGGACGATATCGCGGAGCAGAAACGCACTCATTATATCCTGACCGGCAACAAAGCTGCGCTGGCGCGGGACAGCGTGCTGACCATCCTGCGCCACCCGCTGCGTTTTATGGCGCTGCTACCACTCTGGTGGCGCGTCTGGCGCAACGCGAACCGCAAGTTCGTGCAGCATGTCGCCTATCTCGCCGAGGGATTGGCCTTTTACAGGCGCACGGCAGCGCTCGGCATCGACCACGTCCACACCCATTTCTCGACCAACGCAACGACCGTAGCGATGTTCGCCCGGCGCATGGGCGGCGCGCCCTACAGCTTCACGGTACACGGCCCGGATGAGTTGGTGCCCGGCGAGCCGGCCCGCCTGTCGCTCCGCGAAAAAGCGCACGAGGCTGCCTTCGTCGTCGCCATCACCGGCTATTGCCGTGACCGCATTGCACAGGAGGCACCGAACGATGCGGGCAAGATCCGCATCATTCCTTGCGGTATCGACATGGACGATTTCCCCTTCGATCCCATGCCACCTGAGAGCGCTCGTATCGTCTGTATCGGCCGGCTCTGCGCCAACAAGGGACAGACTCATATCCCACCCGCTGTTGCGGCGGTGGCGGCGGAGTTTCCCGAACTGGTGGTCGAACTGATCGGTGGAGGCGAGGACGAGCCGGCAATCCGTGAGGCAATCGCCCGGCACGGGGTCGAACGGCAGGTCGTGCTGCACGGCTGGGGCAGCAATGCCTATGTGCGCGAACAGCTTGAGGCAGGCCGCGCGATGCTGTTGCCGAGCTACGCCGAGGGCCTGCCGATCGGCATCATGGAAGCGCTGGCGATCGGGCGGCCGGTGCTCACCACGCGGATCGCAGGGATCCCTGAGCTGGTCGACGAAGGGTGCGGCTGGATTTTCGAACCCGGCGACGAGGCCGCCATTACCGAAGCGCTGCGCGGCATTATGCGTGCTTCAAGGGACGAACGCGCCGCAATGGGCGCGGAGGGGCGCCGCCGCGTGGAGGAACGCCATGACCGGCGCAAGTCGGCGGGGGCGTTGCTCGCCGCATTCATAGCGATGTCCGGCAAACCGGCCTTGGCGAAGGCCGAACCCGCCGAACAGGCCGAGGCTCCAATATAGAAGCCCTCCGTTGGCAGGACACCGCTGGGCTGATGGGACATCGCATCGGCCACATGATCCGCCTGCTGTGTCGTCAATAGACGAGATCGAGGAAGAGCTTCGCTTGGGCTGCGTCCATCGTCAGGGCGCGTCTAGCGTTCACGATCTTTGCCGAGAGCGGCGCAGGGGCGGCGCCAGCCTCAATGCAACGGGGCGGAACGACCGATGCCGCTCCGCCTCGCCAATGCCTATATTGCTGCGATACCGATCAGGCGGCGTCGCCCGCCTTGCGCTTTTCGGCGAAGACGCGGACCGGGTCCTTGCGGCCCTCCACCACGTCCTTGTCGACCACCACCTCGGTCACGCCCTCCATGGTCGGCAGATCGAACATGGTATCGAGCAGGATCGCCTCGATGATCGAGCGCAGGCCGCGCGCACCGGTCTTTCGCTCGATTGCCCGCTGGGCGATGGCGGTCAGGGCTTCCTCGGTGAAGGTCAGCTCCACCTGCTCCAGCTCGAACAGCTTGCCATATTGCTTGACCAGCGCGTTCTTGGGCTCGGTAAGGATCTTGACCAGCGCCGCGATATCCAGATCCTCCAGCGTCGCGATCACCGGCAGGCGACCGACGAACTCGGGGATAAGGCCGAACTTGAGCAGGTCCTCCGGCTCGCTCTGCCGCAGCAACTCACCGGTGCGGCGCTCCTCCGGCGCGGCGACATGTGCGCCGAAGCCGATGGACTTGCCCTCAAGCCGGTCGCCGATGATCTTCTCCAGCCCCGCGAAGGCGCCGCCACAGATGAACAGGATGTTGGTGGTGTCGACCTGAAGGAACTCCTGCTGCGGATGCTTGCGTCCGCCCTGCGGCGGCACGGAAGCTGTGGTACCTTCCATGAGCTTCAGCAGCGCCTGCTGCACGCCCTCACCCGACACATCGCGCGTGATCGAGGGATTCTCGGCCTTGCGGCTGATTTTGTCGATCTCGTCGATATAGACGATTCCGCGCTGCGCCTTCTCGACATTATAGTCGCTGGCCTGCAACAGTTTGAGAATGATGTTCTCGACATCTTCACCGACATAGCCCGCCTCGGTCAGCGTCGTGGCGTCGGCCATGGTGAAGGGTACGTCGAACGTCTTGGCGAGCGTCTGCGCAAGCAAGGTCTTGCCGCAGCCGGTCGGGCCGATCAGCAGGATGTTGGACTTGGCCAGCTCGACGTCACCCGCCTTGCCGCCATGATCGAGCCGCTTGTAGTGATTATGTACCGCAACCGAGAGCACGCGCTTGGCCCGCTCCTGCCCGATCACATAGTCGCTCAGCACATTGCAGATCGCCTGCGGAGTCGGCGTGCCGCCATCCTTGCGGCCGACGAGCCCGCCCTTGGTTTCCTCACGGATGATGTCGTTGCACAGCTCGACACACTCGTCGCAGATGAACACCGTCGGCCCTGCGATGAGCTTACGCACCTCATGCTGCGACTTTCCGCAGAATGAGCAGTAAAGTGTGCTTTTAGAATCAGATCCGGTAAGCTTGGTCATTCAATGCCTTCCTGGGTCCGGCCGGCGCAGCGCGCCGTTGATCCGAACGGTTTGGCCCAGCCCTATCCTAGACCGGGTCACTGCCACCCGACAAGTAGCCATAATGTGGCCGATCAGCGTAAACTTACCGTTGCGCACAGACTATCTCGTCCTGCGAGAGACATGGTGGCTGACCGCCATATTGCAACGGTCCGTCCATTTCCAACGGGCGGCCCGCCGGATCAGGCTCCACCCTCCTCGGCAACACTCGGCCGCTTGTCATAGACCTGGTCGACCAGACCGAACGCCTTGGCCTCATCGGCTTCCAGGAAGGTATCGCGGTCCATGGCCGTCTCGATCTTGTCGAGGGACTGGCCGGTATATTTGACGTAAAGATCATTGAGACGCCGGCGGATCCGCAGAATCTCCTTGGCCTGGATCTCAATATCGGACGCCATGCCCTGCGCACCACCGGAGGGCTGATGGATCATGATCCGCGCATTGCTGAGCGCGAAACGCATGCCCGGCTCACCCGCCGCGAGCAGGAAACTGCCCATCGAAGCAGCCTGGCCGATGCATACCGTGCCGACCTTGGGACGGATATACTGCATGGTATCGTGGATCGCCATGCCGCTCGTCACCACGCCGCCGGGCGAGTTGATATACATCCAGATATCCTTCTTGGGATTCTCGGATTCGAGGAACAGCAATTGGGCAACGATCAGCGAGGCCATATGGTCCTCGACCTGGCCGGTCACGAAGATGATCCGCTCCCGCAAGAGGCGCGAAAAGATGTCGAAGCTGCGCTCGCCGCGATTCGACTGCTCGATGACGATGGGAACGAGTGCGCCGAGCGGATCGAAGGGAGTATCGGTCATGGGGGTCTTTCGTTGTTGGCTTCAGGCGGCTGCCTACATCGGACGTTTGGCCGGAGACTTCAAGGTGCTCCCGGCGCAACCGGGATCGGCACGGACGCGGACCTTCTCTCCGGCCACCGACGCACGAAGCGTTGTCCCGGCAACTCGACGAAGTTGTAACTGAGCCAGGAGGCGCAGATGACGATGCCAAGGAACAGGACGCTCATCATGTCGCCGAACAATGCACCACCGCCGACGCTGTTATGGCCGCCAACATGCTGCACGAGGTCCAGCCCCGTAACCCTCTCTAAAAGGCTGAGACCATTGACGAACCGATATAGGAGAAAGCCGTGGATCATATAGATCGAATAGGAAAGGATCCCGACGAGTGCGAAGGGTGCGCACTTCAGCAATCTGCTGATAAAGCCGGCTTCACGGGAGAAGACCAGCACCGCCAGGAAGAACACTAAGGGTGCTGCCAAGGACAACGGTCCTGCACCGGCAGACCAGACGAAAACAATTACGCCGATAGCAACCGCCATCTCAATGAGATGGTCGCCCCAACGGCCGGGACGCAAACGCGCCACCCGATCCGCCATCTGCCAGCCCAGGATGCCCAGCGAGAAGCCGAACAAGCAGCGAAGCAATGCGCCATCGTGAAAGACATTTATGGAACGATCGGTAAGCTGGCTCAGCACTAACGGCGCAACGATGGCGATCAGCAGACAGACCGGTATCATGAACCGGAATGCATAGCGCAACAGCAAAGCGAAGATGAGGTAGGTCCAGATTTCTGCGGCAATCGACCAGCTCGGTCCGTTCCATGGTGTGCCGTCGGGGCCGAAAAATATCTGAACGAGCAGCAGCGAATAACCGAGAAGCGGTAGCGAAAACGCTCCTTCGAATGGTTCCCGGTCTGCCATACCATGCATGAATAGGGCAAAAATGATTTCGAAGCCGAGAAACGCCATCAGCACAACGAAATGCAGCGGATAAACGCGCCCCAGCCGCAGCCACATGAAACGCCGGATGGAAAAGCCCTCCGCCAAACGTAGCCCGTAGCTGGAACCGATCACGAAACCTGACAGCACGAAAAAGAAATCGACGAACAGAAAGCTGTTCCGCACGACGGGAAGAGCGCTGATATGGCCTTGCGTAATAAAATGGAGCAGGACAACCATGCACGCACAAACGCCGCGCAGGCTATCCAGCACGACATAGCGATGCTTCGGCTTGGCCGCTTCCAAGATCATATGCACACATTCCCACGTCGGTCGTAGGCTGAGGCACCCGCACTACCGTTGCTCATGGGGTGATTGAAAGAGCATTCACCTTATTTTGTCGAAGAACCAGACCTTATGGCCGCGGCGCCGGGTGAGACAGATAGGCCAGCCGCTTTATTTCCTGGCGGCCGCGCGTGACGGTATCGAGGATGAGACCGGTCATGAAGTTGAGCGCGGCGAGGATACCGAGACCCACAATGCCGATCACCGTGGGGAAACGCGGCACGAGATGCGTCTCCAGATAGGTGACGACCACCGGAATGCCGAGGAGGATGCCAACAGCGCCGACGAAGGCACCGATATAGCCGTAGAACCACAGCGGTCGCTCGACGCGGTAGAGCTGGATCATCGTGCGCAGGATGCGCCAGCCGTCGCGGAAGGTGCTGAGCTTGGACTGGGAGCCCTCTGGCCGCGCGGCATAAGCGGTGACGATCTCGCCCACCGGCATGCGCAGTTCAAGCGCATGAACGGACATTTCCGTCTCGATCTCGAAACCGGCCGAGAGCACCGGGAAGCTCTTGACGAACCGCCGGGAAAAAACGCGATATCCCGACAGGATATCGGTGAAGCTCCGGCCGAACAGCCGCCGCAGCAGGCCGGTCAGCACGCGGTTGCCGAGCCGATGGCCACGGCGATAGGCGCTCTCCACCTCGGACTTGCGGGCGCCCACGACCATGTCGAGATTGTCCGCCAGCATCGCCGCGATCAGTGCAGGCGCGGCGGCCGCTTCATAGGTCGCATCGCCATCCGCCATGACATAGATGTCGGCGTCCACGTCCGCGAACATGCGGCGCACGACATGGCCCTTGCCCTGCTGGCGGACGCGGCGGACGACAGCCCCGGCAACCGTCGCAATCTCGCTGGTGCCATCTGAACTATTGTTATCGAACACGTAGATCGTAGCACCCGGGAGCGCGCCGGCGAACTGCGCCACCGTCTCCCCGATCGCCGCTGCCTCATTGTAGCAGGGCAGCAGCACGGCGATGCGCAACGTGTCCGGCAGGGCGTGCCGGATGGGGAGTTGCGCATCGGCCATGAGCGTTTGGGTCAGCCTTCGGCCTTGGCCGGCTTCTTCTTGGCGGCCGGCTTCTTGGCAGCCGGCGCGTCGGCAGGAGCCTCAGCCTTGGCCGAGGCCTTCTTGGCGGGTGCCTTCTTCGCCGGGGCAGCTTTGGTCTTGGCAGGCTCGTCCGCGGCCTTCGCCGGAGCATCTTTCTTCGCGGCGGGCTTCTTGGCCGCAGCCTTCTTGGCCGGCTTGGCGCCGTGATCGTGGCCATGGTCATGTCCGCAATCGGGCCCATGGACGTGCAGATCGCCGTCTTCGCTCTCGATCGCCGCTTCCAGATCGGCGCGCGCGACGGTCCGCTCGGTCACGTCCGCCTTCTCGAACAGGAAGTCGACGACCTTGTCCTCGTAAAGCGGGGCGCGAAGCTGGGCAGCCGCCATCGGCTCGTTGCGGACATATTCGACGAACCGCTCGCGATCCTGCGGCGCATATTGCTGCGCGGCCTGTGCGACGAGGCGGTTCATCTCGGCCTGGGTAACTTCCACGCCATTGGCCTGGCCAATCTCGGAGAGCAGCAGGCCCAGACGAACGCGACGCTCGGCGATGGCGCGATAATCGTCCTTCTCGCTCTCCATCTCCGCACGGGCCGCCTCGGGGTCTTCCTCGTGGCTCGCCTCATGCTCAAGCTGCGCCCAGATCTGGTTGAACTCGGCCTCGACCATGCCCGGCGGCACCTCGAAATCATGACCGGCGGCGAGCTGGTCAAGCAGCCGTCGCTTCATGAAGGTGCGTGTGAGGGTGCCATGCTCCTGCTCGATCTGCGACTTGAGCAGCTCACGCAGCTTGTCGAGGCTTTCGAGACCGAACTGCTTGGCGAACTCATCGTCCGGCGCCTTCTCGCTGGGCACTTTCACGGCTGTGATGCTGAGGTCGAACGTGGCTTCCTTGCCGGCAAGGTTGGCCGCCTGATATTCCTTCGGGAAAGTGACGGTGATGGTCTTCTCGTCCCCTGCCTTCACACCGACGAGCTGGTCCTCAAAACCGGGGATGAGATTGCCCGAGCCGATCACCACGGCCATGTCCGTGCCGGTACCGCCATCAAACGCCGTGCCGCCGATCTTGCCGACGAAATCCATGACGACCTGATCGCCCTGCTTCGCCTTGGCGTTCTTGGGCGCGTCCTCGAAACGCTGGCTCTGCTCGGCGAGCCGGGTCACCGCCTCGTCGATCTGCTCCTCGGTCACGTCGACGACGAGGCGCTCCAGCTTGATGCCTTCGATGCTCGGCGCGGGGACTACGGGCAGCACTTCCAGCGCCACCTTGATCTCGGCGTCCTTGCCGGCCTCATAGTCGCCGGTCAGCTCGACGGTCGGCTGCATCGCCGGGCGCAGCTTGTTATCGGTGATGAGTTTGTCGACGCCCTCGCGGATCGACTTGTCGAGTGCCTCACGCTGTAGCGCAGGCCCATGCATCTTGCGGACAAGGTTGGCGGGCACCTTGCCGGGCCGGAAGCCGGGCATGCGCACCTGCGGCGCAATCGTCTTCACTTCCTCGTCGACGCGCGCATCAATGTCCTTGGCGGTGACGGTCAGCGTATAGGCGCGCTTCAGGCCGTCGTTCAAAGTCTCGACAATCTGCATATCTCTACTCAAGCCTTCCAAGCTCTGCAAAATCTCGTGGAACCACCGGGGCAAAAGCATCGCGCAACTGGTGCGGGCGAAGGGACTCGAACCCCCACATCTTGCGATACCAGAACCTAAATCTGGCGCGTCTACCAGTTTCGCCACGCCCGCATCGGTCGCCGGTCGGCGCGGCATAGTGCATGAGGCGGAAAAGGGCAATCCCGGAAGGCGCTGTGCTCGCACGGAACATTCGGCCCGCCGGCCCGTTACGGAAATCGACAGGAAAGGATCAGCCGATGGCCACGCAACCCGAGATCCCGCCGCCCGATACGATCAACCCGCAATCGCCACCGGAGACGCCGCCCATGGAGCCGGTCCCCGAGCAGCCCTATCAGGAACCGCCGGAAATCGTGCCCGACGCGCCCGATGTGGACGAGCCGGGGAAAGGGCCGGACGAGGTGCCGGAAGACCAGCCCTGACTGCCCTCTACCTCTGATCGCGCCGAAGCTATCAGCGACCAGGTCGCGCTGACGCATCGGCGAAAATAATGACGCCGACCGCCGGCGCTGGGCTCAACCCAGCGCCTTCTTGAGCAGTTCGTTGACGATCTGCGGGTTTGCCTTGCCCTGCATGGCCTTCATCGTCTGGCCGACGAAGAAGCCGAACAGCGCCTCCTTGCCGCCCTTATATTGCTCGACCTTGTCGGCATTGTCGGCCAGCACCTTGGCCACCACAGCTTCAATGGCCCCGGTGTCGGTCGTCTGCTTGAGGCCCCGCGCCTCGACGATGCTGGCAGGGGCATCGCCGGTTTCCAGCATGATCTCGAACACCTGCTTGGCGATGCTCCCGGAGATGGTGCCGTCCGCGACCAACGCCAGCAACTCGGCGCCCCGTTCCGGGCTGACCGGGCTGTCCTCCAGCGTCTTGCCGAGCCGGTGGAGCGCGCCGTAAAGCTCGGAAAGCAGCCAGTTGGCGCTCGCCTTGGCGACCTGCGCCTCCCCTTTCTTCTGGATTCGCGCACCCTCGGTCAGCAGTGCCTCAAACCAGCGTGCCGTCTCGGCTTCGGCCGTCAGCACTTCGGCATTGTAGGCGGAGAGGCCCAGCTCCTCCTGGTAACGGCGGCGCTTGGCGTCCGGCAGCTCGGGCAGCGAGGCGCGGCAGTCCTCGATGAACGCCTCGTCCAGTTCCAACGGCAACAGGTCGGGGTCTGGAAAGTAGCGATAATCGTGAGCGTCTTCCTTGGAGCGCATCGAGCGGGTGGTGCCGCTGTCCGGATTGAACAGCCGGGTTTCCTGCACGATCCGGCCGCCGCTCTCCAGCACGTCGACCTGGCGCTGCGCCTCATATTCGATGGCCTGCATGACGAAGCGGACGCTGTTCACGTTCTTCGTCTCGGTGCGCGTGCCGAATTCGTCACCGGGCTTGCGCACGGAGACATTGACATCCGCGCGCATGGAGCCTTCCTCCATATTGCCGTCGCACGAGCCGACATAGCGCAGGATCGCGCGCAGCTTGCGCAGATAGGCACCAGCCTCGGCGGGCGAGCGCATGTCCGGCCGGCTGACGATCTCCATCAGCGCCACGCCCGAGCGGTTGAGATCGACATAGGAGCGCGTCGGATGCTGGTCGTGCATCAGCTTGCCGGCATCCTGCTCGACGTGGATACGCTCGATGCCGATCTGCTTGTCCTGCGCGATCCCGGCCTTCTCGTCCGCCTCGATAGCGAGCGAACCCTCACCTACAAGCGGATGATAAAGCTGTGAAATCTGGTATCCCTGCGGCAGATCCGCATAGAAATAATTCTTGCGATCGAACCGGCTCCACCGGTTGATCTGCGCATTGATCGCAAGCCCGGTGCGCACCGCCTGACGGATACACTCGCGGTTCGGCACCGGCAGCATGCCCGGCATGGCGGCATCGACGAGGCTCACCTGCGTATTCGGCTCGGCGCCGAACGCCGTCGCCGCACCGGAGAAAAGCTTGGCGTTGCTGACCACCTGCGCATGGACCTCAAGGCCGATCACGACCTCCCATTCGCCGGTTGCGCCCTGAATGCGATAGCTGCTCATCTTACCACCACTTCTCCGCCCGCGCCGTAAAGCCCGCTCGCTCCTCAATCGCGAGGCCAGCATTGAGCACCGCCTGCTCGTCCAGCGCCGGGCCGATGATCTGGAGCCCCAGCGGCAACCCCTCGCCGGAGAGACCAGCGGGCACGGACATCGCCGGCAGACCGGCAAGGCTCGCGGGCACGGTGAACACGTCATTGAGATACATGGCGAGCGGGTCCGCCTGCTTCTCGCCCAGCGCAAAGGCCGCGCTCGGCGCCGTGGGCGTCAGCAGCACGTCGCAGCGCTTGAAGGCCTCCTCGAAATCGCGCGCGATCAGAGCGCGCACCTTGCATGCCTGGGTGAAATAAGCGTCGTAATAGCCCGCCGAAAGCACATAGGTGCCGATGATGATGCGGCGCTTCACCTCCGGGCCGAAGCCGGCGGCGCGGGTCGCGGCATACATGTCCTGCAAATTCGCGCCGTCCGGCAGATCGCGCAGGCCATAGCGCACACCGTCATAGCGCGCGAGGTTGGACGAGGCTTCGGCCGGTGCGATGATGTAATAGGTCGGCAGCGCATAGCGGGTGTGCGGCAGCGAGACCTCGACGATCTCGGCGCCGGCATCCTTGAGCCACGCCATACCCCGGTTCCACAAGGCCTCGATGTCCGCCGGCATACCGTCAACGCGATATTCCTTGGGAATACCGACCTTCTTGCCCTTGAGATCGCCGGACAAGCCCGCTTCCCACTGCGGGACCGGCAGGTCCAGCGAGGTCGCGTCGCGCGGATCGAAGCCTGCCATGTTCTCCAGCATGATCGCGCAATCGCGCACGTCGCGCGCCATCGGCCCGGCCTGATCGAGCGAGCTGGCAAAGGCAACGACGCCCCAGCGCGAGCAGCGCCCATAGGTCGGCTTGATGCCGGTAATGCCGGTGAAGGCCGCCGGCTGACGGATCGAGCCGCCGGTGTCCGTGCCGGTCGCCGCCGGGCAGAGCCGCGCCGCGATCGCCGCCGAGCTGCCGCCGGAGGAGCCGCCCGGCGCCAGCGCCGCGTTGCCGCCGTCATTGCGTCGCCAGGGCGAGATCACATTGCCGAAATAGCTGGTCTCGTTGGAGGAACCCATGGCGAACTGATCGAGGTTGAGCTTGCCGAGCATGCCCGCTCCCGCGTCCCACAGCTTCTGCGAGACGAAGCTCTCATAGGTCGGCTTGAAGCCTTCCAGCATATGGCTGGCCGCCGTGGTCTGCACGCCCTGGGTGCAGAACAGGTCCTTCATGCCGATCGGCACGCCGGAGAGCGGCTTGAGCGAACCGGCCGCGCGGTCCTTGTCCGCCTGATCGGCCGCCGCCAGCGCATGCTCGGGCGTCTCGACGATGAAGGCGTTGAGCGCCTTGGCGGCCGCGACATTGGCGTTGAATGCCTCGGCCATCTCGCGCGCGGAGAAGTCGCCGGCGCGGAACCCGTCGCGGATCTGCGCGACCGTGAGATCGGTAAGGACAGCCATTATTCGATCACCTTGGGCACGGCGAAGAAGCCATGCTCCGCCTGCGGGGCGTTGGCGAGCACCTTGTCGCGCACATTGCCGTCGGTCACGACATCGTCGCGCAGGCGCAGCGTATTGGGAATGACGGCGGTCATCGGCTCGACGCCGACCACATCCACCTCGCCGAGCTGCTCCACCCAATGGAGAATGCCGTTGAGTTCGGGCACCAGTGCCTCGGCCTCCGCCTCGCCCACGGCGATCCGCGCCAGGCCGGCGATCTTCTTCACGGTTGTCAGGTCTACACTCATGGACGGCGCGCTAGCATCGGCGCGCCAGTCCATCAAGGCTCGGCCGCATTCTCCAACGCAATCGGCTCGCCGGCGGGCTTGCCGTCGATGAAAAGCTGACGGCGCTCAACCGGCCGCATCTCGATGCGCCCGGCGCGGATCGCGGCAGCCTTGGTCCTGGCGTCATCTCCGGTCGCCAGATAGGCCGTCTCGCCGCTCCAGCCGGTCTTGACCCGCCTCAGCAAGCTGATCGTCTCGCTGCATTTGGCACAGGTTTCGGCCGGCGCACGAATGACCAGCGCATAATCCTGTCCCGGCACATAGCGCAGCACACACGCCTCGCTGCCGACGCCGCAGGCATCGTAGTTGAGCAGGCGCAGGCGCAGCGCCTCATCGAGCGGCACCGGCGCAGGCAGGATGGTGAGGCGGCGCATCAACGGCGTGCCGGTCTCCCGCGCGGCGGCATTGGGGGCATCCGCCCAGCGATTCTCCAGCTTCATCGCCTTGGTGGCATAGGCGCGGACGGCCGGGTTCGCGGAGGTGGCAGCGAGCCGTTTGATCGCGGCGCGGCCGGGCGGGCCATAATCGAACCACAGCGCCTTGTAGTCGAACGCTTCGGCGGACACCCGGCCGCTGGCGAGCCGGGCAAGCTGATGCGCGGTGGCGATGCGCTCGAAACCGAGCAGCGGCGTGGACAGCACCAGCGCGATCCCCGCCAGAACGAAAACGAGCCGCAAATTGGTCCGTCGCAGCCTGGCGAACCATCCACGCGGACCGATAATCGCGACGGCATAGGCAATGGCGGTGATGCCCCCGACGGCGATGAAGGTCAGCGCCCACAGCCGGTCGGGACTGAGGCCATATTGCTGGACCCGGAGGCCCGAGGAGAAGGCGGCGATCCCCACCATCGGCAGCAGGACCAGCCCCAGCGCGGCGGCGCTGGCGCCCAGCACGGTCGAGCGCGACTCGTCCTCGGCCCGGTCGCCCACCACGGCGTTGGCGAGGAACAGCGCGAGCATCGCCCCCGCCAGCATGATCGGCGTGGTGCCGCCCGTGCTCCACAACGGCGCGAGGCCGGTAAACGGCAGCGCAGCGAGAAAGACGAGGATCGCCGCCGCGACGACCGGCGCCAGCACACGGAGCACCAGCATCGCGACACGCTGGAGCGCGGAAATGATCGCCCCACGGTCGCGCAGCAGGCCGAGCGCCGCACCGAACGCGCCGCCGAGTAGCAGCGCCATGAACCAATCCTTGCGCAGCGCAACGCGCAGGAAATCCAGCTTCACCAGCCAGAACATTTCCGCGAGCAGATGCGCGATGCCGAGCGCCAGCAGCATGAACAGCCCGCTCAGCCCCAGCAACAGCGCGTTGGTCCAGAGATGCCCGTGCACATCGGGGTAGTGGATCGCCTCGCGCCGCCATGCGCGCAGGCCGGCGAGCGACCACTGCGCAGGCCGGCCGGCCGCGCGGTCCTGCCCCGCCTGGAACAAGGTCAGCAGGAAAGCTGAGGCAAGGACACCGCAGACCAGATGCCAGCCATCCGGCCCGAAGCCGTCATTAGGCACGCCATTCCAGATAAAGCTCCCGCTCGCGATCAGGCCGCACAACAGTGCGACGATAACCGCCGCGAGCAGTCGCCCCCGCTCCCACGCAAGGCCGAAGGCGACGCCGCCGACGCCGAGAAAGAGGATCGCCGCCGAGACCAGCCGCCGGCCCCATTCCCAGTCCTGATCGGGGAGATCGGCCAGTTGCTGGATGGCGAGCGCGATGAGTCCGCCGAGAATGACGAAAACCCATGCGCGCAGCGGCCAGTCGGTTTCGCGATTGTCCGGGTTGGTCGCCATCAGTCACACTCCCCAAGGCTATCGGCTCGGCCTATCATGGCCCCGCGCGCCCGCCAATCGGCTGCATGCTTGCCCTGCCCCGGCCAAGCAGGCATGAGCCAGCGGAGATCAACGAACGGAGTCGCGCTCCTCTTGGTTCGCAAATTCCTTTATGTCGTCGCGTTCCTCACCGCTCTGGCCATAGCCGGCATGATCGCCTTCTCCTTCTTCGGTTCGAAGTTGATGCGGAGCGCGCTGGTGCCGCATGTCGGCTTCTCCGAGCCGCAAGCCCTCCCGACGGATATCTATGCGCGCCCTGAAGGCTGGATCAGCCGCCCCGATGGCCGCCGGGACGATCCCGCCCGCTGGCAGCCCGCCAACGCGGCGCCGCTCACGCTGCCGGAAGGGGGCGGGCCGGACGAAACGGGAAAGGCCGCCATCTTCTTCGTCCATCCCACCAGCGCCTTCGACACGCTGCACTGGAACGCCTCGCTGGGCGACCGGATCGCCGCTGCGCAGGCCGCCCGCTTCGTGCGCCTGCAAGCCACCGCCTTCGCGCCCTCCGGGGCGGTGTGGGTGCCACGCTACCGGCAGGCGGTGTTCGGCGCCTTTCTCACCGACAAGGCGGACGCCGCCCTCGCGCTCGACCGCGCCTATGCCGATGTGAAGGCCGCCTTCGCCGCCTTCCTCGTCGCCAATCCCACCGGACCGCTGATCCTTGCCGGTCACAGTCAGGGCAGCCGCCATCTGCTCCATCTGCTCCGCGACCACGCCGGGGACGCCGGGCTGCGCCAGCGGATCGTCGCGGTCTATGCGGTTGGCTGGCCGGTTTCGGTCGCGCACGATCTGCCCGCGCTCGGCCTCCCTGCCTGTACAAGCGCAGATCAAACCGGCTGCCTCCTGAGTTGGCAGAGCTTCGCCCAGCCCGCCGATACGTCCGCCGTGGAAACCACCTTCGACCGCGAACGCGGTTTCGACGGACAATCCCGCAAGGGCTCTGCGATGCTCTGCACCAATCCGCTGACCGGCGGCGGCGCTGCGGACGCGCGGGCCGAGGCCAATCTCGGCACGCTGATGGGCGACGGCGAGCCGCTCTCCACCCAACTCGTCGCGCCCGGCATGGTCGGCGCGCACTGCGAGGAGCGCGGTTTCCTGATGCTGGACGGCGCCCCGCGCCTCGGCACCTACATGCTGCCGGGCAACAACTATCACGTCTACGATTACCCGCTCTTCTGGGCGAATATCCGCGCCGATGCCGCGCGGCGGCTGGTGGCATGGCAGACGACGCGCTGATCACGCTCGACAAAGCCGTCTTCCGCGCGGCGCTCCCGGCAGGCGGCCGCCTCATGGGGCTGGACGTGGGCACGCAGACCATCGGCCTCGCCCTGTGCGACGCCGGCTGGAGCATCGCCAGTCCCGCCCACACCCACAAGCGCACCAAATTCACGCGGGATAAGGCAGCGTTGGGTGAGTTCGCCGCCGCGCAATCCGTGAAGGGTCTCGTCATCGGCCTGCCCCTCAATATGGACGGCAGCGAGAGCCCGCGCAGTCAGGCATCCCGCGCCTTCGCCCGCAACATCGCCGCGCTCAGCCTGCCTGTGCTGCTGTGGGACGAGCGCTGGTCCACCGCCGCCGCCGAACGCGCGATGATCGCGCAGGACATGAGCCGCGCGAAGCGGGCGGAACGCATCGATGCCCATGCCGCCGCGCTGATCCTGCAAGGCGCCATCGACGCGCTCACCATGGGCTGAGCGATGGCCGGCCCGCTGCTCGCCGGCCTGTGGCTGATCGCCATCAACCTCGCTGCCCTCGCCGCCTTCGGAGTCGACAAGCGGCGCGCTCGCGATGGCCGGCGGCGCCTGCGCGAGCGCGACCTGCTGCTGCTCGCCCTGATCGGCGGCTCCGGCGGCGCATGGCTGGGGCGCGGTCTCTTCCGTCACAAGACGCGCAAGGCCGGTTTTTTGCTGGCTCTGGCGCTTGTCACGGCCGGACAGATCGCAATTCTGCTCTGGCTCATCACGCGCCCTTGAGTCCGCCCGCCTGCTCCGCTATCGGCAGGCTTTAATGACAAGCGCAGCCTCCCCTGACACCGGCCTTATCGGCCGGGCGAATTTTCCCCACCGCCATCTCCTCGGCATCGCCAATCTGGCCCCGCACGAGATCCGCTTCCTGCTTGATGAGGCAGCGCGCTGGGTCGCCCTCAACCGCACAGAGAGCCGCAAGCATGACGGTCGGCTGGCTGGCCTCACGCAGATCAACGCCTTCTTCGAGAATTCGACTCGCACGCTGCTCTCCTTCGAGATCGCCGGCAAGCGGCTCGGCGCGGACGTGGTGAACATGCACGCCGCCCAATCGAGCGTGAAGAAGGGCGAGACGCTGATCGACACGGCAGTAACGCTCAACTCGATGCGTGCGGACGTGATCGTCATCCGCCACATGAGTTCCGGCGCGGTGCAACTCATCGCGGACAAGGTCGATTGCCCGGTACTCAACGCCGGCGATGGCTGGCACGAGCACCCCACGCAGGGCCTGCTCGATGCGCTCACCATCCGCCGCCGCAAGGGCGGGTTCGAGGGCCTGATCGTCACGATCTGCGGCGACATCCTCCACAGTCGCGTCGCCCGCTCCAACATGCTCTGCCTCACCGCGCTCGGCTGCCAGGTGCGGGTCTGCGCTCCGCCCACGCTGATGCCTCCAGCCATCGAGCGCTATCGAGTCACACCGTTCACCGATTTTGACGCCGCGCTGGACGGCGCGGACGTGGCGATGATGCTGCGCATCCAGAACGAGCGGATGGAAGGCGGCTTCCTCCCCTCCTCGCGCGAATATCATATGCTCTATGGCCTGACACCCGAGCGGCTGAAGCGCGCCAAGCCGGACGCGATCGTCATGCACCCCGGCCCGATGAACCGGGGGATCGAGATATTGAGCGGCGTGGCCGACGATCCCGCCCGCTCGGCGATCACGGAACAGGTGGAAATGGGGGTGGCGGTGCGCATGGCCTGCCTCGACGTGCTGACGCGTGGCCAGCGGGGGATCGAAGGATGGGCATGATCGCCATCGTCAACGCGCGGCTATGCGACCCGGCAGCCGATGCGCTCGCGGACGGCGCGCTGCTGGTCGAGGGTGAGACCATCGCCGCCATCGGCGCGGTCGATATTCCGGCCGATGCCGAGCGGATCGACGCGCGCGGCATGATCCTCGCGCCCGGCATCGTCGATCTGGGCGTGTTCAAGACGGATAAGCCCGCCTTCCACTTCTCAGGCATCACCCGCGCCGCGCTGATGCCCGACCAGACGCCGGTGCTCGATCATCCGGGCCTCGTCCAGCACGCCGCGCGTGCCGGCAAGCCCGATTTCTGGGTGCATCCGCTCGGCGCCGCCACGCGCGGGCTGGACGGCACCGAACTTGCCGAAATGGCAATGATGAAAGCGGCCGGCGCCCGCGCCATCGCTACCGGGCGGCGCTGGATCGCCGATTCCGGCGTGATGCTGCATGTCCTGCGCTACGCCGCAGCACTTGATCTCACCGTCGTCACGCATAGCGAGGATGGCGGCCTCACACACCATGCCGTCGCCACGGACGGCGAGACGGCGACCCGCCTCGGCCTGCCCAGCGCGCCCGCCTGCGCCGAAACCATCGCCATCGCCCGCGATATTGCTTTGGCGCGGGAGGCCGGTGCGCGGCTGCACGTGCGGCTCGTCACCACCGCCGCCGGGTTCGATCTCATCCGCGCCGCCAAAGCGGAGGGACTGCCCGTCACCTGCGGCGTCAGCCCGGCCTATCTGTTCCTCAACGATCAGGCGGTGAGCGATTTCCGCACCTTCGCCCGCCTCTCCCCACCACTGCGCGACGAGCGCGACCGGCTCGCCGCCATCGCGGCGGTGGCGGACGGCACGGCGGATGTGCTCTGCTCAGGCCATGATCCGCGCGGGCCGGAGGACAAGCGCTTACCCTTTGCCGATGCCGCGCCAGGAATCGCAGGCGCGGAAACGCTGCTGCCGCTGGCACTCAATCTGGTGCGTGAAGGGCATATCGGCGAGACCCGCATGATGGCGCTGCTCGCCGCCAACCCCGCTCGTCTGCTGGGGCTGGACGCTGGACGACTGGCTGTGGGGGCGCCCGCCGACCTCATCCTTATCGACCCCGATGCGCCGTGGATCGTCGACTCGGACAAAATGGCCGCCGCCGCCGGCAATACGCCGTTCGATAAGCTGCCGGTTCAGGGCCGGGCGCGGATGATTATGAAGGGCGGCGTGGTTCGTTAAAGGGTCGGCGAACGCCTCACCAGACCCGCACCGCTCGTTCTATGGCGGATGTTACCGCACGGCGACTCGCTGGCCATCATTCGCCGACGAACGTGCCACGACCTGACCACCTTTGCGCAGCGTCCTACGCGCCATTCGCGTGTCAACGGTGTCGTCGAGCCGCACGAAACAGGATTGGCCCGCCGCGCTCAGCGACCGGCATGCTGCCCATGCCGCATTGCGATCCCCGAAGCCACGGATAGCAAGGCGATGGAACAAGCGGCCATTAACCGTGGCTTGGCTGAACACCTCGCTATAACCGCCCACCTTGGGTTGCTGACGGCTGATCTGCCGCCATTTCTCATGCGCAATGGCGGCCGAATTGAACGCACCGAGCTGGACGACCCAGTCGCTGGTACCCGTATTGGCGTTAGCGGCCGCACGCGGCGCGGCGGCGCGAACCATCGGCGCCGGAACCTGCGTTTCACTGCGGCGGAAGGCTTCGCGTACGACGTCGCGCATCCCATCATTCGAAGCCTGGACCGGCAGGTCCGCAGACTCATTCTTCTGCGCAAAAATCGCGGCAAGCGTCGGCTTGCCGGGTGCTGACGGTGCCGTTTCCGCAATTTGGGGTACCGGGATAGCCTGCACCGGGAGCGCCTCGACGGGCATCGGCGCGAAGGCAGCCTCCGCCACGGGAGTCGCTACCACCGGCGTCTCCGCACCCTCAATAGCGGGCTGCACAACCGGCGCGGTCACATCGGCCCGCGCCTGTGCGACGAGATCGCTCGCCGCCACAATCTGGACCGGTGCCGACTCGACTTGCAAAGCGAGTCGTGTCGGCAATCCGCCATCATCACCCCGCGGCACCACGCCGAGCATGGCGATCACGCGCTGCTGCTCGCTGCCCGCGCGCGACCACTCGCCCATGCGCTTTTCCGCTTCACTGGCCGATAGATCCTGCCCCGCGATCAACCGGGCCTGCGCCCACGCACCGCCCAGCGCCAGCGCATAGGCCAGGTTCTGGCGAGCCTGCGCTGTCGCTTCAGGCTGACGGACAGCTTCCACCAGCGCTCGCACCCCTTCTTCGGCATTGCCGGCCATCGCCATGGCGAGGCCGTAGTCGGCGGCCGGCAGATCCTCGATATGATCGGCGAGCAAGGTCCGCGCCGCACGGGCATTCCCCAGCCCTACCTCCGCCAGCGAGAGGCTGACGATGGTGCGCACATCACGATTGCCAAGCGTCATCGCATCATGAAACGCGGTGCGCGCTGAGGCATAGCGGCCGTTAGCAAGGTAGGCGCGGCCGAGCAGCGCACGATAGCCGTCATCTTGCGGCGCGCTGGCGACCAGTTCCTCCGCCTGCACGAGGGCGCGATCATAATCCTGGTCGGCCAGCGCCTTCTCCACACGCGGCGCCAGCTTCTGCACCTGCGTGACGGACGCAACCGGGTGGCTCTCCACACCTGCGCCGCTGCATCCGACAATCGACGAGCCGAGGATGACCGCGGACGCCAGGATCGTCGAAAATGGACGACTCTGCACCGTCATGGCTGACGCTTCCCGCTGTTGGAGGGCGCGGCTTGCTTGCTCTCGATCTGCTCGGCAAGCGCGCGCAGCTCGCTATTTTGCGCGATCATCGTGTCGAGCGCCTCGGTGAGCAGTTGCTGTGCGGACCGGTTGGCCATCGCGCTCAGCAGCCGCAACCGCAGATGACGCTCTGCATCGATCCGCAGCGTGAAGGCCGCTTTGCGGTTGGTTCCGGCGAGCGTAGCAGGCCGCGTCTTGGCAGGCGATGCTTTCGCTTTTGCACGAGCCGGCGCCTTGAGTCGCTCGGTGAGAACGCTGATTTGCTCGGCAATGGGTGATATAGCAGGCGGACTGCTCTCGACCGGCGGCACAGTGGCGGAAATCGGCTCCACCACCGCACGCTCCTCATGAGGTGCCTCGCCCATGTCGTTCCAGCCGAGATCGTCATGATGGCTACCCACGGCAAGGCCGCTGAGGATCGGCTGGCGACGCATGGCCGGGCGTGCACCGCCGCGACGAGCGAGCAGGTTCCCGGTGAGCGATGCGGCCGGACGCGGCTCGGGCATGGGGTTTTCGGAGCCGTTCATCAGTTCGCCACCCTTCTGCCGAAACCGCTGCCATTTGCCTGCCGTGCGACCATCGTCGGATGGGTAGGCGAGAACACCGTGCGGCGGAAATTGCGCTCCAGCCGGTCGGCGATATAGCTCCACAGCGCCTCGACTTCCTTGCTGGACTTGCTGTTGGGGTCGAAGTCCATGACGGTGCGGCCGTCGATCATCGACGAGGCGAAATCGGTGCGGTGATGGACGGTGATCGGCGCCACCGTGCCATGCTGGGAGAGCGCGATGGCCGCCTCCGAGGTGATGCGGGCCTTGGGTGTCGCAGCGTTGACGACGAAGATCAGCGGCTTGCCCGCGCGTTCGCACAGATCGACCGTCGCGCCGACCGCACGCAGATCATGCGGGCTGGGGCGCGTGGGGATCACGATCAGTTCGGCAACGCTGATGACGCTCTGGATCGCCATGGTGATGGCCGGCGGCGTGTCGATTACGGCCAGCTTGAAGCCCTGGTGGCGCAGCGCCTCCAGATCCTGCGCCAGCCGCGCCACGGTGGTCTGCGCGAAGGCCGGCAGATCATCCGTCCGCTCGTTCCACCAATCGGCCAGCGACCCCTGCGGGTCGATGTCGATCAGAACGACAGGCCCTGCCCCGGCGCGCTGCGCCTGAACCGCGAGATGTCCGGACAGGGTGGTTTTGCCCGACCCGCCCTTTTGTGACGCCAGTGCCAAGATGCGCACGCTATTCCCCTGGGTGTTCCTCCACCGAAGGGTAAAAAATCACACGGCGCGCCTAAGATTTGGTTAAGTGCCGAATTGGACATTGTTACCAAACCACAGGGTTCGCGTCGTTTGCAGACCCATCCGCCCTCTTGGCAGCCGTCAGTCCGTAACCCAGTCCGCCCGCGCGATGCCCAAGGCATGCAGCAACACACCGAGATCCCCGCGCTCGATGGCGGCGTCCGCAGCGGCGCGCGTTTTTGGCTTGGCATGATAGGCCACACCCAGCCCTGCCGCTTCGATCATCGGAATATCGTTGGCGCCGTCGCCGATAGCGATGGACTGCGCGGGCGCGATGCCCAATGCCTCAATTGCGCCCAGCAGTTCGGCGCGCTTGCGGGCAGCGTCGACGATCGGCTGCGCCACGGTGCCGGCTAGCTTACCGTCCGCCATGTGCAACACATTGGCGATCTGTACGTCGAAGCCAATCTCCCGCCCCACAGGCTGTGCGAACGGAACGAAACCGCCGGAGACGAGAATGGTCCGTGCACCCCGCGCCTTGAGCGTGCGTACCAGCGGCCGCGCACCGGCCATGATCTTCACCCGCTCCAGCCGGCATTGCTCGATCACACTCTCCGCCAGCCCCTTGAGCAACGCCACGCGCCCGGCGAGCGCCTCGGCAAAATCCAGCTCACCACGCATCGCCCGCTCAGTCACGGCGGCAATCTGCGCCTTGATCCCCGCATAATCGGCTAGTTCGTCGATGCACTCGACGGTAATCATCGTCGAATCCATGTCGGCGATGAACAGGCGGCAATCGCGATTGCCCCGCTCCAGCACGCACAAGTCCGCCGGCAATCCGAGTGATTCGAGTGCCGCGCGTGCTACCGAGCGATCGCCGATGAAAGGCAGGTCCACCGCCTCGCCCGCATCGATCCAGACCGGCGGCGCGACTGCAAGGCCCGCCTGCGCCAGCGCATCGCGCGCCGCGCTCACGTCCCCCTGCCCAAGTCCGTCATGCGCGACTAAGGTCGCGATCATGTCTGTGCCGCCTGCCATGCCCAATCCTGCTTTCCCGTTCGATACCGGCGGCCGGGAGCGGCCGCCGGTCGCGCTTATTGCCGGGCCGACCGCCAGCGGCAAGAGCGCAGTCGCGTTGCGGCTTGCGCGGGCGTATGGCGGTATCATCATCAACGCCGATGCAAGCCAGGTCTATGCCGATCTGGCCGTGCTCACCGCCCGCCCCTCACCCGAGGAGATGGCGCAGGCGCCGCACCGTCTGTTTGGCCATATCGACGGGGTGCAGGCCTGCTCGGCCGCCTTCTGGGCGAACGAAGCGCGCACCGAAATCGAGCAGGCCCATGCGCAGGGCCGCCTCCCGATCCTGGTCGGCGGCACCGGGCTTTATCTCGACACGCTCCTCCACGGCATCGCCCCCATCCCGGATATCGACCCGGCCATCCGCGCGGCCGTGCGCGCCCTGCCTGTGGCGGATGCTTATGCCGCCCTCACGAAGGAGGATCCGATCGCCGCCGCGCGCCTCAACCCCGGCGACACGACTCGTGTCGCTCGCGCGCTGGAGGTGATGCGCTCCACCGGCCAGTCGCTCCATCACTGGCAGGCCCGGCGGACCGGCGGAATCGCGGGCCGGATGCCGATCCGCGCCGTGGTGGCGATGCTCCCGCGCGAGGAGTTGGCCCAGCGCGCCCAACGCCGCCTCGGCCAGATGCTCGCCGGCGGTGCCGTCGCGGAAGTGGAAGCATTGCTCGCCCGCCGCCTGCCGGCGGACCGCCCGGTACTGCGCGCGCTGGGTGTCCGCGAGATCGGTGAGATGCTGGCTGGCCGTCTCTCGCTGGCGGAGGCGCGGGCGGCCATCCTCGCCGCCACCACCGCCTATCAGAAGCGCCAGACCACCTGGGCCCGCAACCGCCAGCGTGCCTGGGCCAAGCACGCGCCCGATACCATCGCAATGCTTGACGATCTGCCGCCGCTCACCGGCGGCACCCTCTGAGGCCATCCGGCGGGAGGGCCGGCGTCAGATCCCGTCGTGATGCCGAGTCGCGTTATCGACCGTGTCGTCGTGCCCGCTCTTGTCGCTGAAGAAGGCGAGCGCGAACAAACCGCAGCCCAGTGTAACGGAGAAGAACACCCCCAGGATCGTCGCAAAGGCCGTATGTGCCGTCAGCGAACCCATGCGCCCCAGGAACACCAGCGCCGCGATAACGACCAGCACCGCCGCGAGCGTGATCCACTTCATCATGCGGACAAACTGTTGGCGGGCGTTCTGATCATTATCCATGCGACTCCGCCTAGCACAGATGCGCACCCGGAAACACCGTTGCGATGGGAGACGGACCAATTGGCGGACCTTCACGCGCCAAGCGACGCGCGGGCAAGCAGGGAATGAGGAAAGCTGGTGCCGGATGAGGGAGACGGAGGCAGGCACACAATTTTCCCGCAGAACTCCGAGGACTGGCGGATTTCCTTGACCTCTGGCCCACAAAGCTGGCACACAGAGGAGTCGGCACCAGTGGCTTCCGTCCGCAAGAAGCACAACCATTTCCAAGCCAAGGTTCGCATCCCATTGCCGCTCCGGTCCTCCTATGGAGGTAAGGAGTTCCTCTATCGCACCCTGCCCACCTCTGACAGCAAAGCGGCAGCGGCACAGGCAGCCGCATGGGAGGCCGGGCTACGTCTCGAATGGGCCGGGCTATCGCGGGAAGCCCTCACCCCGCCCGCCGGTCACTCGCCGGGACAGATGCGGTCGCTCTATCGGGACCTGCGGGAGCGTGCCGAGGCCGGGGAGTTCGCCGTCTATATTGCTGGCGCGGAGCCAGCCGTTGCCGGCATCAGCATGGAGGTCGACAAGATAGCCGACCGCTATGAAGGGAAGGACGAGTTACCCGAACCCGTCGAATATCGCTTGGCCGCCTTGCAGGACGCCAGCCGGGCCGTTCAGGGCCTCCCCGTGCCCCACCGCAAGATCATGGAGCCAGCATTTAGCGAACTCGCTGCATCCTACATGGTCACATGGCGGGCCAAGCAGGGCCTCAAGCCGGCGAGCACGGGGCAGATGATGGAAGCCTCCTTTCACCTGTTCGCCCGTTACTTTGGGGATAAGCCCATCCGGGGTGTGAAGGAGGGCGAACCGGGGGCGGCCTTCATCCTTGGACGCTGAGCAGGTCAATCGCCGCCCGGAGAGGCCCGCACGCAAGGCACGGCGAAGGGGCAGCCTTCTCGGCATCGGCGTGCGTCCTAGACGATGACGACTAATGACGACAGCACAAATCCGATGGATTGGAGCGACGATAAAATGACTCTAGGCCGTAAACTCATAAACTGACTTGCGCGGCGCGGGCGCGGTTGATTCAAGGCTT
>MKWI01000034.1 GCA_001899715.1 Sphingobium sp. 66-54
CCTCGCCCTCGTCAAACTCGCCTCAGCCAAAATCTGGATGCGATTTATGAGTCGGTGACCTAGATCTGGCCGGCGATCGTCGTGTCCGCGCCCGCACAGTCGTGATTGCCGCAGGCGCACGGTATCGACGGCCAATCATTGAAAATCTCGCCGATTTCGAGGGGACGGGCGTATCTTACTGGGCGTCACCGATTGAGGCTCGGCTTTGCGCAGGCGAGGAGGTCGCAGTGGTCGGCGGGGGCAACTCGGCAGGCCAGGCTGTTGCGTTCTTGGCGCCTCAGGTCCGCAAGCTAAATCTCGTCGTTCGCCGGCCGCTTGTGGAGACGATGTCGCGCTATCTGGTTGACCGGATCACCGCACTGCCCAACGTGGAAATCCAGGTCGGCAAGGAGGTCGCGGCGCTGGAGGGCGACGAAACCGGGTTGGCGGCAGCGATTTTCCGCAATCGCGTGGACGGCGCTGAAAACCGCTGTGCAATGCGCCACCTGTTTCTATTCTTGGGCGCCGTGCCGAACGCGGAATGGGCGGCGAACTGCGTAGATACGGATCACGCGGGGTTCATTAAGACGGGCGCTGGGTTTTCTGATGCGGCCGCAGGCCGCCGCACGGCACTGCCGCTGGAAACTAGCCACCCCTCCGTCTTCGCGATTGGCGATGTGCGCGCTGGTTCGACGAAGCGCGTCGCCGCAGCCGTTGGGGAAGGTGCGGCAGTGGTTGCACAGATCCATCTCGCGCTCGCTCATCGGACCGGAGGAAGCCATGCCTAAGACTTGCGAGCATCTGTCTGCCGTCGGCAACGTCACACCAAGCGCGCTTGGCTGCGAAGAATGCCTCAAGAGTGGCAGCCCTTGGGTACACCTTCGGCTCTGCCGGCAGTGTGGGCATGTCGGATGCTGCGATAACTCGCCAAACCGGCACGCGACGGCGCATTTTCACGCCACTGGCCATCCGATTATCGAGGGATATGATCCCCCAGAAGGTTGGGGCTGGTGTTATATCGACCAACGATTCGTTAAGTTGCCGGACCAAACGCCGCAGCTGGGGCCGATCCCTCGCTATGTTTAGGAGCCGTTGTCAGCGAGGGAGCTACGATTTGGCCAAAGATCGTTATGATAGTGTTCGTCGACTTTGAGGCGTCGTCCCTCTCAAAACAAAGCTTTCCCCTCGAAGTCGGATGGATCTTCGAGGACGAGCGGTCGTTCAGCTTCTTAATCCATCCCGCCCCGGAGTGGACGGACTGGTCCGATGAAGCCGAAGCGATCCACGGCATTTCGAGGGAAATACTTCAAAAGGACGGAGCGTCTGTCGAGACAGTCGCCCGGACGATGGTGGAAACACTCTCCGGTCATGACCTTTTTGCAAGCGCACCATCTTGGGACGGCAAATGGCTCAGCGTGTTGCTTCGCGCAGCGGGCTTTCCACGACATGCCCTACGACTGAAACACTCCGATGAGGCGTTTCTCCAGGCTGCGCGAGAAATTCTCGGAGATACGCAGACGGAGGAACAGATCGCTACGCTCGTCGCCGATGTCGTCTCACGCAGCGAGCCTTCAGTGCCCGCTCACAGGGCATTGCCGGATGCGAAGCTCGAACTCCGCCGTCTATTTAGAATCCGGGAGCTATCGACGGACCTCACCTCCTGAGCTCTGGGCTCATTAGTTCGAAAACTCTGCGGATCTTCATGGACACTCTTCCCGTGGCGTTGGCGGATAGACCGATTACTGCGCTCGACCGAAGCGGAACGGGCCCGCAAGGAAGCAGTGTTCGTCGCCATGGAGCGGACACTAGGGACGCGATGCGCGAGTTGTGGACCCGGCCAGAGGAGCCGGACGCGCTTCGCGTAGTAGCCATGACCGCGATAGGAGCTTTACGGCTTGCCTTGAATGACTGGCGCAGCCAAGAAGCTCAATATCCGTTGGCGGACCGCCTATCGCGATACTTCGCACTCCACCGCTACCAGTACTGACGCCCATCGCCAATAGAGGCTGGCCTGACATTTCACCCTGGATTTCCGCTGCAGCAGTTTTCGGTTAACTGGCGTGCTACCCACCAATCTCCGTCATTTCCCATTTACGGGCGCGTGGCTAAAGCATCTCTAGCGGAATACGTCTGCGAGGCGGCGGGAAGAGAGTATCAAGGTGGCGGCGATCTGCGGCCGACAGCCGTAGTTCGGCAGCGGAACGATTCTCGCGGACGTGCTCCACCGTACCTGCCCGTGGAATCGCCATAATCCCATCGTGGTCTAGTACCCAGGCAAGCGCCACCTGCGCGGGGGTGGCGCCCCGCTCGAATGCGAATTCGGCTAGAGCGGAGTTCGTGACCAAGCGACCTTGTTCGACGGGGCTGTAAGCCATCACAGGCATTCCGCGCGCTGAGAGCCACGGGATTAGGTCGTGCTCGGGGCCTCGCCGACTCAGGTTGTAGAGGATCTGATTGGTCTGACAGCGATCACCGCCAATAGCCTCCAGCTCGGCCATGTCGTCGGTGTCGAGGTTGCTCACGCCCCAGCGCAAGATCTTGCCATCCGCAACCAGTTGCTCCATCGCGTCTACTGTCTCGGCGAGCGGCACATTCCCGCGCCAATGTAAGAGGTAGAGATCCAACCGGTCGGTCCCGAGCCGTCTCAAGCTCGCTTCGCAGGCTCGTGGCAGCCGCTCATAACTCGCGTTCTGCGGATAGGCTTTGCTGACCAGAAAAACGCGGTCGCGAATGCCCAGGATCGCTTCACCGACGAGTCGCTCGGCCTCGCCATCGGCGTACATTTCCGCTGTGTCGATCAGGGTAAGGCCGAGATACACGCCCTCCCGCAGCGTCGCGATCTCGCTTGCGCGCCGCTCTGGCCGTTCAGCAAGCATCCACGTGCCCTGGCCAAGCGCCGGCACAACCGCGCCATCGGGAAAGCTGATCGTCTTCATGAATGCGATTGTCCTCCGCAATGCAGATCAGATCACACA
The DNA here is from genome assembly GCA_001899715.1 of Sphingobium sp. 66-54. Taxonomy (GTDB): domain Bacteria; phylum Pseudomonadota; class Alphaproteobacteria; order Sphingomonadales; family Sphingomonadaceae; genus Sphingobium. Next base: position 2,955 of record MKWI01000034.1, read on the forward strand.
TATTTCACAAGCAAGACATCACGTCGAACTAGACCGGCGCACGCCGAATGACGTTTATGCGTGCTCATCGTGAGAATCGGTCATTGCCGATATCTCCGCCCATGCTTCCATTTCAGAAGAGCGCGCCGCGATTTCTTCCCGGACGTAGCCCACCGCGTCGGAGCCGACGAGGAAATGCAGTGGCGGCTTTTCAGCGGCCGCCATCTTGACGATTACATCACCAAACTTGCCAGGATCGCCGAGCTGACGATGGTTCATGCCCTGGTACAAGTCTTCAAACTTGCGGCGCACCGGCTGATAGTCTGCGATACGATCGCCCGCCAGCCGGACAGAGCTGGGATCGAGAAAGTCCGTTCTAAAGAACCCTGGCGATACAACCGTCAGATTGATCCCGAAGGATTCGAGATCCTTCGCGAGATTGACGCTGAAACCTTCGACCGCGAACTTCGACGCACCGTATATGGTGCATAGATCGAACGCTACCCTGCCACCAATTGAGCTGAAATTGATAATATGTCCCGCTTTTTGCGCGCGCATCGTCGGAAGCACGGCGCGCGTCATCCTCATCAAGCCGAAGACGTTCGTCTCGAATTGGCGTTCGATATCCGCCTCTGAGGTTTCCTCGAAAATCCCAATCTGACCATAGCCTGCATTGTTGACGAGAATATCGATGCGGCCGAAGCGCTTGACCGCGGCTTCAACAGCCCGTCGCGGTGCCTCGTAGTCAGTGACGTCCAGCGGCAGGAACAGCGTCCGCTCGGGATCTCCATCTATTGCCTTGGCCAAGCTGTCGGGATTCCGTGATGTAGCAACGAGCCTATCGCCTGCTGCCAATGCCGCGCGCGCGACGCCTAACCCTAGTCCTCGAGCTGCTCCTGTTACAAACCACGTCTTGGTCATAACCGTTCCTTTTAACCTGTTGCGTGTCAAACGCCGGTGTTGCGTATGCTCCTCTTTCGCGGACTTGCGCTCGTCCGCGTTTGCGACCCGTTGGGCAGCGTTTCCCGCGGCGACTCTGCCACTGCTCAAATGAGATCACGCAGTTCCTTAAAGAACGCCGCGATATTCTCTTCGTGACGTTTGTAGTACGTCCACGGGCCAATGCGTTGTGAGGTAACCAGCTTGGCCCGCTGCAAGGCGGTGAGGTAAAGCGATATCGTCGACTGCGACAAACCCGCTTGCTCCTGAATGATGCTTACACAGACCCCAACCTCTTCCGGATCGACCTCCTGCTCAGGATAATTCTTATGGGGGTCCTTGAGCTTCGCCAGGATTGCCAACCGGGCGGGATTGTCGAGGGCCTTGAGTGCTTCACTTATATCGATGCTCATGATCTACCACATAGCGACTTTTCTCAATATTACAATATCTCGCTACGAAGTGCAATGCACCATCAATGCTTTCACGCATCGCCCCCGCGGAAAGTGGTGGTTCCGAAGACAGAGGCGACGCCATCGACGCCGACCTTATCTACGATCCAATATCCACCTCCGCAGGGACAGCGACGATGATGACCCCGGAGAGCGCGCGATCAGTACCAGGATGGCTTAGGGCCATCT
>MKWI01000035.1 GCA_001899715.1 Sphingobium sp. 66-54
ACGGCGGAATTCTGCGGATTTCAGACGCTAAAGCCGCGTTCCTTCACATTATCGATACCTCGCGATTACTCAAGGTGCTGCAGAACGACACCCGCGCCATCGTGCAAGCGGCCGCCCATGCCGAACGCGCCGTTGCCTATCTGCACCAAATGGCGGCCACAGAAGCGATCGAGAAAGCGGCGTAGATTATTTTCATGAGGCCGCCCCAAGAAGGGGCGGCCCCTTCGCTTGTCCCACCCATCGACCCTATGCGCGACCGCTCCCTTCGATCGAGGCTAATTGGTTTCAGGCAGCAAGCGTTGATATCGAAGCCCGCTTTTCACCCGCACGCGGCGCGACGGAAATCTTCACCCGAACGTCCCGATTGAGCCGGTCGAGAATCCGTAACAGCCGGTCGATGGTGAATCGCTCCAGTTTGACCTGGCGGATACGCGAAAAATCGGCGGCCGATATGCCGGTGCGCGCTTCGGCATCCCGAACCGTCAGCCGCTCGGCATCGAGCGTTTTGACGATTTCAGCGGCAAGGATCGCACGAAACTGGCGAATGCTGGCATCGGGCTGATCGAAGTCGGCAAAGACATTGCCCGAACCGCGAACCAGTTCAAAATCGTCATCATGGTCAGCCATCGAGCATCTCCTTCAGCCGCTTGATCCGCTCGCGCACGAGATCGATCTCGTGGCGCGGCGTCGCAATTCCCTTGGTCGATTTCTTCTGGAAGGCATGAACCACCCAAATGTCATCGCCCATTTGCAACGCATAGACGACCCGAAAGGCGTCGCCGCGCTCTTTGATCGCCAATTCCCACACACCGGCACCCAGACCGGCAAGCGGCTTGGCAATGTCCGGCGTTCCGCCATCGGCGACCACGGTCAGGGCATCCAATGCCCGATCCACTGCACGCGCAGGGAACGCCTCGAAATCCTTACGCGCCGCCTTGATCCAGGAAACAGTGCGGAGCGTCTTACGCGATTTTGCCATATGTAGTCAAATCTGCCAACAAGGTCAATCCGCGTTCAGCATCATGCTGCAGCTGCAAATGGCGAGGTGCTGACCAGCACTTCCACGGCTTTCAGCTTATGTTCGGGCGCGAGATGTGCATAGCGCAGCGTCATCGCATAATCGCTATGCCCAAGCAGTTCGCGCACGGTGTTGAGATCGACCCCGCCCATTACCAGGCGCGAGGCGAAATGGTGGCGCATGTCGTGCCAGCGGAAGGCAGTGATGCCTGCATCCTTGAGCAAATGCCGCCACGAGAAATTGACGCGATCAAACCGCTGGCCCGCATCGTTGACAAAAACCATCCCGTCGGTGCTTTCCGCTTGCGCGCGCCAGCCCTGCAAAACGAACATGGCCTCCCGATTGAGCGGGATATGGCGCGTTCGCCGCGATTTCGCGGTTGCACCCGTCACGGTCAGAATACGCCGGTCGAGATCCACATTCGACCAGGTGAGATCGAAAAGTTCACCGCGACGGCAGCCCGTGTTGATCGAGAGCAGAATCAGCGGCTTCACATGGTCGGTAAAGGCCAACTGCCGCAGGCTCGGTAGCAATTCATACCCGCGTTCGCTCCGCCAACGGTTAGCCGAATCGCGCTCAGCGCAGCGGCGCTCTTCGCGAGCATCGAGCGCCGCTCGCAAGCGGACCTCTTCGTCGTAGGAGAGATAGCGAACTTTGGGGCAATTGTCGGTGCGCGATTTCTTGACCTTGGCGAGTGGATTGGTCCCAAGCAATTCCCATTCCACCGCGCGGTTGAACGCGGCCTTGATTGAGGAAATATCCCGGTTAATGGTTTCGAGGCTTAACCCGCGTTCGACCTCGCCTCCACGCCAGCGTTCGACATCCAGAGCGGTGATTGCATCGAGGCGCTTGTCCAGCAGGACCTTGAACGCGGTCGCAAGCCGGTTGAGGTTTTGCTTATGCGCTTTTTGATTGGCCTTGGCCCAAAGCCCATAGTCGCCATCGAGAAAGGCGCGGAAGGTCGGCACCTCCCGCTTGGGCTTGCGCGCTTCGATGGGATCAATGCCGCGATAGACTTCGGAGAGAATGACGCGGGCGCTCTCGCGGGCCTCGGACAAACCCACCGCATCGGCCCTGCCCAGCCACACCCGCTTGCCCCGCGCATACTCGCAATAGAAAGACTTCACCCCGGCGGGCGTTATGCGCAGGATCAAGCCTTTGAGCCGGGCATCCCTATAATCTTTGACTTTAACCGATATGGGAAACTTATCGACCATGGATTGTGTCAAAGCAGTTCGCATTACTCCGGCCTCGCCTGCCAAAAATTAAATCCCGAATCGCATCGTTCTGGTGGTGCACTGGTGGTGCAACTTGCTGCAACAGAGCGGAACATAACGGGACAATCTGCACTACCAGAGATGTCAGCAGACTGGCAGAAAAGACCCCATTTTTCAAGGTTTATGGTTTAATTACTGAGCATTAGGAACCATCAAAAAGGCGGGCTGGGGGTGTGGGGGTCGGAGGTTCGAATCCTCTCGTCCCGACCAAGGATTTCCCATTACAGGGATCCCGGCCTTGCGGGCGCTCCATCACCGCGTATCATTGGCACGCTGATTACACAGCCCTCCGCGCAGAGTTAACCGGATCCGGCAAAGACGCTCGCGCTTGACTGCATTCGCTTGACTGGCATGCTGCCGAGCATCGACGCGTTTCAGTTCGGGATCTCCTCATGCGCGCTGCCTTCCGCTCCATCCTGCCGATTCTCCTGTTGCAGTTGGGCGCCTGCACTATCAGTGCGGATCGAGGAGAGCCCTCTCCCGCCGCATCTGCGCCAGCATTGCCCGCCACCGCCGCCGTCTCATCATCCGAGCTGGTCCTGCCACCTCCCGTCAAGACGCCGGCTTTCTCCCTCGCGACGCTCAAGGCAGTGACGCGCACATTGGCTTCGGATTCGTTCGAGGGACGCGCACCGACGACACCAGGGGAAGAAAAGACCGTCGCCTACATCGTCGACCAAATGAAGAAGGCCGGGCTTAAGCCGGGTAATCACGGAAGCTGGACACAGGACGTACCACTGGTCGAGATCACCGCCTCACCGGGTATGGTGCTGACCGTGAACGGTGGCAAGACACCGCTGCACTTTACCTACAAGACCGATTTCGTCGCCGGCACCAAGCAGGTGATACCACACAGCGACTTGCGCGGCAGCGAGATGATCTTTGTCGGCTACGGCATCAACGCGCCGGAGAAAGGCTGGAACGATTACGCCGGGCTGGATGTGAAGGGGAAGACGGTCGTCATCCTCGTCAACGATCCCGACTATGAGATGGAGGGGCTGGACGGCCCCTTTGAGGGCCGGGCGATGACCTATTACGGCCGCTGGACCTATAAATATGAGGAAGCCGCGCGACAGGGCGCAGCCGGTGCCATCATCATTCACGACACCTTTCCCGCCGCCTATCCATGGAGCGTGGTCGTCTCCTCCTGGACCGGGCCGCAGCTCGACCTCGACCTGCCGGGTGGCCATATGGACCAGTCGAGCGCCATCGGTTGGGTGACGCTGGATGCGGCCAAAGCTATTTTTGCGGCGGCCGGCAAGGACTTCGTCCGCCTCGCCGATGCCGCCAAGCGCCCCGGCTTCAAGGCGGTGCCGCTGGGCCTTACCGCCAACATAGCGATCGACAACACGATCCGGCGGCAAGCCTCGCGCAACGTCATCGGCATTCTCCCCGGCACGACGCGGCCGGACGAATATGTGCTTTATTCGGCTCATTGGGATCATCTCGGCCGCTGCGAGCCCGTGGACGGCGATGACATCTGCAATGGCGCGGTAGACAATGCCGCCGGTATCGCCGATCTGATTGCGCTCGCACAGGCGCACGCCAAGGCAGGGCCGGCGCAGCGCAGCCTGATCTTCCTCGCGGTCACGGCCGAGGAAAGCGGCCTGCTCGGTTCGCAGCATTATGCGGAACAGCCCATCTACCCGCTTGCCATGACCGCCGGCGGCCTGAACATCGACGCTCCCAATCTCAACGGGGCAACCCGCGACATCACGCTGGTGGGCGGCGGCAAATCCGAACTCGAGGCGTTTCTGGCACGCGCGGCAAAAGATCAAGGGCGCATTCTCATACCGGAAGCAACACCGGAAAAAGGCAGCTATTATCGCTCCGATCATTTCAACTTCGCCAAGTTCGGCGTGCCGATGATCTATGCCGCCAGCGGCAACGATCTGGTCAACGGCGGCCTTGCCGCCGGCAGATTGGCGGCGGAGGATTATACCGAGCGGCGCTACCACAAGCCACAAGACGAGTTTGATCCGAAATGGAACTGGTCGGGCGCCATTCAGGATCTGGAGGTCTATTACCGGATCGGCCGGGAGCTGGCGAACAGCGCTTTATGGCCGAATTGGTATCCAGATACGGAGTTCCGCACGATTCGCGATGCGAGCCGAGCGGCCGCACCCCGGTAAGACGGACACCCTTGCAGGCAGACTTGACCGAAGGCCGCCTTTTGGCGCGCCGATTAGATAAGTCGTGCATGTGTTACGGTGAAATGCTGCCGTTGAAAAAGGTCTTGATACGTTTACCGTGGATGACTAGCCCATAGCGAAATAGTGGAGTTCTAGAGTTCAAATGGCGACTGCCCCCCAGGCTCCTCTTGTATCGACTTCGCTTACATCTGGCGTGGTTCTCCACGCCGGTCGAGCGGTGATCTTGCAGGAAGCCAGCGGCCTTGCTGAGCTTGCCGCAAAGCTTGATGAAAACTTCGTAAAGGCAGTCGATACCATATTGGCGACTGGCGGTCGTATCGTCGTCACCGGCGTCGGCAAATCGGGTCATGTCGGTCGCAAGATCGCCGCGACCTTAGCCGCCACCGGCACCACATCCTTCTTCATGCATGCGAGCGAGGCGGCCCATGGCGACTTGGGCATGGTCGCGCCGGGCGACCTGTTGCTCATTCTGTCCAACAGCGGTCGCTCACGGGAATTGCGGCCGCTACTCGCCTACGCACAGCGTATCGGCACCACAGTGATCGCCATCGTTTCCCGATCCCAGTCGCCGCTGGCGCGCGCCGCCGATATCGTTCTAAAGCTCCCCGGTGCACCGGAGGCATGCCCTGTCCGCATCGCGCCGACAACATCGACGACGATGATGCTGGGCCTGGGCGATGCTCTTGCGCTGGCCATCATGCAACGACGGGGCCTGACACGCGCCGATATCGCGAAATGGCATCCGGGCGGCGACATCGGCTGGCGGCTCTCGCCGATCGAGGAAGCCGTCGACTTGCAGGAACCTCTACCGCTGGTGCGAACGGACGCACCAATGCGCGACGTGGTGTTCGAGATGACATCCGGCGGCAAGGGCGTTACTGGCGTCGTCGACGAAGCTGGTGCCCTCGTCGGTATTATAACCGACGGCGACCTGCGCCGCGCGTTCGATCAGGTACTCACTGCGCGGGCGTCGGATATTATGACGCGCAAGCCAATCACCGTTCCCCGCCACGCTCCAGTCGAGAATGTATTGGCGCTGATGAACGAAGCCAAGGTCACCGTCCTGTTCGTCACCGAGATCGACGATCCGACCCGGCCCATCGCGATTGCGCATATTCACGATCTGGTGTCATAAGCCGGGCTCCATTGAGGTCGCTCTACCCATCTCATGACAGACATTGCTGCACCTGATCGCCTTGGCATCGCCATGGCCGCTCGAACCGCGATCGTCATTCCCGCACGCTATGCGTCCAGCCGGTTTCCCGGTAAGCCGCTCATGCCGATCCGTGATCGAACAGGCACAGCCAGGCCATTGATCCAATGGAGCTATGAGGCAGGTCACGCAGTCCAGAACGCGGACAGCGTGTTCGTCACTACTGATGATCTGCGGATCGCGGAGGCCGTCACCGCCTTCGGCGGCGCCACGCTGATGACGCCGGCGGATTGCGCTAACGGTACCGAGCGGGTGTCAGCCTGCCTGGGCGCACTGCCGGCTGCAGATCTTCTCGTCAATTTGCAAGGTGATGCCTTGCTCACACCGCCCGCCTTCGTGGAAGCGTTGATCGCTTATATGCACGCGCATCCACAGGTACAGGTCGCGACCATCGCCGTGCGCTGCTCGCCCGACACCTTCCGCCACCTCGCCGATGACGCAGTGCAAGGGCGCGTAGGCGGTACCACCGTCGTGCTCAATATGGCAGGCGAGGCGCTCTATTTCTCCAAGCGCATCTTGCCCTATCTGCCTGCGGGACGCCTACCGGATGCAGAGATGCCAGTGCTGCTCCACCTCGGCCTCTACGCCTATCGCCGCGCGGCGCTGGAATCCTACGCGGCGACCGGCGCGACGATGCTGGAGCAGATAGAGGGACTGGAGCAACTCCGCTTTCTCGTTTCGGGCGTGCCGGTGCAGGTCCTGACTATGGAGGAAACCGGCTATCCCATCGTCGAGGTGAACAATCCGAGCGACATAGCCATTGTCGAGGGGATATTAAGCGGGCGGGACAAGCCCTAATATGGCGCGATGACCGTTGGCAGGGCGAGGCGCACAAACCGGGCGGGCGCTGCGCTTGCCAAAAAACCGGCACCGCGTGGAGGGTCGCTGCTCATGATCGCCCTGATGCTGGCCACGCCGAGCGGATGCGCTCTCCCGCGCCATCTCCTCTATGCGCCGGACCGACCGCCCGTCCCGATCGCCTTGGCCGATCACCCCGCCCCCGAGTCCATCACCGTGCATACTGGCGACGGGCTAGCCCTGTCCGGTTATTACTGGCCGGGCGCATCGGGCGATCAGGATGTCATCATCTTCTTTCACGGCCGCAACTGGAACCCTCAGATGGGTGCCAACGCCGCCGAGCATCTACCAGGCAGCGGCAATGCCGTGATGGTTGCCTCCTATCGCGGCTTCGGGGACAATCCTGGCTCGCCCGATGAAAATGGCATGCTGCGCGACGCGGCGGCGTTCATCGACGAGGCGCGGCGACGCGGCGGCCCCGATGCCCGCATCTGGCTGATCGGTCATTCGATCGGTGCGGCGGTGGCACTGCATGCGGCAGCAGCCGATCCCAAGATCAGCGGCGTGATCGCCATGAGCGCCTTCGCACAAGTGGCGCAGGCGGCCCCACCGATCGCGCGTCCTTTCATTCCAGACCGCTGGGATAATATTGCTGCGCTCGCAACGCTCCATGTGCCGGTCATTCTCCTGGAAGGCGGGCAGGATCGCTTCATCCCGGAGGGGAGCGGCGACGCGCTGTTTTCCGCTTATTCCGGCCCGGCAAGCCTGCTGCGGGGCCAAAGTTCGCATCATAATCCCGACATGGCGGCGCTGGCGCCGTGGATCAACCGGACGATCGCGGCGATGCGGACGGGTTCGCTTGCCACACTCCCCGCGCCGCCCGCTGGCTGGATCGAGAAGGTACGGCGGCCATGACTGCTATTGCCTGCGCCTTGTTCGCGCCGCCCCCTTTTCCCGGCGCATCGCCTGCCGCAATGGTGAGGGCCGGCCCTGCCGATGCCGCCCATGGCGCCACCGCCGATCAATTGATCGCCGCCTTCCGCGCCCATAAGGTCGGCGGCGCCTTCTGGCAATATGCCGCCGGTCCGGGTTTGGTCGCCGATCCCTGGTCGGATACGCCGGCACCGCACCCCCTCCGCGCCGGCGACCCGCAAGCGCTGCTCGCCGCCATTGCCGGGCAGTCCATGCGGGTCGAGGGCGAAGGCCCGTTCGCTGCGCTGGCAGATATCGCGCCGGCAAGCCCGGAGATGGAGGCGCTCCTGCGGGTACTTGTCCAGCGACATCTGCTGACCGACATCCGTTATCACGACCCATTCACAGGCGAGCCGACCAGCCCCCTCGCCCTGCTTGCGATCCTTGCCCGCTGGCGCGATCTCATCGAGGCCAATCGGTCGCTCACCGCCGCCTTCGGCTTTGCGCACTGGAAGCGCGACACCGTCGACCCGCTGCTGTGGGGCGGGCGCGCTGTGCCGTTCCTGCCGGCACGGATGAGCGAATTGGACAGACTGGCGCCCGATACCGCCATCGCAGTCTGGAAAGCGCGCGTCTCTCCAGACTTCCTAGACAGGCTGGAGCACGGCCCGTGGCGGATCGTAGAGGTGGAAGACGGCTTCATCCGCTCGGCCGGGCTAGGCGCAGATTGTGTGCCTCCGCTCTCCATCGTGGTCGATGATCTCGGCGTTCATTATGATCCGCTGCGCCCCAGCCGGCTGGAACAGATGCTGGCCACCTCGCGCTTTTCTCAGGCCGAGCTTAACCGGGCCCGGCAGTTGCGCGATTGGCTGGTGAGTGCCGGCATCAGCAAATATGGTATGGCAAGCGACGCCGCCCTGCCCCGACCCGGTGGCGGACGGCGGCACATCCTCGTCACCGGTCAGGTAGAAGATGACCGTTCCATGCAGTTCGGCGGCGGCGCAGTGCGCACCAACCTCGCTCTCTTAAAAAAGGTGCGCGAGAGTGATCCGCGCGCATGGATTATTTACCGCCCTCACCCTGACGTGGAGGCGGGGCACCGCCGCGGCGCCATTCCGCCGCAGACCGTGCTGCACTATGCCGACAGTATCGACGCGGAGAGTCCGATCAGCGCGCTTATTGCGATGATAGACGAGGTGCATGTCATCACCTCACTCGCCGGCTTTGAGGCGCTGTTGCACGGAAAGGCGGTAACGACCCACGGTACGCCCTTTTTTGCGGGCTGGGGACTGACCCGCGACCTTGGCGCCCCGCCCCCCCGGCGCGGCGTCATGCGTACGCTGGACGAGCTCGTTGCGGCCGTGCTGCTGCGCTACCCGCGCTATCTCGACCCGGTCACGAACCTGCCGGCGACGGCGGAAATCCTCGTCATGCGTTTGCTCTCTGGCGTTCAGCGCCAAAATAATGCACTGGTGCCGTTGCGGCGACTGGTGGGACGGGCCAAACGCGCCTTGGCGCATCTGGTAGGCATAAGATGAAATTTCAGCCGATACCCCGCCGTAACTTCCTGTTCCTGCAAGGTCCGCCCGGCGAATTCTTCTGGCGCCTTGCCGAGCAGTTGTGTCTATTGGAATGCGGTGTTTTCCGCATCAATCTCAACGGCGGCGACCGCGTGGATTGGCCCGGTCCCGCCACCGATTATCGCGGCACCCGCAAGCGCTGGACGCTCTTCATCGACGGCTACATGCGCGACCACGCGATCACCGACTTGGTGCTGTTTGGAGATTGCCGCCCGCTTCACATCGCCGCCCGTCGTATGGCGCAGCTGCGCCAGGTGAATGTCCACGTCTTCGAAGAAGGCTATATCCGACCCAACTGGCTGACGCTGGAACCACGCGGAGTAAACGGCAATTCTTCGCTGCCACGCGACCCGGCCTGGTATCTGGAAGCTGCCCGGAGGTTGCCACCTCTACCAGACCGCCCGCCGATCACAGCCAGCTTCAAGCGGCGGGCTCGTGACGCCTTTCGTTATTATTCACGTGTAGCGCTCAGCACGCCTTTCTATCCATTCTACCGCTCGCACCGGCAGAGCGCACTGTTAGTGGAAGGCCTTGGCTGGCTGTGGAAGTTCGCGCACGAGAGTAGCGAAGCGGCGCAGGCGAAGCGAGTCATGGAGCTATTGCCGGAAGCACCTTATTTTCTTTTCCCGCTACAGCTTTCCAACGATTACCAGATCCGCGAGCATTCCCCCTTCGAGGACATGGCAGAAGCGGTGGATTATGTACTTTACAGCTTTGCGCGCGGCGCGCCGGAGGGCGTACGCCTCCTCATCAAGGAGCATCCGCTCGACGCGAGCTTCACGAACTGGCGTCGCCACATCAATGCCCGCGCGCGGCGCCTGGGTATTGCGGACCGCGTGTTGCACATTGCAGGCGGCGACCTGGCGGGACTGACCAACGGTGCGCGCGGTATGGTCACTGTCAACAGCACGTCCGCGACGCTGGCGCTTGCGGCCGGCGTGCCGACCATCGCGCTCGGCAAGGCGATCTACAACATCGCTCGATTGACCAGCCGGTGTAAATTGGACGAATTCTGGGCGCATCCAACCGCGCCCGATCCCGATGTTTTCGATGCCTTCCGCCGAGTGCTCTACGACTGCTGCCTGATCTATGGCGGCCTCGCCAGCGCGTCTGCCACGGAAACACTGGTACAATCAGCGATCGAACGGCTGGTCGGCGACCAGGTCAGTCACTGGGCACCCAGGCTCATTCCGGTTTACGGCTGAGGTCTTCCAGAAAGGCATCTACGCGGGCGAAATGCTCGGTCCAAGTCGGCGGCGCCCAATCGATCATGCGCGCCAGTTGTGCATTACGCCGGGCGCTGCCATCCTGTGCATAATCCTCGATCGCGCGCAGCCAGCCGAGACCGTCGATCGGGCTGAGATAATCGGGGATATCACCCGCCAACTCACGAAATACAGCCAGGCCGCTGGCGATCACCGGTATCCCGCACGCCAGTGCCTCGATCAAAGGCAGGCCATAGCCTTCGACGAAGGACGGAAAGAGCAAGGCGCGCGCACCACGCATATAGGCTGCCAGCATCTCATCATTGCATCGTGGCAATTCAATCACATGGTCCCGGATCGCTTCGCAACGTTCCAGCATGTCCACTGCCTGCTCGCATTCCCAGCCGCGCCGGCCGATGATAACGAGTTGCGGACAGGCTGCACCAAGACGGCGAGCAAGATCAGCCCAGACATTGAGCGCCAGAAGATGGTTCTTGCGCCCCTCAAGGGTGCCTAGCATCACGAAATAGGAGCCGGTGAGGGGTAGTTCCGCGTCATGTACCGCAGTCGGCGCGCCGATCCCAAGCGGGGCGACAAGCGAGGGTAGCATGAATCGGCCGCCTTGAAGTGCAGCAAAGGCTGTTAATTCATCAAGCGTATCCCGGCTGTTGCCAATGATCCCGACACCATGACCAAGCATAGCCTCGATGCGGCGCCGATGTTTGGCCGGTTCGCCAGTGCGGCAATATTCAGGATGGGTGAGGGGAATGAGGTCATGCACGAAATAGACCGCACGCGCCTGCACGCGCTGTAGCCACAAGACATGTCCTTTTCGATCGAGGCCAGTATGACCGACATTGAGATAGATGCTACCCGGTACCACCTGCTCGGACGCGATCAGGCCGGGCAGGACGAGCCGGCATAAACCCGCGCGCGCCGCCGGCCCACCATCCAACAGGATGTCGAACAGGCGCTGCGAGAGCTTGCTGGACAGGATGCGCGTCCGGCCGCCACGTTGCACCACCGCCCGTGCACGGGAACGGAAATGCGCAAGATAGGCTAGCGCCGTCCGATCTATGCCGGTGGGTAGCATCCCCGCCCACGCCCGCCAGATCAGCCGGCTGACATCAAGCAGAATGGGCTGTCCGGCGTCAGCGTTCATTCGGCTCAGGGATTCAATATCCGCTGCACCGAAATGATCGGATAAACGATCTGTGAGACGGCTTGCAGGAACTTCTGGAAGTCGGCCAGCGGTGCGTTGGACACATAGATCAAATCCCGATCCCGGATGGGAAAGGACTGTGCGGCAAACAATGTCCCCGGATTACGCATATCGACACGGTAGATGACCGGCACCTTGCCATTGTCGCTGGTCGGTGGGGGCGCCTTACCATTCGCGGTGAAGACGGCCGGATCCTCGAAACGGAAAACGAAGACGCCGCGCACATTGGCCCGCTGGTCGTTGATCCCGCCGATCCTGCCCAACGCCTGCGACAAGGTTAGACCCGTGCTCTCGAACGGAATTTCCTCGTTACGTCCAGCCGCGCCGAGCACGGTAAAGCTGTATGGCTGGAACAGTGCCGTGACGACATCGCTAGCCTTGAGGCGAACATTCTCGCGCGGATCGCCAATAACTGCGGACAGCGGCATGGCCGCTACCGTATTTCCGCGCGTAATCTGCACGGTCATCTTGCCGACCGGCTGGCGTACGCCGCCGGCACTCGCCAGCGCATCAAGCACGCGCTCGCCCTTGGTCGTAAGCGGCATGCGCGTACTGGTAGCGACATCACCGACGACGGTCACGTCGGAGGCAGCGTTGCGCACAATGCGTACAACCACTTGCGGGTCATGCGCCTTGCCTGTCAGGCGGCTCTGGATATCGCGCGCGATCGCTTCTGGCGTACGCCCTGCAGCCTGGATCGCCCCGGCAAAGGGAACGCTGATCGTGCCGTCCTGATTGACGATCTGCTGGGGGAGGCCGGTATTAGCACCGGCTGAGACGGCAGCCACCCCCTCCGGCCCCGGAGAGGCCGCGCCATAGCTACCGAACAGAACAGCGGGTGGCGCTTCCCAGACGCCGACGTCGAGAACATCGCCCCGCCCGACAACGGAGCCGTAAGGCGCCGCATTTCCGAGCAGTTCGGCGAAGGATTGTGGTTCCATCACTTCCTGCAACCGACGAGTCACGTTTCCGTTGACATCGAGCATCTGCACCGGCGCGTTTTCTACCGCGCCCCCTTCCGCCCCAAAACGAAAGATTTCGCTGGATTTGGGTCCGCCGCGCGGCAGATTGGAACAACCCGACAATATCAGGGCTCCCAGCCCGGCTCCTATCATCCAGGCCATCGCCCGTCGCGGGCCGATCAACTTAGTGCTGCTTCGACGTGCGGTCATCAATCACTCTACAGATGAATTTATAAGCGGAGTTGGCATATACATAGACGAAACCCAACGGCCACAGCCGTATCCCCGCGCCGGGGTCTATCGCTCGCTTCTGGTGATGTCATCCAACAAATATGACAAACGCTTCATGCCACGCTCAAGCGAAGGGCACCGCCGACGAGCCACCTGCTAGCTTACGCCGCACATAGCGCCAGAAGGCGGGATCGCGCCAGCGATAGCGAACGAGATAGGCAAGCAACCGTCCCGCTTCCACGCTCGCGGCCGGCTCATCGGCGCACAATAGCACGTCGCGCAGATCGCACAATTCGCGGACACCAGTAAATTGACGATCTAATGTTGCGAAAAAGACCAAAAACGCCTCGATCCCCATTTCGCGCGGCATATTGAACAAGCCATGGAAACCGAAGGATTTCGCCGCCTCCCCTGTCCGCTCGCAAGAGAAACGCCGCGCCAGATCGACCGGTGCAAAACGTATGTCATAAACATCCTCAAGCAGCGCGCGGTTGGTATGGCATATGATCACATCCTCAGGATGTCCCGGCCGGAATCTGGGATCCAGGCACGCCTCCAATAACCGCCGCGAACGCAACGAAAAGCCACCGTTGCCGACCGCTATCGCACTCGGAAACTGCGGCCAGGGCGCGCCGACATAGTCATAGTCGAGAAAGGCATCCATCCAATTCTCCGGGCGAACCGGATAACCATCCCACTGGATCACCATGGCGAAATCCGTGCGGACATGCGGAGCAAGCTGCGTCTGTACCGCGAGTGAATAATCCTCACGAGAGCGTAGAGACGGCACCTCCACTACATCCACGCCCTCAGGAGGCGCCACTTCACCAGGTCGATCCGTCATGAACAGCCCGGCCCCAAACGCGATGCCGGCCCGCGCTCGTTCCATCGCGGCCACGGTCTGTGGCAACAACGTCCCACTCACGGCGCAGAGAGTTACATTGGAAAGATTTAGCAGAACGTTCTTCTCCCGGCATGACGCAGCAGACACCGCTCACCGGCCTCGCTCGCCATACTCAAATCAGACCCAATTCGCTGAGGCGCCGGGTCATCAACGAACCCACTTCACGGGCCGATAGCGCCGCTCGAACATGCGCTTGCCCCCGTCGCCCAATTCGTTCAGCCTCGGCCCGATCCTCATGGACCGTCCGCATATGCTGCGCAGCGTGATCGACATCCGGCTCCGCCCAAGCCTGCCCGTCTCCAAATACATATTGGCCGGGCTGCACCGGCACCAGTTTGTAATTCACGAGAAAGCTATTGTCCGGCAGGGTGAAATCGGTGTTGCCTGAATAATTCGTCACGATAACCGGCTTGCCGAGCGCCATAGCCTCCGCCGGTCCGCGCCCAAACCCCTCGGACCGATGCAGCGATACAAAACAGTCGCAGCAATCCAGCAACGCCAGGGACTCGGCGCGACTCATTGCCTCGTTGATAATAACAATCCGGCCGTCTCCGGCAATTTCGCCCAGCATGGCGCACCAGCGCGGATCGTGCACGTCGGCGTTCATCACCTTCATCACCAGGCCGGCCTTCTCTTCCCCTTTGGGGAACGCTGCCTTGAATGCGCGCACGGCCGCGATGGGGTTCTTCCTGTCGATATAGGAGAGGAAGTCAAACACGAAAATGAACAGGCAAGCGGCGTTTGGCAGGCCGAAATGGGCGCGGTTCCGCCGGTCGAATTGCGGCAACTCCACGCACTGCGGCATCAACGTCACCGGTCGGTTGGTCTCACGTGCCAGGGCTTGTTGCACAAAGCGGGACGGCGCCCAGATCTCGTCCAGGAAATCAATGGCGGGTACCCAGCCCTCCGGAAAAACCTCCAGTTCCCAAGCCCAGAAGCCGATATTGTAGCGCTGTAGGAAGAAGCCGTGCCCAAAATGGCAATAAGCGTTGAGCATCTGATCGGCGTTGATGTGAAAAAGGTTGACCGAGAACTGGTTGCTCTCGGCCAACGGGACGCGATCAGCGGCTGGTTGCTGACGATCGCGGGCGCCGTTGCGATAGTCGACGAATGCGACCGCGCAGTTCGTCGTCCCGAAAGCGGCGGCCGTCATGCGCATATGCTCGCCCAGGCTGAGCAATCCATTGGCATAGCCAACGAGGTTGACGCCCGGCTGCAGCGTCTGCGGCGCGACCTCCTTGCGCGCCCCCAGACCCCAAGTGGACAGCGCAATACCGGCCCGCGTCCACCCGCGCAGGAGCCTCCGGCGGACCGGCAAGGGAAGCCATTGGCCAAAGCGTGATACCCGCTCCGCCATCGCCTTCATACCGTAGAGCAGATTGGTGGACGCAGCAGGAACCCGTCCGTTCACCGGAACCAAGGCCGGCATGCGAAACTCCCGAGGCGCCGCATCGCGATACCAGCGTATGAACCGTTCTCGGCCCCTCCCGTCTCGCAGATCAAACTTCGTTTGCAGATCGGGCCGGGCGCGCCAGATCAGGTGCATGAGGTTGCTGATCGCCTCCCCTTTGCTTGTCGGGGGCAGATCCATCGGAGCATGAAGTTGATCTATCGGCATACCGGCCCGTATTTCCCGTATCTTCCCGTAGAGAGCATCTTGGACGGCTCTATCTGACCCCCAAGCCGAGCAGGCGTTTACGGGCTTTTCGCCACAGGCGGTAGAGAAGACTGCGCCCCTCATTGGGAATGGGGTCACGCGCTGCGTCCGGCAACGGCTCCACGTGCAAGGAACCAATCAACCCCTGCCGTGTAAAGCGCGGATCCAGGCCATATTCTCGACAGGGTATTGTCTCGAACCAGCGCGCAAAAGCCAAGACACCTTCCCGCGTTTCCAGGTTGAAAGCGGCCTGTAAATCCGGACGGCTTCCATGGACATGTTTCATCAGTTCCGTAACGACCACCCGGCCACGCGCGGCGGGTATGTCCACGCGCTGATTACACATGCGGACAATGAAGGCGCTATCCAAACAGCTCTCTTTCGGCGCATGCTGCGGATAACGCTTGCGATAGAGCCCGCGGATCGGCCCGGAGAGGCGAATACCGTCCACCTCGTCATAAGCGTAGGGACACTTGCGGCTCTCGCTCCAGCCATTATCCATCACGGCTTGCCGATAATTGGAGAACAACGTCTGAGCGTTGCCCAGATCTGCCCATCCGAGCCGTTGCTGATGCCTGGACACCAGCTTTGGCTCCTCGAAACGCAAGCCGCTGAAATGGAAAAAAACGAGCGGTTCGCCATTTACGGTCATCGCGCCGTCCAGCCCAGCCTCGATCTTGCGATGCGCCAAATTCCAGTAAGCAACGTTATATCCAGGATGGCGGAGGAGCGCGAGGTTCGGCATGAAGCTGGGCGCGAAATCGCACCAGCGCTGATCGGTGAACAGATTGTTCCTCACATCCGAATAGCACTGGAACTGCAATCGCCGTCCCCACCAGGCAAGAAAAGCCAGCGCCTCCGGTTGCCGCGTCATCGCGGCGAAACCAAGATTGTAAATCCCGGACTGAAGGATATCGTGATCGTCCGGCTTGCCGCCGTCCTCCAGCGGCCGCATGATATGCGGTGTCAGGACCCCGGAGGCTCCTGCATCAAGGAGAGCCCCGACCTCGGTCAAGGGGCGATAGACGAATATATCGGGATCGAGATAGATCGCCCGGTCGAAGCCTTGGTCTTCCAACAACCAGCGGAACATAAACGGTTTGACGGCCGTGTTCAGTTCCATGACATCGTAGCGGAAGGCCATGTCATGAAAATTGGGTATGGGAAGGTTATGTGCGGCGACCGTTTGGAATGCGGCGGAGGCAGTGGGATCCTCAGCGGATATTTTATCAGCCACACATACGAAGCGGCGGCAGCCCGGATGGACAGCCGCAAGGGAGCGCATCAATGTGCGCGCATATTGCAGATAGTTATTTGAAACAATTGTAAATACTACTGTCTGCATCATTCCCGGCGGCATCCCTATCGTGGCGGTAAAGCCGACACATCACACATCATAGCAAGGCCCTATCGACGAATGATACTAGATGCCACTCAATCGTAAACCTGGTGCCCCAGGCGCGTGTTTGGGCAGTTGGCAGAGCGATTATCAATCACGTATCGGCCGCACTCCGTTTGCTCAAACCGAATAACCAGCATATTCTGGACGGTCCGCCAGGGACCGCTTGACCAGGATCAGTCGCAGCACGGAAATATCATGAAAAAGCAGACGCTCAATTCTTCACCGCGATCGAACGGGAGCGCCCGCGCATCGTTGCGGGCACACTTTATCGCCTTGCGAAGACTGATGGGCCTGCAACGCCCGCCGAGCGGTGAACCGCTCAAGCTGCGCGTCCGAAGACTAAAGACTCCATCCATTCCGTTCGATCTGGTATGGTACAAAAGTCAGTTCCCTAAATCGTCCCTCCTTCATGGAGATTTGCGGCGGCATTATATCCGATGGGGCGCGCAGAAAGGGCTAAGCCCTCACCCACTTTTCGATCCGGCTTGGTATTTGGCGCAGCTCCCGGCACCTCTCCCGGAAGAGTCCACCGCGTTTGAGCATTTCCTTCAGGAGGGCGGCGCGCAAGGCTATAGCCCTCATCCCCTCTTCGATAGCCGTTGGTATCTCGATGAAAATCCTGATGTCGATGAGACCGGCGCGAATCCGCTACTCCACTTTCTATCGTCGGGTGCAGACGAGGGGCGCAAGCCCAATTTTTATTTTGATCCATCATGGTATCGCCACCAGCATATTCCTGAGGGAGAGAGCAAACTCAACCCGTTGATCCATTATGTTCAGGTCGGCGCTCCCCAGGATCTAAACCCAAGCATCCTGTTCGATGCTCGCGCATATCGCGCCAATCATCACGATATCGCTGAAGCCATCGACAGATACGGTGGAGCGTTGGCCCATTTCTTGGCCGAGAGCATCCAGCGAAGGCAAGCAACCGAGCCTCGGCCATCAGCTTCCGACACCGGTACCCATCTTGCCATCGCCCGTCCACGCGGTCCAAAACTGCCGATCAAGGTGCTGATCGTTTCTGCCGATATCGACGACCGTTCATGGAACCGGTCCACCATGTTCGCAATAGTGGCCAGCCGCGTCGCGCGCGACGTAACTCTAATCAATTTCCAACTCGACCGCGATCATGGAACGAGGCCCCCTAGCGATCAACGCAAAGAGTGGCCCGCCATCGACATTAACGCCCGGAACCTTCCCGAACTGCTCGATACCATCCACAATATCGCTTCGGTGACCAGACCGGATTTCGTGATCGCCTCTCTCGTTTCGCTGCCGTCCTTAATGCTCGGTCTGAGTCTGCGCGAGTGTTCAGACTGCCGGTTAGTATTGGATATAAATAAAAATTACACTACGCCCCACTGCAACTCCCCCACAGAAGTGGAGCTTGAACGGTTGTTGTCAACCGCATACTTTCCCCAATCCGTCGATGCACCGCGCCCCACTCCACTTATGGAAACGCTGATCAGCGAAGCTGACGCTATCACTGTGTGCGACGCCGCGCTGCAAGGGCGTTTTGGGGGCCTGCTCGTGCCTTCACAGGACGATGCCGTCGGCGCCTCCATAGCGGACACAGACCCGATTGTCGCAACGTCGTTGCAGACTATCTTCTCGCACATAGCTCCTCCTCCGGCGGATAGGCACAATAGCGTATCGGCCCGGCTGGTCGCCGCTTTGCGATCCGCCACCACGCACGCGCCCCCCCCTCCTGACGGAGCCGATATCGTCGTTTTCTGGAAGCAGAACGACACCACCCTCTATGGTCGGCGACATGACATGGTGATCAAGTATCTGGCATCCCGTACGGATGTTCGGCGGATCGTCGTTTTCGATCTGCCGATCTCTATTCACGATCTTAATAAATTCCGCGATGCAGGGACCGAACAAGCAAGCGAATACCGACACCTGTATATCCGCACTCAAAAAAAGTCCTTGGAAATAATGGATGAAGAGAAGATTGCTTACCGTTCCTTCATCTATCATCCCGATATCGACCATAGCATCAATGTAACTTCATCCAGCGGAGTGTCGTTAGAAGGTCATTTTTATGATTTTGTCGCATCGGTCCTCGATAGAGAGAATGTCCGGACAAACGACGCCATTTTCTGGGTCTATCCACGCAATCCATTCATCGAAGCGCTCGTGGATATCTTCCGTCCGAAACGGATCGTTGTAGATGTGGTCGACGACCATCGCGCGTGGCCCGGCGTTACGGCCGAGCAAAAAGCCGAGTTGACGGAGCACTATCGGTCGGTCCTGGCGCTGGCCGATTTCAGCTTCGCTAATTGCGAGCCGGTCGCCGCCGCCATGAGAAGATTTTCACCCACGATCCAGCTCATCCCCAATGGTTGCGAGATAGAGCCAATCATTTGCGAGCCGGCCTGGTCGGAAGCCTTCGAAACATTTAAAACCTGGCAGGGCAAGATCATCGGCTATGTAGGAAACCTCGAAGAGAAGATCGACCTAGACCTACTCCACAAGCTAGCTCGAACTTTTCCCGATTGCCTGATTGTGCTGGTGGGATCGACCCATGCGAACCCCGCATCGCGGAATCTGACCCGGCATGCGAATGTCATGATGCCGGGGGTTTTACCTTATAATGAAATCGGCGCGTGGGTTTCTCGCTTCTCGATCGGCATCATCCCCCACCGTATCATGGACCTGACCAAGAGCATGAACCCGCTCAAGCTATTCGTTTATGCGTCTCATGGTATCCCTGTCGTCGCCACCGACATCCCCAATCTTAGCCGCGAATGGGCCGGTTTGTTCGTCGCTGTCGACCACGACGATTTTCTATATCAGGTCAGACAATGTCTTGACAACCCTATCAAACCTCACAAATCAAGTGATTTTGTAGAAAGAAATTCCTGGAAGAGACGTTTGGATAAAGTTGTCTCAAAAATTATTCGATAAACAATATAAAACTAAGATAGACTTTATTAGGATACTATATCTTATAAGCTTAATGCAGCTACCCAGACAAATTGTCCACAAAACCAAAGCTTACGAAAATTCCTTTGTTGCACGGATTTCGCCTCTTCAATCAATTCTATTTCCTGGTTTACAGGTGATTCTCTGCCAAAATATTTATTGAGGTAGGAAGGCCGATTTTCGTAGGTACGGCGCATCAGTGTAAAACCATCAATGCCAGGCCTGAGTTCAAGAAGGTGAAACCCAGCCTCCTCCATAATTTTCTTGAATCCATAAACTGTGAAATTCCACAGGCTGTATGAATGATAAGGCTCAAACTGAGAGGTCTGGCCGATAAAAAGGCCTTCCGGTTTCAGCACTCTGGCGATTTCCTGCAATATCGGCTCAGGCCTGCGGACATGCTCCAGTACCTGATACGAGTAGACTAAGTCGAAGTTTTTGTCGGGAAAAGGAAGATGGTCGCCATCGTAGGTTACGAAGCATCCATCATTACGGACACGACTGGCAACCTCCGGTGAGTTTTCAATATCCACGCCCGTCCATTCGGCAGTTGGAGACAAGCCGGCAAACAAGTCGATTGATCGCCCATTTCCGCAACCGAAGTCCAGAACCTTGGCAGGTTGAAACCCGGCTTTGATACGCGCTTCCAATACCATCGGGGCTGTCATCTGACGGCTGTGGTCGTCAGGAAGAACCGGGCGCAAATATTCCCACGCCTCCCTCACGAGCTAGCTCTTTGCAACCAATAGGGGAGACCGGTCGACCTCATCACCAGGACCCACGAACGTGCCGTCCTCGCGCACGCCCTGCATCCTGCGAAGGATCGAATCCGCAATGCCGTATTTCTGCTCCAGAAATTTAAGGATCGAACCCATTGCGAGATCGTTCCCATTCTGGAATGCATTCCCTCGCCAGAGCGCCGCTTCCTGCGAGCCATCGATGTTGCGATAGTCGAATTTGCGCTGCGGCATCCATACCGGGTAGCCATTGGCAGCAGTCATAACCTTGAGCCAGAGATCATCGGCATGGAGACATGTTGCCTCGATCGCGCCGATATCGAATGCTTCAACCGGCACGGAACCCGGAGGATAAAGGATACCTCCGATCCCGGTCGGCAGCAACGCGAACGTCTCCGCTTCACGAAGATGCTGATGATCGTATCCCCACTGGTCATAAGTCCGTAACGTGCCATCCTGCCTGAACCGGATAAAATTGGATCGTCCCGCCACGACTGAGAGCGGGCAATCCAGGTGCCCCTGATAAAGTGCGGCGATCAAATCTTTATCATACCGGACATCATCGTCTACCGTAACGACAATCGCATTCGGAAACTCCCGCATTGCGTAGAAATACTTCTTGTGCGGCGCGAGGTCGCCTTTAACCCATCGGATTTGGAACTGCCGATCAATAAGAGCGCGCAGCTCTACGGGGAGGTTCGCCGTGCGCTCGGGGAATTGATCTTCCGATAGCCAGAGTAGAATTTGGTCCGGTTGCTTAGTTTGATGTTTGAGAGATTCGATACAGGTTGCAATCGTCGGCATCCGTGGCGGAAAGGACGTGAGCGAAACGATAATCTGCTGCTTTCCGCGAGGAATATCAGGCGCACGCGGCGAAGCAGCTATAGTTCCGGCACGCTCTTTTGTGGAACTCAACTTCGCCGGCCCATCTGCGATTTTCCTCGCGAAGAGTTCGCCCAGTTCGCGACGATGAGTACTTAGACTGGCGAGTTCATTATACTTGCGGCGTGAGGTCTCACCCATTGCAATGAGGTCGTCCGGGCTGCGGTCGATCATACGCATGAAAGCATCGCGCAGTGCACCAACTGCGCCTGATGGGACGACTATCCCATTCTCGTCGCTCACCATATATTTCGCGCCGACGTTCTCGGTCACGACCAGTGGCTTGGAAAGCATCGCTCCCTCAAGAGCGACAAGTGAACATGATTCATCGCGGGAGGCGACGACAACGACATCCATCTGTGAGAGTAGTTTGATTTTCTCCCGTTCATCCGCAATGAGACCGTGGTAATGAATCCTCGGCTCGTCCTTGATCTGGCCGAACAGGTAAGATGCAAAACTCGTTCCACTGTTGATGAACCCCCCGGCCAGATGAAGTTCGGCACGGCTGCGATAGGCCTCGGGCATTGCCTTGTATGCAGCGACAAAAAGATCATAACCCTTGCGGTGCTCGATCGTGCCGAGTTGCACGAACCGGATCACGCCATCTTTGGCAGCCACATACGGCAGAGCAAGTTCTGCAATATCCTCAACCGCGTTCTTGACAACCTCGATCGGGCCGCGTGTATACGCACCGATGGCTTGGGCCGCATAGTCGCTGACGACCGTGATGCTTACACTACGCCGTAGCATATCAGCGCGTTCGGAACCTCCCCGCATGAACTGCCCGATATTCGCTGCCTCGCGCACATACCAGACGACAGGCAGCTTACCTTCAAAGGCCCGCACATATTGGTCCGTCATAATGGTGTTGCAGACAACAAGCCGCACATTGTCGCGAATGAGACTATCAATCACGCTTTGTTCAATTTTGGCTGCGGGCAAAACTTGCACTGCGAAGCCTTGAAGTTCGAACTCTTGCGCGAACGGACCCTGCCTCGCCGTCCAGATTACGGGCTCATAGCCCAAATCTACCGCAATTTTACAAAGACGTAAAAGACTTCGAGGAGCGCCTACATACTTCATTTCAGGCGACACGAACAAAATTCGCGGGAGCAACGCCTGCTTCGGAAGCGATTGCGTGCGTGTTTCAGTTCCACCAATCGCAGCGCGCTGATCCACGAAATCGAACAAATCACCGAACCGCGCGAATACTGAGACGTCTCCATACAATACCGACGCAGCGTCGTAGAGAAAGTCCTTGTAGACCGCATACAGATATGGGCGCTGACCGAGCGAGTTCCGCAACGGCTGGAATGCGGTGTAGCCGTTGATCGGCCGTAGATCGGCAAGGCCCTTAGAATAATCGAGATACCGCTCCACAAAATCGATCGCTCCGCGCTGCATCTCGCGAATCTGCTCGGGGTTCGGCGGTACGTTCGAGCCACGCACCACTTCGGGCGTCCCGGCCGCGTCGCGCGCATAGCCAACAGTCGTTGCTTCCGACTCGGTGAACAGATACTCAACAGGATGAGTAAGCAGATCCTTCTTTTTTTGAGGAATTCTACCCGCCGGCATCATGAGCCGCGCGATGTCCTGGTTCATCGCCGGAGAATATACGTAAGCGCTGATAGAGCCATCAGAAATAGCGTCGGTAATCTGCTCATTGCGTGATGTAGCCAGCAGAGCGCCGAAAACCTCTGGAGCGCGCTCCTCCAAGTTCTTCTGAAGGAAGTCTCGCAACGTGACGATGCAGGTTCCCGTCCAGCCGATGTCGACGATAAGTATTTTGCGCGCGTCACCGATAGCATTGCTAAAATAGTCGCGAGCAACCTCGACCGTCTCGGCAATGTGCGCTTCGATGACCCCCTTTTTCGCCCAAAAGAAGTCACGGAGCCGCGTTTCGTCCGCGCTCGCAGGGAATTGCAGCGGCTCGATATCGTCGCCCTCAAGATGCTCAACAAGATATCCGAAACCGGTATCGATGAGGAGCTGGCTAATCGGCCGCGAATTATTCGACTCCCGATACCACCTAAAAAAAGTCCGACCGATATAATCGTCGAAGTTCGAATTCGCGGTCAGCATAAGTGCGGCAGAGCGGGAAATGCCGACATACGCACTCGGTACCTTA
Source organism: Sphingobium sp. 66-54 (assembly GCA_001899715.1). Taxonomy (GTDB): domain Bacteria; phylum Pseudomonadota; class Alphaproteobacteria; order Sphingomonadales; family Sphingomonadaceae; genus Sphingobium. Next base: position 23,213 of record MKWI01000035.1, read on the forward strand.
TCGAAGAACCGCTCGTAAACTTGCGAGAGAATGGCGCAGTCACGTCCAAGAAACAGGATCTTCTCGATCCCCTTGTCTTTCACGAGCCGATCCAGAAACTCAACATAACCGAGGGTGAGAATGCCACCCACCCTGAAGCCGTGGGTATAATGGAGACCTTCGGACCACATCCCCGTTCCAAGCGCGTTGTCGACGACCGCCTCGTAAAAGCTCCCGGCAAGACTACCCATATCCTTCTCACGGACCAGGACATGCTGATTGGGATTGTGCATCGCTGCGATGCCGGCCGCGACGGACTTCTCGACGTCCGCTTCGTATACGTCCCCCACATGGGCAATCGAACAATCCGGGCCATAATGCGCGACCAGCACCCGCTGTAGGGTGCCATCGCCCTTGCGGGCTCCGTGCTCGTTTGACAGATAGATCCGCTCATAGCCATTGTAACCCGCCCGCGCGAGCATGGCCTCGATGGTCTGTTTAGGGAGATACATGTCGCTGGTGAAGATGAGTGTCTTACCCATCGCACGCAGCCGCTCATAAATTTCAAAGATATACGGATTCTGCCGCGTCAGTTGGATTTCGAGCCTCTTTTCAAGCTGCTCCCATTCCTCTGTCGCCCCATACCGCTCCGCAAGCACCTCATATATTTCGGGGAGCGTGACCTCTCGCGTGCCTCTGATACGGTCTTTCCGGCTCCGCGCATAAGTCTCTGCATCCCTCCGTTTCCTGGGGAAACCTATGACACCGAGCCGTGCTCCCATGATGCGAAATACATCATGCGGTCTTGCGACCGCGCGAACAATCGCCGTATCGAAAATATCGAAAGAGATCACGTCATACGCGGAAAGCATCGTGACCGCTTTCTCAATCGAAGGCCGGAGCGGAGCCTCTTCGCCGAGATAGTAATGCACCGAAGCTGTAGCGGCTGACTGCCCGGTCCCGTTGCCCTGGAGGCCGTCCAGAGTATCGCAGCGAGCGCTCTCCATCTTGGATTGCCGCCGAAATTCCCGCGCCGCGTGCAACAAGGCGAAGGGGAGCAGAGGCCATCCCGATGGCGAACTGCCATATTTCACGAGTGCAAGACCTAAGCGATAGGAAAGATGTCTCTCGAGACGCTGAACATCCGTCGCATCGCTGTACTCATGCAACGGCGGTAGCTTACTCGCCAGCTTGGCGTGTTGGTCCGCATTGAACGCCTTTACTTCACGCATCAAGGCCCGAGGCATCCCCAGCCACCCACGGAACGAACCGCCGCGCCGGACCATTATGCTCCCCAGGCGATAATCAAGTTGATTACGCACGCGATCCGCCGCGCCGCTTGGAGCAGGCGGCTTGGATAGCAGCAAGTCTTTCCGTGGGCTCTCGCCCTCTAATCCGAGGATCTTGTCCAGCTTCATTTAATTCTGATCTCATGTCCAATTAAAGGTTAACCTATGCAATATGAATTAAATCATATGAAAAAATTAGCGCCCTTTCTTCATCAATTCATTATAATATTGATATGCATCCTCGATATCGTCAAAATGACTCAAAATACCCTGATTGAGTACGGCCGCCCTATCGCAATGCTCCTTCACGTATCCCGCATTATGAGACACGATAATCATAGCCCTATCGCCACGCTTCCCAAATAGCTCCTCTTCGCATTTCTCGCGAAAACGAGAATCGCCGACAGCAATAACCTCGTCGATCAAGAAGCAATCGAACTCGATGACCATGGAAATAGCAAAAGCCAAACGCGCCCGCATACCAGATGAATATGTTCGGACTGGTTCTTTCAGATAAGGGCCAAGTTCCGCAAATTCTTCAACGGGAGCGATCTTGTCTTCCGTCGGCACGCCATAGATACGGCAGATGAAACGAAGATTATCCAGTCCGGTCAGGGCTCCTTGAAATCCACCAGTAAAAGCCAGTGGCCAGGATGTTGTCATTTCACGGATTACAGATCCGGTTGTTGGGCTCTCAGCTCCCGAAATAAGCTTAATTAGTGTTGACTTTCCAGCACCGTTGCTACCTAAAATGCCAATTTTCTCGCCAGACGTAATCGTGAGGTTAACACCGGATAGAATACGAACTCGCCCGCGTCGAGTTTCATAATCCTTGGAGATGTCCTCAAGGCGGATCATTCCTGCTTTAAATCCTGCGCAGCAAGGCGTGTGAATATTAGTGCAAGAAGTGCTACAATAAGGGTAATTATCACCAGATAAGGGAGATCATAGTGCGCGCGATACTGAGATCCGAAATACCCCTCGCGCACCATTTCCACCGCATTCACCATGGGAATCCACAAGACGGCCTTCTGAGCACCAAGGGGAAGTGCATCAACCGAAAAGGCCGCTCCCGAAAGGGGGAAAAGTATATATGATACGGGATGCCAAAATTTCTCGACCAGTTCGCTGCGCTCGTTGAGCGCTCCCAAGAGGAATGCAAGAGCTGCACCGAACAAGGATAGTAATGTCCATGCGAATACGATTGTGAGCATATTCTCTGGTAAATCAATCCAGCCAATCACAATAAAAAATATCGACAAAACAACAAAAGATACGGTTGCACCCATCCCCTCTAGCAATACGCGAGAGATAAAAATATCAATAATCTTAACATACCTATGATGTAATAAGCTAAAGTTTGGAACTATAGCACCAATACATCGAGTTGGCATATTTCTCCATAGCAAAACTGTAGAATAGCCGGTCAATGCGAATGCTGCGATAGGGAGAGACGATCCGTGATACGCTTGTAACGCGGTCCACAACGCTGTTATCCCCAACGTAAACAGCATCGGTTCCACGAACAACCAGAGAAAGCCAATATTATGCCGGCCATATCGCGTAATCACCTCGCGCAGGAACAATGCCCCGATGACGCGGCCCTGTATCCGCAGGCTATTTGCGAGCGGAAATTCCTTCACCTCGGTCCGTCTCTCAGTCACGGTGTTCCCGTACACCTGCAACTAGCATGGAAATGACGCCCCAAGCGACCAAGCCAACAGCGAATGCAGTCAAAATTCCTCGGATGCGTCCAGGTTCAAGCGCTTCGTCAGGCATACTCGGCTCAACAATCCGCTCGATATACGCTTGTTTGCGAAGTGCTTCAGATCGCGCCTCCTCGAACGCCGCCATGGCAGCGGCCAATTGTTTTTCGGCGAATTGGTTGTCGAGGAGAACGCGTTGATATTGCACGGCCGAACCTGCCAGTGACTCACGGCCTCCGACGATTTTGGCCGTTTCCTCCTCGATCTCACCCTGCAAGCTGCGGATCCCTGCCTCCAGGACAGGCACCTGCGGGTTATCGGCAGCCAATCTCTTCAACTGGACCAGGCGCAGCCGCGTCGCAATCAGTTCATCTTGCAACTTGGATATCATCTGAAGCTGCACCGACGCCTGTTGGCCGGGATCTACGACACCGCTGCGATCACGAAATCGGGCAAGTGCCAATCCGGTATCGGTCACTTTCTTCTGCGCCTTGTCGACTTCTGATTGGGCCAGACGGATCAGGTCCGTCTGCGCCCGCACGTTGAGGCCGTTGACGAGATTCTCCGCCCGGCGGAGCAGGATGGAATTGAAGCGGTGCGCATCCTGCGGTGCATAAGCGCGGACCTGCAAGGTCATGATGGACGACGTCGAATCATAACCAACGGAAACCTTGCCCAGATAATACTGATATAAGCTTTCCTTCGAGCCATTCATGCCCAGCGAATTGAAACGATCGAAGATCGAAATGCTCCGTCCGCTATACGCCTCTGTCAGTTCATTGCTCTTGTTGAGTTCCTTCAGCGCGTCGCGCGACAGGATATAATCGCGCGCGGCATAGACTTCCGAACCGGCGCTGCCCCAACCAGCGGAACGGAGCAGCACGCCGAGACTGCCGGCTCCCACAGATCGCTCCGGCGCCCGCACCACGAAGCGCGATTCCGATATATAAACATCCGACGCGAATAGCCCGTAATACAGCACCGCTACGACAGTGGGAGCCACCACTACGCCGAAAAATAATGGCCCAAGTTTACGCGCCCGCTCTGCCACCCTGGCCAAGAGAGGAGAGTGGCTGACAGTTGGCAGGAAACCGGCCGACTCAGTCTCGGAGGGGCGCGACGTGCGGTTCAGCATCGTATCAGTGAATCTGTCTCATTGCGGCAATCACGCACGCTGCATGACGATGGCAGAGCGGTTTTGCAATGCTAAAGCGGGTCAAACTAGCCTCTTCTCGGTTTACCCTATCTGATGAACATCTCAACGCAATGAGTAATGGTTCATCGGAATCGAAAGGCGTGGAGAAGGTTTGAGTCATCGGTATCATGTGGCAATAGGACGGAATTCTTTCTCATGAACCTTGCTATGCCGCCATAACAGCCTGAGAGGGGAGCGGCATTCCGATCAACAGAGTTTTCCCATGCCTCACCTCACCCCTCCTGAATGGGCGCCACAGGCGCGCCTTTGGATCGGCTTTCCCGGCGATCCGGCCGAGTGGCCCGTGGCCCTCGCGGAAGCGCAGCAGCAGGGGGCCGCTTTCGGGAATGCAGTGGCGGAGCATGGCCAGACCGTCTCCCTTCTCACCCGCGCGTTGGCAGACCATGCAATCGCCCTCCGGCTCGCCACGCCGGCCGTCGAGGTCGTCCACATGCCCTTCGGCGATATCTGGCTGCGCGACACTGCACCGATTGGCCTCGTGGCGGCTGGGGGAGCTTGCGCGTTGGTCGATTTTGATTTCAACGGCTGGGGCGGCAAGTTCCGAATGCCAGGAGACGAGGATATCGGCACACGGCTCGCGGCAACGACCGGCCTGCCCTGCCGGCATGTGCCGATGGTCCTCGAAGGCGGCGCAATCGACACGGACGGCACTGGCCTGTTCGCCACCACCGAGCAATGCCTGCTCAACCCCAACCGCAATCCCACGCTCGACCGGCGACAGATCGAGACGCTGCTCGCCGGCGCGCTCGGCCTCTCGGATATACTCTGGCTGGGCGACGGCCTCGCCAACGATCACACGGACGGCCATATCGACAATCTCGCCCGCTTCGTCGCGCCCGGCGTGTTGGCGATCCCGCAGGCGACCGCGCCGGACGACCCCAACGCCGCCGCCTTCACCGATGCGGCGGCCCGTGCGCACGCGTTCGGCCTGGAGGTCGCGCTGATGCCCTCCGTTGGCCGATACACCATAGACGGCGCCATCGCGCCCGCCAGCTACATGAACTTTACCATTACCAATGGCGCCGTCATCGTGCCCCAATATGGCGCGCCCAACGATCAGGCCGCGCTCAACGCCCTGGCTCCTTTCTTCCCCGGCCGGGCCATCATTGGCTTGCCTGCCGACGCCTTATTGCGGGGCGGCGGGAGCTTTCACTGCATGAGCCAACATCTGCCGGCGGCTGCGCAATAACGAAAGCAGCCAGGTAACGGATCACCCGCCGGGAGACTGATCGAACCATGATCCCCCCTTCGGCGAGCACCTGAACCGGGCACCGCCCCATCCGGCCGCGTCCGCTTCATCGGACCTGAAGGCGGGTTCGCCGATCCGCATCTCATAGCCGCAGGCCAAGGATGGCACGCCGGGCAAATCCGGATTAAAGAAAGCCGCATGTGCCCTCCCTCACTCCAGACCCACCCATGATTCAGATCACCGTCGCCGCGCTCCAACTCGCTTTCTCGGATGACGAGGCGGAGAATATCGCGCAGGTCGAAGAACATGTGCGCATGGCGTCCGCGCGCGGCGCCAAGATCATCCTCCCGCCAGAGCTGTTCGAGGGCCCTTATTTCTGCACGGTCGAAGATGAGGCGCTGTTCGCCCGCGCCCGCTCCCTCGGCGAGCATCCGGCCGTGCTCGCCATGCAACGCGTAGCGAAGGCGGAGGGCGTTTATATCCCCACCAGCTTTTTCGAGCGCGACGGACCACATTATTACAACTCGCTCGCCATGATCGATGACGCGGGCGAAATCATGGGCGTCTATCGCAAGAGCCATATTCCCGATGGGCCGGGTTATGAGGAGAAATATTATTTCCGCCCCGGCAACAGCGGCTTCAAGGTGTGGAAAACGCGCTACGGCACCATCGGCGTCGGGATCTGCTGGGACCAATGGTATCCGGAATGCGCGCGCGCCATGGCGCTGATGGGCGCGGAAATGCTGTTCTATCCCACCGCCATCGGCTCCGAGCCTTATGACGAGGCGCTCGATACCAGCCGCATGTGGCGCCGCGCGATGCAGGGCCACGCCGTCTCCAACTGCATGCCGGTGATCGCCGCCAATCGCATTGGTACGGAAGAACTGCCCGGCAGCCAGGGGCCGCAGACCTTCTACGGACACAGCTTCATCACTGACGAATGGGGCGATCTGATCGCCGAGGTGGAGGGGTGGCAATCCGGCGCGCTGGTGGCAACGCTGGACCTTGCCGCCGCGCGCACACACCGCGCCGGCATGGGCTTCTTCCGCGATCGCCGGCCAGAGCTATATGGCCGCCTCGTCCACGATATCTGAGATTTTCACGCAGGAGAGAAACGCATGACCGTTGCCCGCATCTACATCATCCCCGCCGCCGAAGGGAAAAGTGCCGAAATGGAAGCCGCGCTCGCCGGTGTCGCGAAGCTCGTCGCCACGCGGGAGGGCTGCGAAGGAGTCGAGGTCCTGCGTGATCTCGGTAACGAGCACCGCTTCATCCTGATCGAGAAATGGGCGAGCGAGGAGCATCACACCAATTCGTTCGCAACCATGCCCGAAGGCGCGCTGGATGGCGTCAAGGATGCTGCTGGCGGCCCGCCGGACGGTGCCTATTACGACTATATCGTGCGCTAAGCCACGCGACACCAAGGAGGGGGCCGGCCAACCCGGCCCCTCCCAATCCGCTCATCGAAGTGCCCGCGTCACCGGCACTTGAGGTCGCCCTTGTCGATCTCTCGGCCGAGCAACCCGCCGCCTACCACGCCGATAATCGCGCCCAGCGTCTTGTCGCCACTGCCGGCGATCTCGTGGCCGGCCAGGCCACCCGCCGCAGCGCCGATCACCAGGCCGGTCGTGCCGTTGTCGCGCTTGCAATAATAGCGCCCGTCATTGCCGCGCCAGACGCGATCCGAGCGCCCGAGACGGCGCGGTTCGACATAGCGACCGCGCGAATCATAGGCATGCTTGCCCTTGTGGACGTGCGACCGGTGAGGCCGGTCCGCCAAAGCAGGCGCGGTCGGCAAGCTCAGGCCCGCAATGGCTGCCAGAATGATGAGCTTGCGCATGGTTCTTTTCTCCCTTTCATTTGGATAATGCCCATCCGGATAACGACAGCCCAACTGAACGGGGGCTGTCAGCGCGCCGGATCGCGGCCAATGGAAGGATTGACGCGACAAACAGCCGCACATGCGCTTTGCGCCTCCTGTGGCGGTCCGCTCAACCGCCGCCGTCGCGCAACGCCACTGCCCGCGCGAACACCGCCTCGAACATCTCCGCCGTCAGCCGGCCGGTATTCTGGTTGTAGCGCGAGCAATGGTAGCTATCGACGAGCATGCGCCCATCCGGCATCCGGTGCTCCGCCAGATGGCCGAAGCGCGCCTTGGGCAGCCTTCCGCCCAGTACTTTCACCGCCGATTGATGGGCGATCTGGCCGAGCGCCACGAACACCCGCGCCTGCGACATCGCAGCCACTCCGGCCTGGAGAAACTGCCGGCAGGTGCGGATCTCCGCCGGCAGCGGCTTGTTCTGCGGCGGCAGGCATTTGACGCTGTTGAGAATCGCGCAATCGACCAGCTCCAGCCCGTCGTCCACCCGCGCCTCGTAGGTTCCGCGCGCGAGGCCGAATTTGGCGAGCGTCGCAAACAGCAGTTCGCCCGCATAATCGCCGGTGAAAGGCCGCCCGGTGCGGTTGGCGCCATGCTTGCCCGGCGCCAGGCCGATGAGCACGATCCGTGCTGCCGGATCGCCGAATGCGGAGACCGGGCCATTCCACCAATCGGGATATTCTGCGCGGCACGCCTCCCGGAAGGCGACGAGGCGCGGGCAGAGCGGGCAGTCGCGCGGCGGCTCGCTCTGCGGCACGGGGCTGATAATTGGATTGTGCGGGGGGCTGGTCAGCATCATGACGACGCGATAGGCCGCACGCCACGAGCGATGCAAGGATAGCAATGCAGGGGCCGGGCCGGTGACGAGCGGATCGAAACGATGGACGGGAGAGTGCGCCGAGGGCGGGCATCTCTATGCCGTCGGCATCGGCTCCAACCGGCCGCTCGCACGCACGCTCGGCCCGCACGCCATCGTTGAGGCGGCGTTCACGGCACTCGATGAAGCGCCGCTCCGCCTGATAGCGCACTCCCCGATCATCGCGACCCGCCCGCTCGGCCCCTCATCGCGAACCTATGCCAACTCCGTCGCGCTGGTCGCCGCGCCGCTGGAGCCGCTGGCCATGCTCGCCTTGCTCCAGACGATAGAGCGCCGCTTCCACCGCCGCCGGTACCGCCGCTGGGGACCGCGCACGCTCGATCTCGATCTGCTGCTGTGGTCCGGCGGCACGGTGAACGAGCCGCACCTCACCGTCCCTCACCCCGCCTTCCGCGCCCGCGCCTTCGTGCTGGATCCGCTCCACGCCATCGCCCCCGGCTGGCGCGATCCCGTGACCGGCCTCACCATCGCGCAGCTACACGCACGCCTCACACGCCCCAAGCCGGTTGACCATGGCCCGCGCGCTCTTTAGGGGTCCGCCAGCCGCGCACCTCATGGGGGCCCATAGCTCAGTCGGTAGAGCAACTGACTTTTAATCAGTAGGTCGCTGGTTCGAATCCAGCTGGGCTCACCATCCTTTAAACGGACAGACAGTCGGGCGGCGGCCGGGAGAAAGGATGCACTCATGCGCGCAGTCGGTCTCTTCACCCAGGGCGACCCGGACGTTCTCCAGGTCGTGGACGTGCCCGAAGTCCACGCCGGGCCGGGCGAGGTGCGCATCCGTGTCCACGCGGCGACGGTGAACCCCACCGATGTGGCGGTGCGTAACGGGGCTCGGGCCGAACGGCAGAAGGCCGATCCGCCGCCTTATGTGCCGGGCATGGAAGCGGCGGGGATCATAGACGAGGTTGGCGACGGCGTTCCCGATCGGTTGAAGGTAGGCGATGCGGTCATCGCGATCGTGGTGCCGAAAGGCAACCATGGCGCCTATCGCGAGCAGATCGTGCTCGACGCACGGTCGGTCGCGCGGGCGCCCGCAGGAGCCACGCATGCCGAAGCGGCGACCTTGCCGATGAACGGCCTGACCGCGCGCCAGTCGCTCGATCTGCTGGCCTTGTCTCCCGGCCAGGTGCTCGCCGTAACCGGCGCGGCCGGCGCTTATGGCGGCTATATTATCCAGCTCGCCAAGGCCGAGGACCTAACGGTGATCGCCGATGCCTCGGAACGGGACGAGGCACTGGTGGCCGCGCTCGGCGCCGATATCGTGGTGCGGCGGGGTGACGACGTCGCGGCGCGGTTCCGCGGGCACTTCCCCGATGGGGTGGACGGCCTCGCGGATGGCGCGGTGCTGAACGAGCGCGCCATCCCCGCCGTCCGCGATGGCGGCGCCTTCACCTCCGTGCGCGGTTTCGTGGGCGATCCGCAGCGGGATATCCGCTTCACCGCTACTCTGGTGAGTTCCTACGCGCAGGCATGGGAGAAGCTCGACCGGCTCCGGCAGCAGGTCGAGGCAGGCCAGATCACGCTACGCGTGGCGGAGATCTATCCGCCGGAACGGGCTGCCGATGCCCATCGGCGACTGGAAGCCGGCGGCACGAGAGGGCGGCTGGTCATCCGGTTCTGATCCGGCCGATCCTCGCATAAACAGGAAGAAACCCGCCAAGGAATGACCGGACCGCGATCGGCCGGCTCTCTCTCCATGCCATTTTCGAAAAAATGTCATCTTCAGGATGACGAAGTCAATTGCCGGTGCCAGTATGGACGAAAGCAATAAGCCGGGAGAGGGCCTATGCGACTTTATCTTGCCTTGGCGGGTGCGCTGGTGCTGGGCGCGGCGACGCTCGGCACGGGGGCGGTGCAGGCGCACCACAGCATGGCGATGTTCGACCAGCAGAAGAAGGTCTCGCTTACCGGCACCGTCCGCGAATTCCAGTGGACCAACCCCCACTGCTACATCCAGCTCATGGTCATGGACGCCAACGGCAAGGCCACCGAATGGAGCATGGAGATGGGCGCGCCCATGTATCTCTACGCGCATGGCTGGCGACCCTCCACGCTCAAGGCCGGCCAGACGATCAAGATCAGCATCTATCCGCTGCGTAACGGCGGCGCCGGTGGCGTGGTGATCGACGCGACGACACCGGACGGCAAACCGCTGGGCAAGAAGCTCTCCTGATGCGAGCTGCCCCGTTTGTCGCCGCCGCGCTGCTTGCCCTCAGTGCCGCGCCCATCCTCGCGAAAACGCCCGCGCCGGCGGACCGCGCCAAACAATTTGCGAGCTTGCCTTATTGGGGCGGCTTCTGGCTCACCGAGAATGACGAGACGACCATTGGCGGCCTTTCCGAGGCCGCGCTGGCCGCACGCGACAAGGGAGAGAATCCCACCGCCCAGATCATGAAGCTGATCGGCATCAATGCACCCTGGAACGCGGAAGGCAAGGCACGGCAGGCGGCGCGCGCCAAGGCATCGGGCGGGCGCAAGGCGGATGGTTGGGGTTATCCGATGATGATGAACGGCGCTGCGCCGCTGCAATTCCTCGTTACGCCGGAGGAAGTGCTCATCATCAACGCCTATCGCGACGTGCGCCACATCTATACCGATGGCCGCGAGCATCCGCCCGAGGATGATCTCTGGCCCACCGTCTGGGGTGATTCGATCGGCCATTGGGAGGGCGACACGCTGGTCGTCGACACCATCAGCGTGAAGAACCCGAACGATTATTTCCACGGCGCGCCACCGCTTTCCGAGCAGGCCCATTATGTCGAGCGCATCCGCATGGTCTCGCCCGACCGGATCGAGGCCGAGATGACGATCACCGATCCGGTGACGCTGACCGGCCCGTGGACCTCCAGGCTGGTCTTCACCCGCGCGGAGGGGTTCGATCGCATGATCCACATGGATTACGACAACGACCGCACCGGCTTCGATGGCCAGTTCAATACCATCGAGCAGGCGAAGGACGAGAAGTGAGCGGTCATCGACGCTAAGAGGAGGGGGGATCATGAGCAGGATGTTGAGGACCGTGATGGGCATGGCCGTGCTGGCGGCTGTGGCAGCTCTGACGGCCCCAGCGAGCGCGCAGACGCTCGCGGGGGAGAAAGCGGTCGCCATCCCCGCTATCGCCGGGGTCACGGCAACGGGTGCGCAATGGGATCTCGCCTGGGCCGGCTTGATGACCGCGGACGGCATGGTCGGTACCGATGATGGCGGCCTGCTGTTCGCGCAGGAGCAGAGCAACAGCATCCGCAAGCTGACGGCGGACGGGCAGGAGCAGATCTACCTCTCCGGCGTGGCTGGCGCGGGCGCGGTGTCGATCGACGCCAAGGGGCGACTGTTCACGGTCGAGCGGACCTGCACCGATCCGGGCCTGAACATGCCCTCCTGCGCGGAACTGACCCGCGTCGTCCAGCTCGCGCCCGAACGCCGCCTGCTCGCCAACAGCTTCGCGGACGGGCGGACGCTCGGCCGGCTGAACGATGTGATGGCCGATGGCCTTGGCGGCGCCTATTTCACCGTGGGCGGCGTCTATCGGGCGAGCGCGGACGGCAAGGTGAGCGTGGTGGCCGAGGGCGACGGCATCTTCACCAACGGCCTCGTGCTCAGCCCGGACGGCAAGACGCTTTACGTCACCAACCGCACGACGATCATGGCGTTCGACGTGCGCGGCGACGGCTCGACCGCCAACCGCCGTGATTTCGCCTCGCTCGACAAGGAAGAAGGCGGCTTCGGCGGCGACGGCATGGCGGTGGACAATCAGGGCCGGCTTTACGTAACGGCTGCTGCCGGCATCTATGTGTTCGACAAAGGCGGGGCGCAACTCGGCATTATCCCGACGCCGCGCCCGGCGATCACCCTCGCCTTCTCCGGCCCCGGCAAGCAGACGCTCTATGTGGGCACGATGGGTGCGGTAGGGCCGGACGGCAAGGCGTGGACGACGCCCAAGGGCGTACGCAACGTTGCGATGACCATCTACCGGATGAAGACCCTCGCCACCGGCTTCAAGGGCCGGCCGAAATAATCGCCTCGCGTCGAGGATCAGGCGCGGCGTAAGTGGGCGTCCGCGGTCATCGCCACCGTCCGGTTGCCGTCATGCGGAGATAACCCGAAAGCCCGCCTTTTTATCCGTCGGTAAACGGCGCATCCCGCGTCAGCGCAAGGCAGCACCGATCAGACGTCCACTCTCGATCGCCAGACGTTCGCCCACCGGCGCGCACGGTCCGAGCGGCGCAACCGGGGCGGACCTGAAGCCATAAGAGGCTCGGTTGTAATCGGCACGGAACGGCCATCCCGATGGACGTTGTTCGCAGCCAATCTACCGAAAAGGCCGCCCGCAACCGGGGCGGTCTTCCCCTGTCACCGATAGCAAACCTTCTTCGCCGCCGCGACCACCCGCGCTGCGTCGACCAGCGCAGCCTTCTCCAGATTGGCGGCGTAGGGCAGCGGCACGTCTTCGTTAGTGACGCGCAGCACCGGCGCGTCGAGGTCATCGAAGCCTTGCTCCATGCAGACCGCCGCAATCTCGCTAGCGATCGAGCAGACCGGCCAGCCTTCCTCGACCACGACGAGGCGGTTGGTCTTGGCGAGGCTGTCGAGCACGGTGCGCGTGTCGAGCGGGCGGAGCGTGCGCAGGTCGATCACCTCCGCGTCGATGCCCTCGCCGGCCAGCGCCTCTGCTGCCTCCAGGGCGACGCCGACGCCGATCGAGTAGCTGACCACCGTCACGTCCTTGCCCGGCCGCACGATCCGCGCCTTGCCAATCGGCAGCACATAGTCGTCGATCTGCGGCACTTCGAAGCTGCGGCCGTAGACCAGCTCGTTCTCCAGGAACACGACCGGATCGGTGCTCCGGATTGCCGCCTTGAGCAGCCCCTTGCAGTCCGCCGCATCATAAGGCGCGATGACGATAAGGCCGGGCACAGCCGCATACCAGGGGCCATAATTCTGGCTATGCTGCGCGGCGACACGGCTGGCCGCGCCGTTAGGACCGCGAAACACGATCGGGCAGCGCATCTGGCCGCCAGACATATAGTTGGTCTTGGCCGCCGAGTTGATGATCTGGTCCATCGCCTGCATGGCGAAGTTGAAGGTCATGAACTCGACCACCGGCCTGAGACCGCCCATCGCCGCGCCGGCGCCCAGGCCGGCAAAGGCGTGCTCGGTGATCGGCGTGTCGATCACCCGGCGTTCGCCGAATTCCTCCAGCAGCCCCTGCGTCACCTTGTAGGCGCCCTGATATTCGGCGACTTCCTCGCCCATCAGGAACACATCGGGGTCGCGCCGCATCTCCTCGGCCATGGCGTCGCGCAACGCCTCGCGTACCGTCATCTTCTGCATCGGCGTGCCGGCCGGAATCGCCGGATCGGCCGCCGGCGCGGTGCGCCCGCCGGCAAGGTTGCCGGTACCGGTCTCCGCCTTCGTCGCGCCGGACGATTCGGCCACCGGCTGCGGCTGCGCGGGGGCTTCCGCCTTGGGCGCCTCGGCCTGCTGCGGGGTGGCGGCGGGCGTCTCTTCGCCCTCGCCCGCCAACACGGCGATGACGGTGCCGACCTTCACATTGTCGGTCCCTTCCGGCACCAGGATCTTCTCGATCGTCCCCTCGTCGACCGCCTCGAACTCCATGGTCGCCTTGTCGGTCTCGATCTCGGCCATGATGTCGCCGGATTTGACCGTATCGCCTTCCTTGACGAGCCACTTGGCCAGCGTGCCCTCTTCCATGGTCGGCGAGAGGGCGGGCATCTTGATTTCCAGGCCCATCAATATTGCTCCACCAGAACGTCGGTATAGAGTTCGCCCGGCGCCGGCTCGGGCGAGCTTTCGGCGAAATCGGCCGCTTCGCTCACGATCTTGCGGATCTTGGTGTCGAGCGCCTTCAACTCATCCTCCGCTACACCGTTTTCGAGCAGCACCTTCTTGAGGCCCTCGATCGGATCGGACGTCTCGCGCACATGCTGCACTTCCTCGCGCGGACGGTATTTGGCCGGATCGGACATGGAGTGGCCGCGGTAGCGGTAGGTCTTCATCTCCAGAATGATCGGCCCCTTGCCGGCACGCACATACTCCAGCGCCGTCTCGGTGGCGCCGCGCACCGCCAGCACGTCCATGCCGTCAACCTGGATGCCGGGAACGCGGAAGCTCTCGCCGCGCCGATAGAGCTGATCCTCGGCGGAGGAACGGCCGATAGACGTGCCCATGGCATATTGGTTATTCTCGATCACGTAGATGATCGGCAGCTTCCACAACTCAGCCATGTTGAAGCTCTCGTAGACCTGCCCTTGATTGGCCGCGCCGTCGCCGAAATAGGCGACGCACACGCCGCCGTCTTCCTTATATTTGTGGCTGAAGGCGAGGCCGGTGCCGAGGCTGACTTGCGCGCCGACGATGCCGTGGCCGCCGTAGAATTTATGCTCCACGCTGAACATGTGCATCGAGCCGCCCTTGCCGCGCGAAATGCCGGCTTCGCGGCCGGTCAGCTCGGCCATGATGAGCTTGGGGTCGATCCCGTAAGCGAGCATGTGGCCATGGTCGCGATAGCCGGTGATGACACTGTCCAGCCCTTTGGCCAGCGCGGACTGGATGCCGACCGCCACCGCTTCCTGGCCGATATAGAGATGGCAGAAACCGCCGATCAGGCCCAGACCGTAAAGCTGCCCGGCGCGCTCCTCGAAGCGGCGGATGAGCAGCATCTCGCGGTAGAATTCGAGCATCTCCTCCTTGCTCGCCGCATAAGGCTGCGGTTCGCCCGGACGCTCGCGATTATGATCGGGGCCTGCTGGAACGGAGGGCGCTGAAGCGGCCTTTCGCGACCGGCTTGAGGGTGACTTCGCCAATGACCTGGGTCCTTTTCGCGAGGGGATATCTCGTTGCTATAGCCTCGCCCCGCGCGGAAGCAATGTCCAGATGGGTTAAATGCGTCGCCAAGCGTGGCTAAAAACCGCCCGCCGCGCGGACCCGCTCTCACTTGAGCGGGACGATGACCTCATCAGGATGGGTCACGCCCAGTTCCTTGCGGACCAACTCGTCCGCCATGTCCGGATCGACCCGGTGCGGATCGACCAGCCGCACACGGTTTTCCAGCGTCGCCTTGCGGGCCTTGAGCATCTTCAGTTCCGCCTCGCGCTGCTTGACCTGCCGGCTGTAATCGCCCCATGCGAGGATGCCGTTGGGACCGACGATCGCATAAGCGATAAAGGCGAGCAGCAGCACGATGGCGATCGCCGGCATCATCGCCGACCCCAGCAAAAGCCTCAATTTCGCCAGTTGCGCCATAGCCCCTTGGAATCACGGCCGCGCGCCCAATGCAAGCGCTATGTTACCGACCCGTACAAATTGCGCCGAACGGATGGAAAAGCGGCCGTTGAGCGGCTATCCGCTCGCCTCCGTGCTCTGCCCGTCTCTCAACCGAAGATAGCCGCACCGGCATAATATGTGCGGTCGCCCAACTCCTCCTCGATGCGGATGAGCTGGTTGTATTTGGCGAGCCGGTCCGAACGCGCGAGGCTGCCTGTCTTGATCTGCCCGCAATTGGTGGCGACGGCGAGGTCGGCGATGGTCGCGTCCTCCGTCTCGCCCGAGCGATGCGACATCACGCAAGTATAGCGCGCACGGTGCGCCATATCGACGGCAGCCAGCGTCTCGGTGAGCGTGCCGATCTGGTTGACCTTGACCAGCAGCGAGTTAGCCATGCCGTCCTTGATCCCCATGGCAAGCCGCTTGGGATTGGTAACGAAGAGATCGTCGCCGACGAGCTGGCACTTGTCGCCGAGCTTCTCGGTCAGGATCTTCCAGCCCTCGAAATCGTCTTCGGCCATGCCGTCCTCGATCGACCTGATCGGATAGCGGGCGACAAGATCCGCCAGATAATCAGCCATCTCGGCGGAACCGAGCGTCTTGCCCTCGCCCGCGATGACATAATTGCCGCCCTTGAAGAACTCGGTCGCGGCGCAGTCGAGCGCCAGCACGACATTCTCACCCGGCCGGTAGCCAGCCTTCTCGATGCTCTGCATGATGAAGTCGAGCGCATCGGTGGTCGAGGCGATATTCGGCGCGAAGCCGCCCTCATCGCCCACGCCGGTTGCCAGCCCCTTCTCATGCAGGCTCTTCTTAAGCGTGTGGAAGATTTCCGAGCCGATCCGCACAGCGTGCTCAATGCTCTCTGCGCCCACCGGCATGATCATGAATTCCTGAAAGTCGATAGGATTATCGGCATGCTCACCACCGTTGATGATGTTCATCATCGGAACCGGCAGCACATGCGCGGAGACGCCGCCGACATAGCGATAGAGCGGCAGCCCGCGCGCATCGGCTGCTGCCTTGGCGACAGCGAGGCTGACGCCGAGGATCGCGTTGGCACCCAACCGGCTCTTATTCTCCGTGCCGTCGAGCGCGATCATCGCGGCATCGACATCGCCCTGATCCTCGGCATCCATGCCGACAACGGCCTCGCTGATCTCGTCATTGACCGATGCAACCGCGCTCAGCACGCCCTTGCCGAGGTAGACGCTCTTGTCGCCGTCACGCTTCTCGACCGCCTCATAGGCGCCGGTTGAAGCACCGGAGGGCACCGCCGCGCGGCCGAAGCTGCCGTCTTCCAGCAGCACGTCCACCTCCACCGTCGGATTACCGCGGCTGTCCAGAATCTGACGCGCGTGAATATCGAGAATCTCGGTCATGCGGTGTCTTCCCATGTGCGGCCCGGCGGCCGGTCGTCCATCCGTGCGCGCGGCTTAACCACGGCGCCGCGCTAAGGCAATGGCGCGTGGACGCGGCGCCACAGCGGTGGGAACAAACGCCATTCAGGTCTGTTAAAGGGGAGCAGCCTTGCTATATCCGAGCGAGGGGCACTTCGATGCCGGAAAGGAACGATCATGTCTGACACGAGCAGCACCGCAACGCCCAGGCGCAAGCGCGCCGCCAGCTCCACCGCCAAGACGGCAAAGACGACCAAGGCAACGGCACGGCCGGCTGCCAAGGCGCCCTCGAAGGCGAGTCCGCGCGCCAGCACCGCCAAGAAAGCGGCAACGGCCAGCACGGGAGCAGGTGCGAACTGGCGCGATCAGGCAAGCGATTATGCCGAGCAGGCCAAGGCCACCGCGCGCAGCGCTGCGACGACCGCCAAGAACACCACCGGTGAGGCGCTACATGGTCTCTCGAAGCTGATCGCCGACACAGCCGAGACCGTCGACGCCAAGCTCGGCCCGCAATATGGCGACTATGCTCGTAAGGCAGCGGAGACGGTGGCCGGCGCCGCAAAATCGCTCGACGATAAGGATATCGACCAGCTCACCAACGAGGCGCGCGACTTCGTCCGCAAGAGCCCGGCGGTGGCGATCGGCGCGGCAGCGGTCGTCGGCTTCGTGCTGATGCGGATGATGCGCGGCAGCTCCTCGGACGACGCATAAGGCTCGGCTGGCGACCGGGCAACGCGGGCAGATGAGCATCCCCCAGGCGGATCAGGACGAGCAGGCGAAAGCAGCGCCGCCCCCCGACGACAGTTCCGTGCGGGCAAGCGTCGCGCGGCTGGTCGCCTCCGGCAAGGAGCTGGCCGAGGCCGAATTGGAATGGGCCAAGGTCAAGGGCGCCGTGCTGGCGGACGGCCTGCGCAAATGGCTGGTGATGGCGGCACTTGCGCTCGTCTTCCTGGTCATGGGCGTCACCATCCTGATCGTCTCGGCCATCATCGCGCTGGTGCCGCTGGTCGGCTTGCTGGCGGCAAGCCTGATCGTCGCTGGTATCTCCATCGTCGCTGCGATCATCTGTGCGCTGGTGGCGCGGCGTATCTTCACTGAGCTGTTTTCTGGAGACACGCCATGAGCTCCGCCGATCCGCGCCGGCGCCTGGCCGAGACGCGCGCGCGGGCGGATCTCGCCCGGCGGCGGTTCGCCACGGCGTTGCAAAACACCCGCCGCCGCGTCGCGCCCGAGCGGCTCAAGGAAGATGCGCTGCTCGCCGTCAGCGATAAGGTGGACGAGGCGAAGCAGACCGTGCGCAAATCGGTGCGCCGCCATCCGCTGCTCGCTGTCTCGGCTGTGGTAGGTGGCGTGGCGATCATAGTCTGGTCGCCGGCGCGCCAACTCGCTCTGTTTAGCGCCCGAGCCTCGCAGATCATCTGGATGAACAGGGCGCTCTGGAGAACAAGGAAATGACCGAGCGGACCTCCGCCGCACGCAAGCGTCCGAACAAGCCAGCCGTCACGATCCGTGCCCGCGTTGGTATCGACGAAGCGCGCAAGACCGCCGGCAAGGCCCTCGCAACCACCCGCCGTAAGGGGGAAGCGCTGATCGACGACACGCGCGAGAAGAGCTTCCGCGCGGCGGCCGAAACCAACCGTCTGTTCTACGAGCATCCCGTCACCGCCGTGGCGGCCGCAGCCGCAGCCGGCGCGATCCTCGGCATCTTCCTGCCGCGTATCGCTCTCGCCGGCAAGGCAAGCCGTATCGCCGCGCAAGCCGCCAAGCTCGCCATCGCCAGCGAGACCGCGCAGGCGGTCCTGCTCGGCCTGAAGGATGCGCGCAATTCGGCTGTGAAGAAAGCGGCGGGCAAGGCCGCCAGCACGGTAGGCACCCGTATCGGCACTCGGCGGCGCCAGCTCGACCCAGTCGACGATCCATCCGTTCTGAATGACGCTGAGACACCCCAGCGGGACTAGCCCGCGTCAACGCGCAACGGGGTCGCCCCTCTCGCAGCTTGGCATCGGCCTGCGGCACTGCTACAGCGCGCCCGGTTTGAGCGAAACGAGAGCCGCGGTTTAAGGGCCCGTTTCGCAGCGCCTTCCGGGCTAGCTGGTTGACTCTGTCCAGCCGGAACCGCGATGGCGCGCAGCATCACCAATCATGGAGAAACCGTTGAGTTTATTGCACCTCGTGATGGGCGGACGCGTCAAGGATCCGCAGAAGCTGGTTTTCGACGATCTCGGCACCGTCGATCTGGTCGGCGTGTTCCCCGATTATGCCAGCGCGGAGGCCGCCTGGCGCGCCGCCGCACAGCGCACCGTGGACGACGCCGAAATGCGCTATGTGATCGTCCATCTCCACCGTCTGCTCGACCCGGCGGGCGAAGCCGTGGATCCGCAGGTCGACTGAGATATGACCGGCCGGCATGTACCGGCCGCGCGGCATCGACGATCCCGTGCCACGGAGCTGGAAAGCAGCATTACCCTACTAAATAGCTGCGTTCGCCCAGGGCTCAGTGGTAGCTCTCTGCCCTGGGCTGCTGCTTTCGCAAGGGCGACATGGCTCCGATTAATCGGCACGCTCCAAGAGAACCGCGCCTTCCCATCATCTCGTTCGGGTGGCCTAGTCGAGATACGTTGAGCACCAACCCGGCGTGTCTCAAACAGGATGCGAGGTCCCAAACGGCCCCGCGGTGTCCTAGGCCGTAAACTCATAAACTGACTTGCGCGGCGCGGGCGCGGTTGATTCAAGGCTTCGGGAAG
>MKWI01000036.1 GCA_001899715.1 Sphingobium sp. 66-54
CCGGAAACCGCAGACATCAGCCAATCTGGCCGCGTTCCTTCACATTATCGATACCTCGCGATTACTCGAGGTGCTGCGCGAAGATAATCGCGCCATCTTTCGCGCCGCGAGTGCCGCCAGCAAGGCGGCCGACTGGCTGCTCGGCCGCTATCACGAAGCGGGCGAGGGGAGGGCAGCGGCATGATCCTCCTGACGCCCACCCTTCGCTTCGCGCTGCGCGCGAACGACCTCGCCCGCCGCGCTGCCACGCTGAACGGGGCTGCCGAACCTGATCCCGTTCCCGTGGTGAAGTTCTTCAATCCGATTGGCGCGGCGACATGGCTCGCGACCGAACTCGCCAAGGATGGCGACACGCTGTTTGGTCTGGCCGATCTCGGCTTTGGCTGTCCGGAACTGGGCCGTTTCAGCCTGTCGGAGATGGTCAGCGTCCGCCTGCCATTTGGCCTCGGGATCGAGCGCGACATCGCGTTCGAAACAAGCTTCCGGTTGTCCGTCTGGACCGAAATGGCGCGCCGCGCAGAGTCGATCCTGTCGGCCGAAACCCTGCTACGCCGCGCCCATCGGGCGGGCGACGGCTCGGAGTTTCCGCCCATTGGCGGATGACGCAGCGGCGCGTTCCGCCGCATCTAAGCCGGTCCGCCTTCGCCGCACAGCTCGACGGACCGGCACTCACAAGGAGTGACAATCATGAAACTCGACTTCATCGACCTGTGTCAACTCACCATCAGCAAAGCCAATA
The DNA here is from genome assembly GCA_001899715.1 of Sphingobium sp. 66-54. Taxonomy (GTDB): domain Bacteria; phylum Pseudomonadota; class Alphaproteobacteria; order Sphingomonadales; family Sphingomonadaceae; genus Sphingobium. Next base: position 740 of record MKWI01000036.1, read on the forward strand.
TGCGCTACGCCAAAAAGGCCCCCGACGTGTCGGACATTCTGCCGACCGTCCGCGCGCGCGGCGTCTTGGTGCCGCTGATCGTTCGGCCCAAGGACGTGCCGGGCAGCTATGAAATCGTCGCGGGTGCCCGGCGCTTCCATGCCGCCAGCCTCGTTGCAGCGGAAAAAGGCGAGGCCGACCCACTACCATGTGCGATCCTCGACGAGAACGACGACGCCGCCGCCATCGAAGCCTCGCTGATCGAGAATATCGCCCGGCTCGACCCCGACGAGGTGACCCGGTGGGAGACATTCACGCGGCTGGTCAGGCAAGGCCGCAGCGTCGAGGATATTGCGACAACGTTCGGCCTGCCCGAACCGAGTGTGCGCCGGGTGCTGGCGCTCGGCAATCTTCTGCCGCGCATCCGCGACCTTTATCGCCGCCAGAAGCTCGATGCGGTGACCGTTCGGCATCTCACCATGGCGAGCAAGCGCCAGCAACAGGCATGGCTGGCGCTCCATGACGATCCCGATACCTATTGCCCGACTGGTCATCAGTTGAAGGCCTGGCTGTTCGGCGGCCAGTCAATCAAGGCCGCCGTTGCGCTGTTCGATCTGGAGCAGTTCAAGGGCGTGCTGGTCGCGGATCTGTTCGGTGAGGATCGCTATTTCGCGGATGCCGATGCGTTCTGGGAGCAGCAAAATGCGGTAATTGCCCAGCGCCAGACCGCCTATCTTGATACCGGGTGGAGCGATGCCGTGATCGTTCCTCCAGCCGAGCATTTCCATTCATGGGACTATGAGAAAGCGGGTAAGCGCAAGGGTGGCCGTGTCTATATTGAGGTGCGCTCGAGTGGCGAGGTCATCTTCCATGAAGGCTATGTGACCCGTGCCGAAGCGCGCCGGATTGAGCGCGGCGAAGCGCCGGACACCTGCCAGAAGCCGGTCCGCCCGGAAATCACCGGCCCCATGCAAACCTATATCGACCTGCATCGCCACGCCGCCGTGCGTGCAGCGATGACGGCCCATCCCGCTGTTGCACTGCGCCTGATGGTCGCGCACGCCATCGCCGGATCGCCGTTATGGACCGTGCGGATCGAGCCGCAGGCCAGCCGTCATGATGTGGTGCGCGAGTCCATCGAGACTTGCCGGGGTGAAACCGCGTTTGACGAGCAACGCCGCGCGGTCCTCGCCTTGCTTGGCGTTTCGCCGGAGGACCTCACCGTCACCGGCAGCGGCGGCGATGTCGCCGGCCTGTTCCTGCGCCTGCTCGATCTGCCCGATGCGCAGGTGCTGGACGTGATCGCCATTGTCATGGGCGAAACGCTGGCCAGTGGCAGCGTTGCTGTCGAGGCCGTCGGCGGGGTAATCGGCATCGACATGGCTCGCTATTGGCAGGCCGACGAGGCCTTTTTCCAGCTTGTCCGCGACAAGGAGGTGCTCACTGCCATCATTGGCGACGTGGCCGGCCAGACGGTCGCGGCCGCCAATGGCGGTCAGAAGGCGAAGACCCTGAAAGACATTGTCCGCGACCATCTGGACGGAGCGAACGGACGCGACAAGGTGGAAGGCTGGGTGCCGCGCTGGATGGCATTCCCGCCCTCTTGCTATACGACGCGCGGCGGCGTTGGCACGGTTGCGGCCCATGAGCGCGTCGAGGTCGCACGCCTTGCGCTGACCGTTGATCCCGATCCGACCGCGCCCGCCGGAGCGGCGACAGAGCCAGAACCGACGCCACTGGCGGCCTGACTATGGGCCGGGAGGCGATCCTGATCGCCTCCCGGATGCGCCAAAATTTCGGCGCGCGCCGCGCTCTTCGAGACGCTGGCGCGCGATCGTTTCGGCCGATCTATGTCGCTGTTCTGTGTCAGCGTCCCTTGGCCCGGATGACCTTCTTTTGCGAGCCGCACAGCGCGCAGGGGCCGATCTGGCGTTCAAAGCCGTTCATGCCGGCCAACTCGCGCGTCTTGTGATTGGCGTGCTGGCGCACCGACAGGCCCAGCCGCTGGGTGATGCAGTCATCGCAGATTGGTTCCGGCGCCAGGCGCTCGATCAGCGCCCGAACCTGGCTCAACACAGTTGTCATGCGTCCCCCTATGAAGGTCCGTATAGGCTGTCGCGGCCCGGTGCAAAAGCCGATGCGTGCATGTCCCTCGCATTTCCTGTACCGTGAGCGCCGTCCCTGCGGCCATCCGATCGGCGGGTCTGGCGCTGGTCCCGCCGGGCCTGCAACGGCTGCGCCAGACTTTCTTCCCCGGCCTGTGCCAGGCCTCCTCGCGCATCAAGAAAGCCCGGCTTCGCCGTCCTTCGCTGACGCTGCGGCCTTTCGGTGCAACCCGTCTGTCCCCGCTGCCTGTGCGACCGCCATCGAGGCCGCAATGGCGCGGCGCTCGAACCAAGAAGGAGCAGTAACATGGCACAGATCGGCACATTTTCCCGCGGCGAGAATGGCATCTATACCGGCGAAATCCGCACACTGACCCTGCGGGTCAAGGCCAGCATCCGCCCATGCGAGCGCGAGCATGACAAGGCGCCCGACCACCGCGTCAACGCCGGCGGCGTCGAGTTTGGCGCGGGCTGGACCAAGGCAGCGCGCGAGACCGGCGCTGAATATCTCAGCCTCAAGCTCGACGATCCGTCCTTCCCCGCCCCCATCTACGCGACGCTCACCCAGGGCGATGACGGCGAGCACAAGCTCATCTGGTCGCGCTGACCCGGCCAGACCCCGCGCCAACCGGCGCGGGGTCATTGCCCCAAAGGGTGTCGAAAATCGCAAAGCCGCTTTCGACACTCCCGGACACGTCCCGGCTCGCGCATCAACCGGCCCCCGGCCGCGCATCGCGGCGTAAAGCAGGGATAAGCCCCAATGAGCGATACTGACGACGTTGCCCGCGCGCGCATCGCGCAGCGCGGTTCGCCTTTCCTCAGCCCCGAACAGGCGGCCCACTATCTGGGGCTCTCGACCCGCACGCTGCAGCAATATCGCAGCGCCGGGATCGGGCCGCGCTTTCGCCGCCATTCGCGGCATGTGCGCTACCATATCGACGATCTCGATGCCTGGTCGCAGGCGGTGTCGGGGGGCGGTGACCATGACTGACGACCGCCCGCGCAGCGCGACGCTGCCGCTCTTCCGCTGGGGCGAAGCCCTGCGCGCGCGCAAGCTTCGCCGGCGCCGGATCGCACGGCGCGCGGCCGCGATCGGCGGCCTGGCGCTGGCACTTGGCCTCACCATTGCATGGCCGCCGCGGCCGCTGTTGGTCTGGAATGCCAGCGCCAGCGCGCCGATGGGCCTTTATCGAGTGGGACCACGCGACGACATCGCGCCGGGCGCGATGGTGATCGCACGCGTGCCCGCGCCATGGCGCCGCCTGGCGGCGACACGGTCTTATCTTCCTGAGAATGTTCCCCTGGTCAAACGGGTCGCGGCCGCTCCGGGCGACACGGTCTGCGCGCTGGGGCAGGGGATCTTCGTGAATGGCCGCCCAGTCGCCGAACGCTTGCGCGTCGACCGTGCTGGCCGGCCAATGCCGTGGTGGAATGGCTGCACTACCCTGCGCGGCGGTGCGCTGTTTCTGCTCATGGCTGATAGCCCGGCGTCCTTTGACGGCCGCTATTTTGGGACGACCGAGCGGCCCGACATCCTTGGTTCGGCGCATCTGTTATGGGCGCGTTGAAGGCCGTCATCGCTGTCTTCGCGCTGCTGTCGGCCTCGTCAGCCGGTGCGCAAACCCTATCGCAATGGCGCCCATTCATCGCCGAAGCATCGGCTCGCTTCGACCTTCCCGCCGCGTGGATCGAACAGGTCATCCGCGCCGAAAGCGCTGGCCGGACTCACTTGAACGGCCGGCCGATCACCAGCCATGCCGGCGCGATGGGGCTCATGCAGCTCATGCCCGGCACCTGGCAGGCCATGCGTGTCCGGCTTGGCCTTGGCCAGAATCCCCATGATCCGCGCGACAATATCCTGGCCGGCAGCTTTTATCTTCGGTTGATGTACGCGCGCTTCGGATATCCCGGCCTGTTTGCGGCCTATCATGCCGGTCCGGGGCGTTATGCCGAGCATCTCGCCACCGGTCGGTCCTTGCCGCGCGAAACCCGCGCCTATCTTGCTGCGATCACGGGCGCACCGCCCATCGTCCAGGAAGCCGTGATAGCCGGTCGCGCAGATGTGATTTTCTTCAATGTCGGCACAGGCGCGACCGGGAAGAAACAGGCCAATGGCACGCCGGCCGAGGCGCTGTTTGTCGCCTTGTCGCCGCGCTGACGACCGCTGTTGCAGGTCGGTCGGCAAGCCTGGGGCTTTTCCGCAAGGGGAGAGGGCTCGTCTCGGCAAGGCCCAGCATGACGGCCGCCGGAACGTCTCTCAAGGCCGGCGGCCCCGCCAATTTTGCTGCGAGACGGTGCGCGCTGTGCGCGCACTTTTGTTGGTTTTGAGCGCAACAAAATCGGTTCCTCCGCCGCCGCTGCGCGGCGCCTGCGCTCCGCTCCAGCGGCCCTGACAGCCGCTCCGCCGCCCGTCTTGGCAGGCTTGTCCTTGATAATGAGGGCGCAAGCAAAGGAGCTTCCTATGGCCATGAACAAGAGCATTTACGCGGCATCGGATCGTGTCATGGCGGCGCTGGTGTCTGGCCTGGAGATCGAGTTCGGACAGGGGGCGGGAGAGGTACTGGCGCAGCATTTTCTCGAAGCGGAAGAGATCGATTTCATCTGGGAGGTCCGGATCGAAGAACGCTGGATCGGCGCTTTCGAGAGTATCGAAGAGGCCGAACAAGAGCTGGATCGGATCGAGATTTTGGGGAGGCTCGATGGGCGCTGGTTCGTGGCGATGATGATCGTGGATGGCGATGGCAAGGTCCATGGCATGATCGGCAAACGCACATATGAGAGCGAACGGGCGGCACGCATGGCCTGCGTCTGGTCATGAGGGCAAACGCATCGCGGAGCGGCGTTCGGCAACGGGCGCCGCGCCTGTTCTTTTGCCTCGGCTCGCCTGGATGGGCTGGGGAACGTGAGCGATAGGAGGGTTTGAGGGGAATTTGGCGTAAGGCAAGATAAAGCAATGGTGCCGGTCCTGCGGGCCGTCGCCATAAGCCTTTGTCTGCACATCGCTTTTTTCCGGAGATATTGACACCAGCGGTTGCGGCCTGGTGCCAAACCCTCGCGGGAGCCGCAGAAAGCCCGCCCATATTTGGCACCGGTTTTCAGCTGCTTCAGGCGCAGGCATGCTGCGTATTCACCCAACCGTATCGGTGGTCGGCATGAGCAGCGACGATGATTTTGAACCGCGCCTGGGGCGCATGCGGGCCAAGGGCAGCAGGCAAGGTCGCAAATTTCTCCACCGTATCCTGGCCGCTGCCAATCTGGCACGCGGCGGCAGCGGTTCAATAGGACAGCAGGCCCGGTTCAATGGCAGCCGGATCGGGCGTGGCGCCGGCGTCGGGCGCGTGCTCGCCAGTCGGGATCGCTATGCGTCCTTTCGCACTCGCCGCGTCATCATCAAGTCGCGCATCGTCAAGCTGGCTGGCAAGGGGGTAGGGGCTGCCCGCGCGCATCTACGCTATGTCGAGCGCGACGGCACGACCCGCGATGGCGGTCGCGGTGAGCTCTACGGCGCGGACGCTGACAAGGTCGATGGCAAGACGTTCCTCGATCGACAGGCCGGCGATCGCCATCAGTTCCGCTTCATCGTCTCGCCCGAAGACGGCGCGGATTATGATGATCTGAAATCCCTGACCCGACGCTTTATGGCGCGGATGGAAGAGGATCTCGGGACGAGGCTCGACTGGGTCGCGGTCGACCATTTCAACACCGGCCATCCGCACAGCCACATCATCCTGCGCGGCAAGGATGATCGTGGGCGCGATCTCGTCATCGCCCGGGACTATCTCACCAGCGGCATGCGGGAGCGCGCGGCGGAGCTCGTCGATCTCGATCTGGGACCCCGCTCCGACGATGCGATCCGGGACCGGTTGCATCGGGAGGTCGAGCAGGACCGGCTCACCAGCATCGATCGCGCCTTCCTGCGCGAAGCCGGGCAGGATGTGCTGGTCAGCTCGTCGGCCAGTGGCGCTTTCGACCAGAGCGTACGGATAGGCCGGCTGCGAAGGCTCGAACGCATGGGGCTTGCCGAGCAAGTTGGTGCAGCGCACTGGCGCCTTGCGCCCGACCTGGAAGCGACGCTGCGCCGCATGGGCGAGCGTGGCGACATCATCCGCACGATGCAGCGTGCCTTTGCAGCGCGTGGGACGCCGTCCGCGCTTGCCGATCAGGCCATCTACGAACCCGGATTGGAGGGGGCGGGGCCACTGGTCGGACGCGTGCTGGAGCGGGGCCTCTCCGACGAGCTTAACGACCGGCATTATCTGATCATCGAGGCGACCGATGGGCGCAGCCATTATATCGACATCGGCAAGCCTGTCCTGATCTGGCGCGACGGAGGTGAGACAGTCGAGCCGCATAGGCGCGGTACGATCGTGCGGATCGATCCGGTTATGGTCGGCGTGCGCGAGGTGGATCGCACGATTGCCATGGTCGCCGCCGCTAATGGCGGGCGCTACGACATCGACGCGCATCTTCGCCATGATCTCTCCGCGACCGAAGCGTTCGCTCAAACCCATGTCCGTCGGCTCGAGGCGATGCGGCGCCTGGCCGGCGGCGTCACGCGCGAGGCTGATGGCACATGGGCGATTGCGCCCGATCATCTTGATCGCGCGGCCGCCTATGAAGCGACGCGGGCGAAGGATCGCCCGGTCACGGTCCTGGCCCTGTCATTGCAACCTTTGGAAAAGCTCGTCGGCGCGGAGGCCGCGACCTGGCTGGACCGCGAATTGATCGCGGCTGATCCGATGCCGCTGCGCGACGCAGGGTTCGGGCGGGAGGTGCGCGCAGCGCAGGCCCAGCGCCGGCAGTGGCTGGTGACGCAGGGGCTGGCGCAGGAGAGGGATGGGGGCGTCCGCTTCCAGAGCGGCATGATTGCCGCGCTTCAGCAGCGTGAATTGCGGCTGATGGCAGGGCAGCTGTCCGATGAGCTGGCGCTGCCCTATCGCGAGGCGGGGGAAGTCGAGCGGATTGAGGGCGTCTTTCGCCGCCATGTGGATCTGGTGAGCGGGCGGTTCGCGGTGATCGAACGGGCCCGTGATTTCACGCTGGTGCCGTGGCGCTCCGTGCTCGAGCGACAGAGCGGCAAGGCAGTCTCGGGCTTGATGCGCGATGGCCAAATCAGCTGGAGCTTTGGACGATGGCGCGAGGGACCGTCAATTTCCTGAGCCAGGCCATGGTGATGAAGGGAACTCGTCATATGCCGGGGAGGGCAGGAGCTTCAGTGCATTGAGCGGCAATTACAGTCGGATTGCGCTTTTGCCATTTAGGCGTCACTGAGTGGCCAGACTGGAGATCAATATGACCGACGACGACAGCCTTGTGACCTTGGCCGCAGACATTGTATGCGCGCACGTCAGCAATAACAGTGTAGCGATTTCGGATCTTCCGCAATTGATCCAGAATGTTCACGCGGCGCTTGCCGGCCTTTCCGAGCCCGTCGCGGAACCCATCGAGAAGCAGGTGCCGGCGGTGTCGATCCGTGCGTCGATCAAGCCGGATTACATCGTCTGTCTGGAAGACGGCAAGAAGCTCAAGATGCTCAAGCGCCATCTGATGACCCATTATCAGATGACGCCGGATGACTATCGCGCCAAATGGGGCCTGCCGGCCGACTATCCGATGGTTTCGCCCAATTATTCCGAGCAGCGGCGGGCCCTGGCTAAAACGATCGGTCTTGGGCGCAAGCCCGGGAAGAGGGCACGGAAATAACGGCGATTATATAGCCGTCGCGTGATCTCGTGGATGACAGAAATGATCAGAGCCTGCGGACAATTCTTGAAAGCTTGCAGACGGTTCCCGAGAATCCGGTGAGCCGCGCTCGAAAAATGGTCGAGCTGCAAGTGCCGCTCGCCAGACGTGGCCCGGGTTGGGATCGTCATTGGCGGGAGCTTGAGGCCTATCTGGACGTGCCGGGCTGCTGGACGGCGGAGAGCGAGACATGACGCAAGGGCAGCTGATCGAGCTCCTCCTTGCAAGGCTGCTTCAGACTCATGGTGGAACCAGGCATCGCTGGCGACGGTTGGTCGGTCCCGTTCGGACATATAGTCTCGACACCCATCCGCATTGTAACTGGGCGATCAATCCGACCGGCTCCTGCTCGGAAATAGAAGCGATCGAGCAACTGGTTGATGATCTGCGGATGGGCCATCCCATCGTGTCCGCCAATTGATGAGAACAAAGGCATAGCCTGACCGTTTTGTCAGAACGGCGAAATCGGATAGACCATCACAGGGCTCCAGAGAGTGGAAGCGATGGCAGCAAAGAGAGATATTGCCAAGCGCCATCGCGTGATCATCGTCGGCGCGGGCTTCGGCGGCTTGTGGGCGGCCAGGCATCTGAAAGGCGCGCCTGTCGACATCATCCTGATCGACCAGCGCAATCATCACCTCTTCCAGCCGCTGCTGTATCAGGTCGCCACTGCGTCCCTTGCGCCCTCGGAGGTCGCGTGGCCGATCCGGTCGATGCTCCACGACCGCAAGGATATCACCACCATGCTGGGAACGGTGGTTGGTGTCGATCCGGCCGGCCGCACTGTGCGTCTCGCTGATGGAAGCGCTGTTTCCTATGATACGCTGATCCTCGCCACGGGCGCGCGCCACAGCTATTTCGGCCATGACGAATGGGAGGCCGTCGCTCCGGGCCTGAAGACGGTTGAGGATGCCACCGCCCTTCGCAGCCACATCCTGCTGGCGTTCGAGGAAGCCGAGCGCGAAACCGATCCGGTGCGGCAACAGGCATTGCTCACCTTCGTGATCGTTGGCGCTGGCCCGACGGGCGTGGAACTGGCCGGCACGATCGCAGACCTGGCGCACGATACGCTCCCCCGGGACTTCCGGACGATCGATACGCACGAGACCAGGGTGCTGCTTCTTGAAGCGGGGCCGAGGGTGTTGAACGGCTATGCAGACAGTCTTTCAGACTATGCGAAGCGCGCACTGGAAAAGCTCGGTGTCGAGGTGAGGCTGGACGCGCCTGTGACGCAGATAGAGCACGGGGCGGTGACCGTCGGCGGCCAGCGGGTCGCGGCGCAGACGGTTATCTGGGCAGCGGGCGTCCGTGCATCTCCGGCCGCGGAATGGCTGGGCGTGCCGGCGGATCGGAATGGACGGATCATCGTCGAGCCCGATCTCAGCATTCCCGGTCATCCCGAGATCTTTGCGGTGGGCGACACGATCGCCGTCCAGATGCCGGACGGCCCGCCGGTGCCGGGCATCGCCCCAGCGGCAAAGCAAGAGGGACGCTTCGTCGCCGAGACGATCCACAGGAGACTTTCGGGCGCGTCCGGGCCACACGCGTTCCGGTATCACCATCAGGGCAGCCTGGCGCAGATCGGCAAGCGCAAGGCGGTGGCCGATTTCGGCTGGCTGAAGTTGCGCGGCGCGGCTGCCTGGTGGCTGTGGGGCATCGCTCATATCTATTTCCTGGTCGGCGTCCGGTCCCGATTGAGTGTCGCGCTTACCTGGTTGTGGATCTACACGCGCAACCAGCGCAGCGCTCGGTTGATCACGCAGGCGGAAGACAAGGCAGCAGTCGATTAACAGTGGTTGTGTCGGCATTGCATTCATCAAGCAGAGGACCTGGCGTCGGGCGCAGGGCCACTGGAGCGCTCTCGCCAACACATTCTTGCCATCTCCAAGGGCGCGTCCAGGTTCCCGGAAGCTACCATAGGTTCATATCTGGCTCCGGCATTCCCTACGACCAATGTTGGGAGAGGCTGTGTAAAAACGTCTCGTCGCATTCGAAATGAACAACTTCGGAATCGACGCGAAACTTAACGCGCATAGAAAAAATCCGCGAGCGATCCCGCGTGAACCAATCTTGCGCGGCCGACTCGCCCATCTGTGTTTTTACACAGCCTCTGGGACATTCCCGACAGTCAAGCGCGGAACCTCAAACGTCTGCCGTTGCCAGAAGCAGACGTTCGAGAGCGGCACCTTTCTCCTTTTTGAATGAGGAATTTACCATTTGGGGAGACTGGTGGATTTCGGCCAGCAGTAGTGCCCTCGCGCGCGCTGTTAGTCAGCTCGCCGTCACGGGATGACGGCGGGCGTTCCGAGCAGCTTGGATTGGTCGATCGGAAAGCGGAAGCCGAACCGCTCCCGCAGCCGATCAATCATCAGCGCATACCAGGGTGGAGCGTAAGGCGATACTACCACCTTCTCGATCAGGACGTTGAGGTCGCACGCGAACGAACATCCCGGCCGGATCGGCCGCATGTCCTCGATCAGGTCATCAAATCGCATCGTTTCTTCGTTCCAAGCGAATTTCTCGAGTGCATCATGAAACTCGCCGGTGCGCCAATGCACCAATCGCACCTCTGCCTCGTAAGCGTAGTTGACCCGCTTCACCATGATGTCGTCGAACGCGTTGGGCGAGCCGATATGGAAGATGGAGGCGTCGCGATACTTCACCGCGCCGAGATGGAGTACTTCCTCGTTCGCCGCCAGTGAGGTCTCGAGACGGGCACCGTTGGTGATCATCGCGACGCCGGCGCCGGGGGATCCATAGATCTTCCACATCGCCACGGACTCGTGATCGCCGGCATGCCAACAGTTAATGTAGAAGTCGCGACGCCCCGAACGGGTCATGATGCACCGCTGCTCCTCCCCCATAAACCAAGACCTGAACGCTGCCTCCGGCGTTCCGTCAGTGCCCCGGCTGCAAATATCGATGATTTGACGACGCAGCGGTTCGGGGGTGTCGTCGATGGAGCTCCACATGCGATGCGGGAACTGGACGGCGTTTGGCAGTCCCTCATACGGGTCGTCAGCGGCGAGAACCTCCGCGTTGGTAAGCCAGAGCGTGCCGGACGTGATCAGTTCGACGAACTTGGGCAAATCCATGTAGCGCCACAGGCGCGTCGTAACATCCGGCCTGTCGAAACTGGGGTGATCCTGCAGCGGCAATGGCGGCTCCCTTCTGTATTTATGTCCGCGGTGATCAGCCGGTGCCGCTGTTCTAGGTCGACGCTCGGCTATCTGCCAAGGTCAGCTTTGTGAACAAATCTCCGCTTCCGCCATCTTAGTGCTCAAAAGCAGCCGCGCCGTCATCCACCAATCTGGTCGATCGTGACCGGCCGATTGAACATTGGCTTTCGGGTAAAGGCCTTGGTGGAGGGAAGGGCGGAATTGGCGCCATGCCCGTGTTCTGCTTCGACCGGCATGATTGGCCGCTTTCAGCGGGACCGGACATTTATCGGACTAGGTTTGAACGGCCAGGTCTGGTCGGCAGCTGCCGCATGGAGCTCCCGTTAATAGCGGCAGGTTTTTCCATTGCTGCACTAAAGTCAGACAGGCCGCTTCCCACCCCCATTTAGCCATCGGTCGCGGGTTCTGGACCGCTTAAGAGCGGACAGTCAGTGGGGGCGGAATTTGTCCACGCGCCCTGCGGCAGCGGTATATGCTCGCAGGTCTGATTCTAGCACTGGGCACCTTCTGATGTCATTTCTCGATCCGGAAACTTGGCGGGCATACACCCGGGAGGAGTTCAACGATCATCTGCGGGCGCTGAAGACCGGCGATGACAAGTCTAGGAAGCGGAAGAAATCCGGGCGGGCGATGCTAGTGCTTCAGGAATCCATTTCTCCGCTCGATGCCTATACGTACCTACACGCGCGGTTCGGCCCTCCGAACGGGTTGCAGACGATGTTCGCAAAAGATGACTCGGACAATCTGTTCCACTGGGACTATTATCTGAAGGCCGGCGACCTCGACCTTCAGTTCGTGGGAGCCACTGAGGAGGTCCATGTATGGTTCTCCGGCAAATTCAGCGACCGCAAGTGCATCAAGTTCATCGCCGCACTCCGCCGTGATTTCGGTCGCGTGGCACGGGAGAAGGGAAGATTCTCCAGCGGGCTCGAGAAATGGAACATCTTCCCTAACCAGTATTTGGCGATCGCGGGCCGGTGCGCAGACCTCTACGACCAGATCGAAGCGGCAGTTCCGAAGGTCGAGCGCCTGGTGGCAGCGAGTAGGCAAGCCACCCGGACCCTGCTCGCAGACAAACGCCGGAAGTCGCACGCCAAGCTGATGGCAGGCGTCACCACTGCTCCGACTGAACTCTCGGTGTTGATGCCGGTGATGTTCGAGAGTTTCATCGGACTGGTGGTAGTCGCGTTCATCAAGCCTGAGGTGAAGGCCGATCGAGCCGCTTTCGATGAGTTCGTCCGTGGACCTTTGAACGGCAAGTTGGTCGCGCTTTTCGAGAAGTGCAGCGGCTTTGAACGGCCGCTGGCCCAGAATAATCCAGCCTTTGGTCGCTACTGGACGGTCGTCAACAAACGGAATGACCTCATGCATGGGAATGTCGACCCTGTTCACGACGCGCTTGAGGTCGTCTACTTCGACGGCAAGCGCCCGCTGTTCAAGACCGGCGGAGATCGGTTGCGGCAGCATTGGCTTCGGCTAATGGACCGATACCGTCCACGTGATGTGCTCGACGATTATGTTGCCATGCACGCCTTCATCATCGAGATCCTTGAGCACATGACTCCAGCCGCCCGTGAAGGGATGGAGAACATCATGAGCGATAGTCAGCCTGGCTGGGATACCAAGCGCAAGATCGCCGGCAGATTGTTCCCAGATCATGTTGCGACCGTGGCATTTCCCGACATGCGATATGACTGGCAACTCAGGGGCGGAGTTCTTTGACAGCCTCACTTAGAAAACCCGCGTCCCAATCGACGAACTACCTAAACAGGGAGCGGATCGTGATCGGACGCCCGCCCGAAAGTCGCCTGTTGTGAGTGCTCGGACTGATCCGACTAACAGCCCTCGCGTTAAGGGGCAAGGATGGCTGCCAGTCGGTGGCGCCTGACCCGCAGGGGAGCGCGGGTTCATGGTTTCAAGACAATCTAGAGCGGCAAGAGGATTTCCATGTTGCGCGACTGTGAGAAATGGTTGCCCGTATGGAGCTAGCCCTTGCGCGGCCTCCTGATCTTCGGCTCCGGATACCTCATGCGCAGCATTTCATCGCTAGTGAACCCGAGATGAGCCTGCTGCGTCGCCTGCGCGAGCTTGTCGAAGTCGAAGATGTTTCGGTATTCCTCTTCGACCTTGGCAAGGTGTCCCCCAGCATCCTTCCAAGCATTGGATAGCGGCCCGATCGCGAACAATTCATGGCCTGTCAGGACTAGCACTCTCGTGGGAGAGCCGTTCTTGTCACGCTGCTTCCACCCCCATTTGCAAAGATTTCGCAGTCGCTTCACCTCATCTGGGCTGAAGTCCTGCTTCAGTGCCGCCGCAACGAGGATCGCGTCAGGCAGCATCTCGCCGAGCCGCTTCAGGCGATCAACATCCTTCGCTTTGAAGAGGTCGACCCCAAAACTCTTGCACTCCCCGACAATAAGGGCGGGTTCCTCTCCATCACGTTCAACGCGGGACGGCGCATGCCACATGAAGAAGTCCGTCTCGAGCTTCTCGTCTCCCTTCCGAAGATCAAGGCTTGTCGTCCACGTCATCGCCGACATTGACCGGACCTGATGCTGGAGAAAGCGAAGCGTCAGCGCCACCGAATAGGCGCCCTGAGCGAAGTGAGGCGTAGCGAAAGGCCCGATCACGCGGTATTTCCACGCATCCTTGGATGGTCGGGCCCCTTGCGGGAAGTCAAAGTGCTTGAGGCAGCGCTCGCATTTCACCGTCTCTGCAATGTCGTCCAGGCTATACCAGTTCTCCTTTGTGCAGTGCTGGCAGGAGACCGATATCCCCAAGCGCAGCACGCCAGCTTTGACGTATGAATCCAGTGTGACGTGTGATCCCCAGAGCTTCCGTTTGATCTGCCGCACCATCGTCTCAAGCTGCGCGACGGTCGCGGTTCGCTCAGGATACTCCTCGCTATTCCCGTCCGTGCGAACCGTCCGGCTGCGCGCCATGTCATCGAACCTGCGGACTGCCTCCGGATGCGCAAGAAGGACTGTCCGGTGAAGCCCGCGGGCAGACTGGATCAGCTGGTCAGCGACCCGACCAGCATCCGATGGGGTGGCCTCGATGCCTTGCGATTTTAGCCAGGCAGTGATGACAGTGCGGTGAGACTGGAGAGTGAAGAACTGGCTACCGTGGGAAAACTGGTGGACGGAGATATGCCCTTCACGGGTTGGCCAGTGCGAGCTTCCCAATTTCAATGGATAGTCGTCGCTTCGGGCGAGCGCGGCCGAAGGCATGGCCTGCGCATAGGATGCATGATCGCTGTAGATATGCGGCTCAATGACGTTGACCCAGCCTGCACCGGCCCCTCGCGTGAATTCGACGAAATCCGGTGAAAGTAGCGGAATTTGGATCGATGGATTTTCGCCGTCAGATGGCAAATCCTGAACCTCGACACTCTTCGCGATCAACGAGGCGGGACCGACCCTAATCGTCTCATCATAGGGATCTCTCGGCATCCAGATCTCAGGATACCCGGCACTCAGTCCATAGCTGTGATCGGGAAGATCCAGTGACTTCAGGTCAAGTCGGTCTCGGATCAACTCCAGATCGAGCGAGCGGCCACAATTTATGGTGGTGCGGATCATCACATCGTAAGGATTCGAGGGCAGAGGACGAAAGTTACGCCTGATTGCCTTGGCGATAACTTCCCGCGATTCCTCTAGCCAGTGGACGTTCACTGGCAGGATGTCGCGCTTGAACAGGCGGGCATTCCAGAAGTCCACGACATCCGGACCGCTCATTGGATCGAAAATGAAGACGTTGGCATTCCAGCCGCCACTGAACCGCTGGTCGATCCTTCGTATGGTGAAGTCGAGAGGGCATTCTGCGTGCCGTGCATCTTCAATCTCAAGCCAGGCCTGAGCGGATGGTGTCAATATCTCTGGCTCAATGGCGCCCCGATATGTCCGCTCGATGTAGTCGATGCGCATGTCTTCCGGGAACAGGCCATAGCAGACCTCGAAGAACGCCCGTGCGATCCGGTCACCACCATCGAACACGAAGCTGCGTGAGAGCCCGCGGCGCTGGAACTGGAATTCGGTGTGGTAGAGATGGTTGTATGCGTGATGCATGCTGACGCCGAGCCCGAGACTAGGTTCGCGCCCCGGCTCTGTTGAGATCAGCTTCTCGAAATTTTGAAACCTCGAACGGTCGCGCCAAGGGCGTGTCGGAGAGAGGTCGCAGCTGTCGATTTGGCCGTCGCTTGTTTCAACGAATGCGTCGGGCTCGAAGAAATGAAGATAGCCCTCTGTGATCTGTGCCGTTGTGGGTTTGGTCGCAAACTCGCTCCGCCATGCACGAGGCAAGCGCTTCATCAACGGGATCAACGGGCACATCATTCCGCCCCACATGCAAGTCGCCATGCGGACTATCCGGCTTATCGCTTTGCGGTCAGCCGGATCGACGAGGAAGCCGGTGCGGAGCGGTCGAAGAGTGACCTGCGCAGATATAGAGCCCAAAACATCTCCCCACGTTGCGGCTTGCCCGAATCCGCCCAAAATCCATCGAGTTTACCGATCTCTAATGAATATGGCCTGCCACGCCGATGAGGCAAACCCACCATGATCATTAATTACCTTCCGGATGTGCCACGTAGCCTCCGACATGCAATAACTTCTTCGGTGAACCTCTCTCGCTCGCAGTGGGAGACGGCACGCCCTGCGCCTATCATCCGGGTGCGCTACACGTCGTCCACCATCCAGACTATGTCGCGCCTCCTTCTCAGGGCAGCAGCTTCCCGCATGATAAATACGGACTTGTGATGGATGCGTTTGGCCAGTCTGGCGTCGAGATGACTGTTTATATGCCGGTGCTCATGCCGCGGGCATGGCTCGACGCTATCCATGATCCTTACTATGTGGAAGGCGTGCTGAGCTGCACGCTGCCGCCGGAAACACATAGCCCTTCGGAACGGCAGCTGCTGGGCACGGCGTGCGAAAGAACGAACGACCTGAATTGGGACGCCTTGCTGCCTGGCAGCTGTCAGCTCTGCGAATGGCCGGTGTCGGCTTGAGCTGACATTTCCAGCCCCGCTTTGGAACGGCGCATACTGGTCGGGAACAGCCGTAACTCGGGAGGCGGGCACTGCGGCCGGAGGCGCCGACATAGCTGCCGTTCAGCGGTTCCAGGGTTGATGACGGAACCTGTCGTCCGTTCAGCTATTGGGAGGGCGGAGGCATGATCGTCATCGTTGAGAATCGTTGGCCGACAATGCTGCCGCTAAGGATCAGATCGAGACCGGCGCTCGGCGACCAACTTATCGTTCAGTGGCGCTCAATTACCTTTTGATCTCTATACGGAGCGATTTGCGCGCAGGCCTACGAAACGGGGCTCGAACGCTACCGTAAGGAAACACTCTAAGTGGCAGAGGAGGTTTTCGCACTATAGTTGCGACGTGGCTCGCGACGATTTATGATGAGTGACATTCATAGGAGGCAATCGGCACCACTATTACACCGGACATCAAATCGCGCCCGGAATCCAAGCGCGACACGCATCGAAAGAGCGGCCCCATGATCTCGCTTCCCGGGTGGCTTCGTCGTTCCAAGACAGAGCCGATCGCGTTGCCCGCGCCACCCCCGTACCCTCGCCCGAATGCCGGCCCACGCCAGGTTGACCTGCGCCAGGCCGTGAACGCGATATCGGATGTCGTCCAGAACCGACCGAGGCCGCTTCGCGAGTTCGATCAAATTCATATGAAGTCCGGCGACATGGTACTTCAAAGCGAGATTGTCGCCGACTGGGCCGATGGCCGGCGCCTGGCCTTCATCGGTGATGGCGACGCCATTAGCGTCAGCGTTGCTTACCTTTGCAAGCGCGGCGTCCTGCCCTTCGGTCCCTCGCAGATCACGGTCTTCGATTTCGACGAACGCACCGTCAATGCCGTCAAGCGTTTCGCTGACGCCGAACGCATCGAAAACCTGGATGCCCGGCTGTATAATGTCTTGGACGCTTTTCTCGCCGAGGGCGAGTTCGACTGCTTTTACACCAATCCCCCATGGGGCGCTTCGAACAAGGGCGAAAGCGTTAATGCGTTTGTCGAGCGCGGGATCGAGGCCTGCGGATATGGCGGCGACGGCATGATCGTCATTGCGGACGACGACGCGATCGACTGGCCCAAGCAGGTCCTCGCCTATGTTCAGCGCTTCGCAGCAGACAAGGGCTATTATGTCTCCAAGATGCAGCGCAAACTGCACGAATATCATCTCGACGACGCCCCTGACCTACGGTCGTGCAATCTCTACGTTTCAGCTCTTCCCGGAAACACTGCGCAGGCACAACCCAGCCGTTCCCTGTTGGGGACCGAGCGGCTCGAGAATTTCTACGGTCGGTCCAAGGAGCCGCGGGTCCACTATGTGCTGGAGCGCAAGCGCCTCAACTACGGCAAGGCCCATGACGACGAATATGAACTCAAACCGCTAGGAGGCGATCAATGAATGCACCCTTCCAGCCAGGCACGGGCCTGTTGTTCATGAAAGTGGGCGTCCATGCTTGTGAAAGCCTGGAGGACATCATCGCGCGCAAGGATGCGGAGATCCGCGAGGCGGGCTATGCGATGTGGGGTTATGGCGGCAACACCTGCCATCCCGCATCGATGGTCCAGCCGTTTGCTGAGACCATGGCGGCGCGCGGTCAGACGATCCAGCTTTGCATGGAAGAGATAGAATCCAATCATTTCGCCGAGCCGCTGTGCGCCGCCGAATATTCGATCGATGGCTTCAAATGGGAGACCATTCCCGAAGAGATCAAGGTCAAGGGATCACGCTATGCCCTGGTGATCGACAATCTGCATCGGACCGAGCTGACGCTACCGCTCAACCGCACACAGGTTCCGGTCGGCAAAAGCACCGGCAAATATGGCAGCCGCTACATCAGCGGCCGGGTCGACAAGGCCTGCCTCGAAATGGTCGAACAGCCTCTTCTCGCCAACGACGTGCCGCAATGCGACAAAGCCATTAGCCTCGTCGCCGACCTGCGCAAGCCCTATGCCGTCTTTCTACGTGGCCAGCGCCCGTAGCTCTTCCGTTCCAATCAGGATCGCCCCTGCAGCACGTTCGATATCGCCACAATAGCTATCCAGGCCGGCCGTGATCTCGGCTGCAGGGCATTCCTCGCGGTGGCAGGCGAAGCAGATCGCCAGCGCCGTGTCCGCAACCCGTTCGGCGCAGATTGCGCTGCGCAGCGCGTCCACTCCGATCCGCTCCACCAATATCTTCGCGAGGTGATCGAGAGCGCCCACGCGCGCCTGCGCGGTGACAACGCCTAGGCCAGCGATCGCGACGATCGCGCGTTTGTCGCCCGTCAGTAGAAGACGTGCCTCGCGCGCAATCAGCATGGCCAGGAGCTGACTCTCGCCGGCGTCCAGTTCAAGACCGGCGCGTGTTGCCGCTTCCTCGAAGCCGGCGGCCATGACGATCTCGTCGGGTTCGGGTTCGAGCATCGCCATCGCAGCGCACAGCCGGCTGAACGCCGCAATGGCGGAAGGCGCGTCGGCAAGGCCGCGACGGGCGAGCCTGCGGCCCACCACATGGCGTGCGACGCTCAGCATTGCCGGTGTACCGGCAGGGGTGGTCATCGCCGCCAGCAGGGCGTCTTCTAGCCGCCAAGCAGCGATTTTGAGGAGAACGTCATTGTCGATGAGCACACGCTCACGCATCGACCAGCCCCATAATCCCTTGGAGATAATCGGCCGCGTCCTCGTGCAGGGAGGACCAGTCAAGCTGAAACCGCGCGATCTCGTTTACGTCTCGCCAGACTGGTTCGGGGTTCGGGTACAGCATGCCGAGAGCGGAAATCGCGATAGGCCAGATGCGCCGCCGATGGGCGAGACACAAGGCGAGCGTCCCGGGATCGACACGATAGAGCGGACCCGCGTTGCGGACGGCATTTGCGAGCGTCGGCGCGTTGAAGCTGTCGAGGTCGGTCTGAATGTCCGGATTGGGGCTGCCCGTCAGGACGGTCAGCGCGTAGGCGTCCGCGTCGCGCTCCTGTTCATCCCGGTCTGTGGCGGTCGCCGGATCTTCGACATCGACGAGTGCCGGGGCATCGCCGAGATGACCGAGCATCACATGCGCCAGCTCGTGGGCCAGGGTGAACGCCAGCTGCGCATGAAAGCGCGCGCTGTGCCCCAACAATATGGCGAAACGGCCTTTGGCGCGCACGACCATGGCATGCATGCGCTTTGCCTCAAGCGGAAATATCCGAAGGTGGACCACCGGAATCCCGAGCGCCCAGCATGTTGAAATGAGCCCACCCAGATCGGCATAGGGCCGGCTCGCCAGCAAGGCTGCCCTTAGTTGCTCCGGTTCGATCACCGTGATGTCGGGGCCAGTGGGCGAGGCCTGGAGGAGTACACGCCCGACCGCCATACCGAAGGATGTAATCGCTGCCTTGTCGCCCGCATCCGCTGTCGTCAGATGCTTGAATCGCGCCTCGTCATTCCAGATGAATTCGACGCGTTCGCCGAGAAGAGGTTGAGGTCGCAGACCAAGGCGCCGGGCGATGGCGAAGCGCAGTTCCGCGCGCCCGGAGGGAGATTGGCCGAGGCTCTCATCCCACCAGCTCGGCCATGCCGCATCGATCGCGGTGCGGCTGAACCCTGCCTGCCGCAACTCTTCGATAAGTCGATTACGTTCCGCGTCCAAAGGTCCCCGTCGATGTGCGCCATCCTTGCTCTAGCAAATCTGGGTCGCGCTGGGAATCCCGCCGAAGCACCGTCAGAGCAGGCAATCGTGCGAGACAGCGTCGGCAACCCGTCGCCCGCGAAGCTGCTGGGCGCAATCCAGCCAGGCAGCGACGCTCATCGCCTCAGCGCGATCGAGCATCGCCTTTGCACCGCACGCCAGCGGCACCGGCGAGGTCAGGCGTACCCAATAGGCACCTACCAGGTCTGCTTCCATGTTGACGGCATAGGGTCCGTTGGCGCGCTGGCCGGCCACTTGTCGCAACAGAGCGGTCACCTGTGATGCGCCGACCGGTCGACCCTGCTCACCGGCGTTGCGAAAGGCATCCGGATCGAACCGGGCGCCGCTATGATCGAGGTCTAGAACGCGGTCCGAGCGGCAGATCAACGCATAGTGTGCGCGTTTACGGTTGCTGGCCGTACCAGCGCGACTGGTCACGATCGACCCGGCGGGCAGCGACCGCTCAACGCCGTCCGCGTCGAGATAGGCCCGCCACATGAGCAGATCCTCGGCGTTCGCATCGCTTGGCCGCGGCTTCGACTTCATGATTGAGAAGATCGCGCGCACGGGCTGGCCCGTTCGCGCAAGCGCCCGGGTCAGGCGCGCAGGAGCGTTTCCCACGCCCCAGACGAAAATGCCGCCGTTGCTGCGGCGTTCCAGCTCCTTGCGTTGGATGATCGTCTCGAGCGGCTGGCCTGCTTCGGCCTGCATGCGCGACCAGCAGACATAATGATGAGCGCTCGCCATGTCGTCCGCGCTGCGCTCGGAGATGTCCCGCTCCGCGACCAGACGATGGGTCATGACGTTCATGCAGCATTCCTTCCAAATCAAAGCAGTGACGTTCTGCGCAAACGGCGTGCCTTACTAAACATGGGCAACCCTAGCAGGCCGCCGGGGCAAGGGGCGCGGTACGAACTGCAACTGCGCCGTTTCCATGGTGAAATGTTCGCGCTTGTCTTCCGGAACGCGCGCGCGCACCTCCAGGAGCAGCTCGCCCATATTGACGACGAATGCAAAAGCGCGTTGGCCGCCACCTAGGAAGTCATCGAGAAAGCCATCTCGGTTGCGGAGCAGGCAGGTACGACCATCGCTGACCAGCCAGTTCAAGCCATCTGCGGGCGTTAGCTCATCCGACCAGAAGCTGTCCTGCGCGATACGTTCGACCGCCGCCTTTAGCCGACCAAGCTGAATGCCGGTTTCGCGCAGTCGTTGAATGAGCCGGGCGACCACCAAGTCGCGATAGGAATAGAAACGCACACGACCGCGCGGGTTGTTGGCTTGGGCATAGGCCGGACGCAGAAACCCGTGCCGGTTGAGATATTCGATCATCGGGCGGGAAAGCCCACTTACGGCATGCACCTCGGCAGCGGTAAATCCATTCAGAACTTTTCGAGCAAGCGGCATTCGCTCTTATAAATTGAAATTTGCTCTAACTTCAATTTATATTTGGCTGTTGAGGGGGCGCGTGCTAAGGGGTAAGTTCGCGCGATCGCCTAATTTAGGGCGCGTCGCCTGGCTGTTTCCGAAGTCTATGAAAGATGCTCCGCGCTGAACTCGCCGATTGCGATCAGCTGCTAACTTGGCCCGCATCTACGTTTGCACCCAACGCACGTGTCGCCTGATGGCCGCGCGGATGCGCCACCTGCATCGACCGCTTAGATGCCGCAACTGACAGGGACCGCGTCGTGCTTTCGCTAGCCCCCTGACAGCTGTCTCCATTCAGCAAATTAGCGATAGGCTCAAATAGCTGAAGTTGGGGCGCAAAGGCGGCAGAGCGGCCTAACGCTCGAATGTCCGTTCCTTCTATTCGAGGCGGGAAGCAGCCGGTTGGCGAGATCCCACAAAATCGCACACGTCGCCCATTGATCGATGGACGTAAGACAAATTTTGAAGGCCTCAGCTTGGGCCTTGAACGGCGGCTATACACTACAGGGCATCTATGGTGAAAGGTGGGCATGCCTCGAGTGCCCCGAATCCAGAATGCTAAACCAATCCCGAAGGGGCTTCGTGACAAGCTAGCCATCTGTCACGAACACCCCGAACGCCTACTTTTCTTGGATATCGAGACGACTGGGTTAAGTCATTTCTATGACGAAATCACGATCGTCGGTTGGTCCTTCGGCGGCAGGTCTGGCACTTTCATCAAGGGCCAAGATCCATCTGAACTATTTCAAGTGGTTCAGAACGCCATCGCGGTGGTCACCTTCAATGGCATTCGCTTCGACCAGCGGTTTCTGAAGCAAGAATTTCCGCATATCAGCCTACCTGAAACGCATATCGATCTAATGTACCTTTGTCGGCGGGTGGGTTTGACCGGTGGGCAAAAAGCGATTGAAACCATCTTAGGTTTGAACTTTCGTGAGGACCTGGAGGGGGTCGATGGCTTTGCGGCAGTCCTATTATGGCACGAGTACCTGCGAGGTAACCTAAAAGCGCTCAAGCGCCTGATCGCTTACAATCGCGCTGATATCGCTGCGATGGGCGGTTTGATGGACGACGCTCTGAGTTCGCTTGGTTATGAGCCTGATCTAATCGGCCAGGCGGTGAGATTTGTCGATTGGTCCAATCCCAAAGATCGCCACAGGCTGCCGGCCGGCCTAAAGAAGGCTGCCCCCGAACTTGCAAGAGCGCCCACCTTTCGTGAATTGTTCGATGGTCACCGCGCAGAAACCGCCAGAATTGTCGGTATAGACCTTACCGGATCTGAGGCGAGGCCCACTGGTTGGTGTTTGCTTGAGGGGTTCAGGGCAAAAACGGAGACAATATCGAGGGATGACGATCTCGTAGAGCGGACAATGGCGGCTTCGCCAGACCTCGTCTCGATCGACTCTCCGCTCTGCCTGCCATTCGGTCGACAAACCGTTTTTGATGATGATCCGACACGAGACAAATTCGGTATCATGCGGTTTTGCGAGCGTGAGCTGAAAAGGCGTGGGGTGAACGTATACCCCAGCCTGCTTCCAAGCATGCAAAAGCTGACAGCCCGAGGTATCAAGTTGGCTGGAATCTTCAGGTCGCACGGTTTGCCGGTCATCGAGAGTTACCCTGGAGCGGCCCAAGATGTGATGCGCATCCCGCGAAAGGGCGCTGGGGAGGAGTGGCTCAAGCTAGGGCTCAAAAACTTCGGCATCCGGGGAAAGTACACAACGTCTAAGGTCACTCATGATGAGCTTGATGCAATCACATCAGCGCTCGTCGGCACGTTCCATCTTGCCGAGCTTTCGGAGGAATTGGGGACTGCCAACGAGCCGCCGCTGATCATTCCGCGCCTCCAAGTGAGCCGAACGCCCTTCGTTATTGGGGTCAGCGGGCCCATCGCTGCCGGAAAGACCACACTCGCGGAAATCCTCCAGCTCCAAGGCTATGCCTACACTCGCTTCAGCCTGGTCATTGATGACTTGCTCAAGGAACGAAACCTGCCGCTTGATCGGCATCATCGCCAATTGGTTGGTGCCGAGATAAATCGGGATGGGCGTCAGAGAGAACTCGCGGAGCGGACCATGTCCAGAGTCGCAGGGGCGGCCACCATCGTGGTGGACGGCCTTCGCTTTCCCGACGATCATGCCTTTCTGAAGGAAAAGTTTGGATTCCGATTTCACCACATTCATGTGTCCGCGCCTGATGAGATGCGCAGGGAGAGGTATGCCGAAAGGCTAGAATTACCGCCTTTCGAGGCGGGTAAGGCATTTGACGAAGCCAACGCATCGGAAGTCGAGCGCATGGTGCCAGCGCTTGGACGCCTCGCCGATCAAACGGTCTTCAATGTCGGAACAAAGGACGATATGGCTACCCTACTCTTGAGACTGTTGGCTCAGTGGGAAGAGGGGAACTAATGCCGGTATCAGTCGTCGTCGGTGGTCAATTCGGTTCTGAAGGCAAGGGCAAGGTATCCCTTGAGTTTGTCAGAATGGCGACCGAACCGCGGATTGCGGTGGTACGAGTTGGCGGCCCCAATTCAGGTCATACCGCCTATGATCGTTCGGGGCGGAAGTTTGCCTTGCGACAGCTCCCTGCTGGGGCGGTCGATCGGAATGTCGATATCGTCTTCCCCGCTGGTTCCTACATCGATGTCGATGTCTTGCTGCGCGAGATCGAAGAACTCGATTATCCGCGCGATCGCATCTTTATCAGCTCCTACGCGAACATCATAACACCAGAACAAAAGGCCTGGGAGGTCGAGGCCGGGCTGGTTTCCGGTATCGGATCAACTGGTAGCGGCGTCGGTGCCGCAATCATGGCGCAGGTCGCCCGCGAGGCGTCCAACTTCCCGCTTCACCGACACGATGCCGCGCATTGTGCACCATTGGAACCTTTCTTGCACAACACGACTGCCTTGATGCGGGACTGGTTGGACGCTGGCGCGCGGATCATCGTTGAAGGAACACAAGGGTTTGGCCTGTCACTTTACGATGGTGGCCATTGGCCAAAAGCCACCTCGCGTGCGACAACTGCGGCGGCGGCATTGGCCGAGACCGGGCTGAGCCCGGTCGACGTGGACAACGTCACGCTCGTCATCCGGTCCTATCCGATCCGGGTTGCCGGCGATTCCGGGCCGCTGCCGGGCGAGACGAGCTGGGAAGCAATATCTGAATCTATCAACGCGCAAACCGACCTGCGCGAATTCACGACTGTTACCAAGAAGCTGCGGCGCGTGGGTCGTTTCGATGCTTCTGTGGTGCAAGCTGCAATTGCTTGCAACAATCCTACAATGATTGTGCTGAATCATCTGGATTATGTTGGTTCGCGACGCATTGGCAGTGAAGAATGTGCCAAGGTAGCGGATTTTGTGGCCGAAGTTGAACATACAATCGGACGACGCATCGATCATCTCGGATTCTCCCCCATGTCGATGGAGTTCAGAAGTGCGCTTGTTGGCTGACGAGGCGGCGCCAGGGGAGGAGTTGCTCGTCTCGCGCGATCAAGGCAAAGTGCTTGCCGAAACCTGGAGCAAAAAGCCAAGCAAGTTGAACATCCCCGACACACTCCTCACCTCTCAACATATTATTGACGTGGTAAATAAAACAGGAGTTATTTCTCCTTTCTTTTTCTCGGAAGGACTTCGGAAGGACCGCTTAAAAAAAGCGGCGTATGAAGGCCGGATTGGATCAAAAGCCTACATATTCAGAGACAAGAACTGCCCAGAGAAGATATTTGATTCATCGACTGATGAATTTCTTAAAGTCCCACGCAACAGTATTGTTTTTGTTGAAAGCGATCTGGATTTCCGAATTCCGGATTTCATCGCGCTGCGCTTCAACCTGCAGATTCAGCACGTGCATCGTGGGCTGCTACTCGGCACAGGCCCGCTGATCGACCCCGGCTTCTGGGGCAAGTTGTGCATCCCGTTGCACAACCTCACCGATGAAGATTACGAGATCCCACGCGACGAGGGACTAATTTGGATCGAGTTTACCAAGACGACCCTGTCCTCCGATAAGACCGACAAGGCACGCCCGCCGCAAGGAGGTGCTACGGAGCCGAGGAAAGAGCACTGGGATATTGAGAAGTTTCTGCACAAGGCTGCTGACCAGTACAGAGGGCATAAGGTCCCTATCAAAAGCTCATTGCCAACCATGTTCGAGGCAGCAAACGTTTCCGTAAAAAAATCCGCAGAAGACGCCGAAACGGCAGCAGGGGAAGCTAAGTCTCTTCGCACCCTCAACCTTTATGCAATGGTCGCGGCAGCCATAGCTTTGGCTGGGCTTACAATGGCATTTTTGAGTTTTAACAGCGGATTGTCGTCTAGAAATGAAGAAATAGCCGGAGCGCTGAAGTCAGAAACAGAGGCCATGCGTACCGCGCTTGACCGCCACGTTAGTGATGTCGACCGTTACGGCTCAACCTCAGATGACGCGCGAGCTTCAGTCCCGGCTTTGAGGGGGGATGTGGAGCGACAGCGGGCTGAAATCGACGCTCTTTCCAAACAGGTTTCGGACCTGAAAGCTGAGTTGGACCGCGTCAAGCCCAAGCCGCGCGATCCCAACCGACCCGCAGGTTAGGGTTTTAGCTAATTCGCAGACGATTCTGGAAAGGACCCCCCTTCCTCCCCAATCGCAGACATTCGTGAACCGATTGTAAGCGTGGCCTGAAGGCCGCAGCTACGCGGCCTGTGCGATCTGCTGCTGATGGGGCTGCCAGTTCCAGG
>MKWI01000037.1 GCA_001899715.1 Sphingobium sp. 66-54
ATTGGAAGGTCAGTCGCTCGATCGGACCTTCACCGACAAGGCATCGGGCAAGGACGTCAACCGCCCCCAGCTTGAGGCTCTGCTCACTTTCGCCCGCGAAGGCGATACCGTCGTCGTCCACAGCATGGATCGGTTGGCCCGCAATCTGGATGACCTGCGCAAGCTGGTCCAGGGCCTCACCAAGCGAGGTATCCGGATCGAGTTTGAGAAGGAAAGCCTGTCCTTCTCGGGGGAGGACTCCCCGATGGCCAATCTGATGCTCTCGGTCATGGGTGCGTTTGCTGAGTTCGAGCGCGCCCTGATCCGCGAACGGCAACGCGAAGGCATTGCGATCGCTCGGCAGCGCGGCGCCTATCGGGGGCGGAAACGGTCGCTCTCGGATGAGATGATTGCCGATCTGCACCGCCGCGTTGCCGCCGGTGAACGCAAGGCGACCATCGCGCGCGACATGGGCATCAGCCGCGAAACCCTCTACCAGTACCTTCGCGCCGCTGCCTGACACCAATGTTCACATTATGTCCGGAAAATCGTTGTTCAGCGTACAAAGCTTGAGGTGACGCCTACTCGCCGGCCCCCGCTCGTGCGGGGTGGGGTCGCCACAATGCCGACGCGCTCGAAATAGCGGATCGTCTCGATGTTCACGCCGGTTCGGCGCGACAACTCGCCGATAGCTAGGCCTTTCTCATCCCTCATAATTCGCTTGCTCCTGTAGCCGCTACAGGAGGCATTAGGGGGTTATTCCGCCGGAGACGACTGATGAATAAAAGGATTTTGCCGCACGAAACCCTGGCCGCTTCCGCATCGCCACGCCGCGCCGACGCGGGGCTATCCGCCCTGGGTGCGCTGGCGAGCTTCGGCGCGGTCCTAGCCGCCGCATCCTGCTGCGTCTTGCCGCTCGCGCTGGCGGCGCTGGGCGTGGGGGCGGGCCTGTCGAGCACCTTCGCCGCGCTGATGCCTCTGCGCTGGGCCCTGACGGCGCTTTCCCTCGTCGGCCTGGCTGCCGGGTGGTGGGCGTATGTGCGGCGTCGGAGGACCTGCGCTGCGGATCGGTCCTGCACCGTGACCCTACCGTCCCGCGCAACTCCGATCATGCTCACGATCGGCACGACCCTGACGCTGACCGCGCTGATATGGGATCGCATTGAAGCGCCGCTTATAAAGGCGCTTTCCTGATGCAGCTCACCTCCACGCTGACCTGTCCCGAGTGCGGCGGTGTCGCGACCGAGACGATGCCCACCAACGCCTGCCAGTTCTTCTATGATTGCCGACATTGCGCGGCGGTGCTGCGGCCCCTGGCCGGCGACTGCTGCGTGTTCTGCTCGTTCGGCGATGTCCCATGCCCTCCGATTCAGGAGGCGAAGGCGAACGGGACCGTGGCGGGCTGCTGCGGGTGAGGGGGTATCGCACCTTTCAATCCGGGATGAGCGCGTAACCCCGGATTTGTAGATTCGCCAAGGTTGTAAGCGCCGAATCATCGATCTCAACGCCCGAAGCCACTTGGTTCGGCATGATCTCATTTCCGACCATGGCCTGACTGCAAACGCGGATTGAAACACCGGCTTTCTGGAGAGCGGCAATCAGCGCAGCGTTCGGGTTGGCCGCTACCTTCATACGCGCCGCATATGGCGCGTTCTGCAGGACGAGCGGGGTCGCGGGACCATGAATGATGACGGCGATGTCACCAGCCGGATGGACCTTGTCCGCGCCTAGCAGGTTCACGAAGCGCGCGACCTTCTCAAGGCTGGGATTCACTTTGTCGGGAGAGCTTGCGGCCTTGGTGACATTGAACAAGACGCGGTAGCGAAGCTTGGGATCGGGCCGCTCGGCAGCACTGGGCACGGCCACGATCCCGCCAAATCCCGGTATTACGGGATAAACCAGATTATCCTGTGCAGCTAGCGAGGTGCCGCCGGTCAGCATCGTTGCCGCGAGCAGAAATGTGGCGAAAGCTCTTTTTGGCAACCTTGCTCTCCTGTTGGACGGTAGGCGCTGCATAAACTCTCCAGAAGTGGGAGCCTACGCCTACGCAACACTGAACTGGCCCATCATTCCATTATCCTCATGTTCAAGGATATGGCAGTGATACATGAAGGGAGCGCTCTTGGCCGGCTGATCAAATCGGATGAGAAGCTCCACCGGTTCCTTGACGAGGACCGTGTCGCGCGGCCCCTGGTCGAGAACATCGGGCTGCCCGCCACCGCGGGTGAGAACATCAAAGTGGACGCCGTGAATATGGATCGGGTGGCGCATCATTTCGCCAGACACCTCCCATATTTCGGTGGAGCCTAGCTTCACCGTCTCATCGATGCGATTCATGTCGAATGGCTTGCCATTGATCGTAAGGCCGCCACCGCCGCTTCCTGAGCCCATCATGCCGCCCATGCCCATGTTGAGGCTCAGACGGCGACGGCGCACCGCCTTGCTGGCGTCGGGCCCAGTTCGTGATGCCAGAAGGGTCGGCACGACGCCGCTGGCACGAGCCTGTCCCAACGGCCGTGGTTCAAACCGCAGCACGGTCGCTGGTGCCGCGGCATCGGTCCTTCGGGCGCCACGCCCCATCATACCCATGCCGCCCATCATCGAGCTGTTGGTATCAGCCGCCGTCACCAGCGAGGCGGACCTACCGTCCGTGAAGTCCACGAGAAGCTCGGCACGTTGGCCCGGCGCCAAGGTTATGGCTTCCAATGCCACTGCGTGTTCGAGCAGCCCCCCTTCGGTTCCGATCCAGTGAAAGCTCCGCCGATCGGAAAACGACAGCTCATAAATCCGCGCGTTCGATGCGTTGACGAGCCGCAGGCGAACCAACCGATTTGGCACCGCCGCCAGCGGATTCACCGCGCCGTTCACAAGGATCGTGTCGCCGCGCCGGCCCTGCATGGCGACCATCATGCCGCCTGGCATGACAAGGCGACCATTTTCGAACTGGCGATCCTGGATGAGCAGGGGCAGATCGTCCACGCCATATTCTGACGGGAGCCCCAGGCCCTGCTCTTCGTCGTCGGTTACCAGCAACGCCCCAGCCAGGCCCGAATAGACTTGCTCGGCCGTCAACCCATGGACGTGTGAGTGATAAAGGAGGGTCGCTGCGGGCTGCCGGATCGGGAGCGTGGGCCGCCAGGTCGCGCCCGGCGCGATGATCTGATGGGGGCCGCCATCCAGCTCTCCGGGGATCAGAAGCCCGTGCCAATGCACAGTCGTGTCCGCGTTGAGCCCGTTGGTCACGACAGCCGCCACGTCGTCGCCACGGCGCACCCTGATCGTCGGTCCGAGATAGCTGCCATTATACCCGAGCGTGTCACTCGGCCGGCCTGGATAAAATGAAGTCGTTCCGGACTGGACCCGTAGCGCGAATGAGCGGCCAGGCCGTGCGTCCAACAGCGGCGGCATCGGAAGCGGGTTTGCACCTCCCCCGCCGAGGCCCGGCGTGGAGCGCGAGCAAGCGGTGGTTGCGAACAATGCCGCTCCGCCAGCCAACAGCGAACGTCGATCGAGCATCTAAATCTGTCCCAGCGTGCAGCGCAGCTCGGAAGCGATACGGACAGCCTGGTCGATCAGCATGGGGTTACCTCGCACTCCGGCGCTTCGAAGGAGCCTCGATGGCTTGGCGAAATAGTAGCTCACGGGGGGAACCTCCTAGCTGGCGCTTGATCGAACACCACTCCATCATATATGCTACATATAAGATGTTTGGAGCAACTGTGCCACCTTCCCTCGTTAAAATGTCTCCGGAGCTTCTGGAGGAAAAGGCCGGCGAAGCGGAAGCGTTCCTCCGTTCGCTTGCGAGCCGGCACCGTCTGATGATCCTGTGCAGCCTGCTCGGCGGGGAGTTGTCGGTAACCGATCTGGGCGAACGCCTCGGACTGACACAGTCGAATTTGTCCCGCCATCTGGCCACGCTGCGCGACGAAGGCCTGGTCGGAACACGGCGGGAGAAAACGACGATATTCTACCGCATCACGTCCGAGCGCGTGCTGCCGATCCTGACGGAACTCTACGCACTCTTTTGCGCCGGTGACGAAGCTGAGAGCAGAGAATCCTGACGATGGAGGGTTTCACCCCATTCTCGGCCATCGTGGGCGGCGCGCTAATCGGCCTCTCGGCTTCCTTCCTGTGGATCGCCAATGGGCGCATCGCTGGAATCAGCGGCATCGTCGGCGGGGTGCTTGCGCCTGTCCGCGGCGAGATGGCCTGGCGCGCAACATTCCTGGTCGGCCTGCTCGCCGCGCCCTTGCTCTACCGGGCGGCGGGCGGCCTGCTACCGGACCTCACGTCGCCGGCCCCAGTCGCCGTCGTGATCGCAGCCGGCCTTCTGGTGGGATTTGGGACTCGGCTCGGGAGTGGTTGCACCAGCGGGCATGGCGTCTGCGGAATAGCGAGGCTCTCGCCCCGCTCGCTCGCCGCGACAGGCGTCTTCCTCATGGCTCTGTTGCAAAAATCGTGAAGCTTGAGCATGCTTGGCGGAGATTGGACGGACGGAACGATGACGGATTTCAA
>MKWI01000038.1 GCA_001899715.1 Sphingobium sp. 66-54
GTTTCTTCAACACCCAGTCGATGGCGGGACGATAGGCCCGCGTCAGCGCGCGGTTGACCGGATTGGCCTGCTCGGAAGGAATCTTGCCCCGGATGAGCCAGCCCATCAGCACCGGAACCAGCGTCACGGACAGGATCGCCGCGGCCGCCATGGTGTAGGTCTTGGTGAACGCGAGCGGCGCGAAGAGACGCCCTTCCTGTGCTTCCAAAGTGAAGACGGGCACGAAGGACAGGGTGATGATGAGGAGCGAGAAGAAGAGCGCGGGACCCACCTCGCGCGCCGCGTCGGTGATCACCGTCCAGCGCGCCCCCCCGGCCAGCTCTTCACCGGGATGATCATGCTCCCATTGCTCGATCCGCTTGTGGGCGTTCTCGATCATCACGATCGCGGCGTCGACCATGGCGCCGATCGCGATCGCGATCCCGCCCAAGGACATGATGTTGGCGTTGACGCCCTGGAAATGCATCACAATGAAGGCGGCGAGGACGCCAAGCGGCAGCGTGACGATCGCGACAAGCGCCGAGCGCACGTGCCAGAGGAACAGCGCGCAGACGATCGCCACAACCACGAACTCTTCGGCAAGTTTGTGCGTGAGGTTCTCAATCGCGGCATCGATGAGGTGCGAGCGGTCATAGGTCGGCACGATCGCGACGCCGCGCGGCAGGCTCTTCTTTAAGAGCTCGAGCTTGTCCTGCACCGCCTGGATAGTGGCACGTGCGTCTGATCCCGAACGCAGGATGACGACTCCGCCCGCCACTTCGCCGTCGCCGTCGAGCTCGGCGATACCGCGGCGCATTTCGGGGCCAAGCTGGATGGTCGCGACGTCGCCGAGCGTTACCGGCACGCCGCCGGCCGCAGTGCGCAGCGGTATGGCGCGGAAGTCGTCGAGCGTCTGAAGATAGCCCGAAGCGCGCACCATATATTCGGCCTCGCCCAGCTCGAGGACCGAGCCTCCGGTTTCCTGGTTGGCCTGCCCGATCGCCGCGACGGCCTGCGCGTGGGTGATGCCGTAACCGGCAAGCTTCACCGGATCGAGCACGACCTGATATTGCTTGACCATGCCGCCGATGCTGGCGACTTCGGCCACCCCAGGCAGGCTCTTGAGCTCGTAGCGGAGGAACCAGTCCTGGAGCGACCGCAGCTGCGCGAGGTCGTGTCCGCCGGTCCGATCGACCAGCGCATATTGATAGACCCACCCCACCCCGGTGGCGTCGGGGCCGATCGCGCTGCGTGCGGTGTCAGGCAAGCGGCCCTGGACCTGGTTGAGATATTCAAGGACGCGCGAGCGCGCCCAATAGAGGTCGGTCCCATCGGCGAAAATGACATAGACGAAGCTGTCGCCGAAGAAGGAATAGCCGCGCACGGTCTTCGCCCCGGGCACCGACAGCATCGTCGTCGCGAGCGGGTAGGTGATCTGATTTTCGACGATCTGGGGGGCTTGGCCCGGATAGCTCGTGCGGATGATGACCTGGGTGTCGCTGAGGTCGGGCAGCGCGTCGATCGGCGTGCTGCGCAAGGCAAGGAGTCCGCCGAGGACGAGCGCCAGGGCGCCGAGCACTACGAACAGGCGGTTGTTAGCCGACCAGTCGATGAGACGGCCGATCATCGCGCCGCCTCGCGGCTCAGCGTGCGAACAACTGGACCTTCCGCCGCTTGGTCGAAGCCGAAGACGACGCGGTCGCCCTTCTTGAGCCCGCGCGCGAGCGCCGGGCTCCCCAGCTTGAACGTCATCGTCATGGCGGGCCATTTGAGCGCGGGGACAGGGGCGTGACTGAGGGTAATCCGGTCGCCCGCGATGCTTTCGATCCGGCCGCTCGCGCGATAGGCGCCGTTGGATGTCGTTTCCGGTCGCGGAGTTGGGGCTGCCCCGCCGATCGGGCGCGCCTCGATTCCCGAGAGGCTGGCCTCGGAGTCGATCAGGAACTGGCCGGAAGCGACGATCTTCTCCCCCTCGGCGAGGCCGGCAAGGATTTCGGTCTGGCCTCCTGACTCGGCGCCGGTCTGCACCTCGGCGGGCCGATAGCGCCCTTGCGCCAGCGCCAGCATGACGAGCGAACGCTTGCCGGTCCGAATGACCGCCTCCGAGGGGACGAGCAGTGCCGGCCGCGCAGCGTCGCCGAGATCGACCGAGGCGAACATGCCAGGGCGCAGGCGCCCGGCTCGGTTGGAAAGTTCGATCCGCACGGTGAGCGTCCGGCTTTCGGCGGCGACGCTTGGGAGGATCGCGGCGATGCGGCCGGTAAAGCGCTCGCCCGGATAGGCGGCGAGGGTCGCGGTCGCGCTCTGGCCCGGGCGAAGCCTGCCGGCCATCGCCTCCGGCACCGCGGCATTGAGCCACACCGTACCGAGCCCATTCACCTCGGCGAGTGTCTGACCGCTCGCGACCGTCATCCCGGCCCGGACGCCGAGCGTCTTGATCGTGCCGCCGGTCGGCGCCGAGATCGTCACCACATTATGCGGTCGCCCGCTCCGCTCGACTGCGGCGACCGTTCCGGTGGGCATGCCCAGCAAGAGCAGGCGCTGACGGGCCGCGCGAGCGAGGCCCACATCACCGATCCGCCGGACGGCCAGATATTCCGCCTGTGCGCCTGCCCATTCCGGCACCAGTATGTCGGCGAGCGGGGCGCCTGCCCCGATCACATCGCCCGGCGCGCGCGCATAGACCCGTTGGACGAAGCCGCCAGTTCGCGCCTGGACGATGGCGATGTCGCGCTCGTTGAACTCGATCGTACCGGTCGCCGCGAGGCTCGATCCCAGCGTGCCCGTTCGCGCCTCCGCGATGCGCAGGCCAAGCGATTGCGTGCGGCTTGGGTCGATCGCCACGCCGGTCTCGCCGCTCGCCGCTTCGTCGGCATATTTGGGGACAAGCTCCATATCCATGAAAGGCGATTTGCCCGGCTTGTCGAAATGCTGGCTCGGGACCATCGGATCGTACCAGTAGAGGATCTTGCGTCCGCTTTGCGCTGTTGCTCCAGGCGGAGACTCATGGCGCCAATTCGCGAGGCCATAGCCGAGGCCACCCGCCGCGAGTGCGAGCGCCGCGGCGGCCATGCCCAGCTGCGCGCGCGAGCTTGTGTCGAATTTCATTGGCTGTTCCCCCCAAAGGTGAAGACGAGCCGCACAGCATCGCGCGCGACTTCGGCCTCCCTGTCGAGCAATTGCAGTTCGATGTCGGCAAGCATGGTCTGGGCCTCGATCACGTCGAGCAGCCCGGCGCGACCCGCCGCATAGCTGGCCGTCTCGAGCTCAGCGCGATTGCGCGCGAGCGGCAGCAGCGTGTCGCGTGCGCGCATCCATTGCTCATGGTGCATGTCATGGTCGGCAAGGCCGGCTTCGAGATCGGCGAGCAGCGACCGGCGCATGTCCTCCTGCTCAGCCATCGCCGCGGCGGCGTTCGCGGTACTGGCGGCGATCATCGGGTCCTGCCGCCGTTTGGCAAAAAGGGGCAGGCTGACGGTGACGCCGGCCGAGACCATGTCGCCGTAGCGGTCGGCCCGGCGCTGGTAGGCGACATCGAAACCCCAGTCGGGACGCTTGTCGGCCCGGGCGACGGCGACGTCTGCCTCGGCCTGGGCGACACGGGCACTGGCGGCGCCGAGATCGGGATGCGTTGCTAAGGCGGCTCGCAAGGTCGTTGCATCGACCGTGAGCGCTGGGACGTCGCCAACGGTTTCAGGCGCCGGCTCGCCGGTCCAGCGCGAAAGGAGCGCGCGCTGACGTCCCACTTCGGCGGCGAGCTCGCTCCGGCGGTCTTCCAGCACCGCGAGCGACTGCCGAACCTGCAGCGTCTGTGCGGGGCGGGCCGCGCCTGAGGCAACACCCGACTTTGCCGCGGAGGGAAGGGGGGCGAGCCGGGAAACTATGCCGTCGAGGGCGGCAAGACGACGCTCCGCATAGGCGAGATCGATCCAGGCCAGCGCCGTCGCCACCTTGACCCGCCTGCTCTCGGACAGAAAGGTTGCTTCCGCCGCCTGGACATCAGTCCGCGCTCTGCTTGAGCGCGCATGTCGCTTGGCGGCGTTGGGGACCTCCTGCGAGATCCCGACCCGCGCCATCGTCATGCTGTCTTCGACGAAGCTGCCCGCTGGCGGACCCGACACCGGGAAATTGTCGATTCCGAGTCCAAGCTTGGGATCAGGAAGCTGCCCCGCGGCGGGCAGCGCAGAACGACGCGCATCAGCCTCCAGCGCCTTGGCGCGAAGCGAGGGAGCCTGTGCCTCGGCTCGGGCGAGCGCCTCCTCGAAGCGAAGCTGCCCGGCGAGCGCGGGATTCGTGGTCAGAGCGAGCACGGGGACGGCCAAAATGAAGGTACGCATGGAGGACTCCCATTGCAGAGGTTCCCGGGCCATG
The DNA here is from genome assembly GCA_001899715.1 of Sphingobium sp. 66-54. GTDB lineage: Bacteria > Pseudomonadota > Alphaproteobacteria > Sphingomonadales > Sphingomonadaceae > Sphingobium. Next base: position 4,351 of record MKWI01000038.1, read on the forward strand.
AATGACAAATTATGAGTGCCAACGCGCGCCGACGCGGTATCTTCCGCGCCGGCGCGACGCGCCTGGCCTCATTGTTCTATCTTATCGGCCGGGATCCGTGGTTCAGCCGGCCGAAGACGACATGTGGCCACCATGCATGGATTTCATGCAATCGGCCGCGCTCGTCTTCATCATGTCGCAGGCGCAGTTCGCCATCTGCGCGCTGTCGGGCACCCACACGCGCTTCTGCGCCGGGCCGGTTGCTCGCGGCCCATATTGCGGCACCGACTTCCATTCCCAGTGCCCTTGCGGCGCCCTGTTCTGGTCGGCAGCCCATGCGGGCGCGGCGAGGCTGAAGACCGCCAGCAGGGCGGCCAAAATCGACTTCTTGATCATCACGAATATCCTTGACTGTATGGAGAGGCATCGCGGGCGTCTGGACGCGACAAGAAGCCGCGCGCCTGACGGGCGCGATTGTTCAATCAGCCAAGGAGGGTGGGGGGCTCCGGCTCGGGTGCGTACTCGTGCCCCTGCAGGACGCTGACGGTGGTCCAGAAAATAGCCTGGTTGTGAATCCATGGCGATGCGGGCGCGGGCACTGCATTACCCAGCACGATTGGCACAACGCATCCCATCGCCCCGATACAATCGAGCGTAAGCCCCTTACACGGTGTTCCTTTTGGCGCGGGCTGCTGCTTGGCCATCATTGCCATGCAATCGGCGTCCATCGCCATCGCTGTGGGCGCACGCGCCGCGACGGGCACGCCGTGCGCATAGGCCAGCTGCGCCCCGAAGAGGCCGAAGAGCGCTCCGACAAGGAGCAGAGAGGCGAGCAAGCGTTTCAAGACGTTTCTATCTATCGCAGCCTAATCTTTCCGACAATCGCCATCTATCCTTGATGGCGCGCAAATATTCGTGTGCCTGATGGACCGAATGCGACGACGACATAGGGGTCGCCGCGACGACCCGGCACCTCCATGCCCGGCGATCCCACCGGCATTCCGGCCACGGCTAGGCCAGTGACGCCCTTCGGGCGCTGGGCGAGCACCCGCTTCATGTCTGCGATGGGAACGTGACCTTCGAAGACCAGGCCGTCGATGACTGCGGTATGGCAGGAGGACAGCGAGGCCGGAACGCCGCGCGTGCCTTGGAAAGTGGCGCGAGACTGATCGTCTACCATCCTGATCTGCCGCCCGAACTGTGCGCGGACTTGTGCCGCCCATTGCTCGCAGCACCCACATCCCGGGTCGCGGTGAACCACGATCGGGCCCGCCGCATTTGCAGCGGTAGCCAAAAGCATCAATGCGGCTCCAAGCAGATGGCGCTTCAGCATGTTCGGTCCTCTTTCCTTCATCTGCCTATACGCGGTCGGGAGAAGAACCCCTCGAAATATGCCGCGCGTCAATTGAGGCGCGCAAGGATGACCTTCATCTGTTCGATCTCGCGGCGCTGAGAGTTTCGGATTTCGCCGCACAGGCGCTTGACCTCTGCATCCCGGAGATTCGCTTCGCGGCACATCAGGATGGCGCCTGAATGATGTGGGATCATCGAACGCAGGAAGGCGACGTCGTCGATTGTCGTTTGGGATCGGATCAGCGCGAATGACCCAAAGAAAACGGCCACCGATACGACGATGATCGCAAGATTGGCGGAGCGCGATGCAAACATGTGCTTCATCGCCAGAATCATCAGCACCACCATGGGTGCTACCATCATCAGCGTCATGTAGAGCATGTTGAGATTGTTGTAGAAGCTGTCGAGGCTGTCGATCATGACGAACATCACGAGGTACATGATGACGGCGCCGATCAAGGTCTGCAGGGCAAGACTCAAATAGCCGTTCATCTTGCTTCCTGCGTTCTGCGAATGGTCCATCTCACTCTCCTGTCGGTCCCGCCCGGATATCAGTCCGCCTCACGTCCTCGGTGAGCGCTCAGAACCAGATTCGGACGCCAGCGACAAAACTCGTCGTTGTCGGATCTTCCCCGTCGTCGCGCGCGTAACGGGCGGTCTGGCCGCTTTTCGCGTCGTAGGACACACCCACATAGGGTGCGAGCTTGCGCGTGATTTCATAGCGCAGCCGCAAGCCCAGCTCTGCATTGGAAAGACCGGCCCCGATGCGATTTTCCGGTACGTCTTGCGCAGCGAAGTTCAGTTCGACCCTAGGCTGCAAGACCAGGCGCTGGGTTAGGCGCTGATCATAATAGCCCTCGACGCGCCCGAGCAGGTCGCCCTTGTCCGAGAGGAAGACAGCGCCCTCGACCTCAAACCAATAAGGGGCAAGCCCTTCGAAGCCAAGCACGGCATAGGCGCGTGAGGGATTGGGCTTGAAGTCGTAGCGCACACCTGCCTGGAGATTGAAATAGGGTCCTATCGCGCGGCTGTAGAGCGCCTGGATCTCTGCGGCTTCTACGCCGTCGCGGAAAGCGCCTTCTCCTTCGGATTTAAGCGTCAGCCGGTTGATGTCGCCGCCGAACCAAGCCTCGCCGTCCCACCGATAGCCGTCACGGCCTTTGCGGGCCTGATATTCGGCAAGGTTGAACATCACCTGCGACAGCGTCTGGCCGCCTTCTTCTGCCATCATTTTCCGGCGCGCCAGCGCCATTTCGGCCGGGGGAAACTGGCGATCGGCATAATGGTCCATTGGTGGCCTTGGAGCCGGCGCGCTGCCGGCAGGCAGTGCCGTACCGGTCGGCTGCATGGTCGGCATCGCGCTCATGTCGTGGCCGGCATGCTCGTTTTGCATGTCCATGCCCGGCATGGCGTCATCAGCCATGGTCTTTGAGGGGTCTTCGGACATGCCCGGCATGTTGGAGTGATCCATGCCCTGCATATCATGACCCTGATGCGCTGCCGGTGGCTGGGCAGGCTTGGGAGGCTCGCGCCTCACCGGGCGCGCCGCAGGCGCTGGTCGACGGGGTGCCGGTTTTCTCACCTTGGGCTTGGGCTTTGCAGCCTGTGGCTGTGCCGTCGGCATCGACATCCCCGGCATGTTGTGCATCGAATGATCCTGCGCGAACGCGGGTGCTGTGAGGACCATGGCGGACGATGCGGCGAGGAGAGCAGCGAGCCGCGTCATGCTGCCTCTCCTTTGGGACGGACGCTGACGATCCGCATCATGCCGGCATGCATGTGATAAAGTAGGTGGCAGTGGAAGGCCCAGTCGCCGACGGCGTCTGCAGTGAAATCCCAGGTCACCTTCCCGCCCGGCTGAACGATCACGGTATGCTTGCGCGGCCCATGATCGCCATGGCCGGTCACCAGCTCGAAGAAATGGCCATGAATATGGATAGGATGTCCCATCATGCTATCGTTGATCAGGTTCACCCGCACACGCTCGCCCTCGATGAACGGAATGGGCTCATGCACGTCGGACATCTTCTCGCCATCGAAGGACCACATGAAGCGCTCCATGTTGCCGGTGAGATGGATGTCGATACTGCGAGACGGCGCGCGCACGTCGGGATTGCGGTCGAGCGCCATCAGGTCCTTGTAGACGAGGACCTTGTGACCGACATCCTCGAGACCCTGGCCGGGTTCGCCAGTCCGATCCATTGGCATCGGTGAGATCGTCTGGACACCGGGGCCGCGCTTGACCTGAGGTGCGTTGGAGAAGTCGCGCATGTTCATCGCGCCCATATCCGTCGATCCCATGTCATGGCCCGCCATGGGCTGACTGCCGGCCATCGCACCATGGCCCATCGCCGCGTGATCCATGCCGGTCACACTGCCTTGACCCATGGAGGAATGGTCCATCGCTCCCATCGTGTTATGATCCATGCCCGCCATCTGCGGCTTGGTGCTTTGGATGGCCGCTCCGGCAGCGACGCCCGAAGCAAGTCGCCCCGACGCATTTTTCTCCGCTGTCGGATCGACTCCGCGAGACGAGTTCATGCCACCCGACATGTCCATGCCTTCCATGCCCTGCATGCCGGACATATCCATCCCCATGTCCTTCATCGTCGTGATGGGACGCTTTCGAAGAGGTGGAACCGGCGCGGTCATGCCGGCCCGAGGTGCTAGGGTTGCCCGCGCCATACCGGAGCGGTCGATAGCCTCGCCGACGAGCGTGAAGGCCTTGTCTTCGGACGGCGTGACGATTGCATCATAGGTCTCTGCAACGCCGATCTGGAACTCGTCGACCTCGATCGGCATGACATTTTGGCCGTCAGCCTGGACGATGGTGAGGCGTAGCCCCGGAATGCGGACGTTGAACGTCGTCATCGCGGAGGCATTGATAAACCGCAGACGGACCCGCTGGCCTGGCGTGAAAAGCGCAGTCCAGTTGTCAAACGGCCCATGGCCATTGACGAGATAGGTATAAGCGGCGCCTGTGGCGTCGGAGACGTCGGTCGGATCCATCCGCATCGCTCCCCAATCGACCCTATCCTTGAGCCGTTGGTCTTTGCCTGCGAGCAGACCGGCAAGTGTCTGCCGCTGGAAATTGAAATGGCCTGGATCGACCTTCATGCGCCGAAAGATCGCCTCTGGCGAAAGCTGGCTATGGTCGGACAGAACGATGACATGCTCGCGGTCGGACTGGACGGGGTCGGCGCCTGCAGGATCGATCACGATCGGGCCGTAATGTCCAAGCTGCTCCTGGAGGCCGGAATGGCTGTGGTACCAATAGGTGCCGTTCTGACGGACGGGAAACTCGTAGAGATAGCTCGATCGCGGCTTAATTCCCGGAAACGACACGCCAGGAACGCCGTCATGTTGGGGTGGCACGAGAAGGCCATGCCAGTGAATCGAGCTGTCTTCGTCGAGATCGTTGATCACGTTGAGCCGCACTGTCTGGCCTTCACGAAGGCGGATCAGCGGGGCCGGCACGGTGCCGTTGATGCCGATCGCGGCTGACCGGCGCCCATCGATCGTCATCGTTTGTCGTGCGATCTTCAGCGTTATATCGGTGCCCGATACGGTTGGAATCGGCACGGTGAGCCCCTCGGAAACCGGTTGGGCCCATGCCGGCAGCCAGGCCGCTAGCGCGGCCGTCCCGCCTGCAAACCCGGCGCCTCGCAAAAAGCTCCGCCGGTCGAGGGTTGAAAGGTCCATTGCGCTTTATCCCTGTCCTGAACTCTCAGGGGTTACGCAGGGTCGGCATCAAACCCTCAAAATTTCTGCCAGTTTTGCACGGGCGCGATAGAGCCTGGTTTCCACCGCCTTCTCGCTGATGTCGAGTACGCCCGCACTTTCAACTTGGCTCATGCCTTCGATCGTTCGCAGGACGAGCACATCCCTGAGGCTTGCAGGCAGCATAGCAATCGCGGCCATGGCCCGTTCAAGTTCGCGGCGATCGTCGAGCCGGACGTCGGCCGAGATCCCGGGATCGGCGACGTCGATCGCCTCCTCGAGGGGCCGTGCAAAGGTAAAGAGACGGCGGACGGCGCGGCGGCGAGCCCAGTCGCGCGCTTTGTTGATTGCGATCCGCGAGATCCAGAGCCGAAACGGCCGTTCGCCGTCATAGCTGCGCAGCGCGGCGAAGGCCGCGATGAAGCTCTGCTGGGTAAGGTCTAGAGCGGCATCCGCGTCTCCGGTATGACCGCGCAGCAGGCGAAAGATGCTCTCCCGGTGGCGCCGCATCAACTCGCTATAGGCCGGCTGTCGCCCACCCAGCGCAAGCGCAGCGAGCTCGCCGTCCGAGCAGGCGGCGAGATCAAGGCTCACGGTTCCTTGGCCGTGAGCGCCTTTACGACGGCCGCATCAAATTTGGCGGCTTGGTCGGGTTTCAGGACCGCTCGCATGGCGAAGATGTGCTCGAGCGTTTCCTTCTGAAGCTGACCCATCGCCTGATGCGACCGATCGACTGCTGCGCCCACCGCGGGACCATAGCCATGTTCGGCCTGGATGGCGTCGGCGAGCCGCGCATTGTCCGCCCGCAGTTCGAGCTCCAGCGCCTGTTTGCGGACTGCGAAACGGCGTTCGATTTCGTCCATGCGCGCTTGTTGCGCACTATCGAGGTCGAGCTCGTGGTGGAGCAGTGCATGCAGTTCAGTTTCGACCGGGGTTGGCGGCACGATGAACGCCCGACCAAGGAAGGCGCCGACAATCGCGGCCAGGAAGGCGATCACAGCAATCAGCAGGAGGCGACGGCGATCGGTCATTCGCTCGTCCCGAGCAGCGTCGAGGGCGCCAGGGCCGGCGGCGCGCCGAAAGGCGCGATCGATGCCATCCGAGTCTCGCGCGCCGGTATGACGGAGCCCAGAAGTCCGACGGAAAGGGCCACACCGGCGGCGATCCCGAAGACGGCTCCCGACAAAGGCGCGCCATGCCGGCGCTGGTAGGCAAGCGCGTCGATCACAGCGCCGTCGATCGTCTCCAAACGCGGATCGACCGGAAGCTCTCTTAAGCAGCTCAGTGCTGTATCAACGTCCATCATCTCGCTACTCCCACCCCTGCGACTGGATTTACGCATCGTAGCGAAAAATCCCTCATCGCCAATCGAGCGGGCATCGATGAGGGGTCGGCACCTGATCTGCGTAATGCTCATCGAACGCGAAGGAGATGTTCGATGAAGACCAAGACCCTACTCGCCGCCGCGCTCGCGGCCCTTTCACTCGGTGTGTCGGCGCCGGCACTGGCGCATCCCAAGCTCGTGAGCTCATCGCCTGCCGCGACCGCGACCGTGGCCGCGACAAACCGGCTCACCTTGACGTTCAGCGAGCGTTTGATGCCGCAATTGTCCGGCATCGACCTTGCGATGACTGGCATGCCCGGAATGGCCAATCATGCCCCGATGAAGATTGGCGGTGTGCAGACCACCGTTGGGGAAGATGGCAAGACGCTGATCGCAGCTTTGCCGCGTCCGCTCGCCGCCGGCACTTACAAGCTGGATTGGCACGTCGTCTCGGTCGACACCCACCGCATCGCTGGTAGCCTGACCTTCACGGTTCGTTAAATGGCGGACTGGCCGCTCATTGCGATCCGTTGGGCGCTCTATGCGGATCTCGGGCTGCTGTTCGGATTGCTCCTCTTCACGCTCTACGCCCTGGCTGGCGAAGAGCGTGAAAGGTTGCTGCGCCTCCGCGGGTGGACGATGGCGCTGGCGGTGCTGGGCGTGCTGCTGAGCGCTTATGGTTTCCTGCAGTCCGCTGCTGCCATGCTTGGGACAGGTATCGAGGGTGTCGATCGTGTCAGCGCGCTGATGCTGCTCACGGAGACAAGTGTTGGATGGGCGCTGCTCGCGCGCCTAGCGGTCCTGACCATCTTAGGCATTGCTGCCTTGACCCCTGTCTTGCGCCGGATGGCTGGGCTCGTGCTCCTGACCTTTCTTGCCGCCACAGCTGTCGCGAGCCTCGCCTGGTCAGGCCACGGTGCTGCCACCGAGGGACCAGCGGGGATGGTCCATTTGGTCAGCGACATTATTCATCTGCTGGCTGCTGCAGCCTGGATCGGCGCCTTGGGCGCCTTCGTCCTTATCGTATCGCGGCGGCCTCAAACACCCGAAACCCTCAACGCGGCGCATCGCGCGCTCGCCAGCTTTGCGACAGTCGGAGCGATCATTGTGGGCTTGATCGTAGCGACCGGGCTGGTGAACAGCTATCTTCTGGTCGGCCCACGAAATGTGTTGAGGCTTGCAGAGAGCGACTACGGCCTCCTCCTCCTCATCAAGCTCACCTTGTTTGCCATCATGCTAGGGTTGGCGGCGGGCAATCGGTTTCGGCTAACACCCGCGCTTGGTAAAGCGATTGGTAGAGATGGCACCGCAGCGGCCGTGGCGCGCTTGAAACGCAGTCTGTGGATCGAAACCTGCGCCGGCATCCTGATCCTCGGACTGGTTGCCTGGCTAGGAACGCTGCCGCCGCCAGCTTCAGGAGGATCGTAGAAACGGGTCTTGACCCTGACATAATGTCAGACCCTATATCGGCATGCGTCGGAAAGGAGACGGTTTATGACCGATTTGAAGAACGCGGCGCATGGAGGTCAAGGTTGTTGTGGAGGCCATGCGCGTCACGCGCACGGCGAAGGCATGAAGACAGAGGTCAAGGATCCGGTCTGCGGGATGACCGTCGATCCGGCAAAGACGCCGCACCACGCTGTCCACCAACACCACGATTATCATTTCTGTAGTGCCGGTTGCCTCGCAAAATTCGAGGCGGATCCGGCGCACTATCTCGCTGCCGAACCGCCCGCGCCAGTCGAGGCCGCCCCGGGAACGATCTGGACCTGCCCGATGCATCCGGAGATCCGGCAGGATCATCCGGGCGCCTGTCCGATCTGCGGCATGGCGCTCGAGCCGGAGATCGCCACCGCCGAGGCCGGGCCGAGTGCCGAACTTGTCGATATGACACGCCGCTTCTGGATCGGCTTGGCGCTTACGATCCCGGTACTCGTGCTCGAGATGGGCGGCCATCTCTTTCCGGCCCTCCATCACCTCGTCTCCGAACGCGCCTCCACGTGGATTCAGCTCCTTTTGGCGACGCCCGTCGTGCTGTGGGGCGGTTGGCCCTTCTTCGAGCGCGGCTGGATGTCGCTCAAGACGCGTCATCTCAACATGTTCACCTTGATCGCGATGGGAACGGGCGTCGCCTGGGCCTACAGCCTGGTGGCGACGCTCGCGCCCGGCATCTTCCCGGCCGCCTTCCGCGAGAACGGCACGGTCGCGGTCTACTTTGAGGCCGCCGCCGTCATCACGGTGCTGGTACTGCTCGGCCAGGTCCTCGAACTCAGGGCGCGTGAGCGCACCTCCGGCGCCATCAAGGCGCTGCTCAATCTCGCGCCCAAGACCGCTCGGCGGCTCGCAGCGGACGGGCATGAGGAAGAAGTTTCCCTTGACCTGATTGCCGTCGGTGACCGGCTGCGCGTGCGGCCGGGCGAGAAGGTCCCGGTCGACGGCGTGATCGAGGAGGGTCGTTCGGCCATCGACGAGTCCATGGTGACGGGTGAATCCATGCCCGTCGCCAAGGAGGTGGACGCCGCCGTTATTGGCGGCACGCTCAACCAGAGCGGCGCTCTCGTGATCCGCGCCGAACGAATCGGCCGCGACACCATGCTCGCGCGGATAGTCCAGATGGTCGCGGAAGCGCAGCGCTCGCGTGCGCCGATCCAGCGGCTAGCCGACCAGGTCGCAGGGTGGTTCGTACCGGCGGTGCTTGGCGTCGCGGTGCTGGCTTTTGTCGCGTGGGGCGTCTGGGGACCCGAGCCGCGGCTCGCCCATGGGCTGATCGCCGCAGTCGCAGTGCTCATCATCGCCTGCCCGTGTGCGCTTGGACTTGCGACGCCGATGTCGATCATGGTTGGCGTTGGGCGGGGTGCTGGACTTGGTGTGCTGATCAAGAACGCCGAGGCGCTGGAACGCCTTGAGAAGGTCGAGACGCTGATCGTCGACAAGACCGGAACGCTGACGGAAGGAAAGCCGTCGGTCACCCGGATCGTTACCGCGGAAGGCGTCGAGGAGGGAGAAGTGTTGCGCCTGGCGGCGGCGGTCGAGCGCGCCTCGGAGCATCCGCTGGCGCTGGCGGTGGTAGCGGCGGCGACGGGGCGAGGGATCAGCATTCCAGCGGTCTCGGATTTCGACGCACCGACCGGCAGAGGCGCGATTGGAACGGTCGACAACCGGCGCGTGACGCTCGGCAACGCGCGTATCATGCGCGAAAGCGGCATTGATCTGGCCGCGATGGAAGCGGCGGCCGACGAGCTACGCCGCGACGGCGCCACCGCCATCTTCGTGGGCTTCGACGATCGCGTCGCGGGCGTGCTCGCAATCGCTGATCCGATCAAGGCGACGACACCCGAAGCGCTTGCAGGGCTGCGTGCGGCCGGGATCAAGGTGGTCATGCTGACAGGCGACAACCGCACGACCGCCGAAGCCGTCGCGCGCAAGCTCGGCATCGACGCGGTCGAGGCTGAAGTGCTGCCCGACCAGAAGAGCGCGGTGATCGAACGGCTCAAGCGCAAAGGTCAGATCGTCGCGATGGCGGGGGACGGCGTCAATGATGCCCCGGCACTCGCCGCCGCCGATGTCGGCATCGCCATGGGTTCGGGGACCGACGTCGCGATCGAGAGTGCTGGCGTGACGCTCTTGAAGGGTGATCTCACCGGCATCGTGCGGGCGCGAAGGCTGAGCGAAGCGACTATGTCCAACATTCGCCAAAATCTGTTTTTCGCCTTCATCTACAACGCGGCTGGCGTGCCGGTCGCAGCGGGCGTGCTCTATCCCGTCTTCGGAATTTTGCTCTCGCCGATCATCGCAGCCGCCGCCATGGCCTTGTCATCGGTCAGCGTGGTCGGCAATGCGCTTCGCCTCAATAGGGTGAAACTATGAACATCGGCCAAGCCTCGGAGGCGAGCGGCGTCTCTCAGCGCATGATCCGTCACTATGAAAAGATTGGCCTGATTCCGCCGCCTTCCCGTCGCGACAGCGGGTATCGCGACTACGCGCCGGACGACGTGCATCGGCTCTCCTTCATCTCTCATGCGCGTGACCTGGGTTTCCCGATCAACGAGATCGAGGAACTTTTGTCCTTGTGGTCGGACAGGAGCGGGGCCAGCGCCGATGTGAAGGCGTTGGCTCTAGCCCGCGCCGAAGAACTTGGACGAAAGGCCCGCGCGCTTGAGGCGATGCGTGCTTCGCTCCTCGACCTAGCGTCACGATGTCGGGGTGATAGCCGGCCCGAATGCCCGATCATCGACAGGCTACAAGCCGTCTAGGAGTGGCCAAGCACCAAGACCCTCACCCGGTCAAGGCAAGCTCGCCTTGCACGGGCAGATTCGGCTTGGAGCTGATTCCCGGCACTAGACGCAGAGCTTCGCCGACAAGCGTATAGACAGCGTGGCGTTGCGCGCCGCGGTTTCGATGGTCGACGCGGTAGCCTTGGTAATGCCGGCGCAGCAGACCGGCGTTCACAAGTTCGGAGACGGCGCGGCTGAGATTGCTCTTCCCGGCTGTACGGACACGCGCGCGCATCTCCTCCGCGATCACGCCGCGCCTTTTCTCCGCATCGCCGGGGAGCAGTCCGTTTCTGGCGAGGTCGCTCTCGACCCGCTCGGCCAGCGTGATGCTGCGCGGACCACGCTGGGCCATCGGCGTCAATGCGTCGCATAGCCAATCGCGCAGGGAAACGAGCCCATCGTTCCGCCTGACCCAGGGACCGGCGCTGCCATCTGGCCCCGCCACCTGGGCGATCAGGTTGAGCAGCATGAAGGCATAACGGGGCCGGCTCGATACGGTCGCCAGCGTCTCGAGCACGGCCGCGACATCACAGCCAATGGAGGGTTCAAGAGGCTTGCCTGCATGAAACATAACATGATGGAATCAAGCACAAAGCAGGATCAATGTGAATCCCAAATCGGCGGCCGCAGACGGGTTGTCAGCTATGACACTTTGCCGGCGGGTAAAGTGTCATAGGCGATCCATCTAATCGCAGATTGTTGCGAATCATTCTCAACTTATCCTGATAATCATGGCGCTCGCCGCTTAGGTCTGGACGAGGAGTCATCTCGCGGACGAGCTTCGACCGTCTATGGCGAACGGGATAAAAGACTGCGGCCGCCTCGATGATCTCACGCGCTTCGCGACCGAATGTGCGCGTGCTGAAAATCTCGGCGAACTGCATGGAACGATCGACGCGGCCGCGCGGGAATTCGGCTTCCGCTGGTTCACGCTGCTTCATAACGTCGATCTTCGGCGCGGAGGCGAGCAGGCTCTATTCCTCACGACCTATCCCTCGGCCTGGCTCGAGGAAGTGCTCGAAGAGCGCCATTATCTCGAAGATCCCATCCATGCGGCCTGCGCACGCACCCCGTCAGGGCTCGCCTGGGACCGGATTGGCGATGTGCTGGAGCTCACGCCGCGGCAGCGAAGCATCCTCGAACGCGCCAGGGACCATGACCTTGCGTCCGGCTACAGCTTGCCGATCCGGACCCCGGGCGAGCCCGAGGCGATCTTTACCGCCGCCCGATCGCGCGACGAGCCGCTCAGCGCAGAGGAGATACTGACCGCGCGTCTGCTCGGCTCGGTCGCTTATGATCGTGCCCGCGAGCTGCTAGGCGAGGCCGCGAAGACATTGACCTGCGTCCCGCTCAGCCCACGACAGGTCGAATGCATCGCACTCGTCGCGCAAGGCAAAAGCGACTGGGAGATCGGCCAAATCCTCGGTCTCAGCCGCGACACCGTGCACGAATATGTTGAATCGGCCCGCAGGCGTTATGGCGTGCGACGACGCACGCAGCTGGTGCTGCGCGCGGTTCGCGATGGTCATCTCAACATGGAAGCGCTGCTCTGATCTCGCCGGCCATGTGATGATCGGGCTTGGGCAAATTCAGGATTTTTGCGCTGTCGCTGGCGCGATCAAGGACGCCGCAGCCTTGTCGGACCTGATGGCCGAAATCACGAAGGCCATGGGCTTTCGGCACTATGCCCTGGTCCATCATGTCGACCTGAAGCCTGCGGTTCGCTCGGTCCACATCGTCGACTATCCGCAAGACTGGGTGGAGCGCTTCCAGGCGAGACGTCTCTATGCGAGCGACCCGATCCACCGCGCCAGCCATCGCACCAATGTGGGCTTTGCCTGGTCGGCGGTTCAGTCGATCATCTCTCTGACGGCCGCCGATCGCTCGATCCTGGCAGAAGCATACGAGGCCGGGCTGGGCGACGGCTTCACCGTTCCGGCCCACATACCCGGCGAGCTCAATGGATCCTGTTCCTTCGCGATGGCGGCGGGCGAGATGCTCGACCATCGGCAATTGCCGTTCGTGCAGCTCGTCGGCAGCTTCGCGTTCGAAGCGGCACGCAAGATTTCCCGGATCCACGCGCCACAATCCGAATGCCCGAGCCTGACCGAAAGGCAGGCCGAATGCGTGGCGCTGGTCGCGCGGGGCAAGACCGATTGGGAGATCAGCCAGATCCTCGGCATCGGCCAGGAAACGGTGATCCAGCATGTGAAGGATGCGCGCGACCGCTATGGCGTCACCAAGCGCACCCTCCTTGCCATTCGCGCCTTGTTCGACGGGCAAATCAGCTTCGCCGATGTGTTCGGCCGATGATCTCCCCAGAACTGGGGATAACGCAAGAAAGCCGCCTCTGATCGACTGACAGGCCTCACCAAAAGGAGGCTGTCATGCACATCGGGACCGGCTTTTCGCAAGCCATGGAACACCGCCTGTTTCGCTCCATGTTCGAGGAGCGCAAGCGGGTCTTCGTCGATCTTCTTCGCTGGGACGTTCCGGTCATCGCCGGTCGCTACGAAATCGATCAGTTCGACAATGATCGCGCCGTCTACATCGTTGTCACCGGGGACGACGGGGAACACCGTGCATCCGCACGGCTTCTGCCGACGACGCACGAGCATATTCTCGGCACGATCTTCCCGGATCTTTGCGAGGAAGCGCCGCCACGCGGTGGTGCGATCCTGGAAATCACCCGCTTTTGCCTTGCGCGAAAATTGCGCGCCTGGGAGCGTCTCGAGGTGCGCAATCAGCTGGTCACCGCGCTTGTCGAATATGCCCTCGCCAACCAGATCCACAGCTTCACCGGCGTCGCTGAGTGGCCGTGGTTCCAGCAGATCCTGAGTTTCGGCTGGACTTGCCGACCATTGGGTCTTCCCACGTCCGAGCAAGGGCGAAGCCTCGTCGCCTTGCAAATCGATGTGGACGGCCGAACGCGCGAGCAGTTGCGCGAGAGCGGCATTTTCCGCCCTGTCGGCCTTGCCGATCTTCCAGCAGCAGCGTGAGGAGAGCTATCATGGCCACGATCGCAAGGCGCGGCATCTCGGCCGCGACCAAAGCCGACGAAAAGCTGCGACAGCACGGTTTCTGCATCCTGCGGGATGTCGAGTCTCGATCGCGCATCGAAGAGATCGATCGATCCCTCCATCCGCGTTTTGCCGCCACGCCTTTCTGCCAGGGCGGATTCTACGGCCCACGGACAAAACGCTTCGGTGGCCTGTTGAAGCGCGCCCCGGTGGTGGAAAGCCTTGTCCAAAACCCTGCCGTCATGCGCCTCGTCCACGCTATCCTCGAGCCTTGGTGCGACACCGTCCAGCTCAACCTCACGCAAGCGCTCGAGCTGCATCCGGGCGCGCCAGCGCAATTTCCGCACCGGGACCAGGACATGTGGCGCGGTCCGACCGGGGAGCTCGAATATCTCGTCAACGTGATGTGGCCGATTTCGCCGTTCACGGCCGAAAATGGGGCCACGCTGGTCTGGCCGGGGAGCCACAATGGCGGGCAGGGTGACGACGGCGCGGAGCCGGTCGCTATCGAAGCCAATCCTGGATCGGCGATCATATTTCTGGGATCGACCCTTCATGGCGCCGGCTCGAATCATTCAAACGCGGTGCGCCGAGGCATCATCGTCAGCTACTGCCTCGGCTGGCTGAAGCCCTATGAAAACCAGTGGCTGACCTATCCGCCTGAGGTGGCCAGCGCATTTGCCCCCGAGCTTGCCGCGCTGGTCGGCTACCAGCAGCACCGCCCCAATCTCGGCAACTATGACGGGCAGTGCCCGTCCATCCTGCTCGGCGACGATCCGCCGGACCATCTCGCCGCAATCGATGCTCTCCGACCCGACCAGGAAGGCGCTCTGTCCGAATTCCTGCGACAGCAAACCGATCAACTCCCCCCGGCTGGGGGGATTGCCGAAATCGAGCGCGGTCGGAACAAAAGAGAGGTGAAATCCAACGGATAGCTGACGGCATTTCCCGACGCGGGAGCTGTCTCTCGCGGGGGAAGACCCGATGCAACGTGCGATATTCGGCATGGCGATGCTCGCCCTCGCCACAGCCCTTCCAAGCGCACCGGCAGCGGCGAATGACCTGGGCTGCCAGGTTCTCCTCTGTCTCTCCAATCCCGGTGGCGCGACCCAATACGCACAATGCGTGTCGCCGATGACCAAGCTTTGGCAACGCTTGGCCACCGGCGGCGCCTTTCCCGGCTGTAGCGGCGGCGGCGTCGCCCGCACGAAGGTCTACGATCGCGATTCCACAGTTCGCCGGCGGGTGGTCATCACGTTCAACGACGGCCGCAGCCAGACCTTCTCGCTGGCCGGCATCGAGCGCCTGGACGGCGGCGGCCAATGATCCTCGATCTCGCCACCCTTCTTTCGCTTGCAGGAGCTTGCGCGCCGACGGTGGCGCCTGAGACGCTCATTTCGATCGTCCACACGGAGAGCCGGTTCAACAGTCTCGCCATCGGGGTCAATAGTCCCGGCGTGCGCGCGCCAAAGCCCGCGACCAAGGCGCAGGCAATCGCTGCGGCGCGTAGCCTGATTGGTCGAGGCTACAACATCGATCTCGGCCTGGGGCAGATCAACAGCGCCAATCTCGGCTGGCTGGGGCTTTCGGTAGAAAATGCGTTCGAGCCCTGCTCCAATCTGGCCGCCGCCGCGCGTGTCCTCGCGACCAACTACCAGGCGGTCGCGCGCCTTGCCCCGAGCCGGGATCATGCGATCGCGACCGCCCTGTCGATGTACAATACCGGCGACCGGCAGCGCGGCTTTCGCAATGGCTATGTCGCCAGGGTCTATGCCAGCGCGTCGGCCGTCATTCCGCTGATCCGTGGCACGGCGCCGGTGGCTGCCGCACCAGCGATTCCTCAATCTCTGCCCACCTTCGCTCCGCCACCCGACACCCCTGTTTCGCCACCGGCCGCAGCTGGGTGGAATACAGCGGCGAGGGCGAGCCAGGCCTCGCTCATGGTGTTCGGCGACGGGGCCGCATCTCAGAAAGGACAGCATCCATGACAGCAATCACCGCCCACCCGGGCGGACGGCCCCAATGGGCGCGACTTCTGCTGCGCGTCATCGGCGTGATGGCATTGGCGCTGCTTGTCTCGATGCTGCTGAGCGATCCTGCACACGCGCAAGGTGCCGACGGCATCACGTCCATGGCGGAGAACATCAAGACCTGGCTCACCGGGACCTTCGCCAAGACCATCGCGGTGATCGCGGTCGTGATCGTTGGGTTCATGTTTTTCACCGGGCGCGCCAGCCTCGGCCTTCTGGTGACGGTCATCGTTGGCATCTTCATCGTCTTCAGTGCGCAGTGGATCGTCGACACCATCACAGGTGGTGCGTGAAGGAGAGCGCCGCCCTGGACGAGCGGCTGCGCGAGGAGACGCTGTTCCTGGCGGTCACGCGGCCGACGATGTGGCTCGGCGTGCCGCTCGAAGCCTCGTTGCCGATCGCGCTTGCCGCCTGTCTCACTTTGATCGTCAGCGGCAACCCGCTCTATGCCGGCGCCATCGGAGGCGCCTGTCTTGCCGTGGCGCGGCTCATCGTGCGGCACGATGCCAATGCCTTCCGGCTGCTGTGGCTGTGGACCATGACCAAGGCGCGCAGCCGGAACCGCGCCTGGTGGGGCGGCAGTTCCTATTCGCCGCTCCCGGTTGCCGGGCTGAAACGCAAGGGCTTTGCGCGTGGCTAGCGCGGCTGCCCAGCTTCCGCCGCGCAAGACGCCGTGGCGCATATTGCGGCAAGAGGCCGAGCCGGGTCGCTATCTGCCCTACGTGCGCCACGTGACATCGGAGGTGATCGCGCTCGATAGCGGCGACCTCATGATGATGTTCCGCCTTGAAGGGCTTGCGTTCGAGACCGCGGATCCGATCCACCTCAATGACTGGCACGAGAAGCTCAACGGCACCTGGCGCAACATTGCCGACGATCGGCTCGCGCTCTGGACGCACATCGTTCGCCGCCCGGTCGATGACTATCCCGAAGGCCAATTCCGCTCGGACTTCGCGGCCGATCTGGACGAAAAATATCGCGCGCGGGTGACTGCCAAGCGCATGTTCGTCAACGAGCATTATCTGACGCTGATCATGCGGCCGGCGGTCGGCTCGGCCGATCGGACCGGGCTTCTCCTCAAGCGCATCGCCAAGGCCAGGGCGGCCGATGAGGAAGTCGACCCCGACGAGTTGGCCCGCTTCGAGGAGAAGGCGCGCGATATCGAAAAGCTGCTTCGGCGGTGCAGCCCCGCGCGGCTCGCTCTTTATGAGCAGAATGGCCTCCTATTCTCCAGGCCGCTCGAAGTGCTCGAGCAAGTCATGATGGGCGCAAAGGCCAAGGTCCCGCTGGTCCGAGGCCATCTTGGATCAGCCCTCTACGGCGAGCGGGTGATCTTCGGACGCGAGACGGTCGAGATCCGCGCCCATGATGCGAGCCGCTGGTTGGGCATTTTCGGCATCCGGGAATATCCCGCGCTCACCCGTCCCGGTCAGATGAACGCTCTGCTCGGCCAGGATTTCGCGTTCGTCGTCTCGCAGTCCTTCACCTTCATGGGGAAGGCGCGCGCAGCCGAAAGGCTGCGCCGGCGACAGAACCAGATGGCTTCGACCGAGGACGCGGCAGCAAGCCAGGCGCTCGACCTCGAAGACGCCGCCGACGATCTTCAAAGCAATCGGTTCGTCCTTGGCGAACATCATTTCTCGCTTGGGGTGTTTGCCGAAAGCCAGAGGCGACTCGCCGATAATCTGTCGGCCGCGCGGGCGGCGCTCGCGGACGCTGGTTTGGTATCAGCGAGGGAAGGGCCGGCGCTCGAAGCAGCCTTCTGGGCTCAGCTTCCCGGTAACTTCGCGTGGCGGGCGCGGCCGGCGGCAATCACATCGCGGAATTTCGCCGCATTGGCACCTTTTCATACCTACCCCGCAGGCCGGCCGAGCGGAAATCATTGGGGTCCGGCGATCGCGCTGATGAAAACGGCCGCGCAATCGCCCTACTATTTCAACTTCCATGTCGGGGATCTCGGCCACACGCTCATCATCGGTCCCTCGGGCGCGGGCAAAACGGTCGTTCAGAACTTCCTGATGGCGCAGCTCGAGAAGACGGGCGCGCAGCAGATCTTCATCGACAAGGATCGCGGCGCCGAGATCTACGTGCGGTCTGCTGGCGGGATCTATCTGACGCTGAAGAACGGGGAGCCAACCGGCTTCGCGCCGCTGCGGGCGCTCGAATATGGGCCGCGCAACCTCGTCTTTCTCGGTCGTCTGATCCGGCAGCTGGTGACGCCGCCCGGCGGCACGCTGGGCGTCACCCAGGAGCGCATGATCGACGAAGGCTTGGCGTCGCTCGGGCGGCTCGCACCGGAGAACCGATCCATTCTGGCCCTGCGCCAGCTGCTCGGCCAGCGCGATCCGGAAGGCATCGGCGCTCGGCTTGAGAAATGGTCGCGAGGCGGATCGCTGGGTTGGGTGTTCGACAACGAGATCGATGCTTTGTCGCTCGATGCGCCGTTCCTCGGCTTCGACATGACCGACTTCCTCGACAATCCGGAAGTTCGCACGCCGATCATGATGTACATGTTCCATCGCATCGACGGCCTTCTGGATGGCCGACGACTGGTGATCGACATCGATGAGTTCTGGAAGGCGCTGGGTGATGACGCTTTCCGCGCCTTTGCCCAGGATGGCCTGAAGACCTACCGCAAGCAGAACGCCTTCCTGGTTTTCGGCACGCAGAGCCCGGCCGATGCGCTGCGCTCGGATATCTCGCACAGTATCATGGAGCAGGTCGCGACCAAGATCCTGCTGCCCAACCCCTATGGGCGTGAAACGGATTATATCGACGGGCTGGGCCTGACCCAGGCGGAATTCAAGCTCGTCCGTCACGACCTGAACCCGGAATCTCGCCGCTTCCTCATCAAGCAGGGTCATGACTCGATCGTGGTGGAACTGGACCTGGGCGGCCTCTCCGACGAGCTCGCGGTGCTCTCGGGCACCACGGAAACCGTGACGCTCCTCGATGCCATTCGCGCTGATGTCGGCGACGACCCGGCGAAATGGTTGCCTCTTTTTCACCAGCAGCGTCGGTCTGCATCGATCAGGAAAGGATGAGCTATGGGTAAGGGTATATACGCAGCACTTGGCGCCATCGCCCTTGGAATGGCGGGGCCTGCAGTCGCGCAAGGTATCCCCGTCTACGACAGCTCCGGCTATCTGCAGGCGCTGGCCACGGTGAAGAACACCCTGTCGATGATCGATCAGGGGAAGGAGCAGATCGCCGAGGCGAAGCAGCTCTATGGCAGCTTCAACCAGGTCACTGACGTCAACGGTATTGCCTCGTCGCTTTCCACGGACGCCATGCGCCATCTACTGCCGCGGGAGGCCCGTGACATCAGCCGGCTGATGTCGTCGGACAATGCCAGCCTGGGCTCGCTCGGGAGCTCCGCGACCCGTATCCGGGACGCCAACCGTATCGCTTTGCCGGAATTGCGGCCAGGTGCGTCGGCGTATGAGCGCGCTTCCCGCGACAACCTCTTGCGGAACGGCGACCTCGCAGCGCGCGATGCCGCGATCGCGGAGGCGGCCTATGGCGTGTCGGCTCAGCGCACCGCCGGGCTCGAAGAACTGAGAACCTCGCTGGATACGGCTTCGGACGCCAAGCAGGTCATGGATATCCAGGCGAGGGTAGGGGTCGAAAATGCCCATATCCAGAACGATGCTCTGCAATTGCAGGCGCTGCGGATGCGGCAAGAGTCGCAACGTCGGCTTCAGATTCAACGTGACGACGAACAGGACCTGGCCGACCTGACGACAAGTTTGGGTGGCGAGTGATGCTCCGCACGATTGTCGCGAGCGCTATTTTGGCGTCCGCATTAGTGGGCTGCAAACAGCCGACCGGGAAGGATGAGTATCGCCGTGATACTAACCTGAGGAACGAAACCCTCCGGAACTGCGCGAACGGCACCCATCTGAGCTCCCGAGAGTGCACAAATGCGCAAGATGTAAAAGATCTTGATGACCTCAAACGGTCTCTTTGACGTCTGGCGAATTCTCGATGGCTTCTACTCTCTTCAATGATTTCTATCTGCAGGTCGACAATCAGCTCGACCTGTTCCTGAACGAGCGTCTCCAAAATGTCGTTGAGGTTGTTCGCGGCCCACTTGCGGTCGGACTGGTCATCTACATTGCCCTGTTCGGCTACATGGTGATGCGGGGTATCATCAGCGAACCTTGGGGCGAGCTTTTCTATCGGATGGTGAAGCTCTGTCTGCTGTATGTTGCTGCGACGACGGTCGCCTATTCCGATTGGATCACGACACCGCTCTTCCATGGGATGCCGGATGCTCTTTCTCAAGCGCTTTCCGGTAGAACGATCACAAGCGTGGGCGCTGCGTTCGACGACTATTTCAATCAAGCGGATAGTATAGTTCTCGTAAGCGTGGCCTGAAGGCCGCAGCTACGCGGCCTGTGCGATCTGCTGCTGATGGGGCTGCCAGTTCCAGGGCAT